>NZ_JASHIC010000005.1 GCF_030056705.1 Flectobacillus longus
TAAGAATCTTGGCAATTTCGGTCGGACTAAATTTGCTGATTTTCATAATACTTACCTAAAGTTAAAAAATATCACACTTTTTAAACTTTTAATCCGTACTATTTTTGGGGAAGCTTACAAGCCCTAATTCGAACATTTCGAATTAGGGCTTTTTGTTGAATTATTCAATAACAAATAACGCCTACTCAAACATCAAATACAGTGTAACTGAATGAGAATTAAGTCTTTGTATGGCGTTAGAATATGAAAGTGGATTAGTTGGCGCCACATACATATTGACTAAGCCATGTGAGAATCGTAGTTCTGGGGTGAATTTGAAGTATTTGAAAAATTGTTCAAATCCAATACCGTATTCGATTGAAAAATCTCCTGTTTTAGTATTCAATCGAGTGGTCGTTGCTGCATTTTTACGAACATTTGCCTCAAGACCTATCTTAAAACCTGCATCTACAAACATTCTCGAATTTCCTCGTCTTTGAGATTTTAGCTTTAGTAATACTGGTATTTCAAGCCAAGTTGACTCTCGTAATTCGGGTGGATAAGCTGGCGAATGATCAAATCGGTAATCAATTTCACGACCATAAAGGGCAATATTAATACCCGTTTTAAGGTCAAAATGCTTGCTTAGCGTAAAATTGGCAATACCTCCAACGAGGAATGCAAAATTGCCTGGCGAAACAATCGACCTTGATGTATCGGAGGGCGCTGCTACTTGAGGGCCATGATACAAGTTGAATCTAGCATCTCCAAAACCAAAAAGAAATCCAAAATGCACAAGTTTTTCATCATAAAACTCGTCATAGATTCTTTTGTATTTGTAGCGTTGCGCCTGAGATTTTGGAGAAAATCCTAGCACCAATATGCCTGTAACAACAGCAAAAATTATTTTTTGCCAATGTAAATCGTACTTATTCCGAACGTAAGTGGTAAGCATTGCGTCTGAGTAAAACCTGCTTTGTGATACACTTTCAAAAAGTCTTCACCATCAGGAAATGCTTGTACAGACTCTGGAAGATATGTATAAGCCGATGAATCTTTTGAAACCATATTACCAATAGTAGGCAAAATGTATTTGAAATAGAAATTATAAATCTGTTTGAAAGGGAATGACTTTGGTTTTGAAAATTCCAAAACAATACATGTACCTCCTGGCTTCATTACGCGGCACATATCGGTAAGACCTTTCTCCAAATTTTCGAAGTTTCTTACGCCAAAACTAACGATGACAGCATCGAAAGTATTGTCTTCGAAAAGTAATCTTTCCGAATCACCTAATTGCATTTCGATGATATTATCAACGCCTAATTTCTTGATTTTCTCTTTTCCCACATTCAACATTCCTTCCGAAATATCCACGCCGACAATTTTTTCAGGCTTTAAAGCTAAAGCTTCGATAGCAAAATCACCCGTTCCTGTGGCAATATCTAGGATGTTTTTAGGCTGAGCAGCTTTCAATAATTTGATGGCTTTTTTACGCCACAAAATATCAATACCACCGCTCAAAAGGTGATTTAAAAAGTCGTATTTATGTGAAATATTATTAAACATTTGAGCTACTTGCTCCTTTTTGCTAGCCTCTTGCTCTTTGTATGGAAGTACTGTCATTGTACAAAATATTTTGATGAAAAAAATGCCTTAGAAGTCTACCTACGCATCTGTAATTTGCAAAATCCAAAACAGACCACAAAGTTACACTTCCTATTTGAGATAACAGCCTGTAAAATAAGAATGTTTTAGGATACATAAATTATCCCTACCTTAGTGTAACTGGAGTGTAGAGCTATCATAAGGATTTCGGATTCGTAAATATCTAATGATTTTATCTTTAAAAACTTATCAGAATCCCAAATCCACAATCAAAAATCTCATATCCACAATATTCCTAACCTTTCAATCTCTTCGCTATGATGTATTTATTGAGTTTACTAATGATATCGGCTGGCATTTTTCATTTTGTGAAGCCTAAGTTTTTTCTAGCAATAATGCCGCCATATATTCCTGCTCATCAGTTGATGGTGGCGCTGAGTGGCCTAGCAGAAATTGTTTTAGGAATAGGTTTACTTTTTGAAAATACTCGCACATGGTCTGCTTGGGGAATTATTGCACTTTTGATAGCAGTTTTTCCAGCCAATATTTATATGGCCACTTCCGATAAATTTAAACAATTTCCTAAATGGATTTTGTATGCTCGTTTGCCACTCCAATTTGCCCTCATGGCATGGGCATATAGCTATGCGTAGTGGTTTTCGGCTTTCAGCCATCGAAAGGATGCACTTCCAAGAGCCAACGGCTGACCGCCGACTACTCTTTCTAACTCATAAAATAGTCTATGAAAACACGTTTACTATTAGTGGGGATATGCCTGTTTTTAGGCTTTTCCTCATTTTCTCAAAATGCCTATTATGATGCGCTTACCTTGCGTGTGTATAAGGATTCTTTGGAGAAAATTTATCCAAATTCAAGCCGTGGAGGTGCCAAACGGACTTTCTTCGGCTATCTGGATACGAAAAGAGTTATGAATGCCAAAGATTATGAGGCGATTAAAAGCTTTGTGAAAAAGCCTTTCTCTAAAGTCAATAATGAGCTGAATACGATTAATCAGTTGCCCAATGCTTTTAAACTTTTTCATGAGTTTGACGGTGCACAGTCAGTAATTAATGACAAAGCTCGTGTAACAGCCAAAGCAATAGATACTCTCATGAGCAAACTCAAACTGCGCATTGACTCGCTCAATACACGTTATAAAGTCAATGTGGTATATAAAACGACCAATTTTGTAGGGGCTGAACGTTTGCCTATTTCGAGCCGTAATCTCTATGTGAAGTTTGAGCCAATGCCCGATTCTGTTCGACAGAAATATCAAGAGTCAATTCAAATAACACAGTTTAAAGTGGGTGAAATAGCCTCTGATTTGGATTCGACCTTAAGCGAAATGGCAGGTGCACGTATAGCGATTATGGATTCGGTCATTAGTAAAAATCTTATCAAGAAAAAGGAAAAAGAGATTCTCGAAACACAATCATTTGTTACAACCGATGCCCTTAACAATACGCGTAAACCTCAGTTACAAAGCACTTCGACCTCGGGCTCGGGGTTATCTTTGGACATGACCACTCGTATGGTGGACGCAACCGCCAGATGGTTGGTCAAACGTACTAAACAGGAATTGACTTTGGCTTTTTTTGATAAACTCCGAAATCGACTCGACACGATTCCTGAGCTTCGGGCTTTTTTTCCTGCTACTTATTTGATGTTACAAAATGATGAAAATATCTATCGTTTGCCTTCTTTGGGGAATACTTGGTTGGCGGCTTTTCATGCCGATGTAACCAAAATTCCACAAAATTTTGAAAACTATATTCAACAATATCATCCTGAAATGCTGAAGGAAGATAGCTTCAAAATCTTTTTGATGACTTATCATTCTTTTGATTTATTGGAAAAAGGTACCAATCCTGCGACACTTTTAGATTTTCTGAAAACACGTTATGCGACCGATGCCGACATTCGAACTTCGGAAGTGAGTCGCACGATACGTTTGTTAGCATTGTTGTCGGACAACCTCATTGACTTGACAAATGACCCTGCCAATAAAATGTGGATTCGTCCTTCGGAGGCACTTAAGCAGTTTTCTGACCCCTTGGTTGGTAGATATTTCTTGGGACTATTGTACCAAAAAGATGCATTGCTTTTCAATAATTTAAAAGTGGGTTCAGATGGACAGAGTCTTGGGAATTGGCTCGGTGAGTCCAATAATCGTTTGGAGTATTTTAATCAAACGGTTAGCCAGTTTTTACTCATGCTAGATGATATTCAAAAGCAAATTGTCTATAATTCTACCTCCGATAATCTGCCTTTGCGAGATGTGAAGCCCTTTTTACATTATACCCAATCGATTTTTGATATGGTGAATGTAGGTTTTCAAATCAAGTATTTGCTCAAAAGTGGTGAGCCAGATACAAGCTTTTACAAAAGTGCTTATAATCAAAAATGGAAACCCATCGCCACCGATGCCATCGAAGCTATTAAGGCATTTTATACTAAAAGTTATGGTTCAGGCTTACTGCATACTATTGCAGCGATGAAGCCTATTTGGGCAGAGGTTAGTCCCAAAGATGTACGCTTAGGGCTTTTGAATAATGGCTTGGCAATTTTACAAAAAACACATATTGCTCAGGTTGAAAAGGATTTGACTTCAAATAAAGGTTTGATAGCAACAAAAGAAAAAGAAGCTAATGCGCTTTTGAAGCAACTAAAAGAAAACATGAACAAAGATTCTTTGAGAATTTTGACCATCAAAAAATTACAAGAAACCAAAATACAATTGGAGTTGCTACAAAAACAAGTAGAAGATTTGACAAGCCAGAAAAAGACTTTTGAAAGTGTTCAGAAAAGCTTATCAGAAGTAAAAAATATCGATGAATTGATGGCACAAAATAACACCAAGGTTCAGAAAAAACAAAAGGAGCGACTCAAAGCAAAATTTGATCAAATTACTTTTTATGCCAATTTTATGACCGATGTAATTACTTCAGATTCGACTACGGATTTACAAGAAATTATTGATAAATATGCGGCTCCAGTTGGCTCGTATAGTCTCAAACGCAAAAATGCTTTTAGTCTCGATATTAATGCTTACCCAGGGTTATATGCAGGCGTTGAGCAACCCATTGCTTCAAGTCGAGGCGTGTCGCAAAGTGCTTTTGTGACAGGTATTACAGCTCCGATTGGCGTGGCTTTTAGTTGGGGTAAAAAAAGTAAAGTATTAGGAGGATATGAAAGAGATAGTCGTGGAGGACATTCATTGAGTTTGTTTGTGCCAATTGTTGATATTGGGGCAGCATTTAGCTATCGTTGGTCACAAGGAGATGAGATTAATGGTTTTCCGAAAATTAAGTTTTCTCAAATCTTTTCACCAGGTTGTTATTTGGTTTGGGGCGTCAAAAATGCTCCTATTGCTTTGAAAGTAGGTGCGCAAATTACGCCACAATTGAGAGAGGTCAATGTTACCTCTTCGTCAGGAGGATTGACTAATACGGTATCAGAAGTGAGTATGCTACGTTATGGTATGACTTTGAGTGTAGATATACCAGTTTTTCATCTTTTTGAGAAAAGGATGAGATAATAAATGAATGTTTTTGATTAAGAAACATGAGTCATTTTGAATTGAGTGAATGGTAACATACTAAAACTTTTATTCTACTAGGGTGCGACTAAGTCGTACCCTAGTAGAATAAAATGTAATGATTTTAGCCTATGAGTCCTAATATATGCAAAATGAGATGGCGCCTACAAAAGCTCACTTAAAAACCTTCTAAACTGAAGAACAGCTAGGGTAGAGGCATTGATATTGCTTTACTGGTCATTTGATACAAAATGATAATTAACAGATTGGCTAAGAGATATGTTTTATCGATAAATTGGAATACTAAGAAATACTTTCGATAAATCTTCTATTATAAACAATCGTTCAGATTAAAAGCCAAGTCTTCTATTTGTGTTTTGGTAGGGCTAATCCCTGCTGTGATTAACTTGCGAGCATTGAGGTGATCGGCAGCACGGTTTAAGGAATCAACAGCTATCAATTGTTTATTTTTGAAATAGTAAACGGAAAATTTATCACTTCCTATTTCTCCTCTCAATACATATTCGTCAAAACCTGCTGATATACCAACCATCTGTAGTTTTAAATGATACTGATTTGTCCAAAACCATGGAACAGCACGATAGGCTTGTGGTTGTTCTAGGATATGATTTACAGCTACCTTTGCTTGATCAACAGCATTTTGGACAGATTCTAATCGTATGTTTTTTCCAGCAAAAACATTGTAATGGTTGGCACAATCGCCAATAGCATAAATATAAGGAACAGAAGTCTGCTGAAACTCATTTACTACCACGCCATTTTCACAAACGATACCTGCTTCTTGAGCCAACGAACTTGCTGGAATAACCCCAATGCCTGCCAAAATTAGGTCTGCTTGGATAAAACCTTCTTTTGTCTGAATACCCTCGTTTGAGATTTGTTCAATATGTGAGTTTAAGCAAATACGAACGCCATTATGTTCATGGGTTTGTTGAAAAGTAGTTGAAATAACAGCAGGTAAAACTCGTTCCATTAACCGAGTTTGTGCTTCAATAACGGTTACTTGCTTTCCTTTTTCGGCTGCTAATGCAGCTAATTCTAAACCAATAAATCCTCCACCGATTATAGCAATGTGCTGACTACTTTCGAGTCTTTGGGCAATTACTTGGGCATCATTTAAGGTTCGTAAGTATAGAATATTAGGTGCTTCGGTACCATTGAATACCAGCTTTCGGTTGTTTGCTCCTGTAGCTAAAATCAAATGAGAAAAAGAAATAGTTTCTCCAGAGCTTGTAACTACCCGTTTTTCAGAGACCTTTATTTGCTGTACTTCTTCGCCTAGTCGTAAGTGAATATTATTATTTTCGTAATAAGTAGCTGCACGAAATAGAATAGCTTCTTCCGACTGCTTACCTTGCAGAAATCCTTTTGAAAGAGGAGGCTTCTGATAAGGCATTTCTTTTTCAGAAGCAATGAGTACGATTTCACCATCAAACCCCTCTTCTCGTAAAGAAGCTACGACTTGTATTCCCCCATGTCCTGCTCCAATAATGACCACCTTTTTACTCATTGTTTTTCGGGAATTCTGACGATGATACCATCTAATTTTGGAGAAACTCGTACTTGACAACCTAAGCGACTATTGGGTTTTATTTCGGCAGAAGCCCCTTCTAACATTTCTGCTTCTTCTTCTTCCATTTCGGGTAATAAATCCAAAAATTGTTCGTCGATATACACGTGGCAAGTTGCACACATACATGAGCCCCCACATTCGGCAACAATGCCTTTTACGTCGTTTTGAACAGCCCCTTCCATGATGGTTGCTCCCATTGGTAAGGATACTTGATGTGCTGTTCCGTCGTTCTGAATATATGTGATTGTTGGCATAAATAATTCTGTTTTAAGATTCAATATCTCTTTGGTTACTAAATAAATTTGGATGAAAGGATGATTTAAGAACAAGCATAAACCTTAAATGAATTGCTTCCCTCCATCTACTATGATGGTTTGACCTGTCACAAAGTCTGATGCAGGAGACGCTAAATACAGTGCTGTTCCTACAATATCTTCGGCCGACGAAGGGCGTTTGATTGCCCCACGGTCAACACCATACTTGTTGGCATTTTCCATTATGGACAAACTGGCTTCAGTAAGCGTAAAGCCTGGGGCAATGGTATTGACATTGATATGAAAATCGCCTAATTCCTTTGCCATCGAACGAGTAAAACCAATCACTCCTCCTTTAGATGCTACATAATGTGACCAATTGGGCGAGCCGCTCATAACGGTGGCAGAAGAAATATTGATAATTTTTCCTGAGCCATTGTTTTTCATAAAAGGGAAAATAGCCTTTGAAACCATCCAAACGCCTTTTAGGTTGACGTTCATTACCAAATCCCATTCGGCTTCGGTAATTTCAAAAAATGGCTTTCGTTGAATGGTTGCATAAATGGCTGCATTATTAACAAGTACATCAATGCGACCAAAAGCATCCATTACTTGTTGTGCCATCCTTTGTGTTGATTGTTCGTTAGCAACATCCACTTCAATAGCAATAGCGCCTTTTATTTCACTTGCGGTTTCGATGGCTCCTTGTATATTTTTGTCACAAACGGCAATTTTTGCCCCTTGTTCTGCAAATGCTAAAGCAAATGCTTTTCCTAAACCTCCTGCTGCCCCTGTTATGACGACAACTTTATCTGTTAAATTGAACATTTGTCTATTGAGTTAAATCACTTATGCAATTGGAGAATAAGTGATACCTAGCCAAGCGGATAGATTTCTGAATAAATTTGTCTTATTACGCTTTAAGTCGTAAGTATCTTATAGTCAAATACTTATAGTTGGTTGTTTATTTGAGCTATTTCCAGCATCATTATAGCAAGTCGCTTTCCTTCTTCAGTCAAAAAGGTAGGTAGTACAAATCCTTCTAATATTTTCAGAACTTCTGAGGGAGGAATACCAAACCATTCTCCAATGATTTTATTTCCATGTGGGGTATATCGCCAAAGTTTATCTGCATCCTTGTGAATAGCGTCGTTCAACGAACGGCTATTTTTAGTGGTATCGTGCCCATCTATCAGGGCTACGATATCCGTAATTCGCTCACTCGAAAAACCTAATTTAGGTAAGGCCTCTTGAGCAATGGTTACACTTTCTATTTCATGCTGGCGAGTGAGTTCTGGATATTTATTATTAGGACCAAAGGCATCAAAGAGTTTTTCTTTAGGAATTTTAGACCAACCTGTATCATGAAAAATAATTGCTGGCAGTACTATTTCTAAGTCTGAGGTCGGATAAAACCGACATAGTTCTTTTGCCAAATAATACGAAAACTGTGTATGTTCATCGTTATTTCGGACATTTAGGTGTGCTTTGGCAACTTCCCAAAGTGCCAAGTCTTGTTCTCTAAAAATCATAATTTCAACTTATTTTGATAAAGAATACACAGCACTAAATTTGTTTGTTGATGATTAGTAATTCAGGTAAATAGTTTTCAGTTCAGTGTATGCCTCAATGCCATAGTGACCTTTTTCTCGTCCAATACCACTTTGTTTGACTCCTCCAAAAGGGACATCATGATACGAGCGACTGATGTTGTTAATCCAAACAGAACCAGCTTCTAATGACTCAGCTATTCTTAGGCCTGTTCCCACTTGTTCTGAAAAAACATACGCTGCCAATCCATATTCCGAATCATTGGCTAAAGCAATAGCTTCTTCATTGGTTTCGAAGGGCATAATACCTACTACAGGACCAAAGGTTTCTTCGGTCATAATCTTCATGGAGTGGTTAGTATCTGAGATAATTGTTGGTGGAAAATACCAACCTTTATCATATTCTTCTCCACGTAAGCGTTGTCCTCCTGTCAGCACTGTTGCTCCTTTTTCAAGGGCATCCAAAACTTGAGCCTCACTATTTTGATAAATTTTTTGGTTGACTATTGGTCCCATATCAGCATTTGAATGAGGATTCCCTAGTTTCAACTTCTGCGCTAAGGCAACAGCTTGTGCTAAAAAGGCTTGGTACTTAGTTTTGTGAACATATACTCGGTTTACACGATAACAAAACTGCCCACTGTTGGCAAAAGCATGACGAACGATGGCAGTGACTGCTGTAGTTATATCGGCATCTTCACAAACGATTGCGGGTGATTGCCCCCCCAATTCTAAGGTTATTCGCTTGTTGTGCATCGCTGCCGTAGCCCCGATTCGTTTGCCTGTGCTAGTTCCTCCTGTGAAAGCAATTTTGGCAGTAATTGGATGTTCAATAAGAGCGTTTCCAATTTCATAACCCCAGCCTGTTAGCACATTAAAAACGCCAGGAGGATAGCCTGCCTCCATAAAAATTTCGGCTAAGATTAAAGTCGAAATAGGCGTATCTTCTGAAGGTTTGGCAACTACAGTGCATCCTGCCATTAAGGCAGCCCCTAATTTCATTACCAACAACGTAATGGGATAATTGAAGGGGGTAATGGCAACTACCACTCCAATAGCTTCACGAACGATTAAGGCTTTTTCACCCTCTAAATTATGCAGGGGAATTTCGCCTTTCATACGAAGTCCTTCTTCGGCATAAAAATCTAGTAAGTCTGCACTACGACTTATTTCAGTGAAACATCCCGCAAGTGGCCTGCCCAATTCGCTGGCTAGGCTATTGGCTAAACGCTCTGCATTTTGACGCATCAAGGTGGCAGCCTTGTGTTGCAACACAGCTCGTTGAGCCACTGGTGTTTTCTTCCAATTTTTAAATGCCAGATTAGCAACATGTAGCGCCTCATTTACGTCTTTAATATTACTGCAAGCAAAGGTTTCGATTACTTCTCCTGTGCAAGGATTGAAGACATCGGCATATTGTTCGGAACGAGGTTTTGTCCACATTCCATTGATAAAATTTTCCATATTTAAAGCACGTCACACAACAACGCTTTTCGTGTTTGGGCAAGGTCTGCTTTTGCCATTTCTATAGATTCAGGTAAGTGTAATTGAGGAATAATGTCTGTTTCTAGGCGATTACAATAACGAGAAGGTGTTTGTTTAAACCAATCACAAGCAATACTTACACCTGTAACTGTAAAACGCCAAAGTTTATCGGCATCTCTAACAATTTCATCTTCCAATGATTTTGCAAAAGCACGAGTATCGTGTCCGTCTATAATTACGCCTACTTTTTCTATAAATTCAGTTGGGTAATTTAAGCTTGACAATACCTCTTTTGAAAGTCTAACCCCTTCTGATTCATGTAAATAACGAACGTCGCTCTGCATGAAATTTTCTGACTGAAAACCTTTTTTAAAAATATCATCTTCATCAATCGAATACCAACCAATGTCATGCAAAATGATACCAGCGGCTGCTAAATCAGCATCGGCATCGGGGTATTTCTCAATGAGTCGCAAAGCATAATCAAATGAAAGTGGAATATGCACATCGTTCTTACGTACTCGCATATACTTTTCGGCTGCTTTGAAAATCTCTTGATAATTGGTCATTGTATTTGGCGATTATGTGCTTTGCTCGATGCGTACACGTGTTGATGGTTATGTTGTTGAATTTAAGCCTAATAGGCAAATTCAAAAGGTAATATGCTTTTGTTCCAGTTTGATGTTTTGGATAGATATAGACTAGCCAACTAGTAGAAGTTGACTAGTCTTAAATAATCGACTCAAATTCCTGTAAATTATTATGGTATATTAGTTTTTGACTAGGCAGTCTCTAAAATGACAACTTCGCCTGTTGAACCATCCACTTGGATTAAATCACCCGTTTTAATAGTGGTACTTGCAGAGCCTGTGCCTGTTACCGCAGGTAGACCATACTCACGACATACAATAGCAGCATGCGACATCATACCTCCAATATCAGTAACTGTAGCTTTGATTTTGCCAAATACTGGTGCCCAGCTTGGAGCGGTTACTCGGGTCACTAAAATTTCTCCTTGTTGCAACAATCCCAATTCTTCTGGGTTGTTGATTACTCGTGCAATACCCTCTACTTTTCCAGCAGAAGCAGCCATACCTTTTAATTGATTGGTAGTTTCGCCACTACTTAACCAGCCTTGTACACTCTCAGTAGTGATACCCCAAAGCATAATAGTAAATGGCTCGGTAACTACTGCTGGAGGCTCGTTGAAAGCTGGCTTAGGAGCTGCTGTCGATAAAGCATCAATGATTTTTTTACGACGCGCTACTTCATTTGGTAAGTAATCAGGGCCAATGGAAGGTACGCCCATTGCCCAACCACGACCATAATCAAAAAGTAATTGATGAATTTCCTCACGACGGAAATAGAACATATCGTTAGGGTCAGCAAAGAAGCCTGCTTGTACAAATACATTAGCTAATTCACGCATTTTACGCCAGAATACACACATAGCCCAGTGTTCAATATAGAAATTATGGTTTTCTACATACGGGAATACTACACGCGCCAGACCTATTTTGCCATCAAAAGCTGCTTGAGCATCTTCGCTTGCAATAGAATCTCGGTATTCTTCGGTAATGCGTTCTCTTTCTGCCGCAATGACTTCTGTCGGACGGTCGATAGTTTCCCCTTTTTCCAATCGTATAACATAGTCTTGGATATAGCCAAAAGGAATTTCAAGATGTTCTATCCAATACTTATCTGTTGAATAAAAACCGTTTCCAGTAGTAAAATTAAACCATGGATATTTAGCTTTTTCCCAAGCTTCAAGCCATGTTTTTCCTGCTTCTGATTCGGCTAGGATAGCTAAGGCTGCATCAACATTGTGTTTTGTAATGATGTTGTTGACCTGTAATTCAATGGCTAATTTGGACAAAATACGTAATTCCTCGTCAGGGCGAAATAGGTCTACTTCTACGCCTTGTACCATCTTGGCAATCGACAAATCAGGTATTCCAGGGAATGTTTCTTTACAAAAACCAAAGAAATCAAGGTAAGCAGCGTAACCCAAATTCAAGAACTCAAAATGATATTGCCATGTTTTGTAGCACAAATCAATCATTTTATCATAATTCTGAATCATAAAGTAGGTAGGGTCAAGTCCAACGCCATTTTTTACCCACTCCATATCAATTACTTCTGGAAGAGCTTCAAAAGTAACAGCTTCCATATCATCGATAACTGTTTTTACTTTTTTATGCCAATTTTCCAATAAGTCATTCCAATTCATGAAATAATGTCCTGCCCTTTCCATAAACTGAGGTACACGGTCGGCAATAAGCTCGGGAGCCACTCCCACAGGACTCATATAACAATAACCATTATGAATCTTAAAATCAATACCATTTGCTGGCGGAATTAACCACTGACGAGTATTATATTGTCCCAAGCATTTTACGGCAAATTCTACCGTGATAGCATCAAAAGGCTTAAATACCTGTGGCCAGTGTTGTGAATCACAAAAAAAGAATTTTGATTCTTCGGTGGATTTCAAGTTTTCTTGAAAAACCATGTAATATGGATACAACTCTTTCCATCCTTCTGCTCCTTCAGGAGCTTGGTGATCGTAAGGGCTAATGAATTTTTGAGACATAATTTTCAAATGGTTTTATGATTATTGTTGTTTTTTGAATAATTACTTTTTACTCGAAATTGGATTCATGAGTGTATTCAAAATACCCTCCATTCCCATTTTAATTGCTCCTGTTTCGACTTTCTTCTGTGTCCAAACTGTTTCGGGACGACTTTGGAGGAGGGTAAAATTCTGTCCTTCTGGCAAATCAAAATCAATTGCCCATTCGATATCTTGCGGACATTTGTAGTGCTTTTCTATGATTTTTGCCATTCTACAAATTTCCTTTACTTCAGTTTCACTCAAACTTGGTTGGGAGGCTCTTGCTCCTTCTATTTCTTTAGTCACTACGCAGCGATTGGCACGGTCAGGTATGTGTTCGATATGCTTATGCTGAATGTCTGACTTTAATACCTGTAACATAATTTTATCGACCATAAAATTATCGGGGGTTACTTCTCCCGAAACTACTGCTTCTCCTAAGCCCCATGAGGCATCAATGACAATTTTAGAACGGTCGCCATTGGTTGGGTTAAGAGTCATCGCAACGCCTGCAGTTCGTGCATTTACCATTTTTTGTATTACTACGCACATCAATACTTCGCTTTCGATAATCTCTTGATTTTTACGGTAGTTAATAGCTCTAGAAGTGTACAAACTTGCCCAACATTTACGTACGTTTTCGAGTACTTCGGCTTCGCCAACAACCCACAAATAAGTATCTTGTTGTCCTGCAAAACTTGCATCAGGTAAATCTTCGGCTGTTGCAGATGAGCGTACCGCTACGGGTAAATCGTTATTCATGCCTGCCATTTCGCACAACACCCGATATGAAGTTTTGATACTAGCTTCAACGTCATCAGGTAATGCTTTTTGTAGAATTATTTGACGAATTTCTTCAGAAGCTAAGTCTAACTCAGCTACGTTAGAACAATCAATATTATTTACTTTTTCAATGATGATGTCTGTGATTTTTCCAGATTCTAGAAAAGTAGCGTAAGCATTGGTTGTTACACAGAATCCTTGTGGAACAGGTAAGTTTGCCGTTGTCATACTAGCTAAACTTGCTCCTTTACCACCCAATAAATGATAATCTTCGGGTAAGGCCTCTTTGAAAAATAAGGTATATTTCATGTTTTACTTGTTGAGTTTGTTGCTTTATTTAACGGATTGATTTTGCCATTGTACATCTAATGCTACAGGAGCTCTGAAAGAGGTATTATGAGCAAATTCAAATTTTTGATTAGGCTTTAGACGCAAATCAGGAATCCGCTTACTTAATTCTTCTAAAACTACTTTTGCTTCTAATTTAGCCAAAGGTGAGCCCAAACAGAAGTGAATTCCCGCTCCGAAAGATAAATGTTGATTGGCATTAGAACGCTCAATATCAAAGGATTCTCCTTCTGGAAATACAGCCTCATCTCGGTTGCCAGATCCCATTACTAACAAAATATTGGAACCTTTAGGAATAGGTATTCCGCCAATTTCAGCATCTTCAACGGCTTTTCTTCGCCATGATACAATAGATGGACTAAAACGTAAAATTTCATCTACTGCTCCAGGTATTAAACTTGGATTAGCACAAATTGCCTCCCAACTTTCACGGAAGGTCAGTAACTCTCTAATGCCATTTCCTAACAAAGAGGTGGTGGTTTCGTGCCCTGCAAATAAAGCACTGTAACACATAGCGGCGATTTCTCGGTCAGAAATTTCATATCCTTCCGTTTGATAACGAACCAAATCCCCTGGTAAGTCGTCCGTTGGATTGTCTTTTCTTAATGCGACTAAATGTTGGCAATAATTCCAATATTTAATCATATTCTCAGCGTGTATTAGTTGGTCATCTTCGCTCAAATCACCCCACGTTAATAGCAGGCGGCTTTCTGCCCAGCTTTTTACTTGTTGTACCTCCTCTTTGGGTACTCCCAAAAGCATGAAAATGACAAATGCAGGCAAGTCATAGGCCAAATCTTTGATGATATTCGTTTCTCCTTTGTGAATAAAGCCCTCAATCATTTCGATGGCTAACTCACGAATTCTTGGTTCTAGTTTTTTGAAACGACTCATACTAAACGCCATACTTACGATACGTCTAATACGAGTATGATCAGGGGGGATTCTTCCCGATAAACCCGAAAGTCCTACCATACCAGCGGTTTCCATTAGGGCTTTTGCTTTGGGGGAAATTTCTTTGAGAGGAGATTGTGCATTTTCAGAAGTAAAAACTTTCCAATTGGCAAAAACAGATTTCACATCTTCAAAACGTGTTACAACATAATAGCCTAATTCTTGGTTGAAGAAAACAGGTTTTTCTGCTCGTGCTTTTTGATAAAATGGAAAAGGATTACTAAGTTCAAAGGGTTTAAACTCTTCACTTATTTTATGATATGGGCAACCAACAGGAGGATTCATTTCGAGTTTGTGTTTTGAGTTTTGTTTTGATAGAACAAATCTAAAACACAAACCTTTGGTTTTTCTTTGGTTTTTTTAGTAGTATTCTAATTTTTTTTAGAAATATTTACATATAAATCTCGTATTTCTTGAGAAGGATACCCCATGTTAAATTTTCGAAGAGATTCTGTATAAATTTTAAATTGTCTATGAAGTGCATCAAAGCGTTTTGATTCTGCCAAGGCTAAGAGTTTTTCTTTTTGGGCAGCTTCCAAAGTTGGGTCTTCAGCCAAAACTTTATCACAATAATTGATAGCTTGTGATAATTGACCTAATTGCCTATAAATATTTGCCAAACTGTACAGCAATTTATGGTACATTTCATGAAACCAAAAACGCTTGCTCCAACACCAATCATTATCGTTATTTTCAATATATTTTATGGGAATATCATTGAATAAGTCTCCACTGTAAAGTCGTTCGGCTGATTCGTAGCATATTTTCGCTTGTTCAAGATTGCCTTCATTGATATGTTGATTGCCTTTAAAACATAGTTCTTGAAACATGGGCAAATCAATCCAGCTATCATAAGGAAGTCTTAGATAATAAACGGAACTCTGGTGAATAATAAATGATGAATCTCGGACAGACTCGCCATTTCCATTTAAGACCATTCTTAAATACCGAATAGCATGGTATAGTCGATTGAGGGCCTGTTCGGTATTATCAGAATCCGACCATAGTAAGTCGGCTAATTCTTCGGCGGTAGCACCTTTTTCACCTCTAATGAGCAAAAAAGCAAAAATCGTTTTTAATTTTTTGGTAGCTCCTGCTTTGGTATTCCAATCAATCAATTCTCCATTTTCTCGATGAATACGAAGCTCTCCAAAACAGCGGATTTTCCAACGCCCTTCGTTGGCTTGCGCTACCATAGAGTTGAAAATTTTTTCGATAGGGTAATTCTCTTTTTCGTTATTAGCTGTTTGGGGTTTAGGGGTAATATCTCTTCGTTGCGAATCAATATTTGACAACCAGTAGTTAAATCGGGGTTTAAGCTGATTTTTCTTGATAATTTCAGAAGGTAAAAAATAGGGATTTTCTTTAATGCCGTCAGCAGTATAAATATTGGAATGAGAAAAAAGCCCAAGTAATAATTGTTCGTTTAACAGGATAGATTCGTTATAAACGCATACGATGGTTATGGTATTTGAAGCCAAATACTTTTGAAATGCTTCGTGGAGTTCTCGCAAATATATATCGCCTGATGGAGAACGCACAGCCCAAGTCATCTCACAAAAAATAACTAGCGATTCGTGGCTAGTAAGAGCTACATTTTGCTCAATAGCATCAATAACAGGTTGGGCTCGCACTACTTGCTCTCTCAAAAAGAAATCGGAGGATGAAAGCACTTCTCCTTGATTTTCAAGATGATTTGTCGAAAATATATCTTTTACTTGTGCTACCGTATGTTCGTCTGCAATATAAATCCACTGCCGAAATCCATCCATGATGTTAATGACATCGCGCCATAAGCTTGTTTTTTCAGTAAAAAATAATCCCAAAAATCGTTGTTGTCGTTGTTCCATGAAGTAAAAATCTAGCAAACGATACAATTAATACACTATGGTAAGGTACTCACTAACCAAAACATTGCCTAAATAAAATACAAAACCACTGATAATGTTTGTATTTGTTATACTTTATTAGTGATTTTTCGATAGGGTAAATGAAAACATCATTTTGTGCAGAACATATAAATATGGTTACAAACAAAACTACTAGGCACATGAACGAAAATTTATGCTGAAATTTTAGCTATTTTAATGAAAGCAGGAATAACAAATGAGACGTACTTTGATTATAACCTAAGGAAACTGAACCGAAAAGTAGGTTTTATATCTCAATCGTTTACCGTCTTGTAAAGCAGGAACCCACGGTGCGGAGGCAAATAACGCTTCTTTTACAAGACCTTCTAGACCTTTATCGGTGTTGTTGGTAGGTAGAATATGAACAGAAGAGATGCAACCATTTTTTCGATAATGATTGAACACAAAACCATTGCCTTATCTTGAATGGAGCTTTTAGAGTGCTTTTGTAGATATTGTTTTACAAAACGACTTAGCGCCATATTTCCTTCGGGGAACGTTGCAGGATGTTGTGTTGCCATATATACCGTCGTATCAGGACTAATTTCTTGGTAAGAACTCATAAAAGATTCTATATCAAATACCCTGATTGTATCTTGCTTTTGCGCATGACTTGTATGTTCCATTGTACCAATAAGAAGGAGATTGATGAGAATGAGTTTCATAGTTGTAGGGTTTGTGTATATGTATCTTATTTCTTCAAAAACTCGTCCCAAAAACTTCGTATATGTTGATTGGTCGGTCTGGGTGCATTGTCGCTAATTATGGTACCATCGCGTCCTACGAGCATATAACGAGGAATGGAACTTACCTTAAACTTGTCAGCAAATGCAGACTTTTTTCCATCAGGCATCAGATAGTGAGTCGACGAATCTAGACCTAATTCAGTAATAGCTTTTTGCCAAGTACTTATATTATCATCAATTGAAATATAAACAAACTTGATTCCTTTAGTAGAATATTCTTCTTTAAGTTGCTTTGAAGTAGGCATTTCTGCTCTACAGGGAGCACACCACGAAGCCCAGAAATCTAGATAGATAAGTTTATGCTCGTCTGTACTCAATAGCTCTCTCCATGTATGTGCCTCCAAATCTTTGTTTGAAATAAGTTCGCTATCTAAAATGTCATTATTCACCCCTAATCGTTTAGCCAGTATTTGTGGTTGAAAACTCTTGATGACGTATTCTTTTAAAAAGCTATCCGAAGCATATTGTAGGTATGCTTCCAGTGTCGTGTTTGTATTTTCTTGTCCTAATACCACCGCAGCACGAATTGAGTCATACATTGCCATTTCACGAATTTTTCCTTTAAATGTTTCATTTGCAATGCTTATCAAGGTAGCTGCGTCGGTTGGCTGTTTTCTCTTAAGTGCCCAACTGTATAGAAATTGTTGAACGTAACTTCTTTGCTCGCTTGAATAGAAAAGAGCTTCATCTAATTTTACAGTGGTGCTTATTTCCTGCTCAATCAGCTCATGACTCTTTTTAAATGTTCCTCTATAAACAGAATAATAGCCAGACATCAAGCTTGAGAGTTTTCTGAATAGAAAAAGTGCTTGTAATTGTGAAATGAAAGAGGGACTTAATTCATAAATTTGCTGGTACTTACTCAAAAAACGCATACGACTCTCGAATTTCTCTCTCGCAAATGTAATTTCATCAATGGGAGTGGATTGGACAGGCATTAAATCGGCTCCGAAACCTTCAAATAAGCCCAGCTCCTTTTCCATTGCGACAAAAAAGTTGAGTTCATTTGTACGCACTTTATCCTTGGTACTAAAATGAGTGATGTTTTCCTTATCTTTTTCGACTAGGATTGTTTCGTTGGGCTGGACTAAGAAGTTATTTACCGTAAATCTCCCATGAAACTTACTGTAAAGTGTTTTTCGAGTGGGAGTACTATCAGTTACAATCACCAAAATAGGATAGTCGAAGTATAGCTTTAACAGAGTATCTTTCTGTATTTCGTATAAAACAGGACGTTCACCAAATATATCGTTATAGTAGAATTTGAACGGCTTCTCTTTTGAAGCCCGAATATCTAATAACGTGGAATCAGTGGTACGAATATTTTCAGCATATAGAATAGCGCTATGACTTTTAAATAGAAAGCATATCCAGAAAAAAGAGAGAAGGCAATAGGTTTTGTACATGATTTTATGAGGTTTAGAAATAGGAGTAAAAATTTAATTTAGAAAAAACTACTAAATTCTTAGTTATAGCAAATTTTAGAAAACTTACTTAGATTTCCAAATCAAAAAAAGATAAAAGTTACCTTTCTGAGCTGTAGGAGCGAGTCATGATAAAAATCAGACAAATTCTTACAGCTCAGTAATTCTTATCATAAATGGTATGCTTGCATAATATTTTTATTTGTATTATTTTTACTTAAAATAGAATATAACTTTTAAAGAAATAAAATCCTATTTAATATATGGCACAACAATATTCTCGTCGAAATCTCGACTTTATGCTCAAGGAGGTACTCAAAGTGGGAGAACTTACGCAGTATCCTCATTTTCAGGATTACACGCCTGATATGTTTGATATGGTATTGGATACGGCTGAGGAAATTGCCGACAAAATCATGCGTCCTGCCTACGTGGAATCTGACCGTAAACAACCTGAGCTTATCAATGGGCAGGTAAAAGTGCATCCTGCTGTAAAGGATTATATGAAAGCGATGGGGGATTCTGGCATGATTAGCGCCACTTTCCACTATGAGCATGGTGGACAGCAATTGCCTTTGTTGGTCAATGCCGCCAATGAGTTTATTCGTGGAGCTGCGCACAATTCATTTGTCATGTTTACGGGCTTGACTGCTGGCTCGGCACATTTGATTTATTCTTTTGGCTCTAAAGAATTACAAGAAAAATTTGCAGATCGTATGATTACCGCTGAGTGGACAGGCACAATGTGCTTGACTGAACCTCAAGCAGGAAGTTCTTTGTCGGATGTCGTGACTACGGCCTCACCTCAGGCAGATGGAACCTATAAAATCAAAGGGCAAAAAGTATTTATCTCTGCGGGAGATCATGATATTGCCGATAATATTATTCATTTGGTTTTGGCGAGAATCGAAGGCGCTCCGCTGGGTACCAAAGGTATTTCTTTGTTTGTGGTACCGAAGTTTAGAGCCGACGACGCTGGTAATTATACGATAGACAATGACGTGGTTTCGACAGGTATTTATCATAAAATGGGTCAAAAAGCTACGCCAGCGATGCACTTGACTTTTGGTGATAAGGATAATTCTGTAGGGTATTTGGTAGGAGAGGCCAATCGTGGTTTGCAATATATGTTCCAAATGATGAACGAAGCTCGTTTGGGTGTGGGTATGGGTGGTACTTATATTGCTTCGGCTGCTTATTATGCGGCTTTGGAGTATGCCCAAGAGCGTCCGCAAGGCCGTAGATTAACCAATAAGAATCTCGTTGACTCACAAACGTTCATTATCAATCACCCTGATGTGCGTCGTATGTTGACGTTCCAAAAGGCGATTGTCGAAGGTTGTATTGGTTTGTTGTTTCAATGTTATTGGTGGCAAGATATGATTCATGGCTTGGGTAGTGACAACGAGGAGGCAAAAGCTTATCAAACAATGCTAGATTTGATGACGACGGTTGCCAAAACGTATCCAGCCGAATATGGTATCAAAGCGGTAAATGAAGGTTTGCAAGTATTTGGAGGGTATGGATATACCGAAGATTTTCCGTTGGAGCAAATGGCACGTGATGTAAGAATTATGTCGATTTATGAAGGCACCACGGGAATCCATTCTTTGAATTTACTGGGTAGAGGTGTTACTGCGAATGGTGGCAAAGCGCCTCAACTTCTTTTTGCAGAAGTGATGAAAACCGTCATAGAAGCCAAAAATCATGAAGTTTTGTTACCGTATGCTGAAAAGCTAGAAAAGGAGTTAGGTCGTTTACAAAAAGTAACTATGCATTTGCTTGGCTTAGCCGCCCAAGGAAACAATGAGGTATTTTTGGCAGATGCTACTTTATATATGGAGTTGTTTGGTATTATCACCGTGGCTTGGCAATGGTTGAAACAAGGCGTTGTGTCACAAAATGCGATAGAACAATCAGCGCCGACTGGCGATGAACTGGCGTTCTATCAAGATAAAATTCATACGATGAAATTCTATTTTCATTATGAACTAATCAAGACTTTGAGCCTTGCCGCAAGATTGTTGGATACAGAAGTACTGACGGTGTTACATGAGGAGGTAGAAGCCTAGCAGCTATCTATTTCGGATTTGGGATTTGAGATTTCGGAAATGAAGGAATATGCCTTATTTCCGAAATCTTATATCCCATATCTCCAACCAAATTAGAGTTTTTCACCTGCTGTTACTACCATTGGAATGAGGTTTTCTGCTGGAGGTAGCGGACAAGTAAAGGTATGGTTGTAGGCACAAAAAGGATGATAGGCTAAGTTAAAATCAATCTCAATTTGTGAATCTTTCTCATTCTTAGGATCAAGATCAATATATCTTCCTGCACCGTATGTTTCTTTACCCGAGGTCAAGTCTTTGAAAGGTAAGAACAACATTCCTTCACTATTGATAAAAAGTTTCAATGAAACCTTTTTGCCATCTTTTTCAAAACTAATATTTCCGTAAGGTTCATAGGTTTCTGTTTCGCCTCCTGTCATTTGGATTTCGAATTTCTGACCACTTTTTACTTTATCTATTTTACCTAAAACCTTCCAAGTTGGGTCTATTTCAAAGTACGATAATCCTTTGAAAGTAGCTTTGTCTTCGATGGGAGAATCTTTGTCTGTCTTGAGAGACTGATCCTTTTCTTCACGAGCCTTTTGGAGTTGTTGCGTGTAGGCAGCGTTATCCTGCTTTGGTGCCGATTCGCTTCCGTTGAATATGGTATAGCCAACAATGACTAAAATCACTAAACCGATAATCCATTTTAAATTTTTCATTTGCTTCTGAAATTCGCCTTTTGTTCGTTCTTTGTTTGCAAAGATAACAATAGAGGCAATCATTTGTTGGAGCTTGTTGTTAAAGAATACAAAGGCGCCAAGTTTTGAAGTGAAAGCGATTCCAATAAATCCTTAACTTTGCGCCTGCTAATGCAAATTTTCATTTTAATCTTTTACAACTATGTTTACAGGAATTGTTGAGGCTATCGGCGAGGTGGTGGATATTCATAAAGAAGGTACAAATATTACATTTACGTTCACTTGTCCGTTTACCAATGAGTTGAAAATCGACCAAAGTTTATCTCATAATGGGGTTTGTCTTACGGTGATTGCCATAGAAGGAAATCTATACTCAGTAACGGCGATTGATGAGACTTTGAAGAAAACCAATCTTGGAAAATTGGGAGTCGGCTCAAAAGTAAACCTTGAGCGTTGTATGCCTGCCAATGGTCGTTTTGATGGGCATATTGTACAAGGGCACGTCGACCAAATTGGTCGTGTAACAGCGATTACCCCACAAGACGGTTCGTGGTTATATGACTTTGAATATGAACCAGAAGGACAAAATATTACGGTAGAAAAAGGCTCTATTTGTATTAACGGAACCAGTTTAACCGTTTTTAATTCAGGTACCAATACTTTCCGTGTGGCAATTATTCCTTACACGTATGAACATACAGTTTTTCATACTTTGAAAGTAGGCGATATCGTCAATTTGGAATTTGATATTGTAGGAAAGTACATTCGTAAAATGATGAATTTAGGATAGATTTTAAGCTCTAAAGGGCGTAAGGTCAAAATCATATTTAATTTCTTGGCACAAGGCAAATAGTGTTTAAAACTATTTGCCTTGTGCCTCTTGCCTAATAGATAAATATTATTCTGTATGGTTGCTAAATGTAAAATGCTGACAATTAGAAATTTATATTCATAATTTGCAATTCATCATTCAACACTCGTACTGTAAAACCTCTTGTTAATAATGAAATTAGTAAAGTTCCTTGCCTTGGTATTGTGGAGTAGTCCTCTTGTTTTTTCCCAACAAATTATCCCAGAACCTGTAGCCCAACAAAAAGCACTTGGCGAGTTTGTCCTTACGGCCGATACGCGTATTCATATACCCAAAGGAAATCTAGAAGTACGAAAGATTGCTGAGTTTTTGGCAATGACTTTGGCTATTCCTACGGGGGTAAAACTACCTGTATTGGAGACACCCAAAATAGGAAAACATATCAATTTTAAGCTGGAAAGTACACCTTTCAAAGTCGTTGGACAGGAGGAGGGATATACTTTGGATATTACGCCTAAACATATCGACATTAAAGCACAAACACCTGCGGGCTTGTTTTATGGCGTTCAATCTTTGATTCAGCTTTTTCCCAAACAAGTTGAAGGTAAAAAGTACCAAAGAATGGTTTGGAAAATCCCAGCGAGTAGTGTCATCGATTATCCTCGTTATGCGTGGCGTGGCATTATGTTGGACGTAAGTCGCCATTTTTTCCCGAAGGAATATATCAAAAGTTTTATCGACCAACTGGCACGTTATAAGTTCAATACCTTTCATTGGCATTTGACCGACGATCAAGGCTGGCGAATCGAAATAAAATCTTATCCAAAACTCACCAGCGTAGGAGCTTGGCGAGTGCCACGTGTGGGTAATTGGTGGGAAAGAGAATTACCTCAAGAAGGCGAGAAACCTACTTACGGAGGATTTTATACCCAAGAAGACATTAAGGAAATTGTGGCGTATGCCCAATCAAAATATATACAAATTTTGCCAGAAATCGATGTGCCAGGGCATAGTTTGGCAATTCTGACGGCTTATCCAGAATTGTCATGTGCAGGAGGCAATAAGTTTCAGGTGAATGCAGGATGGAAGTTTTACCGAGATGTAGAAAACTCACTTTGTCCATCAAACGAAAAGGTATATGAGTTTCTAGACAAAGTCTTTGGCGAAGTAGCCGAGCTTTTTCCACACCCCTATATCCACATTGGTGGCGACGAATGTTATAAAGGATACTGGGAAAAAAGTGCCGAATGTCAAGCTTTGATGAAAAGAGAGGGCTTGAAAAATACGGTTGAATTACAAAGTTATTTTGTCAAAAGAGTCGAAAAAATCCTATCGAGCAAAGGCAAAAAACTCATAGGATGGGATGAAATTTTGGAGGGAGGTTTAGCTCCAGAAGCTACTGTAATGTCGTGGCGAGGCGATAAAGGTGGGATAGAGGCTGCCAAACAAAATCATGCCGTAGTAATGACGCCCAATACTTTTGCCTATTTGGATTTGTACCAAGGTGAGCCAACAGCAGAACCAATGACCTATGATTTGTTACGCTTGAAGAGAGTGTATAATTTTGAGCCAACACCTGCTAGCGTGAGTTCTTCCTTGATTTTGGGTGGACAAGGGAATCTTTGGACGGAGTCTATTCCTAATTCTCGCCATGTTGAATATATGATGTATCCACGAGCGTGGGCTTTGTCGGAGGTATTATGGAGTAAGAAAGAAAAGCGAAATTGGGACTATTTTATTACCAAAATGGAAAACCAATTTTTGAGAATGGACGAAGCTTCTATCAACTATTCACGTAGTGTATATGATCCTTTGGTTAGAACCATGAAGGAAGGTGCAAATCTCAAAATCGAGATGCTTTCAGAAATTAAAGGCTTGGATTTGTATTTTACTTTTGATGGGACAAACCCCGATGCTTTTTCTCCAAAATATCAAAGCAAATTGGATATTCCTAAAAATGCTTCTTTCTTGAAAATTCAAAGCTATAGAGGAGGCAAACCTATTGGACAACGACTGAGTATCCCTGTAAAGTCTTTATACGACCGTGCTGGGCGCTATAATGCTGATTTTGGATTTTAATAAAGGATGGGAATCCTTTGCAAAAAAGGTGCTGGATGAGAATCCAGCACCTTTTTGCTTTTATTTACAGAAACCGCTTTTTCAAAGTATCCATAATATGTGTGGCGTGCACACGGGAGTTTTCGATAAACAAAGAGTGGGTATTCATACCACCACAAATAACCCCAGCTAAGAATACGTTTGGTAAGTTGGTTTCTTGCGTTTTATCATCATAAAATGGCTTACGAACCTCATCCTGAGAAAGCTCAATGCCCATTTTCTCCAAAAAAGTTAGATTGGGCTGATAGCCAGTCATGGCAATTACATAATCATTTGGAATCGTAACGATACCCTCTGGCGTTTTGATGTCTACCTCATGCTGACGAATTGCTGCTACTTCTGAGTTAAAAAATGCTTGAATAGAACCTTCTTTGATACGATTTTCAATATCTGGTTTTGCCCAATATTTTACTCTTTCACCAATTCCTTCGCTTCTGACAACCATGGTAACATTGGCACCTTTACGCCATGTTTCTAAGGCAGCATCAACGGCAGAGTTATTGGCACCTACCACGAGTACATTTTGCATAGAATAAAAATGCGGTTCTTCGTAATAGTGCGTTACTTTAGGCAAATCTTCGCCCTCAACCTCCATCAAATAAGGAATATCATAAAAGCCTGTAGCAATAACGATGCTTTTGCATGAATACTGTGCCTTACTTGTAGTGATTTGATACAAGTTTTCTTGTGAAGTAACCGATTCAACGGTTTCAAATAAATTAATGGCTAGTTTACGATGTACCGCTACACGACGATAATACTCTAACGCTTCCGCACGCGTTGGTTTTGCATTGTTAGAAACAAAAGGGACATCTCCAATTTCTAGTCTTTCTGAAGTACTAAAAAAAGTCATGTTAGCGGGATAGTTGTAGAGAGAGTTGACCAAACATCCTTTTTCCAAAATCAAATAACTGAGACCCGCTTCTTGAGCTTCTAGTCCACAAGCTAATCCAATTGGGCCTGCACCAATAATAATTACATCGTAGTTGTTCATCGTTTGTTTCGACCTAAAATGGCAAAGTATCTGTTCATCATTTCTTTGTCCTTTCGGATTGCCTCTAAGTTGTTATAAATAGCATTTTTATTATCTAAAACACCTTTTATTTGAGCCAAAGGACCTATATGATTATAATAATCTAAGGACTTGTTTAGTTCCATTTCGGCTTTGTGAAGTAGTTCAAACATTTTGTTTTTATACTGTAAAGCCAAGGCCTGTTGTTCTTTGGGATTTTTATTATCCCTAATCAAGCGTGATATGACGGTGTACTCTTCCAGTGTTTTGGTGGAGCGAGTAGCATAAAAATACCCCAACATATTGTGGGCATTATCGTTTTTGGGGTCATGCGCAATGATTCGCTCTTGGGTTTCTAACACCTGAGTTGTAGAGTCCAGACTTTCATATTGAGCTAAAATTCTTTCGTAATCAAATCTTTTTGTTTTCAGAAAAGGGCTTCCTTTGACAAATTCTTCATACGAAATAATTCTTTTTTGTAACTGCCATACGGGGTCGCTAGGGTAGTGGGTTAGTAAGAAAACCGCAGGAGAAATCATGTAAAACTCCCATGAACGACGTTGCTGGTAGGTGTTGTTGATCATGGCGCCCGAACTCCATGTGAGGTCGAGCAAATACCATTTTTCGTTGAGTTTTACGGCATTCCAAGCATGGCTTTCTATCCGAAAAGTAGAGTCGGAAGGATTGGATGAATTGCGAATTTTGCCCAAACCCTCAATCACTTGGGTTTTGATTCCTGCGTATTTGCAGAGGTCATAAAAAAGATTAGAATAGCCACCACAAATTGCTTTTCGAGTATTGAGAACCACAGCACTGGATTGAGAATTACCCAAATCGAGGGAGGGAAGCCGTTGCTGAAAAGTCTCCAAATCGTATTGGATAGAGCCAGTAATCCACTCGAAAATAGCTGCTACTTTCAAGGAATCGTTTGGAGCAGATTGTGTTAGTTGTAAGGATAATTGCTTTACAGAGTTTTGGGCAAAAGAATTTACCGAAATACTCAGTAAGATTAAATATGTTATGTACTTCATTAAAAATCAGTCTAAAAAATGGTCCAGTCAGAATACACGTTCTCAAGTTTCACGCAAACCATATTAGCGAAATTCGCTCTATGCTTATACTAGAATATTGCTTTGGGCTGTAGGCGCCAAGCATTAGGCATACGAATTAGCAAAAATATTCATTGAATGGCGGCATCTTTCACGCAAACAGTCTATGATTGTGAGGATGTAAAATTTTACTACTATAAAAATATAAAGTTCGGGGCAAGTTTTTCAAATAAAATGAAGTCATTTGTTAGAAATATTTTTTCAAGAGTTAATCTTTCCGTTAATTACACATCTTACCATTATATAAAATTTTGATAATCAACTAAATACCCTAATAACTATGAAATTGTCATATTTGCCATTACTGGCGTTAGCTTTTGCTGGAATCGGCGCCCAAAGTGCATTGGCACAAGACACACCCAAAGGAATTACCATTTTGTCATATAATCACGTTGGACTGGCGGTAAAAGACCTTAAAGTCAGTGCGGCTTTTTATCGAGAAATCATAGGTTTGTCACCCGTGACCGTGCCAGATAACTTGATTTCGATACGTAGATGGTTTCAGATAGCACCGGGACAGGAGCTACATTTGTTGCTTGGTCGCAAAGACCCTGTAAGTAATAACGATAGAAATGGAGCGCACTTTTCGCTAACTATTCCAAGTAATTCTGCTGATGGTATCGAGGCGTTTTTGAAGTCAAAAGAAGTTCCTTATCATCGTCAACAGCGATTTGATGGTGCTTACCAAATCTATGTGACCGACCCAGATGGTTATGTGATAGAATTGAATGAACCGAAGAGATAATTTGAAAATGTGGTAATTTGAAGATTTGAAAACGGTGGATTTGAAAATGGTAGAACCACACTAGTTCAAGACTTAGTCTTGGACTTATTTTTTAATACAGTTTAGAAACTGAAAAAAGTATTAGTCCGAGACTAAGTCTCGAACTAGTCGACTATTTTATAATAGAAAATTAATCTAGTTTCTTACAATAGCCCATTTTAACTGGAAAGCCCCATTTAGCATAAAATCTAAACAGGGCTTTCTAGTTGTATCAAGAGTATTTAAAGAGGTTTAACAGCTTACTCACTTCTTACTGATGAGGCGCCAGACGCATCGCTACGTACCGAAGGAGTACCTCTGTAACGTACTGAAGATGCACCACTAGCTTCAACGTTCAATGTTTTTGAAGCATTTACACGTACACTTGTAGCACCTGAAACATCCAAATCGGCATCTTTTGCTACAAAATCAAGCGCGTTGAACTTACTAGCTCCTGAAGCATCAAGCTTCATAATGCTACCTTTTCCTCTAAGTGTTACGTTAGAAGCTCCTGAAATATCGAATAGTAATTTATCAACATTAACACTAATTTCTGAGCTAGATGCACCCGAAAATTGCACTTTCAAATATTCTAAGTCGTTAAAACCAGAGATTTTTGATTTTGTTGCGCCCGAAAAATCTAACACTTTGATGTCTGGAACAACAATGGTAAAATGTACTCTTTTACGGTTTTTATTCCAGCCCCAGCTTCCCTTGTCTTTATAGCGGGCAATCAGACGTTTGCCTGATACTTTTACTTCTAAATCTTCTAAGTCTTCGCTTCTTTCGGCATCTGCATGTACTTTAAAAGTACTGCCTTGA
Source organism: Flectobacillus longus (assembly GCF_030056705.1). GTDB lineage: Bacteria > Bacteroidota > Bacteroidia > Cytophagales > Spirosomataceae > Flectobacillus > Flectobacillus longus. The sequence continues at coordinate 28,172 of NZ_JASHIC010000005.1, forward strand.
GTTACATCAATCACAAATGCGCTTGACATCTCAATTTCGTTGAATCCTGAAAGATTAAAATCTTTTTGGCTTTGAGCTTGAGCCAAATTAGCTCCTAAAAATAAGGCACCAGCCATGATAGCTTGGCGAAAGTAGGTTTGAAGTTTCATATTAATTGATGATTATGATTTGTCGATAAGATGCAAAGAGGCTTAGGAAGGTTGCATGATGTAGAAAAAAAACAAAAGTATTTTGAAAATAGAGGCATAACGCATTTGACATTATGCCTCTATCATGCTGGTCTAATCTCTTTCAGGTTTGATTACGCCACTATCTTTAATCGTTTTTTGAAGGTTTGGACTGCCTTTGTAGCGAATTTGTGCAACGCCAGAAGCCTTAGCTTCCAGATTTTGATTGACATCTACTTCAACATGTGCGTTTTCAGAAGCATTGATTTTGGCATTTTCAATTTCTAAGTCAAAAGCTTCGAGATTGGTCAGACCACCCAAGTCGGCCGTCAAATTACCAATGTGCCCTGTACTTCTGATTTTATACTGACCTTTTACATCCAATTGTAAGTTTTCGGTTTGAATATCTTTGATTCGGACATTACCAAATCCTTTATCTAGGCTCAGTGCCAACAAAGTAGGAAGTGTAATGTGTACGGTCAAGAAGCCAGCTTGTTTACTTTGGACTTTTTGAGAAATAATCAAACGTCCATCTTTGACTTCAGCTACAATATTTTCTACATCTTTTTGGTCGCCGCCTACTTCTACTTTATAGTTTTCGCCAAAATGAATATAAATTTCAGAAGGCGTTTCTATAGCTGATTGGACTTTATTGAATTCTTTGAGCGGGAATTTCTGAACAAAGTCATTAGGTGCGAAGTCAGTCTCATCATCAGAAGAGTCGCTATGGTTATCATAATTGTTTTCTACAGGGAAACGGTTTAAACATACAAGTTCGCCTTCACGAGTAAATTGCCACAAAGAGCCTTTGAATAAATCTTTTTCACCATCAAAGTACCCTCCAGAGATTCTATTTTCGATAAATGAAGCAAATTCCCTTGTCATGCTAAACGGTTTTTCGTAGGGAATATACAATCTCAAACGAACACGCTGATCACGGAAACGGGCATTTTCGGTAAATTCATACTCTTCATCAAATGCCAATACGGAGTCAATTTTTGAGTATGTATAAAGAATTTCCCCTGCATTTTTTTCTGCATCTTTTTTGTCAAAACCTTTTGCATAATATTCTTTTTCAAGTTTGTAAACGTCGCCTTCGTAGCCAATAATTTCAAGTGATGGTACAAATTCAACATGGTCAGACACGTGTTTGAGGGTAAGTAGAGGAGTCTTTTTCCCAAAGTCAAGATTAGACGATTGCTGAATACTGGCGCTTCTCGAAAAGTTTTTGGCATAGCTAATACCTGTGTACATAGACCCGAACAAGCCTACAATAAAGATACCTAGCAAACTTTGCCATACCACAGATGTGAAGATATTACGACGTAAAAGCAATGAAATACCCACAATACCAACGGCAATTGAAGGCGCTAGTGCTGCCAAAAATCCAGCCAAAAACATAAATGGAGAGGCATCTCTTGCCAAAAATCCTACAGGCAAATGGTCTCCAATATAGACATTAGCACTTTCGAGTGCCGTGAATCCTACAAACAAGGTAAAAAACAGAGCCACAATCATTGCTAGCGACGTAAATAACATAATGCCACCCGCAAAAAATCTAAAAGCCGTTGCTGCAAATTGTGCAATAGGGCCAAGCGCTTTGAATACCTGCGATATCATTCTGAAAGGCAATAACAATACTTTGGTGAGAGTATCTTCAGGCTTATTTTCGGTATTAAGCGTGCGTTTGATATTGCTCTCGATATTCTCCAAAGTGATAGGTTCGCCAGTCATTTGCATTTTATCAGTAATCGTTTTTGCTTCAGGTGCTATTGCCCACAAAATCAAATAGATAACGATTCCTGAGCCAAAGGCAAAAATCATTAGTACAAAGACAAAACGTAGCATTCCCAAATCAAAACCTGTGTAAGAAGATACGCCACTCACTACGCCACCTAGTACTTTATGGTCGGGGTTACGGTAAAATTTCTTGACAGTATCGTCTTCTTCCAAAAACGCATTGGCAGGAAAAGCAATCCATGAGGCAATATATAAAACAAAGATTACTCCACTTAAAGGCGATTCTGTTAATGGGCTTAAGCCCAAGAAAGTAATTAAGAAAATCAAACGTACCCAAAGTGCATCTATGCCTAAATAATGAGCAAATCCCGCACAAACGCCTCCCAAAAGCTTACGTTGTGTATCTCTGTAAAGTTTTTTAGAACTTTCAAATTTGGGATACTCATAACTTTCAGAAGTATGAGATTTTTGTTCTGATTGGGACGAGCTGTACGTGTTTTGAGCTTTTTCTTCAGTTACTAAATCTTCTTCTTCCTGAATCGCTTCAAAGTCAGATACGGTTCCCATCGAAGCAATAAGTTCATCTACGTCCTCTAGTGTGATAGCTTGTTTGGCATCACGTTTTTGTTTATCCCAAAATTTTTCTGCTATACGAGATTCAATGTCTTCGATAATTTCTTTTGAACCTTCATAAGAAGCAAAATGCGATTGGATAGCCTTGAGATAAAGCCCCAATTTTTCGTATCCATCTTCCTCTATGTGGAAAATAATACCTGCTATATTAATAGAAATGGTCTTTTTCATCGCAAAATTCAATTTATGCTCACGCTGTGTGAATATTGGTTTAAGGTTAAATTAGGCTTGTTTTTCCGTTTCGGTGTTACTTGCCTCTTGCTTTTTGTGGTAGCTATCCTGAATAATTTGAACGACGGATTCTTGCAATTCTTTCCAAGTAGTTTCGAGTTGTTCAAGAAAAGTTTTACCATTGTCAGTCAATACATAATACTTACGTGGAGGTCCTGACGACGATTCTACCCATTTATAATCTAACAAGCCAGAGTTTTTGAGGCGCGTCAACAAAGGATAAAGTGTTCCTTCTACGACCATAATCTTGGCTGAGGTTAGTTCTTCGAGCATATCCGAGGCATATACTTCGCCTCTCGATATGATTTGCAGAATACAGAATTCCAAAATTCCCTTCCGCATCTGCACTTTGGCATTTTCCAAATCCATAGTTTCTAAATATTTTATAGCCTAGACTGTTAGCAAAAAACAGTAAAATACAGATTTTCGCTCTGTCAGTCTACTGCTGTGATTAGTCGATTTACTTGAATAATACCCACTACTGGGTAATCCTTAGTTCAAAGATATAAAAAGGTACTATGCAATGCAAAGTACTATAGGGGTTTTTTTTGTTCAAGCTTGATAAATGGTCAAAAAATTGGTTGAATGGTAAAATTTTGACTTGTCGAGAAATAAAAAGTAAGTCCTTAACAAAACGAGTTTGTAAAAAGATACAAAATCACGAACGGGCAATGTAGAATAGTCTAGGTTTTATGAGAAAATAGTCAAAGAAGTTGCTTAAACAGCTTCAAAATCAACAATTCTATATCTCAAACTTTCCTATTTGTTTGGTGGTAGTGATGGCACCAAGATTTCTTTTGAATCTAAATAAGTTTTCATTCAGCATTCCATTGACTGATGAAATACCTAAATCCAAAATTTTATATTTATGCAATTGGGCATATTCATATAAATGTTTTATAAGTAAAATGCTAGGGCTGAAAGGTTTGTAAGATAGGCTATTAGCAGGAAGAAAATAATATATGATTTGTTGAGGAACAACAATTACAGCAGTACAAGTTGCAATGATTTGATTGTTATGATATAGTGTAAAAGGGATGAAGCTTTCAGGAAAACTTTCGAATAAAGACAAAAAGCGTGCTTTGGTAATAGTTAAAGGTATCCCTTTTGCTAATCGTTCTTTTTGAATAAAATCATATTGTTCATTAAGCTTTTGTGGATTGATTTCTAGAAAAAAATGCTGTTTTTCACACTTATTCAAACGACGTTTAGCAGCAGGATCAATAATTTTTGCAAAAGGAATATCCGAAATAGCCAAATGTTGATTGGTTTCAGAAATGATATTTGTAGAAAAGAAAGCTAATACTTTTTGTAGTCTCAAATAATGTATTTGATAACAAACAGGTGCTTGAATGATTTGAACAGCATGAATTTGTTGCGTTTTCAACCAGCAAAATACCGCTTCAACAAAGGCAAAAAGCTGTTTGTCTGAAAGTTCATTATCAAAATCAAAGCCTCCGAAACTAGCTGCTAGTGGACTCGTTGCCTGTTGATTTTCAAGCCAAAAATAGGCTAAAGCTTGTAATTTCGAACTATTCTTATCTTGCCAAGCAAACCCTATAGCTTGTCTAGCAGACTGCCAACGTAAATGTTCTGGTTGAAAAAATAAGGAAAGTGTAAACGAACACTCGTCCTGAGTGGCGTAGTGATTTAATAAGTGTAGCATGAGAGAGTTTTGAGTGATGAGTGATAAATTATAAGTTATTGATAACTAGTTATTTATATTTTTTGTTTTTAATTTAAAACTCACAACTCATCACTCAGAACTCCAAAAAGTTTACATGATTGCAAACTTACTCAGAACACTTTTGAGTTGTACTGGTGTAAATGGTTTGCTAAGATAATCGGACATACCACATTCCAAAGCCTTGTCTTTTTGGGTGACTAAAGCGCTAGCAGTAAGTGCTACGATTGGTGTATTTTTATTAGGGTTTTCTGTATTTGTAATTTTGATGGTTGCCTCATAGCCGTCCATAATTGGCATTTGGATATCCATCAAAATCAAGTCATACTTTTTATCGAGGACTTTTTGGCATGCTTCGGCACCATCGAAAGCCATATCATATTCTATCTTCCACTTTTTGAGTAAGGTGGTAGCATACTTGCGATTAAGCTCATTATCTTCAACTAATAGTACTTTTAGCCCTTCAAGAACAGAGCTAGGTTCTGAAGCTTTTTTGGTTTGTGTCAACGCCAAAGGTTCTTCTATCGCTAGCCCATTAGGCGCAATTGCTTTTGGTAAACGAAGCGTAAAGAAAAACTTAGTACCTTTTCCTTCAACACTTTCTACCCAAATTTTTCCTCCTAAATATTCTACAATTTGTTTACAGATAGACAATCCTAAGCCTGTACCAGGTGTTTTGATTTTATTTTTATCATGAATTTGAGTAAACTTATTAAAAATCAAATCTATCTTGTCGGCTGGGATACCCATTCCTGTATCAAATACTTGAAATTCAAATAAAGTATCTTCTTCGCTTCTTTCTAAGATTTTTACTTTTAATCCAATTTTACCTTTTTCAGTAAATTTGTCGGCATTACCTAGCAAATTGAAAAGCACCTGATAAATAAGCGTTTCGTCAGCATAATAGAATTGATCCATACGCATATCTGCCATAAAATCTACTTCCAAACCCTTTGGCGTAACCTTCATCTGGAAGGTTTGCTGAATAGTTTTGAGAAGACCTTTTAGGTCAAAATCTTTTGGATGTGCCGTGATTTTTCCTGCATCCATCTTAGCAAAATCCAACAAATCAGTGATTAAATTGAGCAAAAACTGCGACGAGTTTTTCAAAATATCAAAATATTCGATTTGTTGTGGATTGGGATGAGTATCGTATAACAAATGAGTGATGCCAATAATAGCATTCAATGGTGTACGAATCTCATGGCTCATTGTTGATAGAAATTGCTTTTCAGCATTGCGAGCCTCCTCAAGTGCTTGTTCTGAAAGTTTACGATGTGTAATATCACGTATTATATCTCTCGAACCCTTAAATTCATTATCTTCCATGATGGCTGTAGAACTTACTTCTAAGTAGCGAACTTCCCCATCACCACGAATGATCCTTCCAACATAGTTTTTGTAAAAGCCCTCAGTCAAGAGTTTTTTCAAGTAGGAGTTTGAGTGTTCTCGATCTTCAGGATGAACTAATCTGCCTAAATCAAAAGTTGTCATTTCCTCCCTTTTGATACCCAATATTTGCAAAAATGTATCATTAGCTTCTTTTACAGCACCCTTTTCTGATAAGATGGCTACCCCATCATTCATATTCATAAAGAGATCTTGATAGCGCTCTTTTGATTCAAGAATCTGTTGTTTATATTCTGCAAATCTTAACAATAGTGCTTTGGTTTGATAGCCTAAAGCATCAGTATTATCAAAATTAAGGGCATTTGTACTTACACCCATTTCTTTACACAATACCTCTAAAATATCTTTTTGATTACGTATAGCTCGTTTTAACTGAAGGTTTTGGTCTTGAGTTTGGGTTAATAAAATTCGATTTTGAGCAAATTTTTCTAACTGTAATTTATAGATTATATCTCCTGCAAAATAAAGAGTAACGCTCAAGCCTACAGCTACCAACATCGTATCCAAAAGGATATGTTCTTTTGGGAAAATTGTAAGATAGCCTAAGAAGAAGAAAGCTAAACAAATAATATTGTAATAAAGCCTTTCTTTTGCATTGAGCATAAAGGAAAGATTGAAGTACGAAATTGCCAAGGCTATCATTGACAGTTCTGCTCCATAATGTTTAGCCATAAAGGCGGTAACATATTGCATGACTGTTAATGTGAGAACAGCTAAAGTAACCCATGCTTTTAAGGTACTGATTTTTTTGTGTTGCGGTATTAGCTTGGAGATTTGATAATGCGCAAGAATGAAGAGTAATTCAATACCTACAAGTCCAGCCAAATAGCCTGTCCATGCGTTAAGTGTTAGAATATCTTTGAGCGCAAGAATATCACTAATGGTCAATAATGGCATCATTATAATGCCAATCTTCAAAGCAAAGACAATCGCTCTCGTTTGAAAAGACAAACGATCTGCTTCAAATTCATCTAAATCAGAAGAATTTAAGGTATTAAATTGCCAGTTGGTATATTTTTTTAAAAACACTTTAGACAAAAGTTTTAAAATAATCGAATTTATCGGCAAAGATAATGAGTTACAAATGATTCGAAATTGTTATCAAAGAATCATTTCTGCATTTATAAACTTAAAATAACTATGATATATAACCAAGTAAAAGGTGCTGTAAGTTTAATAATTATGAAGTAAAGCTTGTGAATATTTTATATTTTTGTTGGAAAATTTAAGTTTTTTTGTAAATTTCCTCTCAAATAATTCTATGTTAATATTGTACTTACACCTATATTTATGAAAAAAATCATTTTTTTGAGTTTGGTCTTTATGACCAGATTACTTGCTGGTTTTGCTCAAATAGCTACTTATTACCCATCGCTCAGTGTTCCTGTTATTCAAACTTCTGTGCATCAAATTAGATATGAAACGATGTTGCGTTTTTGGCCATATCTTATCGAGCACCAATATATCCATCTCTATCGGCAAGGGCAAGAGATTGCGCTAGAAATTCATAGCAAAAATGATTCCTATTTAAAATCAGGTGACTATATTTTGTTTTTAGGAGAACCCAACAATGGTACCCTTGACTCTTCTTTATATGAATCTTTGCAAGCACAAGCAAATCCTTCGTATAGCCTTTTCTCAGATACAGCCACTTACCAATTAACGTATGAGCCTTCTCAAAAATCGTTGTTTCGGATAGGTACCGAAGCATGTAGTTTGAATGAAAGCTATCACGTGAATTTGATAGCAAGTAAGGAGCAAGCACAAGTATTTTCCAATAGCTATTTTGCGGGGCTTGTTTTAACACCCTTTGATAATGAGCAAGTTTGGGACTCCAATTACCAAAAAGCAGAAGGTTGGATGAGCAAAAGTTTTACATCAAACACTCCTGCACAGCTTACTTTCAATACCCTTGAATCAACAGAAGATACCATTAATTTTAAGATACGGCTTATTAGTCAAAAACGAACTAACCAAGTATTAGAAATAACCCAAGGTTCTCAATATGTTACGGTAGTTGAATTGCAACCTGCTGAAATTAAGGAAATAAACGGTACGATATTGCTTAGTGAAGGAAATATTTTGAATATAAAAGGAGTAGAGTCATTATTTGCTATTGCCAGTTTCAAATACGATTACGCAGCTTCTTTTGAGCAGAAAGAGGGACAGTATTTGTGGAGGTTACCTTATCCCAAAAAAATACCAATGAGCTCCCAAACGCTAAAAGTTTGGAATATTTCAGATAGATATTTTCCTGAAAATGCGCTTCGGATAGGAGATACTATTTTTACCAAAGCTACTAAAATTGTTTTGTGGGAAAATCCTACAGAGATAACAAATCTATCTCCAACTCGCGTGTGGCAACCCGATACCACGGCTAATTTTTTGATAGTCACTCATGAAAATCTATGGAATAGTGCTTTGCAATATGCCGATTATCGAACTTCGGAAGTAGGAGGAGCCTACCGTTGCGAAGTAGTAACTAGTCGTATGCTATATGACTATTTTAATTTTGGCAATAAATCAACACTGGCGTTTCAGCGTTATTTTGCGTGTTTTAAACATAAAAAAAATCCATTCTATGTCTTTCTGATTGGTACTGGAGCATATCCACAAATAGCAAGAAAGAGTTCTATTGCATTTGCCAGAGACCTTGTACCAACCTACGGTTACCCTTGTTCGGATACGCCCTTTGTGATAAATAAAAATAGCTCGATAGGTCGTCTTCCTGCCGAAACCAATGCCGATGTACAGGCCTATCTAAATAAAGTAATTGCTTTTGAAAAGGAGGATAATACTTATTTTGGGCGTAAACAGCTTTTGCATTTGAGTGGTGGAAGGTATGGGGTGGAGCAAAATTTATTTCGAAATTATTTGGACTCTTTGGCTGACATTGCTCAGAAACAAAATTTTACGGTTCGAACCATTGGAAAGCAAACGGATGCCTATGTTGAAGTACGTAATGTATCTGAAGAAGTCAATCAAGGACTTGGAATGATTACCCTGTTCGGGCACTCGGCTATAGGTCAGCTAGACCTTGATATTGGCTATGTGAGCAATCCAGATTTGGGATATCATAACCAAGATAAATATCCTTTTGTATTAGTAAATGGCTGTGATGCAGGCGATTTTTTTACAGAAAAAAAAGCATTGAGTACTGACTGGGTGTTATCTCCCAATCGTGGTGCTATTGCTTTTATGGCTCATACACATTTGGCATACCCCAATTCCCTATATACTTTTTCAAAAACCTTTTATCAGCAATTATTTCAGGAGAATTTATCTCAAACATTGGGAGAAGTTCATGCTCAAGTTATTAAAAATCAGTCTGCTGACCCTTATCTCAAAACCACTCTACAACAGTTTACTTTACAAGGAGATCCTGCTATTCGGCTATTCAAAGCAGTAGCATTACCTGATATTGCTTTTGTCAAAAATAGTTTGACTGTAGACACACAACAAGACTCATTAAGAATAACAGTTGCGATAGTAAATTATGGGAGAGTTTCCCAATTGCCATTTTCACTTCATTTGTATATCAACAAAGAGGATATTTTTCAAAAACTGTATGAAACCCCCTTGGCGAATATAGATTCTGTATCTTTTAAGGTTTTATTAAAATCTGATTGGCAAAATAATCTTCTAAATATTAGGTTATCGCTTGACGAAGAGGGAGTTTTAGAAGAAATAAATAAAGGAAATAATGATATTGAATTAAGGGATATTTACCTGAAAAAGACCTTAGAATTGTTTTATCCATCCAATTGGGCAATCGTTTCAAGCTCTGATATTTGGTTAGAAGGCGTCAAGAATCTATCAGCTTTGGTGCAGTTGCAGGTTGCTGATAATTCAAACTTTAGCTCTATTTTACTTCAAAAAAGTATTACAAATCAAGGTATTTTTCGCTATTTGTTTAAAGGCCTTGCAAATGATACCACTACGTATTATTGGAGGGTTACCGCTAAGGATAGTGTTTTGCTGAACGGAACATTTACCTATATACCCAAAAGCCCTTTGGGGTGGATACAGCGAACATCAGAGCATTTTCAAGCAATAAAAACTTCAGGAATCGGGTGGAATAATAGTACTTGGAAATTGCAGCCCGATACACTCAAAATAGCTTTGTATGTACCTGGTGCCGATATACCTCAGAGTAATTATTTGGGTTGGGTAAAAGTAAATGACCAACAATGGTTGGGTAATGGTTTGTGTTACCCTTGGAGTAGCCTCAATGCCCTTACTCTAGACTCGCAATTGAAGCCTTATCTTATTTTACCTCAACTAAGCTGCGGTAATTCACCGTACTGGATTCAAAATTTGAATGAAAGTTTATTGCTAAATGAAATCCCTTTGCTGACTTGTTTGCAAAAACTCAAAGATGGCGATTGGCTTATTCTTTGGTCGCATGGACGTGTAGATACACAAAAGTGGTCAGAGAAAATTTGGGCATCTTTACAAGAACTAGGTTGTTCGATTGCCAAGCTCAAATCATTACCGTTGGGTACACCTTTTTTGTTGGTATTACAAAAAGGTAAGAAAAATATCCTTGAAAGATTTGGAACAAATGCTCTTTCAGCAATTAGTCAGACGTTAAATCTACTCCCCGAAAGTAAAAATTGGGAAATGATACCTCCTCAAATGGGCGCTTTGGCCGCCGTACAAAGTATTTTTACAGATTTTCAGACTTTAGAGAAGTTTGGGGTGTATGAAATACAGGTCGATGATAAAAGCTATTTACTTCCAGAAAATCTATCTTTTCAAGTTCCTTATACAAGAGTTTTCTCGACTCCTATCCAAGTGAAATTTAAGGCCAAACAAGTTCAACAAAATAGCCAACTTCGTCGTTGGGGTATATTGGGGAAGCCTTACGCAGACTTAGTCATACAAGCATCCGCAGATACTCAAGACATAGAGATTGGGCAAGAGTTGAAGATAAAGCGGTGTGTTTATAATACCTCAGATACTCCTTTTTCTGATACAATTGCCATTGATTGGCAGGCTGTTAGGGGTGTAGATGTTTTGAAGAGTGGGAGCGAGGCTTTTACTCCCTTAATAGCTCATGATTCGGTAGCATTGCCAGTCTTTTCAAAGGTGTTTGAACAAGCAGGTGATTATACTTTACGGTTCGTTCTGAATCCTTCTCGACATCAAGAAGTTAATTTTAGTAATAATTCAGCACAAGTTTTTATAAAAGTCAAACAGGATAATGTCGCTCCTACCATGCTTGTGCAATTGGATGGGAGAATTGCACAGAATTTTGAGTATTTTAGTCCAAATCCCAAATTAGAAATACAACTATATGATAATAACCAATCTCTTTTTTTAAGAAAGGAAAATATAGAAATATTAGTAAAGCAATGTCAATCATGCGATTGGGTTGCTGGAAGTAACTCAAATATTACGTTTTTATCGGAGGAAAGAGGAAGATTAAAACTAGAATATCAAGCTAAAAATTGGCTCAAAGATACCGTTTGGATATCCATAAATGCGTGGGATGCAGTAGGAGTGAAGTCGCTCAAAGCATACCAAATACCCATAGTTATTGTTGAAAAAAATAACCCTATTCAAGTAACAGTATTTCCAAACCCTCTGTACACTTGGACGAGGTTACGACTAGAAAACTTACCAGAAAAGGAGTACTGGGCGGTATATCAAATTTTTGATGTATCTGGACAAAAGCTTTATGAGGTTCAACAGGCTGTGAATGCCACCGAAAAAGAAATATTTTGGGATGGACGAAATCAAGAAGGCAATTTTTTGCCAAATGCACTGTATTTTTACAAACTAACATTACAAAATAAAGAATCAAAGGATTCGTTGTCGATAGCAGATACCTTTACTGGCAAAATCGTGCTGGATAGAAAATGAAAAATCACTAAATTACCCATTCGCTAATTCGCTCAATATCTATTCTATGTTAACAGTTGATATTTATAGTAAAAATACTTGGTGGAAAATAGCTTTTCTATTCGTTTGCGTCATTATCGGTGCATTTTCATTATATTTTACCGACCGTATTGTTTCGAAATTAGAGGAACGAGAAAAGGAGCAAATTCAGATTTATGCAGAGTCGTTTAAATTTATGATGACCAACGATTTGGATAAAGATGTCAATTTCTTTTTCGAAAAAATCAAAAAAGCTAACGAGAATATCACTATTCCTGTAATTCTGAAAGATGGCTCTGGATATTTGACCGCATCTGAAAGTATCCAAATTCCACCAGGATTGAATTCTAAAGAGCAACAAGCTTTTTTGCGTGACAAATTGAATGAAATTATGCGTGATGATAATCCGCCTATCGAGTTAGACATGGATTTTCACAAAGAGTATGTATATTATGGAAACTCTCATTTACTAAATATGCTCAGGTATTATCCTGTATTCCAGTTAATTGTGGTTTTGATTTTTGGTTTGGCAGCCTATTTGTTTTTTGACGCTTCACGTCGCTCGGAGCAAAATAGAGTTTGGGTGGGTTTGGCTAAAGAAACTGCACACCAATTAGGGACTCCACTATCTTCTTTGACTGCTTGGGTAGAGTTTTTTAAATCAGACCCAACTTTTGACCAAGAAATTGTAAAAGAATTAGAAAAAGACGTTCAACGACTCGACGTGATAACAACACGTTTTTCTAATATAGGTTCGATACCAGTGCTCAAAGAAGAAAATGTAGCAGAAACAGTAGAAGTATTTTTGAGCTATCTCAAACGAAGAATTTCCTCTAAGGTATCACTTACCATTGAAAACCATTTGACGCATCCGACGGTCAAGATTAACAAATATTTGTTTGAATGGGTTATCGAAAATATCTGTAAAAATGCCGTAGATGCCATGACTGGCGTGGGAGCATTAAAGGTAACCATGGAAAACGGAAAGCATAATCAGATTATTATTGATATTTCAGATACAGGAAAAGGTATTAGCAAACAGAATCTGAGTAAAGTCTTCAATGCGGGTTTTAGTACCAAAAAGCGAGGATGGGGCTTAGGCTTAACACTTGCCAAAAGAATTATCGAAAACTATCATAGTGGCAAACTTTTCGTTAAATATTCAGAGGTTGGAAAAGGAACTACTTTCAGAATCATTATCGCAGGTATGACCGAAGAGGTAGCGTAGATAAACATGTGTCATTCCGAATTTAGTGGTTGAGTGATTATTCTAAAATGTAGCATCGAAAAAGGCGGTCGAAAAATTAATTTCGACCGCCTTTTTTTATTAACTGTCAGGAGATTCTTTACATCTGAGCAAATTACAGACCTCTTCAATAAACTAAATGTTGAATATCAACAAACAAAAACAGGATGGCTCACGTTTGTTTTTTCAAACAAAACCTAATGTGTATTGTTACTAAAGAGTATTAGTAAAGCTATTACTACTTTTTTATATTTGTATTTAAGAAGGAACGATTCCTTACTTCCATAATAGAGTTGTTTAGTAATAGCATTGATGAATATATGAAAAAGGCAATTAATCCAGTCGTTGAATTAGTAAAGGCTTGGGAGGTGTTTGAGAATGAAAATCCAACAGGAAACTTAGAAGCTTTTTGTCAGGACTATTTGCGAAAACAACAGTTAGCAAAGTTTAAGAGTGTTGATGAAGGATATCTCCACCACAACGGCGGTCGTGAAGTCAAACCATCAAATGGGCTAGGAAAGGCATTGGTGCGTGTTCAGAAATATCTTCATTTTTATATCAAAAAAACTATGCAAAATCTGCCTATCGACAATATCGAGGATTTTGCCTATTTATCAGATTTGCACTTTATGGGTGCGATGCGAAAAAGCGAACTTATACACCGTAATATTTCAGAATTTACATCGGGAACTAATGTAATAAATCGACTTATCAAAAACCAGTTGGTAGAAGAATTTAATGACCCCGACGATGCTCGATCCAAACAAGTTAAAATTACACAGTCAGGTGTAAATTGGATTATGAGTTGTTTACCAGATATGATAAAAGTAGATTCTGTATTATTTCAAGTTTTGCAATCTGACGAAAGAGAAGTGTTGTTTCATATTTTAGCAAAACTTGACCGTTTTCATACAAGTATTTACTCTGAAATGCGAGCTTTGGAAATTGAAGATATTTTGAAAAAGGTAATTTAGTAAATAAAAAAGGGTCTATTTCAGATGAAAATAGACCCTTTTTATTTGCGATGTGCTTAATAGTGACTATTTACACAAAACATCTGGCATAGAGCTGTTGATAGAGTGCACGCTACCTGATGTTACGGTTTGGTTATCGTAGTAGAACAAAATTCCACCAACATCAAACATAAAGTCGTAAACGCCACCTCTTTTTAAGATAGTAGACGTAGCAGTGATAATATTTGAAGCATTTCTGGTTGCTTTGCCAATATAGAAATATCCACCTCCTGATGTTTTGGCATACATGTGAATGTTGTCTGCATTAGAAGTTTTATTGACATCCTTACATTTCAAGTTTGCTTGCAACTCGATAAAGTTTGATGGAGCTGGCATATTGATGATTGCCGACAGACCACTTGGATATGGGTTATTGACTGTTGTGATTACCTCTCCTAAGGAGTTTTTAACTACAATTTTGGTAATAGCATTTGGCGTAATAATAGAGTTATTTAATCTATCTGTAGTTTCAAATACAACAGCGCCGTCGTTTACTTCTACACGAAACGTTTCGCTTGCGTACTGTCCAACTGACCCCCCAAATGCTAAGGAATAAGATTTGATAGCCATAATCATAGCAGGTGTAACATTATCACCAAAGGCTGCTCTTGCTGCCGCAACATCTGAAGGGTTGTTTGAGTTACCAGAAACAGTGATACCATTGAATGAAGCAAAAAATACAGAAGTTAAGTGATTAATGGTTCCTTTAGCTTCTAATTTGCCGTTAGCATTGGTCGTTAGCTTGGCACTTCCCTCATATTTAAACACCTTAGTATCTTCATCATAAGATGCAATAGCAATCAAATCTCCTGCTACCAAAGGCTTGCCTGTAGTTGGGTCAGTAGCACCAGTAGGAAACTCTGTTTGAACATCAATTTGACCTGAGAATGATTTTACTTTTTGGTTTTTTTCATTCGAAATTTCTATGTCCAATCCTACCACTGGCTTAAACGTAAATGAAGGAATAGGCTGATTGTTCTTATCCAAAACTTTGCTAACATCACCCAAATCAATATTGACAGGTGTCTTGGTAGCATCAGTTTTAGTAACTACAACATTTACACTACCGCCCACATTTTGACCATCGCCATCTTTCATTGTAATACCTGAAGGGATATTGACAGTAGCTTTTTCTTGTATCGTATTAGTTGTAGAAGTGGCTGCTGTGATAGGTGCTGAAGTTGTCCCTGATGCAGGAACAGTAGCAGGTTGTTGAACAACAGATACACCTGTAGGAGGCGCTGCAATTTTGGTCAATTTAACAACCAAGTTCTGATCTTTTGTACTTGTAATTTCTACTGGAGTAATGCTTCGTAAGTACCCCTCAGCCTCAGCTATGATAAAAAACTTGATTGGAGCATTTGCGCTAGGAACACTATTTGATTTGGCTGCTAAGGTCAAAACGTTTTGTTTTACGGCTAGTGTTTTTCCGCCAACACTGTTTACCACTTTTGCTGTATCTACGCCACCGAGTGAGATTTTGATATCTTTCGGTAAATCTCCAGCACCGATATTATCTGGCTGGAATTGAACAACAACGTTAGAATTGGCAAGTGCTACTGGAAGTTTAAGAGTAACGCCGTCTAATGGGGGAGTACAAGCATACCAAATACTTGCTAGTACCAATGCCGATAGAATATATATAAGCTTTTTCATAGGATTTCTTTTGGATTATGAATGTAAAGGACGCAATAGATTATTTACTCAGCTTGTAAATAATGCTGAAAGTAAGGTTTGGAGCAAAGGAATAGTTTTTGATGTTTTTCTCAATATCAGCGATATTTTGGTCTGTCAAAATCGACTCAATCATACCTGTACGAGGTACTGCTAATTTAGGGGAACCTGTATAATAAGTTCCTAAATCAATGCTAAAACCTAATTTATGCTTAGGAATAGCTCTTCCAAAACCAAGTCCAACATAAGGGCGAACTTTGTTGCCAGATACAATCAAGCGAGCTGTGCCAAATTCTTCAGCATCTAACTCTACATCTTTTGCTAATTTAAAACGTCCTGTTTTTTGAGCAGGCTCTACGTCTACATAAAAGTCTCCACTTCCATACGATACACCACCTACTAATTTGAAAGAGCTTTTCTTGAAAGGATGCCAATCTACTTTTGCTCCCAAAAGCACAGATGTTATTGTTGGATTAACCAAAATGTCTGAAGCTCCGTCACCTAAGTTTACTTTGATAGGATTTTTTACGAAGTTTTTACTGTCTAAAAAATCCGCTGAAATACGCAAATTAAGCTTACCTGGTTTTAATTGTCTTGCTAGACCTGCGCCAAAACCAAAGCTACCAAATTGAAGATTAATAGAGCTGCCCAGTGTAGGCTTGTCGCTCTGTGCTGTTGCGGTATTGCCCATTAAAAGAGCAGAGAGGATTAAAAGGTATAACTTTCTCATACATAAGAATTTTAGAAGTGAGACTTTATTAAAGTACCGCTCAAATATCATTCTAGAAATTATTAGAATTGTACTACATGCACTTAAAACCGAATAGAAATGTATTTTTCGAAGGCGAAAAAACCTTATATGTTAAGAAAATAGCTTTTGGGTTGTGTTTGCAAAAGAAAAGACTGATGAAAAATATAGACATATTAGTTGTATTGATAACGAGATTATCATGTAGAGGTATATGTTTGTTTTTCAATAGTAAGTAAAGAGCCTACTAAAATCTTCAAAAAAAAGTCCAGCCTTTCGACTGGACTATCCTTTTTATGCCTATTCCCACTCAATTGTTGCTGGTGGTTTTGACGAAATATCATAAACAACGCGGTTCACACCTTTTACTTTGTTGATGATATCGTTAGATACTTCAGCCAAGAATTCATACGGTAAATGACACCAGTCAGCAGTCATACCATCTACAGAGGTTACTGCACGAAGAGCTACTACCTTTTCATAAGTACGTTCATCGCCCATTACACCTACCGATTGTATTGGTAACAAAATAGCACCTGCTTGCCAAACTTGGTTGTATAACCCTTTTTCTTTTAGTTTTCCAATAAAAATTGCATCTACATTTTGAAGAACATCTACTTTTTCTGGTGTAATATCTCCAAGAATACGGATAGCCAAACCTGGTCCTGGGAATGGGTGACGACCTAAAATATTTGGGTCGATTCCCAATGTTTTACCAACTAAACGAACTTCGTCTTTAAACAATGTATTGAGAGGCTCGACTACTTTCAATTTCATGTAATCAGGCAAGCCACCCACGTTGTGGTGAGATTTGATGGTAGCAGAAGGACCTTTTACTGAAACTGACTCAATTACATCAGGATAGATAGTACCTTGCCCTAACCATTTTACATCTTCAATCAAATGAGCTTCTTGGTCAAATACGTCGATAAATGTTTTACCAATGGCTTTTCTTTTTGCCTCTGGGTCTGTTAAACCTGCCAAAGCGTTATAGAATTGCTCTTTAGAATCAACACCTTTTACGTTAAGCCCTAAGTTTTTATATGATTCAAGTACTTCTTCAAACTCATTCTTGCGAAGCAAACCGTTATCAACGAAGATACAGTACAAATTTTTACCAATAGCTTTGTGAATCAATACTGCTGCCACAGAACTATCTACACCACCCGAAAGACCTAAAACAACTTTATCGTCGCCTAATTTTGCTTTCAATTCTGCAACTGTAGAATCAACAAATGAATCTGCGGTCCAATTTTGCGAACAACCACAGATACCAACTACGAAGTTTTTCAACATATCTTTTCCTTCCAAAGAGTGAGTTACCTCTGGATGGAACTGAATGCCATAAGTAGATTCATCTTTGATTTTGAAGGCAGCTACTTTCACAGAATCTGTCGAACCAATGATTTCGAAGCTTTCAGGGACTGACATAATGGTGTCACCGTGTGACATCCAAACCTGCGAACCTTCTGATACACCTTCCCAAAGTTCAGATTCCTGTACTTTGGTCATTTTAGCACGACCATACTCACGGTGCCCTGAGTTAAATACTTCACCGCCAGCAGTATGTGCCAAAAGTTGTGCTCCATAACAAATTCCTAATAAAGGTAATTTACCTCTGAAAAGAGACATATCTACACGTGGAGAATCTTCTTCACGTACAGAACAAGGGCTACCCGAAAAGATAACGCCTTTCACATCGTCACCAATGGCAGGAATATGATTGAATGGATGAATTTCGCAATAGACATTTAGTTCGCGCACACGACGTGCAATCAATTGCGTTACTTGAGAACCAAAATCGAGGATTAATATTTTTTCGGTCATGATACTTTGGAATTAGGATGTTGATAATTAGGTATTTAGCCTATTAGCAAGTCCTACGTGTCTAAAAAGAAGGTGCAAATTTCGGAAAAAAACACATAGCTTATTCAAAAATGCTATAAAATATCTTCCTAAAAATGAAGGAATAGTGTTGTATGTCTCTAAAGTATGATGAATTGTACAAGGTTTTTCATTTTTAATATATTTACTGATTAAAACTGAAAGTATATAAATTGTGCTGGCGCCTGATACATGCCCATAAATAGGGTGGCAAAGATAATTCCGTAATATAGCAGCCAACGAAACCAAAGTGGTTTTTGGCTAAGCTTTTCTCTTATATGAATACCTCTTTGTGCCCAATGAACGCTTTCCATTATCACAAGTGCTAAGATTACCATGACAAAATTGAGGTCACCTTTGTTGAGCATTACATTTTTGGCAAAAAACTCACTATTGTTCAATTGGTGGATCTGTTGAGGTAAATCTGTAAACAAATGACTTACAATATAAGATGCTGTTTGGAAATCTCTGGCACGGAAAAAGATCCAAGCAAAACTTGTTAGCCCAAAAATAGTTATCACCTGAAGAATATTGTAGAAAATTGGCCATGCAGTTAATCCAAGAGAACGCACAATCCCATTACGGATATCTTTAGTTTGATTAGCAAAAATCAGATAAAAGCCATGAATAGCACCCCAAATCACAAAGTTCCAACTAGCACCGTGCCATATACCACTTACGAGAAAAACGATAAACAAATTAAATTCTCGACGCCATTTGGATACTCTATTCCCGCCTAAAGAAATATACAAATAGTCTCTAAACCAAGTAGATAGTGAGATATGCCAACGACGCCAAAATTCTGAAATAGTTTTTGAAAAATAAGGACGGTCAAAATTCTTCATTAAGTCAAAGCCCATTACCTGTGCTGTGCCTAAAGCAATATCAGAATAACCAGAAAAATCACAAAATATTTGAATTGAGAACAAGCAAGTCGCAATAATTAATGGTAAGCCTGTATATCCTTGAGGATGGTCGTACACATGTCCTACCATAGCAGCTAATCTATCGGCAATGACTACTTTTTTGAACATCCCCCAAGCCATTAATTTGAGCCCATTAGTTACATTTTTATAGTCAAAATAATGTTCCTCATGAAATTGATGTAGTACATTTTGTGGGCGTTCAATAGGCCCAGCCACCAGTTGTGGATAGAACATCACATAGAGAGAGTAAATACCAAAATGCCTTTCTGCTTTTTGGTTGCCTCTGTAAACCTCTATGGTATAGCTCATTGCCTGAAAAGTATGAAATGACAAGCCAATCGGTAGAAGTATTTCTAAATAAGGAATAGGATTTTGAAGAGCAAAACCTTTGAGTAACCAAGTGATATTTTCGTTGATAAAATTATAATATTTAAAAACGGCCAAAACACCGATATTGGCAATAAGACTCATGACTAGAAACCACTTTCGTTGATTGCCCTCACTTTGTTCTATAAAGATACCCGCATAATAGTCAACGATAATGGTAAAGCCCAAAATGACCATATATATGGGCACAAATGCCATGTAAAAATAACATGATGCTATCAGTAGCCAGAGCCATCTGAATTTGTGAGGTAACAAGAAATAACCAATCGTCACGATTGGGAAAAACACTAAAAATTCAATTGAGTTAAAAAGCATAATGTAAAAAATACCTGTAGGGAAGGCCCCTACAGGTTGTTGATTTCTTCTTCTGAGAGTCCAGTGAGTATTTTAATATTTTCAATACCTAAACCCATAACCTTTGCTTGACGAGCAATATGTCGTTGCTCTTCTTTTTTTCCTTCTAAAATACCTTCTTGGATACCCTTCTCAAGCCCTTCTTGGATACCTTGTTCTAATCCTTTTTCAAGCCCCTCCTGAATTCCTTTTTGAATTCCTTTCTCGAGTCCCTCTTTCAAACCTTCTTTCAAACCCTCTTGCAAACCTTTAAGAAGACCTTCTTCATGGGCAGTTTCCACGGCATAGTCGTATGTAGCTTTATTATCTCTAAATACTTTAAGACTGTATTCGTACCTTTCCCAATCTTCTCTATCCATTTTGGCTAGTTCGGCTACTTCAAAAGCATGGGTAAATACTTCATCTTTAAATAACTCTGGTATATTCTGAAAGTCTTCGAGATTTTTGATGAAATATAGCCACTTATCTAATCGAGTGTGTAACTGGCTTTCTTCTTTTCTGAAATTAGGCATTTCAAGATAAATGTAGGTTAGCTTATCATAAAAGACCTTTCCATGCTGATTTTTGAGGTTAATGGTATGAACGACTTCCGATTTTTCAGGTTCAGATTCATAGTCATCAAAGGTAAAATCCAGAACACCAATACAGTAAACTGCTTTGAGATTGTAATTCCAGATACCTTTTTCAGCTTGCTCCCGAATTGGGAAAGTTGAATAGTAAATGGTTCTTTCTCTGAAATAATTCTGTTTGGCTTTTTGTAATTCCACGATAAACTTTTCACCATTTTGATTTTCGCAATAGATGTCATAGATGGCCTTACGATCGTATGGCGTAAAGCCTAATTGTTCATTGTTTTTGAAGGTGAGTTCTACGATTTGGTCTCTTTCGGGCAAAAGGGAGTTCAGGAAGTCAATAAGTTGTGGCTTACTGGCTTCTTCACCAAAGATTTTCTTGAACCCGAAGTCCGTAAATGGATTAAGATATTTTGCTTTCATGCTTATAAAGGAGTAGTTCTAAAATCCAAAGTTAGGCAATTTTTATGACTTACTCTTTATAATGATAGTAGCTTGATTTTCATTAGTTTAAACTAGAAGTCAAAACTGTCCAATAATTCTACAATTCGATAGGTCCAAATTTTACGTCCCTCAGCATTGGGGTGATTTTGAGAATCAAAATATAAGGCATCATCCATAACACCTGTCAGGCTATTTCCAATAATAGGGCAAAATAATGTATTATTCAACAAAGTTTCATACTGTTGAATAGCTTTTTGATTTTGCTCAAAATATCCTTCCGAACAACTTCCAATTATCCAAAATAGCTTTGCTTGTTTTTGAGTAGCATATCTATTAAAGCTATTCACCTCTTCGATTTGTTGATTCAGAGTGCTATCGACCACTAATGCTGGTAACGAATTCTTGATATAAGGGGGCAGTCCTAAATGTGAAATTAAATCACCTTTTGTATTAAACCCCTGATTTGTATATACATTACTAAAAGAGGACTCTTTAGAAATATGAGCTATATCCCATAAGCTTAAAAAAAAAGATTTCAAGATATACCAATAATAGGCTAGATGCCCATTCAATCGCTCAGTAACAGTAAACGAAGAACGCCAATCACGAGCTTCAGGTAGATAGTCACCCGTAATTAATTGCGGAAGAAGATTCCCCTTTTGAGAAGTCTGATAATCGACTACCAACAGTACAATGTCGTTTGGTTGTAAATGACCTTCGAGCTGTTTTAACATAAAACTACTACCTAAATCAGAGTCAAGAGCCATGTTGATAACAGGTAGATTAAAATCATTATGTAAAATGGTGCTATTGATTCCGAAAGTCGCCGACGAACTGCCTGTAATGATAATTCGAGGGGATGGTGTTTCCTCCAGTAGTCTCTGCTTTTGCAGAATTGCTGCGTGATAGCAGTTTTTTGAAGAAGGTATAAGATTGAGATAACTAAAAACAATCAACCATAGAAATATCAAAGTACCAACTAGGTACTTTAAGGTTTTTAAGATGCTTGGGTACAGGCTATATGCGTACTCTAAATACTTCACAGAGTCGATGTGTCAGAAAATATAATGTGTTGATATGACAAAAATAGTACAATATCACGGATGCCAACCTATTTCTTTTCAAAATAAAACTGTACACTATTTTATGCCCAGGTTATATTAAATGAGTGGATGTTTGAGGATACGAAACATTTGTTTTTTATTTGTAGATTGAAAGGTAAACGTAATACGTTTTAATCTTCGTTATGATTTCTTAATCTGCTCATAAACTTTGTTTGTAGATTCGAATAAACTACTGGTGTTTTTAGAAAATCTCAAAAAACACCCCTACGATAAAAGCTTTAATGCTTGAAATACTTGAACTATGACTAATTTCCCTAGATATATCTCTAATCGTATTCAGAATACAGAATCCCAATCTTTTTCGGCTACAGTCACAAAAATAGGTGTAGGCAGTATTGCGCTAGGATTGATGGTCATGATTATTGCCTTTGGAATATTGTTTGGTTTTAAGGATGCCATCCGACAAAAACTCTTTAGTATTACTCCTCACATTCGAGTGGCAAAATTCTCAGCCAATGAGTCTTACGAAGAATACCCTATTACAAAACAAACCGATTTGTATCGCCATCATAAAAATATTACTGATATTAAGCATTTACAGGTGTCGGCCCAAAAAGCAGGTATTCTCAAAACGCCAGAGGAAATGCTTGGCGTAGTAATGAAAGGAATTAGCAGAGATTTTGATACGACTAATTTTCGTTCTGTGATGATTGAAGGAAAGCCGATTCAATTCAATGATACCACTTATTCAAAGGATATTTTGATCAGTAAAATTATTGCAGATAAACTAAGGTTGAATGTTGGCGATAATGCAATTATCTACTTTTTGAATGCCCCAGATCGTCCTCGTAAATTGAGTGTTAAGGGGATTTATGAGACAGGTTTAGAGGAGTTTGATAAAACCTTGATTATCGGTGATTTAGGATTGATTCAGAAGATAAATGGTTGGGGTGCTGATTCAGTTGGGGCCTATGAGATTTATTTGAAAGATTTCGATGCCATACAAGCCTCGTCGAAAGTGATTCAGGATAAAATGCAACCTGATATGAAGCTCGAAAAGGTTACAGATAAATTTATGGGTTTGTTTGATTGGCTTGGAATGCTGGATCGCAACATGGTGATTTTCCTTACCCTAATCTTGTTTGTGGCTTGTTTTAATATGATTTCAATCCTGCTGGTGCTAATGATGGAACGTACACCTATGATTGGACTTTTTAAGGCGCTTGGTAGTTCTAATTGGCAAATCCGTAAGATATTTCTTTGGAGTGGATTTTTAATGATTTTTAAAGGCATAATTTACGGTAATATTATTGGTATCGGTTTTTGTCTTATTCAACAACATTTTAAGCTTATACCGCTCGACCCTGCCAACTATTACATGAACACAGTGCCAATTACAATGAATTGGGGTGTCATAGCCTTACTTAATCTTGCAACTGTGTCATTAGTACTTTTTGTTTTGTTAATCCCTACATTCGTTATTACAAGAATTCAACCTATCAAAGCAATAATTTTCAAAAAGTAATTTTGTTCAAATGTGACTTTTTTATGAGTAACCGTCTGATTAAGTAGAAGGTGCATATTCCTTCCTGCTATTATTGATCACTTAAACAGTATCTTCATGAAAAAGTTCTCTTTGACTGTGTTAGCTATTTTTATAGCAAACTGTTTTCCTATTATTTCTACCTCTCAAGCACAAACTTCTCCTTGGAGTATTGGTGTAAAAACTGGATTTGGTTCGATTATCGGCGATGCACAAGCATTTACGGGTAGTTTGACTTATGGTGTGTTTATTGAAAAAAGAATGACTGTAAAACTTTCACTAAATGCAAGTTTTGATTTTGGTTCTATTGCTACAAAAGCATATTCTGGTTATAATTATACAGGTAAAACAAGCTTTTTTCAGACGGCAGTTTTAGCAAAATATCAACTTGGAAAAGGAGAAGGGAAAAAGCCAACATTTTCTCCATTTGTTGGTTTGGGTGTAATTGCTTACAATCCGCAGGTTAGCCAAAATGGTACAGTGATTCGCTATGCTGATGGTACTGCAAGTAGTCCTGAAGGTGTTAATGACTTGATTATTCCATTTGGTTTTGAGGTAGGTTTTAAACTTTCAGAAAAAGCAAAGCTTTCGATTGTAGCACAATCTGGATTTGCTCTTACTGATCGTTTGAATGGTAC
The DNA here is from genome assembly GCF_030056705.1 of Flectobacillus longus. Taxonomy (GTDB): domain Bacteria; phylum Bacteroidota; class Bacteroidia; order Cytophagales; family Spirosomataceae; genus Flectobacillus; species Flectobacillus longus. Next base: position 52,416 of record NZ_JASHIC010000005.1, read on the forward strand.
TGTAGGCGTTAGCAACCCTACGACGAGTATGCCAGATGGCCATAAGTATATGGGCAAAATCAACGATATATCAGGTGCATCAAGTAATGATTTTACGAGTTTTTTAGGACTTAAGTTAGGGTTTTCTATAGGAGATAAAACTGATAAATAATTGATGTAGATTTACGTATAAGGGAATAGAGTGCTTACTTTATTCCCTTTTTGTATATAAGGCTAATTCAAAAATTAGTAAAATAGCTTGGCTGGAAAGTGCTTCAAAATCAACCATTTCTATTGAATTTAATAAAAGAGCGTCTTCTGAGTGCAATAGCCTATCTTGTATTTCAAAAGCACCATCAATAACATAAGCCAATACACACTTGTGGTTATTTGCTAAAGCGAGTCCTCCCTTTTGTCTTCCATCAAACTGACCAATCCACGATGCCCTATGTATTGGTATCAACTTATTTTTACTCATCTGAATTGAAATATCGTTGAGTTCTTCAGCTAGTAACATAGAATATTTTACAACAAAAAACGTAACTATTTCATCTTGATAGGGATTAAGTATCTCTGAATATAGGTCTGTTTTTAAGGCAAACGATTGATTTTCCTCAATTAATTTATGCCCGATTCTGGCATTTTCTATATGTAAATCACCAATAAATGGGATAATCAAAATAGAATGAGTAGACAAAACAGGTAAACTAAAGGTACAGTTAGGCAAAAGCAAGACCTTTTCTACATATTCTAGCTCAGAGTCTTGTGTTTCACTTTTTTCCCAAATATGTGTTTTGTGAAAAGTTGGTGTTTGCGTGTGTGGTTGCATATCAGACAAAATGATGCGTCCCTCAGTTTGTGTAATCATAGCTGTCAGATAATTGTTGAAGTAGCTTTAAACGAACTAATATTGAGCAATGGTTGTAATGCAATCAAATCGGTTTCTAGTTCTTCTTGACTACTTGTTGAATGACTTACCAATAGCTGGTTCCCAATGGTATCTATCCATAAAAGTGGTTTGCTATAAAAATAAATAGCTACTCTATGTTGTTGTTTGTCGCTGATATGCGATTGAATAATTTCAAATCTGAAGTTTTCAAATGATAAACAGAGCTTCCCAAATGCGTTTGTGACTTCGGGAGCAACTCCGTTAAGCTGCTGGATGTATCCAACAGCTGCCGTACTTACCAAAAATTGAAGCTTTTCTGCTTGCGGATTTTTCTCAAGAATTTCGTGATAAGTTCTAAATTTTCCTTCTTGGTTATACAATTGTGCTTGCATAAAAAACTCTTGATGAGTATCATCAAACACATACTTGTCCCAAAGCTTGGTTGAGTTAGCGTCTATAATTTTACGATAACATAATTGAATGATTCCTTTGGACATGGTTGTTTTCTAGGGATTAGGGGACAGGGTATAGTTGTTAGTGAACAGGCATAAAGGCACAAGGTGTTTTAGGGGTGAGGGTATAGTTGTTAGTTTTTCAAAAAGTAGAAAAAATGTTAAACACCGAGTAGATAGGGTGTGTAGCAATTTTTTCTACTTGCCTCTTGCCTCTTGCCTCTTGCCTTATGCTGAAACTACAATATTATGAGTCAATACATAACCGTCTGTAGTATTACCTGTTACTGTTGACATTTCGTAGGTTACACCATCACCAAAGACGTTATCTTTTGCATTGGTGGTATCTGCTTGCCCATGGCTGGCATACACACCTTGTGCATATACAATTTTAGAAATATCTTCAGGAAATGCGATTTGTGTAACCAACAATGACGTTCCCGAACTGTTGTACACATGGACGTGAATATGTGTAGCTCTACCTGAATACCAACCAGGGTAGATACTCGTAAAGGTAACCAAACCTGTACTATCTGTAACTTGGCGACCTCTCAGAAAGTGCACAGTTGTATAATTGGTAGATTGCATACCAGTACCTCCATATTCTGAGTAGTTACCAGCTGCATCGCAATGCCAAATGTCTACTATGGCATTGGCTAAACCTGCGCAACTTGCATTTTTATTTTGGATATTTATCTTAACCGTCAATTTAGTACCTGTACGGTCTGAGGTAATATTACTTTGTACTAAAGACGAAGGTGTTTTAGTAGGAAAAGGACCTTCTGTCTCAGATGGGGTACTCGTACAACTCGTATTAGTCGAGCCACTGGTTGTTGTTGATGAACTTGAGCTACTAGAGCTTGATGTAGGGTCAACACTTTCAGTTTTACATGCTACGATTTGTGCTGTTACTAAACCCAAACCTGCTCTCTTCAAAAAATCAATTCTTTTCATAACACAGTTGTTTATTAGATTAGATACCTATTTCGAGATATGTCTTGTTACTTTACTTTCATGACCTAGTTTAAGTATGAAGCGTTATGAAAAGGCATATTTTTGAGGTGAAGGATAAAAATGTGTCGGTGAAAGATATGTTTTGAAAAGAAATAAATAGATGCCAGCAAGAATATTTTTAGTCTAAACCTTTTAATCTTGCCAATAAAACCTTTTCGTAAGTAGGACCAAGTGGAATTTCGAAATTGGGCAAATACACCACTTTATTTCGCAATGCTTTGATTTTATTGAAAGAAATAATATAGGATTTATGGACTCTGATAAAGAGTTTTTCTGGCAATTTGAGTTGTAAATTTTTCAATGTCATACGAGCTACTATAGGTTTACCTGTTGTACAATGAATTTTTACATAATCATCAAGTGCTTCTACCAAAATAATATCTTCAAAAGCAATTTGATGTAAACTATAGTCTGCTCTAATTTGGAGATATTCAGGCGTAATTTCGTTTTCTTGTGAGCTCAACACTTTTTCGTAATATAATAATGCTTTTTGACAAGCTTGCTCAAAACGTTCGGGCGTGATGGGTTTTAGTAAATAATCAATCGCCTGAAGATTGAAACCTTCCAAGGCAAATTCGCTAAAAGCCGTTGTAAAAATGAGCATGACAGGTTGTGGAACACTTTTGAAAAAATCAATGCCAGAAATAGTAGGCATATTGATATCTAAAAAAATTAAATCAACAGCGTTGTTTTGTAAAAAAGAAGTTGCTTCGGAGGGTTTGGTAAATGTTTGTACAAGATTGATAGAGGAGGTTTGCTTGCACAAACTACCCAGTACTTTCAAAGCTGGTGGTTCATCATCGAGGGCTATGGCTTTTAATGTGGACATTTCAAAAGGGTTTAGTCAGATAGTTAGATTGGGAGTTAGTCCTGTACGAAGAATTAATTTCAAACTATTACAGATTTGGGATTTCTGATTTCGGGAATAAAGAAAAATACCTTTATTTTTTATAGTATATAGAAACATACTCTTCCGAAATCCAATATCCGAAATAAATGGTTTTTACAATTCTTCTTACAGTACTAATTTGGAATCAATGATTTATTGATGTAACTCCAACGATAAGGATACCGAAAAAAGATGTTCATTATTTTTGATTACCAAACAATTTTTGTTGGGGTAATTTAGTTCTAATCGTTGCTTTGTGTTTTGTAAACCTACCCCAGTGCTTTCTTTGGGTAGAATATTGGGGTGGATTTTATTTTCTACTAAAAGAGATAAAAGCCGTTCTTGAATACTCAGATGTATCGTGATTGGAGAATCCTCTTCTGGTGAAATGCCATATTTAAAGGCATTTTCAATAATCGAAATCAGCAACAATGGAGCTATTTTTAAAGAATGGCTATTTCCCTCTATTTTAAAATCAATTTGTGCGGTATCTCCCAATCTCAACTCTTGAAGAGCAACATAGTTTTTGATATAAGTAAGCTCTTTCTCCAAATCAACCAAATCTGAATGGGCATCAGAAATCACATAGCGCATCATATTTGATAATTGTAACACTGCTTTACCCGATTGTGGCGCCTCTTCTTCAATACACATGGCATAAAGGCTATTCAAAGAATTGAATAGAAAATGTGGGTGAATTTGTGCTTTGAGGTACTTTAGTTCTGCATCGGTTTTGGCTTGTGTAAGCGCATATTGAAACTGTCGAGTACGAAATAAGGTCGTAAACAGAATACCCAAAAGATATAAAATCATGGATTTCCCAAAATCAAAAATAATACCTGGGGGATTCATAGGATTGTGTGGACCTGTGCCTGCGTGTTCTTGTGGAGGAGGGGGTGCGAGGTGTAACAGATGTGGTGGAGGTGGCAAAAGATTATTTTGTGATTCACCAAGAATAATAGGCCAATTAATTTGATTTGAAATCACATAAATAAAACCAAACAGCAATAGCAGTATCCCTAAAAACGAAAGATATTTCTCGGTGAGATATAGGCGTGGTGTAAACCAATAATAGTTGGCATAAAAACAGCCAAACATAAGGGTGTACGAAAAAAGATTGCTCAGTTCGTGTGGATTACGTTTGAGCATTTCCCAAGCTAAAAGGTCTTCGGGAGTAAATATATAAATCAGTCCAATAAACGAAAGGACTGGAATACTTTGCAATAGAATGGTCGAAAGTCGCTGTTTCATATTGCAAAGTATTGATAATTTTTTAGATGCTCAAGACCCCTATTTCACTATCCAACGATTGAGGGTATTGTGTGGGCTTTCTAGTACAATTTTGTAGAAACTTGAAGCGGGAATACCTTTGATAATCAAATGCTCTTTTGTCAAATCTGTCGTTCCTATCAGTTGGTATTGGTCTTCGCCACCTTCTTCAAAACGATTTGTTGTACTCAACCAAATTTTCATTTTACCTGATTTTTCCAATGCTTTCCAAGATACTTCCAGCTGATTATCGAGCAGTTTTACTTCTGGTAAAATAGCTGAAACAGATTTGTTTAATGCTACACCATCTATTTCAAATGCTTGTTTTTGTGGAAATTTAATGTTCATGAAATGGGCAATACTTGGCATAATATCAACTACTGCTGGTTGGTATTCCTTAAAATAAGTATTGAGGTTTTGTGCGTTTGTAGTCATCCATGTAGTACGCTCACGCTCAGATTGTCCTCCGTGATTACGACCTGTCTGGGCATCACGTCCGTGGTCAGTTGTGATAAAAATTAACCATTTTTCTTTATGTTTTTTCTCTCTTTCTTGAATAGCACTCCACACTTTTCCTACTTGTTGATCTACATATTCGATGGCCTTTTGCATTTGTGGGCTATCGCCATATTTATGTCCCATATCATCCGAGTATTCCATGTAAAGCCAAGTCATATCTGGAGCATTTTCAAGAATACCTTTTTGTGCATCATCGCTCACTTTTTCATCTATCTGATGAATATACCAGCGCTCTTTGTCATGCTTATAAGTCGCAGTATCTAACTCATAACCATCAGAATGGTAGTCAACTTTGAGTTGCTTGGTTTGTGTCAAACCATCGCCGACGAGCTTGGTACGATTGTCGAGCCAAGTAGAATATACCGCAATTTTTTTCTGAGGGTATTGTTCTTTAAAGAATCTAAAAATGGTCCAATAATTATAATTAGGCGCTTTGATATCGTTGTCCCATACGTTATGCTTATTCACCCAAGTACCCGTCAAAAGGCTATTATAACCAACTGCTGATATTGTTGGAGTCTGAGAATAAGTCCCTTTTTGACCACCCACATACGCACGTTTAAATCCGCCAACCTTGGCAATTGCCGAAAGGTTTGGAGTTTGTGCTTTTTCAATCACATCGGCAGGAATCCCATCTACAATGATAAATACCGCCTTCGGTGTTAATTTTTGAGCAAAAGAAAAAAGAGTATTTAAGAGAAAAAATGGAATGAGTAAACTGTATTTTTTCATAAAGGTAGTATCGTTATGGTAAGAAAATTGAGTAAAGAAAAGTTTAAGCTACAAACTTGAGAAAGGAATGAGGTAATTTTCAAAAGGTTTGGATTAAGCTTAGATTAATTTAGCAATGTACTCATCTACAAAGAGTTTTTTATCTAGTAGATAAAGCCTAAATTTGGCTTGATGAAATTGATTCTTCATTAATCCAAATTAGGTGCTTATATCATCAAAATACTAAAAATTCCAGAGCCTCATGTTCATACTCAATGCCCAAAATTCGATAGCTAATCAATTTTTAGCAGAAATGCGAGACATCACTGTTCAAAACGACTCTATGCGATTCCGTAAGAATATGGAGCGTTTGGGTGAAATTTTGGCGTATGAAATCTCAAAAACCTTAGATTATAAGCCAGCAAAAGTACAAACACCACTGGCAGAAGCATCAACGGAATTATTAACAGAGCAGCCTGTTTTGGTAGCAATTCTTCGAGCTAGTTTACCCTTCTATCAAGGTTTTTTAAATCTATTCGATAAGTCCGAAAATGCCTTTATTGGAGCCTATCGTGGCAAACATCGAGCTGATGAAACCTTCGATATTCAGATGGATTATCTGGCTTGTCCTTCGTTGGAAGGTAAAACCGTGATGTTGGTAGACCCCATGTTGGCAACAGGTAAATCTTTAGTAAAATCCTATCAAGCCCTTTTGCAATATGGTAAACCTGCCAAATTGATTATTGCCGCGGCCATTGCTGCCCCTGAAGGGTTGGCTTATATTCAAGAACACATTCCAGAAGCATCATTATTTATCGGAGCCAAAGACGAACGTCTCAACGAGAAATTTTATATTGTTCCTGGCCTTGGCGATGCTGGTGATTTGGCATACGGTGGGAAACTGTAAAGCCCAAAAACTGGGTAAAAGATAGAAAATTCCATCGGCAAGCACTCGTAATTTGCTTGCTGATGGAATTTCAAAATCCTATTTCTCTATTGAAGCTTTTATAATTCTACAATATTAATTTTTCTCCATTTTACCTTGATACCACCGCCAGAGTGAATTTGCAACGCAATAGAGCCTGAGCGAGAACCGATTTTTTCATCATCAAGTGTAATCATTTCCACACCGTTGAGCCATGTGGTTACTTTATTACCTACTACCTTGATTTTCATTGTATTCCATTCGCCCATTTTCAAAGCTTTGTCTTTTTCCTCAGCTGGCTTTATCAACCAACCTCTGCCATAAGATTCGTAAATACCACCAGTTGAGTGCCCTGGAGGGGCTACTTCTGCTTGCCAACCGCTAATTTTGGTTCCTTCGATACTCGAATGAAAAAATACCCCACTATTACCATCGGCTTCTTGCAAAAATTGAAGTGTCAATTCAAAATCCTTGAAGGTTTTATCTGTTGCCAGATAACCATATTCTTTGTCGGGACCACTTTCACAGATAAGCAACCCTTTTTCTACGTACCATTTTTCGGTTCCGTAAATTTTCCAACCGCTAAGGTCTTTTTTGTTGAATAATGATTGTTTTTTTTGTGCAATACCAAAACTGGTGCACGCTACCCACATGAGTAGGAGGAGAGATACTTTTTTCATAGTTAAAATTGGGTATAAATTGAGTAAAAGAGTTAAGCAACCAAGTAATGAAGCGCTGAAAATGTTTAATAGCTTACAAGCAAAAGTGTCGCTTACTTGAAAGCAAAATTAAAAGATAGAACGTTATAGAATATCCTTTTCTATGGTAGTATAAAAAAGGCAAAGAGGAATATATCTCATCTTTGCCTTTGCTTCAAAAATTATCTTGTCAATCTGTAAATCAATATAGCAGTGCGCTTGATTAATGCAGGAAGCTCTTTGATATTGAGGGTTTCGCCAGGGGCATGTGCGCCTTTTCCCGATGCACCTAGTCCATCCAAACAGGCTACATATTCTGCCACATACGAGATATCACCTGCACCTCTCGAACCTGGGTCGCCAGCTTTTACTTCGCCATAATCCAAATCTTTACTTACTTGATTGAGTTGTGCTAAAATTTGCTCGTTGGCTGCGGTTGGTTCCATTGCAGGAATGCCATCAGTGAAGCTAATCTCAGCTTTTGTTTCGGTAAGATTTTTGGCTACAATAGCCTTCATAACCTCACGTGCCTTATTTTTTTGAGTTTCTGTTAAAAAACGTAAATCACCATTTACGACTGTTTCGGGCGAAATAATATTCGTTTTTCCTACAGCTGAACCATTTGCTTTACCTTCGTTGTATTTGATTTCTGCACCGCCTAAAATCATGCCTGGGTTAAAAGTGAGATATTTTTCAGAACTTAATTGCTCTCTAAATTCATTTAGGATACGTGCTGCTTCATAAATTGAGCCATACCCCATTTCGGGACTAAATACTCTTGACGAATGCCCTGTTTTTCCGTAGGTTTTTAACGACCAGCCACTTGCACCACGACGAGCAGTAGCAACGGTGTGTAAGCCCACAGCCGTTTCGAATGCCAATGCTACATCATGTGTTTTGGCTCGGTCAATAAAATCTTTACGACTCACAGAGGTTGGTTTGCCTGCGCTTTCCTCATCGCCCGTAAAGTATGCTGTGATGGTAGCATTATCGAGTAGCTTTTGAGCTTGTAATGCTTGAAGCGCTGCTATGACCACCACATCGCCTCCTTTCATATCGTTGACACCTTGCCCTGTTATGGTTGAGTCGTTGAGATAAGTATATGGTGCAAAAGCCATTTCTTTTTCAAAAACGGTATCTAAGTGACCAATCAAGAAAAGCTTTTTACCTGCTTTCCCTTTTTTCTCAGCCACCAAATGCCCTGCTCTTTTGAGCGAATCAGGTAGATTGACCCAAGTGGTAGCAAAGCCTATTTTTTCAAATTCTTTTTTAAAAATATCACCTACTTGTTTTACACCAGCAGTGTTGAGTGTACCGCTATTGATATTTACAGCATCCTTGAGAAGTTGCTCGGTTTGAGCAAAATGTGCGTCAATATATTGGGCAATTTTTTGTTCGGTCGGATTTAGTTTTTGTGCTTGTGTGCCAAAACTCAAACCTAAAGCAAGGAGTGAGGGAAGTACGATTTTTTTCATCTAATTTAGAAAAGCGTTTGTTGGTTAAGAATTCAAATATCTAATATAACTTATAATGGCATTTTTGACAATAAAATAGGTTTTTTCAACGCTTACTTTACTGCATATTTTATTAGAAATTGATTATAAAATGTGTTAAATTAACTCTGAGTAAGTACTTTCGTCCTCTTTTTACGTTTTGGGGCTTAGGTAAAGCATAAAATCATGTTGAAGTATGCTTTTTGTCTTAATTCAAATGCCAAATGGGCATTGCTTCCCCACTCAATGACTTAACACAAGGCTTATGAGAATTTTATTGATAGAAGATGAGGTAAAAACGGTAAGAATTATCCAACAAGGTCTCGAAGAACAACAGTATGAAGTTGATGTTGCTTACGACGGTCCAATGGGTTTTCAGTTAGCCTCACGCCATCCTTACAGTTTAATTATTACTGATATTATTTTGCCAGGCTTCAATGGGCTCGAACTATGTAAAAAACTTCGGGAGGCTCAAATCGCCACGCCTGTCCTGATGCTTACGGCATTAGGCACTACCGATGACAAAATTGTGGGGCTCGATGCTGGAGCCGACGATTATCTTGCGAAACCCTTTGAATTTCGAGAGTTGGTTGCACGTATTCGAGCACTTACACGTCGTGGTAGTGCGCCTTTACAAACCACCAACGTACTCAAAATTGCCGACCTCGAAATGGATTTGGATATGAAGTCTGTAACAAGAGGCGGCAAGGCAATTCCGTTGACCGCCAAGGAGTTTGGTCTGTTGGAATATTTTATTCGTCACCAAGGTCGAGTGATTTCGAAGGTAGAATTAGCCGAAAAAATTTGGGATGTAACCTTCGACACAGGTACTAATGTGATAGAAGTATATGTAAATTTTTTACGTAAAAAAATTGATAAAGACTTTACAGTCAAGCTACTTCATACGCACATAGGCATGGGATACGTACTAAAGGTGATAAATTAGGTAAATCCTTCAGCAATCCAATATATGAATATCCGTCTCAGACTTACATTTCAGTTTATAGCCCTTGTAACCGCCATTATGATTTTGTTTTCGGTAGGGGTGTATTTTTTTAGTAAACTCTATTTAGAAAAACGTTTTTATAAGCGTCTTCAAAATAGCGCAGTTACGACTGCTACTTTACTGTTTGAGATTCAAGCGGCAGATACCACGGTACTGAAACTGGTTAATATTTCGGACAAAGAAATTTTGCACGATGAGTCGGTTTCGGTCTATAGCCAAGCAGAACATAAAATTGTATTTTCGACCAATCAGGGTAATACTATTGTGCATGAGCAAGTATTGCCTAAGGTAACAGCCACACAGGCAAGCTCCTATCTTGAGGCTGGCGCCTATCAAATATTTGGTATGTCTGTACAGTTCAAAGGCGTAAATTATTGGATTATTGTGAGTGCTGTAGATGAAGCAGGTAAAGAAGCTTTGTCGGATTTACGGAAAATTTTGATGGTCATGACACTGGTCGCTATTTTATTGGTGGGACTGAGTGGATGGATATTTGCCGATAAAGCATTAGCGCCTATGTCGGCTATTACGCGACAAGTAAACTCTATTTTTCCTAAAAATATTGGAAAAAGAGTTGAGCACCCAGATCGAGAAGATGAAATCGGCTTGTTGGTAGATACCTTCAATCGGCTACTTGATAGGGTAGAACAAACTCTTTTGACACAAAAAATATTCATTGCAAATGTTTCTCATGAACTCAAAAACCCATTAACCAAAATCTTTTCGCAGCTTGAAATAACTCTGCTACAGCCACGTTCTGTGGAGGTTTACCAAAAACTATTATCGTCTTTGAAAGACGATACTCGTACTCTAACTCAGTTGACCAATACCTTACTAGACTTGGCTAATACTGTCGTTGATTCAAAGGCTATCGCAAAAGCCTCTGTACGGATGGATGAGCTGCTTTGGGATGCTAAAAGTCAAGTCCAAAAATGGCACGAAAACTATCAAGTTAATATTTCTTTTCATGACTTTCCTGAAGAAGAAGATGCCCTAGTTGTAAATGGCAATGAAGCAGCCCTAAAGGTTGTTTTGATGAACTTGATAGATAATGCCTGTAAGTTTTCAGCAAATAATACTGTCAATGTTGATTTTTCGACAAGTAGTAATTGGATAAATCTATCCTTTTTTAATGATGGTCCCCCAATTCCTGTCAAAGACCTTCCTAATATTTTTGAGCCGTTCTATAGAAGCAACGCTACTGCACAATCTGTGAAAGGACATGGTGTCGGGCTCACAATTGTACATCGAATCACCCAGTTGCATAATGGTCAAATAACGGTGGATTCATCATCAGAAGGTACTACATTCCGAGTAAGCTTTCCTAATATTTTAATGCCTGTCACATTGAGTGATTTGTGATTAAGTGATTGTTTTAAAAATTGTATTCTAAAGGTAAAGACATTATACTTTACGTCTAAACAACCTATTAGAATTTAAAAGTGGTTAGGAAATCAATTTCTGACCACTTTTTTGATTTTAATAGGTTAAACGACACATTTAGTAAAGTTTTGAAAGGTATTTTGGAATAATATCGTCAACCATAGGAAAGCTGAAATAGATACTATGTTACAGACCATAAAGATGTTTTTATGAATTCCGCAATCTCTAATCCACAATTTTTAAGGTCGATTTAAGGTTGATTTAACTCCTCTTTAAAAGCATGATAGTTATTTTGCTAATGTAAAACGAACGAAAACAGGAACTTATAAATGATTGTGGTAACTAATTTTTTCCTTACTTTTTAAAATTTATTCTTAAAACAATCCCAACCATTCATTTTAAAGCAAATTAATAACTATGGAGAATAATAATAATCAGACCTTCTTTAAGGTAGCATTAGGAGTTACAGTAGGTGTTATCGCTTTGTTGAGTTATTTGTTCATTGGCGCTCGTAACGAAACATTCGAATTACAGAAAGCACTTACAACAAAAGTAGAACAGTTGTCTAGCACACAAATCAAATTAGATTCTATCTCAAAGTCGTTAGATGAGAAAATCAAAGAGGTAGAGATGTTGGGTGGTAATGTTGCTGAATTAGAAAAAGTAAAAGCTCAATTAGAATCGGATAAGAAGAAATTGAAATCAGATTTGAGTTTCTCTGTCCAAAAATATGAGGCTAAAATCAAAGAATACGAAACATTTTTGGCCACCAAAGATGAGGAGTTAACAAAGCTAAGAGAAGAAAACGGTGATTTGATGGCCCGTAATAAAAACTTAGAAACTGAAAAACAAGCTGCTTTGAATGAAAATGCAGGTTTGAAGTCAGATAAAGATAATTTGAGCAAAACAGTAGCCGATTATACTTCTCAAAACGAAGAATTGAAGCGTAAAGTAACTATAGCATCGGCTATGAAAGCAACCAACGTTGAGGTATATGCCTTGGCTTCTAATGGTAAAGTACGCGATGGTGGACGTTATAAAGCTTCAAAAATTGATCGTTTGAAAATTTCTTTTGGCTTAGCAACAAATCCTGTAGCCGAGAAAAACAACAAAGATATTTATATCCGTATTATGGATGCTACTGGCGCAGTAGTGAGTGCTGATGGTTCATCAGGTACTATGCAATATGATGGCAAAGAGGTAGGATACACAGTGAAACAAAATGTGTTGTTTGAAAATAACGACCAAAAAGTAGATGTAGTTTATGCCAAAGGTTCTGCTTATAAGTCTGGTAAGTATTCAATCGAATTGTATTCTGAAGGATTCAAAATTGGTGCAGGTACTTTCGAAGTAAAATAGTTTTTGCCCTTTATTTACTGAGTATATCTGGAACGGTGTAGGCATGCTTACATCGTTCTTTTATTAAACCGCTAATTGATTTCATTGAAATCAGTTTCTAAAACACAACACACATGAAGACGCTACACATCACTTTTCCCAAACATATTTCAATTCTGTATTGGATGATTCGGACCAGCGAAGCATTCGAAATAATGCAAGAATTTATCCGATTGTTGTGGATGGCTCTTTGTCGCTTTCCTTTTTCGTTTATGGGGCTAAGTTACATGTTTCTGAGTATGGCATTTTGTTATTGGCCAATATCGGGACATTGGTTTGCTGGATTTATGATGATGTCTTTGCCAGTAGCGTTGATTTGGGGTGGTTTAGCAACGATTTTTTTACTTATCAAAAAACAAAGAGTAATAGCTACTGTAGGTGTTGTTTGGTGTATGTTAGCAATGCCACTAGCTCGTAGATTTATGAGTATTGGTAGTGAAAAAACCACTACGGCATTGCAGGATGCTAGCTCACTCAAGGTATTGAGCTTTAATAGTGCTAAGTTTGCAGATTTTCCAAGCGATTTTGCTCAATGGAAAGAGCTAGATGCGGATATTGCGTGTTTTCAGGAATATTCGCCCAATGCCAATATCGAGAAAAACTACACTGAAAAAGCGGTATTATTAGCAGATGATTTGACTGAGGAGGTTGGTTTGGGGCTTTTGTCGAAATATCCGATTGTAAAAAAGTATGGTCGTATCTGGAATCGTAAAGGACAACCTAATATCAATGGCTATATCGTAGCAGATATTGCTTATAAAGGAGATACAGTAAGGGTAGTCAATGTACATTTCTGGTCGATGGGGATTCGTATCAATCAAGCCTTTGATGCCCTAAAAGAAGGTAAAGTTGCAAGCTTTTTTAGAGAACTTGGCGATAGTTTTGGAAGATTAAAATTTGGATTCGATTCTCGTTACCAACAAATTGACGAGGTACAAGAATATGTAGCTGGAAGTCGATATCCCGTAATTCTGTGTGGAGATTTTAATGAGACACCTTTTGGTTATGCTTATGGAAAAATGAGCTTATTATATAAAAATGCTTTTGAAGAAGTAGGCAAAGGAATGGGCTTCACTCTCAATCGTCAGCCCTATTTTGTAAGAATAGATCAGCAATTTTATAGCCATCAATGGGAAATTCAAAGCTGTAAAACCGTTTCATCGGTAAGCTTTTCTGACCATTTCCCATTAATGGCTCACTACAAACTAAATAAGCCTGTTGAGTTTAATTCTCAGGTGCTAGTTGCCAAAGTTGACTAAACAGACAAATCCTATATATCGTACTTATATAAACAAGGGATTAGGCAGTATTGCGCCTAATCCCTTTTAGTTTAATATTGATAATTGTCTTTTTAATTGATATTTGCGACGTCTTGATAAATTGGCTTTTAGGTTATTACTCAATACCAAAGACTCAGTTTTTGAGTCATAGCCAAGCAAATGATCACAGTTGATAATAAAGGTTTTATGAATGCGCTCAAAACTATAGTCTTTGAGCATATCCTCAAATAATTTGATTGTACGAGCGAATATAAATCGTTTTCCATCACTCAAATAAACATGAGTGTAGTTGCTATCTGCTTGTAGCATGACGATATCTTCGATAGCGATTTTAATTTTTTGAAATTTAAAGTCAAGGCTACCTTTAGAGACGATGCAAAAATTTTCAAAACTCATAGCGAAATAATTTTAAGTGTGTTACGATAAGAACAGACGGTAGATAATATGAGGTTTTTCTTACTAAAGTTCAATTATTGATTTCGGGTATTGTCTTAACAGTCACATAGTTATGTAAGTGTTTTTTATGGGAAATAAGAGAAAAGTACAGTAACAAAGATAAAAGGCTGTAGATAAATAAAATCTAAAATTGTGTGAATGTCGGTTTTTAGTATGTGAAAACCGCTTTAAAGTATGTCAAACGAGTTATTTGAAAGATTCGACAAATCTTGTGTGTAATACTAAAAGTGGTGTCTGTTTTTCAAAGCTTTTAAAGCCTATATAGAGATATGTGTTATCTCATTGATTAGCAAAATGTAGCGCTAGATGCGGTTATATAAAAGTCATTACTACTGGGTACAGTAAGACTATCAAATCGTATTGTTGATTGATAAAACTGACAAAAACTATGTGAATTTTGAAACGATTTAAAGTTTTTGTTAACAAAAGATAAGTGTTAAATTTCAGAAAAACAACTTTTTTCTAATAAATTGATTATAAGATAATTAATGCCTTTCTAAAATTCTAGTGTAAGTTGTTTGCCTTCCATATCCTGTTCGTTGGTAAGGTTTGATAGTGAAATTCCCAAAAGCCTAATACCTTTACAAGGGGGCATGATTTGGTCTAGAAGCTCATAAGATATTCTTTCAAATAGAGGTAAATCAAAAATAGGGGAGAGGGTAGTACGACTACGAGTCACAATTTGGAAATCACTGTATTTTACTTTTAATGATACCGTTCTGCCAAAAATCTCATGTTTGATACAGTATCGCCATACATCTTCAATCAAAGGTTCAAGTCCTAGCTGTATCTCGGCACGAGCCTCTAGGTTTTGCATGAAGGTATTTTCAGAGCCTACCGACTTGCGAATGCGCTCAGGATTTACGGCTCTTGTATCAATCCCCCTTGCAATTTGATAGTAGTACCTTCCAATTTTACCAAACTGTTTGATCAGAAAAGACTCATCATATTCTCTTAAGTCTTTTCCTGTAAAAATACCCATTTTGTGCATTTTTTGAGCTGTGACTTTTCCAATTCCATGAAAACGGTCGATTTCTAGGGTTTCTACAAACAAAGGACCTTGATTGGGTTTTATAATATAAAGTCCGTCAGGCTTATTAAAATCAGAGGCTATTTTGGCTAAAAATTTGTTATACGAAACACCAGCAGAAGCCGTGAGCTGAGTTTGTTTCTTGATTTTTTCTTTTATTTCAATTGCAATTTGTGTGGCACTAGCCATCTCTTTGAGATTGTTGGTTACGTCCAAATAGGCTTCGTCGAGTGATAGAGGCTCTATTAAAGGTGTGTATTCTGCAAAAATTTCTCTAATTTGATACGATACAGCTCTGTAACTCTCAAAACGAGGTTTTACAAAAATCAAATTCGGACATTTTTGAGCCGCTATCTTGGATGACATTGCCGAACGAACACC
This sequence comes from Flectobacillus longus, assembly GCF_030056705.1. Taxonomy (GTDB): domain Bacteria; phylum Bacteroidota; class Bacteroidia; order Cytophagales; family Spirosomataceae; genus Flectobacillus; species Flectobacillus longus. The sequence continues at coordinate 68,188 of NZ_JASHIC010000005.1, forward strand.
GTATTTGCGAGCTTCATAACTTGCTGCCGCCACAACGCCACGTTCGCTCGAACCACCTACAGCTACAGGCTTGCCTTTCAACGAAGGGTTATCCCGTTGCTCGACCGACGCAAAAAAGGCATCCATATCAATATGTATGATTTTTCGAGTTTCCACGTTTAAAGTAACAGCCGCTATTTGAGTTCTGTAAGGTAGAATTTTGAGTTAGGACTTAAACAATCTCTGATTTGGGAAATATTGAAAAATAGAATTATCAATTAATTTTATCAGCTCTAAGCTCTAGGCTTTATGCCGTAGGCTAAAATTTTCATGAAATAATAGAAGCTTTTTCCCCTACTGCTCATAGCTTAAAGTGTAATAAGACAATTTTATTTTATACTAATACTTGAGTATTCGTGCAGAATTAAGTCTCATAAGTTGTAGAGAAAAAATATTAATAGTCAAAATTTTACATTCACAATTCAGCACACATACTTACAGTTTTAATTTTAATTCAGAAAAACGACTTTATGAATATTTTAGCAATAGATTTTTTACCCGAACTACAATTTCAAGCCTCACGCAGTAGCGGTGCTGGCGGACAAAATGTAAACAAAGTTTCTTCAAAAGTAGAACTACGTTTTAATGTAGTAAATTCCCAATTACTTGATGAATCTCAGAAAGCTTTGATTTTACAAAAACTAAAAAATCAAATAAACTCTGAAGGAGAGCTCATTGTGGTATCTCAGGAAGATAGAAGCCAGCTTAAAAATAAGGTACTTGTAATTAAGAAATTTAAAGCATTGTTGGTCAAAGCCCTAACGGTAGCTTTACAAAGAAAGCCTACCAAACCCACAGCCGCTATGATTGCTGAGCGCTTGAAGGATAAGAAGAAAAAATCCGAAAGAAAGACCCAGCGAGGCAAAGTTGTATATTGAGTTAAGAGATTACAAAATTAACATCTTATTAAAAATAAATTATAAGTATTTGATAACTAAGGTGTTGTTTGTTTTGGATTGTTTGAATAGGATATGGGTAGCCGAAAACTCAGGTTACAAGGCAAGGTTTTTGTAACTTTGTGCTTTAAAATAAAGTAGACATGACTCCGAAGCAACAAGGATTTTTTTTCCCGCCTGAATGGCATCCACACGTAGCTACTTGGCTGACGTTCCCACATAATGAGGCATCTTGGCAAGGCAATAAGCGCCACCTAATGTACTCACAATATTTTGGTCTAATCAAAGCAATCTCTAAAGGAGAGAAAGTAGGCTTAAATGTTAATGATGAGACTTTGAAGAGCTTTATTTTGGGCGAATTGCCAAAATATGAAATCGACCTTAATCAAATCGAAATATTAGTAAATCCAACTAACGATGCTTGGTGTCGTGACCATGGTCCTGCATTCTTGATTAATCCCGAAACTAAAGAGCGCATGATTGTCAATTGGGGTTATAATGCTTGGGGCGGAAAATATCCACCATTTGATGATGACAACAATTTGCCTATGGCTATTGCTAAACATAGAGGATTAAACTATGTAACGCCTGGGATTATTATGGAAGGAGGCTCGGTTGAATTTAATGGCGCTGGTACCATCCTTACCAGCCGTGAATGTTTGTTGAATGAAAACCGTAACCCACATTTAACACAAGGACAAATCGAGCAATATTTGTATGATTATTATGGTGCCGAACAAGTACTTTGGGTAAACGATGGAATTGTTGGTGATGATACCGACGGACATATTGATGATACTGTTCGTTTTGTTAATGAAGACACCGTTATCACAATGGTTGAGCCGAATAAGGCCGACGACAATCACGAAATTTTGGAAGAAAATCTTCAGTTACTCAAGCAAATGCGTTTGCTAAATGGCAAACAATTGAATATTGTTGAAATTCCAATGCCATCGCCAGTGGTAGTAGATGATTTCAGAACGCCTGCTTCGTATGCAAACTTCTTGATTTGTAATGCAGGAGTATTAGTGCCTACCTTCGATTGCAAAAACGATGAGGTGGCTCTAGATATTCTTTCTCAGGTATTTACTGACCGTCCAGTGATTGGATTACCATCTAATAAAATCATTTGGGGACAAGGTAGTTTTCACTGCCTTACACAGCAAGAACCTGCCGTGTAAGTTCATAAGGTATCTCTACTTTTACGAAAATAGAGATACCTATAATTTTTTGCACACCATGAAAAAACAATTAGTGTATTTCGCTTCATTTGGACTTGTATGGGCATTGGGTGCGTGCAAAACCGCCAAACCTGTGACACAATCTACGTCGCAACAAAATACCCCTGTTGCTGAAACAATTGTGAAAACAGATTACCAAACTCGTATGCAAGTAAAGCAATTGAAAGCTGTAGATTTGGAAGAAGATTTATCCTTTGCTGATGAAATAGTGTTAAATTACGCACTCACTGCTGTTGATGACCAAGGCAAAATTGCTCAAGTTGTTACAGGTTCATTTGGGGTAGAGTCAGTCAAAGCTGGACAAATTCTTACTTCAGAACGCTTCAAACCTATCGAATTGGTAGTTCCTGAAAATGGGCGACTATTAGTTTCTGTAGTCTTAAATGAAATCGACGATTATACCAAAGCTCAAGAATTAGTCAAAAAAATCAATGAGTTTGGAGGCATAGCCAAAATTCCTGCCGTAATGGTAAGTATTGCAGAGTATCAAACACCATTAGCCATCGTGTTTGGTAGTTTGCAAGCCGCAGGTTTAGGGCTTAAAGCCGCTGAACGTTTTGATAAAGATGACCTTTTGGGACAAAATACTTTTCAATTGTCTGCTCAGGAGCTGAAATCAGGTAAAACACTTTATACCATACCATTGGTATTTAAAGGAGAACACCTCAAAAATTCATTCCAGTATGAGCTAACGTATGACCTACAACTCAAATTAATCAAAAGTAGCATTCAGAAATCATCTTCCAACTAAGTGGAACATGATGTGTCACTGCCATGACTTAATCTCAATTTTATTGTTATTTTTGTTTTTTTTGTACAATATTCCACTGTGCTTGCAAGTTAAAATGAACAAGTCAGGAAAGTTTTTCTGATTTAGTATGAATGAAAGAATGAACAAGTTATTTAAAATATACACTGTCATAGCTGCCTCTGTTGCATTGGCGACTCATGAGCAAACGGCTCTGGCGCAAAGCGAAGTGCCTGCTATTACTATAGGAACAAAAATCATCAGTTCAAGAGACCTTGAACAAACCTACAAAAAGCTAGTCCAAAGCGACAGCATCAAAAAAGAGAACTCTAAAGTTTTTTTGCAAGATTTTATCAATTACAAACTTAGCGTATTTGCTGCCGAAAAAGCAGGTTTAGACACCTCTAGGGCATTTGTCGATGAGCTAGATACCTACCGTAAAGAGCTAGCTTTGCCCTATTTGACAGATAAATCGATGCTCGAAAAGTTGATTCAAGATGCATACGAGCGTATGAAAGAGGAAGTAAGGGTTGCACAAATCTTTATCCCGATAACTTCACACGCAACTCCTGCGGATACTTTGGCAGCGTATGATGAAATCAAAAATCTTCGTGTTCGAATTTTAAGAGGCGAAGCTTTTGAACAAATCGCTAAAGACTATTCCAAAGACCTTAAGTCTGCCCCTCGTGGAGGTGATTTGGGCTATTTGGCTGTGTTAGACAACAATTACGCTTTTGAATCGGCTGCTTACAATACTCCCAAAGGTGAAGTGTCCATGCCTTTCCGTACCGAAAAGGGTTATCATATTATCAAAGTTTTAGATCGTCGCTCTTTTAGAGGAAAAGTACGTTTGGCTCATATTTTGGTTTCTGTGTCAGCCAGTATGTCTGAAGCTGAAAAAGTCGCTGCCAAAAAGCGTATCGATGATGCCTATGCCTATCTCAAAAAAAATGAGCCGTTTGAAGGTGTATGTCGTACATTCTCAGATGATGCCAGTACCAAATCAAGAGGTGGTGTCCTCGGACGGTGGTATGAAGCTGGTACTTTGATTGATGAAAAAATTACAGATTTAGTATTTTCATTGAAAGAAAAAGGTGATTATACAGTTCCGATTCAGACTTCTTTAGGGTGGCATATCTTCCGATTAGTAGAGAAAAAGAGCTTGTTGAAATTCGAAGAAATGGCGCCATACATTCGCCAAAAAATCAATGCTGATGCTTCAAGAGGCTCATTAGCAAGAGGCACTTTGGTGAGAAAGCTTTTGAGAGATAATAATTTTCTAGAATATATTTCGGTCAAACAAGATGCGTTTGACAAGTTTTATAAAGACCGCACAGGACAAGAAGATTATCTAGGAAAGACTCTCTTCTCGATTAATTCAAAACCTTATAAGACGAAAGATTTCTATGATTTTGTATTAAAACAACAACGCCAAATGTTGAAAGTGGGCGTCGTTGAAGACAAATCTGTAGATACTTGGTATAAGCAATTTGTAGAACAAACCAATATTGCTTTCGAAGAAGCTAATCTTGAAGTTAGATATCCAGAGTTTCGTTCAATAGTACAGGAATATAGAGAGGGAATTTTACAAAAAGAGATGTATGAAAAATATGTTTTAGCCCCTTCTTTAGACTCACTGGGTCAAGTAAGGTTTTTTCAGCAAAATCCAGATCGTTATCAATATACCAATCGTGTTTTGGCAAAATTGATTACTACAGATAGAAAAGAGACCTTGGAGCAGGCAAAGCAGGTATTACAGAAAGGTCCATATCCAATGAACCGTCGTTTCCCTGAAATTTATTTTGAAAAGGATAAAGCTGACTTTACCCCAGACGCTCAGAAAATGCTGTACGAATTGGCGGTTATCATGATTAAAAATCGTGATTATACGGTCGAAATTACAGGGAATTCTGATGCTGACGAACCAGAAAATATTTCAGCAGAACGTGCTAGAAACATCGTGAATAGCTTAATCAATAAGGGTATTTCGGCTACGAGGGTTATTGAGAAAGATGATGGTAAATTTAAACCAGCCTCAAAAAATGACCATAGTAAAAATATGCGAGTGTCTATCAAGTTCTTCTCGACGTCGATGGACGATGTGGTAAAGAGATTTAATACCTTAAAACCAAATAGTCTTACCGCAGAAGAACGCTATTTTAAACGTGGTGAAAACGAATTTGTAGATGTGGCAAATTGGGCAGTAGGGGAACAAACTTTTGAATCAAAAGGTCGTCAAGTTTGGATAGATATCAACAAAGTAGAATTGCCAAGAGCTAAAACTTTTCAAGAAGCACGAGGACAAATTATCAAAGATTACCAGAAGCAGTTATACGATAATTGGATTTCAAAATTGAAAGAACGTTATCCTGTTTCGGTCAACGAAAACGAAGTTCGTCGTATCCTTGAATAAAACTCTAGTTTTAACATAGTGAAATTGTCAAAGGCATTTCTGTGGCAGTTTCACTATTTTTTTTGCTTTTCTACTCGATAAATTTTGCCAAAAAAGGCAATTAACATTTTTTAACGGCATCATCCACAGGTTTAGAGGATAAAAACGCTTAAATTTGTTAATTGAGAACCTAAAATTCTACTCTTTTCTGAGTGAATGGAGGTTTTTGAAAGCGAAGGAGGTTTGTGACGTACGATTAAACCTAATTACAAGCATTACATAAGAAATCATATAACAATGAAGAAACCCTTTTATTTACTCTCATTGATGGGTCTGTTACTAGTGATGAGCTTTTCGGTGCAAGCTCAATCTGTAGTAATTGATAAAATCATTGCAAAAGTTGACAATCACTATATTCTTAAGTCTGAACTTGAAGCACAGTATCAGCAATATTTGCAAAGCGGACAGGGAAATACGCCTACTCGCTGCCAATTGCTTGAGAGTTTGATTATTGGTAAAGTGATGTTAGCAAAAGCTGAAATCGACTCTGTACTTATTGACGACAAGAAAGTAGAAATGGAGTTAAGTTCTCGTATGGATCAAATGGAGCAACAATTTGGTTCTCAAAAGAACATTGTTGAAGCTTATGGCAAAACAATTGCCTCTTTGAAAGACGAGCTTCGTTCGGCTATCAAAGAACAGCTTACTACTCGCAAAATGCAGGAAAAAATTACAGGCGACGTAAAAGTTACTCCAAAAGAAGTACGTAAATTTTTTGAATCTATTCCTAAAGATTCCTTGCCATATTTGCCTTCAGAAGTAGAAGTTGGACATATTGTTCGTTTGGCTAAAGTGACCAAAAACCAAAAGGATGAGCTTATTAAGAAATTATCAGACTATAAACGTCGAGTAGAAAACGGTGAAGACTTTGCTGAATTAGCTAAATTATATTCTGAAGATTTAGGCTCTGGAAAACGTGGAGGAGATTTAGGTTTTGCTAAACGTGGTCAGATGGTAGCACCTTTTGAGGCTGCTGCATTGAAATTGAAACCAAACCAGTTGTCTGATGTAGTAGAATCTGAATTTGGTTATCACTTGATTCAATTATTAGAAGTCCGTGGTCAGGAATATCACGCACGCCATATTTTATTGCGTCCTGATTATCAGAAAATGGACTTAACAGAACCAACTAGCTACTTGGATAGTATTAGAGTATTGGTACAACGTGATTCATTGAAGTTTGAAAAAGCAGCTCAATTACATTCAGAAGATAAAGGTACTCAAGATGCTGGTGGTATGTTGATTGACCCTAGCACACGTTCTATCAAAATGCCTCTAGATGGTACAATGGAATCAGGTTTGTATTTTACCTTGGATTCAATGACCGTAGGCACGCTTACTAAGCCTATTCAATATCGTACCGAAGATGGCCGTACAGCAGTTAGAGTATTATACTATAAAGCAAAACACCCTCCTCACTTTGCAAACTTGGAAGATGATTTCCAAAAATTAGCAACGATTACTTTGAACAGAAAACGTAACAATGCCATTGAAGAATGGTTTACGAAAGCCAAAGGTGAGGTCTTTATCTATATTTCGGACGAATACAAAGATTGTAACGTCATGAAAGGTACAGGACAATAAGTGGGTGTTGAAAGATAAGTGTAGCGTTTTTACGCACTACTTAACAATATTTAGAACGGTCGGCTTTATGCTGACCGTTTTTGTTTTCCAAAAACTCGATGAACGACCCAATAACTTTGACATTAAAGACGTTAGCATACTATTTGGTCGAAAGTTTTGCATAAACCCTACCAAATCGCTACAAATTGGCAGGTTATTTGATTAACTTTACAGTACACGCTATTCATTATACTCTCGTAGCTCAAGTGATTTATTTGAAGCAATACGTCTAAGAATTACCTCTGTATTCAGAAAATACCTATTTTTAGGATAATATCATTGAGTAAAAAGAGTTCAAAAATCTAAACATAGTTAATATCACAAGCATGGCGCAATACAAGTCGGATGTGGAAGCGGTAAACGCTTTGAAAGAATCTTATCAAAAACTTACTTCAGAAATCGGTAAAGTCATCATTGGTCAGGAAGATACCGTTAGACTCTTACTCACAGCTATTTTTTGTCAAGGACACTGTTTATTAGTTGGGGTTCCTGGATTAGCAAAAACCTTGTTGATTCAAACAATTGCCGAAGCTCTAGATCTGGATTTTAATCGTATCCAATTTACCCCAGACTTGATGCCGTCGGATATTGTGGGTTCAGAAACCCTCGACAACGAGCGTAATTTTAAGTTTGTAAAAGGTCCAATTTTTGCGAATATCATTTTGGCGGACGAAATCAACCGTACTCCTCCCAAAACACAATCAGCACTTTTGGAAGCTATGCAAGAGTATGCAGTGACTGTATCAGGTAAAAAATATCCATTGAGTCGCCCATTCTTTGTATTGGCTACGCAAAACCCTATCGAACAAGAAGGTACTTATCCTTTGCCAGAAGCACAGCTTGATCGCTTTATGTTTATGGTAAATTTGGATTACCCATCGTATAGAGCCGAGGTTGAAATTGTGAAAAACACCACAAATGCGACGAAGTACCAAGTACAAAAGCAAGTTTCTGGAGAAGAGATTTTAGCATTCCAAGAGCTAGTTAGAAAAGTTCCTGTAGCAGATAATGTGGTAGAATATGCCGTAAAATTGGTACACAAAACACGTCCTAAATCAGAATTGAGTGATGCCGTGACCAACCAATATTTGGAGTGGGGCGCAGGTCCACGTGCCTCTCAAAACTTGATTTTGGCTGCTAAATGTAATGCTTTAATTAATGGAAAATATTCTCCAGATATTGAAGACGTACAAGCAGTAGCATTGCCAATCTTACGCCACCGTATCGTACGTAATTTCAAGGCAGAAGCCGAAGGTGTTTCAGTAGAAGATATTATCAAGAAATTGGTATAGATTCACTAAATATGGGGCATCTTGAATTTTAGAATTGAGTTTATTCTCCATATTTTCATCAAAAAAGCGGTCGGAAATTATTTTCCGACCGCTTTTTTGATACTACTATGTTATTTCTGATTCGGCTTAAGACGTAAAGCATTGCGTCTCTGCTGTTAGGATAAAACTTTCATAAAATCATTCATTTACTCTATCTCAATTCCCAAAATTTGATGATTTGATTCAAATTTTCAAATCATCAAATTTTCAAATTATTAAAGCTATTTTCTCAAATCCTGTAAAAGTTTACTTGAAAATAGGAATTCATTCAATTCTGGAACGGTATTTTGAAGAATATTTGAGTTGTCGCCTTCCCACATTTTTTTGCCCTTATACAAAAACATAATACTTTCGCCAATCCCCATTACCGAACTCATATCATGGGTAATTACTACAGTGGTAATCCCAAACTCATCGGTAATTTCTTTGATAAGCTCATCGATTCTAACTGAAGTTAAAGGGTCAAGACCAGAGTTGGGTTCATCACAAAATAGATATTTGGGATTCATCACGATAGCACGGGCGATGCCTACACGCTTTTTCATACCACCCGAAATCTCGGAAGGTGTCCGTTGCCCTGCATTTTCCAATCCTACCCTTTGAAGACAGAACTCAGCACGGTCGATTTTTTCTTTTTCCGACATATTGGTCAACATATCCAATGGAAATTTGACATTTTCTAGAACAGTTTTTGAGTCAAAAAGTGCCCCACCTTGAAATAGTACACCCATTTCTCGACGAATATCCTTTTGTATCTCTTCTGAAGAATTATGGAAATCACGACCATCGTACAAAATATGCCCCGACTCTGGTTTGATAATTCCAATCATACATTTGAGCAGCACACTTTTTCCTGTACCACTACCGCCAATAATCAAGGAAGTATCGCCAGGCTTAAATTGTCCACTGATTCCTAATAATATATCTCGGCCATTGAAGGCTTTACAAACGTCTTTTATCTCTATCATACCCAAATTTAGTAGGCATTCAGAACTCAACAATATAGTTTTTAAGTTTTTTTTAGAACGGTAACAAACCTTGATGTACGGTTTATAATTTTTCGATATGCTCCAAGTAAAAATCTGCTTGTTTCAGTAGCTCTTGCCTTTGATTGGTCGACATTTTATTGAGTGTTACATAAGACATACCTATTCTTGGATTTTTTTCTAATAGGCTACGATTTCTTTCAAAAAAATGCCAATAAAGACTGTTAAAAGGACAAGCCTTATCTCCTGTTTTTTTGTTTTTATCATAAAAACAGGTGCTACAATAATGACTCATTTTATCGATATAATTGGCCGAACCCACATAAGGTTTCGACCCTATAATTCCACCGTCAGCGTACTGACTCATTCCTCGAGTATTGGTAATCTCGACCCACTCAATGGCATCAATATAAATACCCAAATACCATGCGTCTGCTTCATCAGGGTGGACACCCGCTAATAGCATAAAGTTTCCTGTCAGCATCAGCCTTTGAATATGGTGGGCGTAGGCATAATCCAAACTTTGGGTAATGGCATGACGCAAACAAGCCATTTTTGTTTGACCACTCCAGAACCACGAAGGAAGTTTTCTGTCATGTCCAAAGAAATTCATTTGGGCAAATTCAGGCATTTTAGCCCAGTAAATACCTCGCATGTATTCACGCCAGCCAAGAATTTGTCTGACAAAACCTTCAATTTGAGCAATCGTAATCGAATCCTGATGTTGTTCCCAATATTCTACGCTTTTTTGAATGACTTCCAGTGGATGCAGTAATTTCAGATTAAGAGAAAAAGATAGCCGAGAATGGTAAATAGACCAATAGGAGGGATGCATGGCATCTTCATAAGTGCCAAATTGCGCCAGACAGTTTTCCAGAAAAAAGTCTAATAAGGCTAAACTCTCTTGTCGGGTGGTAGGCCACAAGAAATTTTTAGCATCGATGTTTCCAATAGATGATACGCCAGATTGAGAAAGTAGTTGAACGATATCTTCTACGTTTTTTGAAAAAATTAGCGGTTCGATTGGACGATGATCTTTGGGAAGTTTTTTGCGATTATCGGCATCATAATTCCATTGTCCCGAAGTGGGTTCATCTCCATCCATCAGTACCTTGTACTTTTTGCGCATCATGCGATAAAAGTTTTCCATAAGAAAGGTTTTCTTTCCTTTAAAAAAAGTAGCTAATTCTTCTCGCTGACTCAAAAAGTGTTCTGAATCAACAGCTTTTGAGGGTATTGAAAGGTTGTGGCAAAAGTCTTTAATTTGTAAATCAAGGCGATATTCGTCAGGCAATAGGTATTCAAATTGTTGAATGTCTAATTCTTGAATAAGCCAATGAAGATTTTGAGGAAGTGATTGGGTATTTATTTCGTCATCTAAGGTAATATAAGCTACTTGATGCCCTTTTTGTTTTAGCTCTTTAGCAAACTGTCGCATAGCCACAAAAAAGCCTACAATTTTCTGGATATGGTGAGTGACATAATCAGTCTCCTGACGCACTTCCATCATGACATAAATGACATCCTGATTTACAGATTCAAACCATGAATGTTGGCTATTGAGTTGGTCACCAAGAATAAGTCGAAGCGTTTTTATTTTCATGTAAACAAAACCGCTTGAAGGGAGGGATTGTTTGGTTTTTTAATGGTATAATTACTTCAAAAATCTCTAGTTCTAAATCGCTTGGTAACATGCTACACTCATTATCAATTGGATTTTACCTCACTGTACTTTTTACGCTCATTGGATATATTGTCCAAATCTTCTCGTTTATTCCCATAAAAAAACTCATAGAAGAGTTTGATTGGAGAGAAAAACTAATACAAGTACTTTTGGGCACTCTATTTTTTACTGGTCTTCTTGAATTACTAGCTGTCACTGGGAATATACCTACCTTTATTTCGATTATTTTCTCTATAATAGCCTCTTCCTTTTTGATTAATTTCAACTTTCTAATATTCCCTATTATTATCCTTTTGAGAAAAAGTAAATACACTCCCGCATTCGAATATGAGAAATGGGCTCGTGAAACGATCGATTCAACCTTAAAAATCAAAGTTCTTAAGAGTTCTATCGTAAATGCTTACGCTACTGGTATTTTACCTCAACATAAAGTGATATTGCTTACTGACAAAATGCTTGGCTCTATGGAGGAAAAGGATATTAAAAATCTTATTTATCACGAGTATGGACATTTAAAATACCATCATTTATTCTGGATGTATTTGATACAACTTGTATGTACTACAGGAGCTTGCTTAGGGTATTTTTATCTTTCAAAAATGTTAGGAGGAAACTACAATGGTTGGATAGTTGGTATGAACGGAGGGTTTTGGGGTGGTGTGACGGTTGTCCTAGCAGGAATATTACAAAAAAGATTAGAACATCAGGCAGATAAATTTGCAGCTGAAAGTGTCGGAAGGGATGCTTATGCTGAAACCTTACAAAACCTAAATATTGCTACTAATAGAGGCTTAGAAAAAGAAAGCATATATTATCCGACTCTTTTTAATCGAATAAGATATGCTTGTGGTGAAGAGTTCGCAAATAAAAAGCTCTAGTACCATAAGGAACTAGAGCTTTTAAAAATATTAGTATTCGACTTACTCGTGTTCTTTTGATGCCAATACTGCCCCAAAGTATTCACGGTTCATACGAGCGATGTTTTCCAACGAGATACCTTTTGGACATTCAGCTTCACAAGCACCTGTGTTTGTACAAGCACCAAAACCTTCTACGTCCATTTGAGCAACCATTTTCTCAGCACGCATTTCACGTTCAGCTTGACCTTGTGGTAACAATGCTAATTGTGAAATTTTAGCTGAAGTAAACAACATGGCAGAAGCATTTTTACAAGCTGCTACACAAGCACCACAACCAATACAAGCTGCTGCTGCAAATGCCTCATCTGCTTTTTCTTTTGCGATTGGCAATGCGTTAGCATCTTGAGCATTACCAGTGTTTATCGACACAAAACCACCCGCAGAGATAATACGGTCGAATGACGAACGGTTTACAGTTAAGTCTTTAATTACTGGGAATGCTGCTGCTCTCCAAGGTTCAACAGTAATAGTATCGCCAGATTTGAACGAACGCATGTGCAATTGACAAGTAGTTACACCACGGTTTGGACCGTGAGGACTACCGTTGATATACATCGAGCACATACCACAAATACCTTCACGGCAGTCATGGTCGAAAGCGATTGGTTCTTGACCGTCGTTAATTAATCTTTCATTAAGAACGTCGAACATTTCAAGGAATGACATATCCTCAGAAATTCCTTTTACGTCATAATTTTCGAAGTTTCCTTCTGTGTTAGTATTTTTTTGACGCCACACCTTAAGCGTCAAGTTCATATTTCCTTCCATTTTGATACAATTTGAAGATTTGAAAATTTGAAGATTTGAAAATAGAATCTATTCAAAGTTTTTGCTAGACTCTACTTTAGCACTACTAATAATCCGAGTTAGAATTCGAATTATCTGAGTTAATTCTTCAATGATAACTTGTTTTGGTTGTGGGTAGGTCTCAGATAGTTCACAAAGCTTTAGCTAATAGCTAGTTTCATCAGCTTCTTTGGCTGCAATTTTCATTTTGTGAATGAAATCTGCTTTGCTTTCTGCATTTTGAGTTTCCCAAACATTAGCTCCTATAGATGTGCCTGCTTTCAAGAGCTGATTAGCAATGACAAATTTCTTTTGGAGTTCTAATTGCTCACTGAATTTGATGATTTCAATTGAAAATGAAAGCGTTTTGTCGACGATGAGATTAGATTTATTATTCTGCATAATACTTGTAGGAGAGAAATGGTATGTTCAAACCTACAAGTAATCTTTTCATTTTCAAATTTTCAAATCATCAAATTTTCAAATTATTTATAGCTACGTTGTGCAATTTTGATGTTTTCGTACACTAGCTCCTCTTTGTGTAATTCGTAGTCAGAATCGCCTTTGTATTCCCATGCAGCTACGTAAGCGTAGTTTTCGTCATCACGTTTTGCTTCGCCTTCTTCAGTTTGGAATTCTTCACGGAAGTGACCACCACATGATTCGTTACGGTTCAAGGCATCGATACACATCAATTCACCAAGCTCTAAGAAGTCAGCTACACGAGCAGCTTTCTCTAATTCAGGGTTAAATTCATTAGCATCACCAGGAATACGTACGTTTGACCAGAATTCTTTGCGAAGCGCTTTGATTTCTTCGATCGCTTCTTTCAAACCAGCCTCGTTACGAGCCATACCGCATTTATCCCACATAATTAAACCTAATTTCTTGTGGTAATAATCAACTGATTTAGTTCCTTTGATAGACATCAGTTGGTCGATAGTGTCTTGAACAGCTTTCTCTGCTGCAACGAACTCAGGCGCATCTGTTGGAATTGCTTTTGTACGAATATCTCCAGACAAATAAGCACCAATTGTATATGGAATTACGAAATAACCATCAGCCAAACCTTGCATCAAGGCAGAAGCTCCCAAGCGGTTTGCACCGTGATCTGAGAAGTTTGCTTCACCTAAAGCATAAAGACCTGGTACTGTAGTCATCAAGTTGTAATCTACCCAAAGTCCACCCATTGTGTAGTGAACCGCAGGATAAATACGCATTGGCACTTCGTAAGGGTCTTCACCAGTAATTTGTTTGTACATGTCAAACAAGTTACCATATTTCTCTTTCACAACTTCTTTACCCATTACTTGTAGCTCTTCTGTGCTAGCATTGTGCATACCTCTCTTAGTAGCTTCACCACGTCCATAACGTAAGATAGCTGCTGCAAAATCAAGGTAAACAGCTTTTTTAGAAGCACCTACACCATAACCTTCATCACAACGTTCTTTAGCTGCACGAGAAGCAATATCACGAGGTACTAAGTTACCAAACGCAGGATAACGACGCTCTAAGTAGTAATCACGTTCGTCTTCAGGAATTTGTGCTGCTGGACGGTTATCATCTCTCTTTTTAGGAACCCAGATACGACCATCATTACGCAATGATTCTGACATCAATGTCAATTTCGATTGGTGATCTCCAGATACTGGAATACAAGTAGGGTGGATTTGAGTGTAACAAGGGTTACCAAAGAATGCACCTTTTTTGTGCGCTTTCCAAGCGGCTGTTACGTTCGAGCCCATTGCGTTGGTCGACAAATAGAATACGTTTCCGTATCCACCTGTACACAACAACACCGCGTGACCGAAGTGACGTTCTAATTTACCAGAAATCAAATCACGAGCAATGATACCACGAGCTTTGCCGTCAACCATTACTACGTCCATCATTTCATGGCGAGTAAACATTTCTACGTTACCTAAACCAACCTGACGTTGTAATGCCGAATAAGCACCCAACAACAATTGTTGACCAGTTTGACCCGCAGCATAGAACGTACGTTGTACTTGAGTACCCCCGAAAGAACGGTTTGATAACAAACCACCGTACTCACGAGCAAAAGGTACACCTTGCGCCACGCATTGGTCGATAATACTACCTGATACTTCAGATAGACGGTGAACGTTAGCTTCTCTTGCACGGTAGTCACCACCTTTGATAGTATCATAGAAAAGACGATACACAGAGTCACCGTCGTTTTGGTAGTTTTTAGCAGCGTTAACACCACCCTGTGCAGCAATAGAGTGAGCACGACGAGGAGAATCTTGAAAACAGAAAGCTTTTACTTTGTATCCCATTTCGGCCAAAGAAGCAGCTGCCGAAGCACCCGCCAAACCTGTACCTACTACGATGATTTCGATATTCCGCTTGTTTGCGGGGTTTACTAATGGTACTGTCGAACGGTATTTTGTCCATTTATCCGACAGTTGTCCATCAGGGATTTTAGCATCTAATCTTGGTGAAGTTGCCATAACTTAAGAATTATGTAATGAAAAAAGTTATTAGATATAGTGTTGTTAAAATTTAACAAACAGCTATGAACTATTTAATAAGTCCTAAATGCATTGCGATTGGCATTGCAGCAAACACAACTGGAATGATAATAGCAAACCAACATCCAAATGATTTTACAAACGGAGTGTATTTAGGGTGATTCCATCCAAGTGATTGGAATGCACTTTGAACACCATGTAATAAATGGTAAGCCAAAGAAATACAACCAACAACATACACAATTACAGGTACTGGGCTAGCAAAAACCTCTTGCATTTCTTGGAATAGTGTTTTTTGACCACCAGTAATTACGTCTGTAAAACGGCTTACTACCCAAAAATGCTTTAAGTGCATCACTAAGAAAAGTAATAATAATGTACCCAATAAACCCATTGAGCGAGAGTACCATGTGCTATTATCTTTTGATACAACAGCATATTGTACAGGGCGTTTCTTCTTGTTAGCCGACCACAACATCAAACCGTCTATGATGTGAGCAATTAAGCCTACAAATAATCCGATTTCAGCAGTACGGATGAAAAAGTTTTTAGCCATAAATTCTGCGGCCTCATTGAAGGTTTCGCCTCCGTCATTCAAAAAAATGCACGCATTGATACCACAATGGACGAGAAGGAAGGCTACCAACGATAAGCCTGTTATCGCCATGATGAGCTTTCGGCCCAACGAACTTGATAATGTTTTTGTTACCCAAGACATTTTTTTATAAGTTATTGGTTGTTAATTAGTTAACAATTAATAGGGCTGGTTCTTAATCCATATAAAAAAAACTTTATATGGATTAATTGCTATTAACTATTAATTAGTTGAAAAATTGAACCCAAAACTACAATTGAATCACCTGTCAATCAAATAATCTATAAGATTTTAGCAATTATTTATAATCTTTCTACGTTTTTGTACTGTATTATTGGATTTAGCCAACGATTTAGGAATTGTACCAACCAATCGGTTTTACTATAATTAACGATACTTTGGAGGGTCTTTCATGGGATTTCTGTATTTAGTTCACTTTCCCAACTTTGTGTTTGATTTTTTTGTTTTGTTAGTTGTAAAAAAAATTATTCTCTAAATTGTGCCAGTAAAGTGTGTAGGCCAGTAATCAATACCTTATACCAAGGCTTTTGAAGAGGCTGTCCTCAAAACTTTTTATTCACTAACGTATGAGACCAAACTTTATCTACATTCTCATTTTTACCTTTTTTGTAGGCCTTTTTTCATTTCATTCCGCAAGGGCAACCCACATGAAAGGGGGCGAAATTACTGTACGTCGTGTATCGAGTACCGCTCTTACTTACGAATTTACCCTCACGATATATTGCGAAAATAACGTGGCTTGGCAGCAACAGCGCGAAGTCCTTTTTTGCTTTGGGGATGGGCTCGGCTCTCAATGGGCGCCTCGTTCCAATGGAAATGGCTTAGGCGAAGATATTGGTAACGGTACTATGAAAGGGATTTATAAAGTTACCTATACTTATGCAGCGCCAAGTATTTATAAGGTAAACGTCGGTATCGAAAACCGTAATGCTAATGTTCGGAATATCCCTAATTCGGATATGGTGGGCTTTTATGTCGAAACTGTATTTAAAATAGACCCAGGTTTGGGACTTAATTCAACGCCTCTGTTGATGAACCCTGCGGTAGACCTTACAGCGGTGGTTGGACAAAAGTTTATTCATAATCCCAATGCAGTAGATATTGAAGGCGATAGCTTGGCTTATCGTCTAATCGACTGTCGTACAGGTTTACAAACTACTTGTACTGGACGTGGTAATGCTATAGCTGGTTTTCGCCAGCCTAACTTGGTAGCAGCTACTTCATCTAGCTTTACCATCAATAGCCGTACAGGTGATTTGATTTGGAATGTACCTCAAGAAACGGGTCTCTACAACTGTGCATTTATCATTGAAGAATGGCGGAATGGGGTAAAAATATCGGAGACTGTTCGTGATATGCAAATTGAGGTAAAAGACGCCGATAACAAGGCTCCTATTATCAAAGTGCCAGATGATATATGCGTGGAGGCTGGAACATTTATTCAGCAAAATGTTACTGCTGATGATACTCCTTCTAGTACTGGACGTAAAGACCAATTGAATTTGTATTCGACAGGGTCTGTTTATAGACCAACCGACGGAACGGCCTATTTTGCTCAACCTTATGCTACATTTACGGCTACCAATCCTTCAAATCCTATTGCTACTGGGGTATTTAGGTGGCAGACAAGCTGCGCACACATACGAGAGCAAGCCTATGATATTCTCTTTAAAGTAGAGGATGTTCCTCCAAGTAGGGTCGGAAGTACCATACCAAAATTAGTTGATAGTAAAATTTGGAAAGTAAAAATTGTAGCTCCAAGGGTCAAAAACCTAAAAGCTACTGGCGATGCTGGTAATAAGGCTATTACTTTGACTTGGGATGCATATTCGTGTCAAAATGCAGGAGCAGAGTTAATCATTTACCGTAAACAAGGTTGTGATAATTTTGTGCCAGATGTTTGTCAAACAGGTATTCCTGCGGGCTTGGGCTATGTCGAAATTGGGAGAGTACCTATCAACGCTACTACCTATATAGATAACAATGGCTTGAAACGTGATACTGATTATAGCTACCGTATAGTTGCATCTTTTGCAGCGCCTTCGGGTGGTAAAAGTGTATCGTCAGATCAAGTTTGTCTGAAATTAGAAGCACAAGTACCTGTTATTACCAATGTGACAGTAGACAAAACTTCTGCTACTCAAGGGGAAATTACGGTAAAATGGACTCGTCCAATTGATTTTAAACCAGAGCAATTCAAAGGACCATATCAGTATCGTTTGTTCCGTGCTACTGGCTTGACGGGTACGTCTTTTGCTCAAGTAGGAGCAAACATTAATACCGATTTATCTGGAACAGTAGCTGATACTGTATTTGTTGATAAAAACCTCAATACACAAGATAATGCTTATCGTTATCGCTTGCTATTTTATTATACAAGCGCTACAGGGTTGACTTTATTGGATAGCACAGAAGCTGCTTCTAGTGTGCGTTTGACAACAACAGCAGATGTTCGTAAAGTAGTATTAACTTGGCAAGCAAATACGCCTTGGTCTAACGATAACCAAACGCATCGTGTGTATCGCGAAACTCGCCCAGGTTCAGGAGTATTTACCCGTATTGCCGATGTAACCGTGCAAGGAGCATCTACTTATACCTTTACAGATGACGGACAAGATAAGATTGCTTCTGATGGTAGCTTCCCAGTGAAAATGTCGCCAGATTCATCGTATTGTTATAAGGTGGAAACAGTAGGCTCGTACAATTCGACCAAAATCAAACCTAGTTTGCTGAATAACTTCTCACAGATTAGTTGTGCAACGCCAAAAAGTGATTTAATTCCTTGTCCGCCAGTACTCAACATCGACCTTTTAGATTGTGATGCTTACACAAAAGATAATAGCAATTGTAATCAAACGACTTTTGAGAATAAGCTTACATGGACAGATGCAACTGGAGCTAACTGTGATAAAGATATTGTAAAATATACTTTGTATTATGCGTCTGGACCAGATGGTGCATTTACGAAAATTGCAGATATTACCACACCGAATCCTCCAGCACACAACTATACGCATACCAAAACGGATTCGTATATGGGATGTTATTATGTTACTGCCACCAATAAGTACGGAACCGAAAGTACTCGTAGTAATGTAGTTTGTAAAGATAATTGTCCTAGTTTCTCATTGCCAAATGTCTTTACGCCAAATGGAGATGGCAAAAATGATATCTTCCAAGCATTAAAATGCCCACGTTTTGTTCAAGAAGTGACTATTTCGATTTATAATAGAAACGGACAAAAAGTGTATGACTACACAGGTCCAAAACTTGAATGGGACGGTCGCGATAGTGCTGGTAATGACTCTCCTTCTGGAACTTATTTCTATAATTGTTCTGTAAAATTCCTGACGTTAGATGCCGCTAAAAATAGCTTAACACTAAAAGGATATATTGAGCTAATAAAATAATAATCAAAGAAATACCAATAAAAGACGAGCTTATGGAATACATAGGCTCGTCTTTTTTGTTAGATAAAAAATAAAGTTTCTGAATGATGAAAAAAGACCCTTCTAAACATCAACCAAACGACCTTATCTTGTTTGATGGGGTGTGTAATTTTTGTAACTCTTCAATCAATTTTGTCATTGACCACGATACACAAAAACGGTTCAAATTTGCTTCCTTACAATCTGAGGTGGGACAACAATATTTAGCTCAGTTTTCTCGAAATACAAGCGATTTTGATTCTGTTTTGCTAATAAAAAATGGACAATTATTTGAAAAATCAGATGCAGCTCTTCAAATCGCCCGGTATCTGGATGGTGCTTGGAAGGGATTATATTTTTTTAGATGGATTCCACGGGCGATAAGAGATATCATATACGATTTGATTGCGAAGAATAGATACCGAATTTTCGGAAAATCAGACGCTTGTCGTTTACCAAATCCAGAGATTCGTGAAAGGTTTTTAGGCTAGAATTGGGAGATGTAGAGCATGAAGTAGTATTTTTGCTGACTTCTTTGAAAATATCTTCTACAAGAAGAGCGATTCAGAGACAGCTATTTGAGAAATATTTTAGGTACTTTTTCTCAGACAATTGTGGTGACAAAACATAAAGCTGATATTAATTTACTAAATTGAGCTTGTTGTTTCCACTAGAACTAAATCAAATATCACAAAAATTCCCAAGAATGAAAGCATACGTTTTCCCAGGTCAAGGTTCTCAATTCATTGGTATGGGCAAAGACCTTTACGAAAAATCAGAATCAGCAAAGGCATTGTTCGAAAAAGCTAACGAAATCTTAGGTTTCAGCATTACAGATGTAATGTTTAACGGAACAGATGAAGAATTAAAACAAACAAAAGTAACTCAACCTGCTATTTTTCTTCACTCTGTGATTTTGGCAAAAGAAACACCAGATTTTCAGCCTGATATGGTTGCTGGACACTCTCTAGGTGAGTTTTCTGCCTTGGTTGCTGCTGGAGCTTTGAGCTTTGAAGATGGCTTGGTATTAGTTTCTAAGCGTGCGTTGGCAATGCAAAAGGCTTGTGAGGCTAATCCTTCGACTATGGCGGCTGTTTTGAATCTCGCAGATAATGTAATCGAAGATATATGTGCTTCAATTGACGATGTTGTGGTAGCTGCCAATTATAACTGCCCAGGACAAGTAGTAATTTCAGGTACAAACGAGGGTGTTGCATTGGCTGGTGAAAAATTAAAAGAAGCTGGCGCTAAGCGTGTATTACTTCTGCCAGTAGGTGGTGCATTCCACTCTCCATTAATGGAGCCTGCTCGTGAAGAATTGGCTGCTGCTATCGAAGCTACAAACTTCAATGCTCCTGTTTGCCCTATTTACCAAAACGTAAATGCACAGCCCTCAACCGATGTGGACACAATTAAAGCCAACCTGATTGCTCAGTTGACTGGTGCTGTTAAATGGACTCAGTCTGTACAAAATATGGTGGCTGATGGCGCTACCAGCTTTGTAGAGTGTGGCCCTGGTAAAGTCTTACAAGGTTTGGTGAAAAAAATCACACCAACTGCCGAAACAAGCGGTGTGACACTTTAAGAACCGTATCAGCGTAAAAAAAATGTTTTTTTTTACGCTGATAAACTTCAAATATTCAGTAACTTAAGTAGGGTGATAAAAAATTTGTAAGATTTTTTTTGAAAAAGGACTTGACAAACAAAATAAATCGCCCTAATTTTGCACCACAATTCAGTTGTACTGACCGATGGTGTAACGGTAACACTACGGTTTTTGGTACCGTCATTCATGGTTCGAATCCATGTCGGTTAACAAAACCTCTCTTCTTAATCCATTTAATTGGAGAGGTTTTATTTTCAAGTCAGCACAACAACGAATTAGATTGACCGATGGTGTAACGGTAACACTACGGTTTTTGGTACCGTCATTCATGGTTCGAATCCATGTCGGTTAACATTAAATTAGGAAATCATTCGTGATTCTTCGTTCAGCTAAAAGCTAACAGTTATTAATTTTAAAGTGTGTATTGACCCATAGTGTAAGGGTAGCACATCAGATTTTGGTTCTGCTAGTCTAGGTTCGAATCCTAGTGGGTTAACAAAAGCCTCTCAAGTTCACTTGAGGGGCTTTGTTATTTTATAAGTTTTCTATTTAATTCACCGAGGAAAATTTTTGTTTTTGGAACAAGTTTTGTGGTAAAATCTGTTCAACAAAATAAGTACGACCGAATACTATCTTTTCTGTAGAATCCGTTTTAACTTGGTTGTATTAAGGCAAAATTTCTTCAAATTATATTAGATTTGCACAAAATTTGCTCGTAAATTAATAATTTTCTAACACACTCGACGTGTTTTAATAATCCATTAAACCTCCCATCGCTAACGTGACATTAATTAAATCTATATCAGGAATTAGAGGAACTATCGGAGGAAAGGCAGGGGATGCCCTTACACCCTTAGATGTAGTGAAGTTTACGGCCGCTTATGGTACTTGGCTTAAACGTAAAAACCCTAGCAATAAAAAAATTGTCTTGGGGCGTGATGCACGTTTGTCAGGCGATATGGTATCTAAGTTGGTGGTTGGTACTTTGCAAGGACTTGGACTAGATGTCTTAGATTTAGGTCTTTCTACTACTCCGACAGTTGAAGTAGCAGTGCCCGTAGAAAATGCGGCAGGAGGTATTATCCTTACAGCAAGTCATAATCCTATTCAATGGAACGCCTTGAAACTATTGAATGAAGTCGGAGAATTTATTTCAGGAGCCGATGGTGAAGCCCTATTGACTATCGCAGAGGCAGAAGATTTTGATTTTGTGGATGTGAAAAAATTAGGTTCTTATGCCCAAGATGACACTTGGATTAAGAAACACATCGACATGATTTTGGCTTTACCTTTAGTAGATAAAGAAGCCATTAAAGAACGCAATTTTAAAGTAATTGTAGATGCAGTAAACTCTACAGGTGGAATAGCGGTTCCTATGTTGTTAGAGGCGCTTGGTGTAACACAAATTACAAAGTTGCACTGCGAACCTACAGGTAACTTTGCACACAACCCTGAGCCACTTCCTGAAAATTTAACCGATATTACTAAGGCTATCGAAAAAACAAAGTATGACCTTGGTATTGTTGTAGACCCAGACGTTGACCGTTTGTGTTTTTTCTGTGAAGATGCTTCTCCTTTTGGTGAAGAGTACACGCTTGTAGCTGTGGCTGATTATATTCTTCAGCATACAAAAGGAAATACCGTTTCTAATTTATCATCAACACGTGCTTTGCGTGATGTAACCGAAAAGCATGGAGGTAAATATTATGCTTCTGCGGTAGGAGAAGTCAACGTTGTAACTTTGATGAAATCATCAAAAGCTATCATTGGTGGCGAAGGCAATGGCGGTATTATTTATCCAGAATTACACTACGGACGTGATGCCTTGGTTGGTATTGCTTTATTTTTAACGCATTTGGCCAAATCTGGCAAAAAGATTTCGGTTATGCGTAAAGGATATCCTGAGTATTATATTTCGAAAAATAAAATCGAATTAACCCCAGAAATTAACGTTGATGATGTATTAGAGGCTGTTAAAAGAAAATATGCCAAAAATCCTATCAATGCAATAGATGGCGTTCGAATAGATTTTGATAAAGAATGGGTACATTTGCGTAAGTCAAATACAGAGCCAATTATTCGTATTTATTCAGAATCAGATTCAATGACAAAAGCTGAAAATTTAGCAAAAAAATTAATCAGTGATATCAAAGAGGTAGTGGCTGCTACAATGTAAGCTGTTTCTTTGTTCTTTATAGGTATAAATACAAAATGTCAGAAGGGGTACTTCTGACATTTTGTATTTATACCTTTTCCAAGTAAGCATAGAGAAATGGTAGAGTTTTTGGCGTGGTGTATGCTGAATTTTGAATCATGAGTTTTGATTGAATATTAAGTAATGACTTTAATATATTGTATAAACCTTATAGCCTATTTGGATAAAATTAAGGTGAACTTTCTAATAATAATTGTTTGTTAGTCAATATATTGAGTTAAAACTAAATATTTACAATTGAAAGCTCATCTATCTTTATCAACAAATATTTTCAACCTTTTTATATGAGCCATTGATTTGGCTCGTACATTTCCCCAACCAAATTAATATGATACAACAACGTGTTTATTTGGACAATGCCGCTACCACACCGCTTGACAGAGCAGTGATTGAGGCAATGTTACCAATGATGGAGAAAAACTTCGGTAACCCATCGTCGATTCATGCACATGGACGTGAAGTACGAAATGCGATTGAACGTGCCCGTAAAACTGTTGCTGGTCTTTTGAATACGTCTCCTGCTGAGATTTTCTTTACTTCTGGTGGTACTGAAGCCGATAATACTGCGATTGCTTGTTCAATTGAGGAATATGGTATCAAACACGCTGTAACGTCGTCGCTTGAACACCATGCGGTGTTGCATACATTGGAACACTTACAAAAGATTGGTAAAATTAAGTTGAGCTTAGTCAACGTAGATGAAAAAGGTCATATCGACTTGAATCACCTTGAAGAGTTATTGAAGGCAAACCCCAATACCTTGGTATCGTTGATGCACGGTAATAATGAGATTGGAAATTTGTTGGATATGGAAAAAGTAGGGGAGTTATGTAAAGAATATGGCGCTACTTTCCATTCTGATACTGTACAAACTATGGGACATTATAAGCATGATTTGCAAAAACTCAATATTGATTTTATTGTAGGAGCAGGTCATAAATTTCATGGACCTAAAGGTGCAGGCTTTTTATATATCAATGCTGATAAAAAGATTCATCCATTTATTCATGGTGGTTCACAAGAGCGTAATATGCGTGGAGGCACCGAAAACGTGTATGGCATTATAGGCTTAGCAAAAGCTTTGGAAGTAGCCTATAGTGATATGGACGGACACCGCAAGCATATCGAATCAGTAAAATCCTATATGATTGAAAAGTTGAAGACCTCTTTTGACGATATTCAATTCAATGGGGATTCCGATAACTTAGAGAAAAGCTTATACACTGTACTCAATGTAAGTTTTCCTCCTTCGGAAGAAGCGGATATGTTCTTGTTTAACTTGGACATCAACAAAATTTCTGCTTCTGGTGGTAGTGCTTGTACTAGTGGGTCTAATATTGGTTCACATGTGTTAGGAGGTATTGGTGCAGATCCAAATCGCCCATCGGTGAGATTCTCGTTTTCTAAGTATAATACAATTGAAGAAATTGATTATGTGATTGAAAAATTGAATCAGATTTTAAAAGTTGAAGTATAATTCTTTTAGTTAGGTTCTTTTTTCTTGTCAGAAAGATTAATTCTTTGTAAAACCCTAGAGTTCAGGTTTGAATTCTAGGGTTTTTTTTGTAAATTTTGTTTAGTGCCCATTTTTGAATCAACTTGGTATTTTTATAAAATTTAATCATGATGGAAGAAACAAATGTAAGTCAAACTCCGCAACCTACACTTAAAAAAGCAATCAATGCTATTCAACTTTGGAGTATCGCTGTAGGGTTGGTTATTTCGGGTGAATACTTTGGCTGGAATTATGGCTGGCAAACTTCGGGAACGATAGGTTTCTTGATTTCTACTTTGTTGGTTACTGTTATGTACATCACTTTTATATTTTCCTATACCGAGTTGACTACCTCTATTCCTCATGCTGGTGGGGCATTTGCCTATGCTCGTCGAGCAATGGGGCCTTGGGGTGGATTTATCGCAGGTTATGCTACTTTGGTAGATTTTTTGTTGGCACCGCCTGCCATCGCCTATGCATTGGGGAGTTATACCAATTTCCTTAATCCAGCGATTCCTGTTGTGCCAACGGCAATGGGTATGTATGTTATTTTTATCGCTATCAACTGGTTTGGAATCAAAGAATCTGCTCAGTTTTCATTGGTTGTTACCATTCTTTCGGTACTCGAATTGGCGGTTTTTATGGCGGTGGTAGCTCCTTATTTTAAGTACGAAAACTTTGTCGCAAACAATCCCGAACATATTACGGCTGATGGAATCTTTGCAGGGATTCCCTTTGCTCTCTGGTTTTTTGTAGCCATAGAAGGCGTCGCAATGGTGGCTGAGGAGGTCAAAAATCCACATAAAACGATACCAATCGGCTATATCACGAGTATTTTGACATTGGCTATATTGGCACTTGGTGTTATGATACTCAGTGCAGGAGTAGGTGACTGGCGTAGATTGATTAGTCTCGACCATCCAATTCCTGAGGCTTTGTCAATGGCTTTAGGTGAAAAAAATGCTCTGTCCAAAATCTTTGCTAGTTTAGGGCTATTTGGCTTGATTGCTTCTTTTCATTGCAATACCATTAGTTACTCTCGCCAGATATATGCGCTTGCTCGTGAGGGATATTTACCAGAGTTTTTATCTGCTGTTAATAAAAAGTATCAAACTCCGCACTGGGCGCTTATTGCAGGTGGTTTGATTGGCTTTTTAGCCATTTTTACGGGCACTACTGATAAGATTATTATTATGTCAGGACTTGGAGCTGTAGTTATGTACGCTGTAAGTATGGTTAGCTTGTTTGTATTACGTATGCGTGAACCTGCACTCGAAAAACCTTTCAAAGCTCCTTTATATCCTTGGTTTCCAATCATAGCCTTGGTGCTATCGGTGGTTTGTATGATTGCTATTATTTACTACAATCCTGAAATTACTTTACTATTTGTTGGTATCTTTTTGTTACTACTTCCAATTTTTCTTTGGCAGAAAAAAAGAAAGAAATGGTAGTGTTTAATTTGAAGATGTGCTGATTTGAAGATTTGAAAATTAGGTTTAATTTGAATAATGGTTGATTTGAGGATTTGAAGATTTGATAATTTGAAAATTTGGTAGTTTGAAAAATATGGCTTTGGTGTAAATGCGTGGAGGGCTAAATGATACTTATTCTTATTAATAAACTATTCGCAACTGAGCATCTTATCGCTCCGCTCTTCCTATTTTGTTGGGTAAAAAGGTTTTTTTTTATCATATTCGAATTGTTTTGATTTATATAGAAAGGGTGTCGTATGTCGATTGTTGATAAAATAAAAAGTGTTTTTCTAAAACAGCACAAAGAAGAAGTAGTGGAAGTTAATGAGCAAATTACTGAAGTACAGTCTTTTGAAGCTT
This sequence comes from Flectobacillus longus, assembly GCF_030056705.1. Classification (GTDB taxonomy): domain Bacteria; phylum Bacteroidota; class Bacteroidia; order Cytophagales; family Spirosomataceae; genus Flectobacillus; species Flectobacillus longus. The sequence continues at coordinate 94,581 of NZ_JASHIC010000005.1, forward strand.
CTCCTACTGTGGAGGTAATTCCTGTTTTGTCGCCTGAAAAAATAAAAACCTCATCAATTAATCAGCCTGATTGGTTGATTAATGAAGATATTCTGCGTGATGAAGGGGTGATTTTTGGGCTTTCTGGCTCAAACCCTGAAGAAAAAATTTCAATTATTCGAAGTTATTTTCATCAACAAACTGCCGATACCGAAAAGCTAATTGAACACCGAGAGGAGAAAATCGGAGAGTTGAATTATTGGATTAATGAAAAAGAAGGTTTGGTAAAAGAATTAGAGCGAAAAATAGAGCTACTCAAAGAAAAAGAATTTACCGAACAACATCATCTTCCTCGAACAATTACTGGACTTTCGTTGGCGATAGGTATAGCTATCGGTAATTATTTTTTGATTGAAGAAGCTCTTCGTGGACACTTTGAACAAAATAAATTGATTGCTTTGGGCGTATTTATGGCAGGAATGTTCAATTTGTTTGGACGAATTTCATTTTTACACGATGATGCCCGTCAAAGTAATTGGCGCAAAATCCTTGAGGAAATAGGTATGCCACTGGCTTCTGCGTTTTTTGTATTTGCTCAAATTTATGCCTCTCAGCCTGCGTTAAACGCTTGGGCATTGTTTGCCTTTATCTTTTTCTTATTTATGTTTTCGGGTAAACTCCTGTTGGGCAATTTAGCAGTGTTGAAGGATGATTTAACCATTTTTCAAAAACGAAATCAATTACAGAAAGATAAAGTTAGGAAAGTGGCTGAGTGGGAAAAGGAAATAGAACAACATAAAGCCGAAATCAAAGAGTATCGTGTTGAGAAACAATCAATTTTGCCAGAATTGAGCCGATATATTGCAGAACGTACGCGTATCAATGCTCAAAGAGATATGCTAATCAAAGTTTTTGAAAGTGAATATCACTTGGCTTTAAATTATCGAAGTCGTATCTCGCAGAAAGATATACAGTCGATGCTAGGAGAGGAGGAAGAGGAATTTTAATATTGAGAACTGATGGACGAAAATAAATCTCATGCCGAAAAATATGATTTCCAACATGGTTATACCAGTGGATTGGAGTCGGTAGATAAAAATAATTATGAAGGATATTTGTCTAGCCAAGTCAATTTTGAATGGCTAGATAAACAACTTCAAGAACAAAAACAGGAGTTAAATAAGCTAGAGGAAAAAATTACTCAAGCGAAATCTGCTTACAAATCAGCTTTTGATGCGCTTCAAGATAGAGTCTTGAAGGTGGGTTTGGCAGGTAAGAATAAAGAAAGATTAGAATCTGAACTTTTTGAAATAGATGAAAAAAAGCATCAACTCGAAAAGCGCCGTTTAACCGCTGTACACAAGTATTCACTTTTTGCGGGTATTATTTACTTTATTGCGGGTGTCTCGTTTGTGGCAGGTGACTTGATTATCTCGCATGAGATTGTGGCTTATGCGCTCAACATTCATAATACGGTAGAGGCTTGGTCTTTTGCGGTTGGTTTGGCGATGGTTTCTATTTTACTCAAACCTGCTTACGAACGCTTGATTGAATCACCGTACTCGGATGGGGAAAGTGCAAAAGCTAAAAAAACTTATGCATGGTTTAAAGGCGTAACTGTGGTTTTTGCTGTAATTACACTCTTTGTGTTGGGTTGGTTTAGATACGAAGCGTACAAAACCGACAAAATGAAAGAAGGAATCAATAAGGCGATAAAAAATCTTAATAACCAAGTTTTTGACCCGCTCAATCCTACCGCTCCACCGCCTCCAGCAGTTCAGGCACAGATTGAGGCAAAAATGCGCAGCTTTGACGCCCTCAATCAGGACTTGGTGAATAGTCCTTGGGCTTTAGCTTCATTTGTTTTGTCAGGCGTATTATTTGCTTTAGCAGGTGCGATTTGTTTGGGAATTGCCTTTCCTGTGTTGCAGTGTTATTGGTATCGTTGGCTTCAAATCGATCCACAACTTAAGCGTTTGAATAAACAAAGAAATAGTCTTCTTCCTCAAATTAAGGCAGAGGATGAGGCGTTGGCAGAGCATTTGATTCAGAAAAATATTCTCGAAAATGATTTACAGCTTGTAGATGATTTTCAAGCTTTAGAAAAAGAAAGAGCGAATCTTTCACAAGAAATCAAAGAAATTCATGAAGGAATGAGACTATCGGAGACTGATGCTCGAATTGCTTCGTACAATGATGGTTTTGGAAAAGGCTCGATGGTTCGCGATGCGATTAATGATGAAGAATTATCGCAATTTGTTCGAGAAAGCTATTTTACAACTTCAAATCTCGCAAGTAAAGCAAAATCTTCGTCGCCTGAAAAAGCATTATTTAGTCGTAAACCACAATTACGTCCGCATCAGCAATTGCGCAAATTAATTTCAGAGGATTTTGATTCATCAGAAGAATTGTGAGTGGTGAATTACGAATTGTGAATTAGGATTGTACGAAGGGTTTTATCTTGTTCAAAAGAATTCTTATTATTAGTGTTTTTTATGTAGTGGCAACACTAAACCTTCGTACAGCACTAATTACGAATGATGAGTGTAAGTTTCTGATAGTCATATTTTATTGCAAGTAGAATGGTGTAATCATTCATTCTTTTTTATCTAAAGCCTACGGCTTATAGCCTAAAGCCTCAATATTTATTTACTCTAAAAACTAGGAAAATTATGGGATTATTTGATGCATTGATGGGAAACGCCTCGGAGGTTTCCTCTCATAAAGTTGCTGAGGAGTTTGCACCGATTTTGATTCATGGTGAAGAAGTTGTAAAGTCATTTCGACTGATTCGAGATATGTTTGTATTTACCAACAAAAGGTTGATTTTGGTAGATAAACAAGGTTTGACAGGCTCAAAAGTAGATTTTCATACCATTCCATACAAAAGCATTAATCATTTTTCGAAAAGAAGTAATGGTTTGCTAGATTTGGATGCAGAGCTAATTATTTGGGTAAAAGGAAGCGATGCGCCACTCATTAAAGAATTTAGAAAAGGCGAAAATATCAACGATGTTTATAAGGTTTTATCTACTTATGTTTTGTAGGGAATAACGTTATAATAAAAAGCAGAAGGTGCGATAGAATCCAAGTTAAGTTGGGTTTTATTGCACCTTTTGCTTTTATGAGGAAATCAAAACTAGTCTTTTATCGGAACATTATTTGCATCTAATAACTGAAGCTTAATTTTAATATTGCCCTTGGTTGCTTTTTGATGTTCATAATAGAGTACATAATTTTGAGCATAAATCTCATTCCTTTCTTTTTTTGAAAAAACACCTTTATCTAATCTAAAATTGATTATACCACCATATTTTCTATAATTTTCATGATGATGTTCATAGAAATCGATAGCTGCAGTACTGTCAATACTACCTTCAATGGCGATGGATACCCTACAGTTTCCCATAGAAGGTTGTAAATTATCTACGAGAATAGCAGTATCTTTTTCACATTGAGTAATGGTGTATTCACGGTAACTGGGTTCTTGGCTGGTGCAGGAACCTAGTGTAGCTACAAATAATAAAGCTTTGATAGAGTTTTTAAGGCTGATTTCCATTGGATTTACTTGGTAGAATTAATTTGAATTGGCCTAAAGTTGGAACACCATTTATCTTTACAATTGACCATAAGCTACCTTGAACACCAAGATTCTTTAATAAATCTTCAGTCCAGTAGTCTAAAGATAAACCTATGTTATTGTTTCTGACATCCATGATACTATTGAGTGCATTACCTTGTCCACTTTCATGTGCAATTAACATGTTATTTGCCGTAGTATAACCAAAAGCAACTTTTAAATTGTATGCTATTTGGGTATGGACAAAAGCATTATTTATTCCTTCGTCAATCGACCAACCTGCGAACAAACTTCCAGGTTTGATGAGGTTCTCTCCATAAGTTTTGGCATTATAATAAATAAAACCAAATTGTACAATTTGTCTATAAGTTAAGGTTTTCAAAATATTGATCTCAGCATCATTTAATTTCATTTTGAATTTTGAAAGCATATTGTTTATATACGCAATTACCTTTGCTTTAAATTCTTCAGAATTTAAGACTTCATCATCCATTGAAATACCTGCATAGGGACTAAATGTTACTGTTTGGCGTTCTTCAACATGAGTAGAGTTATTGTACCAACTCAATATCATATCAAAATTATTTCCTCGCATAGAAATACCGTAAACTGTTACTTCACTTAGCATGACGTCTCCGTCACCTATACGGCTTGAATTAGCTCTTATAATTTTAGTCGGTGAAGATGGTTGTACATTGTCCTCCTTCTTATCGCAACTTACTAAAGATAATAATAAAGTTACGAATAAACTTGAAAATAATAGTTTTGCTTTCATTTTAATAGATTTTTAAATAAAAATTAAGATAAGTGATAGAATTTGGCGCCATTTTCTGTTGTAAAATTCAGCTTATTGATTTACTTTTACTATACTAAAAAGTTGTTTTACAAAACCTATATAGTTGTATTTTGAAACCTTAAATAGTTCTTAAACCGTTTATCCCTTAATTAATATGAGATTAGGAAACAAGATTAGAATGATCCGTGAATTGAAAGGAGTTTCACAAGAGGCAGTAGCTATTTACTTAGATATTTCTCCTCAAGCTTATGGAAAAATTGAACGTGAAGAAACAAAACTAGATTTTGACCGATTAGAAAATATAGCCAATTACCTAAGTTTATCTGTTGAGCAAATTCTTGGTTTTAATGAAAATAAGTTACTAGGTTCGAAGGATGAGTTAAAGGGGAAGATAGCTTCAGAAGCTCCAATGTTAAGTGAAAATGGTAAAATTATAGAGAGGCTTTTAATAACATTAGAGGCTAGATTTAATCGATACGATATTCTTCTAGAAAGAAATTTAGATATCATCGAAAAATTTGGGGAGCTAATCAACTCTAAAAAAAAGGGGTGGATAAGTCAGACGACATATCCAACTCTTCTTTATTTAATAACTACAGTATCTTGTGAGGCTAATAATGAAATTATCTCACAATTAAGTATTCCAGACTTGGCATTTTTGTGTTTATAAACCAAGTTATAGTCATCCTCATAAATTTCATTTTTTAGAACAGTATCTATTTTTCCTTTTGATAATGCCACAAAGAATGGACCCATATCATGACCTATTGAAGTGAGACTAATATGTATCGAATCATCAATGTTACCTTGAATTTTTAAATAAATTGCTTTAGCAGGTTTAAATCCAAGGAGTCCTTCTACTTTGATTAGAGTATCTTTTTCACATTGAGTAATGGAATATTCACGGCAATTGGGTTCTCTGCTGGTGCAGGATAACAGGCTTGCTACGCCAAATGGAATAACAATACGAAGAAATGATCGAGTGTTTAAATACATGGTGAAGAATTTTAAAGGTTGAAACTATTTATAAAATCTTGGTTTGAAGGTGAATTAAGTGTTATTTCAATAGACTTTACTTTTAGGGTGCGACTTTAGTCGCACCCTAAAAGTAAAGTCTATTGAAATAAAAACAGGTTCTCAATTTTCTACACAATCAAACTACTCAACGAATACTGTTGTGTATTGCAAAAAGAAACGCTGTAGAAATAATATCCCATACGGTTGGTGGTGTATCGGCGCCATACATATACGAGCGGGCTACCCACACTGACTTTCAAGAATTGTGCTTCTTGGGCTTTGGCCAACACACATGATACTTCTTGTTCAACACCTGAGGCTTCTACGTGATAATTGACGCGCAATGATTCCATGATTGAATCATTGACAAAAGGCGTCATTATAAAACCTGGCAAATTGATATTGGGCAAATAATAGTATTCAAACATCACAGGCGTAGCTTGAGAATGGTGTAGATTCATCGCAACGATACAACCTGCTTGTCGCTCAGCTTCTGAAATTGGAAAGAAAAAGGCAGGATCCCATGCCTGAATGGAAGGTCTACCAATGATTTTGGATTGTAGGGCTACCTCTTCATTACTATTGAGCTGTTTGGGGTCTCTAAATGCCAATAATCCTACCGTTTTGCGTCTAAGATTTACAAAACTCCCTTTTCCCTTTTGCTTACGGATATAGCCATCCTTTACAAGCTCGTTGAGGGCTTGTCGAACGGTCATACGAGTGATTTGATGTAAATCGGCTAACTGATTTTCGGATGGCAATAAATCATCTTGCTGATAAATACCCGAAATAATCTGATGTCGAAGGCTCTCGTATAGTTGTCGATATTGTGGAATTTGCATACGCTCTTAGGAATTAGGGTGCAAAAATACAATTCTTCGGCAAGACTTATACACTTCTAAGAGGAGCTTTCGTAAAAGAGATACTTGAATTGAGAGTAATTGTCTGAAATACAGTTTTTTATAAAATAAAACATGATAAAAATTAGTATTCAAGAATATATTTACTACTGCTATGCGAAAGCAGATAGGCACAAAGCATCATATATAATCTGATAACTTTGTGCCCAATGCCATGATTTGCGATATGTTTACTCAACAGATACTTTCTTTACGTTGTCGATGATATGTTTATCAATCAACTTATAAATTGGGTCAATTCCTGCTTTGAAAGGTTCTTCTTTTAGGATAAGTTTAAGTGTTTGCACTTTTTGATTAAAACGATGTTTTTTTAGATAAATTAATTTATCTTTTCCTTCTGCATCTTTTCTATAAACGCCCACATCAATCCAGTCGTTCATACCAATCACCTTTTGGTTGCCAGATTTGTCTGCTCGGCTTTTTTCTGTAGCAATTTTCAAGGTTAGTTCATAACTATTATTTTTCAGCTTTTTGGCAGTAGCTACATCTGTTTTATTTTCATACAAAGTAATAGTTTCAAAAAGGTCTGTAATCAGATATTTGAGCGAATCAGGCGTTGCTTTTTTCAGATAACCCAATAAATCTTGGGTTGTTGGATAACGTTTTTGAGGACGATCTGGACCTGCGTATTTCCAATCTTTAGCATATTCGGATAAGGCTTGATTTACCTTATCTTCACCGATATAATCTTGCAAAGCATACAAACATACAGAGCCTTTGTTATAATGGATATATTGTTGATTTTCACATAGATATAAAGGTTGTTCTTTCTTGCGCTCGGTGGCACGACCGTAAAGATATTCATCCAAATTATATTTCATGAACTTTTGCATTGCTTCGGTCGAAACATGATTTTTGAGTACCATCAAGGCTGAGTATTCAGATAAAGACTCCGAAAGCATTCCATTGCCTTTTACGTTGGCTTCAATTACTTGATGTCCCCACCACTGATGACCTAGTTCGTGCGCAGTTACATAGAATGGAATATCAGGGTCATCTTTTTGAATATCCATCACAAATCCCATACTTTCTGAAAACGGAACCGTATTAGCAAAAGATTGTGCAAAAGAAGCATATCTCGGAAACTCCATAATGCGCATTTGTTTGTATTGAAAAGGGCTGAAGTTTTTCGAATAATATCCCAAAGCCTTCTTCATGCCATTCATGATTCTATCAAGATTTTTATCGTGTCCTTTGTGATAATAAATCTCCAGATTGATACCATTCCATTTTTCACGTTTTACCTCATATCTTGCCGAAACTATCGAGTAAAAATTAGCCATAGGCTGATCCATGCTATAACTAAAATAACGGCGATTATTGGCATTCCACGTTTTTTGAAGATAACCTGGTGCTATAGCAATTTGGTCAGGCTCAGTACCAATGGTCATCGAGAATCGAATTAAATCGGCATCATCGCCGAAGAGATTACTTGATAACCCATGTGGGTCATTTTGATTCGGTAAGCGGTCTTCTTTGGGTTTGAGCCCATTATCTTCTCGGTCGTCTTTATCGCTCAGTTCGGCATCTTCAACGTACCCCAATTGCGGAAAATAGGAGCTATTATTGAAAAAAGTACCGTTATAGACGATATGAGTTCCTGTGACGCTCGATAAGAAGCTTTTGGCGCCAACCTTTAGTTTAAAGTCCATTTTTATAGAATCTTGTGGCGCAAGGGCTTTTTGCAAACGATAAATAGTAAACTGAAAATCTTTCCATTCTTTTTGCTTAGTAAAAGGTTGGTCAAACGTCAGTTTTTCGACATCTACATCGGCTGTAAATGAAATATAGATATCCTGAATAGGTTGGTTAGTTTTGTTTTTTAAGTAATAAAAACCCACAGTTTCCATTTTTCTTTCAGATGGAAACAATTCCACCTTTAGATTGGATTCTACGATTTTGGGCTGAGGAGTATTTTCGTATTTTTTTAGCGTTTTCTCAAAATCCGCTCGTAGTTTTTTCTCATTCTTTGAAGAACGATAGGTTTCTAAGAAATTGGTATTATAAAAAATATAGCCACCTGTGCCAATCAAGACTGTCAGTATAAGAATAGTTGCCGTGAGTAAGGGTTTACTAAAACGATGATTACTAGCAGCAATACGTGTTTCGAGCAATTCGTCGGCACCTCGTACGGAGAGAATCGTCGCACCAATAAACATGATCATGACAAAGGCAAGCCAGTAAGAACTCATCCAAGAAAATGGTGTCACAAAATGCCCATAAATATTCATGTCAGAATATTGCCCCAAACTTTGTCCTCCAAATTGCAAAAGAGGGTGTTCGACCCCCATCAATCCAAGTACTGCTGTAAGAATCAAAAAACCGACCGAGATAGCAATGCCCAAAAACTTATCATTGACTATCACCTGAATGAAAAAGAAGAAAAGCAGATATTCAACAATAGAGACAAGAGTGGATGAAAACAAAGTGCCAAAATACACCGATAGTTGAAAGTCAAAATATCCCTGAACAGCCTGAACTAGCACACTCAGCCCAATAAAAAAGGTAAATAGCGTACAGAATACCAGCAGCAGCGATAGAAATTTGCTAAAAATCCCAATAAAATCAGGGATTGGCATCGAATCAAAAATTAGGTTGAATTTGACAGTACGCTCTTTCCATACTAGCTCGCCAGCATACGTAACCGCAATAGCCAAATAGAAAAACTCTAAAATCCCTAAAGCACCAAGCATATTGGCAGTAGTAGGTAGAGTTCCAACCCCAAACCAACGTTGAGTATTACCGACTGTTGCTACAAATAGGGCAAAACCCGAAATAATGATAGTCAGAAATGGGACTTCTTTAAAAATGGTTCGGTAATAAAAGGTCGTTAAGCTCCAAAACTGGCGAAGATAGGTGCTCGTATTCAGCAATTGTTGCACTTGAGGAATAACCACATTTTCTGGTTTGATGCGTACTTCTTCTTGTTTATTAGATTTTTTGGGTTTAAAGAGTGAACTTTTGACTACATTAAAACTAAAACTCCAATACGTGATGGCTAAAATAATCAACCCCAATCCTGTGACAATAAGGCGATTGTAAAGAAATACTCCTGAAAGTGGAATCATCCACATGTTGCGTTCGGCAGGTGACCAATAGCGAATGGTTGTATTAAGACTGATAATACCGAAAGGATCTATATAGCTTGCTAGTTCACGGTTATCGATATTTGAAAGGAGCTGTTGAGCAATATTATAGACGACAAAAAGGATAATACCTTGTGTGTAAATCATCACAGATTTGCGAGTGAGTGCCCCTGCTGCAAAAAATAATGCCCCTGTGAAAAGTAAATTAGGTATTACCAAGACAAAAAATGGCTGAATGAAATGCAGCAAATTAAAGGGAAGCAAATTTTCAGCTTTGCGGTTTGGTAAGAAGTCCCCGATTGCTAAACCCAGCCAAAAACCAGAGAAAATAAATAGCAACACTAGAAATGAGCCAATAAAGCGCCCCATCAAGTAGTCGAACTTTCTGATAGGATTACTAAACATCAATGCTTCGGTATTGTACTCAAAATCTCTCAAAACCGCTACGCCCATGACTGCGGAGGTAATCATACAGAAAAAGTAGGAGACAATTCCTTGTAAAAAAGCGATGATGAAGGGTGCGTTTTCTTTGATTTGTTCACTTCTTGTTACAATGTCTTTTAGCTCTGTCGTAACAAATAATATAGCAGTTACAAAGAGTAACAAAAAGTATATCCAAGTTGCGGGTCTTCGCTTACGATAGTTAATTTCGAATCTAATAAATTCTAAAAGCATAGTTTAAATAGGTTAGGCGTTAGCAAATATTTTTCCGAAATATACGTCTTCTAAATCTGGATTTACAGCTACAAATCCAGCTTCTGGCTGAGTATCTGCTAGCACATTGATAACTGGCGTACCGGCAATCAAGCGATCAGAAATTACCGTAAACTGCTCTTTGTAGGTGTTTAGTTCGGCTTTTGTAATACGTTTTTGCCAAACCTTACCTTCTAATTGTGTCATAGCATCAAAAGGATTTCCTTTGTACAATACCTGTCCACGATTAATGATTGCCATGTCAGAACAAAGCTCTTTGACGTCTTCAACGATATGTGTTGATAAAATGACGATGGTGTTTTCGCCAAGTTCAGACAATAGATTCAAAAAGCGATTACGTTCAGCAGGGTCAAGACCAGCCGTTGGTTCGTCTACAATGATCAATTTTGGACTAGCAATGAGAGCTTGGGCTATGCCAAAACGTTGTTTCATACCTCCCGAATAGCCTCCCAAGTTTTTGGTGCGAGCTTCCCAAAGGTTGGTTTTTTGTAATAATGATTCAACAAGCTCTTTACGTTCAGATTTATTAGTGATACCTTTTAAAACAGCAAGGTGGTCGAGTAGGGTAAGGGCATCGATTTTAGGATAAACTCCAAATTCTTGAGGTAGGTAGCCTAAGGTTTTACGAACATCATCTTTTTGAGTAAGCACATTGATGTCTCCCAACATAATACTACCAGAGTCGGCTTCTTGTAAAGTGGCAATAGTTCTCATCAACGAAGATTTTCCAGCGCCGTTTGGTCCCAGCAAACCAAACATTCCTTGATTGATAGTTAGATTTACATTATTGATGGCATGTACACCATTCGAGTAGGTTTTGTTGAGATTGGTAATTGTTAATTGCATGAGGTCAAAAGGTTTTTTGAAAAAAGAATTAAGGTAATATAGCAAAAATGTATAAAAAATCATTGAGAGGTGAATGAACTGTGAAAATAGTACTACATCTGTTTGAGGAAAGTGTCTTAAAAGTTGGTAAATACAATACGATTAGAAATTAATTGTCACCTTATGTGAGTCAAAAAGTGGATTTTATCTTGATACTTATAAGACATAGACAAAAAGCACCGTGAGTATGATTAGACTAACTGTACAGTCTATCACACCCACGGTGCTTTTGAGTAAATCTGATAGCAGATTACTGAATTTTAATCTCTAAAATTTATTTTTTACCTCTAACAGCACGTGCAATCATATCCCATTTTTCATCTGGTACTTCATTTAAGGCTGAGAACTCACCAGCACCCATCAACCACTCACCTCCGTCGATAGTAATTACTTCACCATTGATATAAGATGAGAAATCTGACATTAGAAACGCTGCCAAATTAGCCAATTCTTGATGATCACCCACTCGCTTGAGAGGAATACGGCTTGCTGGATCAAACTTCTTAGCAAGGTCATGTCCCATAGCTTCAGCAGGAAATAGCCTTTCCCATGCACCCTCAGTTGGAAATGGTCCTGGAGCAATAGCATTGAAACGGATACCATATTTATAGCCCCATTCAACGGCCAACGAGCGTGTCAAGGCTAAAACACCAGCTTTGGCAGTTGCAGAAGGAACAACATAACCCGAGCCTGTCCATGAGTAAGTGGTCACAATACTCATCACAGTTCCTTTAATCTGGTTTTCTATCCAATATTTTCCAAATGCCAAACTAAAATTATAAGTACCTTTCAACACGATATCAACCACCACATCAAATGCCTTGTGAGTGAGTCGTTCGGTAGGACTAATGAAATTCCCTGCTGCATTGTTGACTAACCCTTCTACACTCCCAAAATGTTCAATTGCTGTTTTAAGGACATTTTCTACTTCGTCATAGTTACGTGCATCACATGCCACTGGAAGAATTTTTCCACCAGTTAATTCTTCTAATTCTTTGGCAGTTGCTTCCAATACAGGGAGTTTTCGGGAAGCAATTACCACGTTTGCCCCTAATTCTAGAAAGTATTTTGACATAGACTTTCCTAGTCCAGTGCCTCCTCCTGTCACTACAATGGTCTTACCTTGTAAGGCTCCGTCTCTTAGCATGGGTTGGTTAAACATAGCTATTGTAAGGTTAAAAATTTTCAACAAATACTTCTGATAGTATATACTTTATCAAAGATTGAATCGTAGTTCCTTGTCAGTTCAAACCATTAGAATTTACAGGTTATCCTATCTGATTACTCGTAATTTCACAGAAAAATAGCTTATAAGGTTTAAATAGTTAGCTTTGTTTTTCTATATTTTTTAAAGATAAAGTTCTATCTGAAAGCAATTTCGGATAAATAAAATTATTATGCAAGCATACTAATTGAGAATTTTAGAAAAAAATGAAAGCAGCAACATGAGATAAAAAATATTGGAAATGAAAAAAGCCCTGCAATTGTTGCAGGGCTTTTATATAGTACTCGGAGAGCTTTGGGTAGATTATTTACCAGCTACCAAAGTTACGTCCAAGTTGAATACATCGTCGATAGCTTTATCACCGATTGATTCGAAGAATTTCTTAGAACCATATTTGATGTTGAAATCTGTACGGTCAACTGGGATTTTAGCAGTTGCAGTTACTTTCCCAGCAGCAGAAGTAATTGTAGCAGGGAAAGTGATAGATTTTGTAATACCGTGCAAAGTCAAATCACCAGTGATGTTTGAACCAGCAACTTTAGTGATTTTGAAAGTAGCAGTTGGGAATTTTTCTACTTCGAAGAAATCACCTGTAGTGATGTGGCTGATGAATTTTTGGTTGTAACCAGCATCAGTGATGTCAGTACAAACGATAGATTTCATATCGATAGTGAAAGTACCACCTGTTACTTTACCTTTAGCTACTGAAAGGTTACCGTTGCTGATGCTGATAAATCCTTCGTGCTGACCAGTTACTTTTTTAGCCAACCAGTGGATTTTAGAACCTTTAGTATCTACTGCCAAACCTTCAGCAGCTTTTTTAGGAGCGTTACCAGCGATAGCTGAACTCAATACTGTTGCAGATACAAATAAACTTGCGATGAATTTAATAGCTTTCATTTTATTGAAAATTTTTTTTAGTGAATATTAATAATAAGGAGTTTAATACAATTTTGATTTAGCTCAATTGAGTACTAAATATCAAATTAGGATATCGATTATTCAGTCGAACCTCTGAGTTTATCTAAAAGATGACTAAGTGTAAGGGCTTCTTCAGGCGTTAGCTTATGAAGTGCCGTTTCCCATTCTGATTGTTGGTTGTCTAATTCTGCCAATAAAGCCAAACCTTTATCTGTAATGATAACATCTACTTGACGACGGTCGTGTGGACATTCTCGGCGGATTACTAAGTCTTTCAGAATAAGCTTGTCAACCAATCTTGAGGCATTTGACATTTTATCAAGCATACGCTCAATAATTCCGCATACTGTAATAGGGTTTGGGTGTTGTCCTCTCAGAATTCTCAAAACATTATATTGCTGTAACGTTACATCATAACGTTTCAGTAAATCACTTTGTAATGTGCAAAGCCAGTTGTTTGTGTACATAATGTTCACAACGGCCTTGGTATAAGGTGATTTGAATGCTTTTTGCTGTATGTCTTGTTCGATACTCATAATTTGATGATACAAATTTAATGTAAAAACATTTGATGTCAATACATTAAAATGTTAATTTTTTGTTAACGTTATTTAGTAGTCTGTAAATCAATGTGTTATATTTTATAAAAAATGTAATTAAATGAAATTTAGAGATTTTATTAACAAATTTTTCTAAAATGATTGTTAAATTAATAGAAGATGGTTCTTCTTTGGTAGCTTTAAGCTTCATCTTGTAATTTTTGAAGCAACTCATCTAATTGTTCAAGTTCTGATTGGCTCATTTGAATGCTTTGTGATTCCCAAACCTCAATCAGCTCGTTGAGTTCGTTGGTGATTTGGATTCCTTCTTCCGTAATAAGTACCTCAACGACTCTTTTATCGGTTGAAGACTTTTTTCTTTCCACAAATCCTTTTTGTTCAAGCTTATCTACAAGCCTCGAAACATTTGACATTTGATCTCTCATACTATCGATAATTGTGTTGATACAGAGCGGAGTAGGATAGGAGAGCTGCAAAATCTTGAGAACACTATACTGTTGTTCGCTGAGCGAATACGGTTTTATAATCTGGCTAAATTCAGACACTAACCAGTTATTGGTAAACATCATGTTGACCGTTAGTTTCTGATAAGGGTTCGCAAAAGATTTTTGCTTAATATCTTTTTCAATGGACATAATTTTAAATTTTGTGTGTACAGACCTAGAGTTGCGAAAATTATAATAGTACAAAATAGCGTTATCAAGAGTAGCAAATACTCTTCCGATAATGTCCATTAATGTGGATTTTGTAAAATTATAAATGATGTTTTTCTGCAAGAAGCCAGAGCTTTACATCAATTTAAGAGAAGTATTTAAAGGAGGTGGTTAATTGCTCACAAATATACTCAATTATCGGAAGGGCACGATTTCTGGTGCTGAAATATCAAAATCTTTGAGTCGATAGTTATATGTATCACTAAACGAAGCATTGAGTACTGCTATATTGGGCAAGTTGGGGAAATAGGTGAATTTGAGTTGAAAAGTATTAAATGTCAGGTTTTCGTTTCGTAATCTTACACCTAAACCTATCCCAGTATAGGGATATTGAGTAAATAAAAATCGATTTCTAGGTGTGACAAAAGCCATATCTAACTGAAAAAAAGGCGCTAAGCGAAATCCTACAAAGTTGACTTTCGAAAACCAAACGGCTTGATATCCTAGGGCTAGCTTTTTGCTACCCCATAGTCTATCGCTATTGATTCCCAAAATGCCATTTTCGCCATTGATATTGAGATATTCACCTGTATAGCGTTGTACACCAAAAGCATATTTGAGATTGATAAAATGACGCAGTTTGGCTTTTGGTAGTGTATATAATCTCGAAAAATAATTAGATTCGATACTTACCCCTGCTGTGCCATTGGTATAGGCACCGGCATTGAGTAAAGCATACAAATAGCCTGAATTGTTGAGATATTGCCCTCTCGCCAGTTTTATCCCCGAATAAAAGCGACTGCCAAAAGCATCAGAATATTCTTTTCCCGCCACAAAAGTAGCCAGATAACCATAGGGAACGTCTTCTGTGATCCCGAAGCCATAAATCAAAAAATCACGTTTATAACGTCTATTCGAAAAGCCAATGCCTACTAAGTATTGTTCTTGATTGCGAAAAAGCTGATTGGTATCGGCTGTTACTACAGGGCGCTGGGTGTAATTAATACTGGTAAATCTTAGCCCGACGATAAATCTTGTGCGAGCTTGGTTTTCGGGACTAAGAAAAGGAAGTTTGTATGAACGAGCAAGCCAAAAATCTACATAATTTCTTGCCGTTGGAAAATACAAAGGTAAGGTGTCATTTTGCATGAGTGTTCGAGCGTCAAATCCTCTTGTCGTAACTCTCAAATCTCGATCATGACTCATTTCAAAGCCTCCTGCCATTTTCATTTCTGGCGTTAGAAATGGTCTGAAAAAACGCAAAGCATAGCGATTTGTTTGTCTGCGAAACGACAAATCTAACTGCCCCGTAATAAAGGAACGACCGATATATGGAATGGTATAAGTGGTAGCGTATTCGAGTTTGGGTGATTCTTTTTGATTGATATAAAAAGTGTTTCTCCACGAATGACCTAGTCCTCGAAAGTTTACTTGATTGATACTCAAATCATAACGGTCAAAACCCCCAAAGTTGACATCAGGAATTAATGACCAAATATCTTGCGTGATTACCAACAAATCTACCAAGTTGGGATATTGTTCATCAGGAACTACCAAAATGCGGGCATCGTGCAAAATGGTACTATTACGCATCACACGCTCATTGTCACGAAGGCGGTCGGCATCGATAATATCACCAGTATGAAATAATAGAAAGGATTTTCGGATGATACTTTCTCGGGTATTGGTATGTAGTGCACTAAAAAACTTCTCAAATCCCTGCGCTTTACGAGTGGTATCATTGACACTTTCGCCAAAAACACGAAGGGTTTTGACATAGATTTTACGCACAACTCGACCTTCATATTCCTGAAAGGGATTTTCGTCAATTTTTACAACCTCCTGACCTGCTGAGTTTTGGTTGTAAACATCTTTGAAGAGTGCATGATAAATTTCGTTGAGAATACGATTTTTTGAAAATCGTTTTTTTAGATTTGAATAAAGCAGACTATCATCTTTATTTTTCTTTACTTGATAATCTTCTGGAATAAAGGCTTGAACAGAATCTTTTTGTTGAGCGTGAGTAGATATTGGCACAAATACAAGCCAAAAAGCCACCGTAACCAGTGCGAGAATTTCACTCAGGCTCATGTTCCTACAAGGTTTTGTGGGTATAATTGGCTTATTTTGTAGAAATTTGCATATCATATATAAACAAAAATACGAAAACTCTCAGAATGCTAACATTAAATTATCCACTTGTTTTAGCTTCAAATTCGCCACGTCGACAACAATTACTTAAAGATGCTGGTTTTGAATTTAGTGTCAAAGTAAAATCAACTAATGAAGATTTTCCTGATACGATGCCCGCGCCTGAAGTTCCTGTATTTTTGGCCCAAAAGAAAGCTTTGGCTTTTCAGGAAGAAATCGAAAATCAAATTATCCTGACAGCCGATACAATCGTAGTGGTTGATGGCTTGATATTGAATAAACCACAAGACAAAGCTGAAGCTAAGTGGATGTTGCAAAAGCTTTCGGGACGCAAACACCAAGTAATTACAGGAGTTTGTGTAATGACAAAAGATTCTCTTGAAAGCTATAGCGATACCACAGATGTATTTTTCAGAGAATTAACGGACGCCGAAATTGATTATTATATCGAAAACTGTAAACCTTTCGACAAAGCGGGAAGCTATGGTGTACAAGATTTTGTAGGAATGGTGGGTATTCCTCGTATCGAAGGCTCATATTTTACCGTAATGGGTTTGCCCGTACATATTGTATATGATGCGCTTAAGAAATTTAGTGAATTGTGAATGAGTAAAAGGCCATAAAATTCACCATTCACAACTCACTCAATTACCAATAAAACACATGCTTCATTCAAGAAATAAACATCAAGAACGATATGATATGGAGGCACTTATGAAGGTGTCGCCAGAGTTAAAACCTTTCGTATTTATTAATCAATATGGTAGTCAAACCATCGATTTTGCTAACCCTGCTGCTGTAAAGTTGTTGAATAAAGCTATTTTGAAAGCTTTTTACAAAATCGAATATTGGGATATTCCATTGCATTATCTGTGTCCACCGATTCCAGGACGAGCAGATTATTTGCATTACACCGCCGATTTATTGGCAGAAGCCAACAATGGTCAGATTCCTACAGGTAAGGAAATAAAAGTTTTTGATGTTGGGGTAGGGGCTAACTGCGTCTATCCTATCATCGGTCATGCCGAATATGGCTGGCGTTTTGTAGGCTCGGAGGTAGATAAAACTGCTATGAAATCGGCACAGAACATTGTTATTACCAATTCGAATCTTAAAAACAATGTGGATGTTCGTTTACAAAATCGCCCCGACCAAATTTTGGAAGGTATTATCCGTACCCAAGAATTATTTGATTTGGTAATTTGTAATCCGCCCTTCCATGCTTCGGCTGAAGAAGCCTCTGCAAGTTCTATTCGTAAGCAACAGAATCTTACTGGCAAAAAAGTACAAAATGCTTCACTCAATTTTGGCGGACAAAGTCTTGAACTGTGGTGTGAAGGAGGAGAGCTAAAGTTTATTTGGCAAATGATTCAGGAAAGTAAAATGTTTGCTAAAAACTGCCTTTGGTTTTCTTCTTTGGTTTCGAAAAAAGATAACTTAAAAAGCTTGTACAAAGCCCTCGATAAAACGGATGTTACCGATTATCGCATTATCGAAATGTCGCATGGTCAAAAAATAAGTCGTATTTTAGTATGGACGTATTTTTCTGAAGAAGAAAGAAAAGCTTGGGCAAAAGCTAGATTTGTGAATAAGTAAAATAAACTTAACTTAACAGTAGAGACGCAATAATTGCGTCTTAAGCTGAGTAAAATCTATCTAAGTTTTCATCAAAAAAGCGGTCGGAAAATATTTTCCGACCGCTTTTTTGATGAAAACTTAGAGAATAACCCCAATCTTAAAATTAGGGATGACTCATGTTTATAATTTCAAAATTCGAGAGACCTTTTGCTAAATCCAAATATCCTATCTGCAAAAAAATAACTTTAAGACTAGTAGGTGTAAATCAATACTTTGTGTACTTCACATATAGAGGAGAAAATCTCCTTATCTTTATGAAGTTCCATTTTTCTTTATCTCAAACTTATTTCATTTATTATGTTCAA
The DNA here is from genome assembly GCF_030056705.1 of Flectobacillus longus. Taxonomy (GTDB): domain Bacteria; phylum Bacteroidota; class Bacteroidia; order Cytophagales; family Spirosomataceae; genus Flectobacillus; species Flectobacillus longus. The sequence continues at coordinate 113,011 of NZ_JASHIC010000005.1, forward strand.
AAAACTATTTGCACTAAGCTTTTTGCTTAGTATCTCCCTTATGGGCTTGGGTCAAACGCAAAAGCCTCTTTCAAAAGAAGATAGTCTCCTCAAAGTTTACCGAAAAATTGCCGATACTGGCGATGCCATCGAGCTGAAAAAAGTAGATACTGAAATTGCTCGTTTACTAAAATCTTCCGAAGAAAAGGATTTTACTTTTGCCGTTCGTGTGGCATATTCCATCAAACAAAGCTCTTTGGCTGATTCTATTAACAAGTTGGCAGTTCAGAAATTCCCAACAGGAAAAGCGGCGTTAATGGCTGCTTATAATTTGGTCATTCAAGCACCACAGGAAATAAAAGTTAAGTTGGACGCTTATGAAACATTCCTAAAAAAGTTTCCTGAACCTGCCGAAAAGTCTGATATTGTTTATGACTACGCTCGTTCAGAGGTTGCCTCTACGTACGCCAAAGCAGGCGATGCCGTAAATAATGCTTTGTGGCTGTCCAAAATAAGAACGCAATCTTATAAAGGGATAGCTCAGGCTTCTAATTCTCAAATGTTTTTACAAAAAGGCGATTTTGTAACGGCTGAAAAATTGGCTTTTGAAGGGCTACAAAACTCAAAGGCATCTTTGGAAAACAATCCAAACCCTAATGCAAAAAATGACTATTTTTATTACTTGCAAAACTACACAAGCTTATTGTATAAAATCAAAAAGTATGATGAAGCATTGAAGTACATCAACGAACTTCGTAGCAGTCTTGAAGGAAATAAGGTAAACCAAACCAACGAGATTTATGCGCTTATTTTGACAGGAACAGGTAAGGGAAAAGAAGCTTTACCCATGCTAGCTGAACTCGTGAAAACAGGTAAAGGTAGCAATGAGGTGGCTGTGGCGATAAAAGAAGCCTATATTCAAACTAATGGAAAAAGTGATGGTTTTGAAAAATACTTGAGTTCATTGCATACCGACATGAAGAAAAGTATTCAGGCAAAATTGGCAAAAGAATTGATTTCTCAACCAGCGCCTGCATTTTCGCTTGTTGACTTGGAAGGAAATAAAGTATCATTGGCTGAACTAAAAGGTAAAGTTGTCATTTTGGATTTTTGGGCTACTTGGTGTGGTCCTTGCAAAAAGTCATTTCCTGCTATGCAAAAGGCATTAGATAAATACAAAGCAGATCCAAACGTGCGCTTTTTGTTTATTGATACTTGGGAACGTATTCCTGAACCTAAAAAAGCAGTTCAATCATTTATTACAGAAAATAAATATACATTCTCAGTATTGCTCGACGATAAAAATACCAAAGTGGTGGATAAATTTGGTATCGTAGGTATTCCAACAAAATTTATCATTGATGGAAAAGGAAACATACGTTACAAATTGATTGGTTTCGAAGGTTCTGACGAAGCTGCTGTAGAAGAAATTTCTTATATGATTGAAAGTGTGAGATTGTAGTTTTATTCTTTCAAGTCTATTTAAAAGCACGAAGGCTGTCCCCAAAGGATAGCCTTTTTGTTTTTAAACTTTCTGGTTCAAATCTTAGACTTGGATCTATTTTTTATATAGTTTCCAAACCATAAATCAATATATAGTACTGTGAAATTATAGGTTCTTAATAAAACTTGAGAAAAAATAAGCCCAAGTCATAGACTTGAGCTAGTGTTTGCATCCCATTTTATTGTACTTAACTAAGAAAGCCTCTATCTTCGTACTTCCATTAACCAATTTTATAAACATTTTATGAAAAAATTATCTCTTCTGCTCACCCTTATTTGGGTGAGTTGCTATCCTATTATTGGTCAGGTGGTAACAACTGATCCTCTTCTGCCAACTGGCGATAAAGAAGTAACGCTTATTTTTGACCTAAAACAATCCAAAGATGCGAGAGCTAAGGGTTTATTAGGAAAAACGTCTGATGTATATCTTTGGTCGGGTGCTGGTACAACTGCCACGGGTAATGCCTTCGAATACGTTCCTACGGGTCAGAGTAACTTTGCAGAGCCTTTCACCAATGGCAAAATGACTTCGCTTGGCAATGATGTTTGGAGTATCAAAATCACTCCTCGAACATTTTATAATGTGCCTACTAGTAAGTCTATCAAACGCTTGGGAGTGCTACTCAAAAATGGTAATGGCACAGCCCAAACAGAAGATTTTTTTGTTACCATGTACGATGCAGCTTTTAGCGTAGCATTTTTGACGCCAACCGAAAGTACTATTGTTTTGAAGTCAGGTCAAGATTTACCTATTAGTCTAAAATCCTCTTCCAAAGCTATTTTTTCTGCTGAAATCAGTGTTGGCTCGACTTTAATTTCTAATTCAATTCTCAATTTCTCGACCGATAGTACCGATACTTTTACCACCACTGTTCCTTATAATTCATTGGCAAGATTAATCAATGAAAAATCGTCCACTATTACTATGAAAGTTCAGGCAAAATCAAAACTAGGAACCTCGACCGCACAATTAACGGTATTGGTACCTCCTCAAATAACCACTGCTGAAGTGCCTGTTGGCTGGAAAGATGGCATAAATTATTTGTCCGAAACGAGTGTTGGATTGGTTTTGTATGCCCCTAACAAAGATTTTGTTCATGTTATTGGAGACTTTAATAATTGGGAAACAAATAATAGCTATTTGCTAAAAAGAAATACCTCTGCCGAACGCTATTGGATACAGCTAGACGGTATCGAAAAGGCAAAAGAATACGCTTTTCAGTACTTGATAAATGGAACTTTGGCTGTGGCAGACCCTTATGCTGAAAAAATTCTTGACCCCAATAATGACCAATATATCTCTTCGGCAACGTATCCTAACTTGAAGACTTTACCTTCGACAGTAAAAACGATTGCTTCAGTATTTCAGACTGGGCAAACGGCTTATTCTTGGAAAAATACAAACTTCAAACGTCCAGCTAAAGAGGATTTAGTAGTTTATGAATTACATGTGAGAGATTTTGTAGCCAATAAAAACTATCAAGCAGTTATTGATACTTTATCATATCTTAAAAAATTGGGTATCAATGCCATCGAGCTGATGCCAGTTCAGGAATTTACTGGAAATGACTCTTGGGGCTACAATCCGATTTTCTATTTTGCTCCAGACAAGGCTTATGGGACAAAGGACGACTTGAAGCGCTTCATCGACAAATGCCACGAATTAGGTATTGCGGTGCTGATGGATATGGTATTTAACCAAGCAGATTATGAGTTTCCTTATGTAAAAATGTATTGGGACGGCTCAAAACCTTCGGCAGATTCTCCGATGTTTAACCAAACTGATCGACATCCATTTGGCGTATTTTTTGACTTCAATCATGAAAGTTTAGCCACCAAAGCCTACGTAAATCGTGCGAATGCTTTTTGGTTACAGGAATATAAAATTGATGGTTTTAGATTTGACTTAGCTAAAGGTTTTACCCAAAAACAAACCTCTAATGATGCACAATTTAGACTTTATGATCAATCTAGAGTTGATATTTGGAAAGGATACTACGACAATATTCGCAAAGTAGACGCTTCTGCTTTCGTGATTTTGGAACTTTTTTCTGAGGATTTAGAAGAAAGAACCTTCACCAATATGGGTATGATGGTTTGGGGAAATCATAACTACGATTTTAGAGGAATGATGAAAGGTGAAACGGTTGATTTGACGAGACTTTCCTATCTAACTAGAGGCATGACAACGGCAGGGGTTGTAAGCTATATGGAAAGCCACGATGAAGAGCGTTTGATTTATGATGCCGTACAGAATGGAAAAACGGCTAACTCTTACTCAACTAGAGATTTAGCGACAGCCCTAGAACGTGAAAAAGCAAATGTGGCGGTATTTATGGCGGTTCCCGGTCCAAAAATGATTTGGCAATTTGGAGAGCTAGGCTATGACGTAAATATTGACTTTAATGGTCGTACAGGTCAAAAGCCTTTGAAATGGGAATACTTGACCGATGCCCGTCGAATGAAGTTGTACAAGGCTTATGCTGCAATGATTCAGTTAAAAACCTCTCAGCCTGTGTTTAAAACTACAGATTTTAGTATCGACTTGACAGGTATGCAGAAAAAAGTAACCCTTCGTTCAAGTGATAATACGGTTTTAATTGTTGGAAATTTTGATATTCAAAGTAAAGGAATGACACGCCTTTTCCCGAATACAGGCAAATGGTATGATTATTTTACAGGAAGTACCATCGATGTAGGTGATTTAGATTTACCTTTATTCCTAGAAGCAGGGGAGTTTCATATCTTTTCAACAAAGCCATTTCCAACACCAGAAGCCAATATTGTACCTTGGAAAGTACCTTCGGCATTAGTGATTACAGGAATCGAAGAGGAGGCTACAGCTGTGAAATTATTCCCAAATCCTGCTACAAATATGGTTCGTTTGTCAGTTCCAACTTTCAGAAAAGGAGATACGCATTACGAAATGTACGATTTTTACGGAAAAATGGTAAAACAAGGAAAAGTAGAGGAGACAAACACAGATATATCTATCACCGACCTAAAAGAAGGACTGTATTTGATTCATATCCAAGACGCACAACGTAATCAGGTGCTAAAAATGATTAAACAATAGCTCAATTGGGGAATTGGGATTTTTGATTTCGGAATGTATGGATATTCATCGAAAATTCCCTATCAGTTCTATTTTGTATTGATAATAAAATTGCTGTAGTGGCAACCCTTACGGTTGCCGCTACAGCATAATGATAAGAATGATTTTGAGTAAAATGAAATCCAACGTACAGCTCCAATTAAGGATTTTCTGATTTCGGAAATATTGAAAATACTCTTTTTCTAAAATAATGGTCAAAAGCGTATGTTATAATTCCGAAATCCAACATCCGATATCTGAAATACAAACAGGACTTTGAGTCTAAGAATAGGTTCCCTATATTTGCTACTATTCATCTTAACTAAACTATGAAACTATGAGTGCAGATACCACTAAAACTATTCTTTGGATTCTCAGTATCCTTTATGGGATATTGATTGTTGGGTCATTTTTCCCGATTATGATGAGCCCTTTTTTGTTTGATGCTGGCGCCACTAAAGGGCGTTGGGTTACGTTTTTCTCAATTCTGTCTTTTCCTGTATTAGCTTTGATTTCGATTATTGCGGCTTGGTGGTTGTTTCGACATGGGCATTATTCGGCAGCTAAATGGGTCTTTACATTACCTGCTTTGAGCATCATTGGTTTTTTTGTAGGATTTTCGATGCCCTAGTTTTAACGATGCTTGTTCCAGAAAAATAGTATACCAGAGCGATAGGATTTGATTTATGTTCTCATAAATATCGACTGCTTATTCCTCCACTTAGCGGGTAAATTTATTCATCCCTGACGAAAGAGTTTAATTAACTTCATTAAAAAAGGGGTCGAAAATAATTTTTCGACCCCTTTTTTAATATTTGACTTAGCATTAGACGTAATACCTTACGTTTCTACAAGTGAAAATCATATTAAAAAAAATCACTCATCACTCAGTCACAATTCACTAAATGCTTGCTATACTGCAAAACTTTCGCCACAGCCACAAGTACGAGTAGCATTAGGGTTTTTGAATTGGAAACCTTTGCCATTCAAACCGTCAGAAAAATCTAATTCTGTACCTGCAAGATAAAGAATAGATTTTTTGTCAATCATGATTTTTACACCTTTGTCTTCAAATACCATATCAGTGGCTTGTGGTTCAGAAGCAAAGTCGAGGTCGTACATCAAGCCTGAGCAACCACCGCCTTGTACGGCTACGCGTACGTTGTAGTTGTTGCTTAAACCTTCTTTATCACGCAATTCTTTGATTTTTGCTGCTGCTATATCTGTTACTGTTACCATGATGCTATATCGATTTTAGGAAAAACAAGTTGTTATGATTTTTGAACTACAAAAGTAATCGAAAAGTTCCGAAAATCTATTTCATAGGTAAATGAACCTCTGCCATCATACAACGAGCCGAACCTCCTCCATTTCCTTCAATCATACTCAAATCGAAGTGTAAAATAGTACAATAATCTCCTAAGATTTTGGTTTGTGCTGGTGTAAGCGAATAATAGGCTGCATCTGACATGACTAGATATCGATCTCCTTTTTCGCTACGAATTTCGAGCATATTTCCTGCAAACTGATTCATTTGGTCTAGCGTGATTTCAATTACCTGCTTTCCACTACTTTCTAACGAATTACGTACTTGCAGGCGCTCGTCCAAATCAGGAATTGCTTCTAGACAAATTACTGTAAACATATCACCAATACACATCAATACATTTGTATGATAAATTTGTTTACCAGCGCCATCTACTGCGGTGAATTTTATGATTTCATAATTCATTTGAATTGCAAACTCATTCAAAACGGCTTCGTTAGTTCTTGGAGACAAACACGCATACGCTATTTTGAATTTTCGGTCTAGTACCATCGAGCCTGTTCCTTCTAGGTATTCGCCTTTTTCTTCAAAATAGGATAAATCAATTTTTCGGTTGATATAAAAATCTTTTTCCAGTAGGTTAACTATGTCTTGACGTCTTTCCAATCGGCGATTGGGAGCCTGCATTGGATACTCGATGACCGTACCATTGTTGTGAAATGAAACCCAATTATTAGGAAAGATCGAATCAGGTGTATGCGGCTCAGGTGTGTCTTCGACTACAATGACATTGACACCATGTTTGCGGAGACGAGCCACCATTTCATCAAATTCACCTAACGCTTGGGCTTGGGCAGTATCTTGTGTCTGTTGACCAAATGCTTTATCCTGAAAAGCATTCGACTCGGCTGTTTGTTCATTAAAGCCAAATCGCACAGGACGAATCATCAAGATATTTGAAGTTGTTTGTGAGCGCATAGTTTGAGCCGTTTTGTTTGTTGAAAAGTAGTTTATTTGTAAGTAGTGTAGCCATTAGCATGCAAAAAGATTGTGCTATTGGGCTTTCGGCAATGAGCTATCGGCATTCAGGAAAGATGTTTCTATCACTTCTTTAGCAATCCCCGATAGCTGAATGCTCATTGCTGATACCTTGCTACTAAAATCCCTCCCTCAGAATTGGCATCGACATACAGTGAGAACCACCACGAGCACGAGATAATTCTGCTGATGGTAGTAGGATAAAGGTATTTTGCATATTTTCTGGTGATTTTCGACCATCTTCAAAGTCTTGAATTAAATCAGCGGCTTTGATGGCTTCAAATCCTAATGCTTTAAAAGCCTCAAGTGTTTTGTCGTTTCTATCGTAGCCGATTACGACTCCTTCTTTGAGTGCCAACAAATTGCAAGAGTCTGTCCATTGCTCACGGTCGCCGTAAGGGAATTCATTATTTCCAGAATACACAAATTGTACATCGAGAGGCATACAGCCTAAATCATTCACTGAAATTTCTGTCAACAAATCTTCCAAATAATCAATTACACGTGGTTCTTTGGCATCTTTGCGAAATTGTATAATACGTAATTCGTCTTTTACTTTGGCTTTGATTAAACCTGCCTTGACGAATATCTCATTTTCTTGTTTAGCTTGTTTCCCAAGCGAACCCAGCAATACCCAGATATTTCGTTTTACCTGTGTAAATACGGTATCGATATGCATATAATCACGCTTTTTGGGAATTTTGACCAAGGTGATTTTCTCAACAATATTTTTTTCAAAAAGAGCCTCAATAACTTGTTTAGCTGCATACACCGTAGTTCTTTCCGAAATACCAATCAATAAGTGATTAGGAGCTACCATCATGACATCGCCACCTTCAAGGGTAGCAATGGTGTCAGCCTTTTGGTCGTCGGGCATCAAAAACTGATGTTCGTTATCAGGTATTTCAATAATATTGCTTCTTATTTCTTCAAAAATTGGATGATTAAAGAAAACGTATTGCATCAACAAAGCTTCACGGGTACGAGCAATTTTGGCTGGTTTGTTGAGTAATAAATGATTATTGATAGTAATCCCAATATCGCGAGTGAAGATAAAGTTTGGAATAGGCGCAAAAAGCATTTCTTTTTCGGGCGTCATGCCCGAGATGAGTGTTTTGGCCAGTTCGGTAGAAGGGTAATTCAGTAGTGTATTTTGAATAGCAAACGAACAATGTTCGACCGCACAAACGGCAGCTACAAGTCGTGTCCTGATAATAGAGTTGTCTAAAACTTCTGCCAAAAGTCTTTGGACTTCGATTACTTTATCTGATTTGAAATAATGAGGGCTTTCTGGTTTGAAGAATTCTCTAGAACTATCGGCGTCGATTTCGTGTAAGCGACCTTTAATTTTGTCTGGATCAAGGAAGTAAAGTAAAGTTTTTACGTAGTAATCATATTCATCTTTTCGCATCGTGTCCAGATGCACTATATCTTCAAAGAGCCAATCTTGAGCTTTTGAAGGAATAACCTTCCCTAATCCACTGTCTGGGCTATGAATCAATAACCTCTTAAGCGTTCCTACTTCCGATGAAACATTGATAGACTTTTCCATAATTTGATTGTCTTTGAAGTTTATTGCTTTTTAGGTAAAAAATGGTAAAAAACTCATTTTTCGCAATAAACGATTTTTTTTTTGCAAAGTCAAGCCAATAGGAGAACATAACGTTTTTTTCATTTTAAAGCTGAATAGATTTTCATAATGACTCGAAATCTTTCGTAAAAAATGAATATTATATAATCGAAGTTTTTTCTGTGTAAAAGGAAATAATACTAGGGTATTCGTCGAAAATCCAGTTGAATGAACACCTTAAATGTCCTTTTTACAAGAAATTCTAGTACATAAGCTGAATCCAAATCATGATTTCTTTCGTAAGTTTAGGTATCTATATAGGCACGGGAGGGAAGTTACTTGGATTGATAGTATTGATGGTAATAAGTCATTTGCTCATGACGCATTCGAATAAGCAGTAATTAGGCGGTTTAATTGCACGGTATTGAATGTTTTTTTAGCCTTACTACAATTCGAGACTTAACTCCCTTTTGCTTTTTATTTCTTCTTTAAAATTCTCCTATAAAGTATTTCCCCAATCTATTATTCTGTTGAAATTATAGCTATCAGAAAACTCTGAAAGTGATGTGTCATTTTTGCTCAAGCAATCATGTAAGAAGAAGTATATATACCAGAAGCATTTTGAGACTAAGGAATATTATAAGTTAGTGGGCAAAATTAAGTTGAAGAAATTAATGGGATAAAATATTAGTAATCAAAAATACACTCAAAACTCATCGATCACAATTCAGCACTCATACTTACCTATCTATTCAAACAACAAAAAGGGAGCCCCAAACAGGCTCCCTTTTGTAATTATCTCGCAAAATAAGATTTATACTATCTCACTTTTGTAATTGTAATCGGCACACAAACCTGAGGACAAGATGAACATGTCGCTGGAGGCGTGATTGTCACGTTGTTTAACGAACATCCATTTGCATCTGTGATTGTGATTGTTTTAGCACCACCGCTGATTAAGAATGGACCAAATGGACTTGATGGAGCACCGTAATTGGCCGTTGCAGTTGTGATTCCAGAACCAGAAACAGTGTAAGTAGTACCACTACCACCCGATGGGTTCAATGTGAATGTATAAGTATCATCTGTTGATGTTGCTGGAGTATTTGCGTCGTTACAGATAGATACTGCACCTGCCAATGTTGGAGCTGCGTTCACAGTTACGTTAAATACATCTACGATTGAACATCCTTGAGCTGAAGTTTTCGTTACACGGTATGTTGTTGACAAGGTTGGAGAAACAGAGATTGATGCTGTTGTTTCGCCAGTATCCCATGAGTATGTCGAACCTCCAGTTGCAGTCAATGTTGTTGGAGTTCCTGCACAAACTGATACGTTAGAAGTAGCACCAGCAGGAGTTGCGTTAACTGTTACACTAACTGTTGCTGTTTGGTTACAACCTAAAGTACTTGTTACCACAACTGTATAAACACCTTGGTTAGCAGCAGTTGCTGTAGCTGTTACAGTAGGATCTGCTACAGTTGATGTGAATCCATTTGGACCAGACCAAGCGTAAGTTTCACCTGTTTGTTTTCCACTAAGTGTAAATGCAATTGGAGTATCTGAACATACTGTGATCGTTGGACCACCTGTAATTGTTGTAGTAGGAGCAGGGTTAACAGTTACTGCTACAGAAGCTGTACCAATACATCCTTTATTATCTGTTACTGTTACTGTATATGTACCAGTCATAGCAGCTGTTGCATTAGCAGAAACTACTGGACTTGCATCTGTCGAAGTAAAGCTATTTGGACCTGTCCAAGCGTAAGTTGGGTTAGTTCCATCTGTTGTAGCTTTTAAAGTAAGTGGTACACCCGAACAGTTAACAGCTACTACTGTAGTTGCAGTAACCATTGGTTTAGGATTCACCATTACGTTTACAGTAGCAGTTGCGCTACAGTTATCACCACTAACACCTGTTACTGTATATACACCTGCATGCTGAGTCATTGATGCACTAGCAGTTACTGTTGGGTTTGCCGAAGTAGAGGTAAATCCATTCGGACCTGTCCATGAGTAAGTAGATGCACCTGAAGCAGTCAATGTGATTGGTGTCTGTTCACAAACAGCCAATGCTGTTGGAGTAATCGTAATTACAGGAGCAGTGTAAAGACTAATCGATGTTGTAGTTGTTGCGGTACAACCGTTAATATCAGTTACACTTACAGAATACGTACCTACATTAGCACTTGTTACAGATGCAATTGTTGGACTAGCTGCTGTAGATGTAAATCCTGCAGGACCTGACCATGAATAGCTTGCACCAGCTGGGTTACTGCTTACAGAAAGGTTAGCTGTACCATTCAAACAAACTTGAAGAGGAGCATTTGCTGTAGCTGTTGGAACAGGGTTAACATTTACCTGAACTGTAGCTGTTGCAGTACAACCTAAAGATGAAGTACCTGTAATTGTATATACACCAGCGTTGACTGAAGTAGCAGAAGTTGTTACAGTTGGGTTAGCTGTAGTCGATGTAAATCCATTTGGACCAGCCCATGCGTAAGTTGCAGTGTTAGTTCCTGTTACGCCCAAAGTAATAGTTGAGCCAGTACAGTTTCCATTAGCAGGTTGTGCTGTAACTGCCAATACTGGGATTGGAAGAAGTTCTACAATTACAGGACAACAGTTACCTGTAGGACAGTTTCCTGTAAGTGTACCATCTAGCGTATAGCTACCAGCTTCTGTTACAGTTAGTGTATTGGCCGTAGCACCAGGGATATTAACGCCATCTTTTTTCCATTGATAAGAAGTAAGCGTAGTTGGTGCTGTCAATGTTAATGATTCGTTAGCACAAAGTTTTACAGGTACACTGATACAAACAGTTTCAGATTCTTTACCGCTGTTAGTGTTTCCATCTTTCGCTGTAATCGTTGCTGTGTTGAAGATAACACCTTCATCTTTTGCCGTAACTGTAATAGTGAGGGTTGCTACCAATTTATCGCCACCAAGTAAACTACCAATATACCATTTACCAGTCGTTTGATCATAAGTTGTTCCAGATTCTGCCGAGTGAGAAACATAAGTTACACCTGTAGGAAGTAAATCTGTAATTTCTAAGCCAGTTGCAGCTGCAGATCCGCTTGCTCTTGTTGCTTTGATTGTGTATGTAACTTGAGTACCTTGTGGAACTGGAGCACCGTTGTTGCTACTTGTTTTTGATACCGCTACGTTTATGGTATTTTGGTCACAACCATCAGGAAGACCATCACCATCTGTATCTAATAAGTCGTTACCACCAGCACATTTATCTAAACAGTCTGATACGCCATCGTTATCTGAGTCAAGTTTTGAATAAGCATAATACACTCTCAATGAACCTAAGACAGATACTAGTCCACTTGTTGAAATAATTCTAATCTTATTGAAAGCTTTAGTAGTCTTGAAACCTAGTTCATAAGAATTAGTGTTTCCTAATAGTCCAAGTTTAATTAAACTACTGCTACCAGCAATACTTTCTTGTTTGATCGTTCCGTTGTATGTTTCGATAGTAACAGCATCTAATAAACTTACATTAAGTAAGGAATTTCCATCTGAAATCACAAAACCTGCTTCTGAACCAGCTGGAATCGTTGATGGTGATGCTACCTCGATATAACTGTTACAAGAACCTAGAGCAATAGCTAATAAGACATCCATTGAAGCATAGTCGGTTGTACTTGTATTAACTACATTACCTTCATTATTTACACCAGAAGCGCAAATAGCAAGTCCTGTTGAATAGAGTCCCTTGTTAACAGTATATGTACTGCTACCACCATTAACCCATTTGGTTGAACAATCTAAATTTGTTGTTGCAGCTGGACCTTCAAAAGCGTAATACACCTTTAAACTGTTAAGTAAACCAACAATTCCACCACTGTAGAAGAGTTGAACTTGGTCAAAGTCTTTGGTTGTTGTAAAACTCAAGACTTGCTTTCCAATGCTACCTCCTAATACGGAAGCATTCAATAACCCACCCGATACAGTAGCTGTTTCTTGAAGCACACCATCACGGAAAGTTTTGATTGAAATGTTAGATAATGCAGAAGCTGAGAGAATACCAGCTCCAGGAGCTACTACAAAACCAACCACATTACCAGCAGGATAATATTGTTTAGCGTCTTGTACTGTTAGGCCAACACCACCACCTAGAAGAGAGAGTGTTAAATCGATTGTAGAAAAATCACTAAGGTCGCCGTTTACGACGTTTGAAGTGTTTGTTGCGCCACCAGTAAGAGACGGCGAGGAGTTGATTGTAACGCCAGTTCCAACGATTGGATCCATCGGGATTTTATTATTCTCCAATGTCTTCACCTGCGCATGTGTTTGAAATATACTGAGCATGGAAATACACAGTACCACAACTACTTGGGTAAATTTGTTCATGAGCATAGATTAATTAAATTAAACACCTTTTTACAGCCCAATAGAAATACGATCAAAGGCACAATCGGATGATTGTACTTTAATTGGCGGCGATGTTTTCTACTTAGGAAATTATAATTTTTTAAATACAACTGGCGGTTGCTTGTCTTAAAAAGTAGCAAAAATTATGCCACTGAGACTCAAATTATGACTATACGCAGGAGTTTTGAACGAGTGAGGATAATAGGGGATAAGCATACTAAAATTAGTACGAAGTTACATTTTGGCAATTACGCCCTATTTGGTCTAAAACCGTGCCAAAATGTATTTTGCTGTAGATTTTTTTGAGGGAATTATTTGAAGGTAATCGGCTTCAAATATTGAAGTTGGTACTCTTAATTATGGAGAAAAACTCTATCCTTAAAAGTACTGATTTTTAGCTTATAACGCCACATACTTGATATGTGGCGTTACTATTACTTATGAGTTTGATCCTTTCAAAACTACGTCATTTTGACTTGCCCATGCACTCATATCTTGTCGATTAATAGCTGACGCCATCATATCTGGAAACAAATCTGGTGTGCAAGCAAAAACTGGAATTCCTAAATTTGAGAGAAACTTAGCATTATCTTTGTCAAAAGAGGGTGCTCCCGAATCGTCTAATGCCAACAGACAAATTATTTGAATCCCAGACTCACTGAGCTCCACTATACGTTTGCGCATCTGTGCTTGGTTACCTCCTTCGTACAAATCTGTAATCATGATAAGAATGGTATCGTCGGGTTTACTAATAATCTCTTGACAATACCCCAAAGCTTTGTTGATGTCGGTGCCGCCGCCTAGTTGTACCCCAAAGAGTAATTCTACTGGGTCTTTCAAATCTTCTGTTAAATCGACTACTTCGGTATCAAACACGACCATCTGCGTTGTAACCTGTGGTAACGACGCCATTACTGCACCAAATATACCAGAATAGACAACAGAGGCGCCCATTGAACCACTTTGGTCAAGACACAAAACAATGTCTTTCAAAGAGCGTTTGTTTTTACGTCCAAACCCCACTCTTCTTTCTGGAATAATGGTTTTGTATTCGGGTAAATAGTTTTTGAGGTTTTTCCGAATAGTCGTATTCCAATCTATCTCATTATAACGGGGGCGATTGTTGCGAACACCTCGATTGATAGCACCCGTAATGGCTTGTATCGTTTTTTGTTCTAATTTGCCCATTAACTCCTCTACGACCTGTTGCACAACACGGCGAGCGGTTTCTTTAGTTTTGGAAGGAATTAGTTTGCCCAATTCCATAAGTGTTGCTACCAAGTGTACATTGGGCGTAGCTTGTTCCAAAATTTCAGGTTCGAGCATAAGTTTTTGCTGTAACTCTGGATGTTTTAGAGCATCGCCTTGCATTACTTGCACAACCGATTGAGGGAAATATTTGCGAATATCTCCTAACCAACGTGCTACCGAAGGGCTTGAGCTTCCGTTACCTCCTGCACCACCACTATTTTGTCCGTAATTAAATTTTCTTTTTCGTTCAAAGTCATATAAAGCAGAAAGTGCGTCATCGATTTGGCTATCTCGCCCAGACAGTTGATATTGGGTGCCATCGGCTTCATCGCCTCCCAAGATAAGGCGCCAGCGTCGGAGTGATTCTTTTTCGTCTGTCATAATGCTTAGTTACCGTTGGTTTGTCTACTATCATTTTCTTTGAAAAACTGCATATCTGCCATTACTTCTGAGTAAATGATAGGAGAGATTTGCTCAAATGGAATGAGTCGTGAATCGTTTGTGTGTCCTGGTTCATCATAGGTATAACTTCCAAATTCGACACTACCGTATTTTACAAACATAAGGTTGCCAATACCTCCGATAGAGTCCAAATAACCTACACATATATCTCCTTCTTGTGTAATGATAGCGGTAATGCCCTCTTCTGCAAAGTTTTTGTAATAATTGCTGATGAAGCCTGCATCGACAACAGAACCCCTAAACCAGCCTCTTTTTTCAAGTACAGACACAAAGGTGTATCCTGACATTTCGATGCCTCTGAACTTCGAGGAAATAAGTGTTCCTTTATCAGCAGGATCAAAATTGACTACCGAACGATTGAGTTGTAAAAATGCAGGTGATAGTCCTTCGTCTTCTAATACTTCCGACCAATGGTTGATGGTATCTTTTTCAAGAATTAGTGGGTGTACCATTCTAATCATTTGCCCTTCTTGGAATTCTACTTCGTCGCCATCTTGGTTGATACAAGTTTGGTCTTCTTGCACTTTGAAGGTAAATAAAAATTGTTTTTGGTCGTTGAAAGCACCCCATATTAACCTCGTTGCATAGACAAACATAATGGGATTGTTGAGGAAAAGGCTCTGCCATTTTTCAGTATCCCATTGACGCTGAATAATCAAGTATTGCTCCAAACGAGGTGTTTGGGATTTTACGATGTCTTTGATTTCTTTTCCTATCTCTTTAAATTCCTCTTGTAAATCCACTGGCGTACCTTTAGGAAGAGCTTTTAGGGTTTTGTTATCTTCATTTAAGAATAGGATTTTAAAATCTTGATTCACAAAGGCACGATATTCTTGATCATCGACTTCAAAGGTTTTAAACAATCCTTCAAAGCCAAAATCAGGAATGATTTGGTCCGCTAAGTCATACGGAGAGATGCCGAGTTCTTCAGCTACTAATGTAAAGGACTCCGTTGCAGCAGCGCCAACGTTTTTATTTTTGTTTTTATATTTTCTAGAAAAGAACTCTACATTACGCAAAGCCTGTGTTCCACCATTAAGTGCCAAGGCTTTTACGACATATTCCGCCATTTTAACACGATTATTATCGGCAAATTCTTGCACCTTATTACGCAATTGACGGATGACAGTAGTATCTCCAAAAATACTGGCGAGGGTCAAACAGAACTTGAAATTTGCTAATGCTCCATTGACAAAATAGGTATCTAACAAGCTAGAGGCATATTCGTAGTTTTTGTCAGTGTCCAAATGCTCAATGAGTAATTTTGCTTCTAGGTCAATACGAATTTCTTTCGCACGACTCATGCGGTAATGCAAGAAACGAAACGCCTCAACGCTTAGCTGAGTGCCATCTTTAACGTATAGCGGAGGAAGCACCTTTTCGTCGAGCCATGGGGTTAATGGAGCATTGAGCTTACCTCTCTTTTGAGCAAATGCTATTTTGGTATTAATTTCTGCTAAAGACTTTTGTTTACTAACTAGCTGACGCAATGACTCCAGAATAATATCACGAGCCTCATCATTCTTTTCTTGTTCCAAAAGCTCAACCAAAATAACCTTTGATTCATCGGTATTGATAAGCGATAAAATCAAAAATCCCATTTGTCGGGTCTCTGATTTTTTAGATTTTGTTAACTCAGAAGCTTGAGGAATGGCTTCATTGCCTAATTTGCTCAATAGACCAGCACCTAATCTGCGTAACTCTTTCGATTTGTTTTTACTCAAATTCCAGAAATACTGCTGATGCGAGCGAAAATCAAGTGTTTCAATGATTTTGAAGTACTTTTTGAAGAAATCTTTATCATTCCAGTAAAGATTATTAGGGTCTTGATGAAGGGCTTCTACTAAAATATCTAAACCATCTTCTTTTAGTTGATTTGCTATTGCTGCTAATAGATCAATTGGGATTGAATAGATATTTCTTAGTTCTTTTTGGAATAGTGTTTTAGTTTCTTGTGTTTCTTTTATTATCAAAAAATTAAAGCAGTGAGTAAGTACACTTATTTGCTCAGGGCCATAACTATAAATATTGGCATAGTTTGTATTACACCGTGTCAATTCAATCGAAAGAGTTTTTTGAAAAGCTTCTATTCCTAGTGGGCTGTATTTTTCAGGAAATTGTATCTCCAAAAACTCATACAACTTAATGAATTTAATACTATCTGTTAGTTTTTGCCATTTGGTAAAAATAAAAGGCTCATACTTCTGTGCATTTTTGTTTAGTAGCCATTCTGCAACCTCTAATATATGTTCATTGGTAGCCAATTTATCAATCGCCACATCCAAGAAATCATCTTGCTTGGAATACCATAGAAACATTGCTAGGCGAAGTTTCTGGTAAGCTTCAACGCTT
Source organism: Flectobacillus longus (assembly GCF_030056705.1). Taxonomy (GTDB): domain Bacteria; phylum Bacteroidota; class Bacteroidia; order Cytophagales; family Spirosomataceae; genus Flectobacillus; species Flectobacillus longus. The sequence goes on from NZ_JASHIC010000005.1 coordinate 129,913, forward strand.
GTATCCAACAAAATTCTATTGTAATGCTCGTTATTTTGCAAAAGATAACTACCCCATTTTGTTAAATTGAAATTTTCATCGAGAAGTGAACCTCTAGTATTTATATAGTGAATTAAGAACTTTTCATCAGGAATAAAACGACTTGCTAATTGGATTACTCTTTGAATTTCAACGTTATTATTACTACGGAGAATTTGCATATTAACCCAATCGATAAAATCACGAAAACCACCGTGTAGAAAATAGCCTAATGCTTGAGGTTGATACCAGTAGGAAGGGTGAGTCATTAACGCCATGATTTTTTCTTCCCATTCATCCCATTCGTCTACATTGCCCAATAACTGCTCAAATCCTGTGATTACCCAGTAGTTTTCTATGGAAAGTATAGGAATCGTAGGGTCATCACTTCTCAAATATTCGATGCAGCTATCAAATTCAGCACTAGCCCGTGCATAAATTATTTGTTTTTGATTTTCGATAAAGCTTTCTAACTTCTCTAAATTTTTCATAGTCTAGTAATACCCAAAAGCGTTTCTAGCATAGGCAGAACACTTTCGGCGCGTTGATGGTTAAAGTTTTCGTTGATAGTGGTAAGCTCTTGTGATTGAATAATAGTGCCAGCTTTGGCTTTTTCGCCAAGTTGTTGGCGTTCGTTAGGTACAAAATGAGAAAAAGTACGTCGTAAAATGGGCAATAGCTCCGTAAAGTATTCCTGTGAAAGTTCCGCTACCCATTTGTAAAGAATATTCCAAAGTACATGGTCATATATCAAAATTACACCACTTCCTTTGAGGAACCCTTCGAGCCAACCTGCCGAAAAACTAGGTTCTTGTCCTTGCGACAAAGCCCAAGCAAATCGCTCTGCTGTTTCTTCGGTATCCATCTCTTGGGCATCGAGCAACAAGCGACAGGTACACCCTTGAATGATACTATGAATACCTTCTTTATTCAATAGTTTTTTGAGGGTATCAAACCATAATTGTGTCAGCTCGTCGTTTTCGATTAGTCTGGTTGCTTCATTTACTTGTTGAATATGCTCAAATACTTTTCTTGAATTGTCATCGTCGAGTCCGTAGCAGGTATTGGGCAAGCCTATACAGATACGGGTGAGGAGGCTATCTACAATCTGACGAATTGCTCCTAAGTCTGTTTTGCGAACATTTCCGTATCTGCTTACTTCCACCATAGGTTTGAGGGCAGTCATTAAGTCAAGAATATCGGCTGAAATGGTGGCTACTTCGTCGATTTTTTTAAGCAAAAATTCTATTGCTACAAACAGCTCCGCAGGTATTGCTTTTTGGATATTGTTGGCAATTTTCCCGATATTTTGTGATTTTTGACTGGTATCTATCAGGTATTTGGTACAAGCATCTTCGAGGGTATTGCCCCAAACGGCTTTATCAATCAAAGACAAATACATTTCGGGTTTCCAAGCCAAAGTCCATGCTTCTTTAAAAGTCCCTTTGCTACGAGCATAGAGTTTTTGTCCCCAATTGATTTCCAAAATATCCAATCGATGAATCATTTTACTTCGATTGAGGTCCAACTCTTTTCGAAGGTCTAATTCATAATCTTTCTTTTCGGCGGTAAGTGCCAAACGATTGCTTTTGGCTAATTTTTCAAAATCAAGTTGTAAAGGAACTTTGGGTAACTCGTCGGGAACTTCGCCCAAGCGATTGGCTACGATGAGTTTATCTTTGACCAAACTCAGCAAAACGGTATCGCCCATACACATGACGGTTTGGGTGGCCTCGTTAAGTTCGAGTAAACCGATTCGAGAAAGTCCACGTAAACTGGTTAAGGTTTCGGCTAAACGAAATGCCTCAATGACATGAGCTGTAGAAATATCAACTTGTTTTTTTCGGAAAAGACGTGCCACGTGACTAAGCCACTCTATGGCAAAATCTTTTTGTTTGCCTTTTTTCCACAAAAAGTCATACCAACCCGGCGAGGTAATCCCTGCACCATATCCAGAGTGCATGGATAAACGCTGGTTTGTCCAAGGAATCCAAGTAGTAGCTACTTTGATTTTGGTTTTGGGTAAAGACTTAAGAAGCTTTGTATCAGCTTTGGCAGTACTGTCTACATCGAGTAGGGCAGGGGCGTGCCAAGCACCACAAACCACTACGATATTGCTATAAAGTTCGTTTTGAGTTTTACGAATAATATCCCGCATATAGGCTTCACGGGCAATATTTTCTTCATCCAAAACGGACGGGATATTGGCATGGCGAAGCTCGGACATCATGAGCATTACCGCATCAAAATGTTCTTTGGCACTGTTAGAAATGTAATTATGCTCAAAGTGATGTTCCCACCAAAGCTCCGAATTTTCATAACCCGCTATTTCAGCAAAGTATGAGATAGGGTCTTTATGGATGGGCGGAGGCACTATGGATTCAGAATCTTCAGGATTGGGTTCCTCTACTATATTGCTTTCTTTTTCATTCTTATTTTGTTGAAAACCTATTGCCAAAGGCAAATCCAACATTTTGACTGGAATTTGACGATTGTTTGCATAAAGGATGGCTTGCCACTCAGGCGAAAATTCCGCAAAAGGGTAGAAGGTCGCCTGTTGGGGTTCGTCTATGTTATAGCCAAGTACAGCCACGGGAGGACGAAGCTGTTCGTTGCCTATCCAAGAAATAATCGAATCTAGTTCTGGAGCGCCTTCTACCAATACCATATCTGGCTGGGTTTGCTCCAACATTTCGATTACATTTTGGGTCGAACCTACCCCATGATGTCGTATTCCCAAAATTGTTAAGGGCATAATTTTGAGTGCAGATTTAAGCGTTAAAGATTCTGTTTGTCATGAATTTATCTTGTTTAAATATCCAATGCAGGCTTGAAAGTGGCATTTTATAAGACAATTTCTTTGCAAGCACGATACACATCTTTCCAGTCTTCACGTGTTTTGACGACGGTTTCTAAGTATTCATTCCAAACGACTTTATCTTGAATAGGATCTTTTACTACGGCACCAACCAAACCAGCAGCTAAATCTTCGGCATTGATACGGCCATCACCAAAATGGGCAGCCAATGCCAATCCGCTATTTACTACCGAAATGGCCTCGGCCGTACTCATGGTACTGGATGGCGTTTTGATTTTAGTTTTGCCGTCGGCGGTTACGCCAGCACGTAGTTCACGGAAAATGGTTACGATTCTTTGAATTTCTTTTAAGGCAGGCGCTTCAGCAGGAAGTTCGAGCGCTTTTTGCAAACTAGATACACGATGTTGTACAATTTCTATCTCCTCCTTCATGGTTTCAGGAACAGGTAAAATTACGGTGTTAAAACGACGTTTTAGAGCACCTGATAATTCGTTTACTCCTTTGTCACGGTTGTTGGCTGTGGCAATCACATTAAATCCCCTTACTGCTTGCACTTCCATATTTAGTTCTGGAATAGGGAGTGTTTTTTCAGATAAAATAGTAATTAAGGTATCTTGAACATCGGCAGTGATACGCGTTAGTTCTTCAATTCGTGCAATTTTTCCTGTGCGCATCGCCTGCATCATTGGGGTGGTTACTAAGGCATTTTCGCTCGGTCCTTCTGCCAACAATTTTGCATAATTCCAGCCGTAACGAATAGCTTCTTCGCTAGTCCCAGCTGTACCTTGAACGAGCAATGTCGAATTTCCCGAAATGGCCGCTGCCAAATGCTCTGCTACCCAAGATTTTGCTGTGCCAGGCAATCCATATAATAGTAATGCTCGGTCGGTAGTAAGAGTGGCTACGGCGATTTCCATCAGTCGACGATTACCGATGTATTTTGGCGATACCTCAAAGCCGTTAGGTAGTTTTCCTCCCATCAAATATTGCACAACTGCCTGTGGCGAAAGATTCCAACTGGTTGGACGCGTATTTTTATCTTGTTTAGTAATTTCTTCTAATTCATGCGCAAATTGCTCTTCTGCGTGTTGACGTAATACATTCATGGTGTTGAAGGTTTATTTGAGTTTTTTATAATACGTTATTAGTTAATAGTATATCCGTTATTGGAAGGGGCTTATGATCAGAATGAACTTTATCAGTTATACAACAGTGCTATTACCTATTTCTGCTTGAATCATTTCTTTGAAATATAAGGAAGTTTTCAACGGAGACACGACATAATGTGTCCACAAATTCTTATGTATTTCAGTTTGTAGCTTTTCGTGAGGTATGTCTAAATATTTCAAAATCTTCGTTGATAAGCATCTCCCTAGCGCATTCATCAAATCATGTTCATAGCTCAAGGCGTAATGATTTTGAGGATGAATAATAACCGAAGCTAAAATTGATAACACATAGTTGGAAAATTTGACAGAAAACTCTTGTTCTGGATTTGACAAAACAAACTCTTTGAGTGATACAAGATCTATAGCATCACTTTTCATCAAGATTTGTTCCTGTTGCTCAACCCCAAGATATGGCACCAACGAAAGCCAAGGGCATTTGGAATAGTCGCAGTGCGAAAGGAAAGTATAAATTTGCTCAGGCGTGGCAAGCTTCATGTTTTGAGCAAAAACATTTAATAAAAGTCCATCTGGTGTGGTTACCAACTTTTGTGTGAGCGTTTGCATATCATGGCCAAAATAGTCAATGATATATTGAGGATGCAAAAAGGTTAGGATTTCCGACAACCAATACAGTTCATCCGAAACCCTTTTGTATGGACTCAGTGATTCGATTCCGATTATATCTCTTATTTGGGTTTCTTCCCAAAATGCTGAATTAACAGGTTTGGTTATTAAGTTAGGCTCGGTGTATTTAGGAAGAACCTCCGCCATATATTGAGCAATCTGATTTGTTTCATCACTGCCATAAATCCCAAGTTTCAAACGATTGACGATTCGAATCGTCTCGATAATAATTGTTTTTGGATTTTTGATTTGGCGTAATTCAACAAGAATATTTTCGAGAAAATCAAGATCATGGCTAGACAGATTATGGAAAAATTCCATTAAAAAATCTTTACGGTCTCTGCCCGTTTCCGAACTCCATGAAGCTTGTAGAAGTGCTAATGCTTCTTGTGGTTTTTCTTTTCGGAGCTTACTGAAATATAGTTTTCGAGCAGAGGGTTTACCCTCCGTCCATACGTTATCTGTTAAAATAGTATCCTGCCAGTTTGGGTTGAACTGGGTAAGCCAAAGTCCTCTTTTTCCTAAAATAGGATATAGTTTCACTTTAAATCTTGAAAAAAACTTGTTCAATAAAGGAACAATCAGGTTATCGCGTATGATCCACTGATTTTGTGTACATAGTTGAATTAAATAGGCTACCAAATACTCATTTGGCTTAGCTTCATTCAAGAAGCCTTGCCAGATGGCATGAATATTTTTGGAACAATACGCTAACGTTTCGGTTTCGGTAAAAGTCTGATTAGGAAGTACTACTTTTTCATGACGTACTCCTGCTTTTTCATAGAGCAGTGTCATGGCAGAGGCTTTTAAGAATATTTCCTCTGTATCTTTAGTGTTGGTTTTAACAAGTGTTTTTTGAATGGGTTCGGGTAATAACTCAAGATGCAAAGGCATTTTGGCAGTACCTAAAAGGGCTGTTTTTTTGAGGTGATTCCAGTACATGGTTGAATGTTGGCGATTTTGAGCTTAGTCCAATAAGTGATATGCAAAGTTGTTGATGATTCCCAAAGGAGTAACCGAATCGAAATGATACAGCACCATAAGCGACACTGAGTGACCACCCGTAAGTGCCAATAGTTTCCAAATTTGTTCCTGACTCACCGCTGAACTTAGTGGAACAATGGTTTGTGTAGTATCTTGTAAGTAATATTTTCCTTGGTTGAATACAAGATGGACTTGTTCAATAAGTATGGGAAAGATATCTGTCCACGGATTTTGTGCCAAAACCTCTACTGCTTTTTCATGTACTTCATCCCATGAATTGAGCCCAGTTATAGGTTCGGGAAGATAATCAATAGTTGAAATGTAATTTTTGATGGAGGCTCTCAGTGGCGTATGACTTGGATAAAAAATCAGATTGGCATGAGCAATAGTGCCAGGTAAAATAGGTGTTTCGATGCCCACTCCTTTAAACGAAAAGTTTAATACCAACGCATTTTTTTTGCTTTTGAGACCGTATAGCCAGTTTTTTTGTATAGTAATATCTTCTTCAATCGTAGTTTGTCTACCTGCTACCAACCAATGGTCTTTGAGTGATTCGACATCATCTCGTTCCAACAAATCTTTGGTTTGTATATTCCAACCTATTCTTGATTTGACTTCTTCCTGAATAAGTGGAGGCAGTTGTTCGAGGTGCTTGAATGACTCTATGAGCAAATATATTTTGGACATCAATTCCAAGGCAGATTTTTGCCATTCATCATTCTTAAAATAGTCTAATTTGTTAAATGCCTTCGCCAATCCCGCTAGTCCTGTGGCCTGAGAGTCAACCAAACGGGCTGCCATACGCTCAAAATAAGCATACCCTTTTTGTGGTAAAGCCAAAAGCCCCGCTTGTGCCAAATCCTTGAGCCAAAGCTCTAACTCAGCTATACCATTTTGAACTTTAAGATAGCGTTCTTCCTGACGTTTGGCTTTTGCTTGAGCTTGCTTTTCGGCTTGTTCCGATAATGTTTCGAGCGATTCCACCTCCACTTCAGGTTCGGGCTTGTTGACTTTGGCGCTTCGCTTATTAATCCATTCGCTTACCCATAAAGGTTCTTCGGTAATTTGCGGGATTTCGCCATTTTTTTTGGCAACTAAAAACAACAAACCCAAACCATGTTTACAAGGAAATTTGCGACTCGGACATGAGCATTTGAAGGCGGTGTTGGTTAAGTCAATTTGAGTTTGATAGGGATTTTTACCACTCCCTTGGACTTCTCCCCACAATACTCGTTCATTGGATTGAAAATTGAGCCATTTGGGTTCATGTGATAAGTCTCGTCCTGCTTTTAAAGAAGAAGCGTCTGGAGCAAGTTGAGCAACTTGCTCGTCAGTTAAATAGTTCATAGATAAAGTTCAACACTAGGGTAAAAGTTCGGTTTTAAATTTAGCTTGTTTTTTTAGTTAAATACAAACCTTTTGTCATCTTTTATTTTTGAAAAAATAAAAAAAGTGGTTTTGATGCAGAAATAAACGATTTTTTGCCTAAAAAAACTGACTTTATTCTGCTAAAAATATATTTAATAGATAATAGATGCTACAGGATAGATTATCACTATTCGGCTAAAATATTGACTATATTTGTGGATAACTATTCTATCCAAACTATGAAAAAATTATTCCTTCTAACCTTCATTGGTATATTATGTCATCATTTTGTTATTGCACAAACCCTTGACCAATCTAATTTACCTATCCTGAAAATTACGACGAAAAATGGCGCAATCATCCCCGATGAGCCTAAAATTTTGGGCACATTACAACTCATTAATAATGGCAACGGACGAGTAAATACTCCCAACGATACGCCTACAGGTTACGATGGATATTTGGGAATAGAATTAAGAGGGTCGACCTCCAAAGACTTTTTTCCTAAAAAACCTTATGGCTTTGAACTTTGGGCAGACACAACAGGAAAAAGTCAGAAAATAGCTTTTCTAGGAATGCCCGAAGAATCTGACTGGGTACTCAATGCCAGCTACAATGATAAAACCTTTATGCGAGATGCTTTGACCTATGATATTTCGAATCGTATGGGTAGATATGCCACGCGTACTCGTTATTGTGAAATTACCTTGAATGGTCGTTATGATGGGTTGTATTTGGTCATGGAAAAAATCAAAAGAGATAAAAATAGAGTCAATATTTCTAGCATCAAAACCACCGATAGTACTGGCGATGCACTCACGGGCGGGTATATCCTTAAAATTGATAAGGTTAATGGTTCGCCTGCTTGGTCTTGGAAAAATACGATTGGGACACCAAGTGTACTTTTTCAGGTAGAATATCCCAAGTATGCCGATTTAACCTCCAAACAATTGACCTATATCAAAGGCTGGATGACGACTTTTGAAAAAGAACTTTATGCCAATACTGCGCTTGACAAAGACGCTGCTTGGCGCAATATGATAGATATGGATTCTTTTGTAGACTATTTTATCTTGACGGAGCTAACCAAAAATATTGATGGTTATCGACTCAGTACGTATTTCTACAAGGATAAAGATAGTAAAGATGCTCGCCTAAAAATGGGACCAGCTTGGGACTACAACTTAGCCTATGGCAATGCTGATTATTATGAAGGATACAAAACTACAGGTTGGCAATATCAAATCAACGCATTGGCATCTCCAACGGGCGACATTTATTTGTCTCCTTTTTGGTGGTCAAAACTCGTGCAAGATGAAGATTTTAGAACCAAAGCTTCTACTCGTTGGGGAGAACTTCGAAAATCTATTTTATCCACCGACCGTATCAATCAATGGGTCGACTCAACGGCTATGATTATTGCTCCTGCGGTAGCACGTAATTTTAAAAGATGGCCAGGAGTTTTAGGAACAAAAGTATGGCCTAACTATTACGTTGGAACAACTTTTCAAGATGAATTAAATTTTATGAAAGATTGGATTCGCTCGAGATGTTTATGGCTGGATGGACAATTTCAAAGTAAGTCGCTTGTACTTGGAACAGAAGCCTTTTTTGAGCCTAAACAGAGTTTAACTATTTTTCCCAACCCTATATCTTCTCAAAGTCAGGTCAAATATGAAGTATTATTAAAAGGTCATGTAGAAATTAATCTTTACGATTTGTCAGGAAAAAAAGTACATGAAGTAGTCAACGAAAATCAATCTGTAGGCGAATATCAAGTACCATTCAATAAACTACTTCCCCAAGGAATTTATATCCTCGACTATCGTATCGGTGGAATACCTGTGGATAGGATAAAAGTGGTGGTTCAGTAAATAGGAGATAGGCAAGGAGGCATTAGGCATGGAGTGTTTTTTTAGTGGTAGAGTGAACAGACATAGAGTTACAAAGGCACAAAGTTTGACTCATTCACTTTGTGCCTTTGTAACTCTGTCCCTTTGCCCCTTGGAGTCACTGTCCCAGTGTCGCTCACGCCCTCCCGATGTCAGTCTTAAAAATTCCAGAAAAAAAATCACTGACTTTCGTCATTTTTTTTAAGAAAAATGTGGATAAATATAAACTTTTTCAATTTGTTTAGAGTTGTTCTAAATAAAGTATAGTATTTGAAAAATCCAATAATTAATTTTGTGCCTAAATTAAATAGGTGTTGTCTCCTGACAGATGAAAGTGTACTTTCAAATGATAATCAGTAAGTTTTGATTGAGGAGGCCAATCCTACAACGTTTGTCATAGGTCAAATATCACTACCAAGAAAATGTTAAAGATAAATAACTTACAAGCCAAAATTGGTGAAAAAGAAATTCTGAAAGGAATCAACTTAGAAGTTAAAGCTGGTGAAGTTCACGCTATCATGGGACCAAACGGTTCAGGTAAAAGTACTTTAGCTTCTGTTTTGGCAGGTCGCGAAGATTATGAAGTTACAGGAGGTTCGGTAGATTTCTTTGGCAAAGACCTTTTGGATTTGGCTCCAGAAGAACGTGCTGCTGAAGGTATCTTCCTTGCATTTCAATATCCTGTCGAAATCCCAGGTGTTTCGACAACTAACTTTTTGAAAACTGCTGTAAACGAAATCAGAAAGTACCGTGGCGAAGAACCATTGGATGCAGTTCAGTTTTTGAAAATGTTCAAGCAAAAAATGTCTTACGTAAATATCGACCAGTCTTTGTTGAACCGCGCGTTGAACGAAGGTTTCTCTGGTGGTGAGAAAAAACGTAATGAGATTTTCCAAATGGCAGTATTAGAGCCAAAGTTGGCAATCCTTGACGAAACTGACTCAGGTTTGGATATCGATGCACTTCGTATTGTAGCTGAAGGTGTAAACAAATTGAAATCACCAGACAACGCAACTATCGTAGTAACTCACTACCAACGTTTGTTGGATTATATCGTTCCAGACTACGTACACGTATTATATAAAGGTAGAATCGTAAAATCAGGTACAAAAGAATTAGCGCTTGAACTTGAAGAAAGAGGTTACGATTGGATTAAAGCTGAAGTTGACGCTGCTGAAGTAAGCGCTTAATTTTCGGTAATCTTTGAGGCGTTTTACTCAAAGGTAGTACTGTAACAATCTACCAATTATCAAATCATCGAACAAAATGAATAGTAATACTGATTTGAAGGCACAATTAATTGCTGACTTTAAAGATGCTGAGGGCAAAATGAATGGCGAGGCCAAAAGCCCGATTCATTTGGTACGTCAGCAGGCTTTGCAAACCTTCGATCAATTGGGTTTCCCAACAATCAAGCATGAAGAATGGAAGTATTCTAACGTAAAAAACTTGGTAAGCCAATCGTTTGCGTTTAATGCCCCTTCCGACTTTAGTGCTGCTGATGTAGAGCAAATGGCTATTCCAAACTTGGATGGCAATATTTTGTATTTTATCAACGGTGTTTACAACGAATCTTTAAGTACCATTGTAAGCCCTACAGACGAGGTGGTAATTCTTCCATTAGCGGAGGCTATCAAGTCGCATGCTGATGTGATTGAAAAATATTTCAACCAATATGCCGATTCTGCCGACAATGCTTTTACAGCTGTAAATACTGCTTTTGCTAAAAATGGTGTATTTATTTATGTACCAGAGAAAAAAGTAGTAGAACAACCTATCATCTTGCGTTTTATTGCTGATGCTCGCGAAACCAACGTAGCTGCACAACCACGTAACTTGATTGTAGCTGGCAAACGTGCTGAAGTGAAAGTAGCTGAAGCGTTTCGCTCTTTTGGTGAAAATGTATCGTTTACCAATGCTGTTACCGAAGTTTACGTAGCAGAAGAAGCAAACGTACACTACTATAAAGTACAAAACGAAACAGACCAATCTTATAACATCGGTACTACTGCTGTTTATCAAGAAGGTCGTTCGGTATTTACTGCAAATACAGTGACAGCCAATGGTGGTTTTGTGCGTAACAACCTCAATATCAAAATTGATGGTGAGTACGCTGAAGCTAACATGTTTGGTTTGTACATTCCAAACGGAAAACAACACGTAGATAACCACACAGCTGTTGACCATGCCAAACCTAATTCGAACTCAAACGAATTATATAAAGGTATCTTGAAAGATAAGTCAACAGGGGTATTCAACGGTAAAATTTATGTAAGACAAGATGCACAGAAAACAAATGCATTCCAGTCTTGCAAAAATGTGTTGATTTCAAACGATGCGACGATGAATACAAAGCCTCAGTTGGAAATTTGGGCAGATGATGTGAAGTGTTCACACGGAACAACAACTGGTCAATTAAACGATGATGCTTTGTTTTATATGCAAGCGCGTGGTATCTCTAAAGATTCTGCTCGTGCTTTGTTGATGTTAGCATTTGCGCAAGAAGTAATCGACAAAATGGAAATTCCAGCTATTAAAGAATACTTGGAAGGACTTATTGTTGAAAAAATATATCAAGCGTAAGATTTATCTTATAGAAAAATCAAAACTGTGTCGGGTATTAAGTAGTTATAAGTGTTGAATTATGAATTGAAATTTTGATAACCAATTCATAACTCTACACTCACAATTCACAACTTATTTATTACCCGACGCATTTGTTTTTAGTAGTGATACAAAATTAATGTGCTTATGAGACAAGTGATTGGTTATTAGTTACTTAAAAAGTAATCATGCCAAATATGATTTAATCAATTGAAAATGTAAGATATTGATAATTAAAATTTTACATTCACAATTCACAACTCATCATTCAGCACTAATTCATAACTCCTACTTACTCAGGTACTATGCAAATCAAACTGGTTCAATCACATGAAGATTTGCTTCGATGCTTTCCTGTAATACACGAGCTACGGCCACATCTTACCATAGAGCGTTTTGTGGAAATGTATGAGCAAATGCAAAAGGAGTCCTATCAAATCGCTTTTGTCGAAGAACCGAATCAAGAAATTTGGTCAGCTGTAGGATTCCGATGTATGAATCTGTTTTATGCTGGCAAAATTATCTATATCGATGACCTCAGTACATTGCCCCAAGCCCGTGGAAAAGGTCGTGCCAGTCAACTCTTAGATTTTGTCAAACAATTTGCTATCAAATTAGGCTGTGATGCCATTCACCTCGATTCGGGTCACCAGCGACACGATGCACATCGTTTGTATCTTCAAAAGAAATTCAGAATTGCTAGTCACCATTTTATTGTAGAACTTCCCAAAAACACGTAACTGCCATGACACTCACCGAAATTGTAGATATTCAAAAAATCAGAGCAGATTTTCCTGTACTAGATCAAGAAATCAATGGGAAAAAATTAGTGTATTTTGATAATGCGGCCACAACTCAAAAGCCTATTGCTGTTATCAATGCGCTTAAGCATTATTACGAATTTGATAATGCCAATATTCACCGTGGGATTCACACTTTGGCCGAACGCGCTACGCGTGATTTTGAAGCTACGCGTGAAGCAGTACGTAAATTTTTGGGAGCCGCTTCGACCGAAGAAATTATCTTTACCTCTGGTACTACCAATGGTATCAACCTAGTAGCTAGTACTTACGGACGTAAATTTATCAAAGAAGGTGACGAAATTATTATCTCAGGACTTGAGCACCACTCTAATATTGTACCTTGGCAAATGCTTTGCGAGGAGAAAGGAATCACGTTAAAAGTTATTCCTGTAAATGACCGTGGTGAGTTGGATATGGAGGTGTATGACCAATTGCTTTCTGAAAAAGTAAAATTAGTATCAGTAAACCATGTGTCAAATGCTTTGGGAACAATTAACCCAATAAAAGAAATTATAGCCAAAGCGCATGCAGTAGGAGCGGTAGTGATGATAGACGGTGCGCAGGCAACTTCTCACTTAGACATTGATGTACAAGATTTAGACGCAGATTTTTATGCGTTTTCTGCACATAAATTGTATGGACCAACAGGTGTTGGGGCTTTGTATGGCAAAAAAGCTTTACTAGAAGCTATGCCTCCATATATGGGTGGCGGTGAGATGATTAAAGAAGTAACTTTCGAAAAAACTACTTATAACGAACTTCCTTACAAATTCGAAGCAGGAACGCCCAATATCGCTGATGTAGTAGCGCTCAAAGCAGCCTTAGAGTATATGGATTCTATTGGTCGTGATAAAATTGCGGCTCATGAAGATATGCTTTTACAATACGCTACCGAGCAATTATTACAAATCGAAGGTTTAAGAATGATTGGTGAGGCTAAAAATAAAGTTTCGGTTGCTAGTTTTGTGATTGAAGGTATTCACCCACAAGATATAGGTGTTTTGTTGGATAATTTGGGGGTTGCTGTACGTACAGGTCACCACTGTACACAACCTTTGATGAAACGTTTTAATATTCTTGGAACTACAAGAGCCTCTTTTGCGGTTTATAATACAATTGAGGAAGTAGATCGTTTAATCGCAGGACTTCACCGTGTGAAGAAAATGCTTGCTTAATATTACGAGTTTGAGAAAGTGAATAAATGTGTGAATGATTTAGTTTTTTCAAATTTACTAACCACACATTCACAAGTCACTAAATGAAATAAAAATCAATGACAATCAACGAGATACAAGACGAAATTATCGAAGAGTTTGCTTTATTTGATGATTGGGCAGATAAATACGAGTATATTATTGACATGGGAAAAAAGCTGAAAGGCTTGCCCGAAGACCAAAAAACAGAAGATAATATTATCAAGGGGTGCCAAAGTAGAGTGTGGTTAAATGCTCATAAAGATGGCGAAAACTTGGTATTTGAAGCTGATTCTGAAGCAGTAATTGTAAAAGGATTAGTGAGTATGTTGATTAGAGTGTTGTCGGGTCATTCTCCTAAAGAAATCGCAGAGTCAGAACTTTATTTCATTGACCAAATCGGTATGAGTCAGCATTTAGCTCAAACACGTTCAAATGGTTTGGTATCGATGGTAAAGCAAATGAAAAATTACGCTATCGCTTATCAATTAGTGTAAGAAAAAGATATTAAAGAAATAGACTATCTTTTTATAAACCACTTAACAAGTTTTTTACAAAACAATGACTGAGGAAGAATTAAAAGAAGAAGTTATTGGGGCGCTTAAAAAGGTATATGACCCCGAAATTCCTGTAGATGTATATGAGTTGGGGTTGATTTATGACATTAAGGTTTTTCCCGTAAACAACATCTACATTCTCATGACTTTGACGTCGCCTTCTTGCCCATCAGCAGAGCAAATTCCTGTTGAAATCGAGCAAAAAGTTAGAGAAATTGAGGGTGTTTCTGACGTAAGTGTTGAGCTTACTTTTGATCCACCATATTCACAAGATATGATGTCAGAAGTGGCAAAGCTTGAGTTAGGGTTTATGTAGTCGATGGCTTTGGGCAATAGGCTATAAGCCTATAAATCATTGCTTAACTACTTTTGTATTAAAGAAATTCCAAATTTTTAAATTTGTTTATAAGTAATTATGTATCCAGAACATTTAGTGGCTCCAATGAGAGCTGATATCGTAGAAGGTGGTTTCAAAGAATTGAAATCAGCAGGTGAAGTAGATTCAGTAATGACAGAAAAAGGCACTACGTTAGTGTTTATCAACTCAGTTTGTGGTTGTTCTGCTCGTACTGCTCGTCCAGGCGTGAAAGAAGCAGTTTGGAATGCTGCTAAAAAACCAGATCATTTGTACACAGTTTTCGCAGGTGTTGACCAAGATGCTACGGCTAAAGTACGTGAGTACTCATTGCCTTACGCTCCATCATCTCCATCAATTGCGCTTTTCAAAGATGGTGATTTAGTTCATTTTGTTGAGCGTCACCATATCGAAGGTCGTTCGGCTGAAATGATTGCTGCACACCTTGAAATGGTATTCGAAGAGTTTTGTTAATAGGTGATTAGCCAAAATAAAAAATCCCCAAAGTCTGACTTTGGGGATTTTTTGTTGAGAGCATGTTTAAATATTATAAGCCATTAAAAGTGAAAAGGTTTGCATTGACACTTATGAAATCCTATTGTTTGAGCCGTAGGCGAGGTGGGTCGCCACTCCGATTAGGATTTCTTGACTTTCTTTTGCGGCCGCCGCTGCGGTTACTTTTCTTGTGTTAGACGGGCACGCCCAGTGAAGAAAAGTAAGGAGTGTCGAGTGGAAATTTTGTTTTTTCAGCAAATGCCAAATTAAAATTTTCAACATACCCAGCAAAAGAATTTTACTTTTTCTGATATTGCTCAATAATTCGATAAATCGCTTTTTGAGTTTCTAAATTTTTGAAATATTCAAACATAATTTCATGACCATCAAAGTTTAGAATCAGTCCTGTTTCCAAGTAATTAAAAGCCTCTCTATATTTTCCTGCCTTAATCAAATAAATCGAAGCTCGATAATACAATTCTGATTCTTCTGGTAATTCGTCGATAGCACTCAACATCAAGTTGGCGGCATCGTCATAATTGCCTTGTTCATGATTCAATACCGACCATTTAATCCAAGCTTCGGTATTTTGTGGGTCTAACTCAGCAGCTTTTTGGTAAGCTTCTAAAGCAGATACTAAACTTCCCAAATTGGCTTCGGCGTCTGCCAATGCCAACCAATAATAAGTATTGTGTTTGTTGAGCTCAAGTGCTTTTTTAAGAAAATGAATGGCTTCAAACCATTTCTTTTTCTCGCACAAACAAATACCCACGCCAAAATAGCCATCATCCCAAAGAGGGTCTAATTTAATAGACTCTTTGTAATAGTGCATTGCTTCATCAAAGCGTTCTTGTCGCTCGATACTTGCTCCAAGGCAGCAATACACCTCTGGGCTTTTTTCTTCATGCTCTAAACAATAACGATAACATTCTTCAGCTTTATTCCAATTGACTAAATTCATGTAGGCATTTCCCAAATTGAAATAAGCAGAAGCAAAATCGTCCTGAATTGCTACGGCATATTCGTAGGCATTGGCTGCCTCTTCAAATCGCCCTAACTTAGAATAGGCAATACCGATATTATACCAAGCATTCTGAGAATAAGGGTCATTGTCAATAAAGCTTTCGTAGTAAGGAAGGCTTTCTTCTAGCTTACCAGTTATTTCTAAGCTATTGGCAAGCTCATACAGCGCATTTTCGTTATTAGGATTTACTTCAATAGCCTGTTTGAAAGCCGCTACCGCATTGTGATGGCGCTCCCAACTCTGGTACGCCAAGCCAATATGATAATACACTTCATCTTTATCCTCTGCATTTTCGAGGGTTTCAGTCAGGATTTCAATGGCAGCTTGATAGTCGCCTTTGAGACTGTAAATAGTTCCTTTTAAAAAAGTAATATCGTTGTCGGATGGATTGAATAACTCGGCACGAGCCAAAATTTCTAGGGCTTCATCATACTCACCAAGGCTGGAACTGAGTTCGGCTTTACATAGCATCAACTCAACCGAATAAGGATATTGCTCAAGTGCGATTTCGCAAGCTTGAGAAGCCTCTTCGAATTTTCCTTCCTCCATATAATGCTCTACAATTTGCTCAAAAGTATCTAAGTCGAAAAAAGAGCTCTCGGCACGTTTTAACATAGATTCAAAACGTTTTACCGATTGGAGAACATCTTCATGACGGTCTTCAAAGTCTTGTTCCATAATGGTTCTAATTGGATAAGATACAATTAATACGAGGTGAAATAACGTTTTTGAATCTAACAATTTCTCAAAGCTAGAAATTGCAAGAGGTTATTAATAGGGGAACAATCTTCCTCAATTATTTTTTACAAAACGACTTATTGCTAAGATAAGATTTTATTTTCAAAATCGCAAACGAGATTGCTGCCGAAAACCTGTCTTAAATAGCTCGAAATAGTTTTGTATTTTTCTAATATGAATCTGGTTTTTGTTGTCCTGTTTCTCTACTTAATTGTTTGATTGAAAGTTGATTAGTATATGAATAATGGCAAGAGTAATTAGTCTTATTTACGCCTTATCTAACAAACGACGGTGATAGTTGATTTGACCGAGGTGATAGGTAAGGTGAGTGGTAAGATGAATCAATAAATAGCCTGTTGATGTTTTTTGTTCGAACACTAATTGAGGATATATTTCCTCCAAAGCCTCTTCTGGTAGAGTATTGAGACTTTCTTTTATCACGTCGAGTGTGTCACTGATTTTGCCGACGAGCTCTTTTTTGGACAAACCTGTCTGAGAAAACTCCAAAGGGCGGTTTCTTATATATCCAGTTTTACCGATTTCTGCACCGATGTAGGTATTCAAATTGCCTACTAAATGAAGAACCAAATTCCCTGCGGAGTTATTGATTTCAGGAACAATTGTCCAGATATTTTCTTCCTCAGAATATTGGACAATTTCAGCTTTGAGTTTTTGTAAATCT
The DNA here is from genome assembly GCF_030056705.1 of Flectobacillus longus. GTDB lineage: Bacteria > Bacteroidota > Bacteroidia > Cytophagales > Spirosomataceae > Flectobacillus > Flectobacillus longus. The sequence continues at coordinate 147,237 of NZ_JASHIC010000005.1, forward strand.
CGCTCAAATAGTTGTATCAAATTGGGTATTACGTTCATGGTTCGGGACTTGATTCTTGAGGAAATGGTTCAAAAAATAGGCAACTTCAATGGATGATAAACAGATATTTTTTTGATTAGAGCTGCTTCTTTGATAAATTTTGAGTCACTCTAGCAATAGTTTCCTCAAAACTTCTGAAGTCACAATTAAGTTGTTTTTTGATTTTGGCATTATCAAAATAAAAATTGAACTTGGAAGAGCGAGCCGTTTCTTTGGTCAAAATGGGTGTACTTCCTGTAAACCAACTTCTGATTGCTTCGATTCTCCAAAGTATTTCTGACATGGTTTCTGAAACAATTTTATTTGGCGCTTTTTTGCCCAAAGCATTTGCAATTTGTGCGAAGAAATTTTGGTATGGAATAACGCCTGCATTCAAAATAAATCTTTCGCCAGCAATATCAGAAGTGGCTAATTGATAAACACATGCTGAAAGGTCTAAGATATCGATATAGTTGATTGTGCCTTTGGGGTAATAAGTAGGTTCGCCAGCGGCATATTTAAAAAGTTGTGTTGAACTTTTGTTCCAGTCGGCCTCGCCCAAAATGACTGATGGATTCACAATCACAGCATTGAGCCCTTCTGCCACGCCACGCCACACTTCCATTTCGGCCAGATACTTGCTTTTGGCGTAGGTAGAATTGAGCGGGTCTTCTTCCCAAGTAGATTTTTCGTTGAGTATTACTTGCTGTCCCTGTACATATTCTTGAGGCAATTTGCGCCCCAAAGCAGCTACAGAGCTAATAAAGCACATTTTGTGAACAGCAGCATCCAAACAAGCATTAACCACATTGGCAGTACCTTCAATGTTGACTTTGTTCATCAGTTCTGCATCTTTAGGAGCAAAAGAAACCACTGCTGCGGCATGCACAACGATATCGATACCTACTAAAGCTTTTTCTAATGACAAAACATCCAGAACATCTCCCTCAATCCAATGAATTTGAGCTTGAATATCAGCCACCAGCGACAAATCACTACTGGCTCGGCGAAGTCCTGCCACTTGGTGTCCTTTGTCCAAAAATTGCTTGGCAACAAAGCTTCCAACTAATCCTGTAATACCTGTTATTAATACCATACTGTAAAGATAACCTAAGAGTTTTTTACAGACAAAGAACACGAAGTTTTTCGGTGAAAGTTCGTTTGTAGGAGAAGAATCCTGTTTCTTTGTAATTCTCTCTGATGGGAAAACAGCGATAGCAAACATGAAAAAAGCAATTATTGATTTAGGAACAAATACTTTTCAACTTTTGGTAGTTGAACAAGAAGGACAAGATTTTCAGATTATTCATGAAGATAGTTATGCTGCCAAAATTGGACAGGGTGGTATTTCGAAAGGCATCATCACCCAAGAAGGAATAGAACGTGCTATTATAGGGTTAAATTATTTTAAAACTATTTTAGAAAAAGAAGGAGTAACACTTGCTAACGTAAAAGCAATGGCTACCAGTGCGGTACGGAATGCGTCTAATGGTCAGGATTTTTGTGACAAAATTGCAGAGGTCACAGGCATTAGTATCCAAGTCATTTCGGGCGATGAAGAAGCAGGTTTGATTTATGAAGGAGTTAGGCTAGGAACGCAAATCGGACGAACACCATCGATGATTATCGATATTGGCGGAGGTAGTGTCGAGTTTATTATTTGTGATGCAACCAAGGTGTATTGGAAACAAAGTTTTGAAATAGGTGGTCAGCGTTTGATGGACCAATTTATGAATACCGATCCCATTTCACCCCGCTCGGTAGGCTTAATGCGTGATTATTTGGAAGATGCCCTTTTGCCATTGACCAATGCTGTTCACCAATATGCTCCCGAATGTATCATTGGCTCGGCAGGGTCATTTGAGACATTAGTGGATATGTACTGGCACCAACTTCATGGCGATTGGCCGCCCCGCGAGCAAGTGAGTTTTGAGCTACCAATGGAATCATTCAAAACATCTTTTTTAGCCTTAGTGTCTCAAGATAGAGAAAAACGAATGCAAATTCCAGGGATGATAGAGTTACGTGTAGATATGATTGTAGTGGGTGTTTGCTTAATAGATTTCATTTTGAAAAGATATGATATTCAGCAAATTAAGGTTTCGACTTATGCTTTAAAAGAAGGTGTTTTGGCCAAATTGCTAAATCAGTAGATTACAAACTACTTGAATACTACAAATAAATTATTGAGTCGTTTTTTCATTTTTATCAAACGGTAAACATTAAGTCATTTTTCTGTACTATTTTAGTAGGATAAAGGATTTTGTGCGTCGTACTTGTATATGTAACCTCATACCCTACAGTACAGCAACTGGCTTTTTTTTGGCTGAATTATATCATATTACTTAAAATTTTTCGTTAAACTTGTTGAAAATTTAGTTTGTACAAGTAAGTACTCGTGCGACAATCGCAATAATTTTCAACCAAGGTAACTCAATAATTAATCAATTTCCTACAAATCAAAATAGCAGTATTTTTCAATTGAGGAAATACGCTTTTACCTGTAAAAACTTATGACTACTCTTCTAAGTATCTTATTACAGACAACTACTTTTGAACCCGACACAACATCGACTACCGTAACAACTGTTACCAAAGTGGGAGAAGATTTAAACTTATTTGGCCTTTTGGAAAAAGGAGGATGGGTAATGGTTCCTATTTTTGTTTTGTTCTTTATTGCTCTTTTCTTGTTTATCGAGAGATACAGATATATCAGTAAAACATCAAGATTGGACAATACATTTTTGTTTTCAATCAAGGAAATGCTTTTTGCTGGTAATATCCAAGGAGCAATTAACTACTGTAAAACGTCACCTTTCCCGATTGCTCGCTTGTTAGAAAAAGGCTTGAATCGTATTGGCTCACCTATGCGTGACATCGAAAATGCCATTGAAAATTCGGCTCGTGTTGAGATTTACAACATGGAGAAAAACTTAGGTATTTTGTCTGCTATTGCCAAAATTGCTCCAATGTTTGGTTTCTTGGGTACAGTTTCGGGTATGATTCGTACTTTCCACAATATTTCGGTAGCCAACAAAATCGACATTAGTACGATTGCGAGTGGTATTTATGAAAAAATGGTGACTTCGGCAACAGGTTTGATGGTGGGTATCATTGCGTATTTCTTTTATACCATCTTGACAACGATGATTGACCGTACTGTAAATAAAATGGAAGTTACAGCTATTGACTTCTTGGATATTCTTCACAAACCAGCTTCTAAGTAATAGAGCTCTCTAATTTGAAGTAAATATGAATATTAGAAAAAGAGCTAGAGAACAATCTGAAGTAGAAACAGGAGCCTTGGCGGATATCCTGTTCTTCTTGATGATGTTTTTCTTGATGATATCAACCTTGGCAAGCCCAGATGCTATTAAGCTTCTTTTGCCAGAATCAAGCTCGGCAGAACAAACGGCTACTAAAGAGAATATTCGTTTGACTGTAGACGAGCAAGACCAATATTTTGTAGATGATAATCCTGTGCCTGTTGAACAGCTTGAGACTTATTTGGCTGAACAAGCTAAAGCTAAGAATTCTGAAACAGTAGTTTTACGTATTTCAAAGGACCGTACTGTACAGGAATTAGCCAAGATTTATGATGTAGTTGCCAAGTTAAATTTGGCACTGGTTATGGCTACCGAAAAGCAATAAGGATAATTACTCGTAAAATAGCCGTTACGAAAGTGACGGCTATTTTTTTTGCCTTGAAAATATCTATTAATTTCACACCTACAAAAGCTTAGAAGAGATTCTACCTTAGTTCTTAGGCTAATCTGCAGAATGATTAGCTTACGTTGTTTCTATATGTCTTTGCTGTTGTTTTCTTTTGAAATAAAATCAATAAATAAAATATACGTATGTTTTTGATGGGTGATTGGGAAATTCTCTGGAACCATATTGTTCATAATGAAGATTTGGTGAAGCTCATTGCTTCGGCCTTAGTGGGTGCAATCATTGGGGGCGAACGAGAGTACCATAGCAAATCCGCAGGATTACGGACTTTTACACTTATTGCGATTGGGTCTACTATCTTTACGATTCTCTCAGAAAAAGTAGGAATGGGTGCTTCTCCAGATAGAATTTCTGCTAATATCGTAACTGGAGTAGGTTTTTTAGGAGCAGGGATCATCTTCAAAGTTGACGATCGGGTAAAAGGCTTAACTACTGCTGCAATTATTTGGGTTACGGCATCGTTGGGGATGGCTATTGGCGATGGACATATTTTGCTTTCCTTTTTTGGAGCTATTATGGTGTTTATGATTTTACAGTTTTTTATCATATTGGAACGTTGGATTCACAAGTATGGCGAAACTCGTAATTATAAAATCGTCGTTAAAAAAGGTGATGAAGGCTTTTTGAAAATGGATGAAATTTTCAGACAATTTAACATGCAAGCTAAAAAAGGTAAGCAAATTTATAAAGAAGATACTATTACTTGTTTTTGGTCGGTACGAGGCAAAACCTCTAAACATGAGCGATTAGCTAAGAAGCTTATTGCAGAGCCTCATGTGATAGAGTTAGAGTTTTGAAGAAAGGCTATTCCATAGGCAAGTATTAATGCAAAATAAAATTGCATTAAAACGCTTTAGGCTGTAAGCCGTAGGCATTAGGCAAAAAAGTTTCTATTACTTCATGAGAAATACTATTTAACTTTTAGCCTACCGCATAAAGCCTAGAGCTTAAAGCGGGTAAAATTTAAGACTGGGCTTTGGGCTTTCAGGTAACGGCTTTCGGCTGTGGGCTTTAGAAAAAAGCATGGCTGTGGTTATTAAAAAACATTTTAACACTCTTTGCCTTGTGCCTGTTGCCTAAACACATAACTTAAATATAATCCTGCACGATTACTTAATTTGGTTAATATTTTAATTTGAAAATGCAAAATGAGATTTGAGATATTCCAACCTTCAGAGATATTGAGACCTTACATAAAGCAATTTGCTATTTCAGAAATAGAATATGAATCGGAATATAAAGTGTTCCCATCTTTAGGAATAGTCATAGGCTTTCAATACAAAGGTAACCTTGCAATCATTCAAGACAATGACATTTCAACACTTCAATCAGCAGGCATTACGGGTATCGTTGATAGCTACAAAGTATTTAAAAACTCTCCTGGAATTGGAACATTTCTCGTATTTTTCACAGAAATAGGTCTAGCACATTTTACAAATCATCCTGTAAACGAATTGTTTAATTTAAGTATTGGTCTTGATTATATTTTTGAAAAATCTTTAGTTTACGAGGTTCAAGAGCGCTTCGTATTAGCACAAACAGATGAGCAAAAAATTCAGGTAGTAGAGCGATTTTTTCTTTCTCAATTAATGAGCATTAGCACAGACAAACTTATTGTAGAGGCCGTTCGGATGATTTATCAAAGTCATGGAAGTATTAGAGTGAAAGAACTAAACGAAAAGCTTCATATAAGTTCAAGCCCATTTGAAAAACGTTTTCGCAAGCTTGTAGGTACTTCGCCTAAGAAATTTGCTTCAATTGTGCGTTTCAATGTAGCGTTAAGTTCATTAGAAAATAACAAATCTCTTTTGGAGATTTGTTATGAAAATAACTTTTTTGACCAAGCTCACTTTATCAAAGACTTCAAGCAATTTACAGGAGTGACTCCTGATAAGCTAAAAAAGAGTATTTGAGATAGCTATAAAACAAAAAAGCTCGACATTTGTCGAGCTTTTGAGCCTTCTATCGGGATCGAACCAATGACCTACTGATTACAAGTCAGTTGCTCTACCAGCTGAGCTAAGAAGGCTTTTTTCAACGATTTGCAATGCGTTTGTTGCTTATCGTGATACAAAATTAGTAGCTTGAATTGTAATATGCAAATGTTTTTGAACTCAAAAATGAAAGTTTTTTGTAAGTTGTTCGTAATTTTTTGATAACAAGAATGTTATAGAAACCTTACAAATGAATTTTTTTTAAAAAAATAAATCAAGCATATCTATCAACAAAAATAGGATACGAATTTCGTATCCTATTTTTGTTTTATATTCTATTTTGAACGAGAATTATTTCTCTGCTTCACGAATTACTTTCAATTGATGTTTAAAATGAGCTAAATCTTGTTCTGCTTTCTTGATTTTAGCTTCAACGTCAACACGAAGTTTGTCCGCATTTTTAGATTTTGCAAAGAATTCTAAATTGTTTTTGTACAACGAAATGTCATTCTCGATTTGCTGAATCTTGCGACGAATATCATTCTCTTTTTTGTTCAACTCTCTTGGCGAGAAATCACCTCTTGATTTCAAGATGTCAACTTCTGTTTGAAGAGCTAATTGTTCTTTCTCTTTGCCAGAAAGTTTGCCCATCGCACTTACGTACTTATTGATAGCAGAAATATAGCGTTTGCCTATTGACTGCATGTCTTTCTTAGGTACAAAACCAATACTTGCCCATTGTGCTTTGAAATCAGCTAATTTAGAAGTTTCAGCTCCTTCAACCGCTTCTGCCTCGATTTGTTCACAAAGCGCAACTTTTTTAGCTAGGTTTGCTTCAAACTCCTTCTCGATATTCTGGTTTTTAGCACGTTTAGCATCAAAGAAACTATCACAAGCTTTCTTAAAACGCTCATAGATATTGTCTTTATCTTTTTCTGGAACGTGACCTACTTCACGGAACGCTTTCTGTAATTGAATTACGCTATTAGTTGCATCCTGCGAATCATCACCAGAAGTCAAAAGTGATTCTACTTGTTCGATAATAGCCACTTTTGCTTTTAAGTTTTCTTCACGCTTGCCTTCCAATTGACGGAAAAACTCACCTTTATTTTTGAAGAAAGTTTTGATATTACCCCAGAATTTGTCGCTAAGGTCTTTGCCTTTTTCTTTCGGCATGAAACCTTTTACGTTATTCCACTGATCTTGCAAAGCCAAAAGTGCCTTTGTGCGCTCATTCCATTCTGAAATAGATTCGGTTGTAAAATTGGCAAATGTTTCAACCAATTCAGCAATAGAAGATTTGAGCGTATAAACTTGTTCTGATTCTGCTTTTTGCGTTTCTAATTGCTCACGGCGTTTGCCATAAATCACATCTAACGCCTCTTTTACTCTAGTCCAAATCAGCTCGTTTTCTTCTTTCGGAGCAGGACCGATATGCTTATATTCTTCGAAAATTGCTACAGCTTCGTCCAAAACCTTACCAGTTACGGTTTCTGATTTAGCGGCTTCAGCAATTTTTTCGATTTTAGAACAAAGTTCAATTTTGTGTTGAAGATTACGTTTTCTGTCTAACTCCAACAACTCAAAGTAAATACTTCTGTTACTGTAAAAACGGTCAACCAAGGCATGATAAGTTTGCCATAAGGTATTGTTGTGAGGTGAGTTGATATTACCTGCTGATTTCCATTCGTCTTGAATTTTCTTAAATTCAGCAAAACCTGCTTTGATTTGAGCAGGATCGGTATTGTCTTCTCCTTCAACAATAGCTCTAAGACGATTAAGAAGCTCAGTTTTTAGACTGAAATTCTTGTCACGCTCTTTTTCAATTTGATTGAAATACTTTGCACGCTCTTCCTTAAGTGCTTTAAAGAGTTTGTCGAATCTTTCGATAGTTTCATCGAACTTAAACTCAAATCCATCTTCAGAGCCATCGTTAGCCTCTTTGAATTTAGCAAGAGCTTCAGCACGTTCTGCCGCTTTGATTTGTTCAAAAAGCGGACGAACTTCCTTAAGAACATCTTCTGATTTGCGGAACGCAGCTACCGAAGGTTGCTCTTTGACATCGTCAAGTAATTTTGACAATAACTCAACAAAGTCATTTTTTGGGAAAGTAGAATAATCAACTGTGTGAACGTCAGTTGTTTCAGCTTCAGTATTTTCGGCCAATTCTAATACCTGTGCGGTAGTCGCGTCGATTTCCTCCTGAGGATTGGCAGCCTGTTGCTGTTTAATTTCGTTTGCTTCTTCGTTAACCATGCGATTCTTTTTACAGCTTATTTACTAAATAGTAGTTTGAGGTGCATGTTTGTCTTGCGAGCTACTATTGAGCTTACTTACTGTGTGCTATTTTCAGTTTATAAACACTTAATTTTCAGATTTTTCAGAAACATTTTATTGTTAAAAATAGAATCTAAAGACTTAAAGGTCTTTTTTTCAAAATCTGATTTGCAGACATTACAATTTCAGTACAAAAATAGAAAAAATAGTTAGAGTATGAACGTCTGATTTTTTTTTCGGTTACAAAACTCTCTAGTTTTTCTATTTTTTGGGGTGTATGTGGGAGAATAATGCGAAATTTAGGGTAAACGGCTCAAAATACGTAATTCTTTGGGATAATAATTATTGAATCTGTTTCCCAACGCCTTTCCCCAGCCAAGAATATGTTCTTCGTATGCGATACCACACCAGCCTCGTTGATTGGTATCGGGCACAAATTCATCTTTACGAAGGTACGCAATTGCTTGTTCATAAGAAACATTCAAAATAGGTACTTGCTCAGATAGTATAGTCGAAAGGGCTAATTCATGCTCTGGTATCAAATCTTTTGCCCCAATTTGCCCCAACAAAATCCCTGCCTTTTTGATATATAAATTACTTTGTAAAATCTTTAAATCACTTTCATGCTCTGGATTTATTAGATAGAAATTGTCGTTTTTCTCAAACCACATGTAGTTTTCTAAGCCTGTAATCCATTGACTTAAAACACTTTTTTCGTGTTTGAAACTTTTTGTGCGTTGAGGCTTAATATGTGGTCGATGAAAAGGCTTATAATCTGTTTTTGTTTTTTGGAATGCTGCTAAGAAAAAGCCTTCTCCTTGGGCTTGGTCAGGATAAAAACGATAACCAATAGCTTGATGCTCGGGTGATTCTGTTCGAACTATGCCCCATTGCTGTATTGTACTAGTATCTTTTTTATCTAAAACTATATTTTTGGCAGAAAGATTATTGATTACCCAGTCCATGATGGTTTCATTTTCTGCTTCAGAGTAAGAGCAAGTTGAATACAATAAAATTCCTCCTTCTTTGAGCGAATCCCAAACATCCGCCAAAATACGCTGCTGACGTTGACTACACATGGCAACATTATCTAATGACCATTCAACAACTGCCTCGGGATCACGACGGAAAAGTCCTGAGCCTGAGCATGGTGCATCTACGACAATTAAGTCGAAGTAGCCACCTATTCTGTTAAAATCTTTTGGGTCATTGTTAGTCACATAGGTATTGGTCAAACCCCATTTACTCATGTTATCAACCAAGATATTTGCGCGACTTTTGATAACCTCGTTGCTAACTAGTAATGAATCAGAACTAAGTAGACTTGCCAAAAGGGTACTTTTGCCACCAGGAGCGGCACATAAATCTAATACTCTAAGGTCTTCGTCAAGGTCGACACTTTGTTTGACGGCATACTCCAAAAACATAGAGCTTGCTTCTTGTACATAATACGTACCAGCGTGAAAATAAGGGTCGAAAGTAAATGCTGGACGCTCGTTGAGATAATAGCCATATTGATTCCAAAGTACAGGACTTTGAATATTGAGGTGTGCTGGGGGAGTATTTATTTTATCAGGATTAATTCTGATTGAAGTTGGAGACTCTCCTAGTTCATGCGTTTTGATAAAAGAATCAGCTTGGTATCCAGTAACCTGACTAAGTGAATCTAATAAAGCTTGAGGAAGGGACATTATTGACTTTTATTTTTAGAATTTACATCATTTATAATGTAAAAATCTTGTTTGTGAATTAGCTCTTAGTTGTTTGCGATTCAAGACAAACAAAGAAGTCCCAAATTTACAATGAAATTTGGGACTTCGTGAGATTTATATAGATAAACCGTTTTATTTTATTTCTTGCGTGTCTTTACCTTAGTAATTACCCAGCCACCTACTTTGCGACCTTGTTCTAGTCCTAAATCTAAAGCAGGACGAAAGTGAATACCTCCATAAAGTCGGCTAATAGATGCTTCTTCAGCGGCATCTTTATAAGATTTGAAATTACGAACAGGTAAGCCGTATTGCATTTCTGAAGAGTCTGCAAATGCTACACTATTTCCTAATACACTTGAAAGTGCCACCTCGGCTGCACCTGAAATTACGGAGTGTCCAGAAGTATATTCAGGGAAAGGAGGTGTTTGAAGAACTGGCTGCCAGTTTTTATCTACAACCTCATTGATAACAGTTTCTGGACGAACTTTGATAGAGCGATACTTTTCATCCCAACAAGAGATAAATCCATCAAAAATAGCCATTGAAGTAAGTAGATACGCTTCAGATGTTTGATAAATATCCGCTTTGAGTTGACGTGATGTTTGTGTTACAATTGCCATCCAGTGACCACCAGGCGAAACTTTTTTAGTCGCAAACATGGCATGTCCAGTAATATTCATTTTGAATGGATTGCAATCCCAGAAATTAGCAATGTTTCTTTGTTCTTCGGTCAAATTATTAATAGTATTGTAAACATCCATAACCATATCATAGTATTTACTTCCCTTAGTCATATCATACTCATAAGGCTTTGGAGGCATAAACTGTGATGATGTATCTAAGGTTGCTGGACGGATTTTTGACCAATATGGCTCAGCTGCGTCAATGTATGCAGGAGGAGTTGGTACCCAAGTACCTTTTTTCTGAGTTACAGTGTAGCGAAATCCACGAGTTTGCTTGTAGTTATCTCCCTTAGAATAGTTCATGATAGAGGCTGCTACTGAATCTCCAAAAGCAATAGAACGCTCATATACATCACTCGGAATACCTGTTGCTTTGTAATCTTCTTCGAGCTTTTTTTCAAAATCGACATATATCTCCTGAGCAAATGTTAGATTTTTACCTATAGTTAAATAGGCATGTACTGCTGCAACTGGATAACAGTATTCTTTGCCAGTTTCAGGTTTTGCTACTTTCTTAAAACCTCTCAATTGTCCTACCATAGATTGGTAGTTAGTATTGCCTGCGGCTAAAGCTTCATAAGCAGCTAAAGCAGAGTACATATAAATACGACTCGACACAGGTGGAGCAAAAATATCGTGAATAATAGATTCTGTGAGTTGTAGTTGTGTTCTTCTTAAAAATTCGGGATTTGCTGCTGCTTGTTGCCAATTTTCATTACTTTTTTTACAGCTAAAAATAACAGTAGCGAGTAATACAAAAAGGAATAGTTTTTTCATCTGAGAAGTATAGTTTTGGGTTAATGCAAAAATGGTTAACGAGTAGGCTCTTTTTGCAGTTTTCGAAATAGATTCTGTGTTTTATATATAATTGTTTACCAACAATGCTTGTCTTGCCAAAGTTAATAAAATCTTTGAAGGAATTATGGCTATATCCATCAGTATTAGAGCTGATTTTTATAACTATTTGATAAAATTTTGAAAAATTCAGAGAAAAAATAGCTTTTTGTAGACAAATCAAAGATTGCTCTAACAATTCTTGACGAATGAGGTTTTGTTGTTAAATACCAATTTATAGGATATGTCAAAACAAAAAATTCTTATCATCGGAGCTGGAATAGCTGGACTTCGAGCGGCGCAAGTTCTTTCGCAGGATTCATTTCTAGTTACGATTGTTGACAAAGGAAGAGGGGTGGGAGGTAGAATGGCCACCAGAAGATTTGCCGATACCAAGGCTGATCATGGCGCGCAATACTTTTCGGTCAAATCAAAAGCTTTTCAAGATTTCATAGATGAAGCTGAGAAACAGCAAATTGTAAAACCTTGGAAAGTAACTGACAAAACGCACCTTCGATATATTTGTCCTGATGGCATGAGCACTCTTCCAAAATTTATGGCTCAAGGACTTGAGGTAAAATTGGCTCAGAAAATTGTACGAATTTCGAACAATATAGCTTTTGCCGAATCTGGAGAGCAATTTGATTTTGATAAATTAGTTATTACTGCTCCTATACCTCAGGTGTTACAATTGTTTGAAGAGTCTGAAATTGAGCTAAATGATGATGAAAAAAATATACTAAATGCTATTCAATACGACCCATGCTGGGCGGTTATCGCAAAAATCAATACATCAAGCAACGATACTATAACTGGAGGTAAAATATTAGAAAATAGTTCTGTTTCATGGGTAGTAGATAATGCTGAAAAAGGATTGACTGTTAGTCCAACCCTAACTATTCATGCTTCACCGAGTTATTCACAACTAAGTCTCGAAGAAAAAGCCGAAAATGTTGCAAAAGAATTAATTACTTCGATTTCGGATATAGTGAATCCCGAACAAATTGAAACTTATCAGATACATCGTTGGAGATATGCCTTGGCATCACAACGCGCTAGCGAGCCTTTTTTGCAATTAAAAAACTATCCTATTTATATTGGTGGCGATGCTTTTGGTGTTGGAAATGTCGAAGGAGCGTTTGTGTCTGGCGATGCTATAGCAAAAGCCATCTGCTAAGTTGAGAAGAGATATGCCAAAAGGTTTTAAGTTTGTAATAGTGCTTAAAACCTTTTGCTTTTTGTGATTTAGCTATTAAGAGTTGGCGATTAGTTCAGCTACTTTTCTTCCCGACATCATGGCAGCATTGAGTGAGGGATAGCTAGTCCAGTCACCGCATTTGTACAAATTATCTGATATTTTGAACTGAGGATGCAATACACTTCCCGCTGGAAAAGCGCTTAAAGATTCTTTAATTTCATATTTCTTCAAAAACCTCCATGAATCTACTTCTGCTCCAAACCAACTTTTTAATTCTATTCTTAACTGATTTTCCCAAGTTTCATCCGAAAGAGAAGGGGCATTCTGCGTAGAAACCGAAACTAAAGCCTTTCCTTCAGGGGCATAATGTGGAGCTATGTCGCTAGGCACGCACAGGTTATGTATTAAACCATTTCTGTCTGGATTTAATGCTAACATAGGCTTGTTTAAAGGCGACTTGGGGGCTTCAAAATAGCTACAAATCGTACTATTGAATTGAGTGGGTAAGGGTTGATTCAACAATTGAGCTGCTTGGTAACTATCAGTAGCAACCACAATTTGATTCACCAAAATTGATTCTCCATTGGAAAGAACTACCGTATTTCCCTGAATTTTATTCACTTTCGTATTCAAGCGAATGGTATTTGTGGGTATTGTGGCGGCTATCTGTTCTGCAATTTGTTGCATTCCATTAGCAGGAATAGTGGCTTCGCCCTCATAAAATTTACCAAAAATATATTTGAAGAAAGAAGCCGAAGTCATTAACTCATTTTCTAGAAAAACGCCTCCAAAAAATGGTTTGAAAAACTGATAGATAAAGCTTTCTGAAAATCCGTAGGCTCGTAGGAAATCTAGCGTCGATTGCGTAGGATTTTCCATGATTTCCTCATCGAGTTCTTGCGTTTCCCAGCTTAGTCTGGCAACACGAAGTTTGTCGCTCAAGGAACCAACTGACGAAAATAAAGAAGCTAGTAACTCACTAGGTTCTTTAAATGGATTGGCAAGAGTAGTAAATCCATGCTCAGTTTTGATAAGAGCTCCAGATTTGAATTTCTTTAAATCTAGGGCTTCAAAGTTTAGTAATTGCTGTGCTTCAGGATATGACGTCAATAAAATTTGAAAACCTCTATCTAGTAAAAATCCATTTTTTATGTCAGTTCTCACACGCCCTCCAATGCTATCTGAGGCTTCTAAAATGAGTGTTTCAACGCCCTTTGAATGTAAGTAAGATGCGCAACTTAAACCAGCAATTCCAGCTCCAATTATGAGTACCATATACTTCTATTTTATGTCTTTGTATAAGCTTTAAGCACGAAAAGGTACATTTTGTTTGAAAAATGTTAAACAAAAGTATTCTCTCTGACAAAAATCTGTTTTGTGGGCATTGTAATGCTGTATGACAAAATAAAGGAAAATTGTATTATTTTTATATATCCCTTTTTGGGGATTTTAAGCATAAAATACTGAATTATTAATTTTTTATAAAATGAATAAAATCAATTTTGTTTCGTTTTATAATATAAATATCTGATTTTTAGTATTTTGTTATTTTTATTGTGTGTTTTTATGGGTCTTTTTTTTTAAGATTTTTGAACATGTATAGTAAAAACTAGGATTATTTTAGATATTTTTTGTTATTTTGCATAGAGATAATTCATTACTAAAATTGAACAAAACCATTTTGGGGTTTATTCAAAAGCTAATTTTACGAATATTAAGACAAAGACTATTTTACAATAAATGCTAAGACAGTCTATTGCTCATATAGATTATGTTATGCTCGCTTTTATTCATAAAATTATTGAATTTATCCAAAAACTAATCGAACCATGAGATTGAAACATGAATACTTGATTCAATCAAAATTTCAAACCTCAAATAGTTATGAACTACCAGATTCACGAAGGAAACGGATATAAATATATCGACGAAGGACAAGGCGAAACCTTAATGTTATTGCATGGCCTTTTCGGTGCATTGAGCAACTGGGAGGGAGTTATTGAAGGCTTCAAAAAAGACTATCGTGTAATTATTCCAATGATGCCTATTTACACTATGCCTATTACAAAAGCTGGCTGTGAAGGATTAACAGAATTCATCGAAGGATTTGTTAATTGGAAGGGACTCGATAATCTTACACTTTTAGGTAATTCATTGGGAGGTCACGTGGGATTAATTTTTACGTTAAAAAATCCTACAAAAGTGAAAAGATTGGTATTAACAGGTAGTTCTGGACTATTTGAAAATGGTATGGGGGGCTCATATCCGAAACGTGGTAGTTACGAGTATATCAAAGAACGTGTTGAATACACATTTTATGAGCCTGAAACTGCAACAAAGGAACTAATTGACGAGGTTTTTGATATTACTAATAGTGCACAGAAAGTAATTCGCATTATTGCTATCGCAAAATCGGCTCAAAGAAACAATATGGCGAAAGAAGTTGTTAATATCAAAGTACCAACCTTATTGGTGTGGGGACTTAATGATACTATCACTCCGCCGCAAGTAGGGCATGAGTTTAATAGACTGATTGAAAACTCAGAGTTACATTTTATCGACAAGTGTTGCCACGCTCCAATGATGGAACGTCCTGAAGAGTTTAATAAGATATTGAGTACTTGGTTAGAAAAAACACCCATCACGCAGTTAGAATTGGCGTGTTAGCAAGCAAATATTTGACTTATCGAATTGGGAAGTTGCCATTAAATCATTAATTTTAGAAAATAGAGAACAATAAGAAAACCATTTCTTGAGTTTTGCTATTGAGAACAACTTACCACTTTATTACAATGCTTGCAAAAGATATAATAAATCATGTTTTACCCATTCTGAAATCCAGTGATACCGTTGGAGACGCTTTGGGATGGATGGAGGATTATAAGGTTGGGCAACTGGCAATTGTAGAAGATACCGAATACAGAGGATTGATAAGTCAAGATATATTGTTAGATGCTGATGAATCATTGCCAATAGTGGCCTTACAACCAGAGTGCCCAGAAGTTTTTGTATTAGAAAATCAACACCTTTACGAGGTATTGGCTCAATCTCAAAAATTTGACTTAGAAGTGATTGCAGTGGTTAACCACGAACAACATTTTGTAGGGACTATCCTTGTCAATGAGCTTCTTAATGAACTAACCAAAAGGTTAGGTTCGCAAGAATTAGGAGCTATTATCGAAATCGCTATTAGTAATCGAGACTATTCGCTCTCCGAAATCAGTCGGTTAATAGAAGCAAACGATACTAAAGTAATCAGTAGCTATTATACAAGTGGGGATGAATCATCTAACTATCGAGATGTTTTGACCCTCAAACTAAATCGAAGAGACATCTCACCAGTAGTAGCTACCCTCGAACGCTTTGATTATCATATAATTGGAGCTTATGCTTTTGAGCCAATTGTGACTCCTGACAAAGAGCGCTTCGATATGTTGATGAAATATTTAGATTTATAATAAAATTTTGAAAACCCATAAGAATGAACTAAATCTTATGGGTTTTATTATTTCTTGTAAAATCGAGCCTTAAATTTGCCTTTTCCAAAATGAATCTCTTCTTTTGTTTTTGGGAGAAAAAACAAACCCCTCTTCTCTGTGGATTTTGTTGAAAAGCCCTTTTTGTTTGATTTTATAGTAATAAAGAATTGATAAGTAGAATGAAGATAGCCATTCATGGGCGTAATTTCAACGATTCCGTAAAGCCATTTGTACAAAGTATGTTTGATACCCTCGAAGCCAAAGGGGTATCTCTACAAATTTCTGAATCGTACCATAAATTTCTCCAAGAAAAAGGGATTGTTTACAATTCATCCTCGATATATGCTTCTCAAAAAGACCTAGCTGGTGCCCAGTTTGTTTTTAGCTTGGGAGGCGATGGTACCCTGCTCGATGCTGTCACTCATGTAGGAGATTATGAAATACCTATTTTGGGTATCAATACAGGTCGTCTTGGTTTTTTGGCGACTATTTCACCTGATAAAATTCAAGAAAGCCTAGACGAACTGTTCAACGAACAATATAGCCTCGACAAACGTACGCTTGTGAGTATTAGCACGCAGCTAAACGGAAAACCTATTGATATATTTGATGGGTTAAATTTTGGGCTAAATGAGTTGGGAATCATGAAGACCGACACCTCTTCCATGATTGTTGTTAAGGCATATCTCAACGGCGAATATCTCAATGCTTATTGGGCTGATGGCTTGATTATTGCCACTGCTACGGGCTCTACAGGATATAATTTGAGTGTTGGTGGACCTTTAGTAATGCCAAGTTCTGATATTTTTGTGATAGCACCTATGAGTCCTCACAATCTGAATGTTAGACCGTTGGTAGTTACAACAGACTCAATATTAGATTTTGAAGTCGAAAGTAGAAGTGCCAATTATTTGATTTCACTAGATGCCAGATCGAAAGTGGTTGATGGAAATGTGAAAATTAGAATGGAAAGAGAAAAGTTTAAAGCTAATTTGGTAAAACTATCTAATATTAATTTTCTCAACACCCTCAGAAGTAAATTGAATTGGGGACTTGATATCAGAAATTAGTAGGATGGGGTGTTCGATAATTAACGTTTCAAAAAAATAGTCAGCATACCAAAAGCAAAATATTAACGTTTATTAACATATATTTACCTTAACAATTGCAAATAATCACGCTGTCAAACCAGAAGTTATTCAGACCCAACTTATGAAAAAAAATATTGCACTAGTGTTTTTCTTGATGTTAGGTGTGTTTGGTTTCCATGAGAGTAATGCTCAATTCAAGTTTTCGAACTTATTCGGAAGTAAAGATCAGCCAAAGAAAAGAAAAACATTCGAGGCTTATTCGTCAGTGAGCATTGGAGTAGGATCATCACACTATTATGGAGAACTATCGCCATACAACCGCTTTTTACAGTCAACTATCAATGGTGTTCGTTGGAATGCTTCCTTTAATTTTACTCGTCAGTTGTCGCCACAATTTGGCTTAAGATTTGGTTTGACATGGGCCAGAATTTTTGGAGATGATAACTACATGGATGGTGTAGCTGGTTATGAGGCAAATTTTATGCGTAATCTTCATTTTCGAAATGACATTAAAGAATTCTCGATTGTAGGACAATATGATTTTGTAAGAACTACCAAAGGCTCTGCACGTCGTGCGGCTGTTATTCCTTATGTTTTTGGAGGGATAGCTGTTTTTGCTCATGATCCCATGGCAAAGCCTGATAAAACTTTATTTCCTGACCAAAGTGAGTGGGTGCGTTTGCAACCTCTTCATACTGAAGGGCAAGGTTTGCCAGGCTATGTGCAACCTTATTCTTTAATCAGTGTTTCGGCGCCACTTGGGATTGGTGTTAGATACAAACTCAATCATAATTTCGACTTAGGATTTGAAATCGGATATAGATTTACTATGACCGATTATCTTGACGATGTAGGTGGCTATTATGCCGACCCTGCCGATTTAGGGACGCAAAGTGCTTTGTCTGTTGCAATGGCAAATCGTACTTTGGAGAGAACAGCAGCATATTCGGGTAAAGACCGTACCAATGGTTTTGTCAGTTATCTAACTTCGATAGGTTATAATCCTAGTCCAGGAGTCGATCCTTTTACATTGTCTACAGTGCCAGGTTTTTCTGATCGTACTGATTCTCGTGGTAACAGTAAATATAAGGACTCATATATGCTTACTTCCGTGAAGTTGATTTATTATATTCCAACTAAAATAAAGTGCCCTCCACTTCGTTAGAAGATTATAAAAAATTGGTATAATTTTTACTTCTAAAAGTAATTTAAAATACTCTACAAGCCTAAAAGTCAGGATTTAATGCCTGACTTTTTTGTTCCGTAAAAAACTACTTTTCCATTATTTTATGACCAACTTGAGAGTTTATGTATTCATTGTCGCAATTGTAAGTGTGTGTTCTCCGCAGTTGTGGGCTCAAAAAATTGAAATTGGTGCAGGATTAGGGGCAATGAATTACAAAGGAGATATTTCCCCAGATTTACAAATAGGCACAGCAAAGCTGGGGGGTAATTTATTTTTTCGTTACAACCTTAAAAAAGATTTATCATTTCGGGCAAGTGCTTTGATGGGAAGTATTGCTGGAGATGATAAAAATAGCAGTGATCCGTTCAATCAACAGAGAGGCAAGAACTTCTCAACAACCATCAATGAATTGAGTTTAACGGCTGAATATAATTTTTTTAACTACCAGTATCATCGCTACCATAAAGATTGGTCTCCCTATGTTTTTGGAGGCATTGGTTTTATGAAGTTTTCACCAAGAGACAATCCTTCGGCCGACTACAAACAAAACCAAATTGTATTACCTTTTGGTGTGGGTATCAAATACAATATCAAAGGTCCTTGGGATTTGAATTTGGAGTTTGGCACAAGGAAGACTTTTACAGATTATTTGGATAATTTAGGAGGAAATGATCCTACTTTGCCTAAAACACAACAAAGCGATTATTCCAAAGGCGATATGTATTATTACACGAGTTTGACGCTGAGTTTTAAATTCATCAAAATTTATTGCCCACCAAACTAAGTTGCAGATTACGAGAGAAGAAACAAATGAGGACTTATTTAAGCCTCAAAATATTATACCAGCAATGGCGCTCATTTAGGCAATACTAAATGGGCGCTTTTGATTTTTATAGTTCAAAGACCATTGGAAGAGCCCAATATGGCTTCTTGTCATTTTGAATAGGGGGTTTATTTCGTTAAATTTGCAATAATCTTAATAGATTCATGTAAATTAGAGGCTTTTAGGGCATTTTAGGATAGAATAGAGCTTGAGTTGAAAGCTTTTTGAAACCATCAAATTGGTTCAAAAACTAGCAAATGAGCGTAGAATAAGCCCTTTTGAATCCAACTGTTTGTTAAAAAGTGTTAAATCAGTGAAAGAACAATTAGACAGAAACAATCTACCAAAACACATAGCCGTTATCATGGACGGAAATGGCCGTTGGGCCAAGCAAAAAGGCTTTACTGATAGAATTTTTGGACATCGTAATGCCCTTAAAGCAGTTAAAGACGTGATAGAAGGCTGTGGTGAATTAGGAGTAAAATATTTAACGCTTTATGCTTTTTCTACCGAAAATTGGAATAGACCTAAAGCGGAGGTAGAAGGGTTGATGAATCTACTTGTAAAAACGATTAAAGAAGAGGTACCAACGATGCACAAAAACAATGTGCGTCTGGACACTATCGGTGATACGAATGCTTTACCTGATTATTCACGTAGAGAATTGTTGTCAGCCATTGAAGACACCAAAAATAATACAGGCTTAACCGTTATTTTGGCGTTGAGCTACAGTGGTAAATGGGATATTGTCAATGCAGCTAAAAAATTAGCTCAACAAGTGAAAGAAGGAACAATTGAGCTTGAGGATATCAATGAATCTACTTTTGAACTTTCACTTGACACCAAAGGCATCCCGAACCCAGACTTAATGATTCGCACAGGTGGCGATCACCGTATAAGCAACTTTATGCTTTGGCAATTAGCTTATGCGGAACTCTACATCTTTGAGGATCTTTTCTGGCCAGATTTTCGTCGTGAGCATTTGCATATTGCTATTGGCGATTATCAGGTAAGAGAAAGAAGATTTGGCCGAACATCCGAACAGATTAAAAAAAGTATATAAAACAAAGAGCGTGTCACAGAATAGTTAGCCAAAGGTATGCCACACACAACATACCTCTAATTATGACTAACAAAAACTATACAATGAAGAAATATTCCTTTCTGTTTTGCTTAACCCTTCTTTCATTTATTACGCAAGCTCAGTTGAGATTTGGTGGTATGGGGCGTCCTGCAACTCCAGCTCAAACAGAGCTTAACTATGCTTCACCTCAAGAGTATGAAATTGCGGATATCGTGGTAACGGGTTCTAAATTTTATGATGGAAACTCGATGATTACTCTTTCGGGGCTTCGTGTCGGTGATAAAATCAAAGTACCAGGAGATGCCATTGCATCTGCTATCAAGAAATTGATGGATCAGGGAATTCTTGAAGAAGTAGAGGTACAAGCAGCCAAAATCGAGGGTGATAAAATTTGGCTAGTGATTCACTTAAAAGAGCGCCCACGTCTTTTTAGAATCGAATATAATGGTATCAGAAAAGGAGAACAAGAAACTCTTTCTGATAAGATTAAAACCTATAAAGGTAAAATCATCACAGCTACAGTAAAGAAAAATATTGAGCTGGCTATCAAAAAACATTATCAAGAAAAAGGATACTTGAATGTAGGTATCAAAATTGCTGAAAGAACTGATACTTTGCGTGGTAACAATGCTACCATGAAGATTTATATCAAGAAAGGCGATAAAGTAAAAATATCTAAAATTGTGTTTGATGGTGTGTCAGAAATGAAACTAAGCACATTGAAACGCAAGTTGAAAGGTACGAAAGAAAAGAAATTTTGGAGAATATTTACTCCTTCAAAATATGTCCCTAAGAAATTTGAAGAAGACAAAGGTAAGCTAATTGAGTACTACAATAAGAAAGGGTATCGTGATGCTCAAATTTTGAAAGACTCAGTATTTAAGGATAGTGAGAAAACGGTAAAGGTGATTTTCAGAATGGAAGAAGGTCGTCAGTATCACTACCGTAATATTTTCTGGGAAGGTAACTATATTTATCCTGACTCGGTACTTACTGAAATTTTAGGAGTTAAGAGAGGTGATATTTATAATACTGAAGATTTAGAAAAACGTTTGAACGGTAAGCCTCAAGAAGATGTTAGTTCAGCTTACATGGACAATGGTTATTTGTATTTCCAATGTGAACCAGTTGAAACAGCCGTAGTAGGTGACTCGATCGATATTACTTTCAGAATTACAGAAGGTAAACAAGCAACTATCAACAAAGTAATTGTAAATGGTAATACCAAAACTTCTGACCACGTAGTAATGCGTGAGATTAGAACATTGCCAGGACAAAAATTCAATAAATCGGCGATTATTCGTACAGTGCGTGAATTATCAACAATTGGATACTTCAACCCTGAAAAGATTACGCCAAACCCAATTCCAAAAGCGGATGGTACGGTAGATATTGAATATAATGTAGAAGAAAAACCTTCTGACCAAATTGAATTGTCTGGTGGTTGGGGTGGTTATATCGGATTTGTGGGTACGCTAGGGGTAACTTTCAATAACTTCTCTGCCAAAAATATTGGTAACTGGGAATCTTGGAAACCACTTCCTTCAGGTGATGGACAAAAATTATCAGTACGTTTTCAGGCTAATGGGGTTGCTTATCAAAACTACTCATTGTCATTCACAGAGCCTTGGTTGGGTGGTAAAAAACCAAACTCATTCTCTGTTACTTTGAGCCGTAATATCTCTTATCCGTACAAGATTCAGCAGTATAATTATTTGTCTAACCCTTATGCTTATGGAGGTTATGGTTATGGATACGGCTATGGATATGGTACAGGTACATCTTCTTCGACTTTGACAACAGCTCAACAGGATAGTGCTACTACTGCTCAAAACAGTGCTCACTTCAACAGTACAAGTTTGTCATTTAGTTTAGGAAAACGTTTAAAATGGCCTGATGACTATTTCTCATTGAGTAACTCACTTTCGTTATCATTGATTGATATTGCAGGCTTAGGTTCAAGTTATTATGGATACCCAGAAGGAAAATCATTGTCAATTGCTTTTGTAACAAACTTGTCTCGAAACAGTATTGACAACCCAACTTTCCCTCGTTATGGTTCTAGTTTCTCATTAACAGCATCTTTAACACCTCCATACTCGTTAATCAGTGGTAATACCAATAGCACATTGATTGAATACCACAAATGGATGTTTGATGCCAGTTGGTTTACTGCAATCACCAATAAGTTGGTGTTCCACATGCGAACTCACATGGGTTTCTTGGGTAGTTATAACCCAAATAAAGCCATCTCTGTATTCGAGCGTTTTGACGTAGGTGGTTCGGGTATGATGACAGGTTATACGATTGCTAGCCGTGACATTATTGGTTTGAGAGGTTATAAAGATCGTATTTTAGGCTCGCAAGGAACAGTGCCAAATGGTGGGGTAGCTTACAATAAGTTTGTAATGGAAATGCGTTACCCAGTATCGCTTAACCCATCAGCAACGATTTTCTTATTAGCTTTTGCTGAAGGAGGTAACAACTTTGCTAATTATCAAGAATACAACCCATTCAAGTTATATAAATCAGCGGGTGTTGGTGCACGTATCTTCATGCCAGCGTTTGGTATGATTGGTATCGATTATGGTTGGGCATTTGATAAAGTTCCTGGTGTGTCAGATTTTGGTCGCCAAGCCTTTACTTTCTCAATCGGTCAACAAATCCGATAGTTTATTGATACTTAACAAAGGGTAATAAGAATCATCATTCTTATTACCCTTTGTTTCTGTAAAAGACAGAATCCATAGTTGCTGAAGTAGTTTTATCAGTAGTAATTTTACACTTGACAAATTCAGTATATATTTGTTAAGCATTTGTTAATCTCTGAATTTAGGGATTTCAAGATTCAATATTACGAAGAGCTTCAACGTTAATGTTCTACCAAATGCTAATAAGGGACTGTAGATATTGCCTCAAATAATACATTTATAGACACATACAGAACCTTCCTTAGTTTTAACTAAATAACCCTTATCACCGTGAATAAGCAGATTTTTTTACTAATTTTGGTTTTCTTTAGTGCTTGTATGAGTAGCTTCGGACAAAAGTTTGGCTATATCGATACAGAGTACATTACTTCCAAAATGCCAGAATACCAAAAGGCACAAGAAGATATTGAAAAGCTCACGACTAAATGGGTGAAGGAAATTTCTGAAAAAAATGAGGAAGTTACCAAACTTGAAAAAGCGTATCGTGCCGAAGAAGTATTGCTTACAGAGGAAATGCGTCAGCAGAGACTCCGAACCATCGCTGATAAAGATAAAGAGGTAAAAGAACTTCAAAATCGAGTATTTGGATTGAATGGAGAGCTTTTTAAGAAGAAACAAGAAATCATGCGCCCTATTTTGGACCAGATTGTGAAAGCTACAGAAAAAATCGTTAAGCTAAAAAGACTTGATTTCATCTTTGATAAAGCATCTGATAGTTTAGTGATGATTTACACAAACCCTACCCATGACTATACCGATTATGTGATGGAAGAATTGGGTATCTCGGTTGAACAGTTAAAGGAAAAAGAAAAAGAAGAACAAAACAATGCCAAAGAGGAGCCAGCAGGAAACTCAAAAGCGAAAACAAACAAAAAAAACTAATTAACAAATCCAAATGACAAAAATGAAGAACAAATTTTTTATCGCCTTGTTTGCTATTGTGGCATTGGCTACCTCTAACGTAAATGCACAAACAAAAATTGGTTACATTAGCTTAGATTACGTATTGAACCAATTGCCAGAAGCAAAACAAGTAGAAGCTGAATTGAAAACTACGCAAACTCAATATGAAAACTTGTTGCAAGGTAAAATCAAAGATTTTCAAGCTAAATATGCTGATTACGAAAAAAATCAAGCTACAATGAATGACGTAATCAAAGCTGACAAAGAGAAAAACTTGCAAAACCTTCAAAACGAGATTGAAGAGTTCCGTCAATCTTCAGCTACTTCTTTGCAAAAGAAACAAGCTCAATTGTTGCAACCATTGTTGAAGAAAATCGAAGACAATATGCACGTAGTAGCTAAAGAAAATGCTTACACTTATGTATTCAACTACGATGCTGGTCAAGGTACAACACCAATCGTATTGCATGCACCAGACGATGCTAATATCTCTGATTTAGTATTGAAGAAAATGGGTGTAACTCCTAAGCCAGTAACTGCTGCTCCAGCGGCAACTACTCCAGCTGCTCCAAAGAAATAATCATTGATTATTTTTCGACAATAAAAAAGCCCAAGATTAATCTTGGGCTTTTTTATTGTCTATGTCTAGTCCTGAAATAGGTTGTCATATTAAATGGAAACAAGTGCAAAGAGCAAAAAAAAGCTGCTACAAACATACGTTTGAGCAGCAAATATATTTTGAGTACAAGTTTTATCTTCGAAAAACCTTCCTACAATTTTGGAATTAACATAGGTACTTCCTTTTGGTATTTTTCATAAGTTTTACCAAAAATCTGAACTAACTTTTTTTCTTCAAAATAAATTCCAATACGAATATATGCCGTCAATGCTAATGCCATGGCTAGATTGTTGGCTGTTCCAGTGATACCAAATACTCCCCAAACGATTACAAGTGTGCTTAGATAGAGAGGATGTCTGACAATACTCATAATGCCATCGGTAATCAACTGAGCAGGTGCTTCGGCCTGAAAACCTAAGAATGCTTTTAAGTCATACTGTTTAAAAGAAATAAATAACATGTAAACTCCTAAGCTAATCATTAAGCCTCCAAAAATATTATTTGCCGTACTTGCAGGCATTAGTAATTGCGAGGGTATCGTTATTTGAAAATATAAGATAGGCAACATCAAAATAATCGAAAGAATCGAATATGCCAATCTGTAATATGGGAAGTTTATTTTATTCTTAACTTCATTCGAAGCTAAAACAGAATGAAATGTCCCATATACAATCCATAATATGCCAATGATAATTTCTATTTTCATATTTGATCAATTTAAAGCTATTCTTGAGTAGATACAGGTTCACTCGTATCGGTAGCATTCATGTCTATATCAACTGCTGGCTCTACCTTTGCAGGTTGGGGCTCCAAAGATGCAAAGAATGTATTTTGCCAAATCATAATAGCCATTACACCACAAAAGATAGCAGCATCGGCAAAATTGAATATCGGTGTTGAATACCAGCTTCCTCCCCAAATAGGAACCCATTCTGGAATCCATCCTTGATAGAAGTCAAAGAAAAACATATCGATTACCTGTCCATGAAACCAAGGGGTAGGAGAGTCGTAAGGAGCATTATGTAATGCTACACCATAAAATGTACTGTCAATTACATTTCCTATTGCTCCACCCAAAATAGCTGCAATACTCCAAAGCAAACCCTCATGAGCATTCTTTTTTGCAAGCTTTGTCAGGTAATAGCCAATGCCAATCATCGCAAAAACTCTGAAAAGGCTCAATACAATTTTGCTATATCCTTTTGGAAGAAAATCGAGGGTAATACCAAATGCCATGCCTTTATTAAGCACATAATGAAGCTTGACAAAATCGCCAATGATTGGAACTTCGTTGCCTTCATATTTTAAAAAATGATAGATAGCAAGCTTAATAATTTGGTCGATGACGATAAGTAAGAAAGTAAGCCAAAAATATTTGTATGGGGAACGAAACATTTTGTTTAGAATTTTGCCACATCAAAACTCTCACAAGTCCATGAGCAAGGTGGCAGTTAGTACATTAAATAGTTGAGCAAACTAAAGGTTTGCTTTTGAATCGCAAAGGTACAAAATAAAAACGCCACGATGACAAAATAGCTCGTGGCGTTTTTATTTTTATTCTTCAGTAAATGGTCTACTTTCTTTTTTGACGACGTACCATTTCTTTCTTGATCAAGGTAAACTCGCGGCTTGCTTGTCCAGCAACAGAGGTGTTTTCAGCTGCACGACGGAACAGATAAGGCATAACTGCCTCTACAGGGCCATAAGGGACATATTTGGCAACATTATAACCAGCATGTGCTAGATTGTAAGAAATGTTGTCGGACATACCCAATAACTGAGCAAAATAGAAATGTTTGTCTTTAGCGTCAATTCCGTTCTTTTCCATTAATTGCGCTAAATACTTACAGCTATACTCGTTATGAGTACCTACACAAATCGAAATAGCATCACGGTTTGTTACAGCATATTCAACGGCTAGATTAAAGTCTTTATCTGTGTTCTCTTTTGTTTCATGAACAGGCTCACAGTAATTTCCCTCATGGGCACGTTGTCTTTCTTTTTCCATGTAAGCGCCACGAACAAGCTTTACTCCTAATAGATAGTTACTTTGACGAGCCGTTTCGGTTGCAGTTTTCAAATTCTCAAGCATATCTTTACGATACATTTGGAATGTGTTGTAAACGATACATTCTTGCTTGTTAAAGCGCGCCATCATGTCGTAAGTCAGTGCATCAATTGCATCTTGAATCCAAGATTCCTCAGCATCAACAAAAATACGAACATGCAGTTCAGAAGCTCTGCTACACAAATCAAACATTCTTTGGTGAACTCTTTCAAATGCAGAAGATTCTTCGGCAGTCAGTGGAACTTCACTTTGTACTTTTTCAAGTAATTCAGTACTGCTAATACCTGTTACTTTGAAAACGGCGAAGGGAATAGCGCTATTGTTCTGCGCTTTTTCAATAGTTTTAAGGATTTCTTCTTTTGTAAGCTCAAAACTAGATTCACTATCTTCTCCCTCCACGGAATAGTCCAAAATTGTGCCAATCTTAGCTTTGTCCAAATTTTCTATTGCTTTATTGCATTCCTGCAATGTTTCGCCTCCACAAAACTGTTCGAATACAGTAGATTTAATCAGCTTTTTGATAGGAAAATGAAGAAAAATGAACAGTTTGATAAAAAAAGTTCCTAACTTTACAAGCCAGTTCTGATTCATACTTGCAAAGATGAGATACATCTTCTTTAATTGTAAATCAGATTTGTCTGAAAATGCGATAGACATGTCCTCAAAGGATATTTTATCGGCCTTCATCATCGGTTGTGAAATGGATGTTTTAGTCATGTTCAAAGACGAAAAATCGACTAATATGTTGTTAAATGGTGATGGAGTTTTCAAATAATGTTTTAATTAAAAACCCGTTAGTATCACATTGTTAAGTAGTGTGTTAATTGCTTAAAATTAATTAAAACGTGCAAATATAGTATATTAGAATAATACAAAAATACATTGGGGTAGGATTTTTTTATCAATCCCTTGCTTTGTTAGAATTTACAGTTCTTTTGGTGTTAGAATTGGAACCTATCTCAGCTCAATTAAATTGTCATTATGAAGCAAAGATAATAGTAATCTTTGAAGTTGTGTGATGCTTTGTTGATATCCTAGTGTATCGTGTAAGTTTATATTTTTTTACTTGAATTAATACTGTTTGCCAATGAACGCAAATTTAGACGTAGTGCCGATGCAGGAATGGATTAATACTGACGGCAAACCCTTAATTATTGCAGGTCCTTGTTCTGCTGAAACAGAAGAGCAAGTACTTGAAACAGCCAACCGAATCAAAGCGGAAGGTTATGCACACATTATGCGTGCAGGTGTATGGAAGCCACGTACTCGTCCAGGTAGTTTTGAAGGCATGGGAGAACCAGCTTTACAATGGTTAGCTGAAGCAAAAAAACAAACTGGATTACCATTAGCCATCGAGGTAGCAAATCCTGAACATATTGAGTTAGCATTGAAATATGGTGTTGATGTATTGTGGATTGGTGCAAGAACAACTGTGAACCCATTCAACGTACAAGATTTAGCTGATGCCCTTAAAGGTGTAGATATTCCTGTATTAGTGAAAAACCCAGTAAACCCAGATTTAGCTCTTTGGGTTGGTGCGTTTGAACGTTTGCAAGGTGCTGGTATCAAGAAA
This sequence comes from Flectobacillus longus, assembly GCF_030056705.1. Lineage (GTDB taxonomy): Bacteria > Bacteroidota > Bacteroidia > Cytophagales > Spirosomataceae > Flectobacillus > Flectobacillus longus. The sequence continues at coordinate 175,162 of NZ_JASHIC010000005.1, forward strand.
TTAGGTGCAATTCACCGTGGTTTCTCTAATGCTCAGGAAACAAAATATCGTAACTCTCCAATGTGGCAAATGGCAGTTGAGATGAAGCGTTTGTTCCCTCAATTACCAATGATTGGTGACCCGTCGCACATGGCAGGTAAGCGTTCGTTGTTGATGGAATTGTCACAACGTATTCTTGACTTGAACTACGATGGTATGATTATCGAAACTCACCGCGATCCAGATAAAGCTTGGTCTGATGCTTCTCAGCAATTGACTCCTGAAGCTTTAGGCGAAATGTTGCGTGAGCTTGAGGTGCGTAAAGCAAACTACGGCGTTGAATTTACAGACGAATTGGCTGGCTTGCGTGCTAAAATCGATAATATCGACCGTGAGTTGATGGAAGTTTTGGCTGCTCGTATGGCAGTAGTTGAAAAATTAGGTGAGTACAAACGTGACAACAGTGTTGCAGTATTGCAATTGGATCGTTGGAAACAAGTACATGCTGACCGTGCAAAACAAGCTTCTGGCTTAGGTTTGTATCCTGAATTTGTTGAAGAATTATTCAAACTTGTTCACTTAGAGTCTATCAGAAAGCAAACTGAAGTTATGCACTCTTCTTTGGCATAATTTAGCTCTGAGCAATAAATAAAAAAGTGGTTGTCATGAAAATGGCAACCACTTTTTTTTCGGCATTGATTATCTCGGGAAAAAACTCTATTTTGCTTTCTCCACACGATACCCGTATAGTCTATGAAAAAAGCCCTACTGATTTTATTCAATCTTCTGTTTTTTAACAACTTACTGACAGCTCAAATATCCAAAACTGACGATAGTAATGGTGTATTTTGGAAGCCTATTGTAGAAATGGACAATAAGCTTTATCCTTCTTATGTGCTTGCCAATGTCAATCGTAATTATTTGAAAGATAATGATACGCCTCAAGATAAGAAAACCTATTTTGGCGATAGTGAAGGGCAATTTGGGATAGAAATTACCTATTTAAAATTGGGGCCTGCTAATGTAAAATTGGTTATAGAATGCCCCCAAATAATGGAACCTAGCTCATTTTCTATTTACTTAAATGGTAAAAGTTCGAAATATCAGATTTTTCCAGAAATTGCCTACAAATGGGATGTTTTGACCAATATCTCGCAGCCTTTTCCTGTCAATGTCAATTACTATGTATATGTCAATGATGTACTAAAGGAAAAGCAAACCAAAATTGTGACTGTCCGAAGTATCAATGATTGTCCGTTTATTTTTATCCATAGACAGAAAGTTACACATGATATGAACTTCATGTATGCGGCTTATGTCAATGAAAATCATCCTGTAATTACGAATCAACTAATGCCTGAAATTATGAAGACAGGTATTGTAAATAGTATTACAGGATATCAAACAAATGATAGATTAGAGATTATTAGGCAGGTGTTTGCAGTTTGGAACGTGTTGCGACAAAGAGGCGTAAAATATAGTTCTTTAGTATCGTCGAATAACGAACCTGCACAAAAATATCCTTTGGTAGTTCATCAGTTTGTGAGAAGACCTAGTGAATCATTGGCTTCACAACAAGCAAATTGCGTAGATGGGACAGTGCTATTTGCTTCTATCTTATACAGAATGGGAATTCACCCATTGATTGTGACTACTCCCAATCATTGCTGGTTGGGCTTTTATACCAATGCTCAACATACTGACACTATGTTTTTGGAAACTACCATGATGGGAAGTTCTTTTTCTACAGATCAACTTGAATCAGCAAAAAACTTGGATGTATATAGCCCAACACTAGATCGATTATATTCGGATTCTTACAAAACATTTTTATTGGCTGTTAGAGCTGGGTTTTCGAATTATTCGAAAGATAAAAGTAAATTTTTAGTGGATTCGAAAGTGAAATTTTTACCCGAAAATGCGGATATCGAACCTTTACAGTACCAGATTTTTGAAATTGAACGGTATAGGAGAGAAGGACTATTGCCAATAATCTCAAATTAACTAAAAGTAAGTTATCAATTAATAGTATATCAGTTATTATAATGCACTAATAATCAGAAATATACAATCAATGTATGCCACAGATATATTATTAGAGTAATCTTTGCTATTGCTTATATCTTAGTCATTATTCAGCAGTGAAGAACGCAATACTTTGCGTCTTAAGCCGAGTCAAAAAAGCGGTCGAAAAATAGTTTTCGACCGCTTTTTTAATGAAAAGTTATGGAATCTTCCTAGTTTCAAAATTCGGGATGACTCATGTTTCTTTGATATCTATTTTAATAAATTTTTATTCATGTCTTACTACTAATTTTTCTACTACGGGACTCCCTACATTTTGACTTACACGAACGAAATACATTCCTGAGCGAAGGTTTTCTACAGAGATTGTAATGTCGTTTTGATTTCCTGCTAAAGCTTCTTGTTGATAAACAGTTCCATCCATTCCCATCACAGTCAGTTCATTTGCACGGGCTGATACCTCAGGGCTAAGGTTTACTTTAGCATAATTGGTAGTTGGATTTGGATATAATTGCAAACTAATAGCGCTTGCATTTTCTTGTGTATTTACCTTGAAATCAGTAACTGATAAAGAAGCATTATTGGTATGTGCTACAAAACGGATGTTTTGAGTTCCTCTTGGTAATTCACTAATGTTAAAAGACAGATTTTGCCAAGCGCTATTTGACTCTATGAACAGCACTTCTTTTGATGTTAATAGTTTTCCGTAAGCATCATAAGCTTGATAGCTAAATCCAGCATTGTCCGATAATGTTTTCGCTTGAAGATTCACCGTATAATTAGCGTTGTCGTTAGTCACACGATAATCAAACCAAGCACTAAAATGATTGGCGAAGCTCTGAGGATTTAGTATTAACGCACTTTTTCCTAATTCGCTTCTAAATTGGGTAGATTGAGCTGGTGTTGCTTTCCATCCAAACGTCTCTATTCGCTGTCCAATAATATTGATAGATGTTATTAGCGATAAATAAATGATAATTGCAGAATGCAATAAATTTTTTGGTACGATTATTGCGATTCTTTTGTACGAAGACGCATATTTGTCCGAATGGGATGGCGTACATGCAGATACACCAGACCCAGAGCTTTGACGAGCAAAGCTTACCAGTAAGTTTGTCATAAGTAGGAGCGGGCAAAATTGTTCAACAGGTATTAGTTTGTTTTAAGGGCAACTAATACACTGTACAGAATAATTTATTCAATAATGACCGTGCAGGGTCAAATTGATTAAGCATTCTGAAAAATTATTCTATACTCAGCTAGTGCATTCAGTTTGAGTGTGCAGCTCAAAATAATGTGCTAGTTGAGTTAATTTTTGTTTTTCAATGTGCAGTCGAAAAACGGTTATCATGGTTTTTGTGCAGAAAACCATATTTAACAAATATATCAAAACCTTTTAAAAGAAGAAGTACCAGTCTATTGGTTATTTATAAATAATTAAAGGAAGAAGCCAAAATACTTAAATTTAAGTATTTTGGCTTCTTCCTTTAACATTAATACACTAAATATAAGGTTTGATAGACTTAGAATCCAATAGACGATTATTGGTGAATAAGGGATTGGCAACGATGATAAAATGCTTATTTGGGAATACTTACACAATGATAATAGTAATGTTTAACAAAATTTAAGGTATTTTTAATCTACCGAAAACTCATCTAAGATTCTTGTATTGTGGAAAATAAATCCTAATAAAATTTTGAAATATATTGCTGTAAATGAGGTGTTTATGTATAATTGAAGTTGAAAGTGTCAATTGCTTTTCTATTTTTGCTGAGATTTTCCGAACTTTGTACGTAAAATAAAAATACAATAAAAGCAGGTCAAAGATGGTTAGAAACTTAGAAAACGTTTTGTAACTTTATTCGACCTTAAAAAAGCATTGCTTTTGTACAATTAACATCAATTTTATCATGAAAAAATTAGTTCTTTTTATTGCGCTACTACCTCTAGTATCGTCTTGCGTAAGCAAGAAAAAGTTTGCTGAGGCACAGGCTAAGCTTGTAGAACTTGAGAAAAGCAGAGACGAAGCTCTTGCTAAAATTAAATCTGACGCTGCTGATTGCGATAAAAGAGTAGGTGACTTGCGCGCTGACTTGCAATCAAAAGACAATGATTTGAATGCAAAAACTAAACAAGTGAAGGATTTGTCAGATCAAGTTGATTACTTGAAGAAGACTAACACAAACTTGTTAGATCGTTTGTCTGACTTGTCAGTGGTAAGTAAATCTGGTGCTGAAAGCATTAAGAAATCTTTGGATGCGTTGAACGATCAAAGCAAGTATATCCAAAACTTGAACTCTTCTATCCAACGCAAAGACTCTATCAACTTGGCATTGGTAATGAGCTTGAAACGTTCATTGGCTGATGTTAACGATGATGATGTAACTGTTGAAGTGAAGAAAGGTGTTGTTTACATCTCTATCTCTGACAAAATGTTGTTCCGTTCTGGTTCATCAGAAATCAATGCAAAAGCTGAAGCTGTGTTAGAGAAAGTAGCTAAAGTTGTAAACGATCACAAAGAGCTTGACATCTTGGTAGAAGGCCACACTGATAGTGTACCTATCTCTACAGACTGTGTGAAAGATAACTGGGATTTGAGTGCTAAACGCGCTACTTCTGTTGTTCGTTTGTTGCAATCTAAATTTAGCGTTGCTCCTGAACGTATGACTGCTGGTGGTCGTTCAGAATACTCTCCAAAAGAAAACAATGATAACTCTGCTGGTCGTAAGTTGAACCGTAGAACTGAAATTATCGTAACTCCTAAATTGGATCAATTCTTCCAATTGTTGACTAACGGTAAATAATTTTAATTACCATGTAAAAAGGGTTGGAAGTGATTCCAACCCTTTTTTATTTTTGTATGATTAGGTAACAATGCAAAATGAGATTGAATTGTTGGGCCTTCAGAAATCAGCTATGAACACTTGAAAAATACTTATTTCCCAAGAAACATGTTTACAGCTAAGTGCCTATTGCAGGTAAAATTATAGCTGTCATATTTTGATACTATCCTTCTGATTGTAAGAACCTCAATTAACAAATATACTAACCAATACCAATAACATCTTGATTACAAAAGCGCTGCACCAAAAACGCCAGCACTATCACCTAACAATGGTTTTACGATAGGCGTTGTGATTTTTTTATCATTAAAAATATATTTCTTAATTCGCTCATATCCTTCTGTGTAAAGCAAATCAATATTTCCTACACCACCACCAATCACAATTAAGTTAGGGTCTAAAACATTGGTCAATGTAGAAATCGCACGACCAAAATATTCAAGTAGTCTCTCGATAGTTGCAGTAGCGACTGGGTCGATACCTGCCTCGTGGCGTTCAAGTATTTCTTTGAGTTTTAATGGTTTTTCTGCATTATCGGCATAATACTTTTCCAATGCAGGACCAGCAATGACTTTTTCGACACAACCTGATTTGCCACAATAACATGGTTCACCATTTTCTTCAAGGATATTATGCCCCCATTCACCACCAATGCCGTGTTGACCTCCAATTACTTTTCCATGAACCACTAATCCACCACCGACACCTGTACCCATGATGACACCAAATACTACTTCTGCATTAGGATAGTCTTTACCTGCACCCATCAAAGCTTCTGCAAGTGCAAAGCAGTTGGCATCATTAGCAAGTTTGACTGGTATGCCCAACACCGCTTCGAGATCCTTATTCATAGGATTTCCATTCATGCAAACCGTATTACAGTTTTTCATAGTTTGAGTAGCGGGATCAAGAACACCAGGTGTGGCAAAGCCAATTTTCTGAGGTCTTTCGCCAAGTTCATCGGCTACTAAATCGACTAATTTTTTGATTTGAGAAATAATATGCTCATATCCTTTGTCTGCTTCGGTCGGAATCCTCTTACGAATCAACACATTCATATTATCACTGCTCTCTAGTACAGCACATTCGATTTTGGTTCCGCCCAAATCAATACCCCAAAGTTTCATTTTCTTAAATTTGTTAGAATAATTAGTTTAGATAGAAATTGAGTAATAGTCATTGTTAATAGCTAAGTATGAGTTGAATTATGAATTAATAGTATAGGAAGGAAAAACTATCTATTTCGGATATCGGATTGTGGAAATGTAACTTACTTTTTAAATTAAATTTTGTAAAAAATAACGGTATAATTCCATACTTCCGAAATCAGAAATCCAAAATCTGCGATAGCTTGAAATCCTTCGTACACTAACTACTAACTCACAATTCATCACTCAAAACTCAGCATTAATACTAATGAAGCTCTTTCGATTATCTTCTGTTGTCGTCGTCATCCATCATCGACAGATAACTCATATAACGACTTGCTGCTATTTTGCCCTCTCCAACAGCTTCGATTACAGCACATTTGGGTTCATTGATATGCTGACAATTGTTGAATTTACATTCTCCCATGAGCGCTCGCATTTCTGGGAAGAAATGAGAAAGTTCTTCTTTTTCAATATCAATGAGTCCTAATTCTTTAATGCCTGGCGTATCGATGATAAATGAATTGTCTGCTAGCTCAAACATGGTGGCAAAGGTAGTTGTATGAACTCCTTTGTTGGCAAAATTGGAAATCTCTGAGGTTTTCAAGTCCAAATGTGGAGCGATTTTATTAACCAACGTTGACTTGCCTACACCCGAATGACCTGAAACTAAAGAGATTTTGTCTTTCAATAATTCTCTGAAACCTTCTATTCCAATATTTTCTGGTACAGATGTGAAGATACACGGATAGCCTATTTCTTCGTACATTGCTGCCATATCTGCAAGCTCATCTTTTTCTTCTTCCGAAAGTAAATCTACCTTATTGAAAACAATCGTTACTGGAATCCTGAATGATTCTGCTGAGACTAAAAAACGGTCAATAAAGCCCTGTGATGTTCTAGGATAATTAAGCGTAGCAATAATAACCGCTTGGTCAAGATTGGCAGCCAAAATATGCCCTTGAGCAGTTTTGTGTACCGATTTACGAATGATATAATTTTCTCTTTGTTCAATTTCGTAGATAATCACCGTATTTTCAACGGTATCTTCGATAGTGAACATTACTCTGTCGCCTACAGCGAGTGGGTTTGAAGTTTGAAGTCCTTTGATTTTGAACTTACCCTTCAAACGACCTTTCCAGACGTGCTTGTCTGAGTCGGCCATTACCTCGTACCATGAGCCAGTTGAGCGTATGACTAATCCTCTGTGCATATATTAAATCGTAAGAAAAGTAATGCATTCGAAACGTATTTCTTCTTGCAATTACTTTTCAGTGAGTCACTTATTCGTTGTTTGAATAAGATTTTTTACAAAATTGATAATGGTTTGAGTGCTTCCAATATTACTTTTAACATAGGTTAAAATCTTGTCAGAAACCTCTTTTCGTTTGTTGAAATCTTGATATAAACTGGTGAAAATACTTTCAAAAGTTTGAGTGTTATCAATTACCTGAGCACCTCCTATGGAAATTAAATCCATGGCCTCTTGGAATTTTGTATATACGTTATTTCCAAAGAAAATCGGAAGTCCAAACGTTGCTGCTTCGAGCGTATTATGTAAACCTTTACCATAAGCTCCTCCAATCCAAGCATAATCGGCGTATTGATAAAGCGATGAAAGCATTCCTATATTATCGATAAATAGTACTTCGGCGTTACTCAGTTCTTTACCATTCATAGCTTCAGAATAGCGAATATTTGGCTTTTTGAGCTGTTTTTGCCACTGTACTATTTCCTCTGGGTGAATTTCGTGTGGCGCAATGATTACCTTTAAAGGATGTGCAAAGCTATTGATAAGAGGACAAATTACCTCAAAATCTTGTTGCCAGCATGAGCCAACAATTAAAGTTTGAGTATCGTTTTTAAACTGTTCTGCAATAGGAATTACTCTTTTGTTTTGAGCAATTTGAGTAACTCGATCAAAGCGGGTATCGCCTGCGATACTTACATTTTCTTGAATTTGAATACCTGCCAAAAGAGAAGCCGACTTTTCATTTTGTACAAAAATATGACTTAACAATCGTAAAATACTACGATTGAATTCACCATAAGATTTAAAGTAAACCTGATTTTCTCTAAATATAGTCGAAAATGAAATACTTGGAATGTTGGCTTGTTTGAGACAATTCAGGTAGTTATACCAAAACTCATACTTTACAAAGAATGCCACCGTGGGATTAATAAGTTCCAAAAAGCGCTTAGCATTACTTGGAGTATCGGCTGGAAGGTAACAAATAAAATCTGCCCCTTCGTAATTTTTTCTAATCTCGTATCCAGAAGGGGAGAAGAAGGTTAGTAATATGTGATGATTGGGAAATTCTTTTTTGTAAGCTTCAATCACAGGACGACCTTGCTCGAATTCCCCCAAACTTGCACAATGAAACCATGCAATAGAAAGTGGGCTTTGTGATTTTTGACGAGCTTGTGTTAGTTGATATTCGAGTTTTTCGAAAAGTCCCTCTCGACCCTTGAGCCATAGCTGAGCCTTTTGATTGAAAGGACTTACCAGACGAATTAGCCATTGATACAGCTCAATCGATAAATTATATAGTACTTTTGCCAATGCGTTTTAGAATTGTATCATGAAATTTGAATCAAATTTACTAGGATTTCGTTTAGCAATAAAACAATTATAAAAGACAAACAACAAAAATACCATAATCCTTGATAGAAAAATGATAATTAGGTCATAGATAGGTTATCATTTTGGTATCAGTAACACATATTTTACCCCATGAACTGGAATCAATTAACCACAGTAGAGCAATTACAAGCCATTAAAGAAGAGTCATTTAATCAACCAGTGTTGATTTTTAAACATAGTACTCGTTGTTCAATTTCATCTACAGCCTTAAGTCGTGTTGAGCGTAATTGGAAACAAGAAGCGGTTGGCGAATTAAAGCCTTATTATTTGGATTTGATTGCTAATAGACCTATATCAAATGCTATCGTAGAAGAATTTGGAGTAGAGCATCAGTCGCCACAAGTGATTCTAATCAAGGACGGAGCAAGTGTGTATGATGCTTCACACTTTGATATTCGTTTTGAAGAAATTGCAGAAACAGTCTAACGATTTCGGATTGACGATTAGAAATTAAATGGCTTTTGAGTTTAATCTTTGCAAATCGCTGACATCAGAAATTATAAAGGCTACCTAATGCAAATAGGTAGCCTTTATAGTTTTTATACCAAAAATATTTGGGTAAAATGGATGAATTTCTTTGAAAATTAGGCAAGTATGCCCTAAGAATACTTTCTAATAACGGCTACACTGCTAACAAATAACATTCATTTACCTATAGCCACTGAATATCAATTACTTGTTCAACCTCTGGATGAAGGCTCAACGATACAGGGCATTTGTGAGCTGTATTTTCTAATTTTTTAATATGTGCATCGTCCAAGGCAACATTTGTCTTCATTTTCAGGTTAATCTCTAAGCGAGCGATTCTGCGCGGAGGTGTTTGAGACATAATTTTGGTAACCTCAACCTCCGAGCCAGCTAATTCAATACCATCTCTTTGGGCAACGATTGCCATCGTTGTAAGCATACAAGTCCCCGTGGCAGTAGCTACCAAGTCGGTTGGAGAAAATGCTTCGCCTTTGCCCATGTTGTCGGTAGGAGCATCGGTAATGAGCTGATTGCCTGATTGTAAGTGAGTAGACTCTGTACGAAGTTCTCCAAGGTAAGTTGTTTTTACTGTGGGCATATTAATAGAGTTGTTATGATGATTGTAAGAAAAAGGTAATTTTAATTGAAAATAACCAAGCTCCAAAATAAATTGCTTTATATTTCGTATTGCTTAAGAAGCATTGGCTTTTGTTTTTCTTGAATACAAAGGTCAATATTTGTATTACCGAAATTTCCTGTTTACTTTTCCTAAAATTACTCAAAAACCTTGATTTTTGATGATTTTAGGCTAAAATGAAAAGTTTATCGTGAAAAAAACTACCCAATATTTAGCAATGAGTTTACTGTTGATGGCTTGGTCAAATTTGTCACAAGCGCAACGTAGAAATACTCCTGCCAACACAACAACAACAACAACAACAACAACCAAGTCTGCAGCGCCTAACCGTGCGCCTTCTGCCAAACCTAAAAAAGAGGTGGATGAAGAAAACTTTAACTCGATTTTCTCGGTGGGAATCACTACCAATACCAATTCTGGATTGTTGGGCGGTTTTATGGTACGCAAAGAAATCGTTATCGACAATGGTGCGGCACGTAGACAGATGCACTATTTCAACGTCGAATTGGTGAATGTAGATAATTACCAAGAAAGTACACTTCATGCTGGAGGCAACGGCTCAGGTTATGCTTATGGCAAAAAGAATTACTTGTTTGCTTTACGCCCGCAGTACGGTCGTGAAATAAGCTTGTTCCGAAAGTCTTCAGATGGAGGTATCAATGTCAACGGATTTATCGCTGCTGGACCAACACTTGGTTTCTTGAAGCCGTATTACGTAGATGTGTACTACGGAAGAGGCTATTTGGTAAGCGAACCTTATGATCCTAATGTTCATTCTATCAATAATATTGCTGGAAGTGGAGGCTTTTTTAAAGGATTTGGTAATATGAAATTTACACCAGGAATCAATATCAAAGCTGGTTTGAATTTTGAGCTAGATGCTTTCCGTCAGAGCAACATTAGCCTTGAAGTGGGCTTTTTAGCTGATATTTATAGCAAAAAGGTAGAAATTATGGCACTTTCTGATAATCAAAGTGTCTTTACTTCGGGATATTTGACAATTTTCTTCGGGGGTAAAAAGTAAGTTCGTATTTTTGCACATTGTTGAATCAAAAATAGGGTAGAGTTTGTTAGAAGTATAGATTACTTTTTCAACATACCTCAATTTATTGTAATGATAGAACTTCCAGTAGTAGCTCCTAGTGCTACCAAGCATAACAAAAAACCAGATTGGTTGAGAGTAAAATTGCCAATCGGTAAAGAATACGCAAAAGTTCGTAGTATTGTCGACGAATATAAGCTACATACCATCTGTCAATCAGGGAATTGTCCAAATATGGGCGAGTGTTGGGGAGCAGGTACGGCTACTTTTATGATTTTGGGTAATGTTTGTACTCGTTCATGTACATTTTGTGCGGTGGCTACTGGTCGTCCAAACGAATATGATGCTGATGAGCCACGCCGTGTAGCTGAGGCTATTAAGTTGATGGGAGTAAAGCACGCTGTTATTACTTCAGTAAACCGTGACGAATTGAAAGACCGTGGCGCTGAAATTTGGTATCAGACTGTAGTGCAGGTAAAACAAGAGTCTCCAACAACTACCATCGAAACGCTGATTCCAGATACTAAAGGTAATTGGGATGCCCTATATCGTATGATTGAAGGTGGACAAGAGGTGGTTTCGCATAACATGGAAACGGTTGAGCGCTTGTATCGCAATGTTCGTCCTCAGGCAAAATATGCGCGTAGTTTGGAACAAACTAAACGTACCAAAGAATTTGGTAAACGTACCAAAACTGGTATTATGTTAGGTTTGGGAGAAACTAAAGAAGAGGTTTTTAAAGCGATGGACGATTTAGTGGAAAATGGCTTAGACGTTTTGACTTTGGGACAATACTTACAACCAACTAAAATGCACCATGAGGTAATTGAGTGGATTCACCCAGATACTTTTGCCATGTATAAAGAAGAAGGTTTGAAAAGAGGTATCCAGTATGTTGAGTCGGGTGCATTGGTTCGTTCAAGCTATCATGCAGAAAGACATATCTAAGTATTAGTGCTGAATTATGAGTTGTGATTTTTTAATATTTCATGACTTTTATAGGTAATAACAATTGAACTATTGACCTAATTTTGATGGTTCAAGAACTAGATAAAATAGAAAAGCTTTACCTTCGGGTAAGGCTTTTTTTATTCATACTCCTGTAGTCAGCCAAGAAATATCTAAACAAAGCCACCTTCTTCAAGTTACTAAAAGAAAACGTTATCCATGAGTACAGCATCAGAATCCTATTCGTCAACGTATGATTTTATTATAGCAGGAGGAGGCTTGGCGGGTCTGTCGTTGGCTTATTATCTATCCCAATCTAGTTTAGAGAACGCTAAGATTCTAATTATTGACCAGTCAGAGAAAAAGGAAAATGATAAAACATGGTGCTTTTGGGAAGCTCAACCTAATGCCTTTGACGAAATTGTCAGACAAAAATGGAATGGCGTTTGGTTTCATGGAAGTAGAAATTTTAGTCAATTTTTACCCATTGACGAATACCAATATAAGCTAATTAGAAGTGCTGATTTTTACCAGTTTATTTATAAAGCTATTTCTCGAAAAAATAATATTAATATATTGATAGATAAAGTATTATCTGTAGAAAAAGATATTGATAATAAACCACAAGTTAAAACTGTAAAAGGTATCTATAAAGCCTCACAAATAGTTTTTGACAGTACTTTCCGTTCACCCTACACAGATACTCAATATAGCCAAATGCTTCAGCATTTTAAAGGTTGGGTTATCGAAACTGATGAGCCTTCCTTTGATGAAACCAAGCCTACCATGTTTGACTTTAATGTAGAACAGAACGATGAATGCCGATTCGTTTATGTATTACCTTATAGTAAAACCAAAGCCTTAGTTGAATATACTATTTTTTCAGATAATTTACTGGAGGACTCTGTCTACGACAATGAGTTAAAGGATTATATCACCCACCAGCTAAAAATAACTCATTACCGCATTGAGGAGGTAGAAAAAGGAGTAATTCCGATGTCTGATGAGCCTTGTATTCAAATACCAGATCATGGCATTGTTCGCATAGGTACGTCTGGGGGCTATGTGAAGGCGTCGACAGGATATAGTTTTACCCGTACTCAACGTATTTTGAAGAATCTTGTTCGAGATTTAGAGCGAGCAAAGGGCAATTTTGATTCTTTTGAAAAAGAAAAAAAGGCATGGCGGAAAGGTACATATATTCCCAATTGGAAAGCATTATTAGATAGTATTTTGCTAGATGTAATGCTCAAAAATCGCCATTCGTCAAAAGATATTTTTACTTGTTTGTTTAGTAAAAATCGACCAGTCCAAATTTTGAAGTTTTTGGACGAAGATACAAGTCTATTAGAAGACTTGGCTATAATGCATACTGTTCCGATAATTCCATTCTTAAAATCTGCATTTGTAGTTATATTTAGGAAAATAGGTAATTTTTTAAGATAATTTATCTATAATCTAGTAGTCAACTAAGCTAAATTGTCATTTAAAAATATTAGTTGTAGTTTTGTAATACAATTCTGACCCTTGGCTGTAAGCACTGAGCTAGATACAAGAATTTTGAGAGTTTTTCTTCTTATCCTTGTCGATAATTCTGCTAGTAGGCTTTTGTGCTTGGGTCAAATATTTCTGTAGAATTTCAAAAAAAAATAATTGTAGAAATGGCATATCTTTTCACCTCTGAGTCAGTTTCTGAAGGACACCCAGATAAAGTTGCTGACCAAATATCGGACGCCCTTATCGACCACTTCATGGCGTTTGACCCTTCATCAAAAGTAGCTTGCGAAACATTAGTAACCACAGGTCAAGTGATTTTGGCAGGTGAAGTAAATACTAACACTTACTTGGACGTTCAGAGTATTGCACGTGAAGTAATTCGTAAAATTGGTTATACAAAATCTGAATATATGTTCGAAGCAAATTCTTGTGGTATCCTTTCGGCTATTCACGAGCAATCTGCTGATATTAATCAAGGTGTTGATCGCAAGAACCCAGAAGAACAAGGTGCTGGTGACCAAGGTATGATGTTCGGTTATGCTACAAAAGAAACCGAAAACTATATGCCATTGGCATTGGATTTGGCTCACAAAATCTTGCAAGAGCTTTCTTACATCCGTAACAATGAGCCAGCTTTGATTGGTTATTTGCGCCCAGATGCTAAGTCACAAGTAACTATCGAATATTCTGATAACAACGAACCTCAAAGAATTGATACAATCGTAGTGTCTACTCAGCACGATGATTTTGATTCAGAAGAGGCAATGTTGGCAAAAATCAAAGAAGATATCATTGCTATTGTTGTTCCTCGCGTGAAAGCAAAATTGACTCCTGAGCTTCAAGCTTTGTTTAGCGATGAAATTACTTACCACATCAACCCAACAGGTAAATTTGTAATCGGTGGTCCTCACGGAGATACAGGTTTGACAGGTCGTAAAATCATTGTAGATACTTACGGTGGTAAAGGTGCTCACGGTGGTGGTGCATTCTCTGGTAAAGACCCTTCAAAAGTTGACCGTTCTGCTGCTTATGCTACTCGCCACATTGCGAAAAACTTGGTAGCTGCTGGTCTTTGTGACGAAGTATTGGTTCAAGTTTCTTATGCAATCGGTGTTGCTAAACCTTGTGGTTTGTATGTAAACACTTACGGTACTGCTAAAGTTGATTTGACTGACGGTGAAATCGCTCGCAAAGTAGAAGAAATTTTCGATATGCGTCCTTACTTCATCGAACAACGTTTGAAGTTGAGAAACCCTATCTATTCTGAAACTGCTGCTTACGGTCACATGGGTCGTAAAAATGAAGTTGTTACAAAAACGTTCAAGTCTCCAGATGGTAAAGTTGTAGAGAAAGAGGTAGAGTTATTTACTTGGGAAAAACTTGACTATGTAGATGCAGTAAAAGCTAAATTTGGTTTGGCTTAATACTTACATTTTCGATGAGGCTGTTTAAACTTTTTTGAAAATATATTTTATTGATTAATTCTTCGCTTTACTTTTTGTCTTGATACAAAAAGTAACAAAAAAATCAAGAATTTATAAACTCGCTGCGCTCAAACAGTATAAATTCATTGCTTACGCAAGCAATTTTATGAAAGTTTAAACATTTTCGATATTAAACATGAGTCATCCCGAATTTTGCATTGCGAAGTAGCACCAGAGCATATTTTGGATGGCAGTTCTCAATCGATAAATCGGTGTCAAAGCATTTTGGCACCGATTTCCTGTTCTATGGGCATATTGCCTGATGATTATCTTAATAATAGATGGCTAATTCCTGATGAGTTTCATCAAGAAGTCATAAATAAGCGTGACAATGGCTAATAATTTAAGGGTATTTTCGAAGAACCATAACCTAGGAGATTCAATAGCTAGCTCGGTTTTGGCGAATCTAAAAGCCTGTTCTACATTCCATCGGTGCATGTAGCTATGACATATTTCCCAAGCATCCTTAGCTGATTCTACAGGCAAGGAAGTTAATAAATATAGAGGTGATTGATGGTTTTTGGTATCTCTTACTATTACTAAAGACAAGTTAATATCTTCAAAACTAGGGTGTTGTACTTGAGCCCAAGCAATAGAAATGTTCTTGAGAATCTTTCTCTGAGAATCGAGAGCAATTTTTTTACTTCTGGCTTTAAAAGAGCGAGCTAGAAGATGGGTTTGCTTTTTACCTTTGGTTGAGTGTATAAGTAAATGATTCTTCTTCCATCGAACTAGGAAATCTTGCTTAAAGTGTGTAAACCGCAGCGGCGGCCGCCACTCGATAGTCCACTCATTAGCGTAACCACGGTCAAGTACATGCAGGATGCCTTTGCCTACTTGTTTTTGTAGTTTTTCTAGCATCCGAAAAATAATGTTTCGACCATATTCTTTGTATTTGCCTCTGGTAGTCCACCAACTCATCTGACATACACTTACAGACTCACCCAAAGCTGAGAGCAACGTACTTGTCCAATGATAACCAGGAACACAAATACGTTTATTAGGAGGAGAATAGTATCCTTTTTTAATCCTTGTTAGTCGTTTTGCTTTTGAGCTTTCTACACTACAAAGTCCCTCCAAAAACCAAGATTCAGCCTTTTCTAGCCGACTATCATCCCAAAGCATCAGCGGGCGTTTTCCTTGTTTTGCTAATGATTCAAGCCTTTTTCGAGTTTGATTAAAGAGAAAATTATCAATAATGGTAGATGTCCATTTTTTGGAGCGTAACAGATTACTGATGCGCTTTGTCCCAGCGGGAGCATGTGCAAAGCCACAAATGTATCCACCTAACTCGCTAAGTAATAGCCCCATAGAGTTGTGTCGATGTAATAAAATGGCAACTATTAAATCATAAAAAGTACGAACTAAACGCTTATCCAGAACAGAATCTAACGATAATTGGACATCTGAAAGATAAAGATCAAGTTTATGAAGAAGTAAATGAGAGAGTCTTGACTTACTGGATTTTATGTCATTATTTTGTAGAAATGCTTTATGCATAGAAACCTCCTGTTTGTTTGTGTTTGTCGTGATTCACAAAGTAAACAAGGAGGTTTCATTTTTAAAAATTTTCCCGAAAAATTCGGGATGACTCATGTTTTGTTATTAGTAGGTCAAAAAATTATCGATAGCTTTCTAATTTCATTAATGGTGTTTGTCCATTAAAAAGGGTTAATTCTCCACCGACGATATCAAAGCGATTAGCTTTGCCAAGTGCTTCAATAAAACGAGTTTCAGCTTGTAATTTATCGCAAGCCATTTTGGTACTTATAATTTGGCTGAAAGTAACGTTTGTGCCATTGGCCTCTAGGTCTCCTCTCAGTCTGTTGCAACCTCCTGTTCCTGAAAATCCTTTCAAATCTCTAGCAATTGTAAGATATGCTGACTTTGAATTAGTTCCTTCCCAAGCATTTCCAGTATAATAGGCAGACAAAATCCATTGTGATGCCAATGGAAGCTTTGGTAATTCGGGTTCTTGCTTAGATACTACTCTTACCAGTGTCCATTTGGTGTCAGGAGCATCGGCAGGAGGGTTTTTTAATTTAATTTCTTTTACCTTTATCTGATATTCAAACCCTTCAACAAACTTAAAACGGTCTATTGCACCTGAGTAGGTTTGCCATTCTTCTTCGGGACTATATTTTACTTGAAAACATTTGAGAAGTGCTACACCATTACAATCTACTTGATGTGGCGCAATCCACACAGATTTGTAATTGCCTCCTCCGCTTGAGCGACGCACTACACGAGTCACACGATGCTTACTACGTTTTGATTGATGTTTTTTACGGCGAGGACGTGCATCAACTAATAAGATGCTACTTAATAATAGCGATAAGGTTAAAATCCAATATTTCATGAAAATTTAATGGTTTAAAAAACCTTGTATCTTCACGATAGGGATGATACAAGGTTTTTGAAAGTAGTCGTATTTACGCAAATTAGTAAAACTCCTTTAGTTTATCGATAACAAATGGTAATTTTCGAGTCGTCTGGGTATAATATATTCAAGATGAGAGACAGTAAAATAAAAAAAAGAGGCTACCTTTTGGGGTAACCTCTTTTAGTTTTATCCTATTTCATCCAAATTAATGGGTAAAGTTCGAAGCCTTTTACCTGTCAAATTGAATATTGCATTACAAAGGGCTGGGGCGATAGGCGGTAAGCCTGGCTCGCCAACACCTCCTGGGTCTTCAGTGGAATCAATAATATGAATTTCCGTAGCTGGCATCTCGTTGATACGCATTACATTATATTCATGGAAATTAGTTTGTTCGGTAATGCCATCTTTGATTGTGATGCCATTTTTGATGGCAGCTGTCAATCCCATTACGATATTTCCTTCTGTTTGAGCTTTGATATTGTCAGGATTTACGGTCATACCACAGTCAATAACCGATACAACTTTTTCTACTTTAACTCCTTTCCCTTGTTTCGAAACCGTAATGGCATGAGCTACTATAGTACCAAACGAACGAGCGATAGCAATTCCAATAGCTTGATTGTTAGGGAGTTTCTGGTGGTAATTCGATTTTTTAGCTAAAGTTTGTAAAACTCTTGAAAAACGTGGTGAATCTGCTAACATTTCTAATCTAAATGCTAGTGGGTCAACTTGAGCAACATGTGCTAGTTCATCCATGAAAGATTCTTGTCCAAAAGCGGTAGTCGATGAATATACCGAGCGCCACCAAAGGATAGGAATATCTGTTTCTGCTAAGTTGAAAGAAAGCTTTCTATTGTTAATATCATAAGGACTATCTTCAAAGTTAGCTGTCTCGTGGGCCCAATCATCAGCTTTGTCCTTGAGCGGTACTCCAAATACCTGATGTTGAATAGAAGAGCCAACAATTTGGTGATGATGAGCCACTAAAGCACCTTTTTCATCAATAGCACCTTCTAATCTGTCGAGCATTCCCGGACGGAATGGCCCTTGGGTCATATCGTCTTCACGTGTCCAGATTACTTTAATTGGTGCGTTGAGTTGCTTAGAAATATGTGCAGCTTCCATCACGTAATCAAAATAGGCTTTTCTACCAAAAGCTCCACCCATAAATGGAACGTTGACCTTGACATTTTCAGGCTTAATTTTCAAATAAGCTGATAATTGCTGAATCAAACCATCAGGTCCTTGAATAGGAGCCCAGACTTC
This sequence comes from Flectobacillus longus, assembly GCF_030056705.1. Taxonomy (GTDB): domain Bacteria; phylum Bacteroidota; class Bacteroidia; order Cytophagales; family Spirosomataceae; genus Flectobacillus; species Flectobacillus longus. The sequence goes on from NZ_JASHIC010000005.1 coordinate 193,529, forward strand.
CACTTTGTCCCCTTGTACCCATACAGTTGCATTTTCTGGCTCGAGAGGGGCGTGTGCTAAGAAAGGAGTTTCATAAGAAGCCTCTAATTTCTTAGTTGCTTTTTGGAACGCACCTTTAAAATCACCTACTTTTTCTGGATAATCAATACCGTCATTTTGTGCCAATTGACGAAGATTAGCATAATAGGCGTCTGTCGAAATTTTGTTAGAGCCCTCAGCATCCCATTGAATTTTAAGAGCCTTTCTTGCTTTCAATGCTGCCCAATAGGTATCCGCTACAACAGCAACAGCTTCTACAGCACGATGAGGCATTTTGCGTTCGGTTTTTACGACCTTTTTCACGCCTTTCACCTTCATTGCCTCTGCGCTATCTATGCTTTTGACTTTGCCCAAAATCGTTGGAGAGCGTTGGATACTTGCATATAACATCCCTGGAACTTCAGCATCGATTCCAAAAACAGCAGTACCATTAATTTTAGAAGGAATCTCGGGTCTTGGTACAGATTTTCCTAAAAGTCTAAAATCTTTTGGAGCTTTTAGCTTGGGGTTTTGAGGTACTTCTAATTTTGAAGCTTCTTCTACCAACTCCCCGTAGGTATAAGACTTGCCAGAAGGCTTGTGATATACTTTACCTAACTGAGCGTAACAGTCCGTAGTAGGAACATTCCATTTTTTAGAAGCAGCCGTAATCAACATTTCTTTTACCGCTGCACCTGCTTTACGCATAGGTTGCCAACGTGTGCGAATAGAAGATGAACCACCTGATAACTGCGCACCATATTTACCTTGACCGTCGGTATTGCGGATTTGTACTTGAGATAAATCTACCTCCAGTTCTTCTGCCAACAATAGTGGTAAAGATTGATAAGTACCTTGCCCCATGTCTGGACGAGCATTGAAGAGAATAATCTGCCCGTCGTCATTAATTAAAATATAAGGGTTGAGTTCTAAACCCAATAATGAATTTGATGTATCAACTTTTGTGATAGTCGATGCTTGGCTTTCTTGCCAAGGTAACGAAAAGCCAATAGCCAATAAGGCACCAACTTTTCCCGTAGATTTTAAAAAGTCTCTACGATTTGAAGAATCCTGTGATTTAGTCATGACGGTTTACGAAAGTTTAAGATAGACGTGAGAATTTTAGAATGTTTTTGGATAAACCTCAAAGATTCGTTATTTGCCCGTCGAGTTACCAGAATCTTTCATCAACTCTGCTGCATGATGAATTGCTTTACGGATACGTGGGTAAGTGCCACAACGACAAATATTACCTGACATAGCCTCATCAATATCTGAATCGCTTGGATTAGGATTAGTTTTTAGTAAAGCCACCGCCGACATGATTTGTCCTGATTGGCAATAACCGCACTGAGGTACTTGTGCTTCAATCCAAGCTTTTTGTACTGCGTGGTCGGTATTGTTAGAAATACCCTCAATCGTAGTGATTTTGTTTGTAGTCTTTACTGTAGAAACTGGCGTTGAGCAAGACCGAATTGGTTGTCCGTCTAAATGAACAGTACAAGCACCACAAAGTGCCATTCCACAGCCAAACTTAGTTCCTTTCAAACCCACATAATCACGAATCACCCACAAGAGAGGAGTGTCGGGGTCTGCATCTACAGTATATTTTTTGCCATTTACGGTAAGATTGTACTTTGCCATGATATGCGAAAGTTTAGGAGTTGATTAGTATCTGGAAGCATTATCTCTAAAAGAGAACCAAGAAAATAGTTTTGAATAAAAGTGCTTTCTTGATTTTCAAATAGACCTTATTTATATAAAAATACAATTCTTACTTACTTTGTTCAAATTTTTTAGATGAAAGGTAGCGGATTCCAGATTGCGGATGTTTGATTGAGGATTTGTTACAATATTTCAAAACAAGAGTCATCCCGAATTTTGGGAAAAAGTACACAAAGGCTAGGTGTTTATTTACTGTTTATGAAAAAAGGCGGTCGAAATGAGTTTTTCGACCGCCTTTTTTCATGCTATATTTCAACATGATATCTCTTTAGACGCAAAGTATTGCTAAAATCCATACTAAAAATAATCACACATGCGCTCAATCTCTAAATTTAGAGTAGACTCATATTTGAAAACAATCACTCAATACTACCATTCGGGTGTGACACCCCCACGAACTCTCGAATTGAGAGAAATACGTATAATAGGAGTGATTCTTGAGGTTGGAGTATCTTTGGTAAATGTGCCATTTTCGAGTCTGTAGCCAAATTCTAAACGGAAAATACGAGCAATGCCATCGATACCATAACCAAATTCAGCATAGTGAAAATTCTTGTTGGCAGTGTACATATAGTTGGCAAAAAACTCCTCACGTAAAGCTAGCTTTCGAGCGATATTTAATCTTGAAACCAAAAACTTACGCATACCCACCATGGTCATAATATCGATATAAGCTCCGTTGGTCGAGTACAAAAATGGGTCAATAAATTTCTTACTCGCTCCCCAAATATAGTTGTCATAAAAACCAACCAATCTATGTGTTGTAAGCATATTTCCAATCGAAATCATATTGTTATTTCCATTAAAATGCTTGTAGTCGGCAAAGGTCATATTCTTTACGTCGAAAAATGTACCTGCTTGAGCGATATAATTGAAATTGGTATTTAACGAAATTGGGAAGTTATGTGTAATACCTAATTCAACGGTATGGAAGTCAATGTCTGTATTAAGAACTTCGCTGAATGCACCACGATATTTGAACATAATTAATGGCGACGAAGACAAATCGACCATTCGGATATTGTTACGATATTGCTTTTTGAGCGTAGGGCGATAGTTTACCTGAAAACTGACCGAAAAAGCGGTATTGGTCTTAAATTCTGTATTACCAATTTCTTTATTTTCTGGGTTATTAGGCAAATATGGCGTATTCTGGAAGTTAATCCAGTAATAATTGGTAGTGTTTTCTAAAGGGAATCTTCGAGCCCATTCTGCCGAACCACGAATAGCAAAAGTATTCGAAATACGTTCTACTAAGTTGAAATTGATAAACTCTTTCTCGTAAATTTTTACGTAGTTTTTCTTCAACAACAATGTTGATAACGAGTTTAGGTCGAATGCTATGGGTGTATCTACATTATATTGTGATACGAATTTCCCGCCAGTTACACTTATATCATCTTGCTGGGTTTTCCAACGAAGTTTTAGTGTTCCTGAAGACTTATTTAAGTTGTAGGAATATCGCCAAGTGGGGTCTATTTCGAACCAATCATAGCGAGCTTTTCTAAAACGGTATAAAGCGCCTGTATTTTGAACGAACCCTTCGACAGTATTGAAGTTGAAGTCTAAAACAGGAGATTTATAGTAAATTTCATGAGGGTAAAAACCTCTTGTGTTATCTCCCCAAAAATATGAGCGACTAAATAAAACACTTCCGATACCAAACTTAAGATTGGTTTGACGATAGGTAGAATACTCGTCAGGTTGTGGAGGCAATGTTGATTTTGAAATAGCCGAAATAGAAAGATGAGGAAGATAGGTTTTTGTTTGGTAAGATTTTTTCAGATTATCCCACCATTCTTGTGATTGTGATTCAGGTAAGACTTCTAAGTTTACGTTATCATATCTTTTTAGTCCAGTACCAATATTAGCATCACTCCAAGTGTTTTCCAGATTAGAGCCAAGCGTTCCCATGACTTGTTTAAACTGCTGAACTTCAAAGTTACGTTCTTGGATATTATAAACTTCACGAAATTGGTGTTCCGCAGGTCTTACAATGGGGTCAATATTTCCTAGTTGATAATTCCAAACGCGTGCTACGTATTGGTATTCACCCTGAAACCCCATGAGCTTACCAGTGGTAGATATTTGATATTTTTGAGGAAGAACCACAGATTGAACAGATTCAAAATCTATTTCAAAATGATACTGAATAGCATAATGATTGACCGAAACATCTAGTCCGACAATCCAGCCTTCGTCTTTGGACAAAGCAATTTTTCCAGAAAATACCTTTTCGTCATTATTGTGTCTGGGTGTAATTTCAAACCAATCAGCTTCTTTTCCAGCCAGAAATGTGTTGCCAATCCACTTGAAATCATAATAGTGAAAGGCCTTAGGCGAGAGTGGCGAAATAGCTTTGGGTCCTACTTCGGCCTTATAGAAATTGGGATTTACAAACTTGTCGGCACGTGCTTCTGCATGGTAATTGTTGCGAGCTGCCTTAAAATCAAACACATAGCTATAGGCAGAATCTACCCGAAACTTACCATAAGACTCGGATTGATATGCTAAATTTCCCTCTATACCTTCTTTTTTTAGAAGACCTTTCCAAATACTTGGAATTCGATTCCATTTACCAGTATTTTGAATAAAAATTTCAGCAGAAAAATTAGCCTGTTTTTTGTCATGCTGATTAGCAAACAAAATAGCTTTTTCTATAGCTTGATGAGCATATAATGAAGAATCAGTGGTATTGATTTGAAAGGCATTAGCAGTATAAACTTGGCAGCATATAGATAATAGTAATATCAGTGGCCGAATGAATTCTTTAAACATAAGGACTTGCAAAGCAAGGCTTTGCCTCAATGGTTGATATGGAGCGTATCTCCAAAATTTAATAAACGGAAAATTACCCTCTTTTAGTTTTGTTTGTCTGAAAAAAATGTGATATTTAATCTAAAAGAAAATTTAAGCAAAAAGGCTTATTTTTTCATGAAATAATACCATTACTCTTAACCTAGGACTAAATTACTAAATAAAAAAAGTCAAAGCAAATTTAAGTACTTCTTCGATAGTGGCCAATGAGAAAGCTCATAACAGGAACAAATTCTAATCTAAGATTAATGTCAGTCTCCCGATTGAAAGTAAAATAATAAGTAATTTTGTGCGTTCGATTTTTATTTAGATTCTTTCCAAACTGTTCGGACAAACTAACACTTTGTTGTTAGTGAACAATTAACCTTAAAAAACCAACAACCACATGCAAAGCACTCAGTTAAGCCTTATCGTTAAGAAACTGACCGAGTTTTACGGCACTGAATTTAACAATTTCACATATCAGTCACCGCTATCACCGACCCGAACCTACGCTAAGGATAGCATTTATGATTTTGTGAATGACCTTATCCAAGAAGCCAGAAAACAACAGTTTTTAGTCGTCGAAAACTACGCAGACGCCAAAGAGTTCCACGTTCTAATCGAGCAAAGCTCTCATCCAATTATATTTTTTGATGATTCTCATGGAGAGATTAGACCAGTTTTAGCATCCAGAAAGCTTAAAGATGATGCGCCTTTCTTTTGGCGTATTTTGGATAACGAAACAGAGGCTATTGCTTCGTCTTCCTCTTTTAGACCAGCCACTGTCTCAAAAGCTCCCGACAAATCGAATAACGGAAAGGTTAGATTTTTGAAGGTCTTTCCCCTCGAAAACATTTCGGAGGCTAATGCCTTCGAGCAGTTATCTCCTGTACAGAGGCTGTTTAATATGCTTCGTAAGGAGAAAAAAGATATTACCACTATCTATATTTACGCCATTGTAGTGGGTATCATTAGCCTAACCTTGCCACTTGGTATTCAGGCCATTATCGGGCTTATATCTGGAGGTCTTTTCTTTAGTTCTGTTTATGTCTTAGTAGGTGTCGTAATACTTGGAATTGTCTTTTCGGGTATCCTACAAATTTACCAACAAACGCTCGTCGAAATTCTTCAAAGAAGAGTTTTTGCCAAAGCTGCCTTCGAGTTTACCTATCGTATCCCTAGAGTCAAATCTGAATCCTTATTAGGGGTCTACGCACCAGAGTTAATGAATCGTTTTTTTGACATTCTCAATGTTCAAAAAGCACTTCCCAAAGTACTTATCGACGTTACAGCAGCCGTAATCCAAATTTTGTTTGGAGTTATCTTGCTATCGCTTTATCACCCTTACTTCATTGCATTTGGGGCTATTATGGTCATTGTTGTATCATTGGTAGTCTATTACAATGCACCCAAAGGACTCGAATCTAGCTTGATTGAATCAAAGTATAAATATAAAGTAGCGCAATGGCTTGAAGATATTGCTCGTACGTTATATGCTTTCAAATCGGCTGGTTCTACCAATTTGCCTATGCAACGCATGGATTATTTGGTTAATAACTATCTCAAATACCGTAAAAAACATTTCAATGTATTGTTAATACTTTTTGGGAATGCGGTATTCTTCAAAGCATTTATTACAGGTTTGCTCCTGATTTTGGGGACAGCCTTAGTTATTGACAGACAAATTACGCTTGGGCAGTTTGTGGCCTCTGAGATTATCATTGTACTAGTAGTAAACTCTGTCGAAAAATTGATTGGTAGTATCGAAACTGTATTTGATTTGCTAACAGCCGTTGAAAAAATGGGTACAGTTACCGACCTTCCTCTAGAGCGCCAAACGGGCTTAAACTACGATTTTAACCAGCACACAGAAGGAATGGCTATCAAGTTGCAAAACTTGAGTTATAAATATCCAGATGGAAATAAGAAGGTTTTGAAAAACCTGAATTTGGATGTTCAGCCCAACGAAAGCATCTGTATCACTGGTACCAATGGTTCGGGAAAAGAAACGTTGCTCAAAATCTTATCTGCTATTTTTACTGAATACGAAGGCTCAGTGTCTTATAATGGTATTTCTATTCGTGACCTCAACCTTAACGCAGTTCGTGATGCTATCGAGCGTAATCTTGCAATAGACTTGATTTTTGATGGTTCGTTAATAGATAACGTAGTTATGGGGCGCAAAAACATCACTTTCGAAGATTTGCAATGGGCGCTCCAAAGCCTCAATATGCAGGACATAATCGCTGAGTTGCCAGACGGACTCAGTACCCAAATGATTGCAGGAGGCAAGCGTTTTTCAGAAAGCTTTATAGCCAAAGTATCGGTGGCGAGATGCGTAGTCGAAAAACCAAAGTTGTTGATGATTACCGACATCTATCGCGAGCTACACAAGGCCGAACGTATGAAATGTATCTCGTTTTTGACCGACAAACAAAATCCTTGGACTTTACTCACTATCTCAAACGACCCAATGGTTATGGCAGCTTGCGATAGGGTTTTAGTAATGAACGAAGGTGAAATCGTATTGGACGGGCCATTTGATGAGCTTATGAAAAACGATAAGTTTATGTCATTGGTGGATTAGTTGTTGAACAGGAGGCTTTGAGCCAAAACAATTATTTCAAACGTAATTTTAAGAATTTACTCATGTTAAATATATCAAAACAAAAAGTTCACGACCGTGTTCATGAGGAGTTTGATTTATACTCTCTCAACACTTTACATACGCCACGGTCAGCGGTCATCTTAAAAAGATGGCTTATCGGAATTGGGGTTGTTTTGTTGCTTATTATGTTTTTGCCTTGGCAACAAAACATCAATGGAAAAGGCGATATTACAGCGCTTACACCCAAAGACCGCCCGCAAAATATTCAAAATATCATTGCAGGTCGAATCGAAAAATGGCTAGTTACAGAAGGTGACTTTGTCGAAAAAGGCGATACGATTTTAGTGGTTTCCGAAATCAAGGACGACTATTTTGATAAAAACCTTTCAGTAAGATTACAGGAGCAACTTGCTGCCAAAAAATCTGCTATCGAAAGTTATCATGTCAAAGTAAAAGCCCTTGAATCGCAAATTGTGGCTTTGCAACAAAACCAACAATTTAGTTTACAAAAAGCTAAAAATAAGGTAAAACAAAATCAAGCCAAAGTAGTGTCGGATAGTACCGATATGTTGGCAGAACAAGTACAAGTCAATATTGCTCAGGTGCGTTATGATCGTGGCGAAGACCAATACAAAAATGGCGGAATTGTATCGTTGAGCGAACTAGAATCTCGTAAGCTCAAATTGCAAGAAACAAAAGCAAAGTATGTTTCGGTACAAAATAAATTGTTGGTTTCTCGTCAAGAGCTCATCAATGCCCGTATCGAACTGAACTCTGTAAATGCAGAATATGCGGAGAAAATCTCAAAGGCTGAATCTGATAAAAGCACAGCCTTGTCGTCAGTAGCTACTGGAGAGTACGAATTGTCGCAATTACAAAACAAAATCTCCAATGTAGATTATCGCCTAGGACAATATGTTGTTCGTGCCCCACAAGATGGCTTTGTGGTAAAAGCCTTGAAAGCAGGTATTGGCGAAACCATCAAAGAAGGGGAGTCTATCTGTACACTTCAGCCGTCTAATCCAGATACAGCAGTGGAACTTTATGTAAAAGCCATGGACGTACCACTTATCCAAGAAGGTCGTGAGGTGCGCTTGCAGTTTGAAGGTTGGCCAGCTTTGGTGTTTTCAGGGTGGCCGTCTACTTCGGTAGGTACTTTTGGCGGTATAGTAAAAGTTATCGACCGAGTAGATAGCAAAGGTGGCGAATACCGTATGTTGGTAGTTCCGAAAAAAGGTGAGGGGCCATGGCCAAAACAACTTCGTATGGGGTCGGGTGTAGTAGGCTGGGTTATGCTCGACAATGTACCTATTTGGTACGAAGTGTGGCGTCAGCTCAATGCCTTCCCTGCAAATTTGAAGAACGAACCAGAAGAAAAGAAACCAGAAAAACTCGCTAAAAAAGAAGATAAAAAATGATAAAGATGCAGAATAACACACATAATGGTGCTTTTCTTGTCAAACCTTTCTTTTTTATTCTTGTACTCTGTAGCCTTACTGGCTTTAGTGTATCTGCTCAGACAGTATTTAGTTTTGAGGATTTTAAAAGTTTGGTGCTTAAAAATCACCCAACGGTAAAGCAAGCCGATTTGTATCTGCGCGATGCCGACACCGAAATTATGCAAGCCAAAGGTCAGTTTGATCCTAAACTTAGCTCCACGCTCGACCGCAAGGCTTTGGGTGGGAGTGAGTATTATAATCGTTGGGAAAATGCCTTGAAAGTGCCTGTTTGGACAGGTACAGATTTAAAATTAGGGTATGAAAATCGTACAGGTAAAAAACTTTTACCCGAAGAATCGCCCGAATTATTAGTCGCAGGAATAACAGTACCTATTGGGCAAGGCATGATTATCGACGCACGTCGTACAACCTTGAAACAAGCACAATTGGCAAAAACAATTTCTGAAGCAGAACGATTGAAGTTAATAAACAAAACCGTGTTATCTGCCTCAAAAGCCTATTGGGAATGGTGGTTTAGCTATCAGCAATTACAGTTTATTCAAGAAGGTTTGAATTTGGCCAATACTCGATATATAGCGACCAAAGAACGTGCTACCATTGGCGAGCAAGCTGCGATTGATTCTGTAGAAGCCAAAATTACTTTACAAGACCGTCAGGTAGCGTTAGAACAAGCGTATGTCGAATTACAGAATACTCGTTTGGCTCTTTCCAATTATTTGTGGGACATCAACGAAAACCCATTGGAATTACCTGAGGGAGCTATTCCCCCTAAAATTCCGACTCGAAAACTCGACGAGGTAACCTTACAGAATCTAGTTACTCAAGCAAAAGTACAACACCCTGAAATTGTAAAATTGGATGTCAAAATCAAACAATTGGGCTTAGAAGAAAAACTAAGAAAGGAGTTGTTGAAGCCGCAGTTGAATTTCAATTTTAACTTTATTACCAAAACGCTTAATAGCAATTATGGTCCAGAAGGCGGTATCTCTTTTGATAATCATAAAATGGGTGTTGAATTTGTGATGCCAATTTTTTTACGAAAAGAGAGAGGTAAATTAGAGCAAGTACGTATTAAGCAATTGTCGACGGGTTTTGAATATAATTTGGCAAAAAGAGAAGTAGTCAACGATATTTATGCCGCTTACAACGATGTAAAAAACCTCGAACGCCAGCTTTCTATTCAGCAGCAGGCAACTAGTAATCAGGAACTTTTACTAAAGGCAGAACAACGTAAGTTCGAAATAGGCGAAAGTACACTTTTCCTAATCAACTCCCGTGAAAGTAAGTTTATCGACATGAAAGTCAAAGTTGAATCTTTGCGAAGCAAATATGAAAAAGCCCTCGCAAGTTTAGCGTACTACTCAGGTTTAAGTGAATTATAACTCTTAGCCCTACAGTTTAAGCTGTGGGGCATTTTTTTTGCCTTGCATTTATTCTAGTACTTTTGTGGTATGAACGCTCCTTTATTTAGCCCCGAAGAAATCCAGTTTATACAAGAACATCTCAACGACGAGCCCAGCAAGCTAATGTTGCAGGCGCGTCGTTATCCACATTTGCCCATAGCCAAGTTGGTTCAACAAATTCAAGCTCGTCAGAAAGCCCAACACAAATTGCCCGATTGGTATGCCAACGCCAAGTTAGTGTTTCCTGCAAACCTTTCGGTAGAGCAATGTTCGTCGCAAGTAACAGCACAATTCAAAGCAAGTTTGATTCATGGCGAAAGCTTAGCCGATTTGACTGGCGGAATGGGAGTTGATACGGCTTATTTGGCACAAGGTTTTCAAAAAGCTTTTCATTTTGAGCAAAACCAAGAGCTTCAAGAGATAGTGGCGTACAATTTTGAGCAATTGGGATTAAATCAAATAGCCTTTGTTCTTGGTAATTCAATGGATTGGCTCAATGCACAGGACGCTTCTCAAACGCATTTTTCATGGATATACCTCGACCCGCATCGTCGTGATGAAGCAGGAGGGAAGGTTTTTGCCTTGAGCGATTGTGAACCCGATGTGGTGAAATATCAAGATTTGCTTTTTCAATTTTCTGAAAATATTCTGATTAAAGCATCTCCTATGCTCGACCTCGACCAGTCTATTCGAGAATTGAAGTGTATTAAACAGATTTGGGTAATTTCGGTAGATAACGAAGTGAAGGAGGTTCTTTTTCACTTGAAATCAAACCATACCGACGCTCCACTGATAACTTGTGTGGCTTTATATAAAAATCAGGATACTCAAACTTTGAGTTTTTACAAAGAAGAAGAAGCGCAAATTGCTCCGAGTATTGGTCAGCCCGCTCGTTATTTATACGAACCAAGTGTAGCCTTGCTAAAAGCAGGTGCATTTAAACTTCCTTGCGAGCATTTTCATTTACAAAAAATAGCACCACATAGTCATTTATATACTTCAGAAGTTTTTCAGCCTGATTTTATGGGACGTTCTTTTGAGATTTTGGCGGTTTGCAAACTAGATAAAAAAGCGATTACTCCATTTATTTCTAATAATCAGGCAAATATTACTATCAGGAATTTTCCTTTAACAGTAAAACAGATAAGAGAGAAACTAAAAATACAAGAAGGAGGGAATACCTATCTTTTTGCTACGACCGATGCTCAGGGACAAAAAATTGTGATAGTTTGTCAAAAGGTGACTTCCTAAAGCGATATAAGTCTTATAGCTACCAAATACTCAAATAGTTGCTTGAAATCAAACCGAATAAGCACTAAATTCGTTGGTAAGACACAATCAAAATTTTCGAAATCATGAAAAAACTTCTCATCTTATCTATTCTATTAATTATTGGCAAATCGGCATTTAGTCAGGTTTTTACTGGAACTCTCGAAGTTGACCGTGCCAATAAAGAAGGCTTATACACAACGGTATCAGTCGATGAAAAATATGTAAAAGAATCTTGGGCTCAAGAATTAGCCAAATACGGTCGTGTCGAAGATGGTCGTAGTGGAGTTTATCGTATTACAGGAGCTAATATTCCAAGCATTTCGAGCCTTCCATTGATGGTAGTCAGTAGAGTATTTTATGATAAAGGCCGTACCAAAATATTTGTTTCTTTTGGATTCGAAGACCAAATCTATATCAATGGAGGACATTCTCAATATCCTCAAGCCGAAAAGTTTCTGAATAACTTCGTGGACCTTATTACTCAACAAGAAAATGTAAGGATTCAGCAAAAAGCTTTGGATGATATAAATGACAAGCAAAAGAAATTTGCTAAAACAGGAGATAAACTTGTAAAATCGATTGAAGATAACAAAAAGGAAAAGGAACGTTTGTTAAGAAAAATTGAAGAAAATGGTGTAGCTCTAGAAAAACTCCTTTCGGATGTAGAACAAAATAAGAAAGATCAAATCAAAATTCAGGAGGAAGTTGCCAATCAGCAAAAGAAATTAGAAGAAGCCAGAACAAAATTGCCAAAATAAATAACCCCAAAAACTCCTAATCAAGTCTGTTTTGATTAGGAGTTTTTTTTGTGACCCATCCAAAAATTCCATTTAGCCTTCTAAAACTGCCGTCCGTTTATTTTCGTCTTGATAATTCTAGGTCTCCACATAACTTTCGAACATCAAACAAGGCAAAACAGCTACAATATCCCAATAATTAACTAAATTAGGCTGTAACCTTTGATTTGAAACTAGCATCAAACCTCGTAACAATTAATACTTACTATCATGAACGAAAGACTTTATCGCAATCCTTCAAAAGCTACTTTGGGGGGTGTTTGTGCAGGACTCGCAGAAAGATTCGGAATAGAAACTGTTATTATTCAATTAATATTTTTCTTCGGAACAGTATTATCACATGGCTTCTTCTTTTGGATGTACATCATCCTTTGGATAGCCTTACCAGTCAAAAATACTTGGGATACTACCGTAAACGATGCCACTGCTTTCAACTTTAATAAACCTGACATGAAAAAAGAATCGAATAAAATTTGGGGTGCCGTACTTATCGGCCTTGGCTTAATCTTCTTCTTGGACGAATGGATTCCGAGCTTTGATATGCATAAATTATGGCCTTTGGTGCTCATCGGTGTAGGTGGTTATATCATCTTCAAGGATAGAAAATCAAATGGCAATAACGACAATTACGGTCAATTCTAATCTTCAAAACCTTTAAGCCATGAATTCAAAAAATATATTTGCAGGAGGTTTTCTAATTTTATTAGGTATCCTCTTCCTCGGAAAAGAATATGGGTGGTTTCATATCCACTGGCACGATATTGCTCGAATGTGGCCACTGCTGTTGATATACATGGGCTTGATGGCCTTTGTTGGCAAGACCAGTCGCTCTGCTACGGTTATTTCGATTGTAATGATGGCAATTTTTATCCCTCTGGTATTGGTCAAAAGCTGTGTCGATGATGTAAAGTCAGAAGTTTTTGATGGCGATAGAGATTTTCATTTTCGTTTTGACGATAATGACAGTCATGACAATGATAACAACGATAACAATGACAACGATAACGATGATAAGTCTTCTTATGGAACAGGAGGTAAACAGCATATCATTGAGCCGATGAACTCATCCATCAAAACTGCTAATTTTGAGTTAAATGGCGGTGCCGCTGAGTTTATCATCGACGGAGGAACTTCTGAATTAGTTGAAGCTGATGCTGATTTAGATTTTGGTAAAATCTCATTGGGAAAAACAGGAGAAGGTGATAATCCTAATGTCAATTTTAAACTTTCTGGTAAAAAAGAGGGTATCAATTTTGACAGCGATCGTCACAATAAAGTTGACTTGAAATTTAATCCCAATGTGCTTTGGAACATGAAGTTTGAATTTGGTGCAGGTAAAGCGGATTTCGATTTGTCTACGTATCGTATCAAACAGTTGGACATCAAAACAGGTGTAACCAAAACCGACATCAAATTAGGTGATTTGGCTGACAATATGATTGTGAACGTAGAATCTGGACTTACTTCAATTGAATTTGAAGTTCCGCAAGGTGTAGGTTGTCGTATCAAAGTGGATGGAGGATTAAACTCGAAAAACTTCGATGGGTTTACCAAAAGAGGAGACTATTGGGAATCACCAAATTATGATAAAGCAAGCAAAAAAATCTTAATTAATTTTGAAGGTGGTTTACAAGACTTAAAAGTGAAAAGATACTAAGTATTACTGATGTCAGATTTTTGATATAAATAGAAAGGAGCTCTCATTGATTTGAAGAGCTCCTTTTATTTTTACTGATAAGAATAGTTAAAGAGTAAAAAAATCTAAAACCAGATATTCATTATCGAATCGTTTGACACAATTCAACCAATACTGAATTGGTTGATTTTGGGTGTAAAAAGCAAACTAATTTATTGTCTGCACCCTTTTTGGGAACTTCGTTTAATAGAATAAAACCTTCTGATTTTAATCTTGCCATTTCGGTTTCAATGTCTTCAACTTCAAAGGCAATATGGTGTATTCCTTCCCCTTTTTTCTCAATAAATTTAGCAATGGGACTATCAGGGTTGGTTGCTTCCAAAAGCTCAATTTTTGTTTGACCTGTCTGGAAAAAAGAAGTCAAAACACCTTCTGACTCTACGCCTTCCTGTTTGTAAGGTGATACGCCCAATAATTTACTAAATAAGGTATTGGATTCAGATAGGCTCTTTACCGCAATACCGATATGTTCAACATGTTGCATCTTATGGTTTTGTTTTGATTTTCGATTAAACATTTATCTTTGACAAATATCTAAAAACTATTATTTGATAGCCACAAAACTATCTCAACTTAGCACAAATAGATTTTAATAGTAATAAAATATTTTTGAACATTCACCATCAAAACAAATAAGCATGCTCATTGTTATATTTGATTCGATTATATAAATAATTGAATAATAGGTATTTGTGTTCAATACTGTATGCTTATAACTCAAAACTCTCCGTATGTCTAAACGTAAAAGGAATCATTCTCAATCAACTTTAGGTACTTCCCCTGGAACACTTACTTATGTTGGGGAAGATGTAAACTATGCTACCAAAATCACTTGGATTGAATATAATAATGAGGAATATAAAGTGTGTCAAATTCCGCATTTTGCAGATTTGAATCAGCTAGAGTTAAGCAAAACGAAACGACATTGGTTCAATATCGACGGTATTCACGAGCCACAAGTGATTGCAACGATTGGCGAAATCTTTAATCTTCATCCACTTATTTTGGAGGATATCATGAATACTGAGCAAAAGCCTAAGTTTGAGTCTTATGAAGGGAATCAGCTTTTTTTTACTTTCAAAATGCTCAATTATAACGCTACTACACGAGAGATAGAAAGCGAGCATTTGAGTTTAGTCTTGATAGATAATTGTGTCCTTTCATTTCAGGAAGAGCGAACTACTGATATTTTCTTACCTGTTCAAAATCGAATTATAGCATCGGCTGGTAAGACTCGTAAAAATGGGGTAGATTACTTGATTTATTGTCTAATTGACTTGGTGGTAGATACTTACTTTATGTGTCTGGATTGTCTTTCTGATGAGATTGAGCGATTGGAGGAGGATATTATTGAAGATGCCAAACCATTGGCAATGCGAGAGCTGTACGGTTTAAAGCGAGAGGAAATGATTTTGCGAAAATCTATCTATCCATTACGTGAAATGATTGCAACTCTCCTTCGTGAAGATTACCCTAGTATTACGCATTATACCTCACTTTATTTTAGAGATGTACTCGATCACACGTCACAATTAATTGAAAATATAGATTCACATCGAGATTTGATCGCTTCTTTAATGGATTTGTATTTATCGCAAGTGAGTAACAAAATGAACAATATCATGAAGGTACTCACGGTGATTTCAGTCATTTTTATGCCGTTGACATTTGTGGCTGGTATTTATGGGATGAACTTTGATAATATGCCCGAATTGCATTGGCAATACAGTTACCCAGTTGTTTGGATAGTTATGATTGTTATGGTTATCCTAATGCTGATAGGGTTTAAGCGAAAAGGGTGGCTGTGATCTAGTAATAAATACTCATATTGGAAATTTGTATAAAATGTGATTTTACTCAGTTAGAAAAAAATATTTTTTTATGTTTTTGTAAGATATGACTTGTTTTGTAAACCTAATTTGAGTAAAAATATACTTTTTTAACAAAAATAGGGTGAATATGAATCCTCTATCATTATTAAATAGTATTTTGGCTTATAGAACTGTTGATTTATAAAGCTTTTAACTACAAAAAGTACAAAAAATAATTACCATAAATCAAAAAATATTTTTTATTCTAAGTTTGGTTGCAAAATCAATGTATTTTTTCAAAAAAATATTAATTTCTAAAAAAATAGGTTTTAAAAATCTATAAATCTTCTCAAAAAAGATAAAATTAAAGATTTTTAGGGTTGTTTTAGAAGATGATGAGATTTTTTAGGTGAGCTTTAACTGCTTGATTTTCTGATACTTTAGTCGGATATTTGAATCATAAAATGGTCTAAGTAACCAACGGTTTAGACAATCACAAAAAATCTTAGAAGAGTATGGAAAGCGTGTTTGCTTCGATTTTGTTAATCTCGGGTCGTCCGACTCAACCATTTACTGGTGTACCGCCAGTAGTGATGGTTATATTCATGGTAGTTTCTGTTGCATTGATAGTGTTAGGTTTAGTAATTTCTAGAAAGCGTCAATCATGGTTGGAGCATTCACAAATTACAGAAGGTGAAATTGTAGAGGTAAGTAAACGTTACGAACGTAGCGACAAAATGGGGCAGTCTCCAATCTATTTTCCTGTAGTATCATTCAGCTTCAAAGGAAGAACATTTAAGATAGAATCTGAAACTGGCATGCCAAGAATTAGTCAAGTAGGTGAAAAAGTTGAGGTTCGCTTCAATCCTGAAAATCCTTATGATTCTACTTTAGGTACGTCGAGTATTCCTGGGACAAAACCTGGTTTATTTTTTGTTCTTGGAGCTCTGTTATTGGTTGCAAGTGCAATTCTAACGGCTCATGCTCAAATGCCAATTGCTCTTAAGTAATTTTGGATGCCAAATAATAAAAAAAAGGTGCTAGTGATAGCACCTTTTTTTATGCAAGTATTTGCAAATTTATGCAAACTATAGGATTTCGACAGATTTACCTTTGAAAGGTTGTAGGATTTTTTCATTTGGATTAAGGCTTGTAACCAGGTAATCCAAATCATCCACATCACATACTTTGTAGTTTTCGATCCTATTCATTTTTTCCTCAATCACACAGCTTACCGTTTTTTTGGCAACGCTCATCATTTTTTGTTTCAATAACGATTCTTCATACTGTCTGATAGCTAATCCTTTTTGTGAATGAATGCTATTGATGCCCATGAAGTAAAGGTCGGCATTAATATGCTCTAAATCTTGCATTGTTTTATTGCCAAGAGTTATTTGATATCGCTTGTAAAATGAGCCACCTAGCAAAATTACTTCTATTTTGGGATGTTCAGCCAATGCAGTTGCCAAATGAGGATTGTTAGTAACTACAGTGATTTCCAAACTTTTAGGTAATTGTTCGGCAATATAAAAGTTGGTTGTACCTCCATCCATCAATACAATAGAATGGTTTTCAATGAGTTTTTGAGCCTTTTTTGTAATGATATTAAACTCATTGTTGGCAATACCCAAACCACGACTTGCTTTCATTGATAAGTACGAATTGGCAATAGCCCCTCCATGTACTTTTTTCAAGAGTCCTCGGTCTTCTAGCTCTATAACATCTCTCCTTACACTATCATACGAGACATTTAATATTTGTCCCAGCTCTACTAATGTTACTTTCTTGTCAGTTCCTAACTTTTCTAGAATTAGTTGTTGACGTTCTTCTTTAAGCATAACTTTAAACCTTTAAAGGCCCACGCTTGCGTAAGATTGCAAGCGCTTCTATTTTATTATAGTAAGTAGTCAAATTTACAATTATTTCTTACTAATATCCTAGAGTAAAATGTTTTTTTTCGCAAAACTTTGAAAAAAGGTCTCAAACTATTGCAATTTTTTGCAAATTCACTTGCAATAGTTTGAGAAGTTTTTTATACCTTTGTCTTGTAATAAATTAACCATTTTTATATCTTTAGAAAATAATTAGTATTAATAATTGGATAGTAAGAATAATGTTCTGAAGGGTTATTAAAAAACGGTGACAGCTATGCTGACACCGTTTTTCTTTTTTTTCTACACTTGGAAAAAAACTCTCTTGACTCGCTCGCTCACATTTGTCAAAATTTCATAAGGAATGGTGTCTATTTTTTGAGCCAGCTCTATTATGGATAAATCTTTCCCAAAAATAATTACGTCGTCGCCTTCTTGTACATTAGGTACATCTGTCACATCTATCATACACATATCCATACAAATATTGCCAATTACCTTACAACGTATCCCATGTACTAGCACTTCGCCATTACCACGGCTAAACCCTCTATCAAAACCATCAGCATAACCAATGGCAATCGTGGCTGTTTTGGTTTTTCGGTTGAGAATACCTTTGCGACTATAACCTACGGTTTCGTGGGCTTCGACTGTTTTGATTTGAGAGATAACCGTTTTGAGTGTTCCTACGGTTTGTAATTGCGCTTGGTCTTCAGGAGTAGCTGCAACACCGTATAGCCCAATTCCCAAACGAACCATATCCAGACGAGCCTCAGGAAAGCGAGCTATTCCTGCGGAATTGGCTAGGTGTCTTGAAGGGAAATAACCGATTGCTTCAGAAATTTCATCGGCCATTTCAGTAAAAAGTGCTGCTTGTTTTCTGGTAAAATCGTCATGTTCAGCACCATCGGCACCAACCAAATGACTAAAAATGGTAGAAACCCATAAGTTTGGATTACAGGTCAATACCTCCAAAAGGGCTGGTAATTCATGTTTTTCAAAGCCCAAACGGTGCATTCCCGTATCGAGCTTGATATGGATTTTGGCAGTAAGATGGTGCTCATCTATGTATTCAGAAAACTCTCTTAAAATTCGCTTGCTGTAGATTTCAGGTTCAAGATTATGCTGAACAATCTGCTCAAAATCGTTTGGTGATGGGTTCATGACCATTATGGGTAAATAAACACCATTTTGTCTCAATGCAACACCTTCGTCTGCATACGCTACAGTTAGATAATCTACTCCATGAAACTGTAAAAGGTTGGCTACTTCGGTGCTTCCTGCCCCATAAGCAAATGCCTTAACCATTACCATGATTTTGGTTTGTTGACCGATTTTATCTCTGTAATAATTAAGATTGTGTGTAATAGCATCTAAATTGATTTCGAGAATGGTGCCATGGGTTTTCTTAACTAATTTACTGACAACCTGTTCGAAGCCAAATTTGCGTGCCCCTTTCACCAAAATCACACTATCTTTAATTTCTTTTATTAATTTACTTTCAAGAAAATCTTGGGTAGATCTGAAAAAATGTAACGCTCCTTGATGTACTCCATTTTTGGCAGGAATCGAAAACAAACTGCAATTGCGGGTAATGATTTCACCTATTCCGATTACCATATCCAAATGCTTAGCTTTGACCAAATGTGCAATATGTTTGTACAGTTCGCCTTCGATAACGCCTGTTTCTAACAAGTCGCTCAAAATCAGCACTTTTGTTTCTCTTTGCTTTTGCTGATTTAAAAAGTTGAGCGCTATAGTCAAACCTGCTAAATCATTGTTATACGTATCATCTATTAGATAGTTTCCTCTGACACCCTGCTTCATTTCGAGTCGCATCGAAATCGGGCGAAGGATTTGTAGACGGGCTTGGATTTCTAATTCATTATAACCCAAATGAATCATTGAGACAATACAGTGAATGGCATTTTCAATAGAGGCTTCGTCTGTAAATGGTACGTCTAGTTTCATGGCATGTCCACCTTGAAACGGTAAGTCCTCTTTTTCGGTATCTGGGTCATCTAACTGTAAAGTTACAAGCGTGTTTTGTAGCCCCACTTCCCAGTCTACTCTAATTCCGAATGGTAGTACTCTCGACCATGAAAGGATTTTACAAGAAGGATTTTCAAAAATAAACTCCTTCTTTACTATCTCATCTATCTCAACATAATCGGAGCAATATATGAAGGTTTTTGCTTGTGCAAATAGCTTCATTTTCTCACGAATTTTCTGACTAGTTTCTGCAAAAAACTCATTATGAGCTGTACCAATATTAGTAAAAATCCCAATAGTAGGTTGAATAACCTTTTGCAAAGCCTTCATTTCTTCAGGACGAGAAATGCCTGCCTCGAATATTGCCAGTGTATGAGCTTTGTTCATTTGCCAGACAGACAAAGGAACTCCAATTTGCGAATTATAACTTTTAGGACTTTTGACAATCTGGAAACGATTGGCCAATAATTGCGACAACCATTCCTTTACTACTGTTTTACCGTTACTACCAGTGACCCCAATTACAGGAATTGCAAACTGAGCACGATGCTGCGCAGCCACTTCTTGCATCGTCAAAATACTATCTTCGACTTGCCAAACTTTTGCTTCTGGCATGTGTGAAAGCTCACGCATGACTCCTGTTGTGCAGGCGGATTTTTCGACCACAAATTCACGTACGCCTTTGCGGTACAAATCATCCAAATATTGGTGCCCATCATGATGAAGCCCTTTTATGGCAAAGAAAATGGAAGAACTTGGAGATGAAAGCTGTCGACTGTCATTCAGCAAATATTGGGCTTGAGTACTAATGGGGGCTGTTTGAAATTTCATTGCTACAAAATATCCAGAAATTTTGAGTGATTTGCGATTGAGCGCAGTGATTTTACGACTTTTTAGAAAAACGCATTCGAAAGTATCACTTTTAGCTCAATCTATTATTAAATCCTTATGAAATAGCAACAAAAAAAGTGAGGCAAATATTACCTCACTTATCTTAATTTTACGTTAGAAAATGCTAACTGGCTTATGATAAAGCAGCTACACCTGGCAAAACTTTTCCTTCCATGTATTCCAACAATGCACCACCACCAGTAGATACATAAGATACACGGTCGCCATAACCAGCGTTGTTTACAGCCGAAGCCGAGTCGCCACCACCGATTAATGAGAATGCACCGTTTTCTTCAGTAGCTTTTACTACTGCATCAGCGATAGCGTTGGTACCAATAGCGAAGTTAGGGAATTCAAATACACCCATTGGGCCATTCCAAAGAACTGTTTTAGAGTTAGCAATTACCTCGCTAAACAATTTTACAGATTCAGGACCGATGTCAAGACCTTCCCAGCCATCAGGAATTTCGCCACGACTTACGATTTGACGATTAGCATCGTTGCTAAAGTTGTCAGCACAAGTATTGTCTAATGGCATATAGATTTTTACACCTTTAGCTTCAGCTTTTTCCAACAATGATTTTGCTAATTCTACTTTATCAGGTTCGTTGATAGACTTACCAATTTTACCACCCTCTGCTAAAGAGAAAGTATAAGTCATACCACCACCAATAATAAGGTTATCTACTTTGTCTAAAAGACGTTCGATAATCAAAATTTTATCTGAAATTTTAGAACCACCCATGATAGCCGTGAATGGACGCTCAGCACTTTCTAAAATCTTTTTAGCATTTTCGATTTCTGCCAACATTACATAACCACATACGCGGTCTTCGAAGAATTGACCTACTACTGCTGTAGAAGCGTGTGCACGGTGAGCAGTACCGAAGGCATCATTTACCCAAACATCGCCTAATTTTGACAATTTTTCAGCAAACTCAACATTTCCTTTTTCTTCTTCTTTGTAAAAACGAAGGTTTTCCAACAAAAGGATTTCACCTGGTTGCAAAGCAGCAGCTTGATCGATAGCCGATTGTCCGATACAATCATCAGCAAATTTAACTTTGCGACCAAATACTACTGACAATGGGTTTACTAAGTGCTTCAATGAATATTTTTCAGTTGGACCGTCTTTTGGTCTTCCCAAGTGTGACATCAAGATAACCGAACCACCATCGTTAAGAATTTTGGTGATTGTAGGAATAGTTGCCTTAATACGAGTATCATCAGTGATTTCGAAACGCTCATTCAATGGAACGTTAAAGTCAACACGGACTAACGCACGCTTGCCTGCAAAATTGTAGGAATTGACAGTCTTCATTTTTTCTCTTTTGTTAATAGTTGTTTATAATTGGGAGATTTATGAATCAACAAAGAAAAATTACGAAACGTCTAGTTATTTCAAAATAATATTACGTAAAATTAAGATTTTGTAAAATTATTACAATATCGATGCTTCGTGGATTTTCCTTTAAAAATCTTCGAGGCAAATATACATTTTTCAAGAATAATTCACGAAAAAACACAATCATTTGAGTATTTTTAATTAGAGATTATGTAATAAGTTACATTTTTTAAAAGAATATTAAAATAATACCAAAGCTAGCTTCGGTATTTGTACTATTTTGAGTAAAATATTTTAAGTCTTCTTCATTCCTGAATTATTCGGGTGGCTATTCCGTTCTGTTATTGCAAATCTTACATTTGTAGCTCAATTCAATCTTATGATACCAATCGATAAAAAGGAACTCCCTCCCAAATATTATTTAACCTATTTTCAGTATCTGTTAGACTTTATCAAACAGAAATATGCCCCAATTCTCAATGAGCAGGAAAATGCTTTTATTCAGGCATTTGAGGCGCTCAGCGAAGATGAACAATGTTTGTATATCCGTTTCTCAAATCGTCGTGGATCATTCTTCAAAACAGATAAACTGAAGTATGCTGAAATCGAAGATATAGATGCAACACTTGATGCTTTGATCGCTCAAAATTTTCTATCTGCACTCAATCATGAGCATATTACTTGGGCAGGAAACGTTTTGGATATACTTAATAAGCCAGAACTGATTCAGTTAGCCAAAATGCTGAATCTGGATGTTAAAGGTAAAAATGCGTTCAAAAAAGAGGAATTACTCGATTGGCTTTTAGAATCGGCTTCGTTTGACGAAATGGTGGCGTGGCTCAATCCTGAAATTTCAGAAAAACCTGCTATCATAAAAGTTAATTATGAGGAAGAAGTTCAAATGCTCAAGTTTTTATTTTTTGGAAGTCGTTATGGAGATATGACCGAATTTGTGGTGCGAGATTTGGGTTTTCAGACTTATGAGCATTATGATATGGACCAATTGGTTCCGCATTTTCAGAGTAGACAAGAAGCGGAAGATAAATTTAAAGTGAGTTTAGCAAGAGAAGATTTTTATGAAATGCAGGAACAAAATATTACGCCAGAAGAGATATATCACTGGTTTATGACTTGGACCGAAAAGCATAAGGAATCACTTGCTGAAATAGCTCAGCCTAGTTATGCAAGGTTTGCTTTGAAGGTTGGAAGTTTTTTTGAAAAAGCCAAATTGCCTGACCTAGCTTTGCCTGTATTTCGACTTACACACGAACCTCCTTCAAGAGAAAGACAAGTAAGGATTTTACATAAAATTAAAAATCTAGAAGAAGCACAAGCGCTTTGCGAATTGATTTTGTCAGAGCCTCAAAATGCTGATGAACAGTTTTTTGCACTTGATTTTTTCAATAAACTAGAGGCACAAAATGCCAAGAAAAAAGTTAAAAAGGCCGTCACTGATAAACTTCATGAAGCAGATGTGCTAGCTTTGGATAAATCGTGGCAACGTCAAGTCGAATTTGGGGTAATTGCGCATTACGAAAAGCTCAATAAAAAGGCCGCATTTACCGAAAATCACCTTTGGCGAAGTTTATTTGGCTTGCTTTTTTGGGATATTATTTTTGATACAGAAAGTATGGCAATCCATCATCCGCTCCAGCGCTCGCCTTCAGATTTGTTTAAACCTACATTTTTTGAAAAGCGTAAACAAAAGATGGAAGAACGTCTCGAAATACTTGACGACCCCGACGCTTGGAATGTCTTTTTGAATCAAACCTTCTTTGAAAAATATGGTATTACCAATCCGTTGGTGGACTGGTACGGAGGTTTGTTTCCCTTGGTGATTACTTTGTTAGAACGCCTTTCGAGTGAGCAGGTAAAAGCAGTGATGCTTGAAATGGCTCGCAACCTCCGTGAAAATGTTAGGGGCTTTCCTGATCTATTTATTTGGGACGATGGCGACTATCAATTTATAGAAGTAAAGTCTCCTACAGATAGTCTTTCTAACCAACAACTTTATTGGTTAAGGTTTTTTGAGAGCATAAATCTACGAGCTAAGGTGCTCAGAATAGAATGGAAAAAGCCTGATACAGAGTTAATAACGGCATAATGTAGGCTTTATTAACACGGAAAAGTTTAATTTTTTCTTGAATTAAAAATAATAAATTCTTGGCAAATTCTTATTTTTTGTACAATTTCAAGATTATTACCTTGTTTTGTTATATATAAGATTTATAGTTTTGATTATTCGAAGAATCTGTAAAATGAGCTTGGATTTATCAAATTAATCTTCTAAATTCATTCTAAGGAAATCGCCCAACAATGTATTTCAGTCCTATAAAAGAATAGGGCTTTTACAGAAAAAATAAGTTTGGAGTCCGAGGAGTTAGCCTTTTGATGAAAGTATCGTATCGCTAGTTCCCAACTCCAAACTTGGGCAAATCCTACTCAGCGTCAATAGCACATCACATCAGATATATATACTGTTCAGCCTTATATTTTATATACTAAAATTAAGCAGTGCGACGTTGAGGGGAAAATGATCTTTTAACCTAAAACTAGAGTGCGTATGAAATTACAGGTGCATTCAATTCACTTCGACGCAGATAAGAAGTTGTTGGAGTTTATCCAATCAAAGTTAAACAAATTGGATACGTTTTACGACAAAATCACAGGTGGGGAAGTTTTCCTTCGACTCGACAGAGGGGAAAATACAAAAGTGAGAGGTAAGACGTTAGAAGTGAAAATCAGTTTGCCGGGGGCTACACTATTTGTGCGGGAGATGGCTACAACTTTTGAAGAGGCGATGGACATTGCGATTGAAGCTTTGAAAGTTCAATTAAAACGATTTAAAGAAAAAGTTCAGGAGAAATCATTAGGCAGTCGCCAAGTTTTGATGAATTTGTCAATGGCTTCTGAAAGCTAAATATTAAAAGCCCAAGCGAAAGCTTGGGCTATTTTTTTATATCTGTAATGATTTGTTAGTCCTTAGTATTGTTCGACTATTTGATTCTGTTAAAAAAAGCATTGAAGAAATAAAAATGATTTCTTACAGATATAGACCAGTACTGCCAATTATGAGCGCCTGGGCGTTCAGTGTATTCATGTGGAATTTTGTTATCCATAAGTTTTTGGTGCAAAGCACGATTTACGCCAATAAAGAAGTCATCAATCCCACAGTCAATCAAAATAGTTTGAGTAGGAGCAAAGGTTTGATTGATTACTGCATTTTTTTCCCAAACATCTTTATTTTCTTCATATTTCCCAAGTCGTCCTTTGATGTTCCAGTTGTTAGGAAATGGAACAATATCTACTCCACCACTCATACTTGCCATAGCACCAAATAGCTCAGGATGACGAGTGCCCAAATACAAAGCACCATGTCCGCCCATACTCAAGCCTGTGATGGCTCTTCCATTGGGTTCTGCTTTGGTTTTGAACTTGTTATCAACAAACGGAATGAGTTCTTTTGAAATATACGATTCATATTGATAGGATGCCGCTATTGGACTATCGAAATACCAACTATCATATCCACCGTCTACACACACTGCAATTACCTGATACTGGTCTACAAGTTGTTGAAAATCTGGTGAAGACTCTACCCATGAACGATGATTGCCACTGTAGCCGTGGAGGAAGTAAATAACAGGAAAACGTTTGTCATTAGATGTCGTATAGGCTTGGGGCGTTACTACAACAATAGGACTTTTCTTTTTCAAAAACTGACTATTTACCTGAATCGTATCGACGGTGGCTCCAAATCCAATAAATTGGACAAACAGCAACAGGAAAAATAATATGCTTTTTTTCATAGATTATTAGAAATAAGATGATGGAATTGTTTCTTCAATAGATTTTTTGAAACAAAAATAGCTTAAATTTTATACAAAACAGATTTTGCAAATTTCTCGTTTGGATATATTAAACAGCATTCAAAAAGATAATTTCAGTAATATGTTACTTGGTGCGTTTTTTTACGGATAGATAGGGATAAGAATTTATGACAAAATCTGTTAATTTGATTAGAGTCATCCCAATAATCAATTGAAGACTCTTTAGCTATTTTAAACCCAATTTATTAATTATGAAAAGGCGTTCTGCTATCAAAAACCTCTCAATGGCCGTAGGAGCTGCTATTGCTTGGCCTTCGTGGGCTCAGGCTTGGACACCCGAAAGTCTCTCTCAAACGACTCAACCCATTCATGCTGGCTCGCTCGATTTATTGGGCGAAGTCGTAGAAACCATCATTCCTGAAACGACAACCCCTGGTGCAAAGTCGCTGAAGGTTCATGCGCTAGTAGACCGAATGATTCGGGACTGCTATGGTTCAGAAGCACAACAGGCGTATGCTCAAGGATTAAATTTATGTAATGAATTTTCGGAAAAAATGAATCAAAAATCTTTTTCGCAAGCTTCGAAAACTGAACGTGAAAAAGTATTAAAAGAGATGTCTACTTCGGATAGCCCCGTAGCAAAGGACTTTGTAGCACTTGTTAAAGGCTTGACTATTAGAGGGTATTTGAACTCGGAGTACGTCATGACCAATATCCTGCATTTTAATATGGCTCCAGGGTATTATCATGGTTGTGTCCCTGTAAAATAGTCTGAAAAACATATTCTTGTTATCTCACCCATTTTATTATCCGAAAAATCACATGTCATATTTTAATATAGATTCAATTAAAGAAAGAACTTTCGATGCCATAGTTGTTGGCTCAGGAATAAGTGGTGGCTGGGCTGCCAAAGAACTAAGCGAAAAAGGACTCAAAACCTTAGTGCTTGAGCGTGGTCGTGATGTCAAACATGTGACCGACTATCCAACGACCATGATGAATCCTTGGGAATTTGAACATCTTAATCAAATACCTAAAGCAGTTAAAGATGCCAATCCTATCGTTAGCAGATGTTATGCCTTTAACGAGGATGCGGCGCATTTTTTTGTTAAAGACAACGAACATCCCTATGTCCAAGAAAAACCGTTTGACTGGATACGGGGCTATCAAGTAGGAGGCAAGTCGTTGATGTGGGCACGTGGTACGCAACGCTGGTCACAATATGATTTTGAAGGTCCAGCAAGAGATGGTTTTGCCGTAGAATGGCCAATAAGCTATAACGAGTTGGCTCCTTGGTATAGCCATGTCGAAAAATTTGCAGGAATTAGTGGCAATAAAGATGGCTTGTCTCAATTACCTGATGGAGAATTTTTGCCTCCGCATGAGCAGTCTTGTGTTGAGAAACATTTTTCTCAACAAATGGCAAAACATTATAACAATACTCGCCCTGTGATTATTGGTCGTTGTGCACATTTGACCAAGCCTCAACCTATTCACTTGAAACAGGGAAGAGGTCAGTGTCAAAACCGTTCTTTATGCCAAAGAGGATGCCCTTATGGTGGATATTTTAGTAGTAACTCTTCAACAATCCCTTGGGCGCTCAATACGGGTAACATGACCTTACGACCAGATTCGGTGGTGCATTCAATCATATTTGATGAACAAAAAAATAAAGCTACAGGTGTTAGGGTAATAGATGCCCATACCAAGCAAATGACCGAATATTATGCCAAAATCATTTTTGTGAATGCGGCTTGTTTGAATACCAATTTGATATTGCTTAATTCTACTTCGCACCGTTTTCCGAATGGTTTGGGTAATGATAATGGCTTACTTGGTAAATACATTGCTTTTCATAATTTTAGAACGACAATTACCGCAGAGTATGAAGGGTTTAAAGATACCATGTCTGATGGGATTAGACCTAATGGTAGTTACATACCACGTTTTAGAAATGTGCAAAAGCAAGAAACCGACTTCTTGAGAGGATATGCCGCAGGTTTTGGGTCGAGCAGAAATATTGCGTATGATACCAGTGGTTTTGGAGACGATTTGAAGGCTAATTTAGATAAAAGAAACTATGGAAATTGGCAAGTAGGCTCGCACATGATGGGCGAAACGATTCCTAAAGAAAGTAGCTTTGTGGCACTAGATAAAACCTTGAAAGATGCTTGGGGAATACCTCAGTTGCGTATTTCGGTAGGGTATGATGATAATGATGAAAAAATGATTCGAGATTTTCATGAGCAAATGACCGAAATGCTGACTATTGCTGGTTTTATGAATATTAAAACCCATGATAAGCCAGATAAAGCTCCTGGCTTGGATATTCACGAAATGGGAGGTGTTCGTATGGGAAAAGATTCTAAAACATCTATGTTGAATAAGTGGAATCAGTTTCACAATTGTAAAAATGTGTTTGTGACAGATGGTGCTTGTATGACCTCGGTGTCTACACAAAATCCTTCTTTGACTTTTATGGCGCTTACGGCAAGAGCTGCTAATTATGCTGTTTCGGAACTGAAAAAGAAAAATCTATAGACCCAAAGATAAGTTTTGCCTGAAGAGCTTTTATGATTTTTTTGATTTAAAAAATAGATTTTTGCTACAAGACAATTAACTTGTATTAAGGAATGAAATGAGGGAAAAGAGAGTCTTTCTTCCCTCATTTTTATTTTAGGAAGTGCCCTCAATTTAGTGGAAAAGCTTTAAACATGTAGAGGAACAAAAGTAAATCAACTATCTTTTCCTAATACTTCCATTATATGTTTAATCTCTAAAACATTTAACTATGAAAAATAATAGACAGCAATCTATAGACTTTTTGCGAGGCTTAGTCATGGTAATTATGGCTATAGATCACATAAGAGATTTGATGTTGACTTCTGAAATATCGCAAGACCCAACAGATTTAGCGTCAACTACGCCAATTTTATTTTTTACCAGATGGATTACTCATTTTTGTGCTCCAACATTTGTATTCTTATCGGGCGTATCTGCCTATTTATCTTCTCGTAAACATCATGATTGGGAAGCTACTAAGCGATTTTTGATTACTAGAGGACTCTGGTTGATTTTACTTGAATTTACCATTATTGGATTTGGAATCTGGTTCGATTTGCAGTTTAGAAGTTTCCTTTTCCAAGTAATCGCTTGTATAGGTATGGGCATGATTTTATTGGCTTTTGTTTTCAAACTTTCCCCTAGAGTATTAGCTATCGTATCTTTAGTGTTAATTTTTGGGCATAATGCTTTGGGATTGGTTCCCGCATTTGAAAATCCAGCGTTAAAGTTCCTATGGGCACTTTTTATCAGCCCCAATCTATTTCCAATTGGTACCGACCACATGGTGATGATCATGTATCCAGTATTGCCTTGGTTTGGTATTATGTTAGCAGGATTTGTAGTTGGACGACTCTATGAACTAGAGCCTGTCGCCCGAAAAAAGAACTTAACTACCTTATTTATATTTACTTTGATAGCATTTGTAGTAATTAGAGCTATCAATATTTATGGAGATCCTAGACCTTGGGTAGTTCAAGTAAATCCATTTTTTACAGTACTATCTTTTGTAAATACCACTAAGTATGCTCCGTCGCTGCTTTTTACACTTATGACGCTCAGTTTTGCCTTAGGAATTTTACGATTGACAGACGGAATGAATAATGCAGTGATGCGTTTTTTTACTGTTTATGGAAAAGTACCTCTGTTTTATTATCTCCTTCATTGGTATATTATTCATTCTCTAACGCTGATTATGGTCTTTATGCAAGGCTTTACTTGGGAGAGTTTAGAGTTTGGTATCTTTAAGTTTGGGCGTCCAGCTACTGGCTCAGGTGTGTCATTAGGAGGTATATATTTAGTTTGGATAGGAGTGGTGCTATGTCTTTACCCTTTATGCTTATGGTATGGCAAATACAAAGCCTTGCATCCAGAAAAACAATGGCTGAGGTATTTGTAATGAATCCATAACATGGAAGGTAATATTAAGGTTATGTGAAGTTTTAGTTGGATGCACTAGAATCAGTCAAGAACCAAATAATTTCGTGTTGCAATTAATTTTACTGCACATGAAAAGAGCCATTTACCTTCCATTGTTAATCATTACTTTGTGGGCTTGCACCAATTCAAAGGCTATAGAGCCTACAGCTTGTGTCGTCACTCAAAATATAGCTATTAGTTTTAAAAACGATATCATTCCTATATTACAAAAAAACTGTTGGTCGTGCCACAATGCTTCCAACCATTCTGGCGGTTTGGTACTGGAAACATATCAACAAGTTTCGGAAGATGCCCAAAGTGGTGAGTTATATGATGCAATTGTGCCTCTCAACGGCAATCCACCAAGAATGCCCAAAGGAGGTGCCTTGTCTGAATGTGACATAGCGACCATCAAAAAATGGATTGATAACAAAATGCCCAATAATTAAAAGAGTATTTTTGTGTTAAGTTGTTGACTAATAGTTTTTAAGATCACTTTTAGTCTTAGTGGTAATCGACCTAGAATATCCTCAATATATATATGAAATTTATGTGCTATCTGTCCTTTTGATGGGCGTAAAGTTCTATTTTATTCAATTCTCTGTATAAGTTTATCTGAAGAATAAACATCGATACTGCCAATTTTTTCTTTTTGAAACTCCTCCATATTCCATCCCATATTGGTGTCGAATGGCATCATGTGTTCAAACTTAGTAGGTATGAGTTCAACTGTACAATCCCTAGAATAAACAACCAAAAGTGAATGGGCAAGTCCAGGCTTAGAGTCCATGATTGTGATGCGTTGATAGGAGGAATTTTCCTTTAAAAATGACTTAACGGAAGAATTGAGATATTTTTCTAGATTCCTAGAACATGGAGTCTGTTGTGTTGTTTCTGCTTGACAAGCCAAAGCTAATAAAGGAAGGAGTAGAATTCTTTTCATAATAAAGTCTATTTTGGAGTACTAATAGTTCTTTTTACTTTAACAATAATCAAACAATTCAATGTGTTATCTCAATCCTGCTTTTACAGCTAAAACTTAAAGTTGTTAAGCTAAATTTCGAACATTTAGGTTAATTTATAGGTATATTCGAATAAAAGATTGTCCTTTTTTATTTCAATCCTGAATTCGTAATGCGTACATCAACAGAACTCAATCGTCGTAACTTCCTAAAGGCTTCTGGGCTTTCGGGAGCTGCTTTTATTCTTGGTTTATCGGCTCGTGCTTCTGAGTCGTCAGAACAAGCAATCGAAAACCTTAGTTTGCTCGAAGATTCTTTTGAACTAACTCCTTTTGTCATCATTGAAAAATCAGGGAAAATTACCATCATGAATTCCAAGCCCGAAATTGGTCAAGGAACATGGCAGGCTATTCCTATGATAATTGCGGAGGAGTTGGAGTTGGGATTAGATCAATATGAGATTAAACAGACGTCTGGCGATAAGAAATTTGGCGGGCAAACGGCAGGAGGTAGTTCTTCGGTGCGTACAAGCTATGCTACCTTGCGCAAAACAGGAGCGGCCGCTCGTGAAATGCTCGTACAGGCAGCAGCCCAAACTTGGAGCGTTCCTGTTGATGAGTGTTACGCCGAACGTGCCAATGTTTTCCATAAACCTAGTGGTAAAAAACTGGCTTATTCAGCTTTGGTCGAAACAGCTTCTAAGCTGGAAGTTCCTAAAGAACCCAAATTAAAAGATAGTAAGGATTTTAAGTTAATCGGAAAACAAACACAGCGTCAGGATATTCCTTTAAAAGTGAAAGGACAAGCCACTTTTGGAATGGACGTAGAAGTGCCCAATATGGTTTATGCTTCCGTAGAACGCTGTCCTGTTTTTGGCGGAAAAATTAAGCAAATTGATGATTCTCAAACATTAAAAGTAAAAGGCGTACTACAAGTAGTGCGTGCTGAGAGAGTTTTAGGTAA
Organism: Flectobacillus longus; assembly: GCF_030056705.1. Lineage (GTDB taxonomy): Bacteria > Bacteroidota > Bacteroidia > Cytophagales > Spirosomataceae > Flectobacillus > Flectobacillus longus. Next base: position 224,953 of record NZ_JASHIC010000005.1, read on the forward strand.
AAATAGATATGAAGTTGTTGCGGTAATTGCATCCAATTATTGGGCTGCATTGAAAGGTCGTAAAGCGCTAAAAGTAACATGGGATTATCAAGGAAATGACCAATTTAGTAGCAAACAATTTGAACAACAGTTACGTGATTTATCTAAAAATGAAGGGGTTGTAGATCATAACCAAGGAGATTTTGATAAAAACTATGCTGAAGCTCCAGTAAAATTAGAAGCATTTTACGAAACGCCAATGGTGTCACATTCACCAATGGAACCAATGAATTGCATTGCCAGTTGGACGGGCGATAAGGTAGAAGTTTGGGCTTCGTCTCAAGGACCAGATTTGTTGAGAAATAGAGTCGCAGATGCCTTTGCGATTCCTGCTGATAATATCAAAGTTAATATTTTCTTTAATGGAGGAGGTTTTGGGCGTCGTTTGTACCAAGATTTTGCTACCGAGGCTGTGTCTATAGCCAAAGCTGTTGGGAAACCTGTCAAAGTTATTTGGACACGTGAAGACGATACCACACAGGGGCCGTTTAGACCAATGACTTTTTCTGCTTTGAAAGGCGCACTTACAGCAGATGGAAAAGCTTTAGCTTTTGAACATAAAGTTATATCTCCTTCAATTAATGCCACTCAGAATAAAAATTACGATAAAACGAAGTCTGACAATACCATGACAGAGGGTATTAGTGAGCAACAATACGAAATTCCTCATATCAAAAACTATTACGTTCATGCCGAAACGCATATACCAATGGCGGCTTGGCGTGCAGTAACGAGTACGACGTTATCTTTTGCTCATGAGTGTTTTATTGATGAAATGGCTTATAAAGCAAATAAAGACCCGTTTGACTTCCGTTTGGATATGTTACAAAAAGATACCGACACCAAACGCGTAATGCTCAAACTCAAAGAAGTGTCACAATGGGGTAAGCCACTTCCAAAGGGGTGGGCTCGAGGTGTAGCGCAATGGGAGTTTTTTGCAGGTTTGGCAGCACAAGTGGTAGAGGTTTCTCAAAAACCAAGCGGAGGCGTAAAGATTGAAAAAGTATATGCTGTTATTGATTTGGGCACAGTAGTGAATCCTGATACCGTAAAAGCACAAGTAGAAGGAGCCGTAACTATGGCTATTGGGGCAGCTACCAAAGATGCGATTACTTTTGAAAAAGGGCAGGTTCAACAATCTAATTTCCATGATAATAGGATGGTGAGAATTGAAGAAATGCCTATTGTTGAAGTACATATTTTGGCAGAGGGTGGTCCTAAAATTAAAGGGGTCGGTGAGCCAGGGCTACCTCCATTTGCACCAGCCTTAGCCAATGCAATTTTTGCTGCAACAGGTAAACGTATTCGTAGAATGCCTTTTGACTTGGATAAAGTGTAAGCTAAAATTGGTGAAAGTATATAACCCTATTTTTATTGTTGTTTATGGAATCGCTTGAAATTATTATTCTGGCTGCTGGAAACTCAAGTCGGCTTGGTCAGCCCAAACAATTGGTGGTTTATCAAGGCAAAACCTTAATTGAACATATCGTCTCAAATGCGTTGATGGTTAGTCCAAATGTAACTGTAGTACTAGGGTCAAATGCAAAAAACATAGAGTGGGTACTGAATCAAGCGCAGTTATTCCCCAAAATCGTCTATAATTCAGATTGGGAACAAGGAATGGGCTCTTCGATAAAAACTGGGGTTAGTTCCTTGACTAATAAACAAGCGCCCATAATGATATTATTATCTGATCAACCAGCAGTACAGACAAATTTGCTTTGGCAAATGATACACCTGTATCAGGAAAAAAAGCCTGAAATTGTAGCTTGTGATTATGGAGGGAAATTAGGTGTTCCAATGTTGTTTTCTCCACAAGTTCGACATGAATTGTTAATGTTGTCTGGAGATCAAGGAGCACGAAGTTTTTTACAACACTACAGCGATACCACTCTTACTGTCCCCTTTGCTTTGGGAGTATGGGATATTGACACACCCAAGGATATGGCTGAACTTGTGAACAAAAAAGTTAGATAAGTTACAAATAAGATAGCATTATTACGCATTAGCAATTTTCTTTTAACTTTGACAAATCTTAGACGAAGCAGAAGGATGAAGCGAAATGATAAAAATGGTTTTGTACAATTTATCTAAACAAATATTGATCTCTAAAAGCTGAGGGACTGAGTTCTTCGGCTTTTTCTTTAATCAGACTTTCAAAGTGTTTATTTTATAAAAAAGAAAGCTGCAAGGTAGTTACCTTACAGCTTTGCCATATTGCTTCTTGCTATTATTTGATCACTAACCTATTAGATATAGTTTTCGATACAAATATATATAATGCTTAAGGTATGAAAATCATGAATGTTGCGAAAATTATTATTTGGTATGTAAATAGCTGTTTTTGGGTTTCGAAAAAGCAAGTGTTGTAAAAATAATATAGATATAATCCTAAATTATTGAGATGAGATATTTTATTGAATGTGCGTATTTAGGAACTAACTATGCTGGTTGGCAAATACAGCCCAACGCATTGACAGTTCAGGAGGAAATAGAAAAATCTTTAACCATTTTACTCAAAGAACCGACCAGTTTGATGGGAAGTTCACGAACTGATGCAGGTGTACATGCCTATACGCAAGTAGCGCAGTTTGACCGAGAAAATCCAATTTCTGATACTTTGCAGTTGATATATAGGTTAAATAAAATATTATCTCAAAATATTTCTATAAAAAAAATCTACGAAGTACCCGACGATTTTCATTGCCGATTTGAAGCTACTTATCGTAAGTATGAATATCGGATATTAAGAAGAAAATCTCCTTTTTATCAAAATATGGCTTATCAATTTGAAATGCCCTTGGATGTTTCTAAAATGAATGAAGCAGCCCAAATTTTGTTTAAATACGAAGATTTTGAATGCTTTAGTAAATTACACACAGACGTAAAAACATTTAATTGTACCATGATGGAGGCCGAGTGGATTCAAGAATCAGAAGATTTACTGGTTTTTCATATCAAAGCCAATCGTTTTTTGAGAGGAATGGTACGTGCTATTGTGGGCACTTTGCTGGAGGTAGGTTTAGGAAAATTGAGTTTAGATGGTTTTGAAAAAATTATTACCGATAAAAATCGTCAAAATGCTGGTCGCTCGGTACCAGCACAGGGCTTGTTTTTGATGGAAGTAAATTATGATTTATAAAAAAGGGGGATAGGTGAAAAGCAACTTTCACCTATCCCCTAAATCTTTATTTTCTCAAAATTTGCATGAAAACATCTTCTAGTTTCGACGCCATTCTAATTTTAATATCATAAGCATCTACATTTAATCCTTTGGCATTGAATTTCGAAATCCAGATTTCTTTAAATCCTAATTTCTGAGCTTCGGCAATACGCTGTTCGATTCTATTCACTGCTCGAACTTCGCCTCCCAAACCAACTTCGGCTGCGAAACAAACGGTATTGGGAATACTAATATCTTCATAAGATGATACAATAGACGTACAAACAGCCAAGTCTATCGCGGGGTCTTCTACTTTGAGCCCGCCAGCAATATTCAAGAAAACGTCTTGATTTCCCAGTCTAAAACCCCCTCGCTTTTCAAGAACTGCCAGAATCATATTTAAGCGTTTGGCATCAAATCCTGTTGAGCTTCGTTGCGGCGTACCATAAGTGGCAATAGATACAAGCGACTGAATTTCAATGAGTAAAGGGCGATTTCCTTCTAGCATAGCACCAATCGTAATACCAGAAAAATCCTCGTCTCGTTGTGAAATTAGTATTTCAGAAGGATTTGTTACTTCTCTCAATCCAGACTCTAGCATTTCATAAATACCTAGCTCGGAGGTGCTACCAAAACGGTTTTTGGTGGTACGTAAAATACGATATGCCAAATGACGGTCACCCTCGAATTGTAGCACGGTATCTACCATGTGTTCCAATACTTTGGGACCAGCCAAGCCACCATCTTTGGTAATATGCCCAATCATAAATACTGGTGTACCTGATTCTTTGGCATATTTCATTAGCTCAGCAGCACATTCTTTTACCTGTGAAATACTACCTGCACCTGCTTCAATAAAAGATGATTGGAGTGTTTGGATAGAGTCAATAATCAAAATATCTGGTTCAAATTGTTCGATTTGTTTAAAGATATTTTGTGTCGAAGTTTCTGTCAAAATATAGCAATTATCACTTTTGTGTGCTAGGCGTTCGGCACGCATTTTGATTTGCTGTTCAGATTCTTCGCCCGAAACATATAATACTCGGTAATTACTAAGAGTCAAGGCAATTTGAAGCATCAATGTAGATTTACCAATCCCAGGCTCACCACCTATCAATATCAATGAGCCTAACACTATGCCTCCGCCCAAAACTCGGTTTAACTCTTGGTCTTTGGTTTTGATACGAGGTTGTTCTTCAAAATTAATTTCTTGAATAGCTCTTGGTTTGGCAGCAACTTTCAACGAACTACTTGATTTCCATGAGCCTTTGGTAGGTTCTTCTTTTTGGATGACTTCCTCCACAAAAGTATTCCATTCTCCACATGATGGACAGCGCCCCAACCATTTGGGTGCTTGATGTCCACAATTCTGACAAAAAAAAGAGGTTTTAGTCTTAGCCATAAAATTATTGTATAAGTTAGTGGGCAAAATTAGACCAATCTTGCCCGCTCTAGGCTCTAAGCAAAATGCCGTAAGCTAAAAGTTCAAAAGTGTTTCTAATGAAATCATGAATACATTTTACTCAATTAGATAAATATTAATCTCAAAATGGGTGACGAGCAAATTTTAGCTGTCATGATAATATCCAAGACAATTTTTGCAGGAAATAAATATCATTTTCTACGAAATTGGATGAATTTTTGTGTTTAAAACTTATCGTATGAATTAAGGTTTTGATGTATTTCAAAAATGTATGCAAAGATACCGTTTACGAAATTATACGAAAAAAATGATTTATACTTGTATCACTAACACATCAGGTATCGTTATTTTCCCAGTTTGAGTTGAACAACTAAAAGATTATCACTAGTCGCGCAACATTAACTTTAAATAAAATTTACTTATGAAAAAGACATTTGGATTCCTTGCCCTGTTTATGCTTTTAACAATGGTTTCAAAAGCTCAGTTCTTTACACTCGGTATTAAAGGTGGTGTAAATCTAGCACAATTGAAATTGGGAAATGAGTTGACCATGAATTCTCTTGGCGCAAATTTTCAACAAAGCTTAGACACAAAAACTGGTTATGTAGGCGGTGTATATATGCGTATTGGTAATAAAGTTTTCATCCAACCTGAATTTTTACTTTCTGCCAAAGGAGGTAGCTTAAATATCTTGAAGGGGGGAAGCACAGCGGACAAACAGACAGTTGATATTGAGTACACCAATATCGACATTCCTGTATTGCTAGGCTTTAGAATGGGACCTTTCCGCATCAATGGTGGTCCTTTAGCATCTTTTAATGTGAGCAAAGGAGCTACGTTGAACGAAACGATAAAAGCTTATACTCAAAATGGAACGGAAGATGCTTTCAAAAAAGCTTCGTATGGTTATCAAGTTGGGGGGGGATTAGACCTCGGATCTCTTTCGCTAGATGTAAGATATGAGGGGAGCCTTTCGGATGTAACCTCTGCTCAATTTACGAATGACATGAAGTTTACACAAAAAGGTAATTTGTGGCAACTAACTTTAGGTTTGAAGATATTGTAGGTATTTAGTGGGATTCACAAGGTGAACCATTGTACTGTTTACTAAAAAAGGCGTTCGAAAAATTCATTTCGAACGCCTTTTTTGATACTATATTTCAACATGACACCTCTTTATACGCAAGGCATTGCGTTTCTACTAGTAAAATGTAGATTAAAGATAATCACTCATACACTCAATCACTAAATTGGTATGACTTATGTTTTTTGAACTGTTTGAGATTATTTTTAGAATAATTCAAGAAAGATGGTATTTTTTTGATAATTCATAAACTAAGCTTTTTAGGAATTATGTTCTTTTGTAAAACGATTCTCAAAAGACCCAACTTCCATCATGATACAAACTACCTTCAAAAACCTTTTGCAAACAGAGCTCAAAAGCTTAGTTGAGCTAAAACATTCCGAGCGACCATGGCACATGCCATTGATTGCAGCTTTTTGTGCTAGTGTAGCTCTTTTTTCGGGTTTGTATCTCGGACAGTTGAGCAATGGACTATTGGTTTGTTTGGGAGGCCATGTGATTTTGTATATGCCCTCATTGCCCTTAACCAATCGAATGATTACAATGATTGTGTGTTCTTTTGGGATGGTATTGTCGTTTACGGTTGGTATTGCCTTTAGTTTTAATCCATGGGTTTCGACTGTTGTTGTAGGTATTTATGCTACGTTGGTACACTGGGTAGTGGGGCATTTTAAATTGAAAGCACCAGGAAGTTTTTTCTTTTTGTTGATAGCCGTAATGGCTAGTTGTATGCCTTTTGGCTGGAGCGAAATGCCTCAAAAAATAGGTCTGATTGCCATGGGAACAATGTTGGCGTGTACCATTACTTTTATTTACAGCTTAATACTACTCAATACGCAAAAGATAGTAACACATCCTCCTGTTACGATAGCGATTACCGTTCGCCGTCAGCGCTATCATAATTTGGTACAATCGATGGTGGTGGGTGGCTTTGTGATTATATCGCTTGGCATAGGGCATTTTTTCGCATTGAAAAACCCTTATTGGGTTGCTATATCGTGCTTGGCAATTATGCAAGGTATTAGCCGTCGCCATGTGCTACAACGTATTATTCATCGAATTTTAGGAACAACTCTAGGACTTGGTCTTTGTTGGCTGATATTACATTTTCAACTTCAACCGCTAACCTTGTGCTTGAGTATAGTTACCTTAATGTTCATTATTGAAACCTTAATTGTGCGGAATTATGTATTGGCAGTGATTTTTATTACACCCATGACCATCTTTTTGACCCAAGTTGCCAATCCTTATTTCAACAATACGGATCTTCTTTTTACTTTTCGATTACTGGATATTGTTTTGGGGAGTCTGTTAGGAGCCTTGGGCGGTTGGTTGTTGTTTCACAATCAGTTTAAATACCAAACTGCCAAGCAAATACAACGAGTTAAATTACTCACCCAAAGACGTCATTCTACCCGAACAACGATTTGACATTGTTGAGAAGAAAACGTTATCGGGAACGTTTGCATAAATAATTCAATGGTAATATTTGGAGAATGCTTTGTGATTAACCTACATTTGAAAGTAGTTTTTTAATATAAAATATTATTTTTCTTATGTACAGACCTCTAAAGGCATCAAGCGATTCCGAGTTACTATCTCTTTTGATGGAGGATAGTGATGCAGCTTTTGAGGAAATTTACCGTCGATATTTTACCAAATTATATGCTTTGGTAAAGCGCCGTCTTTGCGATGAACAGCAAACTGAAGATATTATCCATGATTTATTTTTGAATCTTTGGATCAGTCGTCATAAAGCCAACATAGATAATTTACCTAACTACTTAATGAAGAGCGTCAAGTATCGTGTGTTAGATGCACTCGACCACGATACCGTACGCCAAAACTTTCTCGATTATCAAGTTTATGTTCCCCAAGAGCATAATTCTACAGAAGAAAATATACTCTATTCCGACGCCCTCCGTGTGTATAATGAAAATTTGATGATATTGCCTGAAAAATGCCGAGAGGTATTTGTGTTGAGTCGCGCGGGATTATCTCAAAAAGAAATTGCCCAAAAACTAGGTATCTCAGAGAATACCGTAGAAAACCACATTGCCAAAGCACTACGACTTTTGAAGTCTGGCATGGCCGAATATTTGACACCTAATACCCTGATTCCTATCCTTTTCTTCTTTTTTTGAAAAAACATTAAAAAAAAATCACATTTGAGTAGTGGAAGTCTTTTGCTGAACCGACTTATAGATGTAAGGAGTTGATAAGACTTTATTGATAATAAACAGTAATAAAACATGAGCCATCCTGAATTCAAAGATGATGACGATATCATCAAGTCGCTCAGAGAAAAATATACTCCTGAAGAAATAGAAAGACTTTTAGATTGGTACAATGCTTTCGACGAAATCGAACCTTTGGAAGAGGATTTACCTAAGGTCGAAAAGAAAGTATGGGAATCCTTACAAGTTGAACGTGGTATTACTCCTGAAGTAGAGGAGGAAGAAATACAAAGTTCAGTTTGGAAAGATTGGTGGAAACAAAACTGGTTGATGCTTTCGGCTGCGGCAGCAGTCATTGCTATCATTATTGGTATAGCTACGCAACCACAATCTAAGGGGGATATTGAAAGTTTGGTTGGAATTCCAAAACTGTCAAAGACAGAAAAAAGCCTTTGGGAAACTGTTACCAATTCGGGAAAAGCCATTCAAGAAGTAGAATTACCTGATGGAAGTAAGGTTTGGCTAAATCCTTCTACAAGTATTATGTACAAAATTGTCAAAAGCGAATCTACGCGTGAGGTGTACCTAGAAGGAGAAGCCTTTTTTGATGTAAAACCCAATAAGAACCAACCGTTTCATGTTCGTAACAAAGGACTAAATGTTGTGGTATTGGGTACGAGCTTCAATGTTGTTGCTTCTGCCAACAAGGATAAATATGAGGTTGCGGTAGTAACTGGAAAAGTAAGGGTGAATTACCAAGAGGAGGAAGATAAAATAAACCAAGTCATTATTACACCTCAGCAACAAGTAGTGATTCAGAAAGAAGAAAATATCCTTGAAACGCATGACTTTACTGTAGAACAACCAACGCATAAACAAATTTGGGAGCCTATTACCCTAAGTTTTGACGAGGTGTCTTTAAATAAAGTAATAGCAGAGTTAGAATCTGAATACAAGATTGTGATAAGAACGCCAAATACTGCTATTAGAAAATGTACCTTATTCGGAAATTTCAACAATCAACGACTTCCTGTAATCATGGACATTATCTGTAGCTCGATTAGTGCTACTTACCAGATTGAAGGCAACGAAATTATCATCTTGGGTGATGGTTGCCAATAAAAGATTAGTATCATAGTCCGTTTTAGCGATTTATTTAAAAGAAAAATCTTGGTGTGATGACCAGCAAGAAATTATTTACCAGATGATTTCTTATTCATACAAAGACTATCGATTAAATAAAGTAGCTACCTATAAAAAAAGGCCTGAAGTGTTACCAGCACTTCAAGCCCGTAAGCCTCCAAGAGCATTTACCAGATGCCTTTAGAGGTATTGTAGATTTCACAACCAAATCGTACAAAGCAAATTTATGGAAAAACAATTTATTAAGACAACATTTTTCAAAATCATGAAGATGACTGTCATTCAGTTAGCCATAGCTATTGCCTTTATGGTGGTATCTTATGCAAAAGATGCCAGCGCGCAAGAAGTTTTGGCAAAACCTGTGACTGTTTCAGTAAAGAACAGCACGATTAAGGGTGTGTTGAAAGAATTAGAGAAAGAATCAGGCGTTTCTTTCATCTTTAGTTCTAAGCAAACACTTACCCAAGCAAATAACCTGAGCCTTATTGCCAACAATGAAAGCCTGAGAACGGTCCTAAACCGCTTCTTGAATCCTCTCAACATGAGCTATAAAGTGGTGCATAATTCTATTGTACTGACTGCTTCGAACGGACTAGAAGAGAAGTCGGGAATGAATACACCCATGCTCGAAACCAGTCTCACAAAAGCCCCAGCCGCCGATCCTGTTAAAGGAAAAGTCGTGGATTCAGAAACTGGCGACGCTCTTCCAGGAGTTACTGTCAAAGTAAAAGGTACAAATAATGGTGCCACCACCGACTCACAAGGTCGCTTTAGTATCAATGCGCCTAAAGGTGCCACTTTGGTATTTTCATTTATTGGAATGAAAACCCAAGAGGTGACCATTGAAGGTAAAGGTGAGTTGAGCATTTCGCTTGCACCTGAAAACAGCATGCTTGCCGAAGTATCAGTAGTAAGCGATGGTTATGGGGTAGTCAAAAAAACAGATAATACTGGTTCAGTGGCATCTATGTCATCACGTGACCTTAAAAATATCCCTATCACAAGTGCGGCACAAGCTATGACAGGTCGCATGGCTGGGGTAAGTGTTGTTACAACCGATGGTTCGCCAGATGCCGATGTCGTAATTCGTGTTCGTGGTGGTGGCTCAATTACTCAAGATAACTCTCCTTTATATGTTGTGGATGGTTTTATCGTAAGTAGCATCAAAGATGTACCGCCCTCAGATATTGAAAGTATCAACGTATTGAAAGATGCAGCAGCCACTGCTATTTATGGAGCACAAGCGTCCAACGGGGTTGTTGTTATTACGACTAAAAGACCAAAAGCGGGTCGTACAACGGTTTCGTATAATGGTTTTATGCAGTTGAAAACCTTACCTTCTGACCGTGCCTACAAAGTACTTTCTCCTTACGAATATGTGTTGGTCAATTACGAAAGAGCCAAATTACGTGGTACTACAGACGTAGCCAATATGGAGAAATTCTTTGGTAAATATGGTGACTATGATTTGTATCAAGGTAAAAAAGGTACAGATTGGCAGAAAGAACTTTTTGGTGCTCCTCGTACAACACAATCTCACAATGTTAGTATTAGCGGCGGTACTGAAATGACAACCTTCAGTTTGAGTTTGACCAACAACACAGACCAAGGCTTGTTGACAGGTTCGGGTTATACTCGTAACGTTATCAACTTTAAGTTAAATCAAAATATTAGCAAGAAGTTAAAATTTGATGCTTCGGCTCGTATCACGAACACCGTAATCGACGGAGCTGGTACTTCTGGCTCGGCACAGTTGAACATCAAAGATGCCGTTCAGACTCGTCCAACCAATGGTATTGCCGATGCTTTGGATATCGATTTGACCACAGCAAGTAGTGACGACGATTTTGCTTCATTCTTATTGGCATTGGTAAATCCTAAAAAATTAGTAGCACAAGACTGGCGTAAACGTACAACTCAGGACTATGTATTGAATGCAGGTTTGAGTTGGTCAATTGTCAAAGGCTTAGATTTTAAAACAACATTAACAAGCTCAAAATCGTATGATAAAGTTTTACGTTATTATGGTCCATTAACTAGTGAGTCCTTCAACAACGGTAGTAGTTTGCCTATTGGTGAAAAAACTAACTATGAAATAAACTCATTGCGTTGGTTGAATACCTTGAATTATCAAATGAAAGGTATGGGAGCTCACAAGCTAGACTTCTTGTTGGGTCACGAGGTTTATTCAACAGGTGGAAATACCAGTTTCTTACGTGGCGAAGACTTCCGTGCTTCTATTACTCCTGAAGAGCTATTCGCTAATATGTCGTTTGGTCGTACCGACCGCCAATACACGACTGAAAATACCGACCAAAATCGTGTATCAGGATTTGGACGTATCAATTATCAATTCAAAGACCGCTATTTAGCAGCTTTGACATTCCGTGCAGATGCTTCAAGTAAATTTAGTGCTGCCAATCGTTTGGGTTTCTTCCCTGCTGTAGCATTAGGATGGAAATTGTCTGAAACTAAGTTGTTGAAACAAATGCGGGATCTCGATGAATTGAAACTTCGTGTTTCTTATGGTGCAACAGGTAACGACCGTATCGATGCTACGGCTACACAATTCTTGTTTGAAGCAACAACTTTAAGAGGACCAGGTTTTGGCAATGTAGATAACGTGTATTATACCCCAACAGGAACTACATTGTATAACCCGAACCTAGTTTGGGAAACGACCATCAACCAAAACGTAGGTCTTGATTTTGGTTTCTTCAAACAACGTTTGGTTGGTAGTTTGGATTTGTATCATAACAAAACAAGCAATTTGTTATTGCAATCTGCGATTCCTTCGAGCTCTGGTTTTACCAAACAATGGAATAACGTAGGTAGTACTTCAAACCGTGGGGTTGAATTATCATTGACAGGATACATTATTGACAAGCCAGAGGCTTCATTTTCTGTGAACTTAAACTTCGGTATCAATAAGGCTAAGGTAGAAGCATTGGATGGAACTCAGGAGCGTTTCTTTCAATCTAACTGGGCAAGTACCGACTTACGTGACCAAGATGACTTCTATGTGAAAGTAGGAGGTACCTTGGGAGATGTGTATGGATATGTAGCAGATGGTTTCTACAAAATAGATGACTTCTCTGGTTACGATGCTGTAGCCAAAAAATATATCTTGAAAGATGGCGTAACTAACTCGACTGCAATTACAGGGAATACCTCTATCCGTCCAGGTTTTATGAAGTTGAAAGATACCAACGGTGACGGAGTCGTAAACAGCCTAGATCGTCAGGTAATCGGTAACACTTTACCAAAAGCACAAGGTGGTTTTGGATTTAATGGTCGTTACAAAAACTTCGATGCTTCTATCTTCTTCAACTGGTCTTATGGTAACAAAATTTATAATACAGGTAAAATCCAATACAACCAGTTCCGTCGTGTGACTTATGGTAACTTAACCGATATGATGAGTATCAACAATCGCTTCACGTATTTGGACGTGGATGGAAAATACACAGGAACACCAGGTGAAATTGTGACTGATTTGGAGCAATTAAGACAACTAAATGCTAATAAGACAATTTGGTCACCTCTTGGCTTGTCTGATGCACAAGCGGTTATTTCTGACTGGGCACTTGAAGATGGCTCATTCATTCGTTTGAACAACCTAAACATTGGTTACTCTATTCCTAAGCACCTTATTGCAAAGCTTGGTATGTCTCAGTTCAGAATTTATTTTACGGGTAATAACCTTTACCTATGGTCGAAATACTCTGGCTATGACCCCGAAGTTAGTACTACCAGAAGTGGTTATTCAGGTTTGACGCCTGGGGTAGATTATTCTTCATTCCCACGTAGCCGCTCGTACACACTTGGTGTAAATATTACTTTCTAGCCTTTGTTAAAAGTTTGAATTGAACTTTTGGTGTGTTTAACCTAAAAATCAGACTCAAGCCTCGGCAAAAGTCTATTCAATGTATTATGAAAAAGAAACTCCTCATACTCGCAGTGATAGCTTCTGGTTTTCTAACGTCTTGTAAAGACTTTTTAGAACCAGATTCATTATCAACTTTTGATGTAAACTATATTTATTCAAACCCAGATGATGCCCGTAAAGGTGTAAATGCTATTTATGAATCATTTGGACAAGATGCGTTTCGTTCTCGCCTTTCAAATAACATGGCGGGAAATACCGACATCGAGCACCAAAGTGGCTGGAGCAGTACTGCTGACCGTTATCAAATTTGGGATTTGAATGCCCTTGCTACTAATGGCGACCTTCGAATTGTATGGAATGCAGCCTACACTTCGATTCGTAACTGTAACATTGCTATCGAAGGAATTGAAGCCAGCGATGCGCTAAAATCTACTGACGCGGCTACTTCAAGAAAAATGTACCAGATGCTTGGCGAAGCTTATACTATGCGTGCCTATTGGTATAGTATGCTGACTTTGTATTTTGGAGATGTACCCAATGTGCGTCAAGCGCCAAAGGCAGGAAACAACTTTTTCTTACCCAAAGAAGATCGTAATGTGATTTTGTCACAAGTCATTGATGACCTTATCAAAATCGAGGATAAAATGCTTTGGGCTGATCAAAATAGCTACAGTATTGAACAAATCAACCGTGAATATACCATGGGGATGATTGCTCGTTTGGCACTTCAGCGTGGAGGGTATTACCTGACACCTGCCATGCAAATGGAGCGCAAGTCTGACTATTTGGATTATTACAAAATTGCGAAGACCTATACCGAAAAATTGATTTCGCTAAAAGACCGTGCTTTGCCGACGGATTTCAAACAGGTATTTTTAAACGAATCAAAATTTGTGACTCCTTCCAACAGTGATGTATTATTTGAAGTACCATTTGCCATTGGTAACGGTGATGTAGGTTGGAATATCGGTATTACCGTAGAAGGTGGTACAACGGCAGCTCACAGCTATGGTTCGGGTAATAACTATATGGCAATACCTCCAACGTATTATTTCTCATTCGATACTTTGGACGTTCGTCGTGATGTAACCTGTGCTCTTTACAAAATCAATACCAGTGCACAAGCTGTGTTTGTTACCAACTCTATGAACATTGCACAAGGCAAATGGAGTCGTTGGTTTTTGGACAAAGCTCCTGGTGCTTCTACTGCAAAAGGTACTGGTATCAACTGGCCAATGATGCGTTATTCGGATGTATTATTGATGTTGGCAGAGGCTGAAAATGAATTGAACGGTCCAACCGAAATTGCACAAAGTGCTCTAAAACGTGTCCGTCAGCGTGCGTTTACTTCTACTTATTGGCCAACCAAAGTAGACGATTATATTAAGTCAATATCAACTTCAAAGCAAAGTTTCTTTAATGCCATTGTGGACGAGCGAGGCTGGGAGTTTGGCGGTGAAATGATTCGTAAATATGAATTGATTCGCTGGAACTTGTATGCACCAAAAATGAAACAAATGGTAGAAGATTTGAAACTCATGGCTGATGCTGCTCAGACGGGTACGGGTAAATTTTCTGAATTACCAGATTATATGTACTGGAAACGTGATGCAAGTGGAACGTTCAAATTGTTGAACCCAAGCCGTAAATATGTAGGTACTCCAGATGCAACTTGGACACGTGTATCGTTCTTGGCAAGTTTGAAACCGACTCCTACAACCTATGCTGACTGGATTATCAAAGATTGGGAGAAATACTACAATGGACCAGTAGCAGGTGTATCTCGTTATATTTTCCCTATTCCTGCCGAAGCTATCACAAACAGTCAAGGCAAATTGGCAAATGATGGATACGGATTCTAGGCTTGTAAGGTTGAATGCAATAGGCTCGTAGTTAGTTTGTTGCATTCAATTAATACAATTGGTTTTCTTAAATGAACAGGAGTCCACACAAGGAAATCCTTTATTTCAAGAGCTTTTTTAACAAAGAAAATTTATGAAAAAGTCATATATCAAACAGAGTATTTTGTTAGCAGTATCGGCTTTGGGTTTACTTTTTGCTTGCAAACCCGAAGAAGAGATTACTGCGGAAACGCGCTTATTTCGCCCTGTTTTAAATAAAGATCTTTCGGCCAAAAACAATACTATTATTGTGAATATGGCCAATATCAAAGCCGCAGTGGGTTATACTGTGGAGGTCAGTAGAGATACCTTCAAAACGGTAGACTACAAAGTTGATGTTGATACCAATTATGTGGTACTTGATCAAACCTTGTTGAAAGGAGAGTCACTGTTCTGGAATACACAATATCAAGTTAGAGCTACTGCTCATGCTGCCAATACCCAATACGATAGTAAAGTATCGGATTTGGGTGGTGTAAGAACAGAGAAGTTTCCCACTATTATGATTACACCAACCGCTTCCGATGTGATTGACGTAGCGGCTCGTGTGCGTTGGACTACGGGCTCAACGGTTATTGCTAAAATTAAAGTCTTTGCCAAAACCGATTTAAAACTGGCAACGCCATTAGCATCGTATGATGTCACTGATGCTGAGCAAAAAGCGGGAGCAAAAATTATTAGTAAATTGGCCCCTTTGACTACTTATCAATTAGCTATTTATAGTGCCGATGGAGCTATTCGTGGTTGGGATAATTTTACTACTATTCAAAGAGCTGTTGATACATCACAACCAAATGTAATTGACTTATCTGAAAGTGATGATCCAAATGCCCTAAATACGGCTTTAGCGAATGTCGTAGAGGGTGGTATCATCGTCTTGAAAAAAGGGGCAACTTATGTAATGCCTACCAATAGCTTTACAAAGTCTGTTACTATTACGAGTGCGTATGGCTTTGGCGACCAAAAAACAATAATTACAACCTCGGGTGGTGGTAACATAGGAACGGGAGCAAATATTACCTATCTCCGTTTTTCAAATATTGAATTCATCGGTGCTGATATTGCTGCTAGTTATATTTTCAACCCGAATATCAGTACGACTACAACCATCGGAGAATTGTCATTCGATAA
The DNA here is from genome assembly GCF_030056705.1 of Flectobacillus longus. GTDB lineage: Bacteria > Bacteroidota > Bacteroidia > Cytophagales > Spirosomataceae > Flectobacillus > Flectobacillus longus. The sequence continues at coordinate 240,903 of NZ_JASHIC010000005.1, forward strand.
TTGTGTAATTTCAAATATGCGTGGCGTATTACGTATCCGTGCCAAAGTATTTATTACAAATTATATTATCAAAAACTCCATTGTACATCAAATTGGTAACTACGGTGTATTGACCACAGATACTGATGGCGATGCACAAGCAGCGGTTGATAATATCTTGTTACAAACTTCAACTTTTAGTAAAATCAATATTTTCTTAGTATCTCGTCAAAACTCAAAATCTGTAGTTATCGAAGATTGTACTTTGAGTGAGATTGCTACAAACCAAGGTTCGCTGTTCCAATGGAGAGGTGCTGCTGGTGTTCGTAGCAACGTAACAGGAGGTATTCGTATTAGTAACAGTATTTTCGGTCATGCTTGGGATCAGTCTGGAACGAGCTTATTGACAGTTCGTGGTAAATCTGCCGGTTTAGAGGCAACTGCTTTTACCGTTCTCAATACCTACACAACAAGTGATTTTGGGTACGTTGTTGGTACTGAAATTCCTGGGTTACCATCAAATGCCTACATTAAAAAAGCAACTGATTTATGGGTAAGTCCTTATTCAGGATTAAACTTCAATTTTAAAGATACTGCTTTCTCTGGTCGTCGCGACAGTGGTGACCCTCGTTGGAGAGTGAAATAAAACTTGACTGCCCCCGAATTTTCGGGGGCTTTTTTCCTTCCAAAGATTATGAAAAAAAAATCCTTTGCTTTGAGTTTCTTAAGCTTACTTCCTTGTCTATTTCTAGCTTGTCATACTGCTAAAACACAATCTACGGTTGTTCAAACAGTTTCTACAGAGTTTCCTAAAGATTCTGTAGCAGAAAGGATGCTTCTGTACCAAAGAGATAATGGCGGTTGGCCACAACCTGGCGGAGATGCTATTAATTATTCACTCATAATTAAGCCAGAACTTAGGAAAAAGCTTTTGTCTGAAAAAAAAGTATATGATACCACTATCGATGACAAAGCAACTACTAGAGAGATTGCCACTTTAGTAAAAGCCTATAGTCAAACCCAAAATCCTACTTATTTACAATCAGCCGAAAGAGGTATCAAATACCTGCTAGAAGCGCAAAATAAAGCAGGTGGTTGGGGGCAGTTTTATCCTGATACTTCTGGTTATCATAAGCATATTACCTACAACGACAATGCCATGATCGATGTCATGAAGGTGATGAGAAGCACAGCAGAAGCGAAAGATGAATATGCCAATCTCTCACCAGCGTTACGACCTTTAGCACAACTAGCAGTTGACCGAGGAATCCGTTGTATCTTGAACACGCAAGTTCGCCAAAATGGAACCCTTACCGTTTGGTGTGCTCAACATGACAGACTTACACTAAAACCTGCCAAGGCACGAAAATTTGAATTACCATCGCTGAGTGGTGCTGAGTCAGTTGGGATTATTAACTTTTTAATGGCCATAAAAAATCCATCAGACGAAATCAAGCACTCAATAAAAGCGGCTGTTGCATATTTAGAATCGGTAAAAATCAAAGGAATAAAAGTGGAAGACATACCCGCTCCATCACTTCCAAAGGGTAAAGATCGTGTAGTGATAGCAGACCCTAATGGAGAAATTTGGGCAAGATTTTATGATTTAGAAACCAACAAACCCTTCTTTGTCGGTCGCGATAGCGTGCCCAAAGCAACTTTAGCCGAAATCGAACATGAACGTCGCATTGGATACGGTTACTACGGCGAATGGCCCAAAAAACTCATTGAAGTTGATTATCCCAAATGGCTTGCCAAATGGAATAAGTAAGACTATGTTTTAATTTTAGAAGTCATTGAAAATGAAAAGGTATGTATTTGTTTTTCTGAAATCCTATTGTTTGAGCCGCAGGCGAGTTGGGTCGCCACTCCGATTAGGATTTCTTGACTTTCTTTTGCGGCCGCCGCTGCGGTTACTTTTCTTGTGTCAAGACAAGAAAAGTAAGGAGTGGCGAAGGGAAATTTTGTTTTTCCGATAAATACCAAATAAAATTTTAAACATACTCTAAGCTCAGTCATTATGTCATAGAAATGATTTTGTTATTACTATTTTAAGAGCTTTTTAGAAATAGCCCAATGCTGATACCCCAAAGCTCAAACCCTATTTAAAACCTATTCAAGATGAAAATTTCTTCTTTTTTCCAAGTGAGAAAATATATTTTTTCACTTGCTGCTCTCATATTGTGTTTATTGTCAGAAACCCATGCCCAACAACTCGCTTTTCCTACCGCAGAGGGTGGAGGACGCTTTGCCAAAGGCGGTCGTGGAGGTAGCGTATATGAAGTAACGAACCTCAACGATTCGGGTGTTGGTAGTTTGCGAGATGCCATAAGCCAGCCAAATCGAACTATTATTTTTAAAGTTTCGGGAGAAATAAAACTAAAAAGTAGACTCGTAATCAAACAGAATAATATTACGATTGCAGGTCAAACAGCTCCAGGAGATGGGATTTGTATCACAGGATATACCCTTAATATTTCGGCATCAGATATAATCGTCCGATTTCTTCGTTGTCGCTTTGGCGATGAAAATGCTTCTGAAGATGATGCCATGAATAGTTGGAATGGACCGTTTCAGAATATTATTGTAGATCACTGCTCGTTGAGCTGGTCGATAGATGAAACGGGGACATTTTATGGCATTCGAAATTTTACCCTACAATGGTCTATTTTGAGCGAAAGCTTATATAACTCAAAGCATGATAAAGGGATTCATGGTTATGCAGGGATTTGGGGAGGAGCAAATGCTACTTTTCACCATAACCTTTTAGCGCATCATTCCTCACGAAACCCACGATTTGGTGGCGCAAGAAAAGGGTATGTGCCATACGACCCAGCTGATGAATTGGTAGATTATCGCAATAACGTGGTGTATAACTGGGGAAATATCAACTCTTCTTATGGCGGAGAAGGGGGCAAAATCAATATGGTGAATAACTACTACAAAGCTGGTCCCGCAACGCCAGGTAACTTGACCACCAGTTCGACCTCCAATAAAAGAAATCGTATTTTAAATTATACCAATTTCTATGTAGATGGAACAGATACTACATGGGGAGGGAAGTTCTATATTGATGGCAATTTCGTAGCAGGGTATCCCGACGTGACGGCCGACAACTGGGCCAAAGGTGTGCAAAAAGATAGTTATGTTAATGCGGATGCGCTCATCAAAGCGGCTCGTCAAGAAAAACCTTTTGATACAGCACCCGTTCGTACTCACACTGCCGAAGAGGCATATTTAAGAGTATTGGATAGCGCTGGAGCTATTTTACCACGTCGTGATGCCATCGATATTCGTATTACTCGTGAAACCCGTACGGGAACTGCTACGTATGAAGGCGCTACTTATGCGCTTGTTACAGGAACAGGAATTTCACACCCTTCTGGGATTATTGATAGCCCTACCAATGTAGGTGGAATTCCTAAATACGGCAGTAATACCGCCTATACCGATGCCGATAAGGATGGGATGGATGATACATGGGAATTGACAAATGGTCTTAATCCCAAAGATGCAACTGAAGGAAACAAAGTAGCGCCTAATGGCTATACGCAACTCGAAAACTTTCTTAACAGTATCTCTAAAGATACAGGTACTGGCGAAATTGCTGGCGGGACCAAAACCGTAGATTTGATGGGTTATGACGCCGTAGTAGCATTGGACGAATCGGGTTCTCACAAAACACTTCAAGCAGCAATTGATGCTGCACCTGTCAATAGTACAGCTCCTTTCCGAATTTTTATTAAGAATGGAAAATATCTCGAAAAAGTAAATATTCCCTCTAACAAGCCATTTATATACTTGATTGGTGAAAGTGCAGCCAAGACTATTATCTCTTGGAATGATTATTCAGGAAAAGCAAATCCCGCAGGTGGAACGTATGGAACAAGTACCTCTGGAACTTTGACGATTAAGTCAGATAACTGTGGGTTGTGGAATTTGACGGTAGAAAACACCACAGGGGATGCTCCTCAAGCTTTGGCGGTGTCCTTAGAAGGAGATAAAACGGTTGTAAAATCATGTATTTTTCTAGGAGGTCAAGATACAGTACTAAGTAATGGTGACGGAAAGCGCCAGTATTTCAAAGATACTTATATCGATGGTGTGGTGGATTTTATTTTTGGTAGTGCCACCGCCATTTTTGATTCTTGTATTGTATATGCCAAAGACCGTGTCGATAAATTAGCGGGCAGCTATATCACAGCCGCCAATACTCCCACTACCCAAACGTACGGTTATGTGTTTCGAAATACCATTTTGCCTGCTAATAATGGGGTTACCTCTTATGTCTTGGGACGTCCTTGGCAAAATGATGCCAGCACATCCGATGTTGCCAAAAAAGGAAATAAGGTTGTTTTTTTGAATAGTATTTATGGCAATAAAATAGTTAAGCCAGAAGGTTGGTCAGTTTGGGATACTGGAACGAATACTAGCTTGATTACCTATGCCGAATACAAGCCCAAAGGATTTAATGGCGCTTTGGCAGATGTGAGTAAAAGGGTTTCTTGGTCAAAACAGTTGACTGATGCTCAAGCTTTGGTTTATTATGATAATTCGAAAATATTTGGCACTTGGGATCCTTGTACAGTAGCCAATGTTTGTTCAACAGCAAAAGGGGAGTTGGTCATGTTAAATTTTAAAGTTATCAAAGGGGCTAATTTGTCTACACCAACAACTTTTACTTGGAATACCGCTTGGAATATGAAAGATATTCAATTCTCAGTATATCGAAGTGTAGATACGAAAACCAATTTTGTCAAACTCAAAGACATTACCAGCACTACTGATACACTTTGGAATTATACCGTAAACGATAATGCTCCAGAGGCAGGAAAAACCTATTTCTACGTCATTAAAGCGACTAAAAATGGTTACAAAGAGTTTAATACCGACACTGTTTCGGTAACTTCTTTGCCTACAATCACACTCAACGGGACTCCTGCGGATTTTTTACAAGGACTAGGCGCACCATCAGCGGCGCAGGTATATACCGTAGCAGGTGAAAATTTACCATCTGCGCTTACTATAACTGTACCTACTAATTTTGAGATTTCTATAGATGCAGGAAAAACTTGGAATTCCTCGACTGTTTTGCTCAACCCAACTAGTGGAATTGTAGCAACTACCTCAGTATTAATTAGGCTCAATGCCAAAACAGCAGGGAGCTACACAGGCACTATTACTCATGCGAGTACAGGAGCTATTGCTAAAACCTTGCAATTGACTGGTATTACCCAGACAGAAGCATTGGCCTTTTCACAACGATTGGCATTATGGTCTATGAGCATATCCGATGCGGATAGTGCCGCTGTTCGTGCCAAAGGGATAACAGTTAGTAAACCTGCCCTAAAAAGATTGTATCTCTCTAACGGCTCGGTGATTCCTGCTTATTCTAGTTTGCATGGTCAAGCTTTTGCACCTTCTGCCGATGGTGGAGGCTTATGGACTACTGCAGGTGGTGGCTGGGGAAATAACCTTTATCGAGGGTCTTATGAGCAAATTGTAATTAAATGTAATACTGATTACACACTCAGAATAGATTCTTTACAGCTGAAAACAGCCCTATACGCTGCTGCAACAGGTAAGTTTGCCTTGGTGTTTTCAAAAACTGGATTCAAAAGTGACTCATCCGAAGCAACTGCTGGTTTATTGGCAGGTATCCCACTTGTTGCAGGAGCTAATGGTAAGTTTGCTACGCCAATTGTACCCAATGCCGAGCCAAGTTCGACAGTTACTCGCTATCAATTTGCACTCAATGGTTCAACGGGTATTAATCTGGTAGCAGGAGATTCTCTAACGTTTCGTCTTTATTACAGTACTGGTAGTTCAAGTGCAGGTCGCTATGCCAAAATCAAAGATTTAGAGCTTTTAGGAGTTAGTAAGGCTATCCTAAAACCTACCATGGCACTGACTCAGGCGCTCCAAGATTTTAATTACATGATTGGAATGACCAATGAGTCTCAAAGCTATACCGTAACGGCCGAAAACCTACAAGGGGAAATTCAATTAATTCCTTCCGCTTTTTTTGAATTATCTTTAGATAAAACCACATGGGTGAATGCTGCTTCTGTGCTGAAAATTACACCAACGAATGGGATAGTTTCAACCAAAGTATATGTTCGTTTTACGGCAAGTACAGCAGGTAGTTATACAGGAACCATCACGCACAAGGCTACTGGAGTACAAGATATAACGGTAAATTTGAAGGGTATTGTCACAAAACCTTTGGGTATCGATGAAATAGGAAATCATGCCTTGATGCTCAGTCCTAACCCAAGTGTCAATGAAGTACAGGTGTGTCATCCTGCCGAAAAAGCTGAATTGCGCGTCATCGATTTGCAAGGCAATAGCAAAGTATCGCAATCATTGAATGGACATACTACCACAACAACCCTAAGTTTGCAAGGCTTACCATCTGGTGTGTATCTGGTCCAATGGAGTACTGGTGAAAAAAAGGCTACAAAAAAGCTGATTAAAGAGTAGTTAGCTTTAGTGCAAAAACTTCAAATAGCGCTCAGATTTTCTGAGGTAGACGAAATAAATATGAAAATAAAGATTTTAATAGGCTTATTACTATTGATGACCTTTTGGTCAACTGCTCAAAAGTATGATTTTGTGGTGGCACAAGATGGCTCTGGGCAATTTCGAACTGTACAAGAAGCATTTAATGCTGTGCCTGATTTTCGTAAAAAACCTACGACGATTTACATCAAAAAGGGGATTTATCAAGAAAAATTAGTGCTTGCTGAATCCAAAGCAATGGTGAAAATCATAGGAGAGAGCCTGACCGAAACGATTATTCAATATGATGATTTTGCCCAAAAGAAAAATATCTTCGGAGAGGAGAAAGGGACTACAGGTTCGTCAGGGTTTTATGTATTTGGCAATGAGTTTTCGGCACAGAATATTACTTTCCAAAATATCGCAGGTCCTGTCGGGCAGGCGGTTGCAGTTTGGGTAAAAGGCGATAAGGTACAGTTCAGAAATTGTAGATTTTTAGGTTTTCAAGATACTTTGTACACTTATGGTTACGAAAGTCGACAATATTACTACAATTGCTATATAGAGGGAACAGTCGATTTTATCTTTGGTTCGTCTACGGCTTTATTTGAAAAATGTACTATTTACGCCAAAAATGATGGTTATTACACTGCTGCCTCTACGCCTCAAAACAAAGAATACGGCTACGTTTTTAAGAATTGTACCTTTACTGGTAGTGCCCAAGCAAATACTTTTTATTTAGGTAGACCGTGGCGACCGTATGCAAAAGTGGTAATCATGGAGTCGGTGCTCGACAAACAAGTAAAACCTGAAGGTTGGAACAATTGGGATAAAGTATCCAATGAAACTACTTCGTATTATGCCGAATACAAAAATACAGGCATTGGTGCTGAAACTTCGAAGCGAGTTAAATGGTCGCATCAACTCACAGAGGAGGAGGCAAAAAAATATACCAAAGAAAATATTTTCGGAGATTGGAAGGTTGATGAATAGACAGTGATGTTAGGGGCATTTTGAAAAATGTACTGAAATATTTACAGGCGTCGTAGAAGTAGTAGAACACCAACTTGTGTAATCTATTGCTTCTACGGCGTTTTACTTTTATTATCAAAAAGCAATGACTTAGTGTAACATGATTTTTCTCAAAAGTTGTACAGGAAGCATACCATTATCGGTTGCTTGGTCATGAAATTTGCGAAGTGAAAAGTATTTTCCCTGACGTTTTTTGACGTCTTCCCTTAAAGCTAGTAATTGAAGTTTGCCCAATGAATAAGATAGATAACCAGGGTCAAACGTCCCACGAAGTGCTTCTTCGTAGGCTGGCTTTTCTTCATAATAGCAGTTAGCCATAAAGAATTTTGTGCCTTCTTTAACCGACCAGCCAGCGGTATGCTCTTTGATAGATACGACCAAACGACACAATCTCAACAGGGATTCTGAGAGTTGAGCCATTTTGTATTTAGCCATTATCTTGGGGTCTTCCGATTTTCCGTAGCCTTCTTCAAGCATCATTTGTTCGGTGTAGTGTGCCCATCCTTCTACAAAAGCATAGCTACCAAATAACTTTCTGGTACGACTTACTGAGGAGGCATTCAAGTGCAAAAACTGCACATAATGTCCAGGATATGTCTCGTGGATAGAGATTACCTCAGTTGAATATTTGTTAAATAAGGTTAACCATTCTTCTTTTTGAGCCGAAGTCCATTTGTCCGATGGTGGGGTTACATAATAATAGGCTTCAGATGCTTCTGCTTTTTCGAAAGGTCCTGGCGTGTCCATCGCCGCAGTTGCACCGACCATAAACGCAGGTGTTTTGACCACCTTTGCTCTTACTTCGGATGGAATAGTAATAATGCGATGGTCAATCAAAAACTGTCTAATTTCCTCGCATTTATTTTTTGTAAAAGATACCAGCGAATCAGCTTTTGGATACTCTTTTTGAATCATTTTAAACACTTCTTGAGGCGTTTTGGTCGAGTCAATAACTTTGGCTGCTTCGGCAATTTCTTGCTGTTCTTCTTTCAGTTTTTTTAAACCTATTTTTAAAATTTCCTCAGGAGTTGTTTCTAACAACTCATTATACTGAAGCATTTTGATATAATTTCTTCTACCAATAGCATACTTTCCATGCGCACGAGGAAGTGTATGTTTTTGCAGATAATCAGCAAATCCTCTCAGGGCTCTACTGGCTATTTTGGTAGAATATGCCAAAGAATCCTTTAGGTTTTTTTGATACACCTTCTCAAAAGCCTTTGGAATATCTTTTTCTACATATTCTGCTGTACTTCTAAAAGCATCTATCGAAAGCTCAACCTCTTCTTTGTAGTTGATGGAGGTCATGTTTTGCTTAGCTGTAACCAAAAAATTAGGGAGCTGTTTTTCAAAATGAATCACAGCTTTGGCTCGCTGGTCAATACTTGCGTAATTTCTTTTAACGTATGGTGTCAGGTCAATAACGCCTAGGTAGGTCAATGGTCTTTCTGCAATATGAAGCACATTGTATTTGTGAAGAGAGTTTTTGACTTGACTTACAAGAAGATAGTAGTCTATCAAATTATTTTGAGAAAGTTTAGTGGTGTCAAGACTTTCAAATTTTGCTAAGAACTCATTCAAATGAGTGGCTTCTTTGTCAATTCCTTCTTTGCTAAAATCAGGTAACTTCCCATCAAATTGATGGTATCCTTGAGCGACAGCCACTGTAGGGTGCCCCATCAAGTAGTTTTCTATAAATTCACTAGATACTTTTTCAAATTTTTGATCTTCTGACTCAAATAATCCGCAACTAGTAAGCAATAAAATCACAAGAGCAAGATGCGTAAGCTTGCTAAAATGCTTCATAATACCCGATGAGTTTAATGACAATTTGTGCAAAATACAGATTTTTGACGCATGATTACGAAAAAAAAACGAAAATTCGTGAAAGATACCCTTTATTAGGCTGTTCTAGGTTTGAAGACCCAGTAATTCTGACTAATTTTGCACTCTTTACGAAATCGTAGTAGATTACTATTCATGCAACTATTGCCCCGAAACTAATCTTGGGCAAAATTATCAATCAAGTACAATGCTATCAGAACAAGAAATCCTCCGTCGCCAGAAGCGCGAAGAGTTGATGAGATTGGGAATCGACCCATATCCTGCCGAGATGTTTGAAGTTAACGTAACGGCCGCTGATATTCACAAGAATTACGAGAACAATAAACTAGATTATAAACAGGTCTCAATCGCTGGTCGTCTGATGAGCTTTAGAATTATGGGTAGTGCCTCTTTTGCTGAATTGCAAGATAGTACTGGCCGTGTTCAGTTGTATTTTAGACGTGATGATTTGTGCCCTACGGAAGATAAAACACTTTACAATACAGTATTCAAAAAATTATTGGATATTGGTGATATTGTAGGAGTAAATGGTTACGTATTCACTACACAAACTGGTGAAATCTCAATTCACGTAACCGAGTTTAAAATCTTAAATAAATCTCTTCGTCCTTTACCAATCGTAAAACGTGATGACGAAGGAAACGTTTATGATGGATTAACAGACCCAGAAATTCGTTACCGTCAGCGTTATGTAGATTTGATTGTCAATCCAGATATCAAGGATATTTTTATCAAACGCTCTCGTATTGTAACAACCATGCGTTCAATGTTTGATTCAAAAGGCTGGTTAGAGGTGGAAACACCAATTTTACAATCTATCCATGGTGGAGCTTCTGCACGTCCTTTCAAAACTCACCACAATACATTAGATATGCCTTTGTATATGCGTATTGCTAATGAATTGTATCTAAAACGTCTTATCGTAGGTGGTTTTGATGGGGTTTATGAGTTTGGTAAAATGTTCCGTAACGAAGGTATGGACCGTACTCACAATCCTGAGTTTACATCTTTGGAGTTTTATGTGGCTTACAAAGATTACAACTGGATGATGAATATTACAGAAGAAATTTTCGAAAAAGTAGCAATTGCTACCAATGGAGATTCTAAAGTACAAGTAGGGGAGAACCTTATCGAGTTTGCAGGTCCTTTCGAGCGTTTGACAATTGCGGGCGCCATCGAAAAGTACACTGGTGTAAACGTAGAGGGTATGGACGAAACTACTTTGCGCCAACATTGTAAAGAGTGGGGCATCGAAGTAGATGGAACTATGGGTACTGGTAAGTTGATTGACGAAATTTTTGGTGAAAAGGTAGAAGCTAACTTGATCCAACCAACGTTTATCATGGACTATCCTGTAGAAATGTCGCCATTGACGAAAAAACACCGTAGCAAACCAGGATTGGTAGAGCGTTTTGAATTGTTTGTTAATGGTAAAGAAATAGCTAATGCTTATTCTGAGTTAAATGACCCTATCGACCAGCGCGAGCGCTTTGAAGAGCAATTGCAATTGGCTGAACGTGGTGATGAGGAAGCAATGGCGATGGATGAAGATTTCTTGCGCGCTTTGGAATACGGTATGCCTCCAACTGCGGGGATTGGTATCGGTATCGACCGTTTGACAATGTTAATGACTAATCAAACTACGATTCAGGAAGTATTATTCTTCCCTCAGATGCGTCCAGAGAAAAAAGCAGAAGTATCGACAGAAGCTGAATATGAAGCAATTGGTGTTCCAACTGATTGGATTCCAGTTTTACAGAAAATGGGCTTTATGACGGTTGCAGGTTTGAAAGAAGCGAATCCAAACAAAGTATTTAATGATTTGGGTGGTATGCGTAAAAAAATGAAATTAGATATTGCTATTCCAACTAAAGACGAAGTCTTAAAGTGGTTTGAGTAAATTTTACTACGGTTGACAAAGATTCCCTTTGTCAACCGTGATATAAATAAAAAAAGCTGAATTTTGATGTGACTCAAAATTCAGCTTTTTTACTTTGTAACGATAAACGTTTAAAGATTTATCATCACAGACAACTCAGTACTTATTATGATAATTTTCTAACATTCACCGCGTTCAATCCTTTTTTACCATCTGTAGTTTCGTAAGAAACAGAGTCGTTTTCACGGATTACTGCGCCACCAAGGCCAGTTACGTGTACGAAGATTTCTTGGTTTGTTTCATCGTCTACGATAAAACCAAATCCTTTAGATTCGTTGAAAAATTTTACTTTACCAGTTTGCATAAAAAAAATAAATAAAAATATAAAAAATAAAAAAGTGCTAATGCTGACTTTTGCTTAAAACAAAGCCTTCACATGAAAAATCCCAGCTTATGGAGTCTGGGATTCTATAAGACTATATATAGTTTGAACATTTATGTCTTGATTTTCTATAGTTACTTTGTCTAAAAAACTAACGACAAATAATCAAAGACAAGAGACGCAAACTATCTGATTTTCTTCACATTAACGGCATTTAAGCCTTGCTTTCCTTCTATAGTCTCGAATGAAACCTTGTCATCTTGACGGATTTGTGTACCACCTAACCCAGTTACGTGAACAAAAATTTCCTGTGCAGTTTCATCATCTACGATAAAACCAAATCCTTTACTTTCGTTAAAGAATTTTACTGTACCTGTTTGCATGATTAAAAAAAATAAAAATTGATAATAAAAAACTTTAGTAAGCCACTAAAGGCTCACATTAAATAGTTCGAAAAAAACTAACAATAAGTTTTTAAGTTCTTGATAATCACAGAGGGACAATACTAGAAGGAATTGTAAACTCTTGAAAACTGGTAACTTTTGGACTTCGGAGATCGTATAATTAAGAACTATTATTTCTCAAATGTAGGTATAATTTTATACAATCCAACTTTTAGCATTCTTTTTTTTTGAAAATGAGTAAAAATACCTGATATTTAGATTAGAAAAGTTATATTTTCTATGGTAATGTTAAAAAAATAAGCATTTAAAATTCAATAATTTAACCATTGATTCAAAACAAAAAAGGCACATAGTTGACCTAAGTGCCTCATTTACAAATTGTTTGTGAATATAAGTTTTGTACAAAAAGCTTACTAAGCTTAGTAGATTTTCGTATATTTGTTCATTGATAGATTGGTCGTCTATCAGCAATATAATCTTATCAAAAAATTGATTAAATAATCCCTATTTTACTACCATGCTAAAATTCAAGTACTTTGTTGAACAACACGTGTTTGGCGTATGCACACGAATGGGCGAAAAATTTGGTATTGCTACTGGGAGTATTCGCTTGTACTTTATTTACACGACTTTTCTAACAATGGGTTCACCCATCATTATCTATTTGATATTGGCTTTTTGGATGAACATTCGCAAATACCTTCGCCAAAGAAATCACCCTACGGTTTGGGAATTATAATGATTTTGGTAAATCGCTGAATTTCTTGATACCATTCAAAAAATGCGCTTTTACGATAGAATTGGGATGTATGAACTTGTATCCATTCTTTCGTATAAGTGCTTTTCTTTTTTTGTGCCAGCTACCAAAATTTGCATAGAAGTTAAAATGCGCTTTGATGACAGCAAAACAATCTTGCCAGCCACCATCTAGCATAAACTTAACACCTGCGATACCATCTAGTACCAGTCGCATCAAAATGTTTAACCATAGATGTTGTGGTGGGTGATTTTTGTAAAGAAGCGCTAAACCATTACGGAAGTTAAGATACGTTTTTCTTGGATTAGACTTATGCAACGTTCCGCCGCCTACATGATAAACTGTAGACTCAGCTGAGTAATAAACCTTGTAGCCTGCTAGGTGTATACGCCAACAAAGATCGATTTCTTCCATGTGAGCAAAAAAGTCTCCATCGAATCCGCCAACTTCATGAAAGGTAGTTGCACGGACAAACATACAAGCACCTGTAGCCCAAAATACTTCACGAGTGTCGTCGTATTGACCATGGTCAATTTCTAAATTATTAAAGATTCGCCCTCGACAAAAAGGGTATCCTAAGAAATCAATGAAACCTCCAGCCGCACCTGCATATTCAAAAGTATCTTTCTTATTAAAATCTAAGAGTTTAGGTTGACAAGCAGCAATGGAATCATCTGAGTCCATGAGTGTAATAATTGGCTCAATCCAATTATCGCATACCTCAACATCCGAATTGAGCAAGATGTAATATTCAGACTCCACTTGTGCTAGAGCTTCGTTATAACCTTGTGCATAACCATGATTTTCAGTAAGTTCGATTAGACGAACAGAAGGAAACATCGTTTTGAGAAGAGGAATAGATTGGTCTTTGGAAGCATTATCGGCTACGATGATTTCTGCTAATGGTGAGTGAGAAATTACAGATGGTAGAAATTGTTTCAGAAACTTTTCCCCATTGTAATTTAAAATAACAACTGCAACTTTTTTCATTTTATAGTGGTGAATCAAATTTGTAACTAAACTTCCCCATTAGCAGTACCCATAGCACCGTGTAAGAATTATAATACAAAGTTGCAATAAGATTTTTTCTGAAACAAAAACTAATCTTTGAAAAGTCTAAATCATTTTATCAATCGCTTTTTGAGTAGGAGAGGGTTTGATACATTGGCGGTGTGGGATTAACTGAAAGACGCATGAAATACTTATATTTGCAAGCTTAAAGGCTGAGTATGTGAGCCGATTTGATTGCATGAACTAGATTTTGTTACGTTATGTATCAATAAATCGTGTTGAATTTCCTATTTTTAGGCATACTCTATGGCTAGCAGGCTGAGAGAAATTTCTCAAAACCTTTTCTAATTTGATTATAGCTGTTGCTACCCAAACACTAAAACTTCAAACTAAATGTCTAAAAACACTATTTTTCGTAAAAAAAACATTCAGAGTGTACTGAGCCAAAGTGAAGACGGTCATTCGTCGGGTTTAGTAAAAGTACTTGGCGTAAGAGACTTGACATCCTTCGGTATAGCAGCAATTATTGGTGCAGGAATTTTTAGTACTATTGGTAGAGCGAGCTTTGAAGGTGGGCCGGCGGTATCGCTACTTTTTGTTTTTGTTTCGATAGCCTGCGTATTTACAGCGCTTTGTTATGCACAATTTGCCTCTATGGTGCCAGTATCTGGTAGCGCTTATACTTATGCTTATGTGTCTTTCGGAGAAATATTTGCTTGGATTATTGGTTGGGCTTTGATTTTGGAATATGCTGTTTCAAACATGGTAGTAGCCATATCGTGGTCTGAATATTTTGTAGGAATGCTAACAGGATTTGGTATTCACTTTCCTGATTATTTGACTATTGACTATGGAACAGCAAGTAAAGCTTTTGAGGCTATTCAACGTGGCGAGCAAGCGACTGATGTAATGAAAGTAGCAGCTGCGGCTTACGAACATGCTCCAACTCTTTTTGGAAATGCAAAATTATTGATTGATTTACCTGCGGGAGTAATCACTATTTTAGTGACAGGTTTGGTATATATTGGTATTAAAGAGTCACGTACAGCGAGTAACGCTTTGGTTGTGTTGAAGTTATTGGTGATTTTCTTGGTGATTATTCTCGGGGCATTTTATGTAAAACCTGAAAACTGGTCGCCATTTGCCCCTAACGGTGTTAAGGGTGTTTTGGGAGGTGTGGCTTCTGTATTTTTTGCCTTTATTGGTTTTGATTCTATCTCAACAACAGCAGAAGAATGCCGTGATCCACAAAGAGATTTACCCCGTGCGATGATTTACTGTTTGATTATTTGTACTGTTCTTTATGTAGCCATTACGTTGGTATTGACGGGTATGGTAAATTATACAGAACTAAAAGTAGATGATCCATTGGCGTATGTATTCCAAAAAATTGGCTTTGATTTTATTGCAGGTGTAATTTCTGTATCAGCGGTTGTAGCCATAACAAGTGCCTTATTGGTATATCAAATGGGACAACCTCGTATCTGGATGTCGATGAGCCGTGATGGATTGTTGTGGAAAAAATTCTCTGAAATACATCCAAAATTCAAAACTCCAGGCTTTGCGACCATCATGACAGGTTTGGTCGTGGCGATTCCATCTTTGTTTATGGATATGGGATTTTTTGTGGACTTGACTAGTGTAGGTACTTTCTTTGCGTTTATTTTGGTTTGTGGCGGTATTCTGTATTTGGATTACCAAGGTTTGTCGAAGGATGCTACTTTTAAAGTACCTTATATCAATGGTAAGTACATCGTAGCTACCTTGTTTATTATTGGATTTGGCTATGCTATCTCGCAAGGAACTTTTGTGGAGCATTTACAAGAAAAACCACTTTTGGCTGTATTCTGGCTGGTTTGGATTGTATTATCAATTATGGCTTTCAGATTGAATTTTTCATTACTACCTGTACTTGGTATTTTAACAAACCTTTATTTAATGACTGAGTTAGGGGTTACCAACTGGGCTATCTTTATTATTTGGTTGATTATTGGTCTTGTGATTTATTTTGGCTACGGTTATCGTAATAGTAAGCTTGCCAAATAAATAACAAGCTGTTAATAATATATGAGTTATTTGTTAATAGTGTATCAGTTATTAGAATGTGCTCATAGTCAAGAGGATATCATCAAATTGCACCTCAGATATACTATTGATTACCCAAATATGATTCATTACTAATGGAGTGAATATATTTTAAATTTACTGATTAGTCATCTAACATATTAATATCAAAAAGGCGGTCGAAAAACAATTTTCGACCGCCTTTTTGATATTATATTTCGAAATGAACCCTCTTTTGACGCAAAGCATTGCGTCTCTACTAGTGAAAATGTATTTTAAATAATCACTAAATCACTCAATCAACATTCACTAAATTTCTAATTAGTCATTACTTCTACGTCCCGAAAGCATATTTAAGTAATACAATAATTGCGCTAACATACCAATCGCTGCTACTACATAAGTCAAGGCTGCCCATTTGAGTGCGTCCTTAGCCATTTCGTGTTCTCTTGGTGTTACTATATTTCTTTGTTGCATCCATTTGATTGCACGATTACTTGCATCAAATTCTACAGGTAAAGTAATAAAACTAAAGATAGTAGCCACCGCAAAAAGCGCTACGCCAATCATTAATAACAACTTGCTCCCAGTCGAATACATAATCATTACGCCAATCATCAATAGCATAGGAGTAAAGTTATTGGCAACACTCAAAGCTGGCACCATTGAGCTACGAAATTGTAACATCGAATAGGCTGTTGCATGTTGTACAGCATGTCCACATTCGTGAGCAGCAACGGCGGCTGAGGCTGCGCTGCGTCCATAATATACATCTGGACTTAGATTAACGGTTTTGTCTGCTGGATTATAATGGTCTGTCAGTTGCCCTTCTACTGATAAAACTCTGACATCGTAGATACCATTGTCTTGTAGCATTTTTTCGGCTACTTCACGACCTGAAAGACCATTGGCAAGAGCAATTTGAGAATATTCACTGAATTTACTCTTGAGGCGCCAACTAACTAACATGCCAATCCCACCAAAAATTAAGGAAATTAACCAAATTCCTGTCATAGTCTTGTTTGTTAAATGGTTTTTAAAAATGGTAAAATAATAGCCTTTTGGCTATCAGCTTTGGGATCATCATTTTCTAAATAATATGTTATTTCAGAAAGTCGAGTCTTGTAAGTTATCATTATTGGAGACTCGATGATGATTTAATGATTAAAGCTGTTTGATTTTCTGTATTAAAGAGGTGGTTGAATATCCTTCTACCAACGAAATGGTTTTTACCTCTCCTCCTTTTTCTAAAACAAAATCTGAGCCAACGATAGTTTCAACGGTATAATCGTCTCCTTTGACCAAAATGTCAGGTTTTACCTGTTCAATAACCTGTAAAGGTGTCGGTTCGTCGAACAAAATGACAGTATCTACAAATTCAAAGGCCGCCATCATGCGAGAGCGAGCATATTCATTTACAACAGGACGAGTGGGTCCTTTCAAACGATTTACCGAAGCATCAGTATTGAGTCCTAGTACCAATTTGTCACCTAAGTTTCTTGCTTTTTCTAAATAATCAATATGTCCAAGATGAACTATATCAAAGCATCCATTGGTAAAAACGATTTTTTTCCCTTCAGATTGCCATTTTTCTACTTGATTGATGGCTTGTTCTAGCGTACAGATTTTATCTTGAGTCATCAGGTTATATTTTGCTTAAATTTGAAAATATGTCAAGGTTGTTATAGATGATTAACTTTCTTTTTTACTTGACTTTGAGGTTAAAAATAAGGTAACCAAAAAGCTAAGAGCGCCCAACAACAACAAGGCAACCATTTGTGAACCATGAATGAAGGTGGCTAGAATAATACCATTTTTTTGCTCTAAACCATACAATACGAGTGCGTTACCAACCAAGAAGTGATATGGGCCAATACCTCCTTGTGTAGGAGCAGCCATGCCAAAAGTCCCCATGGTCAAAACAGTCAAGCCAGCCAACATGCTCAAATGAGATGTTTCAGGGATGGCAAAAAATAGTACATACGCTGAGAAGTAATACATTACCCAAATAAGGAGCGTATAGAAAATAAAAAGCCCTGGCTTTTGCATTTTACCAATACTCAAAAGCCCATCTAATAAACCATTGATAAGCCCAACAACTTTACCTAACACTGGATGTTCTGCTAATTGGGCTTGATACTTTTTAAATAACCAAATACCTGCCACGCCACCAACAGTTGCTACGACCAATAGAATTACAATAAGCGTTATCTTTGAAGCAAATTGCTCCATAAAGAAATCTTTGAGCTTCGTGAATTCTAGGGCAAGGTTTAATAGAAAAATCACTAATAACATCACCAAGTCAAAAATACGCTCAGTAACTACTGTTCCAAAAGATTTTTCTATAGGAATATCGTCCGTTTTCTGTAAGGTTCCACAACGGGTAACTTCTCCCATGCGTGGAATAATATAGTTGGCAAAATAACCCGTAAGCACTGCCAAGGTAGTACGAAAAGTAGAAGGCTTGTAACCCAAAGGTTCCATCAATAGTTTCCATCTTATCGCACGAGAAATATGCGCTACTAAGCCCAAAATTCCTGATAAAATAATCCACCAATAGTTGGCATTAGCAAATTGATGAAGCATATCTGCAATGTTGATGTCTTTAAAAACAAACCACATCAAACATCCAGCTAGTCCTAAAGAGATAACATACTTAAGTATATTTTTCATGAAATAAATGTTGATAAGTGAAAAGAAGTTATTGGTTTAAAGTATATCTGTTATCAGAAAATAAGTTAGTGGGCAAAATAAAAATAATTTTACCCGCTTTAAGCTCAAGGCTTTATGCGGTAGGCTAAAAGTTAAATAGTATTTCTTATGAAGTAATAGAAACTTTTTTGCCTAATGCCTACAGCTTATTGCCTAAAGTGTATTAATGCAACTTTATTTTACACGATTACTTAAGTAATCGTGCAGGATTATATTTAAGTTATGTGTTTAGGCACTAGGCAACAGGCACAAGGCAAAGAGTGTTAAAATGTTTTTTAATAACCACAGCCATGCTTTTTCCAAAGCCCACCGCCGAAAGCCGTTACCTGAAAGCCCAAAGCTCAATCTTAAATTTTATTTTGCCTACTAACTTAAGTATGAGTGCTGAATTGTGAGTGATGAGTTTTGAGTGTAATTTTATGATTACTAATATTTTATCTCATCAATTTCTTAAATTTAATTTTGCACGATTACTTAATTATAACAAGGCTATTCATTTTATGTGAAACCAAATACAAATGGTGAACATAAGCCTATGTTCACCATTTGTAAGTCATATTAGATGACTAATTTGTTGTTATGGTCTGGGAACACCAGTTTCGGTTTGTGTTCGGCGGCTTCTTCGGGGGTCATTATCGCATACGCAATAATGATAGCAATGTCGCCTACCTGCGCTCTACGAGCGGCAGCTCCGTTGAGACAAACTGTACCAGAACCTCTTTCTCCTGTGATAACGTAGGTTTCAAAACGCTCACCGTTGTTATTGTTCACGATTTGAACTTTTTCATTTTCGATAAGCCCCGCAGCATCCATCAAATCTTCGTCGATTGTAACGCTACCTACATAATTTAGCTCCGCTTGCGTGATTTTAACACGATGGAGCTTTGATTTCATGACATGAATAAACATGACTTTATTGTTAAAATTTGCAAATATTTGAGTATGTAACAAAGTACAAGCCTCAATAATTGCACAAAGATAGTTTATGTAAATAGTTATTTGGTAATTAAGTAGACTAATTCTTAATAGATTGAAAGGCCAACCTCCCCCAAAAAACTATATAATAATATTGTCAATCAGACGAGTTTTGCCCAAAAATGCGGCAATACACAGCGCTATTTTACCTCCCTCTAAGCTTTGACTCAAAGTACCATTAAATGGAAGTAAGGTATCAAAGTCAGATATTTCGAAATACTCTAGCTCGATGCCTTCGACACTAGCCAAATAACTAGCTAAATTGTGTTTGACAACAGATACCTCTTGACCGTCTAATAAACCAGTTTTGGCTTGGAGTAAAGCTTGATATACAGCGGGAGCAACCGCACGCTGTTCAGGACTAAGGTTTCTATTTCTAGACGACATTGCCAGTCCATCCTCTTCACGTTGGGTTGGGCAGATTATAAGCTCAAGGTTAAAGCTCAATTCATTTACCATGCACGAAATCACAGCACATTGTTGTAAATCTTTCTGTCCAAAAAATGCCTTGTCGGGCTGAACAATGTGAAATAATTTTGAAACAACAATGCCTACGCCATTGAAATGCCCTGGTCTGAAAGCACCTTCCATTACGGTTTCTAAAGTTCCAAAGTCGAACTTCATAGTCGGTAATTGAGGATACATTTCTTCGGCCGACGGGGCAAATAAAATATCACATCCTGCGGTGTCTAACATTTGACTATCAGCTTCGAGAGTGCGAGGGTAAACCGCCAAATCATGTGCATTGTTGAACTGCGTAGGATTGACAAAAATACTACATACTACTACATCAGACTGGGCTTTGGCTTGGTTGATAAGAGAGATATGTCCTTGATGCAGAGCACCCATAGTGGGTACAAACCCCACTGACAGACTTTGATTACGAAGTTGCTTGAGATGTTCCTGTAATACAGAGATTTGATGAAATACTAACATCCTGTTTTTGTTTTAGTTAGTCTATAAAATCTAATGCCAACTATTGCAAAAGTTGGGTCGTTTGCTTGATCAAGATTGCAAAAAACGTTCAAAACTACAGGGTTCTTTTACATTCTTCGCAAAATGATTGTGGAATTTCCGTATTTTTTTTATATTTTTGCATAATTTTTTTCGAAATCTGTGCTTGTTTTTTGTTAGCGTTGATTGGTTGTAAACAAGGTTTGAGCGATTAATAGGAGATAAAACGCTCGTTACAACGCTTGTTAAATTTTAAACCAGTTAACACTTTTTAACAACTACTAAGCTCCTAACTACGACAACAATGTCTAAATTGCGTATCCTTTACGTTGCCAGCGAAGTTGACCCATTCCTTTCTACTACTCAGGTAGCTGATTTTGTAAGAAAATTGCCAGCGGCCATGCAAGAAAAGGGAATGGAGATAAGAATCTTAGTGCCAAGATTCGGGTTAATCAATGAACGTAAAAACCGTCTTCATGAGGTAGTAAGATTATCAGGATTCACCGTTCCAGTGGGTGATGATGATAAGCCTGTGACTATAAAAGTAGCAAGTTTGCCATCGGCAAAGTTGCAGGTGTATTTTATTGATAACGAAGATTACTTCCAACGTAAGACTGTTTTCACCGACAAAGAAGACAACTTTTATTCGGACAATGACGAGCGAGCAATATTCTTTTGCAAAGGCTCGTTAGAAACCGTAAAGAAATTAAGATGGGCTCCTGATATTGTGCATTGCAATGATTGGATGACGTCGCTTGTGCCGTTGTATCTAAAGACAACTTACAAGAACGATCCAATGTTCAAAGATGCTAAAGTCGTATTCTCAGTTTATAATAGTGCTTTCTCTCACAAGTTTGAAGCTACAAGCTTGTACGAAAAAGTAAAATTGATGGACATTGAGGATACTATGCTCGACAGTCTCAAAACGGCTGACTATGCTGGCTTTATCAAAATTGGAGCAGAGTATGCCGATATTGTGATTACCTCAGAAGAAGAAGTTACGGAGAAATTTAACACAATTGTTGATGAATTACCAGACAAAAAAATCGAGTTTGTTCCTGAAGAAAATATCGAGAGCTACTACAACCTTTACACAGATTTGGCAAGTGCGTAACCTTTGGGTACTCCTTGTTGGTGCGTTCTTGATGATGGCCTGTGATGATCCTGAAGAAATTGGTACAGAGCTTTTTGGTCAAGATATTGGTTTAGCTTATACTGATACATTGACAGTAGATGCGTCAACTATTCAATTAGACTCGATGCAGACATCTGGAATTCCATCAGTGTTTGTTGGTAGTATGAGTCACCCTGTTTTTGGAGATTATACCGCCAAAACGTTTTTCCAAGTAACCAATATTGATACTATCAAAATTGATACAGCGGGAACAAGTGCTTACAAGGCATCTTTGGTTGAATCAGTGGATTCACTAGCATTATATTTGGTATTCCGTCGTGTGGCGGGTGATACCAACAAAACTCAAACGTTCAAAGTCCACAGAGTGAAAAGTTCTGCGACTCCAACGGTGAGTAAGGTTTATAATACAGGTGATGTGTTGCCTGATTATGATGCAACTCCTCTTGCTACAGTAACTAGAAGCCCTTTACATCCAATCCGAAATGCGACTTCTACTTCTGAAGATACTTCAAAGTATAGTTATGTAAAAGTACCATTGCCAATGTCATTGGCGAAAGAAATTTTTGCACAACGTAACTTATCTAGTGCAAATGCAGTAGTATATGATAAATTCAAAGATATCATTAAAGGACTTGTACTGGTAAGCGAGAGTAGCCAAAATGCAGCACTTTCTTATTTTTCTGTAGGACAAAGTATGATGGATCTTTCTTATCACTATACTTATACTTACCGTAAAACAACTGGTGTAGATACCACTGTAAGCGTCAACAAAACTACTTCATTCTACTTGAGTAATGGTACAGCGGCGACAGGCGAGCAGAATGTAAGATGGACTAATGTGACAGTTAATAGAAAAGGTGCTTTGGCAAACCTCAAAAAACCTGCTGATGCGCTCAAATCTACTGACGCAGGTGGTTATGTGTACATGGATAATATTTCGGGTTTGGCTGTAAAATTGAAATTCCCAACATTGTTGAATTTGAAGAATAACAAAAATGTTGCAATCAATAAAGCTGAATTAGTCCTTGAACCAGATCAACCACTTTCAGGCTTTACTCGAATTTCAAATTTAGTAGCTATCCAAGAAAATGGTGCTAATCGCCCTTTACGTTATACATCAACGAATGGCTTTGTTTATGCAAACAGTGAGACCCAAATTTCATCTTATGCCACAAAAGCAAATAGTTATACCTTTAACGTAACTTCGGCTCTACAAAATATTTTATCAGGAAAAGCTACAGCCAATGGTTGGATTTTAACTCCAACATGGATAGGTTTAACCTCAAGTACTGCTACTTCTGTATCTGTATTGTCTAGCTCAAGAATCGTTGCAGTAGAGCCAGTTCAGGCGGTTTTCAATGCTAAGAACATCAAACTGAAAGTCTACTATACACATATTTCAAAGTAATAGTTGGCAAAATTTTTGCTACTCATTTAAAGCGGAGTACTCATCTAATGAGTGCTCCGCTTTCTTTTTTACAGTAATATATTGCCGTATTTTTTTGCCAAAAATCATGTAGGTTAAGGCAATTTGATTATTTTTACGCATCAAACACAAGAGTAAAGCAACTATAATCAATCAAATTTTCAAACTATAATCATTATACTATGTGTGGAATTGTAGCCTATGTTGGGCATCGTGACGCCGCACCTTTGATTCTCAAAGGTTTAAAACGTTTGGAATACCGTGGATACGACAGTGCTGGTATAGCCTTGTTGAACGGCGCTTTAAATGTTTACAAGAAAAAAGGTAAGGTAAAGGATTTGGAAGAGGCTATTGCCCATGAAACACTTCAAAGTACGATTGGGATTGGTCACACCCGTTGGGCTACACACGGCGAACCAAATGATCGTAATGCACACCCGCATTATTCTGCAAGTAAGAATCTAGCAATTATTCATAATGGTATTATTGAAAACTATAGTTCTATCAAGAAAAACTTGATTAAAAAAGGACACGAGTTTCACTCTGATACCGATTCTGAGGTATTTGTACATTTTATTGAAGATATTCAAATCAATGCTGGGTGTACTTTAGAAGAGGCAGTTCGTTTGGCGATGAAAGAAGTGGTTGGAGCGTATGCCATCGTGGTTATGGATGCGACTAATCCAACTCAGTTGATTGCTGCTCGTAAAGGTTCTCCATTGGTGATTGGAGTAGGAGAGAAAGAGTTTTTCTTTGCTTCTGATGCTACTCCAATTATTGAATATACTCATGAAATGATTTATCTAAACGACTACGAAATTGCGGTAGTGCGTGATGGTGAATTAACGGTGAAAAATATCGATAATGCGTTACAATCTCCATATATCCAAACGGTAGAGTTAGAACTTGAAGCTATCGAAAAAGGAGGGTATGAGCATTTCATGTTAAAAGAAATTTTTGAACAACCTCGTTCGGTGGCTGACTGTCTTCGTGGTCGAGTAAATGCAGATAATGGGCACTTAGTATTGGGTGGTTTACGTGAATATACTGATAAACTTGCTAAAGCCAAACGTATTGTAATTGTAGCTTGTGGTACTTCATGGCATGCGGGCTTAGTAGCCGAATATCTCTTTGAAGAATTGGCACGTATCAATGTTGAAGTAGAATATGCCTCAGAATTTAGATACCGTAATCCAATCATCAAAGAAGGTGATTTTGTAATTGCGATTTCACAGTCTGGCGAAACTGCAGATACCTTAGCCGCTATTGAATTGGCTAAGTCAAAAGGAGCTACTATTATTGGGGTATGTAATGTGGTGGGCTCGTCTATTCCTCGTGCTACTCATGCGGGTGCATATACACACGCAGGTCCAGAAATTGGTGTTGCTTCAACAAAAGCTTTTACTGCTCAAGTGATAGTTTTGACCCAAATGGCGATTGCGGTGGCTCGTAAGAAAGGTTCATTGCATGAAGATACCTTTAGAAGGCTGTTGTTTGAATTGGAACGTATTCCTCATAAAATCGAAACAGTATTACAAAGCGACGGTAAAATCAAGGAGATTGCTGAGAAGTTTAAGGATGCTCGTAACTTTATCTATTTGGGTCGTGGCTATAACTTCCCAGTAGCTTTGGAAGGTGCTTTAAAATTGAAAGAGATTTCTTATATCCATGCAGAAGGCTATCCTGCTGCTGAAATGAAGCATGGACCTATCGCTTTGATTGACGCTGAAATGCCAGTGGTGTTTATTGCGACAAAAGATAGTTCTTATGACAAAGTAGTTTCTAATATTCAAGAAGTAAAAGCTCGTAAAGGTCAGGTAATCGCAATTGTTACAGAAGGAGATAAGTTAATCCCAACTATGGCAGATTATGTTGTTGAAATTCCTGCTATGCACGAAGCTTTGATTCCATTGGTATCGGTAATTCCATTGCAATTGCTTTCGTATCATATTGCAGTAATGCGTGGTTGTAATGTAGACCAGCCTCGTAACCTTGCTAAGTCGGTAACGGTAGAGTAGGTGTTAGTGCTGAATGATGAGTTGTGAATTTTGAGTAATCAATATTTTATACTCAAAATGAGATTACAGTATTACCTAGTTCGAGACTATGTCTTGGACTAACTTCTACGGCAGTTTATAAACTGTATATAAAAAAGTCCTTCGTAAAATACGGAGGGCTTTTTTTATGCAGTTGTCTAGTCCTGAAATAGGTTGTCATCCAACCGACTTATTAAATGGAAACAAGTTCAAAAGCGAAACAGAAGCGTAGTCAACGAGATTACAGTATGGCTTT
>NZ_JASHIC010000006.1 GCF_030056705.1 Flectobacillus longus
CCGTTATGAGCATTTGTCATGAAGGAGTAACCAAACATCACTTCAGTATCTATCTACCATTGAGTGATCGGTTTAACTCCCTCATTACCAAATATTATTTTGTAAGCGTAAATCTACAATTGAGTAATTGAGTGAATGAGTGATTATTTTTAATGTGAATTTTACTTGTAGAGACGCAATGTTTTGCGACTAAAGAGTTATCATTCTGAAATATAGTATCAAAAAGGGCGGTCGAAATTAGTTTTTCGACCGCCCTTTTTGATATTACTATGCTATGTTTTACTTGGCATAGGACGCAATGCTTTGCGTCTCTACAGCTAAAATACAAATTTTAGAATAATCACTCATTCACTCAATTGTAAATCACTAAATTAGGAATGCCTCCCTTTTTTTATACTTAAATCTCAAAGCTTTCGTTATCTAACTACTAATAATTCAGCAATATCTATTTACTTTGCTTTTAGTTGTGTCCGTTATCACGCAATCATTTTCCTATATAACAACGCCAAACACTTATGAAAAAGGTAATTTTATTGGGTTTTGCTATATGTTGTTTACAACTAGAATCAGAAGCTAATACAGTAGAGTATAAGTCTATTGAAACACATATCTCGACAACAACTACCAAAAGCGCTTATAAAAGAAGACGTAAAAAAGGGTTTTTATGGGGTTTATTTCGTAAAAAAGATTGTGGTTGTCCCAAGCATTAGGGCTTTTACATCATAGCATGAAAAATAAATAATCCGTTCAGAAAATTAATCTGAACGGATTATTTATGTAAAGCGCTAAACTTATACATGTGTGCTATATCTAACTTGCTTCTGATTACATCCCTTAATTCAAAATAGGATTTAATTCAGATGCTACTAAGCCTCCGACAGGTAAACCTTGTATCCATCTCTGGCGGTCTGCTTCTTGGTGAGCATTTTGAGGCTCAGAAATTTTTGCTCCATCGGCTACAAAAATAATAGTCATGACTTCCCTCGTCTTTGACGAGTTATTTCCTGGGGCATTGTGTAAAGTCCACCCAGCATGAAAAGTAGCATCGCCTGCTTTCATCGAGGAGGCTCTTATAATAGGATAGCCTTTTTCTTTCACGATATCCCCAAGTACATCATCTGATGTATCAGAAATTGCTAGATTTCCTAAAAAACCTAATTCATGTGAGCCTGAGGCAAAGGTAAGCATACCCATTTCTTCAGAAATATCTATCAAAGGCATCCACATTGTAATAGTATTACTAGTATCGATAGGCCAATAATACTGGTCTTGATGCCATGGGGTATGACCACCGCCAGCTTCCTTAAAAAGTGCTTGATCAT
The DNA here is from genome assembly GCF_030056705.1 of Flectobacillus longus. Taxonomy (GTDB): domain Bacteria; phylum Bacteroidota; class Bacteroidia; order Cytophagales; family Spirosomataceae; genus Flectobacillus; species Flectobacillus longus. Next base: position 1,323 of record NZ_JASHIC010000006.1, read on the forward strand.
GGTACAAACGTACTTTTTCGACCCCCATCAAATCGGCAGCAATTTGGGCAAATCGTTTAGAAAAGGTGAAATTCTTGATGTCTTCGTCAACCTCCCAAAGATTCATCACTTGCAGAAAGGCTCTACCATAAGTATCTCGCTCGGACATCTCACGAAACTCCGTATTGAATTTCTCTACACCGTTATGAATTAGGTGTCGATAAAGGTCTATATCATCCGAATCTACAATATTATGTAGCAAAATATGTCCATTTTGCTGATACTCGGATTGTTGTTGAGAACTAATCTTGAACATATAGGATAAGTCGGGAAAAGATAAACCAACCATACATTTAATACTAAAATAATAACAAGTTTTAGACGGACTGCCGTATTTTTGATTCTTGGCGAAGACAAAATAACATAAATTTTTTCGGGAGTATTTTGTCGTTTTTTACCAATATTTGTGCATTTTTACCTATTTCCTATCAAAATTCTTATACTAAGTATAATTTTTATCAAATGAAAGCCTCCTTAGAGCAATTAGATAATGGATTGAATCAATCCTTGAGATTCAGACATTTTAGTTTGCCATATTTTGATGCTCCCTACCATTTTCATCCCGAATATGAGTTAACTCTCATTATAAAGAGTGAAGGTAAAAGATATGTAGGCAATCATGTAGCAGATTTTAGTGCAGGAGATTTAGTACTGATAGGACCCAACTTGCCTCATTGCTGGAAAAATGAAACCATTGGAATGGAAGATTCTGCTCAAGCTTTGGTGTTACAATTTAAAGCAGATTTTTTAGGAGAAAAGTTTTTCTTAACCCCCGAAATGCAAGCAATTGGCAATTTACTGGAAAAATCAGCTTCAGGCTTGGTTATTACAGGCAATACCAGAAATAGAATTGCGAAAGAATTGATTTTTTTACTAAACGTTCCCCCTGTTCAGAAAGTATTAGGATTGTTAGACTTGTTAAATACCATCGCACAGGCTCCACAAGACCACCAACTTTTAGAAAATCAAAATCCTGCATATCAGTTAGCAACAGTCGATTTAGAACGAATCAATAAAGTTTATGCCTATGTGATTGAAAACTATACACAGGAAGTTCATTTAGAAACAGCGGCATATTTAGCAAATATGACCGAAACTGCTTTTTGTAGATACTTCAAAAAAATTACAAAGAAGACCTTTCTCGATGTAGTTACCGAATATCGTATCAAACACGCTTGTAACTTGTTAATTGGTACCGACAAACAAGTAGCTGAAGTATGTTTTGAAAGTGGATTTGGCAATGTATCGCATTTCAACAAACAATTCAAAACCTTTACAGGACAAAGCCCACTTAGTTATCGTAAGCTTTTTCAAGCAATGTAATACCATTATTCGTCACCATAGGCCATCAAAAACGTATGGTCGTTAAGGACTTGTGTCAAAAAGGCATTATCATCGAGACTTGACTCTACTTGCATAATTTCCTTAAGTTTTTGTGCTGTTTGGCTCAGCAAACGTTCATCTTGTGTTTCTTCTACTCTTTGAATTACCTGTCGAATAATTTCAATATCGGCATCCGACAACAAGCTTACTTCAGGAATCATCACCTCATAAGCTTCGTCGAGTACAGGCTGACGAAGTGCCTCAAGCGATACCCTAGGTTCTATACGAACTACAGTAGTACCAGCCACCATATCTCCCAAGCGTTGTCCTTTACCACCTGCGGCAATCGCTACGACACCCACCCATTGACCAAAAATGCTAAAATCAATAATTCTAAAAATCCATCGTAATATATATGCACCGATTGTGGGAGCACTTCCATCCAATTTAATCACTTTGATATTACGAGCTCTTTTTCCAACACTTTGGCCATTGAGCCATATTTCACAAACTAAATCATAAAAAAACAGAGGTAATATACCCAATCCAAAGAAAAGAATGGTTCTGATTCTATTATTAAATAGACTATCGTCGAGCCATGTAGCAATTAGGGTAAAAGCAAGAATCCATGCGAAATAAACTACCAAATCAATCAGATATGCGATAATTCTATCTCCAATACTAGCTGGTGTAAAAGCTACTTCGACATTTTGAGCTGTCAGTATTTTTATTTTACTCATTATCTATCACAGTGGTAAAGTTATTTTGATATATTGCTTAAAATTAAACTACCTTAAGCAAAAATACACCATGAGAGAGGCATTATTTAAGAAACAAAATCTTGATAAATGGCAATCTTTTGAAGAAGATGTACAAAATATTCATTCTGATAAACTAGCCGAAAGATTTATAGAATTAACTGATGATTTAGCCTACGCACAAACGTTTTACCCTAATTCAACAACTACTCGTTATTTGAATGAATTAACGGCTCAATTTTACCGAAAAATCTACGCCAATAAAAAAGAATCCTCCAATCGTTTTGTTGAATTTTGGAAGTTTGAAGTGCCCTATCTCTTATTTCGCTTTCGAAAAGAGCTTTGGGTAGCCTTCTGTATCACGTTTATTTCGGCTGTAATAGGTGCTATATCTGTGGCATACGACGATACTTTTGCTCGACTCATTTTAGGCGACGACTATATCGACATGACGCTGGAAAACATTCGAAAAGGAGACCCTTTGGCAGTATATGGAGGAAGCGACCCGCTAATGATGTTTTTGCAAATTACTTCTAATAACATAAAAGTTTCTTTTGTGTGTTTTGTTATGGGATGTTTGTTTTCGGCAGGCACAGCGTATATGCTCATCACCAATGGCATTATGCTGGGAGTATTCCAATATTTTTGTTATCAGCAAGGTTTCCTAAAAGTATCCTTATTAACGATTTGGCTACATGGAGTTTTAGAAATCTCATCAATTATTGTAGCAGGATGTGCTGGATTAGTTATGGGAAATAGTCTTTTATTTCCTCAAACTTACTCGCGTTTAGAATCTTTCAAGATTGGCGCAAAAAATGGCATTAAAATCGTTATTGCTTTAGTACCTTTGTTTATTATGGCTGGCTTTATCGAAAGCTTTATTACACGACAGCATCTAAATACCTTTTATAGTTTACTCATAATTGTACCGTCTTTTATGTTTATTGTGTGGTATTTTATCGTATATCCTCAAAAAGTATTTCAGAAAAGTCAATTATGTTAAAATACAGCGATAAGAGGAACGAATTTTGAATTTAAAAATCTTAACTCGCAATCTCGTATTAACATTTACGAAAGCAAAATACTTATTCCATTTTCACAAAACCTTATTTTTAGCTTATTCCCTCGATTACTACCAATACAACTATTATGGAAAAACAGTACTTACCTCTTGAAAGAGAGCGTGATTTTAGTCAAAAAATTAACGATACCTTCTCTTTTGTTCGTCTCAATTTCAAAGACTTATTTATTGCCTTATTATTTATCGTTGGCCCTGTTTTACTCATTGCAGGTATTGCTGGAGGGTTTCATCAAATCAATGTATTAAATAGCACAGCCTCTGACACACCCATGGATGCCAACGCTGGTGTCGAAGAAATATTAAGAAGATTTAGTAAAAGTGGTATCGATATCATCGGACCTGCTTATTTTATATTATTGTTTGCAACTGTGATTTCAATGGTTCTCTTAGTAGTAACGGTTTATAGTTATATGCAATGCTATTTGGAAGACTCAGTATCAAGAATTACTGTAGAAAGAGTAACAGCAAAAGTGAAGCACCATTTTCTTCCTGTTTTTAGAGGCTTTTTCTTGGTATTACTTGTCTTTTTTGGCATTATTATTTTAGCATCACTTGCTACTGGAGCCTTGGGTGTAGCTATGGGTGGTGTTGCTGGACCTATGATTATTGGCATTTTTGGCTTAGGGATTTTTGCAGTCATGCTATATTTTATGATTATGTTTTTACTTAGTCCAGCCATTATTGTTTTTGAAGAAGCTAGCCCAAGTTTTTCGCTTCGTAGAGCCAAATACCTTATTGAAGGTAAGTGGTGGTCTACTTTCGGATTGGTTATGATTGTGTCTATCATTGTTTACTTTATCGGACTAGTATTTAGTCTTCCTGCGGGTATTTTAACAGTTTTAAAAATGTTAAATATCCAATCTGGTATTACTAGCGACTGGGTGGTAGTGGGATCAACAGCAATTTCGATGGTAGGCTCGTCTATTCTATCAGCTATTACCTATATTGCTTTAGGGTTCCAGTATTTTAATCTTGTCGAAAGAAAAGATGGAAATAGCCTATTTAAGCAAATCAATAATTTGGGTAATCATTAGTGACTTCGAACTTCCAATGCAAAGCTTGGAAGTCAGCACTTGTATATAATCGTTTACGAAGGATTTTATAAAACATCTATTTCGGACATTGGATTGCTGAAGTGTAATCTACTTTAGATAAACTGAAGGTATATTTCAATATTTCCGAAATCAGAAATCCCAAATCCACAATGGTTTGAAATTTGTCCATTATTTTTCTAACTCAAAAATGAGTGTTAAAAAAAGACATATTCCTATTACTTTAAAATACGTCATACTATGTTTTTGGGTGACTCTAATGCCAATTTGCCGTCTTCAAGGTCAAATAAGCCGTGTTGATTCACTCACGCAACTTAGTCCGCCCAAGCAACCAGACAAAACTTTAACGAGTTTTCGAAAAGAAAAAAAGTACCAATATCAAACCGTTCCTATCGAACAAATGTCGTGGAGTGGTAGGCTTTGGCTGATGTTTTTACGTTGGATTTCACAGTTTTTTGAGAAAAGCACTACAGGCAAATCATTGAAGATAGGCATGTATGTATTTCTGGCAATTGTGATAATCTTTGTGATAATGAAGCTAATTGGTATTGAATTTGCAAACATCTTCGGGCGCAACGACAAATCTATTTCTATTGATTATCAAGTACTAGCACAAGATATTCATGCGTTAGATTTTGAAAAAGCAATCGAGGGTGCTTTGTCTGATCAGCAGTTTAAGTTGGCTACTCGCTTGTACTATTTACAAGTGCTAAAATCATTGAGTAATCAAGACTTAATCGAGTGGCGATTGAACAAAACCAATCGAAGTTATATTTACGAGTTAAAACCAATCGAATTACGTCAAGAATTTGAATCACTTACCACCCTTTTTGAATACATCTGGTACGGAGATTTTTTGATTAGTGCAATCGAATTTGAATCTATACAAAATCAATTTTCCAACTTTAATCGCAGTATAACACGAAGTAGGCGTTAGCCTCAAAACGCGTGATAATAACATGAAAAAGATAAGCTTAATTATTTTGTTGGGGGTTTCAACAGCCCTAACATTCAGCTCTTTTAAAACCACTATTGTAGAAACAACCCAACATAGACGCATCGAGGAAGTTGAATATGATACCATCAATTTTGAATCAACTGTCATTTCTGGTGTAAAATTAGGAGGACCTTATGGCGCTTTATTAGAAAAATTAGGCTCACCAGATTCTGTTAGAAAAGAAGAAACTCCTGATGCTCAAAATAGTGACCATTTTGAAATTTATCTTTATGGCAAGGATTCTTTCTATGTAATGGACGAAATGGTAAGTGGTTTTGAATTAAAGTCAACGAAATTCCAACTCGACAACCTTGGAGGATTAAAAGTGGGAGACCCTATCGCAAAAGTGAAAAAGATGTTTCCTAAATCTTACAAAATCCGTGATATAGACGAGTTTAATCCATCTTGGATTACCATTAGCGTACAGTTTGGTAGCTCGGATTCATTCCTAGAAATTTATTGTGAAAACTCAAAGGTCAAAAGTATCACAACTGTGACAGATGACGAAGAAGAGGAAGAATAAAATAAAAAAGCATTTGAGTTAGCTCAAATGCTTTTTTATTTCACATAGATTCATAGATTTGTGGAAAAAGTGTGGAACTAATACCCAGACCAAAACTTATTTACACAAAATCACCTCGCACCGCTGAATGACGCAGAAAACTAAATATCTTATTGTATTAGGTATTACACTATTGGGGTTTATATTGGTCGAAATATATAAACCCAAGCCAGTCATTTGGACACCTACCTATTCCAACCAAGACGATATTCCATTTGGGGGCGAAATTTTATATAAAATTCTTCCTGAGCTATTCCCTTCTCAAGAAATTCACGACGAAAAGTTCCCTGTTTTAGCTAGACACACAGAGCAACGCACTGAATTAAAAAATACTTCTTATATCAACATCTGCAATACCTTTACGCTAGACTCTGTTTCATTAATAAAATTGCTACAGTTTGTTTCGACAGGAAATACTGTATTTATCGCGGCAGAAGATTTTGGCTCACTTGGCGATACGCTGCATATTTCGACAGATTATATTAGTATTTTAAAAAAGGGTACAGCCGCCGCACTTAATTTTACCCACCCAGAACTCCGTCAGAAAAAGCCCTTTATTTTTAGAATGGAAGATGCTGAAGCTTTTTTTGTTGATACTAATAAATCCACAATACCGTGGACTGTTCTGGCTTATAATCATCTCAAAAAGCCTACTTTTATTAAGGTAAAATGGGGAAAAGGCACTTTGTTGCTCAACTCCACGCCTAGAGTTTTTAGTAACTATTATCTTATTAAGCCCCAAAATTGCTATTTTTCAATAAATGCCCTACGCTATCTTCCGCAACAAACCATTTATTGGGATGAATATTATCAGGCACCTTCTATAGGAGCTCGCTTTAGGGTAATGAACAAATCTATCCGTAAAGCTAGCGATGCCTCTTACGATGAGTCCCCTTTTAGGTTTATTGTTAGTCAGCCAGCTTTACGATGGGCTTATTATTTGACACTTTTAGCACTTATATTTTTTATGTTCTTTGAGGCAAAACGTCGTCAACGAATCATTCCAGTTATTGATACTCCTCAAAACACCTCAGTCTTATTTGTAAAAACCATAGGGCAGTTGTATTTTAATAAAAAGGAGCATTTAACTATTGCTCAGAAAAAAATAGCTCATTTTTTACATTTTATTAGAGATAAATTCTACCTAAATACCCTTCTAGTTAATGAAGATTTTTTGGACGAGCTAAGTAATAAATCTGGGGTAGAATTAGGTAAGCTACAAGCTCTTTTTCATACCATTCAGCAATTGAATCTGGTAAATAGCATCTCCGAAAAAGAACTTATTGCACTCAATAAAGCCATTGAAGAGTTTTATCAAACGGTCAAAGCATAAATGAAGAGTTTTCGGCGGTCGGCTTTGAGCAATCGGCTTTTGGCAGTTGGTAGAATATTTATGTAGTTTACTAAAAAACGAATCATTCAGTCTAGGAAATATCGCTTAAAGCGGATAATAAATATGTCTGTTTATTAGGATTTTTCAGAGATAAGTCTTTTCAAAAGCTTTATAGGATCTTTTGAAACTGATTAATATATTACTCAAGTAATGGAGAAACTTCAGCTTGTAACTTATACTTATTGATACCATTTCACGCTCTTTTACCAAAATTATGAATTTTGAATCACGCATAGATTTAAGCGAATTACACCAAGCGGTTACAGAAATACGCGAACAAATAGGCAAAATTGTTATTGGACAGCCACAAACGATTGATTTGTTGCTTACAGCACTTTTAGCCGATGGACATATATTATTGGAAGGTGTGCCTGGCGTTGCTAAAACTTTGATGGCAAAACTGTTGTCACGCACGATTTCGGTTGACTTTAGTCGTATCCAATTTACGCCTGATATGATGCCTTCGGATGTATTGGGCACGGCCGTTTTTAACCCCAAAGTCAGTGATTTTGAGTTTAGAAAAGGTCCTATTTTTTCCAATATTGTACTAATCGATGAAATCAATCGTTCGCCTGCTAAAACTCAATCAGCTTTGTTTGAGGTGATGGAAGAGCGTCAGATTACTAATGCGGGTACTACTTATCCAATGTCATTTCCGTTTTTGGTAATTGCCACTCAAAACCCTATCGAGCAGGAAGGGACATATCGACTACCAGAAGCACAGCTTGACCGTTTTATGTTCAAGATTTTGGTAGGATACCCTAATCTCAGCGAAGAAATTGATATTTTGAAAGGGCATCAGCGTCGTGCTAAAGAGGATGCTGGCAAGGTAGAAGAAAGTATTTCATCAGTTTTATCAACTGAACAATTATACAGTTTAAGAACAAAAGTGAAACAGGTTATTGTAGATGAAAATATTTTGGAATACATCGCCAAATTAATCCACGAAACTCGTCGTTCAAAATTCCTGTATTTAGGAGCATCTCCACGTGCTTCGGTAGCCTTGTTACAAGCGTCTAAAGCTTTTGCTGCTATTCGTGGGCGAGATTTTGTTACTCCAGAAGATATTCAAGAATTGTTGCCGGCTATTCTTCGTCATCGTGTGGCACTTACACCAGAAAAGGAAATGGAAGGAACTAACATAGAGGATGTTCTCAAAGGGGTCATACAAAAAGTAGAAGTCCCACGATAATTCAAACTTTTCTATATTCTAAATCGATTGTATTGTTTTTCATCATACCTTTGTACTCACAATCACAAAAAAGGGGTGCCTCATAACAACGGGCTGAGATTATACCCATTGAACCTGATACAGGTAATGCTGTCGAAGGGATTTTGATGATAGATCGTGATACAATCTTTCTATCGTTCAATTAATCAATTTTTTACGGGTTATTATTATTGTTAAATCAGACAGGATTTGGCTCCTTTACCTGTCGTTATGTTTTCAAAAATGATGAAAAATTTAACGACTGAGCGATTTTTCGCAAAAACTCTTTTGACACAACTCAAAAGTGGGTTGGCTCAAAAGGCTTTTATGGTTATGTTATTGTGCAGCCTCACCATATCGGCTTATGCACAATTGAGTATTTCGGGTAAAGTAACTGACAGCGAAACTAAAAAAGGATTGGCTGGTGCAACACTTACTATCGACAATACAATGCGTGGAACTATTACTGATGCACAAGGTAATTTTGTTATCAAAAACCTCAAAAAAGGCACTTATACCATCAAGGTAAGCTTCGTAGGTTTTGAGAAACAAAGCAATTCTATCGAGCTTCAGCAAAATACTAACATTTCTTTTTCGCTTCAAAAAAGCTCATTTATGGCCGACGAAGTAGTGGTAAATGCTACTCGTGCTAATGAAAAATCTGCTGTTGCTTATACCAATGTGAGCAAAGAAGACCTTCAAAAACAAAATCTGGGTCAGGATATTCCCCAATTACTCAACTTTACGCCTTCGTTGGTAACGACCTCCGATGCAGGTGCTGGGATTGGTTACACGGGTATTCGTATTCGTGGTACAGACGCGACTCGTATCAATGTTACCATCAACGGGATTCCGCTCAATGATGCCGAATCGCAAGGAGTTTATTGGGTAAACATGCCAGATTTTGCTAGTTCGACCAACTCGATTCAGATTCAGCGTGGCGTGGGTACGTCTACCAACGGAGCTGGAGCATTTGGAGCAAGTGTCAATATGTCTACAAACGAATTTAGAAAAGATGCTTACGCAGAATCAAACAATTCGTTTGGATCATTTAATACTTTCAAAAATACCGTTTTAGTAGGTTCAGGTCTTTTGAATAATCGTTTTACGTTAGATGCTCGTTTGTCGAGACTTAAATCTGATGGTTATATCGATCGTGCTTCTTCAGACCTTCGTTCGTTTTACTTATCAGGTGCATATTTTACCAAAAAATCTTTTTATCGTTTGAATGTATTTTCTGGAAAAGAAAAAACTTACCAAGCTTGGGAAGGTGTGCCTGAGTACTTATTGAGCACCAATCGTACTTACAATCCTTATACGTATCCAAACCAAACCGATAATTATCAGCAAGACCATTACCAATTATTATCATCGCATAGCCTTTCGTCGAACTGGACATTCAACTTCAACTTGCATTATACTTACGGACGTGGCTACTATGAGCAATTCAAAGAGCAAGACAAATTCTCGAAATATGGCTTGCCTAATGTAGTTATAGGCAATACGACTATCACAAAAACGGACTTGGTTCGTCAGAAATGGTTAGACAATGATTTTTATGGAAGTACATTTTCATTCGATTATAAAGGTAATAATCGCTTGAGTGCCAATATTGGCGGTGCTTGGAACCAATATGATGGTCGTCATTACGGACAAATTATTTGGGCACAATACGCTTCTACAGCCAAGCTAGGCGATAAATACTACAGTGGCACCGCTCTAAAAACAGACTTTAATATTTACGGAAAAGTTTATTATCAATTAAGCGAGCAATTAAATGCATTTGCTGATTTACAATATCGTACTGTTGGTTATAGTATTAAAGGAATTGACGATAATTTGGTGGATATTTCGCAAAGCAAAAATTATAATTTCTTTAATCCTAAAATGGGCTTAACCTATCAAATTTCGGCAGGGACATCCGCATTTTTGTCATATAGCATTGGTAACAAAGAACCTAACCGCTCAGATTTTGTAGATAACCCAGGAAAAGCACCGCAAGCAGAAACCTTGCGTGATTTGGAAGCAGGTTTTAAAACACAAAAAGGAAAAGTCGCTTTTGAAGCAAATGCTTATTGGATGGATTACAAAAACCAATTGGTATTGACAGGAAAGCTCAACGATGTGGGCACTCCAATTCGTGTCAATGTACCAAGTAGCTACAGAATGGGGCTTGAGCTGCAAGCAGGAGTTCAATTAACAAAAGCATTGAAATGGAATGTAAATGCCACTCTTTCAAGCAACAAAATCAATAATTTCACAGAGGTAGTACCAAGTTATGACGAACCTTATATTGATGTGGAAAACAAGTTTGCTAAAACAGACATAGCCTTTTCACCCAATGTAATCGGAGGTTCGCAATTACTTTATACCCCAACTAAAGGGCTAGAATTAGGACTCTTGTCAAAATATGTTGGAAAGCAATATATGGATAATACAAGCAATGAAAATCGTAAGTTGAATGCCTATTTCACCAACGATTTACGAATTCTTTATACATTCAAACCTTCGTTCTGTAAAGAGTTAGGATTGAGTTTGTTGGGTAACAACATTTTCAATACGCTTTATGAGTCAAATGGCTATACTTATAGCTATATCTACGAAGGCAAAACTGTTACTGAAAACTTTTACTATCCACAAGCAGGATTCAACTTCTTGTTAGGAGTAAATATCAAGTTTTAAGACCTTGTAATTTGTAAAACAAAAGCCCCGAAATATTGATATTTCGGGGCTTTTGCATAAAGTACGACCGTTTAATAAGATTCGCTACCACTACCTAATGAATATTTGCTATTTTTCGGAAATAAAAAACACGTGTACACATTCGTCTTTTCCTTAAAGCAAATTAATACTTCTATAATCTATAAAGTTATTCCTAGTAAGTGGTTCTCGGGCTCGTAAGTAATCTTACGAGCCTTTTTTATTTGTACGTACCAAGTGGGAAACTAAGTCCTAGGTTAACACTAAATACACGATTGGATACATCTAAAGTTGGACTTTTGGCAATATCTGTAAGCCCAAGTGCATAACGAGCATCTAAATTCAACCACATTTTTTGGCTAAGTGCATAATTTACGCCTGCTCCCAAAACAGCACTTACATCTGTTGAACTATAGCTACCAGCATAATCATATCCACTTTTATTGGCTACACTTGTTAAAAAACCTATTTGAGGTCCAGCAAATACTTTGGGTCTCCAAGAACCTGTTGTTTTTTGAGAACCAAAATAATACGTTGCTAGCAAAGGAACTTGTACATAATCCAGTTTGAGATAATCATCGCTTCTCTCATAATTAGCACCTTGTTGACTATATAATACCTGCATTCCAAAGCCCCAATGTGAAGTAGAGCTATAATTCAAGAAAAGTCCAGTAGAAAGCCCAGTTCTTGATTTTGTATCAGATAATCCTGAAAGACTTGAAGAGTTTACTCCAATTGTAGGACCAAAAGATAAATTTTGTGCTTTTAAAAGTGGCGAACATACACACAATAAAGCAAGGACGGCGAATTTTTTAATGTTACGCATAAGATTAAGGATTTTAATGAAAAATAAAACAATCACGACAGACCCAGTTGAGTGGCTGTTTGACTATAAAACCCAAATTTATCTCAAATTATTGAGCACCTTTTGCTTGATTGAGTAAGCGGTTTATTATTTGAATGCCGAAATCCCTGTTATTTCAGCACCCAAAATCAGTAAATGAATATCGTGCGTGCCCTCATAAGTAACCACTGACTCGAGGTTCATGAGGTGTCGCATAATTGGGTATTCGCCTGTAATGCCCATACCTCCATGTAGTTGGCGTGCCTCCCTAGCTATTTTTAGAGCAATGTCAACATTATTGCGCTTGGCCAATGAAATCTGTGCGGTAGTAGCTTTTCCTGCATTTTTGAGCATCCCTAATCGCCAGCAAATTAATTGTGCCTTGGTAATCTCGGTAAGCATCTCAGCCAATTTCTTTTGAACTAATTGAAACGAGGCAATAGGTTTATCAAACTGAATTCTTTCAAGAGCATACTTTTTTGCAGAATCATAGCAGTCCATTGCTGCACCCAAAGCACCCCATGCTATGCCATAGCGAGCTGAGTCCAAACAACCCAGAGGACCACGCAAGCCATCGGCACTAGGTAACAAATTTTCTTTAGGCACTTTAACATTATCAAATACTAATTCACCCGTACAACTCGCTCGCAAAGACCATTTTTGATGTATTTCGGGTGTTGAAAAGCCTTCCATTCCACGTTCTACGATAAGCCCTTTGATACGTCCTTGCTCATTTTTTGCCCATACTACAGCAATATCCGCCATTGGTGCATTGGATATCCACATTTTTGAACCATTCAGCAAATAGTAATCTCCTTTGTCTTCGATTCGGGTTTTCATGCCCGCAGGGTTTGATCCAAAATCTGGTTCTGTCAATCCAAAGCATCCAAGATATTCACCAGAAGCTAGCTTAGGAAGGTATTTTAGTCTTTGTTCCTCTGAACCATACTCATAAATCGGGTACATCACCAATGAACCTTGTACAGAAGCCATAGAGCGCAAACCTGAATCGCCTCTTTCAACCTCTTGCATCATTAGGCCATAAGCAATATAGTCTAACCCTCCAGCGCCATATTTTTCAGGAATTGTTGGGCCAAAAAGTCCCATTTCTCCAAATTTTTTGACTAAATAAGCTGGAAAAGCTGCTTTTTGGGCAGCATCTTCAATAATAGGAGAGACTTCTTTTTTAATAAAATCTCTTACTGATTGACGTATCAAGAGGTGTTCTTCGGTCAATAAATCATCTATCTGATAAAAATCTGGTGATTCGAAGTCATCAACTTTGTTTGATTGATAAAATTCCATGGTTTTGTTTGTTTTGAAATGCCCTGTCAAAGCTAGATAAATATCTTGTGACTCAAGTCCATCGCATTTTGCCAAGCTTGATGATTGATGGGATATATGTCTCCAAATTTTTCAATAAGATTAATCGTATTGATATTTCCCACAAGTTCGTCATTGGCCATTGGACAACCTCCAAAGCCACCAAGTGCTCCATCAAAACGACGACAACCTGCATGATATGCAGCTTGGATTTTTTCTTCCCAATTAAAAGGACTCGCATGCAAATGTGCGCCAAACTCTATTTGAGGATAAAGCGGAATTAAATGACTAAATAATTGCCCAATTAATGCAGATTCTGCAACGCCAACGGTATCTGATAAAGCAATAATTTCAACACCCAACAAAGCCATTTTTTCAACCCATTCTCCGACAATATTAGGACTATATGGATCGCCATAGGGATTGCCAAAACCCATGGAGAAATAAACAACAAGCTTTTTTTGATGTTTGAGACATAGTTCTTGGATTACCTTAACCGTTTCGAAAGCTTGCGTAGTTGAACTATTAGTATTGCGTTGTTGGAAAGTTTCGGAAATAGAAAAGGGGAAACCCAGATAAGTAATATGCTCAAACAAAACAGCTTGTTCGGCTCCTTTTATGTTGGCTATTATTGCTAGCAATTTGGTTGAAATACCATCCAATTGTAGCTGGTGATATACCTCCGCTGTATCGGCCATTTGAGGAATAGCTTTGGGTGAAACAAAGCTACCAAAATCCAGTGTATCAAATCCGACCTGTAAAAGTGTATTCAGATATTCGACCTTCAAAGCAGTAGAAACAGGTGATTTCCAGCCTTGAATGGCATCTCTTGGACATTCGATAATTTTCATAGGTTTTTTTATTTATTGATAATTGTTTCAATACTCAATATGAATGATTCTTATGAAAAAACAAAAAATCCCAATCAGAAGATTTCTGACTGGGATTCATGCAATTACAATGGTTAGGTAATTAGAAATATCTTTTTTTGAGAGTGAAAGTATTTGTTATTAAAACGCCTAATACAAAGCGCTTATTATAATATAGGATTGAGGATTTTGATTTTAGATACTTGAAGTAATCAAACATTTATGTAAATACCATAAAAAATCCCTCAAACAAGCGATACTTATTTGAGGGATTCAAATTTATAATATGTAAAAATTATTGATGTTCGTCTCTTAAAAGGTCATTCACCGTTTTTACTGGGTTGAACGTAATCAATGGAACTTCTACAAAAACAGTATTCCAATCAGACATCGCACCATTCCATAAGCCTGGAAGTTCTTGAGCTTTTACATCTTTTCCGTCACGAGACTTTACGGTTACGAAACCAGTTTTGGAGTCTCTAAATTGTAACAAATTGAATTTTTCGCCTTTACTGTTTTTCAAACCACAAATCAAATCAACTGGGTTGAAGTGCGTTGAATTATTGAAAATAGCTTTTTGCTCAGCGCTATCCACATCTATTTGTGCAGACTCTACGATTTGTAATGAAGCTGTTCCATCAGAGTTTTTGCACCAGAACGGACCACCTCCAGGTTCACCTGTATTTTTCACAACCCCACACACACGAATAGGGCGATTCAATTTTGTTTTGAAGTATGCTACTTTCTGCTCGTCTGAGTAAGTATCGAAGCCTACAGGAGGTAATACACAAATCTCTTTTTCATAGAAGTCAGCTAGCTCTGCCAATAACTCTGGCGTTGCGCCAGCTTCAAGCGCAGCTTCAAAAGCAAAGATTTTTGATTGATAATTCAACAAAATACCTGCAAGCGCCTTTTTATAATCATACGTTGTACCTTTCAAACGATCAGGCACAACATTGTCGATATTTTTGATAAATACGATATCAGCATCGATATCATTCAAGTTTTCAATCAAGGCTCCATGACCAGCAGGACGGAACAATAAGGTATCATCTTTTTCACGGAATGGAGAATTATCCATATTTACCGCTATTGTATCTGTTGAGCCTTTTTGTTCAGAAAACGAAACATTGAATTTTGTATTTAAAGCTCTCTGATAATATGGTAAGATACTTTTTGTTAAGCCTTGGAAACCAGCATTGTACTCTGGTGATACCGTAAAATGCAAGTTGGCAACGCCTTCTGAAGCGCCATAATTAGCTGCTTCGATAATATGCTCCTCTAGAGGAGTACGACAGCCATCAGGATAAGTATGGAACTTCAATAAGCCTTTTGGTAAATAACCGTAGTTCAAGCCTTTTTCTGTCAAGAAATACTCTGCAATGGTTTGCTTTTCTGCATCTTCTGGAATTAACTCCAATAAGTCTTTGTAGAAGGCAAACAAAGGTAGTTTTTCAAAAAACTGATCTACCGATTTATCTGCTTTATTTTCTGTCAAGAAGGTAAAAAGGGACTTAAACATACGAGTAGCTGCACCTGATGCAGGCACAAACTTTAATAAGTTGAGACCCGCTGAGTTTTGAGCGTAGCTATCGGCATAATGCTTCACTTCTTCATCCGATAAGCGAATCACACCGTCGTTGACAGTTGCTGCTTTTTCTAGACTCATGAATGGGAAGCCCGTTCTAAAGTCCTCAATTTGCTGCTCTACCGTCTCTATCGCAATGTTTTTGGATTGAATTTGTAAAAGGTCTTTTTCTGAAAACATAGTCGCTTTGGAGTAAGAGTATTTTTTAATGGGATAAAATCTATATTACTTATTTAATTGGTACGAATTTGCTGAGTTGTGGTTGGTACAAAGTTCCAATACAGGCAGTCTGCTTGGTCTTCAAAATCATTATTTCAGGGTAAAATCCATGTTCCTTCCATCAACAAATATACCTTTTTCTAGATGAATTTAGCATAAAAGTTAGTGAGCGGTAGCTATTTCAATGAATCTGAATTTACCTTTCCAAAACGCTTTTTGAACTTGTAAAAGTAGAGGCTCATATTCTCTTTATAGTCGTGACTAGGTCAAAGATGCAGGGTATCTACTTTAGTTAATTCCCCAAGTTTTTTAGGCAATACGGGGTCTCGAAATTGCTTCTTAACATCTCTAAATATCATGTTAAGAAGACCAATAGATTTTAAATATACTCATTTGTTTGAGAAGCCTTCATCTACTTTTACTTTTTTTTCCTCAATAATTTATTAATCGATTCGGATTCCTCCTTTGAGGACTATTTTCACCTTTTTTATGGCTTTAATATCTTGAATAGGGTTTCCTTCTACCACAATTATATCAGCCAAATTTCCAGCTTTGATTCTTCCTAATTCTCTTAATTTAAAGACATCTGCGTTGATAGAAGTACTCGAACGTAATACATCGAGTGGTTTCATGCCATATTCTACCATCAATTCTATTTCGCGTGCATTATCGCCATGATTAAATACACCAACATCGCCTCCCATACAAATTTTCACTCCAGATTCTAAGGCTTGTGTGAAAGTTTTACGCTTAGTTATTATACGCTCTGGTTCGGGTTCTTGTCCTTTTTTCCAACCTCTATATTGTGAAATAGCATCGCCTGCGGCCAATGTTGGACAAAAACACACATCGTATTGTCTCATCAAAGCAAAAACCTCTGGTGTGGCATTATCTCCATGCTCGATAGTCTTTACGCCCGCAACCACTGCTCGTCGAATACCCTCTGGAGTAGAAGCATGTGCCACAACGTCTCGTCCTGAACTACGTGCTATATCCACTACCATTTTGAGCTCAGACTCTAAGAAAGTAGGTTGGGCATCTTTGAATAGCCCCCAACGGTAATCAGCATATACCTTTACAACATCGGCTCCTTTGCCGATTTGAGTACGCACTGCTTTTGCCAAATTATCAACACCATCTGCCTCCTCGGCTCCTTGTATGACTGTTACGTCCGACTGAAATCCTTTAGGGCCATAACTTCCTGTGGCTACAAGTGCTCGACCTGCGACTAGCATACGAGGACCTTGAATTACGCCTTTTTCGATGGATTGTTTTAAGCCTACATCATCATAATCAGCACCTTCTGAACCTAAATCTCTGACTGTAGTAAAACCCGCCAACAAAGTTTTACGAGCATGATTACCAGCTCGTAAAATACGCTCAGCACGTGATTCTCGTAGAACTTGGTCATCCCAAGTGACTTCATTATAGGGATGTAAAAGTAAATGCGAGTGTCCTTCTATTAACCCTGGGAGCAACGTACAATTGGGCAAATCTATTACTTCGGTATTGGCTGGTATTTTTAATGCTGCTCCAACCGCTTCTATCCGCTGATTATGTACCAATACTTGCCAGTTAGACTGTAAGTTTTCGCCATCAAAAACTTGCTGTGGCTTCAGTAAGAGCCATTTTTCTTGAGCCGATGCTTGTAGTACTGCAACAAGCATGAATCCAGAGAGTAAAACCTTTTTAAACATTTCTTGAAATAGAGCTCCAATAGCAAAACAAGTCTTGTCGGTTAGAGCTTTTAGTTTGATGAATGAGTTGGGAATATTTTGTAAAAATACCACAATCGTAAATGTAAAAATTCTTCCTTAAAAATTCATCCTTCTATAGGCATCTTTCTGGAAAGATTTATAACAAAAAAGCCACCTCTTTCGAAGTGGCTTTTGGACTTTAGAAACCGTCTTTGGCTTCTTCTTTTTTCTTTTCTACTTTTTTAGTTTTGTCGTCACCTTGTGCAACTTTTTTCTGCTTAGTATCCTTAACTCTATAAGCTTCCATAAATCGCTCCACGAATGCAAGTTTTTCTTCGGCGCCAACGCCTAGGAAAATATAAGCGTTTTTGCCACTACCTTTTTTCACACCTTTTGCTTTAGCTGCTACGGCATTATTGAATTCTGCATCTGATGAAATCACGCCCATCTCACCTTTAATATACCCCATAAAGTACCATGTATCTTCGTTTGGAGCTAAATATAAATAGAATTCATCACCTTCGTTGGTTTTGCGTATTTCTAAATATCCATCAACTTCCGAATTAATATCTGTTCCTCCAATACTTGCCAGACCTAGCTTGCCTATTGAATAAAAAGCTGACTGTTGGTCTGAATAACGCAAATTAACCTTTGAAAACACCAATGAGGTATTCAATTTGGAATTGATAGTATGTACGGGTACGTGTTCATTTTTTAAGCGACGTTCAATTGACTCTACAGCTTTGTTTCCTACTAAATTTGCTAATTTTGACATCAAACGCTCTTTATCTTCAGGTTCATCGGCACTGCCATTATCTCTTGAATCCAGATTGATTTTGACAATTTTATCTGATAACGCTTTTAATACTTCCGAAGGCATAGGGAAGTTGACTAATAGCATTTGATCAAATTTATATTTACTACTATCAATACGAATATCCGCAAAACCAGCTCCTTGAATATAATTATTTGGTGTAAAGAAATTGAACGTACCTTCTAAAGCTAAAGTTTTTTTAGCATCATCGTAAATATAACGTGAGGCTTCATAAGACTTTTCTGTTTCTTCTGACCCTATTTCAAATTTTGAAGACTTAGGAATATCCCTGAACTTACCATTTACCACAAAAATATTATCGTCTTTCGCATCCGTTTTCTCTGATAAGAAGGTCGTATATAATCCTGTAGAAGCTGTACGGAAGTGCAAACCCGCTAGCAATTGTGTATTTATATCACTTTTTAATTCTGGTTGTACGTCTAGTGTCAGATTGTTGGTGCTATTGCCTTTGTATGGAATCCAACTAATTACATCTGAACGACCTTTGGTTTCGGGTTTGATAAAACCCTCCATTTTGAGATTTTTTTCAGACGCTGTTAAAATTACGTCGCCTTTGTAAAGAATTTTTGACGAAAGATGGAATTTGTCTTTCTCATCTACTGTCGCTTTAGCAGTAGTCGTAATAGCTTTTACTTTTTTATTTTTACGGTCATCAGCACCGATTTCTTTGAAGGTAAAGTTTCCTATTTTAAGGTTTAATGTGTCGCCAATCAAGTTCGGGAATCGATAAATGGCATCGCCTTCAAAAGCATTTCTTGACAAAATTCGAATATTACCTCCAACAAGTTTATGATAACTTGTAAGCGTATCGATTTCTAGTTTGGCATTGTAGAAAGTCTTCATTTCGGCATCGCGGCGAATCGATACTTGGCCTTGGTCGGGAATAATTTTGGCATCAGCTGATTTAATAAACGGTACTCCACTAATATTGAGTGATTGTTTTTCAATCTCATAAAGAGCTCCCGAAGCGTTGAATGTCAAACCCTCTTGCGATGGCTCGATTGAAGTAAAGGTTGATGTTTTTATATCACCTTTCATTGTAATATTTTTCTTATTGATATCCCATTCTGCACTATTGATAGAAGTGCGGTAGGCTGTATAAGGGAAATACATACTGGTAGAATCTTCGAGCTTGAGCACGGCAGGAGTTTTGATATTTACTTTACCCGTAGTCAAATTAAAATACACATTCATGTGCTTGCCAAACAAAGCTGGTTTAGCCGCTTTTAGGTTACTACCTACCATCAAGTTGGCTGGTTCTGCGGAGAACCCATCTTTTCCAAATTTGAAATTATCAGACTCCGTCTCTGAATCTTGGCGGTGTACTTTACCAAAACCAAACATACCCGACTGACGAACCAATAGTTTCCCTTCTAGTTTTGAAGAAGCTGCATAAAATTCAAATGAATTACCTTTGGTTTCAATCAACATACTATCCACTTTGGGCTGCCATTTTAAAGAGTAGTTTTTAATATCTACCTTGGTAAAATAGGCTTGTCCTACAGCGCCTTCATTGATTTTACCAATAGTACCTGTCGCGTTGACCGAATCCTGTGTAAACACAGCCTCTTTTGCTTGAATCTGCGCCGTCAGGTGGTTGATTTCACCAGCGGTATGCAAACCTCGTTTGTCCATTATCAATGGTTCTTCAAACTTGATAAAGCTTTTGCTATTGTAAAGCACGTATTTGCCCTCTGCTACTTTGTGGCTAAACCCAAGGGTATTGTCTGGCATCGAAATCAAGGTTTCTTTAAAAGGAGGGAAGATACCATCTGAATAGAATGTACCTACAAAGTCAATATCCTTGATATTCAAACTATCAAAATCAATGCTCGGCACTTTGAAATATACCTTTTTGTTGTATGCCATTTGTCCACGATAATCATGGTCGAAATAAGCCGTAACACCAGTAGGTACAACCAAGCGAGGGTATTCAACCAATCGCTGACGACCCGATTTGTTGTCAGGTTTGTTGATATAAATCGTCCCTGATTCGTATTTCAAATCACCACCAATTTCAGTTCTACCACGTTTGGCAAGTTCTTTTTGAGGAATAAAGGTAATAGAGTCGATTTTATTCAATTTGACGCTAAATTCCCCATAATTAAAGGATAAATCTTTTCCTCTAAATCTAAAATTACCAGTCTTCAACTCTCCACTAATCCCGAAGTTTCGGTCTTTGTTTACCTTAATGAGATTATCGTAAGGCGCCATAAATACATTGAGCGAATCGGATAAATAAAACTGCTTTACACCTCTAATAATCAATTGATTATCCTTCAAACTCAAGGTGGCATTTGCAGTAGTATCTTTACTACTTGTGGCATAAAGCGAAGGGATTAGTAAGTTATCATAATCTCGCTTGGTAGTTTGAACGGACAAATAATGGCTTCCTTTTCTTGAAAGTTTAATCGTTTCCACCTCAGGGTCATATTCAAAATATCCCTTTTGCATCATGGCCAAAAACACAGGTTTTAACGTAACTAGGTCTTTGTTGTATGCTTTTGCCAATTCAGAAAGCTTGACAGTAGTTAGATTATTCTTTTTGGCATAATTATTTACTACCACTAATGGATTAAAACTAAACGTTTCTGAAATTTTGTTGAAGCGCTCAGGATTAAAATAATCAAATGACTCGAATAGAGCAGGAACGACATTTTTGGCCACCAAAATATAAAAATCTACCTTGTGATCACGCAAGCTCCAACGCATAGCATCGGCAGTAATTTCTAATTTATGGTAACTATCAACATAACTCGCTTCTTTAAAGCCTCCTTCGTCTACTTTACTCAATCGCAGATTTTGTTGCAGACGGTCATATATCAATTTTCCTAAAGGATGATAAATAGAGTCATTTTCGGCAAAATATCCTGTAAAGGTTGCCGCAGGGGAAGTTATCAAAGAGTCCCCAACAATGAATCTTCTTCCTGATATTTTGAAGGCTATTTTGCCATCTTTTTTCACAACAATGGTTGTATATTTATCTTGTAAAGAAGAACTCAAAATAGTACTTCCTGATAAAGCAAAACCTCCTTTGTACTCAAAATCAGTAGATTTTTTTAGAGTTGCCTCATTTTTGAAAGACATAAAACGAGGAAAGGTCGATACTACGTTTTTAGGACGTTTTTTGCTCTGAAACTCAAAGACACCCTTGATAGGATTGATTAATTTATCAGCATAAGTCAAAGTCGACGACTCAGCTTTGAGCCTTGGATTACGAATATCCATACTGAAATTGTCCAGCACGGCAAAAGCCTGTGGCAAACCAACCGTCTCCCATGTAAATTTTCCACCAGTACCCAGCAATACTCCATCTTTGATACCCAACGTAGCATTAGTCCCTATCAACGTTGCCGAATCGCTGGCAGTAACAATAGAAAGATTGATAGTCTTAAAAACAATCGCAGGACCAGGGTTGATAAACAATGGAGCTGTTTCTTCCATAGGCGCAGGGGTTGCGCCATTGTTGCTTGGTGTAGGAGGGGCATCGTCCCAGCCATCGTTATTTGAAGGAGCGGCAGAAGCAGTATTATTGTTGGTTGGCGTGGTAGTTGTATTTGAAAGCTCTACTTTTTGGTCATTAAACTGAAAACTAATACTACCATCCAACACATACAAGCGATTGTAATTGGTATAATACACAGCCTTATTACCAAACAACAATTTCGTAATTTCTATCAAGCGAAGTGTTGTTTTAGTATCGTTGCTCTCTACAGATTTACGTAGCGTTTCGAGAAAAGCATCTAGCGTAGTACCTGAAAGTTGACTAGTATTTGAGCCTGTTACAAAAACATCAAATAGGTTCGAAAAATGGGGAGGTTTATATCCTTTTTTGAACATAAAATTAGAAAGGCTCGCTATCTTGGTCTTTTGTGGGCTACCCAGTTTTTCGGAGTTCCATAGTTTTTCAAAGCCCTTGGCTATATTTTCGGCTTGCGGATTACCCGATACACTCAGCACATTTTGGGCATCAGCCAAAAATTCCTCTGGCTTATCTGATAGTTTTAGACCTTGACCATAGGATTTTATGGTAAAAAGTAAGCCCAGAACTAACAAAAAGTAAATTTTGAGTTTCATGGATAGTATTTTTTAGTGTTAGAGTGATTTGGAGGAATTTCTCCGAAACCATAGGTTGTTCTGGTAAAAATAACGACTTTTTCGCAAAGGTATTGCCAAGTCCGAGGATTACACAGCTTTTCGCTAAAGGACTTTGTCTTGTGATGAAAAAGGGACTTTTCGTCGAATTTTAATTACCTTCTCTTCTGAAAAAGCTACTTTTGGTAAAGTTTTTTAGTTCAAACTGAGGTAGCTCAACCTATAAGTTGCAAAACCTTCTTTTATCAAAGACAAAAAACAGACCCTTTCGGTTGTATCGAAAGCCCGAAACCAAAACATAATTTATCATTCATTTTAATATTACACTTCATGAAAAAATTAGTAAGCCTTGTGTGCTTTCTTTGCTGGGCATTGGTGAGCCTTGGTCAAAACAGCGATAAACCCTATGTAGTTATGGTTTCATTTGACGGATTCCGTCATGACTATGTTCAGAAATATCCTGTAAAACACATCAAAAATTTTATCAAAAAAGGTGCTGCCGCCGAAGTGATGCTTCCTTCGTATCCGAGCAAAACCTTTCCTAATCATTATACTTTAGTGACGGGCTTGTATCCTGACCATCATGGTTTGATTGATAATACTTTTTATGATGCGGGTCGCGATACCTTTTATTCAATTCGTCAGCGTGATAAAGTAGAAGACCCTTATTACTATGGAGGTTTGCCTATTTGGCAATTAGTTCAACAAAATGGTATGAAAGCCGCCTCATATTTCTGGGTGGGTTCCGAAGCCCCAATTGGAGGTCAATACCCAACCTATTATCATCGTTTCGACGACAAAGTACCTCACCCTAAACGTGTTCAGGCCGTATTTGATTGGTTGAATTTACCAGAAGCTGAGCGTCCGCACTTGATTACGATTTATTTTTCAATGGTCGATACACAAGGACATGAATATGGTCCTAATGCACCTGAAACAGAAGCTGCTGTGATGGAAGCAGACAGCTTGGTGGGTATGTTGATGAATGGTTTGAAACAAATCAAATTACCTGTAAATGTTATACTTACAGCCGACCACGGTATGTACGAAATGCAAAATCGTCCAGAGACGTTTATCATTGCCGATGATTTCTTGGAAGGATTAAATAAACAAGATTTTCTTTTTGTAAATAATAGCACACACGGCAATATTTTCTTGAAAAATAAAGACAAAGCCGACGAAATATTCAATACAATAGCAGCAAAAGAGAAGCATTTTAAGATTTACAAAAAAGCAGATATTCCAGAAAAATTACATTTCAATACCAACGCTCGTATTGGTGATATGCTATTGGTAGTAGAGCCTGGTTATGGTTTTTACAACAAAGAATCTCTCGCTAAAAAACCAGAAAAACGTAAAGTTTGGGGCGTACACGGATTCGACCCAACAGCTTGTCCAGAAATGGGGGCGATTTTCTATGCTAACGGTCCAAATATCAAGAAAGGGATAAAAATTCCTACCTTCCAAAATATTCATGTATATCCATTTATTGCACAGCTTTTAGGCATTAGCACCCCTCCAATCGACGGAGATCCAAAAGTTTTACAAGGGATTATTAAGAAATAAATGTTGCGATTTTTGTAGAGAGGTGATGGTGTCTTTCTATCACGTAAAGCATTACATTTCTACCATTTTATATACCGAAACATAAGTCATTCCGACTTTAGTGATTGAGCGCATGAGTGATTATTTTAAAATTTGTATTCTAACTGTAGAGATGCAATGATTGCGTCTTAAGCCAAGTCATATCTGGCAAAGTTTTATCAAAAAAGGCGTTCGAAATTAGTTTTTCGAACGCCTTTTTTGATATATAATATATTTCAAAATGACACCTTTTAGACGCAAAGCATTGCGTCTCTACTAGCTAAAAATAGTCACTCAATTACTAAAACCATATTCATTGCAAACCTACTGATTATCAGCACTTAACTAGCAACAAATAAAAGATATTGAACTTGGAATAACGGATTACGGAAATATAGAAAAACCTTCTCTTGGAAAAAATAAAATAGTACTTCCGAAATCCAACATCTGCAATCTGAAATAACCAATTACTCTCTTTCAAAAACAACCGATGCCCAGTTATTTTTGGTATCAAAAAAGGTCTTTTTCAAACCTGCTTCGTTGGCTACCTGCTCAATATCTGCAATGTCATGCTCATAAAAACCACTCACGACCAAATAGGCTTTTGGCAACATAAAAGTTACATATTTCGGAATATCACGCATTAGAATATTGCGATTGATATTTGCCAACACGATGTCATACAAATCTGCTGGTTCGTCGTCGATTGTTCCTTGTCTTACCACTACACCTTCACAATGGTTCAACTCCACATTCTCACGTGAATTTTCGGCAGCCCATTCTTCAATATCAAATGCCGAAACATAGCTAGCACCTAATTTGGCTGCCATAATTGCCAAAATACCCGTTCCACAACCAACATCAAGTACTTTTTTGCCTTGGTGCTCATCTGCCAATTGTGAGCCTTGAATACCCAAAACCATCGAAGTAGTTTCGTGGTGACCCGTACCGAAAGACATTTTAGGATTAATGACAATATCAAAACGGTGTTGGTCGTCTGGTTCGTGGAAACTCGCACGCACACGTACCAAACCATTTACACTGATAGGTTCGTAGCTTTTTTCCCACTCCTCATTCCAGTTTTTCTTTTCGAGCGTGCTGTAGCTATAACTAATAGGAGTCATGGCTAAGTATCTTTCCATGATTTCGTCTACAGCTTCTTCCGAAAACAAATCTTCAGTAACATAGGCATTCAAGCCATAGCTTTCTTCGGTAAAAGTTTCGAAGCCGATTTCGCCAAGCTCGGCCATAAAAATATCTGCAAATTCTGGATTTACAGTGAGTTTCAGTTCTATATAGTTCATTACGATATGATGAAAATACGTCGCAATCGACGTTTCAATTTTTTACAAAGGTAGTGGTTTTTAGAAAATCGCAGATGCTCCAAAGCCTATTACAACAAAAAAGCCTCCCGAAGGAGGCCATTCTCAAATTTCATGCTCGCTATTACGCTACTTGGTCAAGCTTGAGGCGAAGAGTTTCGACACCACGGTGAATATTGTTATTCACCGATTGATAGTTAATACCCATCTTTTCGGCAATTTCTTGATTCCCCATTTTATCGAAGTAACGCATTTTGAGTGTTTCCCAAACACGTGGTGACAAGTCTTCTACAGCCTTTTCCAAACGTTGGAAAGTTGCCTCACGCTCGTCGCTGTCATGCTGATAATAAAAGGCATCTTTTTCGAACTCATACGTTAATTCTGGCGAATCATCAAAAGAATAACTATTGCGTGATTCGGCCACACGACGTACTAGCTCATGCCTAAGAGAGGTTTTAAGGTAAGGTTCTATATTGTCAGTGTCCGAAAGGAAAGTCCTACGATTCCAAAGGTTAAGGAATAAATCATGAACTGCATCCATTACCTGCTCGGTATCCATCGAGATTTTGTTGCCATAGCGAATCAAAACCTTGTAGTACTTCAAATACACCAACTGAAACGCATGGGCATCACCAGACTTAAACTGTTGCCATAAGGTAAGGTTTTCGTGGGCAGTTAATTTTTTCATAGGACAATTATTTTATACAAGGGACACAACAAGTTCTAGTTTAGCAATATATTATATATTAAAAAATTCGATTATACTATTTTGTCGTATATAGTAAAAAACAGCACTATATTTCCGATTTTTATATAGTAAATATAAATAGAATAAATCGAAGATATTTTGGTAAGATTTCTTTACAAAATGACTAAAAAAAATTGAATAAAACTTTTCGTTAATTAGTAGTTTCTGATACTATATTGGCATATATATAGTAGATTTGTAATATATGTCAATAATTTACTCACAATGAAGCCTCTTTTTCGTAAAGTTCAGGTAGGTCCCGAGCAATCTTTTAGCATACGCCAAGATGCAGTGCCATATTTTTATAGTCACTGGCATTATCACCCCGAAATCGAAATTGTACATATCCTAAATGGTACAGGAATGCTATTGGTAGGCGATGGTGTGAGTAATTATCGTGAAGACGATTTGATTATTGTTGGCGCCAATGCACCGCATTTTTTTAGAAGCGACCCTCAATATTTCGAGCAAAGTATGGATTTGCTTTCTAAATCGAATGTGATTCACTTTGACCCAAATTTTTGGGGTGAGACCTTCATGAAGTTACCCGAGGCGGTAGGTTTGAGTGATTTATTTTCGAGAATCCGAAAGGGAATGATGATTCGAGGAGAAGCTCGTGACCAAGCGGGTGTGCTGATTGACCAAATGCGACAGTCGTCGGGTATCGACCGTGTGATTTTACTGCTAAAAGTCCTTAAAATTTTTGCAGCGACGACAGAGTACACTTACGTATCACAAACAGAAGGCACGGCAAGTTTGGACGAACAGAATACCAAACGTATTGATCAGATTTTTTCCTTTTCTCTCAATAATTTTACGAGAGATATTACTTTACAAGAAGTAGCAGATGTAGCCAATATTAGTGTTAATTCTTTTTGTAGATATTTTAAAACACACACTCGCAAAACCTATTTTCAGTTTTTATTAGAACTTCGCATCGGGCACGCCTGTAAACTATTGGCAGAAGAAAAACTAAGTATATCCCAAATCGCCTACGAAAGTGGTTTCAATAATCTATCGCATTTTAATCGTACTTTCAAAAGCATCATGAAAATGCGCCCCAATGAATATCAGCAGTTGTATAAAGTTTGATATTGAGTGAGTTGGTGAATGAGTGGTTGAGTGATTGTTTCCTGATGTAATTATTGCCTTTCAGGTAAATATTCTAACAGTATTTTCAGAAATAAAAATTCGCTTTAAGACACAATGCTTTGCGTATCTACAGATAAAATTTAATAAAACAATCACTCAACCACTCATTCACCAACTCACTCAATAAATCATCCCGCCCAATTTTCTCTATCTAGGCTTCGGTATTGGATAGCTTCGGCGATATGTTCGGTTTGTATGTTCTCGGTACCTGCCAAATCAGCAATCGTACGTGCTACACGCAAAATACGGTCATAAGCACGCGCAGAAAGTTGGAGTTTTTCCATAGCTCGCTTAAGTAACAAAACACCCACAGGCTCTAGTGCACACACTTCCTTCACCATCTGCGAAGGCATCATGGCATTAGAATGTATTGCGGTGAAATCTTTAAAACGTTCCGTCTGTATCAATCTCGCCTTGATAACTCTTTCTCTTATCTCCTCGCTAGTTTCAGTTTTACGAGTAGAAGATAACTGGTCAAAATTGACAGGCGTTACCTCTACGTGTAAATCAATGCGGTCGAGCAGTGGACCTGAGATTTTATTCAAATATTTTTGAACCGTTCCCGGAGGACAACTACATTCTTTTTCGGGATGATTATAGTAGCCACAAGGACAAGGATTCATACTAGCAATCAACATAAAATTAGACGGAAACTCGACCGCCCATCTTGCTCTCGAAATACTGACCTTTCTTTCCTCCAAAGGTTGACGCATCACTTCTAATGCAGATTTTTTGAATTCGGGTAATTCATCCAAAAATAATACGCCATTATGTGCTAGCGATATTTCGCCAGGCTGGGGATTTGAGCCTCCACCTACCAAGGCAGCATCCGAAATGGTATGATGAGGCGAACGATATGGTCTGGTAGAAATCAAAGTAGCTTTCGTACCTAGCTTGCCCGCCACCGAATGAATCTTGGTCGTTTCGAGGGCTTCTTGTAAAGTAAGTGGAGGCAAAATCGTTGGCAGACGCTTGGCAAGCATAGTTTTCCCTGCTCCAGGAGGTCCAATCATAATAGCATTATGACCGCCTGCTGCGGCTATCTCAAGCGCACGTTTGATATTTTCTTGCCCTTGGACATGCGAGAAATCGACATCGTAATCATTTTGAGAATGGAAAAAAATATCTCTCGTATCTGTTACAGTCGGTTTTATTTCAAGGCTTCCTTTCAAAAACCCGATGGATTCACCAATATTTTTAACCCCTATAATATCCAGATTATTCACAATAGAGGCTTCTGAGGCATTTTCGACAGGTAAAATAAAACCTTTATATCCTTGCTTACGTGCTTCAATAGCAATGGGCAAAACACCTTTAATCGGTCGTAAAGCGCCATCCAATGCCAATTCACCCATAATAACATAGTCTTCCAAGACAGGTAAATGCGCCTGTTCGGAGGCGTGTATTACCCCCAAAGCAATCGGTAAATCGTATGCAGAGCCTTCTTTTCGAATATCGGCAGGTGCCAAATTTACCACCACCTTGGTCCGTGGAAAAAAATAGCCTGTTTGTTTAATCGCAGATTCGACTCGGTGAGCAGATTCTTTCACGGCTCCATCAGGTAGCCCCACAATAAAAAATCCTTGTCCTTGACCTTCACTTACCTCAACGGTAATAATAGTAGCATCTACGCCATGAACGGCACTTCCATAAGTTTTAGCAAGCATAATTAAAATGTTAGGTAAAATGATAGATGTATATATGAGTGTTGAGTTCTGAGTGATAAATTTTGAGTTGTCCTTACCTAAATAAAATTACATTAATACGCTTTAGGTGTTAGGCAAAAAAGCTTTACTTATTCTGAAAAATACTTTTTAACTTTTAGCCTATGGCATAAAGCCTACAGCTTAATGCGAGTAAAACTAAGTTAATTTTGCCCACTAAATTTCACATCATTAATTCATCAAACTTAATTCTGCACGATTACTTGTTCATTTGGTTATTGGGTTTGTTGTGAGTGATTGTTTCAAAAATACCACCTATACGGGGTAAACTATATCTTTTAAAAGATATAAATTAATAAAAAAATCACTCATTCATTCAATCACCAATCACTCAATTAGTCTTTCGACCAGTGTACAATGATTTTCGAGTACGGTTAATTCCATTACTCGGCCTACAGGCATAGCCCAGTTTTCGGGTTCGTGCCCAACTGGAAAACCATAAGAGCGAGGGTATTGATATTCTGCAACGGCTTCCTCAACGATTTCATAAGCTGTTTTGCCATAGATAGAAGGGTCGTCAGATAGATTTGAAAAATGTCCTACTATCAAACCTGCTAGCTCAGCCAACTGCCCTGTACGTTTGAGCTGAATCATCATGCGGTCGAGTGCGTAATGATATTCGCCAACATCTTCTAGAAATAGAATTTTACCGCTTAAGTTCACCTCCGACCTAGAACCAATCAAATGCACCATCAACGCCAAATTACCCCCAACTAACTGTCCTTGTGCTTTTCCTTTATAATTCATGGGATGGCTTGGTACTTGATAAGAAACAGGTTTTCCAAATAACAAGTCTTTGAGTGACTCCAAACTTTGTGTTCCACCTTCTTGCAAAAACAATTTAGGCATTACGCCATGGATACTTTCGACGCCCAAACAAAAAGCATGGCAAAGCACTGCCGTAATATCAGAGAAACCAATCAACCATTTTGGGTTTTCTAAAAAAGCATCAAAATTGATTTGATCTAAAATTCTTGCACTTCCATAACCTCCTCTTGCCGAAAAAATCGCTTTGATAGATGGATTATCTAACATCTGTTGAAAATCACGGGCTCGAACTTCGTCTGTGGCAGCGTACTGGTTGTAGCTTGTTTTCAATGATTCACCCAAAACAACCTTGAGTTCCCATTCTGTTTCCATATAAGCAATTGCTGCTTCTAAATCTTCAAAAGCGACTTTCCACGCCAATGCCAATACTCCTACGGTATCGCCTTTTTTCAAAAATGGAGGTTTTTGCATCTAATTATTCAATCTAAATTTTACCGTTTACACAAGATGTAAATTTACAAAATTCTAAAGAGATAAGTGAAAAGAAGTTAATAGTTAATAGTTGTGCTTTGTCCTTGCCTAAAATAGGTTGACCTCAAAGTCAACTTATACCATAAGCAAAAAGTATTTCTCGATATGGTGAATATAATTTTTGCCTAATGCCTACAGCCTAGAGCGTATTAGTATTTACTCTTCAGGAAACAATTCACTGGCCAATGGCACTGGATTTGTCTCTGATAATTTACTCAAATCCAAGACTACATGACCATTACTATCTATCTCACCAAACATTGAAACAAACTTTTGTCCAAATATTACCTCCTCGGCATGATATGAGCTACGAGAATGAACCGTCTGATTGAAGGTATCTTCGGTTCCTTTTATCAAAATCAAAAACTCTGCATGTTTTTCAAGAAGTTCCTCTTGGCTCATACCAAACAACGGGCTTTCATCGGTAATAGGATGAACGATTGTCCAACTGCCAGGAAAGAAATTTACTTGACTACGCTCCAAATGCAAGCGATTATAAGAGCGTGTTTTTCTGCCATGTTCATCTTTCTGAAGCATCGACAAATTAACTTCTACCGACAAATCGATTATTTGGTTATCTCGAGCGTTTACGATACGAAACATCAAACCTGTCATATCCAAATAGGGGGCTACAACAGCTTTATCAGAATATAAAATATAAGCAATAGGACGAGAAAAACGACCATACAATAACCCCGTAGCAATCGCAAAGCCCATTAGCCCCAATAGCGACTCCAGCGATGCGACGGTACTCATCAATAAGCCCGTTGGGGCAATACGTCCGTAACCAACCGTAGTAAGGGTTTGTGCAGAAAAGAAAAAAGCATCCATAAACCGCATAGTAGGCGTACTCATATCGGCTCCCTGAAGGTGCTCCATTCCGATGAGATTATACAATCCTGCGAATAGCAGATTGACCACCATAAAATACACAACCACTATCATAAAAAATTGAGGCCATGTACATGTAATCAGTTCATGATAAATATTGATACGGTCGAGAATAGAAGAGCCAACTCTTTTGACATTAAAACTTCCATCTCGATTGACCAATCGTTGGGCTTCGCCTACTTGTTTGCCGAATCCTAGTTCTTGTCTATTTTCTTCCTGTTTGAGGTATTTATCGTTTTTATAGCGTAATAAAGCCATGTATATATATGTTGAAAAGAGATTTGTATAGCTAACATATTTTGAAGTCCAAATTGTTTCGTATTTTGTAAGAAGACTCATATAACCTTCAAAACCCTGTAATACTTTTTTTTTCTTCAACGAATTTCAATAACTTCCGAATAGGTTCCTACCTCAGAGCATCATAAATATTTACCAATAAACAATTTAACAAATATTATCCAATGAACTCACGTCGTGACTTTCTCAAAACGTTTGCTGCTGCCAGCGGTGTAATGGCTTTTGCGCCAGACATGCTAGCTGCTTCTGAAGCAGGCAAAAAGCTTTTCTTCGAAATTTCTCTGGCCGAATGGTCTTTACACAAAGCAATTTTTGGTGGACAAATGACCAACCTTGATTTTCCTGTAAAAGCTCGTAAAGATTTTGGTATCGGTATTGTAGAATACGTAAATACGTGCTTTAAGTCATCTAGCAAAGATTTTAAAGAAAACGGAAAAGATAGCGCATATTTGAAAGAATTACTGATGCGTTGCAACGATAATGGTGTAAAAAACCACCTAATCATGTGCGATGCCGAAGGCGACATGGGAGATTCGGATGAAAAGAAAAGATTACAAACCGTAGATAATCATAAAAAGTGGGTAGAAGCTGCTAAACTTTTGGGCTGTAAAACCATTCGTGTCAATGCTGGAGGTAAAGGCTCTGCCGAAGAAGTAGCAAAAAATGCAGCCGACGGCTTGGCTAAGCTTAGTGAGTTTGCAGCTACGATGAAGATTAATGTCATTGTTGAAAACCATGGAGGATATTCCTCAAATGGCGAATGGCTTACGGGTGTTATGAAGGCCGTAAACATGAAAAACTGCGGTACATTGCCAGACTTTGGTAACTTCTGCATCAAGCGTGATACTGCCAACTGGAGAACTTGTGTAGAAGAATATGACCGCTATAAGGGCGTAAAAGAATTGATGCCTTTTGCCAAAGGGGTAAGTGCTAAAACAAATGTTTTTGATGCCGATGGCAACGAACGCAATATGGATTACATGCGCTTGATGAAAATTGTTAAAGAAGCTGGTTTTAAAGGTATCGTAGGTATCGAATTTGAAGGTGAAGAGCTGAGCGAAGACGAAGGAATTAAGGCTACATTAAAATTACTCCAAAAAGTGGGAGGAATCTTGAGTTAAGCCTGTAACTTTGTAGTTAGCAAACTGGATACCAGCAGTTTTATCAACTATAAACTACATTTTACTTAGGATATGAAAAAGTTCTTGTTAGCAATACTTTGCTTACTCTTTGTCCAATATACCAATGCCCAAGATACGGCTACAAAGCCCAAAATCAAATGGATGACCCTTGAGCAAGCTTTTCAGGCTATTCAGAAAGAGCCTCGCAAAATTGTTGTCGATGTGTACACAGGCTGGTGTGGATGGTGTAAAGTAATGGATCAAAAAACCTTTACTGACCCCAAAGTTATTGAGTATATCAATCAAAAGTATTACGCCGTAAAACTCGATGCCGAGCAGAAAGACGATATTACGATTGGAACACAAAAGTATATTTGGCAAAATGGTTATAACCAAGCAGGCGTACAATTGTTACAAGGAAAAATGTCGTTTCCTACGATTGTGTATCTGGACGAAAAATTTAATATGATTCAGCCAGTGCCAGGCTATCAGGATGCAAAACAGTTTCACCAAATTATTACCTACTTTGGTGACGATCACTACAAAAAAGGAGAATGGGACAAATATCAAAAAGATGTTTACCCAAAACAATACGGTAGTACAAAATAAATCAGCATTATGATTTGATTGGGCAAAAAGCTTCAGTATATTTTTGAAGTTTTTTGCCTTTTTAAGTAAGTATCTAATTTTCACTATCAGAAACGTTATCCACAACTGATAACCAAGAGGTGATACTTATCAAACCACACATATACTAAATTTTGATTGTTAAGCATTTACTACACAAGGTTTTTTTTGTAAATTTCGATAATTACATATTCCAATAAACGGAATAAAGATAACTTCATATAGCCTTAAATTGCTTTTCTTTGGGAATCAACTATTTGTACGATAAATTAGGAGAGTATTGTCATTTGTATAAAATTGTAGTCAACATTCTAACAACTACCATCGCCCTTTCGTCGCCAGTTTTGAATTCTTACTTTGAATTGTATGCTATTCTTGTGTGAACTATTATCATTTCGTTTATTTTATTGATTCTATTGGGTGTCCACTCTTAGCAAATTTTGTTTAACATAACATGATGAAAAAAAGTTTATTGAGTATGCTTGCCGTAGTATTACTCATTGGTACCGCTGCCTATAACCCTATCAAAGACGAAACTGACGAATTAGAAGACATTTTTCGCCAAATCAATACCGAAGTTTTGTCAAATGGGAAAGCTTACGAAACGCTAGGACAAGCCTGCAAAACCATTGGTCATCGCCTTACTGGTAGTAGCAATGGAAAAAAAGCAGAAGAATATGCACACACATTACTAAAATCTTATGGTTTTAGCGATGTCAAATACCAGCCATTTCAGGTAGAAGCATGGTCACGCGATACCGTTACGTTAGCTATTGCACCTCGCAAAAGTGATAATTTCCGAGACGTAGAGGTCGTTTCATTGGCAATGACTCCTGTGGAGGCAAAAGTTACTTCTGAAATTGTCGATGTAGGCAATGGTTTAGAAGGTGATTTTCAAGCCGTGAAAGAGAAGCTTTCTGGCAAAATTGCCCTTGTCAATATTGGCTTGTTAGCTCCAATCAAAGGCCCTCGTAATTTGCACCGTTCCGAAAAAACGGCCCTTGCCATGCAATATGGTGCAGTAGGCGTTATTTTTGTGAATACTGTAAAAGGAAATGTGCTATTGACAGGAACGGCTTCTGTAACAGGAAGCTTGATAGAAATTCCTGCCGTTTGTGTATCACTTGAAAGTGGTATGGAACTTCGTGCCTGGTTGAGTCAAGAACCGAATTTGGTAGCGATGATTGACATGAAAAACTTTAGTCGAATGATTAAAGCTCGTAACGTTATTGCAACACTCAAAGGTAGTAGCAAACGTCATCAAGATGAGAAAATTGTCATTGGCGGTCACCTCGACTCATGGGATTTGGCACATGGTGCATTGGATAATGGCATCGGGTCTTTCTCAATTTTGGATATTGCCCGTACCTTCCAAGCCTTAAAGCTCAAACCAAAAAGAACAATCGAATTTGTAATGTTTATGGGTGAGGAAGAAGGTCTACTAGGCTCAAAAGCAATGATTGAGAAACTTAATAAAAGCAATGCTATCAATAAAGTAGCTTTTATGTTTAATCTAGACATGGCCAATAACGCCAATGGATTCAATACTTCAGGTCGTGATGAAATGGTACCTTTATTTACAAGATTTGGACAGGTAATTCAAAAAGTTGAACCATCGTTCAAAAACACCGTTATCAATCAAGCAGGGTTACACTCAGACCATCAAACATTTATGCTTGAAGGTATTCCTACGGCGTCGCCAATCGGTAGTATTGCCCCAGAAGCTATTGGTTGCTATCATGCCAATTGTGACAAATTTGATTTGATTAAAAAAGATGAAATCAATAACACCGTTCGTTACACAGCTATGATGTTGTATGCCATGGCAAACGCTGAAGAAATTCCTGCCAAAAAAATGGATTATTACTCTACACGTGATTTCTTCATAAAGCAAAACCTTCGCAAAGAGCTTGAGCTTGGTCGTGAATGGAAATGGGGAGCTAGCGAATAAACATATTTTTATAAAAGTTGGTGTTCTGCCATAACGAACTCCAACTTTTATGGTTTTAAATCATACGAATAAAAAGGATTTTTAAGTTTATAAATCGACCACTCACTAAAATATGCTGATTATCAAAAGCATAATGTATCAATCTGGCAACTTTTATGTAATTTTATAGTATATGTCATATTGATAGGTACTTACAATACCTGAGTAATTTAAAATTATTTGTAATTTTGAGAGCTTAAATTTGCGGTTTGCACACCAAAGTAAATTGACCGAGGTAGCGGCCATCTATTACTGGATTATTCTGTATTTACAACCAGAATAGTACTTAACTTATCCTTACTGAATATTATTAATCCTTAACCCGTTTAAGCGTATGGCATTTTTTGATCATAATATCGAACTAAAGGATGATAAGCCTTCTAATATTATCAAAGTCATAGGCGTTGGTGGTGGCGGTAGCAATGCTGTTCGTCACATGTATGAAATGAAAATTCAGGATGTTGATTTTGTGGTTTGTAATACCGATTTACAAGCGCTAAATGATAATTCTGTTCCAACAAAACTCCAATTAGGTGCCATTCTTACCGAAGGGCTTGGAGCTGGTACTGAGCCAGAGCAAGGTAGATTAGCTGCTGAAGAAAGTGCTGCTCAAATTACTGCTTTGTTAGAAGGTGGTACCAAAATGGTATTTATCACCGCAGGTATGGGAGGTGGTACAGGTACTGGGGCTGCACCTGTGATTGCTAAAGTTGCTAAGAGTCTTGATATTCTTACAGTTGCTATTGTTACTGCGCCTTACTCTTGGGAAGGCACAGAAAAAATCGATGCTGCTATGCGTGGTATCGAGGAATTACAGCGTACCTGTGATACAGTATTGGTAGTACTTAACGACAAATTACTTGAGATTTATGAAGATCTAAATATACTAGAAGCATTTGAGCACGCTGATGATGTGTTGGCCAATGCCGCCAAATCAGTAGCTGAAGTAATTACCAAGTCTGGTAAAATCAACGCCGACTTTAAGGATGTAAAAAAAGTACTTAGCAATGCAGGACAAGCTGTAATGAGTACAGCTTCGGCCAAGGGACAAAATCGTGCTTCGGAAGTTATCAAAAGTGCCCTCGATTCGCCATTACTTAATAACAAAGATATCAAAGGTGCTAAACGTATCCTTGTAACTGTAGCTACTAGTAAAGCTAAAGTTATGGGTGTAAAAGAACAACAAATTATCACTGACTATATCATGAGAGAAATTGGCGAAGCTCCTGCTGGTTTCAAACTTGGATTTATCCTAGATGATGATTTGGACGAAGAAATGCGCGTAACAGTTATCGCTGCTGGATTTGACTTAGGCGACGATGCTCCACTACCTGTAAATGGCAAAAACGGTGAAGAAAAAGAGTATGTTGCTCCGGCTAAGCCAAAACCTACTACAATTAAAGATCTTGTAGATAGACCATTGTCACCGAAGCCTATAACTAATTTTAATAACCCACAACGAGTACCTACTCCTCAACCTCAACCACCTGTAGTGGTATATGAGGAAGAAGAAGTGTACGAAGACGAAGAGGAGGAAAGAGTTGAACATAAGCCCACATTCTACTATAAACAAGAAGACGATACCCTTCGTGTTAGACGTATGATTGATGCTTTCTGCCAAAAGATTCCTAACGAGACAGACCTTGAGACTCCTGCTTATTTGAGACACAAGGTTCAGTTAATCGATATCAGTCAAGTTCCTGAAGTTGAGTTATTTGACCAACCATTGTACGAATAAAAAAAGGGGTATCGGAATCGATACCCCTTTTTGATTATAATCACCTGAATAATTGTTAATTTAACTTTAACTTGCAATAGGCTGTACGCTATATGTCGTAAGCTAAAAGTTTAAAAGTGTTTCTATTTTGCCTAACGCCTACGGCCTAAAGCGTATTTGCACTAATACTCAACACCTTATTTAATTTTAAACACTGCTTTCATATCAAATCTTACCTTGATTTTTTGGACATCTACTGTACTCTCTTGCATTGGAGCTGCATCTGCTGATATTGCCATTTCACGTTTCATGGCAGCATACATTGGTTGAGGATAATACCCGTTGTCAATTTCATAAATTTCTAGAGCTTCACCTAATTGTTCGCCGATACCTGCTAATAAATAGTTAGCTTTTTCTTTGGCATTTTGGAGAGCCTTAATTTTTACTTGCTTTTTCAACTCATCAATTTTTGAGTATTCAAAACGTTCAATATTTGTTGATAAAATGCCTTTTTCATCTACACGATTCAGAATAGCATCAATTTTAGAAAGATTTGCTAATGCCAACGTATAGGTTTTGCTTTCTAAGAAATTAGTTGGCTTTTTCTTTCCCCACCATTCACGGTAACCGTTGATACCTCCAACAGTTAGGGCTTCTTTAGATAAACCTGCATCAGCCACAGCTTTTTGTAATTGCTGTTCCAATACCAAAATATCTACGCGGTTTTTGTTGTCTTTATCTTTGAAATATTCTCTCAAAGTAACCGAAACAAAGATTTTATCTGGTAATACCTCTTCTTCGGCTGTACCAGTCACTTCAATTTTTTTCACAGGGGCTTTATCGTTATTTTGTGCTTGAGTCGAAAATAAAACTCCTCCAAACATTGCCAAGGCCATCATTAATTTTTTCATAATAGTACAAAGATTTGTTTTTGAAATATCAATTTATGTCTTTACAACGGGCTTTGGATAGCTCAAGTATGTATTAACAAAAGTTTAACAAATAGCCCCAAAATTAGTTACAAGGCTATTTATTAAACTTTTTCTAAAATTTCATTAGCCACTCTTTCACCCGAACGAATAGCACCATCGATATATCCATTCCAAATTTCAGCAGTTTCAGTACCTGCCCAATGGATGTTTTTTATAGGTTCACGAAGGTGTTTCCCCAAGCTTGTCCACGCTCCTGTAGGCATCAGTCCAGCGTAGCATCCACCCGAAAATTCTTCTTCTGCCCAAGATTTATCTACATAGAATAGGGGAGTTTGAGCTTCTTCACCAAAAAATTGGGTAAACTGTTTTAGCGCTACTTCCTTACGTTGCGACTCTGACAAAAGAGAAAAAGCCTTTGCTTGATTTGCTAATACAAATCCCATCATAATCCCCTTTGAGCCATCTTTGGGAGAATTATCAAAAGTTACGCTCACGTATCCTTCGTCACTTGCAGCTAAACCATTGAGTTCTTTTGCTCGCCAAAATGGTTTTTCATATACCGCATAACATTTCCAAACACTTCCCATCGGCATACGCTGAACTAACTGCTGTCGGTTGGCTGGCAATGCTGGCGAAAACTGTATTTTGTGCGTGAGGGTAGGCGGAATTGCTACAACAACCTTGGAAGCATGATAATGAAAATCCTTCCCAATAACTTCAACCCCTTGTTCATCTTGCACGATTGAGTCTACACGATGATTCAAGAGAATCGTATTTTCGGGTAAGTCATCCGCTATTTTGAGGGCTAAAGTTTGTGCTCCACCCAAAATTCGTTCTTCTTGAGCTCCATTTTTTACATTCATCAAGGTATCAAAATCTCTTCCTGATTTAGTATAAAATAAAGCATGAAGCATGGAGACTTCGTTTGGATGCGCTGCCCAAATAGCCTCAGAAGCTATCCCAAAAAGTTTTCGAGCAGTTTTAAAACGCATTTGTTGATTCATCCATGTTTGTAAAGTCATACTATCCCAATGCAGTGCATTTGGCGTATTCCAAGGACTTGCAAGATCAACAGTTTTAGATAACTTATTGATTTTCTTTATCGCAAAATCTAAACTCAATAAGGCAGGAATAGGCAAGGGGGGTATTAATCCTTTATAGTTTTTACGTTTTCCATTCATGATTAAGGTACTTTTTCCTTCATCGTAGGTTGGGAATGTGGCTAGTTGATATTCTTTCAACATAGCATAAACCTTATCTTGCGAGGGACCAACCCAAGTTCCACCCATATCCAGATAGAAATCGTCAAAATGCTCGGTATGTACGCGTCCGCCTACACGAGAGCGGGCTTCAAGAATCCGCACCGTTTTTCCAGCTTGTAGCAAAGCCTTGGCGGCAGTAAGTCCCGCAAAACCAGCCCCAACAATTATGACATCTGTGGAGTTATTCATGAAATGAGAGTTTTTATAGCAATTCAAATGATATATGAAGACAACAGGCTATTAGGATAATTCCATAGTTGTCCTACTCTTTGCTAGTCGATGGCAGATGAAACAGGTTTATGATAAAAATCATTTTTCAGCAACCTTTTAACTATAATTATTTTGTGAAAAAATTAGCATTTTCGCTGAAATATAGTCATTTTTTGAGCATATTCAAATTTTAGAAAAATTATCAAATCCCATAAATTTTATGTAGCTTTGTCTATAAAGCAAATAGAACTACTCTGGATACTGGATTTGTTATGGAGGAGATAGGCTTCCATGAAGTAGAGCCCAAAATCCTTTGGTAAAAGATTCAAGCATCAAGAAACTAAACAGAATATGATTTCCAAGAAAGCCAAATACGCTTTAAAAGCTTTAAAAGTACTAGCTCGTGAATATGAGAAAGGGCCTTTGTTGATTGCCAATATTGCCGAATCAGAGCACATTCCAAAGAAATTCTTAGAGGCTATTCTTTTGGAACTAAGAAATCACGGCATTTTACAAAGTCAAAAAGGAAAAGGAGGCGGATATTACCTAAGAATGTCTCCTGATCAAGTAACTTTTGCTAAAATTATCCGCATTATAGATGGCCCAATATCACCAACACTTTGTGTTTCTTTGCATTTTTATGGCAAGTGTGACGACTGTGTAAGTGAGGAAGCTTGTTCGCTTCGTAGCGTAATGGAGAAGTGGCGTGACGCTAACCTTACGGTATTGGAAGAAACTACTTTGGCTGATTTGATTAAATAAATCAACCAGAATCAGTCATTTCTTATTCAGTGATTTGTGATTGAGTAATTTTATGATTACTCTCCAACTTGTATCAAAAAAGCGGTCGAAAAAATAATTTTCGACCGCTTTTTTGATGATACCATTCTGGATATAACTCGGCTTAAGACGCAATTCTCTACTGCTAGAATACAAATTTTAAAATAATCGCTCAATCTTAATTCACTAAATTTGGGATGATTCTGCATTACAGAAATTTAGAGCGTTTTTTCCAAGGCTTTCATGATTTTTCCTAAACCTTCTGCATCTACTTCCGAAAAGTCATTGAGCAAATCAGAATCTACGTCCAATACCATCGCCACATTTCCTTCTTTATCAAAAACTGGCAATACAATCTCCGATTTTGACGCCGAAGAGCAAGCAATATGACCTGGAAAAGCCTCCACATCAGGTACTATTACCGTTTCTTTTGTGGTATAGCAATGTCCACAAACGCCCTTATTAAAGTTGATACGAGTACATGCCAAAGGCCCTTGAAATGGTCCTAAAACAAGTTGATTTCCTTTGGTTAAATAAAAACCTACCCAGAAAAAACCGAATGCTTCTTTCAGTACTGCCGAAATATTTGCCAAATTGGCAATCAAATCACTTTCGGTACTAATCAAAGCCTCTATCTGTGGGATAACGGCCTCGTATATTTCTTTTCTATCTTTTGTTTCTGGAATAAATAAATTCTCAGCCATTTTGATTTTAATTGTTTGTTGATTTGCCTGATTGGCTTTTGGCTTTGAGCTGTCAGCTTTCAGAACAATGTATCTATTGCCTCCTTGTCTAACCCCTTAGCCCTAAACTAATTGCTTAAAATATCTCGCCATCCATGAATCGCCTGCGGGAAGCGTCCATTTTTCTTGGAACTCGGCAACTGTAGCGACAAGTGTATTGACGATAGGAGTTTCAGGAGTAATTTCGCCAGAAGTTACCAATCCTCTGATTTTCAACATCTCAACAGTTTCGATGGTATCGCCTTTAAAATAGGCAATTGAGCGATCAAAGAAATTGACATTGAGGTGTTGTGTCAACTCCTTAAACCAACGTCCAGAGGCATCAATAGAGCATCCCGAAGCAGCGTTTTGCTGTTCGTCGGCGGCTACAATAATAAATCGATTTTGAATAACCTGAAAAGCTCCCAATAGCGGTGCACCATGTGCTGCCCATTGTTCAATTTGTTGTTGAAGATATTGACCAACAAAAGCTGTTTCGTCAGATGAAAGAAGGCGTTCTGTTTGATAAACCCAAACACGTGCCGAAGGAGATATATTTTCGAATGCTACGTACATAATTGTAATGGCTTTTAGTAAGCTTTGACAAAGATAAAAATAGGGAATCTCTTTGCCAAAGCCTACACCAACAACTACATACTTGCGTCAATGAGTTCCG
Organism: Flectobacillus longus; assembly: GCF_030056705.1. Taxonomy (GTDB): domain Bacteria; phylum Bacteroidota; class Bacteroidia; order Cytophagales; family Spirosomataceae; genus Flectobacillus; species Flectobacillus longus. The sequence continues at coordinate 42,962 of NZ_JASHIC010000006.1, forward strand.
CTAGGTCATAAACTTTTACGGAGTCTTCTTTTTCTTTATTTTTCACCCCATCCGACATCATGACCATACAAAATGGACAAGCTACTGCAATGGTTTGTGCACCAGTTTCTAGGGCGTCTTCGATGCGTTCTACGTTAATATCCTTATTACCTTTTTCAGGCTCTTTAAACATTTGTGCACCACCTGCACCACAGCACAGACCTTTGGTACGACAACGCTTCATCTCTACCAATTCGGCATCGAGGGCTTCTAATACAGCTCTTGGCGCCTCATAAACCTCATTGGCACGACCCAAATAGCAAGAATCATGATAGGTAATCTTTTTGCCCTTGAAACTACCACCTTCAGCCATTTTGACTTTACCGTCGTTAATCAACTGTTGCAAATACTCCGAATGGTGCAATACCTCATAATTTCCTCCCAGAGCTGGATATTCATTTTTGAGGGTATTGAAGCAATGTGGGCAAGCTGTTACAATTTTCTTGATGCCATAACCATCTAGTACTTGGATGTTCATCGTCGCTTGCATTTGGAACAAAAACTCATTACCTGCACGACGTGCTGGATCGCCAGTGCATGATTCTTCGGTACCTAAAACCGCAAATTTGATTCCTACACGATGGAGAATTTTGGCAAATGCAATCGTAACTTTTTTATATCGGTCATCAAATGACCCTGCACAACCTACCCAAAACAAAATTTCTGGGGTTTCACCTTGCATAGCCATATCAGCCATGGTTGGCACTTTGAATTCTAGCGCTTGTGACATCTGTTGAATATTTTATGGTCGGAAAACCTTTTCGTCTAAAAACTTTTCTGTGCCTTTCTGTACTCCTTCATAATCTTTCGAAAGTACATACGAGGCTATTACGTGGTTGCCTGCATTCGGGAATACCTGTTTCTCCTTTTTCGAAGCATCAACGCCTAATTCATCATACATTTTGAGCATAGCAGGCACTGATACTACTTTATCCTGTTCTTGTTCATTTTTATAATAATAGGCTAAATAAGTTGGGCATTTTACTTTCGCGAAAGTCTCTGGTGTCATCACATGAGTCAAGAAATTTTGCAAAGCAATTAAGCCATCAACATGATAATGTGTTGACCAATATTTGGCATGAAGTGGATTGTAGGGTTTAAAATCTCGTATTTCTGAACCCATAATAGCAGTAGCTAATTTTTTACCCCAAGGATTATCAAGCGCTGCTGCATTTTTATCAAATATCTCAATACAAGGCGAATACAATACTATTGCTTTGATTTCTGGATGTCTCGAAGCAAGATATAAGGTTAGCGCTCCGCCAAACGACGTGCCTACAACAATAACTTCCTTGCCTAGTTTTTTAGTAATAGCCAAAGCCTTTTCTACCGACTCTAATACTTGGTCTGTTGTAAGGTTTTTCATGGTGCTATCGCCCAAATTAATCCCATGCCCAGCGAGACGTGCGAGGTATAAGTTGGCATGGTACTTTTTTACCAAATTGGTATGAACGGGGTCACCTTCTTCTTGACTTGCCGAAAAACCATGAACGTACAAAAGCGCAACATCTGTTGGCTTTTTTTGTAAAGAATCAGCCCAAATAATTCTTGCCTGATTGTCTTCTCTAATACCCTTCACGGCTTTTTCTTCGGCATTTATTTGAGCTTCGAGAGCATTCAAAGAATCGGGAAGACTAAAGCTATAGTCTTTCAAAGTTGGAGCATCAGGTTTGGGTCCCAACAAGTAGAGAATACCACCAAACCCGATGACCCCGAAAAGTATGCTGATGAAGCGACGCATATTATGTTTTGTTTTTTGAGTTAAAAGTTTTGTATGAGGGACAAAGTGGCAGAGGCGCATAGGCACAAAGTGAAAGTTAATTTTACAGCTCAAATTTTTTCGAATGAAACAAACACTTTGTGCCTTTGAACCTTATCCCTCTTTCTGCGCCCAATTGAATCGATCTGCTGGCGAAAATTTCCAAGGAGCCTGATTGTTTTCTAAGTTCGAAAACATCGCATTCCATGAGCCTGGGGCATCAGATTCTTCCATGATTTGGTATCGACGCAATTGCAGAATAATATCTAATGGCGAAATATTAATAGGACATTCTTGTACACAGGCATTACAGGTAGTACAAGCGCGTAATTCTTCGGCTGAGATATAATCGCCGTACAAGGACTTTCCATCATCCACGAATTGCCCTTTATTTTGCGTCATATTGCGTCCAACCTCTTCCAGACGGTCGCGAGTATCCATCATGATTTTTCGTGGCGACAACGCCTTTCCTGTGAGATTGGCAGGACATTGCGAAGTGCAACGACCACATTCGGTGCAAGAATAAGCATCCATCAAGTTTTTCCAAGTCAAATCCTTGATGTCTTTAGCTCCAAAACGAGCAATTTCTGCAGGTGCTTCTGAGGCAGGTTGTTCGAGCCCCAGCATGATTTTTACTTCTTGCGTCACCGACGGCATATTAGCCATTTGTCCTTTGGCTTCCAAGTTTGAAAAATAGGTGTTGGGAAACGCCAAGAAAATATGCAAATGTTTTGAATAAGTCACATATACGGCAAAAGCCAAAATCCCCAGAATGTGCAACCACCAAGCCAAACGCTCATACGCAATCAAAGCGGTTGTATTCCATCCCTCAAAAATCGGTTTGAGAAATCCACTAAACGCAAAAGTTCCTACAGGATGAAAATGCTCAACACCTCTCGATTGCAAAACACTATCGGCAGCGTTCATGCTCAAAAGAAAAAACATCAAGATAATTTCTGAAAATAAAATCGTATTGGCATCAATTTCTGGAAAACCACTCAACTCACGGTGGCGTGTAGCTTGAAGACGTTCTACTTTGGTGATATTTCTACGAACCAAGAAAATTACACATACGACCAATACCCCAAATGCCATTGTTTCGAAAAAATTAATCAACAGGGGATAGGTATCGCCCAAAATTGGAGCAAATAGGCGATGAGTACCCAATAGACCGTCTAAGACGATTTCGAGCACCTCAATATTGATTAGCAAAAAACCTGCGTAAATAACAAAGTGCATTAAACCAATCAACGGACGATCAAACATCTTTTGCTGTCCAAAAGCAATTCGTAGCATCATGGCACGACGTTCTTCGGGGCGGTCGCTACGGTCTTCGTCACGACCTAGTAAAATCGTGTTGCGAATAGTTTTGATTCGTTGTCCGATAAAATACCCTGCCGCAGCTAATGCTAACAGAAATAGAATTTGTTGTACGACTTGCATAGTAAGTTGAGATTATTGCTGATTACTTTTGATGGGGACAAAACCTTGAGAAAACCACTTGATTTTGTCTTAAAAAGCTACCAAATATATTCAATTAATATTTTTTCATGAAAAAACTGCATATTGCAAAGATGGGTAAAATTAAAATAGTATGCAAGCATACTATTTTAATTTTTTTCTATTTTTTTGTAAAAATTTTTATCAATGTAACTTTCTGAAAATCAAATAAAAAGCCCCTAATTTTAAAGATTTCGCATTTTTTTTTCATTTTTTTTGCGAAAACATTTTGGTTTTTAAATTCTGTCTACTAATTTTGCAGTCCCGAAACACACGAACAAAACACGAAAATGTAACGGGAAATCAGAACGGTGAAGTAGCTCAGTTGGTAGAGCATCGGACTGAAAATCCGTGTGTCGGCGGTTCGAGTCCGCCCTTTACCACAAAAACCCTCTCAGATTCATTTCTGAGGGGGTTTTGTGATTTTAGGGGGAAAAATGAACGTTTTCTTTCTCTCTACAATAATTGTTGCTATATTTTATTTCTAAATCTTATTTATCTCACATCTTAACTCATTTTTAAATGATTGATGTTCGAAGTTCTATTCAAAAACTCAAATCAATTCGACAAGGCACTTCCAAATATGGAAATGCTCCACATAAGCTTATTCTAATCTTGACTATTATCGAGTTAATTGAAAACGGGCACTTTCTAAAGAATGAATTTTACATTGACCCTGACTTTGTAGCCTATTTTAGAGAAAACTGGACTCTTTTGGTTGATACAGCACATAGTCCAGACTTTACTCAGCCTTTTTATTATCTTCAAAACGAAAAGCTAGTGGGAGAGCCTTTTTGGAAACTTCATCTCAATTTTGGCTTCACCCTCACAAATCATATCAAAAGCATTAATGTTTTAAAGGACGTAGTTAAATACGCGTCATTTCAGGAAGACTTTTATCACTTATTACAAAATTCAGAATTTAGACTTTTAGCCCAACATACTATTCTTGATACCTATTTTACAAAAACGAAGGAACAATTCGTCATTGCCAAAAAATTTGGAAAAGGATATATCAACGACTTAGAAGGCTTTTTGTTGAACGAAAAAGAGGCTCCAACTTATGACATTGGCTTCAACTCAATCGATGAAGAAGAAGTTTTTGTAAGAAGTGGTTTATTTCCACGCCTAATCAGAAAGGTTTACTCCTCCACTTGTTGTATGTCAGGAATGAAACTTATCACTGATTTTGGTGGAGATTTAATTGAAGCTGCCCACATCATCCCGTTTAGTGTTTCAAGAGATGATAAAGTCACGAATGGATTAGCCCTTTGTCCAAACCTACATACAGCGTTTGATAAAGGTCTTGTAAGTATTGATGACCACTTTAGAGTTTTGGTTTCTACACAAATTAGTGAAAATACAGAACACCCTTACAGTTTGGCACAATTACGTCAAAAAAAGATTATAATGCCATTTGGATCAAAACACTATCCTAATATTGAAAATATTCGTTGGCATCGAGAGCATATCTTTAAAGAATAGAATCTACCACCTCCACCTTCAATTCCTTTCCCAAGCCTAATGCTACAATTTTGTGAAGGGTTTCTAATTGAATATCGCTTTTACCGTTTTCAATTCTTGAAATATAGTTTCTGGTTGTACCTGCGCTCAAGGCTACTTCTGCTTGGCTAAGACCTGCTTTTTCTCTGGCTTCTTTCAACATAACTCCTACAGGTATTGTATCTATATTCTTGATGAAAAGACTTTGTTCATAAAGCACGTCTGGGTCGAGGCTAGTTGAAACTTCAATGCGCTTATTTCTAAAATTTAAGACCGAGACATGATTCGACCATTCTAATGTTTTTGACTCACTCACTGTCACATGCTTGAACACCTCCCAATCTTTCAGTGCTAGAAGATGTGAGTTAGCGTCTTTATTCCATTGTTGAAAAAATGGCTCGAAATCTATCACTCGTATCTCAGCCGTAGTCCAAACTACAGTGATTTTATACGGCTCAACTGATACTATCTTAGTAATACGGGGTAATTTATTCATGGCTAGTCCTTCAATAATATTTTTATCCAATTGCAAAATGTTACCTAATTAGGTAACATCACTCACAATACTAATGAATTTATAAAAAATCTCAACATTAACCCTCTGATTATTTTCTACTTACGCTATTCTGCTATCATGAATCAGAATAATACTTTCACTATAATTCTCATTATCTAAATTTCCAATACCTATTTATTACCACCATTTCCAACAATTTCCTATATCCTTGGTTAATATTTGATTATATCTTGATAAAATGTACATAGCGCTTCCTTCTTGAATAAAGTAATTTTACATTATACCCATTTATCTTGGGAAACCGTCTTAGGCATCTTAACTATCATTATGTATGAAACACTTCGTCAAATTATACTTTATTACTTTGGGGATGCTTTTGCTGTGTGCGGTTCCTAGCTGGGCACAGAAAATAGCTGCTAATGATGCTTTGAGACAACTTATCGAGATGTATCATGCCGATCGTGGCAACTTACAGCGTTTTTACACGATTGACCATTCTCCTGAGCGTAGAGAGCGATTCAAAACCCTAGCTCAGTCTTATCTTACGCAACTACAGCCAATAGACTATAATGCCCTCGATGCTGGCGGGCGTGTGGACTACTTATTGATCAAAAGGGATTGGGAAGATGTCATTTATCAAAGTCAAGAAGAAGCTACCGCCTTTCAGCAGTTGGCAAACTGGTTTCCGTTTGCACAAGTAATTTATGATGCCGAAAAAGCTCGCCGCAGAGGTCTAATGCCCGATTCGCCTAAATTGGCATCGGAGCTTAATCAATGTGCGAAACAAATTGTTAGTCTACAAGCCAAATTAAAGGAAACAAAAACCCTTACCAAGGATTTATCTAACCGAGGTAGTCGTATTGCTTTGGGGTTAAAATCTGCCTTAAATTCTGTTTATAGCTTTTATAATGGCTATGACCCGATGTTTACTTGGTGGATGGCAAAACCTTATGCCGAGTTAGATAGCGTCTTAAAGGGCTATTCTTCGGCTTTTCTGAAAGCTACCACCGTAAGTTCTCAAGTCAAAAACGATGCTTCGGGAATTGTAGGCAATCCTATTGGCAAAGAAGAGCTCACGCGTAAACTGAAATTAGAAATGATTCCTTACTCGCCAGAAGAACTGGTGGAGATAGCCAACAAGGAATTTGCTTGGTGCGATGCCGAAATGCTCAAGGCTAGTCGTGAGATGGGTTTTGGCGATAATTGGAAAGCTGCTTTAGAAAAAGTAAAGCAAACGGCCGTTCCGCCTGGACAACAGCCTGCGGCGATGGTCAAATTATATGAGGAATCAATCGCTTTTTTGAAAGACAACAACTTGATTACGATTCCACCATTGGCAGAAGAAACTTGGCGCTTGTCGATGATGAGTCCTGAACGTCAATTGGTCAATCCTTTCTTCTTAGGTGGTGAAGAGTTTATTGTTTCGTATCCTACCAACACGATGACGCATGACCAAAAAATGATGAGTATGCGTGGTAACAACCCTCATTTTTCGAGAGCTACCGTACATCATGAACTCATTGCAGGACACGGTTTACAATCGTTTATGACACGTAGATACAAAACCTATCGTCATTTCGAAACACCATTTTGGGTAGAAGGCTGGTCATTGTATTGGGAAATGCTGTTATATGATTTGAAATTCCCTCGTTCGGCAGAAGACCGAGTTGGGATGCTATTTTGGCGTATGCACCGCTGTGCTCGTATTATTTTCTCGCTCAATTATCATATTGGCAAATGGTCGCCCCAAGAGTGTATCGACTTTTTGGTAGACCGAGTAGGTCACGAATATGCCAATGCCGAGGGCGAAGTACGCCGTTCGTTTGTAGGAGGTTATGACCCATTGTACCAAATCGCCTATATGATTGGAGGCTTACAAATCAGAGCATTGAAAGATGAATTGGTAGGTACGAAAAAAATGACCTACCAACAATTTCATGATCAATTTATGCAGGAGAACAAGCTCCCCATCGAAATGATGCGCGCTATCCTTTCTCGCAAACTTTTACCGAAAGATTATCAAACCAACTGGAGATTTTATTCACTTAAATAATAGGAGAATTTGAAGATTTGGAAATTTGAAAATGTGATTACTCATCTTCAAATTTTCAAATCTTCAAATTTTCAAATCAACATACCATGAATCACATTTCAATTATTGGCGGGGGGATTGTAGGATTAAGTTCTGCTTATTATTTGCATGAAGCGGGCTATAAGGTGACGGTATTTGATAAAGGAGATTTATCGGATAACTGTTCTTATGGTAATGCAGGCTATGTATGTCCAAGTCATTTTGTGCCTTTGGCAGCACCAGGGATTATTTGGCAAGGAATCAAATGGATGTTTAATCCTTTGAGTCCTTTTTACGTAAAACCTTCTTTGAATAAAGCATTAATCAATTGGGGGTTCAAATTTATGCAAAGTGCCAATCCTCAACATGTAGAGAATTCGGCAGTGCCTTTGAGAGATATTTCTTTATTGAGTCAAAAACTGTTTGAAGAATGGGAGGCGGACGCTGCTTTTGACTTTGGCTACGAGCGTAAGGGTATGCTTGAGATTTTCCAAACAGAAGCCGTGGCAGCACACGCACATCATACCGTCGAAAAAGCACATGAATTAGGTCTTGATGTAAAATATCTTGATAAAACACAGTTACAGGCATTAGAACCACAAACGCCCCTCAATGCCATTGGGGGACTTCAGTTTAATTGCGATACTCACGTTTATCCGAATCTTTTGATGAAAAATCTTATCGCAGATTTAAAGCAAAAAGGTATCGAAATCAAAACGAATGAAAGTATTACTGGTTTTGATAAAAAGAATGGAAAAGTCACACATATCCGTTCCAACAAACAGCAATATGCTACCGATGGAGTAGTGGTAGCGGCTGGTTCTTGGAGTCGTGAACTAGCTGAGTTGGTCGATATTACCCTTCCACTGATGGCAGGTAGAGGATATTCTTTGACTTTGGAAAATAGTCCTCATCAAATCAACCATCCTATTATTTTGGCAGAAGGTCGTGTGGCATTAACGCCAATGGATGGTAACAAGATTCGTATGGGAGGTACTATGGAAGTGGTCTCGACAAACACACCTCCGAATTTCCAACGTGTAAAAGGAATTTTACAATCAGTCAAAAGCTTTTTACCAACTTTTGATATCGCATTTCCTGCCGAAAAAGACATCTGGCATGGTTTCCGACCTTGCTCGGCAGACGGTTTACCTTATATCGGTCGTACCAATACGTATGATAACGTAGTAATCGCCACTGGGCATTCGATGATGGGACTTAGCCTTGGCCCTGGTACAGGAAAATTGGTCGAAGAAATTATCAGCGAAAAACCTACCAGTATCAATATTCAAGCATTCAATCCACAACGATTTGACTAAAAAGTAAAGGCTTTTATCTTATGACATCATTCTTGGATAAAAGCCTTTCTTTATCTTCTTCTCTATGAAAAATCTCACCCTTCTCTCTATTTTTTGTTTATTGTTTTTGGGAAAAATAAATGCCCAAAACTATACCCCCCTCAAAGTTGACAAACGCTTTAAAGTACAATCCAAAGTTACCTTACAGGCCTATCCATTCGACTTGGACGAAGTGACTTTATTAGAAGGTTCGCCATTCAAAAATGCGATGGACAAAGATGCAGCGTATTTGTTGAGTATCGAGCCGCAACGCTTGTTACATCGTTTTTATCTTAATGCAGGTTTACCTACCAAAGGCGCAGTGTATGGCGGATGGGAAAGTGAAGGGCTTTCGGGGCATACGCTTGGGCACTATCTTTCAGCGTGTGCGATGATGTATGCTTCGTCACAGCAAAAAGTGTTTAAAGACCATGTCAACGAAATAGTAACAGCTTTGGCTGAATGCCAAAAAGCGCGCAAAACGGGTTATATAGGCGCTATTCCGAAAGAAGATTCTATTTTCACGAAAGTAGCACGTGGCGAAATTAAGTCTGGAGGTTTTGACCTCAACGGCGGTTGGAGTCCTTGGTACACAGTTCATAAAGTCATGGCGGGTTTGTTAGATGCTTATTTGTATTGTGGCAACCAACAAGCTTTAGCAGTAGTAACGGGCATGGCAGATTGGACAGGAAAAACAGTTAATCCGCTTTCGCCAGAGTTATTACAAAAAATGCTTAAATGTGAATACGGCGGAATGGCTGAGGTTTTGGCTAACTTATATGCGATTACGGGTAAAAAAGAGTACCTCGATTTGTCTTATAAATTTTATGACGACTTTGTGATGGTTCCTTTGTCGAAACGTATTAATCCGATGGCTGGCAAACATTCGAATACCAATGTACCCAAAGCCATTGGAAGTGCCCGACAATACGAACTAACAGGACTGGAGTCTGATAAAACTATCGCAAGCTTCTTCTGGGATATTATGGTACACCATCATACTTATGTGATTGGCGGAAATAGTAATTACGAATACTGTGGTGAGCCTGACAAATTAAGCGAACATTTAAGCGACAACACTTGCGAAACCTGCAATACCTACAATATGCTTAAGCTGACTCGCCATTTGTTTACTTGGCAACCCAATAGCGAGTTGACAAACTATTATGAAAGAGCGCTTTACAACCATATTTTGGCATCACAAAATCCTGAAAGTGGTATGATGTGCTATTTTGTACCCTTGAGAATGGGTACTAAAAAAGATTTCAGCGACCAGTTCAATACCTTTACTTGTTGTGTTGGCAGTGGAATGGAAAACCATGTGAAGTACAACGAAAGTATCTATTTTCAAGGTGCTGATGGCAGTCTGTTTGTGAACTTATTTATTCCTTCTCGTCTAAATTGGAAAGAAAAAGGCTTGGTATTGACACAACAAACGCAATATCCGACTCAAGGCAATTCACAACTCACTTTAGAACTTCGTAAGTCTCAAAAATTTGCCCTTAAAATTCGTAAACCTTGGTGGGCTACCAATGGCGTTCAAGTAAAAGTTAATGGACAGTCGGTTGCTTCGGAGCCAGATGCCAATGGCTATATTGTCGTAGAAAGAACATGGAATAATCGTGATCAAGTGACACTCGATATGCCTATGCAGGTTTACAGCGAAAGTATGCCTGACAACAAAGACCGTATCGCTTTATTGTACGGACCTTTGGTTTTGGCAGGACAATTAGGCAAAGAAAATCCCGATCCAGTATATGGTATTCCTGTTTTGTTGACGGATAATAAAAATGTAAATCAGTGGGTAAAAAGTGTAGAAAATTCTCCCTTAACTTTCAAAACCCAACAAGTGGCTGTTCCTTTTGAAGTAACCCTAATTCCTTTTTATCAAAGTTATCAACAACATTACAGCGTGTATTGGGATTATTTTACCAAAGCTGGTTGGGAAGAGAAAAAGGCAGCTTATGAAGCAGAGAAAAAACGTCAGAAAGAGATAGAAGATAAAACAGTAGATAATTTCAGAATTGGCGAAATGCAACCCGAGCGTGACCACAACCTCACCATCGATGGCGAATCTTATGTGAGCGACGCGCTAGGACGTACAGGTCGTGAAGTCAGAAAAGGAGGCTCTTTCTCATTTGACCTAAAAATCAAAGCTAATTCAACCCAAGCATCGATTTTGATGACTTATATTGGTGATGACAAAGGTCGTTTCTTCGATATTTTAGTAGACGGTCAAGTATTGGCAACACAAGAGTTGAAAGGTGGTTCGACTGGTAAGTTTTATGATATATCTTATCCACTTAATACTTCTTTTACTGCTAATAAAGATAAAATCAGAGTAACCATCAAAGCACACACAGGCAAAACCGCAGGAAGAGTTTTTGGAGTACGGAGTTTGGAATAATGAGAGTGGAGTTGTTCATAATAGTAGTATCAATAAGAAATCCCATTCTTTAACTATAATCGAAAACAAGACATTTCAAGCGCTAAACATGAGTCATTCCGAATTTTTAGGATTGGGATTATGCTTCAAGTTTTTATCAAAAAAGGGGTCGAAAAATATTTTTCGACCCCTTTTTTGATGCTACTATGTTAGATATGACTTAGCTTAAGACGCAATCTTATGTTGTATGATTACTTAACAACTACATGTTCTTTTACCCAAACAACAATTTCTTGGAATGCTAACTTACCTGATGCGATAGCTATTACAAAATTGTATTTCTCATCTTGTGTAGCCTGTAAATCTTTCCCAAATTGCATTAATAACAAACGCATAATCACATATCCTGTTCTTTTATTTCCATCAACGAAAGGATGATTTTTGACTATACTTTCAATTACAGCGCTAACTTTTTCTTCAATTGTGGGATAAAACTCCGTTGTTCCAAAACCACTAAATGGTCTTGTAAGAGCAGACTTAAGGGCATTTTCATCTCTAATACCGCTTAATCCACCAAATTCATTCACTAAAACTTGATGTATCTCTATGACTTCTTGAAAATCAATCATTTTGCTAGCTCTTTAAGCAATTCCCTATCTTCTTTTAATACGATACTCAAGTTTGAGGATAATTGTATCTTAGTTTGGGAATCTTCCTGTAATTGTCGAAGTATTTGTAAAACTTCCGTCAAAACGTTATCGGGAAGCCTATCTACAATCTCTATGATTTCCTGTTTAGTTTCCATTTCAATATTATCTTTTGTTGAAAACGTAATTTTCTATGGTTTAATTTAATAAATATTCCTGAAATGTCTCATTAAAATAACTGAGACATAATCAAAGCGCTGCGCTAGTCTTGTAGGAAAGTTATCCAACAACCGTTGATAGTACTGTATTGAGCTTTGTAATTAAAATAAAATTGGTGTAGCTGCAACTCTTGCAGTTGCAGCTACACCCAAAAATACCAATAAATAAGAACTCTTTTGAACAAAATAGAAATCTTCGTTTAGTCCTAATTTAGGATTATTGGTTTCAGTAAAATTGAAAAATACCTTCATTTTGAAATAGGATATCATACTTCCGCAATCCAACATCCACTATCTGAAATTAGTACTGTACGAAGGATTCGAAAACTATTTATTTCGGAAGTGTAATTTTCTATATTTCGTAAAAATTAAAGCTATTTTACTTTATTTCCGAAATCAGAAATCCCAAATCTGAAATTGTTAGTCTTTCACTTAAAAAACTCCTCCAAATACTCACTTGGTGATTTGCCCTTGATGCGTTTGAAGATACGGTTGAAGTTGGTAATACTATTAAAACCACAACTATAAGCTACTTGCGCAATACCGATGGGAGATTCGTTGGTGAGTTTTTTACAGGCTTCATTAATACGTACTTCATTTAAGAAAGATAAAAAGGTATGACCTGTATGCTTTTTGAAATATCTACAAAAAGCATGCGGAGTCATGTGCGCTTTATTGGCTGCATCTTCGAGTGTAATAGGCTTTTCAAATTCTTGAATGATAAAATTATAGATATTACTCATTCTCAATCCCTCGTTTTCACTGTAAAGTTTTGGTCTTGAGCCTTCCGAAAGTGCATCTAGTGGTTCTATGCTAGAAATTAGCCTCAGCAAATCCATAAAATGAATCATTTGCTCGATACCAATATGTTCATGAATGAGCATCATTTTGGTCGAAACCTCCTCCGCTTTTTCTGTGGGTATCTTAAATCCGTTGGGATTTTGTTGTAAAAAGCGTTTTATATTGAGCATTTCGGGTAAATTAAACAAAGCTGATAATGGTCCATGAGGATTGAAAAATAGTACCAAGGCTTGAATCTCTAATTCGCTTTTAGGTAAAAAATAGCTCGGATCACTCTTAAACATGTGTGGTTGATTGGCTCCCAACCAAAAAATATCATTCGATTTGAAAGTGTGCATATTATTATCCGCAATCAAAGTTCCTTCGCCTTGCTGCACCCATGTAATCTGTATCTCCTCGTGTCTATGCAAATGTGGATAGAAATACGGCATAATGTCCTGCTGAACAATAATCGTATGATCGTGCGGTACGGGAATGGTAAATTGTAGTACTTTCATTTGCTGATTAAATACTTGTTAAAAGAATTCAACATGAATCTATAGGCACTCTATCAATATGTCTATGACAAAATAAAATCTAACCTCCGCTGCCCAAATCCAATACCCAAAAGCTAAAATTAGTTTGCCTTCATGCTACCAAAATACTATTTTCTACTAATTAGCTAAATATAAACAACTTTATAGACATATCACACATAAACAGGTTAATATCTGACTATAATTGATTAAAAATCAACCTTTGACCCGCTTGTGTTTTGGGTAATTTTGATAAAAAACAACAACAGAACTATGGCAATCAATTGGCAAGGCGTATTTCCCGCTGTGACGACAAAGTTTGGTACAGATGACCAACTTGATTTTGAATTATTTGACAAAAACTTGCAATTCCAACTTGAGGCAGGTGTCGACGGTATCATTCTTGGCGGAACCTTAGGTGAGGCAAGTGTACTGAGTCTAGAAGAAAAAGGAGCGTTGGTAAAGTTTACCGTTGAAAAGGTAGCAGGACGTGTTCCAGTAGTGTTAAATATTGCAGAAGGAGCTACCAGAGATGCAATTCAATTGGCTAAACTAGCCGAAGAATGGGGTGCAGCTGGTTTGATGATGCTTCCTCCTATGCGCTATAAAGCAGATGACTACGAAACAGTAGAATATTTCAAAGCGGTAGCCAATTCAACTACGCTTCCTATCATGATTTACAATAACCCTGTAGATTATAAAATTGAAGTAACATTAGATATGTTCGCTGCCTTGGCTGAGTGCGAAAATATTCAGGCAGTAAAAGAATCTACGCGTGATTTGACCAACGTAACCAGAATGCGTAACCGTTTTGGCGACCGTTTCAAAATCATGTGTGGTGTAGATACCATTGCTATGGAACAATTGGTGATGGGTGCTGATGGATGGGTTGCAGGTTTGGTATGTGCCTTCCCTGAGGAAACAGTGGCCATTTATAAATTAGTAAAAGCTGGTCGCTACGAAGAAGCTCTTAGCATTTACCGTTGGTTTATGCCATTGTTGGAACTAGATATTCATCCAAAATTAGTACAATACATCAAGTTGGCTGAATCAAGAGTTGATTTGGGTAGTGAAGCGGTACGTGCGCCACGTTTGGTGATTAGCGGTGCTGAAAGAGAACGTATTTTAGCACTTATCGATGGCGCTATTGCAATCAGACCAACTTTGCCAGATTATAAGGCGATTGTATTATAATTTGAAGATTTGGAGATTTGAAAATGTGTAAATCGTTCATTTTCAAATCTTCAAATTCCCACATTTTCAAATTTAAAAAAATGTCTCAAATCATTTCAACGGTAATGCAACAAGCACAAGAGGCATTTGAGCATTATCGCCAAGTATCGGGTAAAAACCGTGCTATATTTCTAGAAACCATTGCAGAAGAAATAGAAGCATTGAAAGATTCGTTGGTGGCAATTGCTCATCAAGAAACCAATCTTCCATTGCCAAGGCTTCAAGGAGAAATTGGACGAACAACAGGTCAATTACGCATGTTTGCTCGTCTTGTTGCCGAAGGTTCTTGGGTTGAAGCCTGTATCGATACAGCCAATCCTGACCGAGTGCCTCCTAAGCCAGATACTCGCAAAATGCTTGTTCCGATTGGCCCTGTGGCTATTTTTGGTGCTAGCAATTTTCCGTTTGCTTTTTCTACCGCAGGCGGTGATACCGCAAGTGCTTTGGCTGCTGGTGTTTCGGTAGTCATTAAAGCGCATCCTGCCCATCCTGAAACTTCAGTATTGATGTTCTCAGCGATGGAAAAAGCCATTTCACGTTGCCAAATGCACCCTTTTACGATACAACATCTCAACGATGCTAGTAACGAAACAGGTAAAGCGTTGGTGATGCACCCACTTACTACAGCGGTTGGTTTTACAGGCTCGCAAGCAGGCGGAAAAGCTCTCAAAGCATACGCAGACCAAAGAGAGGTTCCTATTCCTGTCTTTGCCGAAATGAGTAGTATCAATCCTGTAGTTTTATTTCCTGAATCCTTAAACCAAACTAATACAACGTTAGCAAAAACCCTTGCAGGTTCTATTTCGCTAGGGATGGGACAGTTTTGTACCAAACCGGGCTTGCTTTTGGCAATCGATAGTCCTGCATTAAGTACTTTTTCAGAGACCTTAGAACAAGAGCTTACACAGGTTGCCTTGCATCCTATGTTGCACTCTGGTATTGCAAAAGCCTTTGATAAAGCACGCTACACTATTACATCGCAAGCAGGAGTAGCTTCTGAAGCTTCTCTGGCTGTGGTTGAGGATTTAGAAAAACCTACTCCTAGTCTTGCGAAGGTCTCAGCAAAGGATTTCATCGAAAATCCACTTTTACATGAGGAGGCATTTGGGCCTTTTGCTTTACTTGTGATTTGTCAAGATGTACAAGAACTTTCACAAGCCCTCAAAGCACTTGGTGGACAACTTACCACAACCTTAATGGCAACAGAACAGGATGTTGAAAACTATCCTGAAATTCTGTCGCTCCAATGTTCTCTGGCTGGTCGTGTGATTTTGAACGCTGCCCCAACAGGTGTAGAGGTTGCGGGTAGCATGGTTCATGGAGGAGGCTATCCTTCAACTTTTGACGCTCGTTATACTTCAGTGGGTACAGGTGCGATTAAGCGTTGGGTTAGACCAATTTGTTTACAAGGATTCAAAGATTGGATGTTACCAGAAGAATTAAAAGATGGTAATCCATTAAAAATTTGGCGTTTGGTCAATGAGACATTTACCAACGAAGCGATTTAGTTAGTAAGTTAATGAATGATTACGTGATTAGTTATTACTGCTTAGGCACTCGAAATTAGCGACTATGAGCTTTTGACTATTAGGTGTTTGTATGTGGAAAACCTTTTACTGTCGACTACTCACTGTTCAATATAATCCTTTCGGTGCCTTTGCCGTAATTTTTAACATTTGTAGGCAGTTTAAAACGTAAAGCATTAAGTAATCGAGCTGAATTAAGCTGAATGGACTAATGAGATAAAATATTAGTAATCAAAAAAATTACACTCAAAACTCATCACTCACAATTCATCACTCATACTTACCCCTGAGAAAACTATGAAAAAAACATTTTTTTGTGTCGACGCCCATACTTGTGGTAATCCCGTGAGACTAGTGGCAGGAGGTGGGCCTGTGCTTGAAGGAAGTAATATGAGCGAAAAACGCCAATATTTCCTCCAAAATTATGATTGGATTCGAAAAGGACTGATGTTCGAGCCTCGTGGTCATGACATGATGAGCGGAAGTATTTTGTATCCTCCTCATGACCCAGAAAATGACGTAGCGGTATTGTTTATCGAAACAAGTGGCTGTCTGCCCATGTGTGGACATGGTACCATCGGAACAATCACGATTGCAGTAGAAGAAGGATTAATCACGCCAAAAGTAGAAGGAAAAATTCGTATGGAAGCTCCTGCTGGTTTGGTGTTAATTGACTATAAACAAGAAGGTAAAAAGGTAAAAAGCGTAAAACTCACCAACGTATCTTCTTTCTTAGCAGCTACTGATTTAAGTGTAGAATGTCCTGATTTAGGTCCTATCAAAGTAGATGTTTCGTATGGTGGTAACTTTTATGCCATTGTAGATGTTCAAGAGAATTTCAAAGGCTTGCAACATTACAGTGCTGACCAGCTTATTAGTTGGAGTAGAACCTTACGTAACCGCATCAACGAGCAATATTCTTTTGTGCATCCCGAAAATGATACTATCAAAGGTTGCTCGCATATCTTGTGGACTGGCGACGTATTAGACCCAACTTCTACAGCTCGTAATGCAGTATTTTACGGAGACAAAGCCATTGACCGTTCACCATGTGGTACGGGTACTTCGGCACGTATGGCACAATGGTACGCCAAAGGTAAATTAAAGAAAGGGGATGAGTTTATACATGAAAGTATCATTGGTTCAAAATTTATTGGAAGAATAGAAGAAGAAACTACCGTAGGAGGAAAGCCCGCCATGAAACCAAGTATAGAAGGCTGGGCAAGAATCTATGGCTACAATACCATCAATATCGATCCAGAGGATGATCCTTATGCTTATGGGTTTCAAGTACTGTAGCATCAATGCTGAGTTGTGAATTGTGAGTTGTGAATTTAAAATGTAATATTTTAATTATCAGCACCTTGCACCCATAATCACTCAAAATTTTAATTTGTAGGATTACCCTCATAAGTGTGCAAGGTATATCTGATATTTTACCTAATGCCTAAGGCTTACAGCCTAAAGCAATATGATTTTATTTTACATTAATACCTGACTTTATTGAGTGATTGAGTGGTGGAGCGGTTGAGTGAGTATGAAGATTTACACTTATTCAATCGCTCATTCATCAATCACTCAACTATGTCTCAAGAACAACCATCCTTCAAACGCTCCTTTCGCCTCTTCGATGCCACTATGATTGTGGCAGGCTCAATGATTGGGTCTGGGATTTTTATTGTAAGTTCTGATATTGTCCGAAATGTGGGTTCGACAGGAGGACTTCTTTTGGTTTGGATTATTACTGGATTACTCACTGTAGCGGCGGCCGTTAGTTATGGCGAGCTAAGTGGTATGTTTCCCAAAGCAGGAGGACAATATATTTATCTCAAAGAGGCCTTCAATCCTCTGGTTGGTTTCTTGTATGGTTGGAGCTTTTTTACCGTAATCCAAACAGGCTCTATCGCCGCCGTTGGGGTTGCCTTTAGCAAGTTTTCGGCCTATCTTTTTCCTGTTTTAAGCGAAAAAAATATTCTATTTTCAGTCCTAGGACTCAATATTTCAGCAGCACAACTTACCTCTATAGCCCTTATCATTTTTCTTTCGTTTATCAACACACGTGGTGTTCAATACGGCAAATATGTCCAGTCAATTTTTACAGTGACCAAACTGCTTGCCTTATTCGGATTAGTTATTTTTGGATTCATCCTTACGGCTAATACCGAAACTTGGCATCATAACTGGCAAACAGGCTTTTCTATTCAACAACTTACCTCTTCAGGATTTTTACCATACACAGGTTGGGCTGCCTTCGGAGCAATCGCCGCTAGTATGGTCGGAAGTTTGTTTAGTAGTGATTCTTGGAATAATGTGACATTTATCGCTGGCGAAATCCAAAATCCACAACGCAATATTGGTCTAAGTCTTTTCCTCGGAACACTCATTGTAACAAGCATTTACTTACTCGCCAATATCATGTACGTTTCGGTACTAGACTTACCAGCTATTGCTTTTGCAGAAAATGATCGAGTGGGGGTAGTAGCTTCGCAACATATTTTTGGAGAAGGAGGTACTATGATTGTGGCAGTCTTCTTAATGATTTCAACTTTTGGTTGTGATAATGGACTTATCTTGGCTGGCGCCCGTGTGTATTACACGATGGCAAACGATGGTCTATTCTTCAAAAAAGTAGGAGAACTGAACAAAAATGGTGTTCCCGAAAAAGCGCTATGGATTCAATGTGCTTGGGCTTCGGTTTTATGCTTGAGTGGTAAATACGGCGAACTCCTCGACTATGTGATTTTTGCAGTACTCATTTTTTATGCACTTACCATTCTAGGAATTATTCGTTTACGAATCAAAAAACCAGAACTTGAAAGACCTTACAAAGCATTTGGATATCCGTTTGTGCCATTACTGTATATTTTTACAGCAACTTGCATTTGTATTTTATTACTTATTTATAAACCAAATTATACTTGGCCAGGCTTAGGCTTAGTGTTATTAGGAATTCCTGTTTTTTATATATTGAAAAAAACTAATAGTGAATTATAAATGAGTGTCTGGAGAGTAAATATTATTTAAAATGATATTTGCTCAAACTGGATCTTCATTCAAGCATTCGCGCCATAGAATATGATACACAAAACAATACTTTTCTGCTTTTTTTGTTTAGGAGTTTTTGCCCAAAAAGGCGATTATCCTATTCAGCCTGTGGCATTTACACAAGTTCATTTTAAAGATAATTTTTGGACGCCCAAAATGCAGGTAAATGCCAATGTGACTATTCCTTACACGCTTAATCAGTGTAAAATCACAGGACGTATTGACAATTTCCGTAAAGCAGCAAAGCAAATCCCTGCCGATAAAAGCACTTCTTTTACGTTTGATGATACCGACCTTTATAAAGTCATTGAAGGGGCTTCTTACAGTCTACAAACACAGAAAAATCCTCAGCTAGAAACCTATCTTGATTCCTTGATTACGATTATTGGCTCAGCGCAAGAGGCAGATGGCTATTTATATACTTTTAGAACCATGCCTATCCAAAAACCTCATGAATGGCTTGGCGCTAAACGTTGGGAAAAAGAAGAAGATTTGAGTCATGAACTCTATAATGCTGGTCACTTGTTCGAGTCAGCAGTTGCACATTATCAGGCAACAGGCAAAAAGAACCTTTTGAATATTGCCATCAGAAACGCTGATTTATTGGTAAAAACCTTTGGTTGGGGAAAAGAAGAACGCTTTCCTGGACACCAAATCGTAGAAACAGGTTTGACAAAATTGTATAGAGTCACTGGCAAAAAAGCCTATCTTGATTTAGCTAAGTTCTTTTTAGATTTAAGAGGAAAAGAAGGACACCTCAATCAAGAATATAGCCAATCGCACAAAAAAGTTGTAGATCAACATACTGCTGTTGGTCATGCGGTACGTGCCACCTATATGTACACAGGAATGGCTGACGTGGCAGCGCTTACTGGCGACAAAGCTTACTTGTCTGCGATTGATGATATTTGGCATGACGTAGTTGATAAAAAACTTTACATCACAGGAGGAATCGGTGCGACAGGCAATGGCGAGGCTTTTGGCGACGATTATGATTTGCCAAACATGAGTGCTTACGCAGAAACCTGTGCTGCTATTGCGAATGTCTATTGGAATCAGCGTATGTTTTTATTACACGGCGATGCACAATATGTTGATGTTCTTGAAAGAACACTTTACAACGGTTTGCTTTCAGGAATTTCATTGAGTGGGGATAAGTTTTTTTACCCAAATCCACTGGCGTCTATGGGGCAACATCAGCGTCGTGCTTGGTGGGATTGTGCTTGCTGTGTTTCAAATATGACTCGCTTCTTACCTTCAGTACCGGGATATACGTATGCTCAAAATCAAAAAAATCTTTACGTAAACCTTTTTGTAGGAGGGACTGCCACTATTCAATTACCCAATACAGCTGTGATGATTACCCAACAAACGGCATATCCTTGGGAAGGGAAAAATGACATTACGATTGCTCCTGCCAAAACAGCACAGTTTGCTTTACGCATTCGTATTCCGGGTTGGGCATTAAGTAAACCATCATCAGGTGATTTGTACAAAGATGAAACACCAGAAAGCCCAATCCAGCTTTTGGTAAATGGTAAAGTATTTTCTTATAAAATGGAAAAAGGCTATGCTGTAGTTGATAGAATTTGGAAAAAAGGCGATAAAGTAAGCTTCACACTTCCTATGGATGTAAGAAAAATTTTGGCTAACAGCAATGTAAAAGCTGACAAATCAAAATTTGCCTTACAGAGAGGGCCAATGGTATATTGTTTGGAAGGAAATGATAATACCTCAGCATCAGTCATGAGTTTGGTTGTGGATAAAAGCGCTCCTGTTACAGCCTCTTATCAACAAGATTTGTTGAATGGTGTCATGACTTTGAACATGAAAGGATTTACCACACAAAGACAAGTAGGTTCTGAAGAATTGGTAAAGAAAACGACAGACATCAAGGCGATTCCGTACTACTCATGGGCAAATCGTGGGGCTACAGAAATGACAGTTTGGATTCCGTATGAAGAAACGGCAGCACGCCCAACCCCTGCACCAACTATTGCCAGCAAAAGTAAGGTGTCAGGTTCTGTAAGTAATCCATTGATGCTAAAAGCGCTAAATGACCAATATGAAGTAGAAAACTCTAATGACAAAAGTGCCAATTTCTTGCACTGGTGGCCTAAAAAGAATACTACAGAATATCTTCAATATGACTTTGACCAAACTTATACAGTATCCTCGTCAAGCATTTATTGGTTAGATGATAGTCCTTGGGGAGGCTGTCGTATTCCTGCTTCTTACAAGATTTACTATCAAAAAAATGGAGAATGGATTCCTGTAAAAGTCATTAATCAAAGCCCTATTGCCAAAGACCAGCTCAATAGTATACAATTTGAGCCCGTAACAACCAAAGCAATCAAAATGGAAGTGCAACTACCTGTTGATAATGCTGCTGGGGTTATAGAGTGGGCTGTGAAGTAGGAATGTAAAATATTTTTAGAAATATCAATTGAATCCTAATTTTCTTTAGTAGTAAAAGGGAAATTAGCTTTTTAGATAATCTAGCAAAGATCTTCGGACGTATCCGAAGGTCTTTTATTTTTAGGAAATCTTATCAATACAAATCTCCATAACCCACTTGCAAACACGGAATCTGAAGTTCTAATCTCCAAAGATCGACAGCCTCTTGTTGTGTTTCTAAGGTTAACTTAACTTGGTATTTGGAAGCTATTTCCTGCTCATAAATCTCCTTTTTATGTCTAACTCCTTTAATACCTGAAGGATACATTAATAATTTATCAAACTCAACTCGATTATAATAAAGCCAATTTTGTGTTTGTCGGCGGTAGGTTTCTGGTCGCTGAGTTAGTAAAATGATTTTATAACCCTTAGCCCTGTAAATATCTAGTAACTCTTTGATGGGTTGATGCACCAAATCATTTTCACTTAAAAAAATATCCTGCAAGCTTCGTTGCGTAGGCATAGCAATTACATTATCTAACTCGCAAATAAGGGCAGGAGGGAGAGATTCATCTTTTTCAGCATAGTTATATAGCTTTTCTTTGGATAAAATATGCTGGCGATACAACTTCGAAACCACTGTAGCTCCTACACTACTTTCTCGCTGACTATCACGCTCAATACAAGTGCCTAAGTCTACTTCAAAAGGTTTTATTTCTATTTCTACCTTAGTACGATGTATTTTCTGAAATTGCTCCACGACCTTTTTCACTCGCTCGATAGGTCTTTCCCAAAGATTAGTATCATCGATAACTACATTCTTTCCAGACTTGAGTGCTTCAAACAACATCATATCACGAAGTTGTTCGATAAAGCTTTCATTTTCTTTTGAATGCACACTATCATCGAGCATAGCACGCATATCATCCTTATTAAGGCGTTTCCATAAACCTCGGCTATCAGCTACCAAGGATTTGGCAAATGTAGATTTCCCACTAGCAGGAATTCCTTGTAGAATAAGTACTTTTTGAGGCATTTGTTCGAGCATAAAAAAGGCACAGAGTATAAAAGCTCTGTGCCCAAGTTGGATAATTTTAAATCCTATAAATATGAAGCTATTGGACCCAAAAACGATTCTCAATTACTTACACTAATGCATTTTCTTTTTTCTCTTCTGGAAAAATAAAATCAATTGGCTTACTAACTTTTTCAGGTAATAAAGCTATTTTCAACACCTCATCCACATGATCTACATAGTGGAAGGTAAGGTCTGAGATATAAGCAGGTGTGATTTCTTCAATGTCCTTTTTATTTTTATTACAAAGAATTATTTCTTTAATTCCTGCACGCTTAGCTGCCAAAATCTTTTCTTTGATACCGCCTACAGGTAATACTTTCCCACGTAAAGTTACCTCACCAGTCATAGCCAAATGTGGTTTTACTTTGCGTTGAGTCAAAGCCGAAGCAATAGAAGTAGTCATCGTAATACCTGCTGAAGGTCCATCTTTTGGCACTGCTCCAGCTGGTACGTGAATATGCAAATGATAGTTATCAAAAATGCGATAATCAATACCATATTCATCCGAATGAGCACGCAAATACGAAAGCGCTGTTAAAGCGGATTCTTTCATTACATCACCCAGTTGTCCAGACAAGGTAACGCCACCTTTTCCACGGCTCAATAATGATTCAATAAAGAGAATATCTCCACCTACAGGTGTCCAAGCTAAGCCTGTAACCACGCCCGCTAAATCGTTGGTTTCATATAAATCTTTATCAAAAACCTCTGTACCTAATAATTTCACGACATCTTCAGGCTTGATAATCTTTGGATATTCGTCGCCCATTGCAATGGCTTTGGTAATTTTACGAATCAGTTTACCGATTTCTTGTTCCAATTTACGCACACCCGACTCACGTGTATATCCTTCAACTATTTTTTGAAGTGCTCCATCGGTCACATTAATTGTTTTATTTTCGAGACCATGTTCTTCTTTTTGTTTTGGAAGTAAGTGTTTTCTACCGATTTGAACTTTTTCTTCCATCGTATAACCACTAATATCAATAATCTCCATACGATCACGTAAGGCAGGATGAATTGTATCTAGTGAATTAGCGGTAGCTATAAATAAAACCTTCGATAAATCGAATTCTACTTCCAAATAATTATCAAAGAAGGCACTATTTTGTTCGGGGTCAAGTACTTCCAACAATGCCGATGACGGGTCACCACGATGATCGGCACCAACTTTATCGATTTCGTCGAGGATAAATACAGGATTTGAAGAACCTGCCTTTTTAATATTCTGAATCAATTTGCCTGGCATGGCACCAATATAAGTTTTGCGGTGCCCACGAATTTCTGATTCATCATGCAAGCCACCCAATGCCATACGTACGTACTTACGACCTAGGGCTTTAGCAATCGAACGTCCCAAAGAGGTTTTACCTACTCCTGGAGGTCCATAAAGACAAAGAATTGGCGCTTTCATGTTGCCCTTCATTTTAAGAACGGCTAAATACTCGATAATACGTTCTTTTACTTTTTCGAGTCCAAAATGATCTGCATCTAAGACTTTTTGCGCTTTCTTTAGATCAAAATTATCTTTCGAGTATTCGTTCCATGGCAAGTCAGCCAATAGCTCTACGTAGTTCATGAGCATAGGATACTCAGCCGACATAGAATTAGTACGCTGTAACTTTCCTAATTCTTTTTGGAAATGGTCAGAAATTTCTTTCGACCACTTTTTATTTGCTCCTTTAGCACGTAATTTATCAATTTCAGCCTCTGGGCTATCCACGCCTAACTCCTCTTGAAGAACCTTAATTTGTTGGCGCAAATAATAATCTCTTTGTTGCTGATCTATATCGCTACTGGCTTTACTCTGAATCTCTCGTTTGAGTTCGAGCAAGTCAATATCTTTCATCATATACTGCAACAAATTTTGAGCTTGTTCAATTCCACTGAAAGTTTCAAGCAATTGCTGTTTTTCGGCCAATTCTGCATTGATATTAGCAGAAAGAAAATGTACCAAGAAATTTGGCGACTCGATATTATCCAGTGCAATTTGTGCCTCACGAGGAATGTCAGGGTTTAACAACAGGATTTTTCCAGCCGCATCACGCAGAGACTGAACCAAAGCTTTGTTCTCACGATTTAGCTTCGTTGGAAAAGTATCTTCGATATAACTTACTTTAGCTAGTAAATGTGGCTCAGTTTTTACGTATTCGGTTACTTCAAAACGTTTGCGTCCTTGAACAATAATAGTAATATTTCCTCCTGGCAGCACTATCATTTTTAAAATATGTGCTACTGTGCCTATTTTATATAAATCGTCGCCTACAGGTTCTTCTTTACTAGGATTAGCTTGTGCGATTACGCCTATTGTACGGTCGCCTTTGTAGGCTTTTTTGACAAGGCGTACAGATTTTTGTCTTCCTACCGTAATAGGAATCACCATCCCTGGAAATAATATGATATTGCGGATGGGAAGTATGGGTAATTCATTTGAGAGTTTGCCTAACTTCTCGTCATCAACTTGTTCTGTACCTAAAGGTATCAACTCAATCCCATCGAAATCCGAAATTTCTGCAAGTCTGAGTGTATCAAAGAATTTTTTATTGTAGCTCATAATCTCCCTCTAAAAAAATTTGGATAAGCGGTAAGGTATTATAATTAATTAACATTCAGCAATGTGCTTTTGGCTATGAGCTTACAAGCAAATTAGAAGCAATAGTTGAACAATTTTTCCGTAAGCAAGTTGCTGTTGATAAATTTTCACTTATAATTTGAAGAAGTTGTAGAAAAAATAATGTTTTAAAAAAAAGTTTTTATTCTGCGCTTAATTCCAAATTAGTAAGTAGCTCAACTGACAAAGTGTCAGAATGGTAATAAAGTTATAGTAAAATCTGAATACTTTTAAAGTGAATTATTAAATGGTCAAAAGCTGTGCCAATGAACAAGTTGTCAGTATTCTTGTAAGTGACTGACTCAAAATAGCTTTCATAATCGTCAGGTTTAAATTTGTATAACGGTTTCATCCAAAAAAAAGTGTCATATATGTATTGAAACTAATTTAATAAGAAATAGTATTAAAGTCATGAGAAAAGACCCCTAATTTGGGAATGTCTTATTTGGGCTGTATTTTTAAAGAAATCCCTTTTTCATGACAACTAAAATTACTTCCAATCGCACTGAAATTCTCGCTGGTGTCAGTTCCTTTTTGGCCACTATGTACATCATTGTAGTCAACCCTTCTATCCTAAGTCAAACAGGAATGCCCTTCAATGCCGTACTTACAGCTACCGTTATTTTAAGCTTTTTTTGTAGCTTAATGATGGGACTTTATGCCAAAAATCCAATTGTTGTTGCTCCTGGTATGGGGATGAATGCCTTCTTTACTTTTACTGCTGTCAAGGGTATGGGCATTAGTTATCAAATAGCCCTAGGCGCTGTGTTTTGGGCAGGTGTTCTATTTGTCATTCTTTCTGTATTCAATGTTAGAACTTATATTGTAAAAGCCATTCCGACTCAACTTAGATTTGCCATATCAGCAGGAATTGGGCTTTTTATTAGTTTAATAGGTTTTGAGAATGCCAAATTCATTGTGGATAACCCAGCAACTCTAGTCGGTATCGCCTCATTCAAAGACCCCATAGTTATAACGTTTCTCATAGGCTTATTTATAACGGCGATTCTAATTGTTCGACAAACTACAGGCGGAATTATCATAGGGATAGTACTAACAACCCTATTGGCTATCCCGATTGGGCGATTGTGGGGCGATGCCTCAGCCATTAACTTTGGGAATGCTCAACTAGTTACTTGGCAAGGAATTTTTTCTTCTCCTGATTTTAGCTTATTGTTTCAATTAGACTTGGTCAACTCCCTGAAAGTCTCCTTATTTCCTGTAATTTTTGCATTTGTTTTCACTGATATGTTCGACAGTATTTCAACCTTTGTTGGCATTGCTGAGGCAGCAGATTTGTACGATGAAAATGGCGAACCACAAAACGTTAAAAAATCATTAATGACCGATGCCGTAGCAACGCTTTTAGGAGGCATTTTAGGTACAAGTCCAGGCACTGCCTATATTGAGTCTGCTGTTGGTATCGAGCAAGGAGGTCGAAGAGGGCTCACTGCCATTACGGCAGGGCTTTTGTTTTTGCCCTTTATGTTTTTGTCTCCACTTTTGAGCATTGTACCTGCCATTGCAACAGCACCAGCCTTAATCATTGTAGGGGTTTTTATGATGAAACCAATTGCAAAAATCAATTGGTCAGAACTTGACGATGCCGTTCCTGCATTTTTATCTCTTGTACTTATCCCATTTTCATATTCTATTACCCAAGGTATTATTTGGGGGTTTCTGAGTTGGACGATTATCAAAGTATCAGTAGGAAAATCTAAGGAGGTTTCTCTTGCCTTATGGATTATTGACGCCTTTGCATTAGTAGCGCTTTTCTGGGGACATTAGATAAACGTATTTATCGAATTTCTGTGCTATTTATAAATTTTTACGATTTCAAGTTAGACTATTTATTAATTCAAATGCAGAGTAATGTTTTAGGCTTAGGTTATCAGCTTTGTATTACTGAATGTTAATAACCTCCTAAAGCAAAAAGCATTACTTCATATCTCACAAACATGTCCAATTTTAGCTTAAAGCCATCTTTTTGTGTATCTATTCGCACAACTTTCATCAATACACTCATATTACTTTGCTTCTTTAGCCCAAAGGTTTTTTCTCAAAAAACCAAAACGATTACAGCAATCGTAGGGGCATTCAATGCAGAGATACAATTATTGGAAGATTCACTCAAAAACAAAGAAGAACATCGAGTAAAAGGAGTTCGTTTTTTGACGGGGGAACTTTCAGGAAAATCTGTTGTAATAGCCCTAACTGGTGTGGGTAAAGTCAATGCCGCTATGACTACCACTTTATTATTGATGAATTGGCAACCCGAAAGACTCATTTTCACAGGTATTGCAGGTGGTATTGCCAACGGTATTGCTCCTGGGGATATTGTTATTGCCAAATCATGTGTTCATCATGATTTTGGTAGATTACAAAACGAAGGTATTACGCTTCGTGCTACTCGCAATCCAGCAACGCTACAACTCAATCCAATATACATTCCTTCTGACAGTATTTTGGTGGGTATTGCTCAGCAGACAGCTCCTAAATGTACTTATCAAGCTGTTGGGAAAAATAATAGAATGCCTCAGATTTTAACTGGAATTATAGCAACAGGAGATGTTTTTGTCAATTCTCAATCAAAAGTCGATGAGCTACGAAAAAATCTTAAGGCAGATGCCATAGAGATGGAAGGAGCCGCTGTAGCACAGGTGTGTTATCAGATGCAATTACCCTGTTTGGTACTCAGAAGTATAAGCGACAATGCCAATGGAGATGCACATCAAGATATGCCTAATTTTGAAAAAATTGCTGCTTATAATTCAGCTAGTTTGGTATTGAGTTTACTAAAAGTATTATAAAACAAAAAAAGCTCATAGTAATAACTACTGAGCTTTTCTAAATACCTAACCACTAATAATCTTTAAACATGCCTTGGGGCTTGTTAATATGTCGAATGTGTACTAGACACTAAACTTCTTTTGTGCAATAGACTGTAATGTGGACGTTGAAGCAAACTTTACTACTTCTCCAAGCACAATAACGGCAGGGTTTGATAGCTTATTGTGCTCAACGACGAATTTAATATTTTTAGCAGTACCAATTCCAACTTTTTGATGAACGGTTGTACCTTGCTGTACAACGGCAATAGGCAAATCTGCTTTTCCCTGTTGAATACATAGTTCTGCGATTTGTTCTATTTTACTCATTCCCATCAAAACAACAATAGTTGCTGATGATTGTAAAGCTAGTGCCAAATCTTTGGATAAAGAACCATCTGATTTAGTACCAGTAATCACCCAAAAACTTTCGCTAACCCCTCTCGTTGTCAACGGAATACCTGCATACCCAGCAGCTGCTACCGAAGAAGATATACCAGGAATATAGGCTGTTTCTAAACCAAATTGTTGAGCATATTCAATTTCTTCCATACCTCGTCCAAAAATAAATGGGTCACCACCTTTCAAACGTACCACATGCCCATACATATAGGCTTTTTCGACTATCAAAAAATTAATAGCATCTTGAGAATGGCTTTCTCCTGGGCGTTTGCCTACATAAATTTTTTCGGCTTCGGGTTTACAATAATCTAATAATTCAGGAGCAATAAGCGCATCATAAAGTACGACATCAGCCGAGGCTAATGCCTTGGTGGCTTTTAGGGTAATTAAATCTGGGTCACCTGGGCCAGCGCCAACTACAGTCAAGCGTGGTTTAGGTTCCAATGTATGAAAAGCTTCTAAATTATTCATAATCGAAAAGTAGTTGGTCATCGAGTAATGGTAAGCGAATCAATCTGAGACAAAACTATTTTAAAAAATCGCTCAATCTCTTACTCACAAATCACTCAATCTAATAAAAAAGAGGTGTACCCAATTGGACAAGCCTTTTGAATTACACCCCTTCAAATGTTGTATATGACTATACTAAATAATCAAACAAAACTCGGTACGCTTACGCCTCTACTGTTTGCTCACGATATGCTTTAGCCAATGCTAAGAAAGCTTTTGCTTCGGCGATATATGAAGTAGCGAAGTCAACGCTAGGCTCGTTTTGGTTGATTTGAAGTACTAATTCTTTGAAAGAGCTTTGAGCAATTGTGATTTCGCCTTTTGCAACAAAATGCTCGTCAAATTTCTCGATAACGGCATTTTGAGTAGAAACGTTAACACTCTTATCCAAAAGCAAGGCTTTAGCAGCACTTACAAATACACTGTAGGCATGATAGATAGAATCAGCTACGCGGTTTTCGTTAAAGGCATTCAAAGTCCACTCTAATTTTTCTTCTGATTCAAACAACAAAGTTGCAACTAAGTCAATCATTACACCAGCACATTCGCCTACCCCGATTTCGGTAGCAAATTGTTCTGAAGCACCCCAGTCAATGAAATCATCATCTTTCAAAGTGGTAAGGTCTGCTACTGGTTTTAACAAGCTATAAAAATATTTTTCGCCCTGACGGTCATAATAATCATTGAAGTATTCGCCTTCTGTTGCGTTTTCTTCATAATTATTCAACAATACTCTCAATACCTCAGGTCCACGTTTTGAAGGCACTTTAATCACCTTATCAGCCACACGACCTACACCATTACCAACTGTTCCGCCGCCTAACAATACTTGGAGCGCAGGCAATACACGCTTATCTGCTGACTTTAAAGACGAACCGTGGAAGCCGATATTTGCCATACCATGCTGACCACAAGAGTTCATACAACCTGAAATTTTGATTTTAATATCGTTATTATAAATCAAATCAGGGAAGTCTTCAGAAATAACTGCTTCTAATTTGGAAGTAATATTCGTACTATCCGAAATCGCCAAGTTACAAGTATCAGTACCTGGACAAGCCGTAATGTTGGCAATTGAGTTAGCCCCAGGCGAAGCCAAATCATGCGCTTTTAGCAACTCATAGATATATGGAATATTAGCTTCTGGTACAAAACGCAACATCAAACCTTGGTTGATACTCACTCGTACATCATTTGCTACATATCCATCCAACTGTTCGATTAAAGAACGAGACGTATTAGAAGAAATGTTACCATTTAAGATACGAACATACACACCAAAATATCCTTCTTGCTTTTGAGCAAAAACGTTAGATTGCAACCAAGTTTTATACTCATCAGTCTCAGGGGCAACTGTAGATGCCGTTTGAGTTGGCAAATATCCTTCGATTTCTGTTTCGCTGAACCCAATAGTTGGAATCTCAAATGTTTTGTTTTTGATAGCAATCGTTTCTGCATTTACCAATTCTACAAACTTATCGAAACCAATTTTTTGAATCAAAAACTTCAAACGAGCTTTGTGACGAGAATTACGCTCACCATGACGGTCGAACACTCGCAAAGCTGCCTCAAAATATGGAATTACTTGATTTGCTTCCAAAAATTCAAATGCTGTATAGGCCAACATAGGCTGAGCGCCCAAGCCTCCACCAACAACTACTTTAAAGCCTCGTTTGCCATCCAACACTTTTGGAATCAAACCAAAGTCGTGCATATAAGTTAATGCAGTATCAGCGTCGGAGTTTGAAATAGCTATTTTGATTTTACGACCCATTTCTTGACAAATAGGATTTCTCAAGAAATAGCGGAAAATAGCATCAGCATAAGGAGTTACATCAAAAGGCTCTTGAGTATCGATACCCGAAGTGATAGAAGCCGTAACGTTACGAACGGTATTACCACAAGCCTCACGAAGTGTAATATCATCTTGTTCCAATTGTGCCCACAATTCAGGAGTGCGATCCAAAGAAACAAAGTGAATTTGAACATCTTGACGAGTAGTCAAGTGTAAATTTCCTATCGAATACTCATCCGAAATATCAGCGATACGTTTCCACTGCTTAAAGGTCATTTTACCATAAGGCAATTTGATACGTACCATTTGTACCCCTTGTTGACGCTGGCCATATACACCACGAGCTAGACGTAAGCTACGGAATTTTTCTTCGTGGATTTTACCATCTCTAAATAATTCAATTTTACGAGCTAAATCTAATATGTCTTTTTCAACAAGTGGATTTTCGAGTTCAGTTCTGAAACTTTGCATTGCTTTTCTGTTTAAAAATCAAACAAAACACCCTAAGCTGGTCAAAGTAGCACAAGGTTCTTGTGTAATGAGTAATCCACCTACATTATTTACTCTATAAAATAAGTAGATTTTTATGCAAAACTAAGGAAGAAATTCTATCTATCAAGGCTTTTTCTAAAAAAAGTTTGATATATATTTTAAACATTCAAAAAATCCAAGTAAGTTTGCCCAGATGGTCTAGTGGCTGAGTAATAATCAATTATATTCATTCGTCATACAAGTAGTTATTAAAAGTCGAACATTACAAAAATTGTTTAGTCAATCAAATCGACCAATAAATCCCATTATACCCATGAAGAGAAATCTATCTTTATTTGTTGCTTTATTAGCATTATTATTATCAAGTTGTACAGATAGCAAGAAAATTGCTGAGTATCAAGACCAAGTAAGAAGACTTGAAAGTCAAATTTTGAAAGAGCGTCAAGAAAACGCAGAGTTAAGTAGCTTCCGTTTTAGCCTTGAAAGTCAGTTCAAGAAAAAGAATGAAGACTACATGAAATGCCAAGAAGATAGTAAGGATACCTTCGAAACCCTTACTATTAAATATAATCGTTTGTTGGACGACTATAACAAGATTCAAGCTTCTTACAAGTCATTGAACGAAACTTACGAATTAAATAAAGAAAATTCATCTAAAGTTATCGCCGAACTGGAAGAACGTGTTCGCAATAGCAAAACAGGCAAAGTGAAAAGACGTCGTAGATAATTTTCTAACAGTATTTTTAAGAGAACTGCTTTATAAAAGGCAGTTCTTTTTTTATTACTGTACTATTCTTATTCATTGACTCTGCAATTAATTTTATTTGATTAAAACCTATCCCGCAAAAGATTTTTGTATAACCCCTAAAGTTGTTTTTTGAAAGCAACAGTATCTATTTACCATATAATCAATCGTACTTTTCAAGTTTGGTCTATTTATTGCATTTGTTGCTATATATTTTCTCATTTTGAGACCATTTAATCAATTCTGTGTACATATTTCTTGCATTTGCCTGAGTTTTGAGTATTTTTGAGACAAAGACAGTAAAAGTCCAAATCATATTGTTATCCGTATATAAAGAAGATTAACAACATATTTGGAGATTTCAGGAAAACACTAGGTATTTATTAGGTATTAGTCGTCATTTTGAGTAGGTACATTTCATTAGAACGAAAAAATGGCTGTTAATATTTGTTAACGAAAGTTAAAATTGCTTGTAATTTTTTTGGAATTAATATAACAACTACTATCTTTGAATCAACCAATCAAGCATACTTCATTTTTTACTAGAGTAGTCACTAAAAAAACAATATAGGAGAAGCAATATGATATAAAGCTTTACGTTAACCAAATAGATTTATCAAGATGGAAAGAATCCATGTTAACGACAGTGAGCTAGTATCACGCTATATTCAAAATGGTGACGAACATGCCTTCGAAACACTTGTTCGCCGATACAAATCAAAAGTTTATACAACGATTTATCTAATCGTGAAAGACACTTACGTTGCAGAAGACTTATTACAAGATACTTTTGTAAAAGCGGTGGATGTACTTCGTTCTGGAAAGTACAATGACGAAGGTAAATTTTTGCCGTGGGTACTTAGAATTGCCCATAACATGGCTATAGACAATTTCCGTCGAGAAAAACGCTATCCCAATATCGTATTCGAAGATGGTAGTAGTGTATTCAATACACTTGATTTTGCAGAAGACTCTATCGAGGAAATGCAAATTAAGAATGAAACACACAATCATCTAAGAGATTTGATTAAACGTCTTCCAGATTCGCAACGTGAGGTACTCGTGATGCGTCATTATGAAGATATGAGTTTTCAAGAAATTGCCGACGCCACTGGCGTCAGTATCAATACGGCATTGGGGAGAATGCGTTATGCGTTGATAAATCTGCGCAAAATGATGAGTAAAAATTCTCCGAGCTATGATACAAACCTTTACGCAGAATGACGTAATTCGTTACGTTTATGAGGAAACTTCAGAAGAAGAAAACCTACTAATACAAGATGCATTGGTACATGATACCGAAATGCTGGAGTTTTATTTGGATTTAGTAGATCTTAAAATTGGTTTAGATGCCAGCTATCGTGAACCATCCTCTAGAACGGTCGACAATATATTAGCGTATTCTCGTAATTTTGACTCAAAACATCAAACCTCCGCCTAGTTTTAGGCTCAGGTTTGATGTTTTTTTGTTTTACTCAAGTCTTATTAAGACTTGAGTAAATTTTTATTTGCTTTATTTTTTAGAAGTCATCTACAGACTTCTATCTGTCTCTTATTGTATTTCTGCTACTAAAAAATCTGACTATTTATCCTTATTTTTGACTTTTGATACTTACCAGACAAGTATCCCTCTCATACAATTTTGTTAATCCAGATTTTGTTATGCTAAAAAAAGAACGTTATCGTTTGTTGATAGACTACTTTCTCAATAATTTCCCAGTAGCTGAAACCGAACTACATTATACAACTCCTTTTGAATTATTGGTGGCTGTAGTACTATCTGCTCAATGTACCGACAAAAGAGTTAATATAGTAACACCTGCTTTATTTGAACGCTTCCCCACACCCGAATCTTTAGCAAGTGCTACTTTTGAAGAAGTTTTTTTCTATATCCGCTCAATTTCATATCCCAATAACAAAGCCAAACATCTTATTGGTTTAGGACAAAAGCTCGTTGACAACTTCAAGTCGGAAGTACCAAGCACTATAGAAGAGCTACAAACACTTCCTGGAGTAGGTCGTAAAACAGCCAATGTGATTGTTTCTGTGATTTTTAATCAACCTGCTATGGCTGTAGATACACACGTATTCAGGGTATCCCATCGTTTGGGTTTGGTAGCTAAAACCGCTACAACTCCTTTGGCAGTAGAAAAAGAACTCATCAAACATATTCCTGAAGAGCTAGTTCCTAAAGCACACCATTGGTTAATTTTGCACGGGCGTTATGTTTGTATTGCACGTTCACCAAAATGTGAGGAGTGCCAACTAACGCATCTGTGTAAATACTTTAGTAAGCCTCCTCATTTGCGAAAAGATAGTCCTAAGCTTTAATATTTAAGCAGATATGTATAATTAGAACAATACAATTATCAAGACAAAAGCTGATAAACATATTTTTAAAATTACTCACTCCACTTACGAACTCAGCATTATCTAATTGGCTCTAGCAGGTCTTTTACCTTCTTTACGAATCAAAGAATCACGTTTGGGGCGTCCTTGTCCATCACCACGATGACCTCTTTGACGACCTGTTGAATCTGCTTTCCATTCTCTTTTTCCTTTTTTAGAAGGAGTTTCCTGAGCTAAAGTAGTACTTAACGTAACGCTAAACATAGCTGCAATGATTAATAGCTTTTTCATGACTAAAAGTGCTCGAGTTAAATTGTTAGATAATGGGAAAGGATAAATTTGATGCTTTGGATTGTTCTTATAGAACAAGGTTTAATCTATATTTTAAAAAACAAAACCCTAAGATTTTAGCATCTGAGGGTTTTGACTTTTGAAGCAATAAGAGGTCACCTTACTTTCCTATTTTCTCTACTAATATATCTGCAATTCTTTCTGAAGTATGTCCGTCCCAAAGCGGGGGAACTATACCTTGTTTGGCTTTACCTTCTAAAATTTCTATAAATTTTTCATGTACTGTAACTGGATTCAGATCTGACAGCAATTGATTGGTTCCTAACTCAACAGTAACAGGACGTTCGGTTGTGTCTCTAAAGGTTAAACAAGGTACTTGTAAATATGTCGTTTCTTCCTGAATACCCCCCGAATCTGTGATTATCAAACTAGCATTTTGCATTAATTGTAAGAACTCCAAATATCCTTGTGGCTCGGTTAGCACTAAGCCTTCAATATGCTGAAGCCTATCCCATAGTCCAAAATTTTTCAAGTTATTTGACGTTCTTGGATGAATTGGGAATACCACTTTTTTGTAAGGAACAGTATTTTCAATAATAGTCAAAATTGAGGCAAGTCCATCGGCTGTATCTACATTAGCGGGGCGGTGCATAGTCATTACAACAAACTCGTTCTTAGCTAATGTGAGTTCTTCTAAAACAGATGTTTGTTGTGCTTTTTTGAGATAATGCGCCAATGAGTCAATCATGACATTTCCAACAAAAAACACCTTTTCGTCTGGTACACCCTCCCTTTTAAGATTGTCAATACCAGATTGTTCGGTAATAAATAAATAATCCGAAACGCTATCAGTCAAAATACGGTTGAGTTCTTCGGGCATTTTACGGTCACCACTACGTAGACCAGCCTCTACATGTGCCACGGGGATGTGTAATTTGATAGCTACCAAAGTACAAGCTAAAGTAGCATTTACATCGCCCACAACCAATACCAAATCAGGCTTTTCTTGAAGCACTACTTTTTCAAACTCCAACATCGTACGTGCTGTTACTTCGGTATGTGAACCTCCTCCTACACCTAAGAAATAATGAGGTTTAGGCATTTGAAGCTGTTCAAAAAACACATCACTCATCTTGGCATCAAAATGTTGTCCTGTATGAACAATCTTAGATTCGATAGCTGGGTGATTTTCAAAAGCACGATGCAATGGCGCTACTTTCATGAAGTTGGGGCGAGCGCCAACGATGTTAAGTATTTTCAACATAAAGTATGTACAAAAAATGTTTGATTCTATTTCCCATAAAGTTATCCACAATCAAGTGTGGATAACTTTATGGGAAATCTACTACAAAGTTGGTTAAAATTGTCTTATTTCCCACATAGCAAACGATGATATAGTTCAATAAAAGCTTGATTGACTTGTTGCTCAGTATAGTTTTCCACAACGACTTGCCTAGCGTTGTGTCCTAAAGTTTGCCTAACAAGTGTATTTTCCAACAAATCGTCAATTTGGTGCGCTAAAGCCTCAATATGTCCAATAGGCACAATCAGACCATTTTCTTGATGCTTTATCAATGCTTTACATCCATCACAATCACTACCTATAATCGCTCGTCCAACAGCCGATGCTTCCAAAAGTATTCGTGGAAAACCTTCATGATATGAGGGTAAAACAATAATATGTGCTGTTTGTAAAAATGGTAATATTGGATACTGCGCTCCTTGCCACATTAGATAAAAGTTATCCACACTAGCTTCAAGTTCTTGTCGAGTCAATGCGCTTGGGTTTGCCTCATCGATAGGACCAATAAGTTCAAAAGCAACTTTACCTTCCCATTTACTCCGTAGAAGCTTGGCGGCTTCTATAAAATCTAAGACACCTTTGTCTTTCAACATTCTGGCAATTAGGCGAACCACATAAATAGATGAATTGGATTCGGGAGTATAAACAAAATAATTAATATCAATCCCAGTACCTTTAATAAGGTTGATTTGTGAATGTGTTAGCTTTAGAAGTGTTTGAAAAAAATGAGCATTTTGTTCATTCTGAAAAAGAAAATGTTGATAGTTTTTTCTAAAAATAAAACTCGATAGGCTGAATATCTTTTTTAAAATGTTCCATCTATTTGCAGACAAAGCTGAACCCAACCCAGCAACAGCATTGAGCACAATACTATTGCCTATTCCCAAACGAGCGATACTTCCTAATAAAATAAGTTTGATACCAACATGATGAATAATATCAGGCTTTATCTTAAAGTATAGTTTTCGAAGAAAATATAATTCTTTAAAATTCTGGATAAGGGATTTACTTCCTCGATTTATAGAAAAGTCATAAAATTCAAAACCAAGAGATTCGATATAGGCACGATGTCCTGTGTCTTTGGTAACAATACTGACCTTAAATTTATTTTGTAAGCAAGCTTGAGCCATTGCTATGCGATGCGAAATAAAAAAGGCATCCGAATTGATAACCAGTAAGAGATGTGGAGCTGTTTTATACATTCGCCAGTAGTATATATTAGACTAGGTTGATTGAAATACTAAAAAATGGAAAACTATCTGTTAAACATTACCTATACATTAGGTCATTGTATATGGTGCTTATACCATTTTTGAAAACAATAAATTATCCAAAGTTGGACTTTATATCGATGTGGTTTTTGAAGAAACAAAGCAACCTGCTTTTGTATTTTTGAGACATTAAAAACACCTTGTTTTATAAGAAAATCCGTACTTATTAGCATTAAAAGTTCCTTCTTTAAATTGGTACTAAACCAAATATCAATCGGAACTTCAAAGCCTTTCTTTTTACTTTGTTGAAAACGTTGTGGAAACAAACTGGAATGATATGACTTCAGCAAATATTTAGTAATACCTTTTTGGATAAGCAATGAACTGGGTAGTTTTTGTGAAAACTCCCAAAGATTTTTAGACAGAAATGGGGTTCGGTATTCTATGGAAGCACGCATACTCATACGGTCGGTTTTTACAAGCATATCTCCTTCCAATGCAATGAGCTTATCCCAATGTCTTGCCAAGGACAACGAATTGTGTGAAGGCAAAGACATAAATAGGGGTTTCAAAGTATCACAATGTTGCCATTCTGGTAATAGTAATGTATTTATTATTGACTCAGAAACACCCATTTGACTAATATTCCATATATCTTCGGATGGATTAGTTCCTATTTTTTCAAAAAACTTAATGCACGCATTTATCTGAGAATTATCTGAGAGTTGATGTAAAGGAAGCTGTTTTGCACTTGTTAGAAAAGGTGCATAATATCGAATTTTATCGGCAAAGCTTGACATCAGATAGCGCTGATATCCCCCAAAAACCTCATCTGCACCATCGCCTCCGTACATGATTTTTATGTCATTTTTTACCCATTGATGAATCGAATTGCTAGCAATCGCTGACGAATCGGCGTAGGGCTCATCAAAATAACTTAGCGTTTCGTCAAGCTGCTTTTGTACTTGTATAAAATCAAGTGGAATAATCTCGTGTTTTAGACCTAAAAATCGAGCAATTTTTTGTGCCAAAAAACTTTCATCTTGTGCATTATGCTGAGTTTGTAAGGAAAAACAGTGAATATTGGTATTCATTTGCTTGAACCAATAGGCCAAAATACTCGAATCTATTCCTCCACTAAGTAACAACCCTGTAGCATGCTTGGTACATATTTTTTGTTGTACACTTTGTTGAACTAATATATCTAGAGTGCCTAAGGCATTTTGTTGATTGAAAGACGGAGAATAAGATGGCATTTTCCAAAAATCGGATGTACTTGCCTGAAGGCTAGTCAAGTCTATACTCAAATATTGTGCTGGCTTGACTTTCAAAATAGATTGATAAATACTCAATGGAGCAGGTATAAAGCCTAATCTAAAATACCAATTAAGTGCTTCGGGATTAATTGAAGCTTGTTTTTCATTAAGCGCTTCATAGCTAGTTGAAAGGCCTTTGAGTTCGCTCGACCAAATCACGCATTGATGATTGATATAATAATACAAAGGCTTTTCGCCATTAATATCCCTAACTAAAAAAAGTTTGTTGAGTCTAAAATCAATAATTGCTATCGCAAACATACCATCGAGGTGCTCGACACAGGATATCCCCCAATGTAAGTAAGCTTTGGCTAACACTTCAGTATCAGATTCGGTTTTGAACTGATACCCCAAGCCAATTAGCGTTAGTCTAAGAGATTGATAGTTATAAATTTCGCCATTAAAACACAAACAAACATTTTGTTCATGCCAAGGCTGTTTAGCAAAATCTGCATCTACAATCGCCAATCGGCGCATTCCCATCCCCATAGTCAAGTCGTCATTTATCCAAATACTATCATCATCAGGACCACGTTGTTGGAGCTCCAAATTCATTTTTTGTAATAACGAAGGCATCAATTTTATAGATTTCAGCCCTATAATTCCATTTATTCCGCACATATTTTATTAAGGATAAAGTAAAGACAAATGCCATTCATTGTATTGATGTGCAATTTTGGAAATATGAAAATATTCCAAAACTCTTGCCCTTAAGCATAGCATAAGCTCAAGGTGCTTATCCTGAGGCATTGATAGAACAGATAGCCAAGCTTCTGCCAATGCCTCAGGATGGCGGATTGGCACAATCAATTCTGATTTGTCCACAAGGATTGAAGCATCACCAGCGTTGGTGCAAACACAGGGAATACCTTTCATCATAGCTTCTCCAATAACATTCGGAAAGCCTTCTGAGTAGGAGCTAAGTGTGACAATGTCCAACGTAGTCAGTATATCATCAAGAGAAATTTGTGCCTCATGCAGTTCGATATATTCGCTTAGATGAAATTGTTTAATCCATTTTTGAAGTTGATGGTTGTCTGTACTACAGCCTTTCCCGATTAATACAAATCGGCATTGGGTATTTTTTTGTAAAAAAAGATTAACCGCTTTCAGAAAGGTATAATGGTCTTTTTCGGGTGTAAATCTTGCAATCATTCCAATACGCTTAATAGAACGATTATTGAGCATAACCTGAGGCTTATCTAAAAACCCATTATGAATCACTTTGATTTTCTGACGAAATCCAGCCAAATGATGCTCTTGAGCTCCTCGCTGTGAGCAACTCAAAATATGATTGGGGATAAAGTGGGAACAAATTTTTACGATAAGAAAAAACGCCTTTTGTGACCATGAAGTAACTCCACTCAGGGTATTTCGAATATTCCACACGATGATGGGTCGCCTCCTCAACAAATATGCACCTAACCCACCTAGGACATTGGCATGATACAACCAAGTGTGAACAATGTCAGGGCAAAGCTTACGAAGAATCAAATGACAACGAAAAGCGATAAGAGGAAGATTATACCAACGATTTTGATAAGGTAAAACAAATACTTCTATTCCCAATGATTGAATAGGCTTTATCAAATCTGCTTCGGCGGTTAAACAAATCACTGTTGGACGAATTGTTTTTAGGTCAGTGTATTTCAGTAATTTATAAAGCATCATTTCAGCACCGCCCATTCCAAGGCTAGTAATGATATAGGTGATTTTGATTGGCATATATTTCTTTTAAGACTATCGGTTTTGTGTTCATCATTTAGGATATCTCATTTTCAAATCATTAATCTTTCTACAAATAGTTTTTCATAAATCGACATAATAGCTTTTAATTCAAATGGATATAGGTCTCTCGAAAGTTTTTGAGGAAGAAAAGGTTCTTTTAAAGCTATAGAAATCGACTTTGCAAAATCGGTTGTATTATTTACTAAAAAGCCATTTTCACCCGAACGGATAATTTCGGAAGTTCCACCCGAAATTGTAAAGGCAATAGGTGTTACCTCCAAACATAGCGCTTCTAAAATAACATTTGGAAAGGCCTCCGAATAAGAGCCTTGCAGATATAGATGAGCTTTTTTTAGTAATGGAAAAGGGTTTTTCAATTCTCCTGTCAAAATTACTTTTGATTGTAGTTGATGCTTTTCAAGATATTTTTCAATTGCATTTCTCTCTTGCCCTTCGCCTACTATATAGTAACAAAATGGGCTATCTAGTAAAGCCAATGCATCCAATATTCTTAGATGCCCTTTAATAGTATCTAGTCTAGCTATAGTAATAAAAATAGGACAATTAGGAATATCATACTCCAAAGGCATTTGTGCAAGTTGTCGTACCAAAGACAAATCAATAGGATTCTGAATAACCAAGGTACTAGAAGCAATTTCAGGTAAATTATTGATTACGTGTTGTTTCATTAAAGCTGATTGTACCACCAGCAAATCAATATTACGATATAAGTATCGAGATAAAACCTTTTGAGAGGTATTTAGCCATTCGAATAAATAATTTGATTCACGAGCAATAAGCTTGCAGGACTTTGGGATAAGGGGTTTTAACAAAATCATGAGTCTTGTAAAATCCAAGACACTAAAGATATAGTCGGGGCGTTCTTGCCAAATCAACAAGAGTAGTTTTCGCCATGTATATCGAACCCTCGATTTGCCAAAATACTTAATGGATACTGCTGAGTTGGTAATTAAATAAAAAGGTTTTTCTGTCGAATTGAGTCCTAATACGACATCAAACTGATGACAATCCCAATGATTAATGAGAGTGCTCATGACCTTTTCGGTTCCTCCACATGCCAAACTTGGCATTAGAAACAATATTTTGGGTTTTATATCCATCGATTATACCAAAGTTGAAATTGTAATAGGTGCCAAAGTGTAGTAGCGTAAATATCGGAGCCTTGATAAAAATGTTTGAGATAAAGATTGACAGTTGTTGTATTTAGCAGACCATGTTTTGCTAATGAGGAGGTAGATAACGTGTCTAGGATAAGCTCTTTTAGAGGCCCTCTCAACCATTTTCCTAGTGGAACACCAAACCCTTTTTTAGGTCGGTCCAAGAGTGCTTGAGAAAGTTTTTGATGAGCCAGCTTTTTCAGTAAATATTTTTGTTCCGAATCTTTGATTTTGTACTGACTTGGCAAACTAGATACCCACTCTACCCAAGGATGATGTAACATAGGCTCTCGAATTTCGAGGCCAACTGCCATGCCAGTACGGTCAGCTTTTACCATCAAATCATCGACCAAATACTGTGTATAATCCCAATACAACATAGCATGGATTGGGTCGTGAGGAAAAACTTTCTTAAGCGTTTTTTTAGAATTTGGAATAAAGTCTTGTACTAGATCTGATATCAAATTGTTACTAAGTGTTTGACTTACAGCATCGAATACCCAAATTGGATTTTGAGGGTACTCAAGAATATGCCTAAGTTTTACGACTTTTCGGTGATGAAAAGGTTTTAACAACAATCTAATTATTTGATTAGGAGTATATTTCAAACCTTGATAAAGCCTCAAACTTTGCAAATAACGAGGATAACCAGCCCAAAGCTCATCGCCACCTTCGGCCGACACAACGGCTTTGACAGACGGCCGCACTCGTTGACTCAGTGCCAAACACGCTACTGCCGAACTATCGCCAAATGGTTCATCGAATACTTCAGGCAAGTGCATTGTAAGGGGTAAAGACTCATGATTTTCTAGAATAAACCCCTCAAAAGGAATTGCTAAATGCTGAGCTATATTTCGGGCAAAAGGAATCTCGCTGAATTCGTTTTCCTCAAAACCCAAGCAATAGGCTTTATAAAAATTGCTGTGCTTGCGAGCGTAATATGCTACCAACGAACTGTCATAACCTCCACTCAAATACAAACCAATGGGGTGGTCGGCTATCATACGGGTTTGGCAGGCGGTATCGAGTCGCTGATCTAATTCTTGAAGCAAAAATGATTCAGCATAATTTTGCTTAGCAATTGGTTGGCTAAGAGAGTCCAAAATCGACCAATAAGTTTGATAGCGTGTAGTATTTTGTTGCAAGTCTATCACTAAAATCTGTCCTGCCTGTATTTTATGAGTATGTTCAAAAATACAATGTGAGCTAGGAATATAACCATATTGAAAAAATAGCCCAATACTTTGTATTTGTATCTGTCTCGGAAAATCTGAATGAGCGATTAACGCCTTTAATTCAGAGCCAAATAAAATAAGATTTCTGGATTGAAATAAATACAAAGGCTTCGTTCCAGCTCTATCTCTTGCTAATATCAATTGCTGATTTTCCTGATTAAATAGCCCAAAAGCAAACATTCCTGTCAATTGTTGAATAGCCATTTCACCCCAATAATCAAAAGCTTTGACTAACACCTCGGTATCTGACTCACTTTCAAAATAGTACCCTTTCTGCTGAAGGGTATGTCTGATTTCCCTGAAATTGTATATTTCTCCATTAAAAACTAGTACCCAATGCTTCCATCGGTAGGGTTGAGAGGCCAGAGTACTATTGTCTAATAACGACAAACGAGTATGTCCTAGTCCTATTTGATACAAAGGCATCGATTTCCAATATTCCCCATAAGCATCTGGGCCACGATGCCCCAGAGACGAATACATCTGTCGAAGGGTTTGTAGAGAACTTTTATAACGGAAGTCTACAAGTCCAGTAATTCCACACATATTTTAGCTTGATTTAGTATGCGAACTATTCCATCGAATTTTGATAAGCGAAAAAAGCCATGGCACTATCGCAAAAACCAAAACCCGTTTTTGTAAGTATAATTGAAATAATAGATTATTTCGATGAATATAAAATGCCCATATCGAGAAAAACAAGGCAATTACTACCAAAGAATATCCCGTTGAGCGTTTGATGAGGAGATTACCAATCACCAAAACGATATGGTAAAAAAAGATAAAAATAATGAGTGTAATCCAACCTCCACTTGCCCAAATATCACCCCAAATATTATATGCCAACCCGTATTCAAGTTGAGGAAATAAATCTTTTTGAGTCAAATAATGACTGTTAGACTGCATTCCGAGCCAATCACCACCAATAATCAATTGACTAACAATGTCTATAGGATGATACCAATCTACCTCGATACCCTTGCGTAAGGTTTCTGATAAATTGGCCTGAATAGCGGCTGGCTCACTCACAATAAAAGCATGAAACAATACGTCTTGCCACGAAGGGTAAATCTCGTTAAACAAATCCATTCGATTGGCTTGTAACAAAGGCAAAATGAGCTTTGAAATAAAGAAAACTGCCCCTAAACTAATGATTAACAACACTTTCCCTAAGTATTTCCAATGAATAAAATAGTTTGCCAAACGTTTTGGCTCGTGCTGTGTTGATAA
This sequence comes from Flectobacillus longus, assembly GCF_030056705.1. Taxonomy (GTDB): domain Bacteria; phylum Bacteroidota; class Bacteroidia; order Cytophagales; family Spirosomataceae; genus Flectobacillus; species Flectobacillus longus. Next base: position 86,758 of record NZ_JASHIC010000006.1, read on the forward strand.
GACTAATAATGCCAAAACTACAAAAGCCGAAGAGGACCGATTACCTCCCCAAAACAAATCTAAACCCAATAGCAAAACCGCAACGATTTGGTAAAATCGATAATCTGCTTTAAAAGCAATCATTGCCAATAAACTAGCGCCCATTGCCCAGATAACACTCCATCGGTCTGCTTGTTGACTGAGTATGGACTGAAGTTCGCCTTTACTTATTTCAGCACGATTCAGATACAAATCAGGAAACTGAATCAAAGAGCCTATCAAACCCAACATACCCATAAAAAATGCTCCTAAAGCTAAATTGGGCTTAAAGTCTCCTGTAATGCAAATAGACTTCTCTTGTAAAAAGGTATCGTTGAATAATACTGTAAGTAAATTAATGCCCAATACCAAGTCATAAACCCAATAACAAGGTGGATAAATAGCGGTAGTTTCGTCTGTATTGTAAGGGTTAATAATCAGTCCAGAAAATCCAGGAATAAAATAAACCAAGGAACTAAAAAATGATAAGCCCAAAAAATCAAATAAGCGTTTACTAAAAATATAATAACAAAACCCTATGAGACTTAAGATGTAGAATAAGTTTTCGAACATAGTATTCTAGGTATAAACCGTGTTTGTCGAAATAGATAATTACTCAGCCAACATTGCCACAATCCCATCATCCAAGTGCTGATGACTGTACCATAAATACCCCAATATGGTACTAGCAAGTAGCTAAGACAAATACCTAATATGCATGAAACCAACTGGATAGGTATCATCAAATGGACAAAGTTATTTACAAACAAAAAACTAGAGCGAGCTATATCGAGCATGTAGAACAATATGTTGATAGATAAGCCCCAAATAAACCATGTTAATTCTTGTACACCCAAAATTCTTTCAAACAATGGTGCGCTTATCCACAATAGGGTAATTAAGCCTATGGCACAATCCAAACTGATGTTAAAATATTGTTGCAGTTTTTTCAGAAAATGCTTTTCTGAAAATTGTTTTGCTTCAATTATGCGTGGATATTGGTGTGTAAATAACAACACTGGTACAAAATAGCAGGCTTCAATCAATCGAATAGCCGAACTGTATTTACCTGTATCACTCAGATTCAACAAGCTTGCTAACAACAACACATCCATTTTTGATTGGGCTAAGCCAATGATTTTACTCACAAAAACAGACCATGCTCCTTTACACATTTCTTTTACTAATTGCCATTGAATTTGCCATTTACGAAATTCTAGCCCTTCGTTTTTTATCAACCAATAATAGCCTATTGCCAAAGCCAAGCTACAACCTAATTGAAACCATAAAAAAGTAGAAAATGAAAATGGCTTTATCTCAGCACAAATTAATTTACAAATTCCTGCACAAATTGCATAATAGGCATTCACTTGGTTGATTAATTGAGGCTTTTTGATAGCATCAAAATAAAAGTAAATAACATGAAAAGGAGTTGTCAGCAGACTTCCTGCTTGTATCCAAATGAGATTTTTCAAGAATGAATATTGTGGAAAAAATAGCGTAAAACTTAGTCCACAAATAATAAAGCCCAAGACTGATAAAAGTATTGCTATCAAGGCAACACTTCCCAAAATAGGCTCTACTTTGCGTCCTTCTACAATGGCTTTAATCACCCAGTCTTTGAGCCATATCCCCGAAAATACACTGAACATTCCATGATAGGCACCCAACAAACTGATACTTCCCCAATGTAAACTATCCAAATGTCGTATAAGCCAAAGGCTACTCGCAAAAGTTACACCTAGTTGTATTACATACCAGCTAAGCTGGCTCGACAATCCTTTCAGTTGCTCATTGAGTAAATTCTTCAGTTTGGTTGCTAAACTAATCATGAGTTCTTTGTGATTGATACCAAGAAATCGTTCTACGAATACCTTCATTAAAATATACAAATGGCTGATAATTAAGATATTGTTTGGCACGACTTATATCAGCTTTACTATGCAAAATATCACCTTGACGAGGATGCTGATAAAAGATGGGGAGTTCGGCTTCGCAAAAAATATTAATCGTATTCCAAACCTGATTTAAAGAAATAGATTGCCCACATGCAATATTAAAAAAACGATACTCTTGAGAATGTTTTAATAGAGCTAAGATATTGGCATATACCACATTGTCGATATAAGTAAAGTCTCTACTTTGCTCGCCATCTCCGAAAATAATACCCGCTTTTTCCTCTAACACGGATTGAATAAATTTCGGAATAACCGCAGCATAGGGGCCATCTGGATTTTGACGTGGTCCAAATACATTGAAATAGCGCAAACCAACCAAATCCTGTTGATATGTATGTGCAAAAATATCGGCGTATATCTCATTGATACGCTTAGTTGCTGCATAAGGAGAAAGTGGTTCGCCAATAGTAATTTCTTGTTTGACATCATCTAATAAGCTTCCATAAACAGAGGAGGAAGAGGCAAAAATCATCTTTTTTACCTGTGCTTTTTGCATAGCTACCAACAGATTGACAAAACTATTGACATTGGCCTGATGCGTACTAATAGGGTCATGAATAGAACGAGGTACAGACCCAAGTGCCGCCTGATGAAATACATAATCAATATCTTCGCAGGCTTTTTCACAAACAAGACGATTTTGTAAGTCCCCTTCGATTAAATGACAATTGGTATAACCTAGCGCCGATTGAATATTTTCGAATGAACCTGTTGAGAAGTTATCCACAATGACAACTTGTTGGGCATGATGTTTCAGTAAAAAATCAACCAAATGAGAACCAATAAATCCAGCGCCACCCGTAACTAGAAAGCTACTTTGCTGAATCAGTGTAGAAAGGGGTTGTGATATAGTCATAGAATAATTTTGTTAAGTAGTAGACTAGTTTACGTATTTGAAAAGGTGATAAAGTAGCTTTAACACACTAAAGCCTATTTTTCGTTTTACTAGATAGACAATTACTTTTTTACTGACTGGACGAGATAATAAATGGGCAAACCGTAAAGCAATCTCAAATTGCCTAGAAACAAACGCTTTTAAACAATAATTTAAAATCCGTTTATCCAAAGCCCTATACTCGTTACTATGACTAAGTGTTAGCTGTGTTCTTAAACAAACTTTATAGGCTGTCTCCAATAAACCTTTTTCAGAACAGTTAAACCCTGAAGATGCTGAATTAGGTAGCTTTCGTACCTTTAGTAATACCTTTGGCAAATAAGCATAATAACATAACAGGGAAGAGCGCATCCAAAAATCCAAATCTTCGTAAGCTAACTGCTCGTTGTATCCGCCCATTTGCAAAAGTAAACTCCTTCGTATCATCATAGCTGGGGCAGGAATAAATGATTTGGACAAGAGTTTCAACCAAATATCTCCACTTGGAGGAGGCAAATCTCCGAAGGCTTTACCCTTGCTTTTATCTTCTTGATTAATCCATTCAATATTTGAATAAATTACACCAACCTCATTCGTCTGTTTTTCGAAAAAAGCTACCTGCTGACTCACACAGTAAGGCAACAATATATCATCAGCCGAAAGATCTATAATATATTGACCTGTAGCCTTAGTAAAGGCTTGGTTAAAAGCTTTACAGATACCCAAATTTTGGGGATGATAAGTAACCTGAAAATGATGTTTATTTTGTTGACAAAAGCGCTGAATACAGCTAGCGCTATCATCAGTACTACCATTGTCTGATACAAAAACTTGAAGATTGGGATAGTCTTGCGTCAAAATCGACGATAAGGTTTGTTCTACAAATGATGCTTGATTGTGGCAAGTACAAATGATAGATACAAGGGGAAATTCATTAGATGTAGTATTCATGCGGTTCTCCAGTTTTCAAATAAATAGCAATGGAGTTTTCGCAGTAAATAAGGTTCGATAGAATAGCTGTAGGTGTGTTATCTAATTATTGGGCTTTCGGCTTTCAGCCATGAGCATTCGGTAAAAAGTTTCTGTGGAAGATTGAATTAGTACTATAATCATGACCTTTGGCAGTACTATTCTGATTATGAGCATATTCTAATAACTAATCTACTATTAACCGATAACCTCAATATTAAGACTTTATTCTGAAAAAGTCAAATTGAAATTACTTAGAAAAATAATTTCGAAACCCTAAAATACCTAATCATTAAAGTTAAACAGGCAATCATTCCTCCCAAAATCATAAAAGCAAAAACCATAACTGTACGTTTAGGCTCGCTTTTTTTGAGAGGCACTTGCGCAGGCTCAAGAATCTGAAAAACAGGTGTATCATGCTGAACTTTCACCCTCGATTCTTCTAACTTTTTACTCAATTCTGAAAATAAAGAAAAAGCTAGTTCTGATTCTTGTTGAAGCTTTTGTTCCTGCTGTCTTGAAGTATTCAAAAACAATCCTCGGTGACTATCCTGAAAAGCAGAGTATCGTTGTAAGGCAATTTGATAGCGCTGTTGGGCTTCATCAACTCTCTTTTCCAAGAAAACCACCTCTTTTTGTATCTTCTCTAAACGATATTTCTTTACATATTGATTCAAATAGTCTTGAGCATATTTTACAACAATAGTCGCTACCAAAGGATCGGGCATTTTGGCATTAATGCTTATTACACCTGATTTTTTATCTAAGGAGGCTGTAATATTTTCTCTTAAATCTTTCAGGATAACCGCTTCCTGTTTGCTCAGCAACAAAGAGTTTTCGGGAGTTTGTGTTGCTGAAATCTGTATTGCATCCGAGGTACTCTCTCCAAAAATCCGATATGATAATTTTTGTTTACGAAGACCATTAAGATACTCAAACAAGGTTGTCTTTACTTGAGTTTTGGCAACTACCACTGGCGCTCTAAATGTACTCAGTAAAAAAGGTGTGCTTTGCAAAATAGGAGGGTATAAATCGGGTCGGATAGCCTCGGTGCTGTTCAAATTATCTAAATCAATTCCTGCTAATCCTGCCAAGGATTTAAACTTATCGAGGCTTTCGATATTTTTGGTATCTATTTCTGGTAAAATTTTGACTTCAGAAGTATATAGATTGGGCAACGAAATCGCATATAGCGCTCCCAAAATACCAAACGAAAGGCTCATGAGCAAGATAAAACGCTTGCCCTGAACCAAACCCGAAATGAGGTCTTTGATTGAAATAGTTATATGGTTTTTATTCGTGTCCAAATGAAGAAAAAAATGAATTCTATACCTAAAGCTTTTGGCAATAAGCCATAAGCTAAAAATATAGAAGTGTTTTTGAATGAAATAATACAAACATTTAGCCTACTGCTTATTGCCTAGAGCGTATCAGTGATTACTTAACGGCATTTGTGATACTAATAATCACATAAACCAAGGAGCTAATGCCGCTCATAATAGCGATACGTTCGCCCACACTAAGTTTAGATTGCGTTTCTTTATCTTGTTCGGGTACAATTACTTCCGAGCCTGGCAATACTTTAGGATATTTTCTAAAAAAGAGAAAATGATTAGTTTTATCAGACATCCCATTGGCATATTTCACAAAAATACGATTTCGTTGTGCCAAAGGACTAAGCCCACCAGCTTGAGACAAATACGTCTGTAAACTTTGTCCTTCACGATAAGCCACTGCGACTGGGTTGAGCAAGCCGCCAGTCAATTTGACCGTTTCCACTAGTCGTGGAATGGTTATTTTATCCCCTGCCAACAAAAGCAAATTTTCAGACTGCTGTGGATTCGCCAAAATTAAAGATAAATCAATCGCCACTACTGACGAATCTCGCTGAAAAACGGCACCTTGTGGATAAGCGCCTTTTTTGAGTCCTCCCGCCAATTGAACCAAATCGCTAATACGTTGTGCTTTATCCTTAATGGTATAAGAACCGGGATAGGCTATTTCTCCATCGATATAAACTGATTTTTGTGCTTCGTAATTGGGAGCAGTTCGAATATACACTTTGTCAAAAGGCATCAACAACATAGAAGCTTCTTTGGACTCAAGACTTAAGTTTTTATCTAGGTCAAAAAATAGAATTTCTACGCTATGGTCGTTGTCTGATGAATATAGCTCTGTTTTGATTCTTCTCGACAACTCTACTTTCGAAGCACTTGCCCCTTCGGTAAATCCTTTGGCTTGTAAAATCAAATCGCCCAAAGTCATGCCGTCGATATATTCATAAGTGCCCGCCTGATTGACTTCTCCTTCGATTTTTACCACACGTTTTTCTTGTAAATCATGTGTAGAATAAACGGTCAGAAAATCTTCACGCTTCAAAGGAATATCTGGATTTTGTCCACTCAAAATTTTTCCTAAATCAATATTGACTAATTCATATTGGTCATTACTTTTCAAACGACGCAGACTTGCTCGATTCATAAATGCCTCTGGCTTGAGTCCTTCGGCTATTTGGATTAAATCCTTTACGGTAGAAGTACCTTTTTCGATGGCATATTCTCCTGGACGAAATACAGCTCCTGCTATTTTTACTCGATTTTCAAAACGCTCTAAAATCGTTCCGATGGTATATTTGTCGCCACTTTTAGGAATAAAACTGGCTACCTCTTCTTGCGCAACATTTATCAGTTTCAACTCTTTTGCGGTATTACGTTTCAACTGAATCGAATACGTATAAGCTTTATCTGTAAAACCTCCCGCAAAGCGTAAAACATCTTGAAGTGTTTCTGTTTTTTCTACTTCAAAAATCATCGGACGCTTCACTTCTCCTTGTAGCTCAACTCTTGCTGTATAATCTCCTATTCGGATAATATCTTGATCTTGTAAATGCACATTATCTTTTTGGTCGGCACGAAGCAAGAAGTCATATAAGTCTAATATGCGATAAACCTTGTTGTTACGAATCAAACGGATATTTCGAAAAGAACCATTTTCGGATGGTCCACCCGCCGCATACAAAGCATTGAATATCGTTGCCAATGACGAAACCGTGTAAGTGCCTGGTCGGCTAACTTCGCCTGTAAGTGTTACCTTAATACTTCGTACATTGCCCAAAGTCACTTGTGCCGATACGCCACTTCCTGCCACATTGAGCCCTTGGTATAACTGTCGCAAACGTGATACAATACGTTGAGAGGCATTTTCTACACTGAGCCCATTGACATAAATCGGGCTAAGATTCAATATTTTGACAGTTCCTTCTGGACTTACTTTCACATGAAAGTTATCTAGCGCTGCACCATAAATATCCACAATCAGCTCGTCGTCGGGACCTAATTGATAATTTTGAGGCGTGGCAATACGTAGATTAGGTTCAAAACTTAATCCTTCTTTTGTAAAAAGAGATTTGCCAAAAACAGCAGACGAAATATTGGATGACTGAGGCTCGGAAAGTTGCCCTAATTGAGTTCTGGAAGTATTTTCAGGAAGAGTTACATTGGTCAAAACCTTATTTTGTTCGGTTCTTACTTTTTCTACTCGTTCTTTAATCCTAGCAATTTCGGCAGGGCTATAGCCCTGTTGCTGCGCTACTTTTTCGATTTGACTAATAGACAAACCACTAGTTTGCGCTTTTTGGATAAAGAGCTGAATTTGTTCGTCTGAGACCGTTTCTACAGATTTTTTTTGAGAAAAACCATTGATAGAAATTGAAAAGCAGATCAAGATTATAGGTGTACAAAGCAACAAACTTCGGCGACTGATGGAAAAATAACCTCGCCAAAAAGCCGTAGCTATTGGTAGAAAAACTTGTAAGATTCGCATTTACTACAAAATAACGGATATGAGGTTAACATATAGTTCTATCCTTACAAATGTAAAAATATCCCTTGAAATTCATAAAGTTTATGCCTGATTTTTATAGGATAATTTGGTAATTTGAAAATTTGATGATTTGGAAATGGATTAATTTGAAAGTTTGAAGATATAGGTTAGTGTAATTATTATACATTGAAGCTAGGAATACTCCTTAACATCAAAAACGGTGGTCGAAAATAATCTCGACCACCGTTTTTGAAAGCTATATGCAGGATGGGATAATACCTCTTTAGACGCAAAGCATTGCGTCTCTACGAATAAAATTTCTATTAAAAATAATCACTAAATCGCTCAATCACCATTCACTCAATAGAACTCAAAACTCTACACTCCTAAAGTCTTTGCATCAATTTTACGACCATTTGGTCTTTCCATGCACGGAAAGTCCCTGCCAAGATATGCTCACGCGCCTGACCTACTAACCATAGATAGAACGTAAGGTTATGAACACTGGCAATCATTGCGCCTAAAATCTCTTCTGCTTTTACCAAATGGCGCAAATACGCTTTTGTATAAGAGTTACTTACGTAGCTATCCAAACCAGCATCGATAGGAGAGTAATCATCTTTCCACTTCTCGTTTTTGATATTGATAATACCTTCTGTCGTAAACAACATTCCGTTACGAGCATTACGCGTAGGCATAACGCAGTCGAACATATCGATACCTAATCCAATGCCTTCCAAAATATTGGCAGGCGTACCTACACCCATCAAATAACGAGGTTTGTCTTTTGGCAAAATATCAGTTACGATGTCTGTCGTTTCGTACATCATTTCGGCAGGTTCTCCTACCGACAAGCCTCCAATTGCATTACCTTCACGTTCAAAACTAGCGATCACCTCAGCTGATTTTACACGTAAATCTTTGTACACACTACCTTGAACAATAGGAAAGAGCGTTTGGCTGTAACCGTACTTTGGTTCGGTAGCATCAAAATGATCACAACAGCGCTTGAGCCAACGATGGGTCATTTCCATCGACTCACGTGCATACGTGTAATCGCATGGATACGGTGTACACTCATCAAATGCCATGATAATATCTGCACCAATACTACGCTGAATATCCATTACACGCTCAGGCGTAAAATGATGTATCGAGCCATCGATATGTGATTTGAAAGTAACACCCTCTTCCTTGATTTTGCGACCTGTACCCGCCAATGAATATACCTGATACCCGCCCGAATCGGTCAAAATGGGTCTATCCCAACCATTGAATTTATGCAAACCACCTGCACGTTCCAACACGTCTAGTCCTGGGCGTAGGTATAAATGGTAGGTATTTCCCAAAATAATTTGGGCTTTGATATCTTCTTTTAATTCACGTTGATGAACTGCCTTTACCGAGCCTGCTGTACCCACAGGCATAAAGATAGGCGTTTGAATATCTCCGTGGTCGGTATGAATCACCCCTGCTCTAGCCTTGCTGTTGGGGTCGGTGCTATGTATGTCAAAAGTCATATTTTCGTACTAAAATAAAATGAACTCTATCTTACAAGTAGGTCATAATTAAGTAACTCTACTTTTTCGAAAAGCCTGCAAAGTTACCAAAATCTACGCACTTATCAGCATTGCAGTGATAAGGATTCACTATCTTTGCGTTTTAAAACTTAATAGTCAGTTCGCTTTGGTTCCATTTTTACTCATTTTGTTCCTATTATCCCTTGGGATTCAACTGTATTTTATATTGAATGTTTTCAATAAAATCAATCAATATGAAGCACCTGTCAGTGATTTGGTGGCATTGCCTCCTGTATCGGTGATAGTATGTAGTTGGAACGAAATACGTAATCTCGAAGAGCTACTGCCCATGCTCGCTACCCAAGAGTATCCAAAATTTGAAATTATCGTGGTAGACGACCGTTCGTATGATGGCACTTACGATTTTTTATTGACCGAAGCTCACAATTTCAAGCATCTCCGTTTTATTCGAATCGAAGAAACACCAGAGCATTTATCTCCCAAAAAATATGCTTTGACACTAGGAATCAAATCGGCTAAATATGATGTAATTCTATTAACAGATGCCGATTGTCGCCCACAGTCAAACACTTGGATTCAATCGATGGCTTCATGCTTGACTAAAGGCAAAGAAATTGTTTTAGGATTTTCGCCCTATTTTCCAGAAAAGACTACGCTGAATAAGTTTATTCGCTACGAAACCCTTCTGACAGCGGTTCAGTATTTTGGTTTGGCACTTTATGGCATGCCATACATGGGCGTAGGACGTAATTTGATGTATCGTAAGTCCTTATTCTTCAAAAATAGAGGGTTTGCTAAACATACCAATATTTTGGGTGGCGACGACGATCTATTTATGAATGACGTAGCCAATGAGCAGAATACGGCTATTTGCTTGGATGAAGCCTCGTTTATGTATTCTATTCCAAAACATAACTGGCAAGATTGGTATCGTCAAAAAACTCGACATATATCGGTAAGTAAGTATTATAAAATCAATCACAAACTTACTCTTGGCGCTATTGCAAGCACTCAGATATTATTTTGGTTAAGTTTTATGGTATTGATACCTTTGACAATGTTTAGTCAGCTAGTATATTGTTTAATAGGGCTTTGGCTGCTCCGATTGATTGTTCAATGGGCTGTTGTAAGTAAAATCAATACTCGTCTCGACCGAACTATATCATCTTACAGTATTCCCTATTGGGATTTTTTAATGACAGTTTACTATGTAGTGATGGGCGTGGTCAATACCCTGCCAAAGCGCAAGAAAATGCGTTGGCGTTAGTCTATCCTACAAATTTATTTATCCATTTTTTCGATTATGAACGATTCAAAATTAATAGAAAAATACTTTCCACAGCTCACGGAGAAGCAGAAAGCACAATTTGCCCAGTTGGGCGAATTATACCGTGAGTGGAACGAGCGCATCAACGTGGTATCTCGCCAAGACATCGAGAATATCTACGAAAAACATATTCTTCATTCATTGGGTATAGCCAAGGTTGTCAACTTCAAAGATTTCTCAGAAATTTTGGACGTAGGTACAGGCGGAGGTTTCCCTGGTATTCCTTTGGCGATTATGTTTCCACATTGCCAGTTTCATTTAATTGATAGCATTGGCAAAAAGATTAAGGTCGTAACAGAAGTAGCAAGCGCCTTAGGCTTAGAAAACGTACGTGCCGAACAAATTCGTGCAGAGCAGGTAGATGGCGAATACGATTTTATCGTGAGTCGTGCCGTAACGCGTATCACTCCATTTTACGGATGGGTAAAAGGCAAAGTGAACATCAACTGCTACAATAAGCTCAAAAATGGGATTTTGTATTTAAAAGGAGGTGATTTGGGTGAAGAATTAAAAGAATTAGGGAAAAAAACGAGAACATTCGAACTACACGAATACTTCACAGAAGAGTTTTTTGAGACTAAAAAGGTCATTCACGTTCCGATGGTATAAAAATTTAAAAAAAATTTACAAGATAAGTTTTTGAAAATCAGGGAATAATACAAAAGCATGCGTTTTTTTGTAATTTTTTTGTTTAAAACACTTGCGTAGTAACAAAAAAGCGCATAATTTTGCATCACAATTCAGGAACAAAGAAACACAAAATTGTAAAGAGATTCCTTCTTAGCTCAGTCGGTTAGAGCACATGACTGTTAATCATGGGGTCCCTGGTTCGAGCCCAGGAGAGGGAGCACAACAAGATTTGTAGTCTAAAAGCCACCAATACGGTGGCTTTTTTTATGCCCTTTGCGCTTTAAATTAGTATAAAATACTTAAACGCAAGGATTTGGATTTTATGTACTATTATGGGTACTCATATTAAACTTGGGTACTGGTAAAACATAAAATAAAAGTTCTATGAAAAAAGAATGTTATTCACCGTCAAATTTCGACTACGTTCGCAAAACCACAACAAATCTACAAACTTAACCCCTCTCTATTGTCGACTAACTGTCAACGGAATTACCTGTCCTGATTTCTTTACTGGTGTAAGATGCAATCCGATAAAATGGAATCATAAAGAACAAAGAATAATTGGTTCTTCTAATGACGTATTGGAGGATAATAGAACACTTGATAACATAAGAGCTTCTTTGAAGTCCATTATTAACAATTTGGAAGAAGGAGAAGATGTGTTTGCTGTCAGAAAAAAGTACCTAGAAAAGGATCTTCCCAAACCAACTTTAGTAGAAGCATTTGAAATGTTCATTAAGAATGAGAAAGAATGTTTTAAAGGAACAGAAAAAGAGCTAAATGAAAAGACTATACAAAAGTGGTACTATTCGAGAGACCATATAAAGTCATTCATTGGGGATAAATTTAAACTCAGAGATATTAAAAAAGGCTTCGAAAGAAAGTATTTTGTACATCTTTTACAGAGTGGAAAAATGGGTAATAATCATGCTATTAGAAACGTGAGCTATCTAAATTCAGTACTTGATTATTGTGTTATGGAAAGATTCATGGAAGAAAACCCGATTAGTTTAAAAACCTTTCTTAGAGACCAGCCAAAGCCAATAGTTTATTTAAGTGAAGAACAAGTATCTGTAGTTGAAAATATCCAATCTGTTGACCCTTATTTCAATGAATGCAGAGATATTTTTTTATTCATGTGCTATACAAGTCTTGATAATAATGAGATACAGAAAATGGATATTGAACAGCATTTAGAAGGGAACTGTATAAAGATTACGAGAGGGAAAACAAAGCATAGGAGTTTACAAATAATCCCATTGCTACCTAAAACCAGACTGCTACTTGAGAAGTATAATAATAAAATTCCTATACATCCAACTTATAGAATAAATCGTTGCTTAGATGTAATAGAGACAATACTAAAGTTAAATTTTAACCTATCAACGAAAGTAGGGAGAAAGACAGCAGGAATGTACTTTTTAATTAATGACGTTCCCTTGGCTGTAGTCTCTCGAATACTTGGACATAAAAGTATTGTTACCACACAAAAACACTATGCAGACGTTTTAGATAGTTTGTTGGTTTTAAAAAGTACAAAACATCTAATGCAATGAAAAAAATCTTACTATGTCTATTATTGTCGTCTTGTGTTTCAACAAAACCTGCACCAGTAATCAATGAAAATGCAAAGGTTTTATTCTTTTGTATGGAATCGGAGGATTCTAAACAAAGTAATGAAAACAAAACGAGCAAATGGGTTGCAAGTTTACAAAGAAGGTTTCCAGACCTATATATAATTGGTAGGTCTTTTGATGTATCAAGTTCAAGAAATTTTGATATTCAATTACAAAATGCAGTTAAAGAGGTGAAGCCTAAAGCTACACTTTCATATCAATACAAACCATATAGTGATAGGTTCAAGAATAAGTACATTTTCATTCTTTCTGATTCTAGCAGTAACATGATAAAAGATAAAGTTTACCATGATTACGCATGGTTAGCAATTCAGGATATTTTGCCAGATTTCGCCAAAGAATTGGAAGCTCTTGAATTGAAGTATAGGAAGTAAATAAAAACCCCTCCGACAAAGTCAGAGGGGTTTATTATTACAAACCAAAATATTTATATATGGAAAACCTTGCGAATCAATTTGCTTAAAAAGCCAATCCAAACTCCCTTATTATTTTTCGGTGGGTTCATTTCTACAACTTTACATTCACTATCTGTGTAGTAGTACCTTTTCCCTTTAAATTTCACTCCTTTACCTGTCAATCTAAGAGTATCAAACTTACAGTCCTGGACCCGAATAGTATCAGATAAATAAATCTGATTCGTTGAGTTTGTTTTTACTGTTTTCTGACTTACGAAAGCCATAGATAGTTGTGAAGCTGACAACAGTAGCACAAATAATAAAGATTTTAGCCATTTCATTTTATTAGGGGTTAAGTGTTGATTTTTCATTAGTTAACAAACCATTTGAGAGAGTAGAAAGACCAAGTGTAACCAATGTAGTATCATTGTTCATTACACCTTTATAGACAATTGGACTAGCAAAAATCACAGCTACAATTGAGCTTACAGGGCTTTTGACACTGTTTCTTAAACTTTCCCCTATACCAGAAAATGCGCTTTTTTGCTTTTTGAGCAATTCAATTTCTTTTCTTAGTTCCTCTATTTCGGTTTTGTCTGCTTTCATGTCAATTTTGATTTTACCATTGTTGCTACTTCTGTCAACAACTGTTGTATATCGTTGACTTGTCGCTTTAAATCATCATCGTATTTGTCTTTACGGTTTAGACGTGATTCGAGCTCGTTAATCTTTGATTCTGCCTTGATTATTTTATTATTTAAAGCAATGTATAAGCTAACGATTGAACCGACAGATACCGCAAGATTGACTAATGGGGAGAGGTGTGTTATTTCCATTATAGCATTGACCATGCAGTATCATATTGCTCTTTTGAAAGCTTGTATTTGCTTTCCCAGATAGCCATGTAATAGACTATTTTACGCATGGTTTCTTTATCAAAAGTGAGAACCTTATTTTTATCAATACCACTTTGAGATGATACATAATTTGCGTAATTGCCTGTATTAGCTTCTGCCCATACATTGACAATTTTTGAAATAGTATTTACTCCTCGTGAGATTTTTGTTTGTAGGTCTTTCAATGAGGCTCTTGTTCCATACTCGACACTTTTAAATATTGCGTGTCCTTGTTCATCATAACCTTCTGTTCCGAGCCAATCACTTGAGCCTCCTTTCTTTATGTTGAGAGGGTTTTTATTCCTTTGCCCTCGTACATTATTGTCTAGTGGTTGCATAGTGGTAGGATTTATGGTATTTGCTTTTGATAATGAGTAGTACAAAATGAGTACTACAATCACTATCACAATAATTTTTTGATTCATAACCCTATTGGATTACTCAATATCAGTAACCTGTAAAGTAAATGCTTCAAGGCTTCCTTCAAATTGAAAGGCTGTTAGGTATTGGTTAATTTGCACTAATAAATCAGGATCTTTTGTCATTCTATACTGCTCGATTAGTAGATATAAACCATACGGAATAACCTTCGTATCGCTGTGAAATAAAACGGGAGTCTGGAAGTCATTGACTTGTTGTTCTGTCGTGTTACCCACTTCATCAGGAACTTCGATAGTTTTTAGCCACTTTGTCGAAAGTACTTCAAAGCCAATTTTACAAACCTTTTCCCCTTCTTCCTCATACATTTCACGGACTAAACCAAATCGAAGAACATTAGGAATTAAGGTAATTTGATGCTGAGTGTTAATTTGTGCAGTCTTCATTTTGCTAGTGGTTAGTATTCAAACTTTGGAATAATTGCGTAGGTTAAACTTTTGCCCTGTGGGGCACTAAAAATTAAAGCGTTATCAGTATTTGATAGACATGATGCAGATGGTTGAGAGGTAATAGAACAACCGCTAGAATCTACAATTTCAAAATCAAAATCGAAATTGAAACGAATGTTTCTGGTGATGCTTGCACCTGTTCCGTCTACTGTGAAGTGTTGACGACCATTATTGCGTAGAATTGTATAAGGACTCATGTATGCCATTGCCCCTAAATCGCCATTACTCGGAAGTTGGTTGCTTTTTTTTCCTGTGAGTCCATTAACACACAAAGCTGATAAATCTATGTCAGACATTCTTTTGGGCCAAAAGGCAATTTGCCGAATAATCGTATTGATTTCATTCCCAATTACCAGTTGGTCTAGGGTAGTCGGAATATCAATAGTATTATCAAAGTTCCCTTCAATATTATTCATAAAGGATTTTGCACTATTGGTTTTCCATGCAAAAGCATGATTAAAGTAAGTGTCAAAATCAACATTGAACAGGGTATTGTTATAGCTATTCACACTGTCCTTGTAAATCTCATCGTATACTCTCGCTATTGTCGCATGGTCAGTAATCGAAATTGAAGAAGATAAGCCTGTGAATCGAGCATAAAATCTGTAAGTCTGAGCAAATCTTTTCGTTGCTTTTCGAGCAGATAGGAACAAAGTTCCAGAAGAAACATTTGGGAATAATTCCTGAAACAAAGAACCGCTTATCGTAAGAGTATCTGTGGGGCGTGTAACAGGTAGATTATTGGTCTTTATTACACTTGTTGCGTCCAATCCTTTTTCAACCTGAACAGCAGTAATATACAATGAGCTTGTGCCGTCACCTTGATAAGCAGCAACCCCAGAAGGAACTTGTTGCATAAGAACCTGTAGTCTACCAGTAGTGCTGGTATTATCAAGTATACCTGAAAATTCGATTCTAATCCAATCTTCATCAAACTGTGTAACTTTTGGTGTTCCAATTAGTTGCCCGTTACCAACTACTGAGCTAGTGGTAAAACTATTTGAGTCTAAGTCAAAATATACTTTTACACTAGACTCACCATTCGTAGTATTTAACTCCGCACGTATATGTCTAGAACCTGAAGCTCTACACACAAAAAGGGATGCAGTTAAAGGTGTGCCAGCATCGAATGTTTGAATTGTTGCAATGAAGTTTCGAGCAACATTAGTATTATCCTCTGTAACTAGAAATGAGTTAGAACCATCTAAAAATTTCTTTGTGCTTTCTATAATTGATAGTCCTGTTTTACCAAAATATGGGTTGGTTAGCTCCTGAGAATAAAGCAGTAAGTTTGTTCTTGATTCTTCTAACAATAACCCTAACGATTCTTTTGTCTGTGGGTCATGATGAAATCGTGGTTTATTAGCTGGTGCAGTTTTGATTTTACCATACTTATCTACATAAGTAGCCAAATAGTTTCTGGCAAGGGTTAAACGTGGATTCATGAATCTACTATTTGCAAAGTCCTCCGAAAATGAAGGTCTTGTGGTAGGTCGTGAAGTTGCTTGACCTTGAGAAACAGAAACGGCACTTTGTGCAGATGCTTGAGCTTGTGCAACCGCTTGATTAACTGCATCTAATTGTGATTGTATATTAATTCTTCGCTTAATCATATCACTAATAATTTATTACTGTTGGAACTGCAATTGCTTTTGTTACTGCAAGCTTACTTACACCTGCACCAACTTGAAAAGTAACTGTAAATGTGTCCTGAACTTGTAGTATTGGATTTACACTACCATTAGGAAATGTAATAGAATCACCTTTTTGAAGGGTATATTTTACGTCTCCTGATTGCCCTTTGATTGCAATGAAAGCTGTGTTATCTCCTGTATTTTCGAAGTCAATACTCATACAATGAGATGAAACATCTTTAGGGTTTTGAGTAATCACTTCATTTGTATGTCGTATTGCAAAACCGTTGTAACTAGCCATATCAATATTGGATTAAGTTGCTTTTAACAATGAGTGCTTTTTTAGTGAAGAAGTAGTACCAAGGAATCTCAACTACAGCATACGTTATGCCCTTTATTTTTGTGGAAAAATCACCTAAGTAAGTACCTACCTCATCTGATGGATTGTAAGTTTTTAAAACGATTCTACTATCCGTAAAATCAAATGCTGTTGTATTATTTACAGCGAATGTTTTAGCACCAACTTTCAACACGCCTGCTTTTGGAATTACAGGATTTTGTGTAGTTGTACCTCCTTTGTTCTGGTTGATTTTTGCATAGAACAAATTGAGTTTGTTTGGGGAGTCTTGAAATACTTTTTGTAGGCGTGAAATCAAGGTTTCTTTATAGAGGTCATAATATGCTTTCTGAACTCCTAACCAATCAGTTATTTTGCCTGCTACTTCAAATACTTTTTCTTCGTCGTAGGTAGTAATCCAAGTAGAAATGAAGGATATATTAAAAGCTGAATAAAGTTGACTTGCTAGGTTATAATTAGGGTCATCAACTACTTTCTGTTCGGCGTTAAATTGTGAGCTTTTTTGTAACTCATCTTTTATCATTAAGAAAAGAAGCAATAGCCCAACTATGATAATTAGTGTATAATTGGGCTTTATAGTGGTTAGGGATTCTTGATTATCAAGCATTTTCAAAAGTGTGTTTGAGCCTTGTAGCAATCGCAATCATATCGACCATTCCGAGATTGCCACGTTGTACTTGTGGCATAATGTCAGCAATATCATTCATCAATTTTTCGGAGAACATTTTACGAACAATAGCGGGGTTTTTATTTCCTACTTCTGTTAATGTCATTAGTACTGATAAGGCTTTATTTACATTTGGTTCTTCTTTTGAGCCTAATGATGAAGCTAACATATCAGCAAAATCAAATAATACGTCTTTCGGGTTTGTTTCCTGTGTTTGGTTTGTAGTGTTCATGGTATTGATAAGAATTTAGGAGTTAAAAACTAGGATAATTCACGAAATGATTTAATTCCACTAGCTATATCAGGTACTTGTTTTACTAAATCACCGAGCTTTTCAATTGCTGTTTTGTCGTTTGATGTATCATCATCCGTTAGCATCGTGTACACTTCTTTTAGCTGTGACTTCAAATCGTCAATATCCCTTCTAATGTAGTTTTGTTCTGCTTCGAGCTTGCCCAGACTTTGGGATAATTGCATCAAATGAAGCATTAGATTTTGGTCATTCATCGTCGGGGTTGTCGATTGATTATTAGAGTGACTTTTAGGTATCGTAAAAACTTCTGAATCCTGCCCTTTTTCGTTCGTTTTTGCAGAACGATATTTCAAAACATAGGTATCAGGGCTTAATTCTTCATATCGTTTCTGTAACGTTTCTACTGCTTCATCAACGCTTTCAGATTCTGAACTACCTCTTTTACTTCCCCCTCTTGTTTCAATTCTCCAAATGGTTGCGTTAGCCATACGCATAAGCCTAGCTAATCTTTCAAATTCCATCTTAAAGCCTGTTTTAATGGGTGCTAATGGGATTTAGCACCCATGTTTATACTATCGCTTCATTTTGTCGAGCTTGTCTTTTTCGGCTCTAGCCTTATTTACGAGCGACATTCTGCGTTTTTCGTCCTCAATCGACTTCAAAGCTCTTTCAGCTTGTCTGACAGACATTTTGTTTGAAATTTTGATTCTTTTTGCCATGTGATTTGGTTGTTTTTTTAGGTTTTACGACTACTTACGTTTCTTCTTTTTCTTGCCTCCAAACTCATCCCATAGCCAAAGAATAAGGGCAATGAGTGCAATAACAATGACAGTCCCCGTAAGTGGATTTTGAGTGAAGAAATCACTAATTGAGGTAAAAATACCACTCGATGTTGTTGCTGTCGTAGGGGTATAAATTGAAGTGGTCGACACTGAATCAAAAGGGTTTGTAGTAATGCCATCACCAAACAAAGTAAACACTGGCGTGTTTCCTGTTGGGTTTGTCAAAGCCTTTAAGCGTCCGCCTGCATCGTTGGTAATGTTTGCATCAGGGATTAGACCATTTACATCACTAACAAAGTCAGGTTGTGCAATATCAAGGAATCCAGAATAATCCACTTTTGAATCAATCTTGGTATCACCACTTGAAGCGTGAAGGTTTGCCCACGAACGAGTTTTGTACATCCATTTGCGGTCATTTCCAGATACTTCTACTTGTAAGAAGAATCTAGCACCTGTATCGTCTTGACCAACAAATAAGTTGGAATAACCGTTTATTCCACTTTGTGCACCTACGTTTACAAGGATTTTTACTTTTTTGTCAATAGAGTAAGCCATAATGAGAAGTTTTGAATTTAAAGAGGTCTATTTTTTTCGTTTCTGGTCATTGGGTGACTTTGCGAATAGATAAACAACGGCTAGGGTTAGTATTAAAATGATAAAAAAAGTTTCAGTAGTTAAACCGAACGGTAAAGAAGATACGCCAATCTTTGGGGCTGAAATCTCCACATCCTTACTATCCATAATTTGACCTTTGGATGTATCTATCGTGAAGGTGCTAAATCCGTCCGTAGTGACTTGTTTTAGGTTCGTCAAGTCGGGTATGATATAATTTGGAGTACTCAAAGAATTACCGCCAATACCAAAGGATTTTGCGAGGCTTTCCCAGATGGGTAAAACTGTACTAGATACTTTCTGAATATCAGAGATAGTTTTATCTAGCTTGTTTTTCTCTGTACTTCCACTTGCATCTGTTTTATTTCGTGATACCAAATAGGTTTCCACGGATGAAGTTTGAACAGTACTATAGCCTTGCTTTTTGAAGTAGTCCAGAATCTGAGTATTACTATAACCTTTTTCCTTCATAGCATCGGCTTTACCCATTTCTAAAACATACACTCTATTTGCTTTGTCCAGTTGTTGTATGTCAGTTAATGTTAAACCATACTCATTTTGCAGTGTAGCGTAATAAAGTGGTAAACGTTGCTGAATTATAGCCATTACTTTAAGAATTTTAGGTCAGGTATTTCGATTGTTGCAGAGCTTTCAACAGAGATTGTAAAGCCTTCTGCGTTTATATTGCCTTTGAGGTCAAACTTTATACTACGCTTTGTGATTTGACTTATTAGGTCAGGTATCAAGGAAACTAAATCTAGTATTGACACAGAGCAGGGAACTTTTAAAACTGTCTGTTCCAAACTTTTTATGACTACAGTTTGATTGAGAAACCCAGAGCCTAAAACACCACCTTTTAGAAGTACATCAAATTGAATCAACCTCAATAAAATTCCTGTGTTAGTGGGGTTTGTGATTTGTACAGGTTGCGACCAAGTGAGTTTCAAAGCTGAAAAATCTACTTTTATAGATTCAGGGCTAAGGATTTTGTAAGTAAGTTTAGAGGCTGTATTTATTTTCGTCCAAAGCCAAATACCGAACGTAAAAGCCAAAACGCAAAGGGTTGCAATGATAGCTTTGCCTCGATTGTTATTTTCTTCCATTGTATAGAAATAAGAGTAAGATAATTAGGATAATAGCCACGACCGTATAGCTCTTATTTTGTGTAGCAACTTCACTTATATTCCTAGTGACAATTTGCCCTTTTACCTTCCACATTTGCCACCAAACGTCTAATCTGTCTAAGTATTGGAAGCTGAAATAACCGTTTTCAAGTAGCTCTAAAGGCTTTTTGATTTGTCCTGTAAAGCTGTATTGAGTGTTTGGTGTCCATACCAAATCATAATAATTTGGCGTAGTAAAATCGGACACCAATACATCATCAATCAGATAGCCATAATCTCGAAATTGTGCAGGGTCTGACGGCTCAACAACGAGGCGCACTTTTTTCCCTCCTATATCGGCGTATCTAAAGTTTTGTAGATATGGGTTAATTAACAATTCTGTGACTTCATGTGACAGTATTAAACTCCAAATCCTATCATATCTAATCCTTGCGTATGGTGTGCCCTTGGGTGCGTAGGTTTCGTTTTGTTCAGTGACATAATGATACCCATAACTATCTGTATCAATCTGCTCATCTATTGTCACCAACCAACTACCGTATGGTACTTGCTGGATACTTTCATAGCAAACAATTGAAGCTTGTAGCCCAAAGTATATTTGCTTATCCCAGTACTTTGACACATGGTTTTTAATTTGAAAGTCAATTGCTTTCGTAGCTTTTTGAACCTCATTAAAACTGATTCTTTTGGTAGTAGCTACAATTGCGACCAGTGGAACATTAGCCATTCTTATACTTTTTGTAAACAATTAGAGCTAGTAACACAATTATGATAATCCAGACGTAAGTAACTGTTTGTTGCGAGCTAGTGGCTTTCTTTGGCACATACGTTTCAAATCTGTTTAGTGATTCGTATAGAGCGTTTGATTGATACGCTTCAATAAGATTTTGCACCTTTTGAGCCTGTTTCAAAATATCTTGTTCTTTTTTAGCTTTAAAAGAATCAGAGATAACAGTATCAAGAATTTGGAAGGTGCTCAGAATTACTCCTATAGGAATCAATACTACAGTAATTTTACTAAGAACTGCTACAACTGTAGCCATACTTGCAAACCCTTCTAATAGCTTTTTGGTAGTGTTAGCAACGTTTACAACTTCGTCAACTTTTTGTGAGATGCTAGGCGTAATAGTACCATATTCATTTTTGAACTGTTCTATTAGTTTGGTTAAGACATTAGTTTCATAAATCAATTCATTATTAATTGTTTCATGAAACTTTTCATACCATCTGTCGAAATCTTCTTTTGTTTCAGACTTTGACATATTCCCCAAATAACTAATAGCATTAAGGGTATTGTTATAATGAATATCAAAACCAACAAAACCACCATCTCCAAAACCCGTTGGTAATGTTATCGGTATATCAAAGGACGTATTCCAGTTGATGAATTTTATATTAGAAAAATCAATTTTAGTTGTGTCAATCGACTCTAAAATCTTGCTATCATCTAATTCATAACTGTAAATTTTGCCATCAACTTCATAAGTTACCGTCATTAATTCTGCGTTTTATTTGATACAAACTTAAGTGAAAGTTAAGTATAACGAAAATCAAAAGGATTTGTAACTTTGCGAAAACGCAAGTAAAATGATTTAACTATGCAAAACGGCTTTACAAAAAAAGATTTTCAAAGAATGTTTGGTGTTGCTAGAAATATTTTTTGGTTGTGGTGTGAGGAATTACCAAAGGACGTGGGAATAAAAAAAACCAAACAAACATTTACACCACGTCAAATCTTGTCCATTATACAGGCATTTGGAGTACCTCCATTTGCAACAGAACAGGAGAGAAAATATATTGATTTGATATGTAGGGCAAATGGAATGCAAAATGAAGGCTAAATGAAAGCTAAATTTCTGCAAAATATAAAAAATAAGGACGGACGGATGGATGGACGGACATTGTTGCATATATAGTAAAACGTCCGTCCGTCCAACCTTTTCCTGTTTGATAAAAAATATGTTAGATACTTTACAAAAACTTGTAAAGTATTATAAATTTGCATATCTCTTAAAACAAAATGGTCTTGCTGGGAACAAGACCATTTATTTAAGTGAAAAGATGTGCTTACAAATCTTTCAATATGTGAGCACCGTAGTAAATAATCTGTAAGATTTTTACTACAAACGAAAGACCTTTTTCTTCTAGGTCATGGTCTTTCTCCGATTTTGCCAGCCTGCTGGCGATTTTGTTATTAGACATAATATTCTATGTTTAATTTCGAGGATATTCTCGAGTTACAAATGTTCAAAAAGGCATCTGATTATCCAAATCAGATGCCTTTTTTGTGCCCAAAGGGCATAGTTTTTTAGTATATACGTCACTTTATGAGAGAAATTTCAGGATGGACGGACGGACGAAAGCAGTAGATATATAATCGTCCGTCCGTCCATCTGTATATGGAGGGGCGGATATGTGGTATTAACTTAATTGTAAATATCCACTAAGTCAGTAGTTTAAAGGATGTTATGAAATTTTGTCAGGTTTCTATTTAAGGGTATAAATATTGTAGACTATATGCCAGAACGTTCTAATTAGTTACTACTTATCTAATTTTCTAGAAAAAAGTAGCAGGCTTCTAACTTATCTTCACCTGTTGAATGAAGAGGCGTAAAATCCCTATAACTTGTATAAAAAGGGTAGCAAGCTATAGGTTAAACCATTACCCTCAATTTTATAATATGGCTTTTAATGAATTACAAATTCAAGCAGTTTGGGAAAAAGCATCAATTGTTCAAGGAGTTAATCCAAATGAATGGCGGAAAGACCAGTGTAGTGCGTGGATATCACGCAATGCTTACGGAAATAGAAATAGCAATTATGGTTGGGAAATCGACCATATCACTGCTAAAGCGAATGGAGGAAGTGATGCACTAAGTAATCTTAGACCACTTCACTGGAATAATAATGCATCCAGACAAGATGGTAGACTAGTATGTGTAATAAAATCCCAAGGTAATATAAATACCAGAGTTACCAGTTAGATTATTACATGTAAAAGGTGTGCAACTGTACATTATTCGTATCAACTTTGTTAGAAAAAGATACAATAAAATAACAGGTTAAAATTTATTGCCCTCTTTCTCAATGACATATAGTCATGATTTTGAGAGAAAGAGGGTCAATAAAATGTCATATTGTCACCTGTTAGTTAAGGGAAAATTTGTAATTGAGAATTATTTGCTAGATACCATAAATTTTCTTTTTCAAAAATTAGCTCTAATTTCTTCATACTATCAATGTATCTGCCTGCACGTTTACGACAAGCATCAGCGGATTCATTCTTTTTAGATACCTGATACATTTTTACGTATTTTAGAAGTTCGGCACTGTTCAATCCAGTACCTTGTGCTTTGTCGTAAACTTGTTTTAGAATATCAACACATTCAAGTTTTCTTTTGTCTTCATTTGCCTGTTCTGTTTTCAATTTCTCAACAAGTTCAGCCGAACAACTTCGTGGGATACCAGAATCAGATTCCCAGTATATTTCATCAAACATTTTCCCACGTCTAAGAAAAAGAGGTTTGATAACACGCACCTTCTTTGCTTCGTCGTATCGTACTGAAATTGTACCTTGACATTTTCGTGCGGCTTCTGCACCAATATGCCCTCTCATTTTACCACTTTCGCCATTTTCATGGATACAAGCAATAATACAGGTATTCCGAACTGTACTTTCTTTCATTAGGTATCTAATTAGCATCACAGAGCTAGTTTCATCATTTGAGCTAGGGATTAAATCCGTAATACCGTCCAATACAATCATGTAGATGTTCGGGATTTGGTCGAATATTGCAACTAAATGTTCTAAGCATTGCAGATAATCAAAATCACGCCAATTAAGTACAAGGAAGTTTTCAGGCTCTTTTTTCAATCCAGTAAGTTTAATTACTTCATTGTAAAATTCGTAAGTATCTGCGGGGTTTTGTTCCGTATCTATGTAAATGACATACTGTCCTTCACAGTAGTTTGATTTTATACCTAATGAGTCAAAATCAGTTGGAATTTCTTTCATGAGTGCCGTAGCTAATACCATCTTTGTAATAGTAGATTTACCAGCTTTGGGCTTGCCACTAATCATTGAAATATCTCCCTTGACGGCATATCGTGACCCAGAAATAAATACTGTTGGAATAATAGGTTTAATCTCCACTTTCCTATCTATTCTTTTCGATAGAATTTGATTTATTGATAAACTGCTAGATTGTGGAATACTATAAGATTTTGGCGCAACCTTTGGGTTTTCTAATGGAATAATTTTGGGTGTCTCCTTATTCTCATTAAGCAATGCTTTCTTTTGTTTTGCTGTGATATTTGTCATGGTTGCTGTTTTTTGATTCTGAGTAATTCTTTAAGTCGTTGCAATGCTATTCGAAGAAATAAATCAGATTGCTGTTGCTCAAATGAAAGTTGCTCTTTTAAGTTTTCAATTCGTAGTAGAAGAATTTGATTCTCTTTTTCTAGTGCTTTTCTTCGTATGTACTCGTTCTTGTAATATCTTTCACACATTAAAATCATATCTTCTACCATTTCCAAATAATCCAAATCATACGAAGTACTTGCTTTGCCTACTCTAGTTTTATGCCATCGCCAAAACTTTTTAATTAGAGTTCTATGTTCTTCCATACTGATTAGAGAGTAGAGAATAGATTGATTTGAGATTTTGTACTTTCGATTTGTTTTGCTTTCTCTCTTATCTTTTCCACATCGGTAAGAGTGTATTTCATTTTGATTGTATCCTCACAAAACGTCTGAACCATTAGCCCAACAATTTCAGAGTTGAAATTATCGTTCTTCGTTTCGATAGTCTGTACTCTATTAAAAGATTGCCATAGGGTTTGCTCGTTGCCTCCTGAAAGCTCGATAAGCTTTTCTTTAAACTCAACTTGTTTGTATCTAGGTGCATTAATGTAGACAGTCCAAAGAAAGTTGCCGTTTAATCTTTTGGGGGTTGCTGTGGTTTTCATTGTCTTTACCATAGGTCTTAAATTTATTTATAATGATATTACTAATACTGTTTATTGTTATATTTGTAGTATAGTTCTGTTATTTTTAACAGTACAAACGTAGCAATAACGTAGTATTTACGCAAGAAAAAAGCCAATATATTTTATGGAACTAACTAAGGAAATGATTAAAGATGCGATTAAGCGCAAGGGAATCACGGAGTTAGAGCTCTGTAATGCAGTAGGTTATTCGCAACCATCACTGCATAGATTTTACTCAAGTGGTAAGATTAGAGCTAGGAACGCAAAAAAGATAATTGAGTTTATTGAGCAGGACGCAAAGAATACGAACAATACGCAAGTGGAACGTAGTATTCCAGACACAGGAATGTTTGATAGATTGATAAAAAGAATTGAAGAACTGACTATTGAGAACTTTACTCTAAAGAAGGAACTGGGAAAGTTTGACGGTGCTTATTTTGCCCTCGGTGCTTAATTTTTTTTTGAATTTAGGTACTGAAATAGGTACTGAATGCAAGGATGGCTTGCAACGGGCTACAAATCAGACTATTACCTTGATTGTTTAAGTACAGGAGAGGGAGCTAAAAGCCTTAAGTCGAAAGATTTAAGGCTTTTTTGTTGTTAATTTGTTACTGAATAAATTGATGCCAACTGGTCATAAATATCTTTTGTAAGCTTTGCCATTGGACGTTTTTCAAAATCTTCTTTATTCAAATAGTTGGCAAAGGCAATTCGGTATAATTCCTCTTTATTCAAATCGTTAAATTGTGTTGCCAATACTTCTAAGTAGCGCCCACTTGTTTTATAAAACTTGGCAATTATTTCCGCCGCAATATCTCCATGCTCTGCATAAATCACATTTAACCCAAATACATCATCGTTGTTCTTTACTTGAGGAAACTTGTTTTTATCATAGTCGAGTCTAATTTTACAAGTTCAGTTTATCCTAACTACACATAATACCGCTAATATTTCTAATGATTTGTTGCGACCAGATTGTTATTTCTTGATGTACAAACAATTTATTCGCTCCTTAGCCAAAAGCACGTCAAAAGAACTAAGAGAGGCTCATAATATCGAAAAAATGTATAAAGCTGGTTCGTTCAATGCCTAATGAAATACTATTTGTCTTTGAAGGAGAAAAGACAGAAAAACAAATTGTAGATAATCTGACCCAATATTTTATTTCTAAAAACTCAGTTGTGCAAAGAACTTTCAGCAGGTGAAGATATAGTCTTCTTCCAGTCAAAATAGCCTTTAATAGCCATAATTAGTAATAGAGCATATAAAATACTGGTGCCATATAAGTCTTTGGTGTAATACATACCGATGTAGACTAAGTTGGCGGCAATCCACAAAAGCCAATTTTCAAGATATTTACGTGCCATCATCCATTGGGCTATCAAACTGACTGCTGTAAGACTAGCATCAAGATAAGGCAAACTGGCATCTGTTTGTGAATGTAAATATCCTGAAATACCAGTAAAGGCCAATCCAACTACAATACAAATAGGAATATACTTTACAGGCATTTTGCTGGCAGGTAGTTCTGTTTTATCGGCGCCACCAAAAAGCCATTGATACCAACCATATATACTCAATACGATAAAAACAATTTGTAGTTCCATGTCCGAATAGAGTTTAGACTGGAAATATACCACACCATACACCGAGGAACTTACTACTGCCCAAAACCAACCCCATATATTTTGTCGGATATTTAACCAGACACATATCAATGTAGTCACGATACCAAAAACTTCTAACCAGTTGGTTTGGATATAATCAATAATGTTGTCAATCATGTATTATTGAGTGAATTATAAGTAATAAATAGCGTATTTTCTTCCGAGTAATCGTGTAAAGTTAACTTTAATTTTGCCAGTAATAAGCTTGAAGTGATGGAGAGTAAGATAAAAAATGAATCCTCTCGAGTTTTAGAGTCATGCCCAAGCGGTCGAATATTAACTTCGACCGCTTGGGCATGGTTGATAGTCAATAAAAATCGACCAAGCTTAATTTAAACTATTATTTAAGAGGAATGCCTCTTACGTTCAAAAAAGTAATTGCATTGGAGTCGCCACGGGCTACGGCTTTTTGCATTGCTTTGATCCCATTCGGAATATCACCATGTTGACCATATTCTAGACCGATGTTATAATAAAAACTACCATCTTTAAGATCCATTTGCGCTCCTTGTTCCCACATCTTAATTGCATCTTGCCATTTACCTTGTGTTTTATAGGCTACTCCCAAGTTTTTATAGGCAGTCATAGCTTTTTTATCAACCTTTAAGGCTTTTTGTAGTACCTCTATTTCCTTTTCATGGTTCCCCTGATGATTATATATCGTACTAATGTTGACATAAGGGTCTGCAAATTTTGAATCTAGCGACAAAGCTTTCTCATAATATTTTCGTCCCTCCACTTCATTACCTTTTTTACATAAAGCCAATCCCATGATATTGTTAGCAAACTGATTTTTGTTATCTGATTTGTCTAAGGCAATCTGACTTTCGACAATCGCCTTGTCGTATTCTCCAGTATAAAAATATGCTCCACCAAGCATCCAATGCAGGTTTTTCATTTCTTCTGGCTTCAACTTCAACGCAGCCTCAAAGTTTTCTACAGTTAATTTGTATTTCTTTTCGTCAAAGTAAATCTGCCCCAAAGCAGTATGAACATCTGCTGTTTTGAAATTCGTTTTATGGGTTTCTTCAAAATAGAATTTTGCTTTTTCATTATCTTTTTTCAAAAACCAATACCAACCTAAGTTACTAGTAACCATTGGGTCGTTGGGATATTTCTCGAAAACAGGCGTAAATAGCGTAAGCGTATCTTTCCATTTGGTAGACTGACGGAATGACAAAAAGGTAAATGCCAACAATACAATGGTTGCTATACTTGAAAAGGATTTATTGGTAGAAGCTTTGTTGTAAAGATAATTAGCAAATAAACCTATCAACATCAACGGGCCAATAGATGACACATAAAAATAACGGTCGGCCATCAACGCACTACCCACAGGCAATACCTGCGATACAGGAAATATCACGATAAGAAAATATAATCCTCCCCACCACACCAATTTGTTGCGACGACCAAAGAAGTACACCAATAATGCGATTACGATAATTCCTGCAAAAGAAGAATAATAAGAGCTAGGAATCGATCCTGTTGGTTTTTGAGGGTAGGGATAAAACGCTAACATATTGGTCGGAACTATCATTTTGAGCCAATAGGTCAGCATTCCATAGTTTATCATAACAAAGCGTTCTCCAAGCGAGTATGACGAACTAATCACCTTGGTAGCGTTAGCACCAGCTTCGCTTTGGGCCTTAATTGAAATCAAACCAAAAATGAGTGAAATAAGAAAAAACGGTGCCTTTTCAATTCCTATTTGAATCAGATTGCGGCGATTTAGCAAGAAGTAATCCGTTAATAAAAATACTACAGGTAGAATTACTGCCATACCTTTTGAAAAACATGAAAGAACAAACAAGATTAGAGCAAACCAAAGATGCTTGTTGTTCCACTGAGTTTTTCCTGATTCTTCGAGTACATCACTATATTTGAGATACTGTATAAAAGAAAGCAACAAGAATAAAGTATAAAGTACGTCTTTTCGCTCTGCTGCCCAAACCACCGACTCAACGTGTAGTGGATGAATTGCAAATAATACCGCTGTAACAGCACCTACTAAAAAGTTTTTACTAAGTTTTTCGATTACTTTAAACACCAAAAGACTATTGATGATATGAATAATGGTATTGTTGAGGTGATATACCCAAGCTGTATCTTTTACGAGCGTATATTCCAGATAATAGGTAAGCATGGTTAGCGGGTGCCAGTTACCCAAATAAAAATCGCTAATAAGTTTATAAAAGTTATCAAAAGAAACCTTGCGGAGGTCTTCATCATTGACAATATAAAACATATCATCCCATACAAATCCATTCTGAAAACCAGGAAGGTATGCGATAAAAGTAGCTCCAATAATTACCCCTAGAAGGATTTTGAAATTACGAGGTGTATTTTCGATAGGAGGAGCGATAAAATTGACGGTTGAGGCGGTTTTTGTTGACTGCGACTCTACAGATTTGGCGCTCTGAGATTTTGCAGTGCTTGAGGATTTACTCTTTGCCATGAATTATAGATTAATTGAATTGCTACTAGCTAATTGCGTATTAGTAAAATTAACTACTCATCAAAAATTGTGCGAGAAATTGCCATTATTTATTTCAAGAATAGTAAATAACTTTGAACTCTACCTCATTTTGACCATTAAAAAAGCACCAGTTATTAAAACTGGTGCTTTTCTGTACTTCGCTCGAAATAATTCCAATCGTTTATGTTTCTCGAAATATGCCTCCGAAAAGCAATATTTTTAATTGTTTTTTTGTAAATGAATAACCGCTGTCGGCGTTGCAGATACACCTGTACCTGTATTGTTCAAAAGTGTTGTGGTTATCGCTGTCGGAGCTGCAATAATTGCAGTTGCTGAGTTTGGAGTAGTTTGCACCGTTGCAGTCGTTCCCTGATTGGCAATAGCCGCTCCTTGAGTAGTAATCCCATTTGTGATAGACTGAACAATAATGGTGTTGTTTCCATTGTTGTTCAGACTTACTAGGTTACGAAGGTTATTGGCTACTCCAAGTGATGGAGAGTAACTTACTGTTGAAAGATTAACGGGAGCATTAAGACCAGATGGCGAAACAACAGGTGTTGCCAAAGCTGTAATATTGGGCGAAAGTGGTAAAACTTGTGCCTTTAGACCAAAGGATGCACCTGTGAACAAAACTACAAAAGCGAAAAACTTCTTCATATTGATAATGGGTTAAAGGATGATGTAATAACAAGGTTTTACAAAAACGTAACAACCTTATTACCAACTGTTAATCAACTACTTAAATACCACATATATACGAAGAAGTAATTCATTTAGATTGCTTTATGTCTAGACATGAAAAAAGTGTTGGTTAAATCTTGCGCAAGGCTAGTTTCGTAAACTCGCTCAAAACCAATTTTCCACTCACTTCGGCTCTTTCATACAATAGTGTATCCCAATGATCTGTACCCTGCCAAAGAACTTTTTTTAGCTCTTTCAAAGCTTCTGGATTATAACTAGCTAATTGCTCGGCCAACTTTAAAATTGCATCATCCATCTGCTCGATTGTATCGAATACATCTGAAAACAATCCTTGCTCAAAAGCCCATTGTGCCGAATAAAATTCGGTAGGTCTCAACGACATTTTCGAAAATGAGGAAAGTCCAATTTTACGACTTACAGCTGGCTCTATAACTGCAGGAATTATTCCGATGCTTAATTCACTTAATTTGATACTTGCGGCCTGCGTAGCGAAGCAATAATCAGTAGCCGCCGCCAAGCCAACCCCTCCGCCAACAGCCTTACCTTGTACACGACCAATAATAATTTTTGAAGATTTTCGACAAGCATTAATCACTTTGGCAAAACCGCTAAAAAATATTTTACCATCTTCCAAATTATCAATAGTCAATAACTGATTGAAATCTGCTCCCGAACAAAAAGTTCTCTCTCCGCCACTTTGCAAAATAATGATTTGCACTTTAGAATCT
This sequence comes from Flectobacillus longus, assembly GCF_030056705.1. GTDB lineage: Bacteria > Bacteroidota > Bacteroidia > Cytophagales > Spirosomataceae > Flectobacillus > Flectobacillus longus. Next base: position 117,706 of record NZ_JASHIC010000006.1, read on the forward strand.
TCTGCCAATTTTTCTATGGCATTCTCTAAATCTCCCAAAAGTACAATTGGCATTGCATTGGTTGGTAGATGAGAAAAAGTAATAGTAGCAACACCTGATGGTGCAATAGAAACATCGAGAATTGCTGATGAAGAATTTTGCATAATTAAAATATTTTTAGAAATTTCAGGACTTTTTCATCAAATTGTCGTCTATAGAACGTTATCTTGTTAGTATAAAGATGACAAAAAATCTATAAACCTAATAGTCTCTAAAATCTTTTTATAGACTATTTACTTAAAAATTACACTTTATCAACAAACCTTTAACTATAAAATGTACAATTCAAAAAATGATTTAGTCCGCCTAGCGGCCAAAGAATTTGCAGAGCGCCATATTCGACCACATGTGATGGAATGGGACGAAGCACAACACTTTCCTATCGACTTGATGCACCAATTAGGGCAACAAGGATTTTTGGGAGTTCTAGTACCTGAACAATACGGTGGCTCTGGTTTGGGCTATCAAGAGTATGTGAGCATTATTGAAGAAATTGCCCAAGTGTGTGGCTCAATTGGTCTTTCGGTAGCTGCTCATAATTCTCTTTGTACCAATCATATTCTACAGTTTGGCAACGAAGAACAAAAACGAACCTATCTTCCCAAATTAGCTTCTGGCGAATGGATTGGTGCTTGGGGTTTGACAGAACCTAATACGGGTTCAGATTCGGCTCGTATGACCTGCGTGGCACGTCGTGAGGGTGACGAATATGTACTCAATGGCTCCAAATGTTGGATTACGCATGGAAAATCTGGTAATGTGGTTGTTATTATGGCTCGTACGGGTGAATTAGGTGCAAAAAATAATGCCACTGCTTTTATCGTAGAAAGAGGAAACCCTGGCCTGAAGTTTGGCAAAAAAGAAAATAAACTTGGGATGCGTGCCTCCGAAACGGCCGAGGTAATATTGGAAGACTGTCGAATTCCTGTATCTGCTCGTTTGGGTGAAGAAGGCGATGGTTTCAAACAAGCCATGAAAATTTTGGATGGGGGACGTATTTCTATTGCTTCATTGTCATTAGGTATTGCTAAAGGTGCTTTGGCCGCCGCCGCAAAATATGCACAAGAACGCCAGCAATTTGGACAGGCAATTGTACAGTTTCAAGGAATCAGTTTCAAATTGGCTGATATGGCTACCAAGGTTCATGCTGCCGAGCTGATGACTCGTCATGCTGCCGAACTCAAAATGGAAGGAACAAGTATGACCAAAGAAGCCGCTATGGCTAAATATTATGCTTCGGAAATTGCGGTAGAAGTTGCAACCGATGCTGTACAAATTTTTGGAGGATATGGCTATACAAAAGATTTTCCAGTAGAAAAATTCTATCGTGATGCCAAACTTTGTACCATCGGTGAAGGTACTTCTGAAATCCAAAAAATCGTTATCACAAGAGAGTTTTTGAAAGACTATCCTTTGTAATTTAGTGATTGAGTGGGTTGTGATTGAGTGATTTTTCGATAAATCTATCTTTAAATCACTCGTTCACAACTCACTCAATTACTAAATATTCTTTACCTGTGGAAAAAACAAGCGAAACTCGCTGCCTTCGCCTAATTTACTTTTGAGCTCCACTTTTCCTTTATGTCCTTCAACCATTTCTTTGACATAGTACAATCCTAAGCCAAAACCTTTCACATTGTGAACATCGCCAGTATGTACTCTAAAGAATTTATTAAAGATATGCTTTTGGTCACGTTCCGAAATACCAATTCCATTGTCACGAATGCTAATAACTACATCATTCCCTTGATTGTAAGTACTAATTTTCACTTTAGGAATAATCTCACAATACTTTAGTCCATTATCAATCAAGTTGTGGATAACATTGCTAATATGTAATTTATCAGCTTTGATTAATGTTGAACTTGCTCGTAAATCAAGCATCAGTTCACCTTTTCTTTCTTTAAAAATCGGTTCACAATTAATACTCAAATCCTCCAAAAGCTCGTGTATATCGATTTCCTCCAAATTGAGCTTATCTATTTTTTGGTCGATATTGGCTGTTTGAAGTACTGTATCCACATTTTTTTTGAGTCGTGAGGCTTCTTTTCTGATAATTGAAGCATAGCTGAGTAGGCGCTCGGGCGTATTCACTATTTCGGGTTTCATCAATACCTCAGACGAAATAGAAATAGTAGAAATAGGCGTTTTGAACTCGTGGGTCATGTTATTAATAAAATCATTCTGAATTTCAGAAAGGCGTTTTTGCTTAAAAATCACCATAAGGGCATACACGAAGAAAGCCATTACTACCAAAAGGATAGTCGAAGAAATAAACCAATTATCTAAATCGCCCAATAAGAAGAATTTTTTATCAGGAAAATATACGCCAAAATAGTAATTATGGATATTGAGGTCTGGAAAACGATAATGCGCTGTAGAGTCACTTCTATCACAATTTTCGGAATGACAAACAAATGATTTATAATTGATTCTGTCGCTCAAACAATCATATATCCCATACTCAAAATTGAGACGGATATCGCTTCTGGCAAATTCTTGCTTCAGGAATTCTTCCAATACTTTTGCATTGATGGTATCATTGGTCTGTACGGTGTAATAGTTCGAGGTTACACGCTCGACGGGCTGCAAAAGCTTATTATTGGGATTATGGTTAAAGTCAAGGATACGGCGACTTACCACTCTTAGAGCGGAAGTCACACGCTGGTCAAAATCTCGGTCTTGGATATTATAAGCCTGTTTAAACCAAAAATATTGGATTACAATAACGCCAGCCATTAGCAAGATTGACAGCGCAACAAATATGCGTAAGGTCTTTGAATTCATAGTTCAAAATTAACGTTTATCGCCTACAAGTTCGTATCCTTTAACATTTCATTAACAGCAGTGAGGGTTATAAACATAAACCATTCTTAATCTTGAAGAGGTCTAAAATTTGCTCAGATGTTAGGAATATCTTGACAGGTACTTAAAAGGCGTTCGAAAAAAAAATTTCGAACGCCTTTTTTGATACTGCATTTGGGATAATACCTCTTTAGACGCAAAGTATCATTCAACCATTAATTCAGGATGACTCACTTCACCCTCTACTTTCCTTTACCAAAGCACTGTAAGATTTTATTGAAAATAGTATTGTTTTCGTAAAAACCTTGAAATAAGGTAGAGTTTGGTCCATACGAAAATACCATTACGGGAATGCCTGTATGGTCAGGTGTGGCAAAATTACCTTCTAATTGACCTGTATTAAAATTACCATCATGAAGTGTCAAGCCACCTGTTTCGTGATCGGCAGTAACGATAATCGTTGTTTCACCATTTTTATCAGCAAAAGCCATGGCCTTACCAATTACTTTATCGAAATCAATCATTTCGTCTACCACAAATGGCAATTGATTGGCATGTCCACCATGGTCGATTTGAGAACCTTCTACCATCAAGAAAAAGCCGTCTTTCGAGGTCGAAAGTTGTGCAATAGCTTTATCAAAAGCTTGTGACAAATACTCTCCACGACCTTTCTGCTTGGGTTTTACCAATGAATCCTGAACCAACACAATGGCTTTGCTAGGATTTGCGGGATTCAATTGAGATAAATCATTTAAGAACAAAGTCGTTGGATTTGCTTTTTTCTGTGCCTCGCTAATGAGGGTACTTCCTCCACCAATAGCCAATTTGATAGGGCTTTTCAACAAATCTTTGATGATCTCACTGCTCCAACTGCGTTCTGGCTGGTGCGCATAAAATCCTGCTGGAGTGGCTCCTGTAATTTCTTCCGCAACGACTACTCCCGATGGAATCTTATAACGATTTAGCACCTCTGGTAAGGTTGCAATGCTATCACCTTTGGTATCAACTGACAAATAGCGATTGTTAGTCTTTTGTCCTGTTGCCATCGCTGTAGCACCAGCAGCCGAGTCAGTATGGAAATTATCAACAGAGTTGGTTTTTGACAAACCCACTTGTTTCATTCTAAAAACATTCAAATCACCTCTATTTCCTGTAAAACCTGCATATATCTGAGCAATACCCATTCCGTCACCAATCAACAAAATCACATTTTTTGATTTTTTCTGAATACCATCCGATTTGAAAGTAGGATAGTAGGCTTCATGTGTAGTTTTGACAAGCGAAAGATTGTTTGGTAATTTTTGCAGATATTCACTCAATTGTTCCAAATGGTCGGTACCAATCCAATCCATTCCTAGTTTGATAAATGTGGTATAGGCAGTACGATTGTCTGGTGCTCCCCAAAAACGAACTGTTTTATGAGCAGAATGCCATTTAGTTACAAATGTTTCCAAACGCTTATATTCATTGGCAGGCAAGCGTCCTAAGCCATTCCATTTAGAAAAATCTCTAAATGAGGCACTAATCATCGGAACACGCCACTGCAAATCGGTAGGATAGGATTCTTTATCTCTTCCATCAAAGTAAAAAATCTCATCAAATTGTGACCATGTACTAGGAGCGGGACGCTCGCCACTTACCACAATTTGAATTGCATTGGGGTTATTTTTTTTGTCGAAATACTGACGATATGGCTGTAATTGTTTTTGTAAAGCTGTAAGGGTTGATACTCCTTCCGTTTTTAAATCAATCAACAATTGAAATGGTCGGATACCATTAGGATTCAACGAAGCCTCTCTCAATATGGGCTCTAAATATAGTTTGCGAAATGTACGGGTTGGCGTAATGTCTTTTTCTTCATGAGAGACAAAAATTTCGTCTTTTTGTAAATATACATCAGCTTCAATAGAGCCAAAGCCTAAGCCAAAAGCTTGGTAAAAAGGCTGTTGGTGTTCATAATCATTATGCGAATGAGCATTTTTGAGCGTATGGGTTTGGGCAAAAATAACATTGCCTAAACAGCATAAAATGCTAAAAAGAAGGTTTTTTTTCATTGATTTTTATGAGAAATTGGGGTTATTGAATACTTTTTACTCGATTTGGATAATCAGTAATGAGTCCGTCGGTACCGAGTTCTTTCATTTTTTTCATATCCGAAATTTCATTGACTGTCCAAGGCATTAGCTTTACATTTTTGTCATGGCAGGCTTTTACTCTTTCTGGGGTAACTAGCTTAAAATAAGGGCTATAATAAACTGGCAAAAAACCTAAAGCATCGAATGTTGCCTCTGGGCCTAGTTCGCCTGTAAGTGCTGACAATTGTACTGGCATATATTTGCCCGCATCAATTTGTTTTTTCCAGTGCTTCAAAATGGCAAAGTCAAAACTTTGTAGGATAATACGGTCGGCAGGAAGAAGTTTTTTTAAGTCTTTGTGTACCAAATCTGAAAACTCCTCAACTGTTGAAGGCTGATAAATGCCATATTCTTTTTCGCCAGATTTGATTTCAACATTATACTTAACAGGTGGCAAACCATTCTTCTTGATATATGCCTCACAAGCTTTAATCATATCAACCAAAAGTGGCTTGTAAGTAGAAACCTTTTGCTGCTCAGGAAAGCCCGAATTACCACGAACCCCAGAATCATATTGCTTGATTTCTTTGTAAGTCATTTGATACAAATTCAGTGATTTTTCCTCTTGCTTACTCACAGGAGTTCCATCGGGTTTTGACATATATTGAGCCAGCATATAAGGCTCATGCGAAACCACTACTTTGTTATCTTTGGTGATACAGACATCCAGTTCAAGTGTATTGACACCCAAATCGATTGCTTTCTTAAATGCTTCAATGGTATTTTCAGGCATCAATCCCCGTGCACCCCGATGACCTTCTATTTCAAAAGTTTGTGCCAACAAGGAGCTATTAAAAGCGGTAGACGCCAGTAATGCTGATAAAATAAGCTTTTTCATAAAATTGGATGTTTTGTTTTTGGACAAATCGCTGATTATCAAACTACACAGAGTTGTTCAAAAGATACAAGCTTTTTTAACAATTCATATCCCTAACTTATGGCTTTTCGTTTATACGAATCATTTGTTATCGATAAAAGAACCACAAAAGTAGGTTCTACTTTTTGCTTGAGTATTAATCCTATTTTATGGTTATGTTAAAGTAATTTGTAGGGCAAAATAAATTTTACCCACAATAGGCATTAAGCTATATGCCATAAGCAAAAAGTTGTGCTTGCCTAATGCCTACGGCTTATAGCTTAGAGCGTATTAAGGCAATTTTATTTTGCATTAATACTTATTCTGGCATTTTTTCTAGATTTTTTTATTAAGAAAATAAAGTACCTCATCTTAAAATTCTACCATTAAAATCCTTTCAAAATAATTTGAATTTGTATTTTTTCCATCATCACTCTTTTAGGTTGATTACTAGGCAGTTAAACGCTTGTATTTTTCCGATTGTAAATGAAACCTTCTTGTGTAATTTTGTCTTATGATTATATGACTTAACCTATAGGCTAAGCATCTGAAACAAAACCATGAAAAATTATTTAGCAAAGTTTAAAACAAACGAGCGAAGCCCCGCTCGTCCTAAATGGACGCATGCCTTTAGTTCGGCCATCGGAGGATTGATTGGTATAGCGAGTATTGGTCTAATAGCTGAATGGACTCAAACACCCATGTTGATTGCTCCTTTTGGAGCTACTTGTATCTTGGCATTTGGTGTTCCAGATAGCCCTTTGGCACAACCGAGGAATATCATTGGAGGACACTTAATCGCAGGAATTGTGGGCTTATGTTGTCTGTATTGGGTAGGAGACAGTATTTTTTCTATGTCATTGGGCGTAGGAATTTCATTAGCTATCATGCAACTCACCAAAACGGTACATCCGCCAGCAGGAGCTGACGTAATGGTGATTATTTTGACTCATGCCTCATGGAGCTTCTTGTTTACTCCCTTGCTGACAGGCGCAATCGTATTGGTTTTAGTTGCATTGATGTTTAATAATGCTCACAAAACTCGAAAGTATCCAAAGTACTGGCGATAGGATTCAAATTTGAAAATTAGGGAATTTGAAGATTTGAAAATGGAGCTATAAATAGGAGTCATCCCGAATTTAAGGTTGGGATTATTCTCCAAGTTTTCATCAAAAAAAAGGGGTCGAAAATTGTTTTCTGCCCCCTTTTTTTGATACTATCTCGCTAGATTCTACTAGGCTTAAGACGCAAGCATTGCGTCTCTACTAATAAAATACCTATTTAAAATAATCACTCATTCACTCAATCTCAATTCACTCAATTTAAGATGACTCATGTTTATCATTTTAGATTGAAAGGCATTTTAAAACTTGGGATATCGACTTGATTTGGGTCACTTTTACGACAATCTAATAACTGTTTTTCTATTAATGACCAAGTGGCTGGTTTTAAGGAAATTATCTCAATTCTACTGTCTTTACGATAAGCTATCGAGCATTCATTCGCTGGCTCATCGGTTGTTTTATTGATAAAAATCCAGTTTTTTTCTCCTATTCTAAATACACCTTTTATTCTTTCGAAGCCTTTTAATGAGTCAATCCAAGCTAATAATTGATTTTTTGAGAAAATTTCATCTGGATGAAACACCCAACCGCATCCAAAAGTACCCAAAGCGCGTCCTTCTCGTTTGATTGGCTTATTAGGTAATGGTTGTAGATTTTCTTCCTGATTTTCAGGGATTTGTATGTTTTCTAGCTGATTTGAATGAGCATTCATATACACAGCTTTACGATGTGGATAGGGCTCTATATCAAGCCAATTGAGGTCTATTTCTCCCTTTTCTACAGCAGCAATCATAACCTTTGGAGGGAAAAGCGCTTGTGCCCATTTAGCAAATTTTTGAAGCAGTTCATCGCTCGCTAAATCTGCCTTATTAGCGACCAAAACGTCTGCCAGCGTGATTTGATCTTGATACACTTCATCGTCGAAGTACTTATCGTCCATTAATTGAATAGGATTGACTAAACAAATAGTCGCACGCAAGTCAATTACTTTTGACAAGAACTCGCCTTGCAATAAATCAATAATAGCTTCGGGATGAGCAATTCCTGTTGGTTCTATCAAAATTCGATGTGGTTTTACCTGACGAATACTCTGTGTAAGAGTCGTTTGCAAAGGCAAATTGGCAGTACAACAAATACATCCTCCAGCCACATAGCGAACAGCCATTTCTTGACCTTGACTTTGTGCTTCCATAGGAATATGGTCGATAGAAACATCACCAAATTCGTTGACAATCACGAGCCAGCGCTCGTCGGCAGGTTTGTGCTTAAGAATATGTAAAATGGTTGTAGTTTTGCCAACACCCAAAAAACCTGTAATGATATTGGTAGGGATTTTATGAAGAATCTTTTTTTCCATGAGATAAAGAGGGATTAGGCAAGAAACACCTAAGGGATTGTGGACTGCGGATTTTTGATTTCAGCATCCAACTAAGTAATAGGAAAGATTACATTAATAACATATCTGTGGAACATATTGATTGCATTCTTTTGATTACGGATTCATTATAATAACTGATATACTGTTAACTTATAACTTCTTTTTACTTGCCTATATTTAGTGCTGCTCGCCTTTACGAGGCACTGGATCATGACCACTGCCACCCCAAGGATGACAAGAGGAAATACGTTTTAGCCCCAGACGAGTTCCTTTCCAAATCCCCCATTCTTGAATAGCCTCAATCATGTATTGTGAACACGTTGGGTTATAGCGACAAGCATTAGGGAAATATGGAGAGATAATAGCCTGATAAACGCGTACCAATGCAATCAAAAGCTGAGCAAACAATTTATACATGAGATTTTATGTTGTAAGCTAATGTTAATAGTTAGTTGTGTATCTGCTATTGGAAGTGAATGATAGAAAATGAAACCCCAAAAACTAATGTAATTATTTATTCAAAATTTCTCACTCTTAACTCAGCCCTTACACAATACATTCCTGAATTTGGAGCTGTAGTGCTTTCCAATCGAGTGGCTCTGACGAAATGAGCTCTAGACGGCTATCTCTTCTGTATGCCAAATAATGGCTCGTTGGCATACCTTCTACGCAATTGTACAAATACCAATCTTCGCCTGTTCGTAAGATTCCTTTAGCTCGATGGATTTTATTGTCAAAATACCAACGTACTATCAACATATTGAGTTTATTGAGGTCGAATACTTCTTTATGCGAAAAAATCCAGCCACACGAATAACTTCCCAAGCCTTTGTTGGGTTTCATGAGGGGTTTTCCAACTCTTGGTACTTGTTGGAACAAAACAGATTGAGTCGTATGATTTTCTACTGGCGACTCGTGCTCTAAATGCTCATTTGGGAATTGAGGTAAACGATTTTCATCAATTCCTAAACTTAGCCATTCTGGCTTTAGACGTCCTTGCTCAATCCTATCTACAACTAATTTGGGTGGATATATCTCATCGGCATATTCCCAAAAAAACTCAAGTTCCTCCTCGGTACACAAATCAGTTTTATTGGCAACCAATACATCTGCTAGAGAAATCTGGTCGAGATAAGTGCCATCGGTTTGATAACGCTCACGACTTAATTGTGCTGGATTTAAGATACAAATTGTGGTGTCAACATAGATATCGTTGGAAAAGGCACGGCTTCGTAGCAAATCTAAAATACTCGCTGGATGCCCCATCCCTGTTGGTTCAATCAAAATGCGATTAGGACGCAAACGTGTGAGCATCATTTGAAGCGAAAAGTGCATATTTTGTGCCGCTGAGCAACAAATACAGCCTCCTTCAACTTCCACGACTTGCAATTCCTTGTCGCCTTCGGATGCTAACGTAAGATGATCAATTGATACTTCCCCAAAGTCATTGACTAATACTGCCCATTTTTCGTCTTCTGGCTTCTGCTTGAGCAGATTGACAATAGCGGTGGTTTTTCCAACTCCCAAATAGCCAGTAATCAAATTGACTGGTATTCTCTCCAACATAATTTTATATTTTTACTGAAACGTGCGTTTATTCTCGTTCCATATTACGTTTTACATCTTTTTCCTTGATGGTTTCACGCTTATCGTAAAGCTTTTTACCTTTCGCTAGTGCGATTTCTACCTTAGCAAAACCTCTATCCGAAATATACATACGTGTGGGAACCATGGTTAAACCTTGGTCTTTTAGTTTGTTTTGTAACTTCCCTAACTCACGTTTGGTTAACAACAACTTTCTATCACGAAGAGGTTCGTGATTGTAGTGAGTTCCTTCGCTATATTTTGAAATATTCATCTGACGGATAAAAAGCTCTTCATCCAAAAACACGCAATACGCATCTGTAAGATTTACTTTTCCTTGACGAATAGATTTGATTTCGGTTCCCATTAGCATAATTCCTGCTGTATAGGTTTCTAGGAAAAAGTATTCAAAAGAGGCTCTTTTGTTTTTGATGTTAATACTTTTTTCAATTTTTTCTTTTCCCATTTTTTTAATTGTGATTGTGTGAATTGTGAATGAGTGATTTATCTCATTCATTTCAATTTCATAAATAGTTTTTTGCTCAAAAGATGACAAAAAAAGCCATACAGTTTATGGCTGTATGGCTTTATGAGCAAAAGACTTATAGCTAAGTCGGGCAGATAAGATTATTTCTTAGCAGCCCCTTTTTTCTCAGCGTATTCTTTGTTAAGACCGTCAATAATTTGCTGTGTTACATCTACTGCGTTGTCAGCATATAGAATACCACCACCATTTGAACTATAACCTAAAACAAACTCGTATTTGTTCTCAGCATTGTGCTTTTTGATATACTCACGAATGTTTGTATAAAGTTCTTCTTGTTTTTTAGCTTGCTCTTGAGCCAAAGATGCTTGTTTTTGTTGACTGTATTGTTGCAATTCGCCAGCTTTCTTTCTCAACATCATATCTGCTGCTTGCAATTCTGCTTGAGTCATTGCTTGCGCACGTTGTTGGATAGCAGCGCCTTCAGTTTGAAGTGCACGCTCACGTTGACCTAAATCAACTTGTAAACGGTAACCTTTGTTTTCAAATTCTTTTTGAGCGTCTTTGTAAAATTGATAGTTCGTCAACAAAGAATCTGTATTTACAAAAACTACTTTTTTTCCGTCAACTGAGATTGCAGCAGAAGATGAAGAAGCTGTACTTGCTTTTTCTTCGCCTTTGTTACAAGAGAATAAAGTTGTTGCAATTGCCAAACCTCCACACAAAATTAGGGATAATTTTTTCATTTTTAAATTGTTAATAGTATTGATAAATCAGATGATACTTGTTAAAAAATGTTCGCAAAGATAGTTTTTTTTAGGAATTATCCATCGTTTTCTCACTGTTACTCAGCATGGTATTGGTGTGGGTGACTGCCTATCTATCTGATGCTAATCTTTGACAAGATAATCATTCTTGACCCAAAAATGCAAATCGGGATTGGGGAATAGCAGATTTTGGAAGTAGTACATTTAATAATACCCTCATTTCTTGACTAATTGTCTTACCTGAAAACCACTTAGTGCCCCTAAGCCCCCAATTAACCCTCCAACTACAAGCGTCACCACGAATAATACAACGGCACTTCCTCCTAAAGGTAAAACACCTGCAATTTTGGTAGTTAATATGCCTTCGCTTCGCCAATGGCTCCAAAAAGCCATCATAAACCAAACGAGAACATTGATTATTGTACCAACGCGAAATGCACTTCCTGCCGAACCTGCCAATAAAAACGCTGCAATAGCGCTAGCCAAAGCCACAGACCACCACGGTAATAAATACTGAAATAAGATGGCTAGTGCCAATAATAGCCCTGCAAAGGGACTCAATATGGTGTTATTTGAAGATTTGCTCATTTGCTTTCTACTATTTTGAATAAAACATCGTAAAATGATATGACTGTCTAATCTTACTATTTCTTTTTCAAGACTAAGGTTTGTTTGATTCTTTCACTTTTTTCTTCTTTGTTTTGTAAGAAAAGTAAAGAATTTAATTCTCCCTTACGCCAAGTTTCGATCATATCGTCATAATGTGGGCTTCCGGGGTTTCCTGACTGTCCACCAGGGAATACGCCATATCCTTTTACCGATTTGTCTTTGCCTAATTGTACAATCATACGCCACGATGGTCCTGTACGACCCGTTGTAGCATTGACGATTCCGCTTCCTCCACCAATTTTGACATCCATTTTACTCAAAGCATCTAAGCCCGGAATCAAGTGTTTGATGTCTGTTGATTTATATTTTTCCCAAGCCCAAGCTGTTCCTATTGGTGCATTTTGCCATTTTGTCAAACTGTCAATCGTTGCATTGAGTGTTACATTGGCTAATTCTTCGATGGTTTCTTTCTTATCTTTTGTTCTTAGGTCATCGAACCATGCTGCGTTCGGTTGCTTCAAAATCAATTGTAGCGTACGTGCATGCGATGGCGATTTCATCGGAATATTTTTGTCATAACCAAAATCGTCTTCCCAAATGGCATTGTTCAACAAATCTACCCAAACAGCAAATAAAGTTGGGCCTATTTCATCAGGATTATTGTATTTATTCCAAAGCTGTAAGACACGCAATGCTTCCATTTGTTTTTGCGTAGGTTTTTTCACAAAACTCAACATAGTTGGCAACCAATCTTCGGCTTTGAGATTATAATTATCATTTTGTAATTCTCTCAAGCTATCAACCGTTGCTTTGTTCATGGTTTGTAGACGAGTATTGATACGGCGTCCACGCTCGGCAGGGGCAAATTCCCAGTTAATATAATAAGGATATTTAGGGTCGGTTGACGACTGGTTTGCCGAGCTTACAAAACCACGTTTAGGATTTTTTACATGGGGATTATGCAATTGAGGAATAAAACCTTGCCAATCAGCCGCAGGGTTAGTGCCATCCAAAATGTATTTGCCTTGCTCACGAGCTTTTAGTGGGAATTTCCCATTGACCCACAAGGCAATATCGTTTTGATTACTGGCAAAAATAAAGTTTTGGGCAGGTGCCGAATAATATCCTAAGGCTTTCACATATTCATCATAATTTTTGGCACGGTTCAAATGATAGAAGGCACTTAATTCTTGTGATTTTTCGTGAGCGATCCAACGCAAGGCGTGACCAGTCGGGATATTGTCACGAATAGGTTTTTCGTTGTCCAAATATACAACGGGACCATGATGTGTATAAAGAACTGTGTCTACTACCGTTTTTCCACCTTTTACGGTGTAGGTTTCTATTCGTTTTTGGATTTTTTTCCATTGGTTGTAGTGCCAATATTCTTCTTTCTTAGCATCCTTAAATTTTACTTGATACCAGTCTACCACATCAGCACCCACATTGGTTACCCCCCATGCAATATCATTGTTGAAACCGATGATTACATTGGGCGTTCCTGGCATAGTGGAACCATAAACATTTACCCCTGGCGCTGTCAACTGAACTTGATACCAAATAGATGGTAAGCTCAAGGTTAGGTGTGGGTCGTTGGATAAAATCGGCAAGCCTGTTACAGACTTTTCGCCACCTACAGCCCAGTTATTTGAACCTATTCCTTTGTCACGTTCTTCGGCTACTTTATTACTTCCAATTCCGACAAAATCAACAGGAGCTTTGGGTAATGGAATAGGTTTAAAATCTAAAGGCGTTCCTTCTGGAATAATGGGGCTTTCTTTGAAAGGATAGTTAGGAAAAAGCTCTTCGGCTACTGCTTTACCATATTTTCCTAAAATATTAGTCATGCGCAAATCGTCTGTACCAGAAGCAAGGACAAATGACATATTTTTGAGAAACAAAGCACTTTTGATAGGAGTCCACGGCTCTGGAGCATAGCCTAGCAATTTATATTCAACAGGATAATCTCTTGGCTTAAGCTGAGAAATATAGGCGTTGATACCGTCCGAATAAGCTTCAAGTGCCACTTTGCCTTTGGGATCTTCCATCATTCCTTCAAAAGACTTTTCTGCACCAAAAACCGACCCCATTCTTCGTTGATAGCGGTCTTGTTCGAGGGCTTTTTCACCCACAATTTCAGTTAAACGACCTGCTGCAAAATGAGTCTGAAACTCCATTTGCCAGAGGCGGTCTTTTGCCGTAATATAGCCTTGTGCTAAATACAAGTCGTGGTCGTTTTGGGCAAAAATATGTGGTACGCCCGTTTCGTCATATTCTATCGTAACTTCGTCTTGTAAGCCTGAAATATTTAATACTTGGGGCTCAGATTTTGGGGCAATAGCTTCGGCATTAGTCCAGAAGCCTGTAAATGGACTTAGAAAATTTCCCATCGGAGGAACAGTCCCCCAGCCACGATTTAGGGCATAGCAAAGACCTACAGTAATACCGACAGTAACAAGAGTTTTAACAACTTTCATTGGGTGGTTGCGTTTTAGTTTGGTGAATCGGCAAGTTTACAGCGTTCAATTATTGAACAATTGCAATATTTTTTATAAATATAAACATTAGAAATAGAAGAACAATTACTAGCTTGATTACATTAAGTAATTAGCAATGCTTTTTAAATAGGGAAGCTTTGGGGAAAGAGAAAAATTTTGATAAACTATTTGCAAAACTCTCGACTCATCCTTTTTCACAATAGCTTAAATATATTTTCTTTTTTGTAAAAACATACAATATCACACGTTTTAACATGATACAATCCATTATTTTTCAAGGACATAGAGGTTGTAGAGGACTTTTACCAGAAAATACTATCCCAGCCTTCTTGGAGGCTTTGAAGTACCCTATTGACTATCTGGAATTAGATGTCTGTCTGAGTAAAGATCTCGATGTGGTAGTTTCACACGAGCCGTATATCAACTCACTTTTTTGTTCACATCCAACAGGTAAGGCTGTGCTTAAAAGAGAGGAGAAAGACCTTAATTTGTTTCAGCTTTCTTATGAACAAATTCGCAGTTTTGATGTTGGTCAAAGAGGAAATAAGTTATTTCCAGAGCAAAAGCCAATGGCAGCTCACAAACCCTTGCTTGCTGAAATGTTAAAGGCTTGTGAAGCACAACGCAAAAAATATCCTGATTTTGGGTATAACATCGAAATCAAATCAGAGGAAAAAGAATATGGTATTAGCCAGCCTCAAGAGGTAAATGTATTTTGTGACAAAGTATTTGAAGTCTTGAAAAATATTAATCCTGAGCATGTTATTGTTCAGAGTTTTGACTTTAATATTTTGAAATACTGCAAACAACAAATGGATTTGGGAGTTTATCCTAAAGTACAACTTTCGGCTTTGGTGACTAATGAAGGAGTTCGTCCATCTTTAGAAAAGTTGGGATTTTTACCTGATTATTTTAGCCCTTACTATAAAAGTTTAACGGAAGGTAAAATAGAGATTTGTCACCAAAAAGGAATTCGTGTGGTGCCTTGGACGATTAATGAAATAGAAGATATGCGTCGTTTGATTATGATGGGTGTCGATGGAATTATCACTGATTATCCGAATAGAATAGATGATATTTTAAGTTGATAAACTTTACAAAAAATTAGTCAAAGTATGATACTTAAACTAGAGTGTATAGACTTACACTACGCCTCTAGTATATTTGTGACTACTAAACATTAAACATATTAGAATTACTCAAAATGCTAACTTTTCCCAACGCTAAGATTAACATAGGACTTTATATCACCGAGAAACGTGCTGATGGATTTCATAATTTAAGTTCATGTTTTTATCCTGTGGGTTGGAGCGATGCGCTAGAGATATTGCCAGCAGAAAATTTGAGTTTTGAGAGTACAGGCATTGATATTCCTGGAGACGCCAGTCAAAATCTCTGTTTGAAAGCCTATCATTTACTCAAAAAGGATTTTCCAGAAATACCTCCTGTGCGTATTCATTTACACAAGGTTGTACCTATTGGAGCAGGTTTGGGAGGAGGCTCAGCAGATTGTGCATTTACCATTAAATCACTAAACTCGTTATTCGATTTAGGGCTTGACGATAAAGCCATGCAGGCGTATGCGAGTCAGTTGGGGAGTGATTGTTCCTTTTTTATCGAAAATAAACCGAAATATTGTTTCGGAAAAGGAGACCAATTTGATGAAATAGCTGTTTCACTAAAAGGGAAATATATTGTATTGGTCAATCCCAATATTCATATTTCAACAGCCGAAGCATACGGTTCTATTAAGCCTAAACCAGCCAATGTTGATTTACAAATAGCTTTATCTCAGCCATTAGATACTTGGAAAGGTACTATTTTAAATGATTTTGAGACGAGTCTTACGCCCAAATATCCTGTACTTCAAGAAATCAAAGATACGCTTTATAGCCTTGGGGCTGAATATGCTTCTATGACAGGTTCGGGCTCAACGGTATTTGGGATTTTTGAAAATACCCCAGCAATAAAACATGCATTTAAAGAATATATGGTTTGGCAAGGTCCTTTGGAATAAGTACAGAGGTATTGCCTTCCTTCAAATTAAAATTATGCAACGCAAAGAACCTTTTAAGTTTATGCTACAGTTAGCCATGTTTGGAAGTGGCTTATTGTTTTTGGGCTTATTGGTATTCTATACCATTTTGAGCAGACCCGAAGCTGGTTTTGGTAACCTGATTTTGCCTGAAATTTTTTGGGCAAGTACTTTATTAATGCTCATCAGCAGTCTTACGTTATATCTTGCCGAATGGAGTTTTGATAAGCACAATTTTAAAAGCTATCGATTCTATATGGGTAGCACGCTCGCCCTTGGTATTTGCTTTATTGTCATGCAGTTATTCGGTTGGAAGGAGTTGTTTGAGCTCAATGCCAACTCAGCGATTCGAACCTCCCGAGGATTTATTGTGATGATTTCAGGACTACACATTCTTCATATCGTTGTGGGATTGATTTTTTTGGTAAAAATCTTTATTGAATCGCTCAAAAGACTCTCTTATGTTGAATCTTTTGTCTATTCAGTAAACCCTCCCAATCAGCTCAAAGTCAACTTAATTGTGTTTTACTGGCATTTTGTAGATATTCTCTGGGTAATCCTATTTTTGTATCTATGGTGGCAGAATTAAAAACTCGTAACATTGATTACTTTTTGTAATACAGCATTTTTTTACCCGTGTTATAATTCGTCAATAGTAACTATTATTGCATAAGCACGATACAACTTAAGTCTCAGTAAAAAGCTTTGACTTCAAAATATTGACTTCGTTCATTAAATCACCTATTTCCTCCTCTAATTGGTGAATCAAGCGCTCCTTTTCTTGTAGTTTTTTATTCAAAGCCTCCTGGTCTTTAGGAATGATGTTTTCGGTATCAGATAAGAAGTACGAAGGTGGGATATTATAAAAATCGCAAAATCGTTTCAATAAATACCCTTTCAGTATTGATTTATCACTTTCTAAGCGCGAATAAGTAGATTGCGAAACCCCGACGTTTTCTGCAATAAATTCTTGAGAGTAATTATTTCTTTTTCTCAATAGAAGTAGTTTGTAGCCAATTTTCATAAATAAAATAGAGTAAAACGTGTATAAATATAGACCAATCGGATAAATATAGCACTTATTGTAAAAAATTCAAGTGTATTACTTTACTTTATTCAAACCTGCATAACAAAACTATAGAAAACCCTTTAGATTTGCCATAGAAGTAATAGTAAAAAGTTTAGAGATCTCACCTAAAAAACCCATTGCTTCTCTCAAAAAATCATGTAGCTACGATTTTAAGGGTTTGTTCGTTCCCTATACAAATCAAAGAACTAATGAAGTATGCCAACATGAATAAAAGGCATGAATTGTTAAACCTTCAATATTTCATTGGCTCAATAATTACTCACATAAAAGCAAAAGTATTACTTGCAAGCCCTTGCCTATTAATAGGTACCTCTACAGGATTTGCATCATCGAAAAGTACAACAAAAAACCTACTGAAAAAAAAGCTAGAAGAAACTTCTTGCTCAGTCAGCGTTGTAACAGGCAAGTATAAAGTTTCAATAACGATCTCTTGCACATGCACTAGAAGACAGGCATGTGATAAAGCTTATGCTGTTGCAGGTTTCTTATTGTAATTAACCATAATAGAGGAGTTTTGAATACTCCTCTATTAACCACCCCTAAATTTCATGAAAATAGTACTCTTAACAATTGTAACGCTAATTTCATATCTTTCATTCGCTCAAAATATGAGCATTGAATACAATGTTAAATACAACGATAGCTCATACAAAAATCTACTTATTTTAAGTGACTCTACGAGTATTTGGAAAGACATCCCTAATGGGACGCCAAACAATACAGAGAGTATCAGTTTGATTTTGTTAAAAAATTTTCCTGAACAGACTATCTACTTAAGTGATGTGCTATTCAATAAAATGTTTTATGTAAAGGATTCTCTACATTGTATGAAGTGGAGCTTAACTCCAGATACCAAAACAATTCTTGGTCACAAATGCAATAGTGCCATTACAACATTCCGTGGGCGAAAATATGTGGCATTCTTTAGTGCTGATTATCCATATTCTAACGGACCTTGGAAATTTGGAGGACTAACAGGGCTGATTCTAGAAGTTCATAGTGATGATTATGCCTATCTGTTTACTGCATCAAAAATCAATAAAAATTTGAATGAGAAAATAGATACTTCTATACAAAAAAAGTACAAGTTTTATAGCTGGTTAGATTTTACCACCAAGTTTATTTCGACGGTGAATAACACAGTAAAAATGATAAAAGCAAATTCGGATAATGAAACAAACGGTTACCTCAAAATTGATGCTCCTGAAATTATTTATCCTAAAGCTCAGCAAGGTACCGGTCTCGAATATTAATATACTCCTATTTCTTTTGTTATCAAATACAGTAGTTGGGCAGATTATTAGCGGGAACGTAAAAAACCATAAAGGAGAAAAAATCAATAATGCCAATATTGTTGTAAAAGACTCTATCAATGCTCAATATATACTAGCCTTTTGTACTACAAAGAATGGAGAATACCGTTTGGTATTACCAAGCGATTTGAAAAAAGCACTGATTGAAATAACAGCAGATAAATATAAAAAGGATACTTGGACTCTTGAAGATATCAAAAAGTCAAATATCTATACTCACAACTTTATATTAGAAAAAGACTCGGTCGTTGAGCTACAGGAGGTGACTGTATCGACAAAGGCTTTGCCATTTACAGTAAATGGCGATACTACTAAATTTAATGTTTCAAAGTATAGCAATGGTACAGAAAGAAAAATCATTGATATCATCAAAGTGCTGCCGGGCATAGAGGTCAACGACAAAACGGGAGAAATATCCTATAAAGGAAAACCTATTGAAACAGTCAACTTGGAAGGCGATAATTTATTTGGGTTCAATTATGCTATTGGAACTAAAAACATCAATGTGGATATGGTTGAAGAGGTGCAAGTTATAGAGAACTTTTCGGAAAACCCACTACTAAAAAGTATAGATTCCAATGATAAAGTTGCGTTGAATTTAAAACTAAAAAAGGCTCATTTGGATGTATCGGGGAGTATAGATATAGCTCTGGGAGCATCAGAAGGCAGAGGCGTAGCCCAAAATCATGCCTTAAACTTATTAGGTATTACCCAAAATTATAAATCCTTTGGTACGGCTTCGTATAACAATATAGGGCAAAACAACTCTCCCTTCGATTACTTTTCCACAAACCAAAACGTAGAACAATTACGAGATAAAAACATCTTGGCAAAGCCTATTATTTCGGATATCATTATTTCGAATAACTTAGATGATAAAAGAGCCAATATAAACAAAGCATTATTTAGTAACTATAATGGTCTTATAAAACTCCATAAAAGAATAAGTATAAAAGGAAATTTATACTACTTAAATGATCGTGTATCTTCTATTCAGTCCATCGAAAATATGAATTTCCTTCCCCAAGGAATACTTACCACTTCTGATTATTATCTTTCGGCAAAAGAACCGCATCAAGCTCGTGGCGATATAGAACTCCAAAGTATTCTATCAGACCAAAGCTCGTTAGAATACAAAATCATTTTTGATAATACAAAAAGCTATGCTCACACCAATATCTTACAGAATACTCTCAATACCCAATCTGCTCAGTTAAATACACACAACCATAACTTTAAACAATCATTACTTTTTACGAATAGATTAACCGATAAGCATGCGCTACAATTCCTAGCTAGCCAGTCTTCTAATGATATTAATCAAAATTTTATACTAAATCTTATCTCCGACAGTAGCAATAGCGTTTATTCCACCTTTAATCAAGTCTGTCGGAATAGAAAAAACACCTTTCAGCTTCAAGCAATTCTTTTGGGTCGTACCAATAAGTCTAAATATTCGTTTTCAATTGGAAATTATGTAGAACAAACAACTCTATATTCGAATCTCTATAACTCATCAGATACGGTCATTTCAACCAATGATTTTACTTATTCAAAAAGTAATTTGTACAATCATGGAATATACGAGATTAATTTAAGGAAGTTGAGGATTTCGACTTCATTGAAAGGAAGATTTTTTACCCAAAAATTAGGGAATTTATTTCAAGAAAATTTCATAGTTGAGCCATCTCTTTTACTGAAATTAAAGTTGAATCCCATATCTATTTTAGGGATAAATAGTAGCCTTAGTCAAAAGAACTTCACGGAAGAATCATTATTTTCTAACCCAATTATGCTATCAAATAGATTGTTTGCTAGCAGTAAGCCTGTACTTTCTCTACAAAAACTGCTGGTAATAAGTGTAGTTTACTCTATCAATAATCTATATCAGCAATTTCGACTAAATGCAAGTATCAATTATCTGAAAAACCATGGTAGTTATTTCTCCAATATTTCTATCAATCGCAGAAATAGTTACCTAGAATATTTTTTCTCATCAAAACCAAATGAAAACATCACTGCCGATTTTCTTGTAGAGAAATATCTCCCCATACTAAATAGTACAATTAGGCTAAAGTCTAACTACGCATTTTCCAATTATTACAATGTTGTGAATGCTTCTGACTTGAGGTTAAATAACAATCACTATGTCACGCTAGAACTATTTGCTAAAACTGCATTCGATTACAAAGTAAATTTTGAGAACTCTTTAGTTTTTGTAAATAATCATAGCCAGAACATCGAAAGTCAACAGTCTATACAAAACAATGCTTTACAAAACACTTTTAAGATAATCTTCAAACCTAATAAACAATGGTTTTTTGTAACAAACCTTGAGTATCTTATCCCAAACAAAAACTCTTCAAAAGATTATTTGTTGTTTTGTGATGCTTATTTGAAATATCGACCAATTAAGAAAAAATATGAGTTTAAACTTGATGGACAAAACCTCTTTAATATGAAATATTTTTTTCAAACTAATACTTCAGACTATTCAATCAACACATTCAAAAGTAATTTGATTTCGAGGTACTTCTTAGCAAGTGTATCCTATATTTTTTAGTACTTTAAAAAGGATAAATAAAAAGAAGTTATTGGAATACACTCATAATCAGAAGAATACTGTCAACGTATGCTACAGATATATTGTTAATTTAATATTCCCTTTTATTCAATAAATCTGTCAACCTATTTTAGGTAAGCAAAAAGTGTTTCTTTCGAAATTATTAACAAAGTTTTGTTTAATGCCTATGGCTTACAGCCCAAAGCGCATTATAGCTATTTTATGTTGCGGTAATACTTATTTCTTGTAATACAGCATTTTTTTCCCTGTATTATAATCGGTCAACAGTAAAGCTCCTTTTTCGATGTAGTATTTCGAATTGGGTACATCTGTTACTTTGCCATTGATGGTAATACGCCAGTACAAAATATTTCCTTTGGTAAACCAACGTGCCCCTACAGCTTTGATTTGGGCAATCACAGAGTTTTCTCCGCCTGAGGAATTTCCTGAGCTATTGGGTCCACTTACATGAGTGCTTGAGCCACCATCATCTATCGTTCCATCGGCATGGAGTACAATAGAAGTACTACTACCGCCATAAAATCCTCCGTTTGAAGAATAATTTTCATGGTGCGTCCATATACCAACAAGATTAGGGTCACGAAATAATCCATCAGGTTTTGTAGATGTGTCAGCAGGCTTTGTTGCTTCTGTTTTTTTAGAAAAACTTCCTTGTAGAATAACCTGATTATTATAGCTAATTTGTTGTTGAATTGTGTTGTTTTGCCAAATCATTTCGAGGCCAAATACAGTTCCATCTTTGTATGAAAGTGTACCAGAAGCGTTATTGGGATTGACGTTACATTTTAATTCGTAGCTTTCAAGAGTTGCACCTGAGTACAAATGTAGTTTGCCAACAATTTGTTTATTCCCAGCATTTGTGATGGACATTTCGGCTTGTAAAGCACCTCCGTTGCCTTGAACTTGCCCTTGCCAGTTACCAATAAAATTTTGAGCGATCGTTTCAGATAAAGACATAAAGAAAAAAGATAGATATATAAGCGTTTTCATACTGAGAGTTTAGGATTAATACAAAACTAAAATAGCTCATTATGAAGCGCTCTACAAAAAAACAGGGGTTTTCTGAGTAAGTGGAAAGATAAATTCACATTTGATTTTCAGCAACTTACCATAAAGGAGTGATTAATTGTAGAGACGCAATACTTTGCGTCTAAAGCCGAGTCATATCTAGAATGGAAATATCAAAAAGGCGGTCGAAAAACTAATTTCGACCGCCTTTTTTGAAAGTTATATGCAGGATGATACCTCTTTAGACGCAAAGCATTACGTCTCTACTAATAAAATTCCTATTAAAAATAATCACTAAATCGCTCAATCACCATTCACTAAATTAGGAATACCTCATGTCTTAATAAAACAAGTAACCCTACTATTCTCCTTCGCCACCTGCTAACATCGCTTGTAGAACCGAAGCATTAGCTCTCACGATTTCTTTTGATGGAAGCGTTTTTTCTAAAATTACTTCTACCATTCCTTTCTCGGTGATACCTAATTTTACAGGTACTTGTTGATACGTATTAGCTTTGAGTCTCACATAAATAAAACCGCCTTCTCCACGACGAACAATAGCATCTTCGGGCAAGGTCTGAACAGCTTTTTTACCTGTCAAAATCTTGGTATTTACGTATTGTCCTACTACGAGTTTTTGCTCCAAAACTTCATTATCCAAGTGTCCATGAACCAGAATAGCTTTGGTTGGGCCTTCGATGGTTTGTCCTACCAAAATCACTTTTCCTGTTAAAGGCTTATCTGCTAATCTTGGGTTTTCGAGTAATAATGTTTGACCAACCTGCACTTTATTTGCATCCTTTTCAAATACATTTAACTCTAAGTGCATGTGTTCACGGCTCACTAATTCCATCATGACATCGGTAGGGGCGATGTTTTTTCCAATATTGACATAAACCATTTTGGTAACACCATTGATAGGAGATACCACGTTGATTGATGGAGTAATCGTACCTGATTTTAATTTAGAAATATTACAACCTATTAGTTTGAGTTTTTCTTCTAAGCCATTGATAATTGCTTTACCAGTTTGGTATTCAGCATCAATTTGTTGCAATTTCTTTTTCGAACCCACATTTTCTTGATTCAGGGTTTCTTGGCGGCTCAAATCCTGTTCTTGGAATTTTTGTTTGCTTAACGCTTGCAAGTATTCTTGTTGTAGTTGAACATATTCCATACTTTGTACCACTGCCAATACCTGACCTTTACGAACGGGCGTGCCTGGTAATAGGCTAAAGCTTTTGACAAAACCTGCGATTGGTACGCTCACCGAAATCATTTGTTGAGGTGGTACTTCCACTTTACCGTTGGCGGTGATTTCCTCGCCTACGATAGTTTGTTCAAAATCACCTACTGGCAACTGAATATTTTTGGATTGGGCTTCGCTCACATGAACGATATCGACTATTTTTTCGGTAGCTACTTCAGTAGCAGTTTCGGATTTGGGGTCTTTTGAACAGTTCCATAAAAGTAAACTTGACAAAAGGGCTATATATATTGGGGCTTTCTTATTCATGACCTACGAGAGTTTCGATATTGATAATTACTTGGTTTAAATTGTGTACTTCATTCAAATACATTTCTTTTATTTGCCAAGCTTGAGTAATGCTTTGAACAAATTCCACATATTCGATTTCACCAGCCTGATAGCTTTTATGTGCTGTACTAATCATCAAATTAGCCTGTGGAATAGCTGATTTTTGGTAATACTGAGCCGATTTTTGCAGTTTATTCAACTGAATCATCAGTGACTGTAATTGTTTTGCCGTTTGTTGCTGGGCCAAGGAAAGGTTTTCTTTGGCGATTTGTTCACTGATGCCTGCGGCGTTGATACGAGCTTTTTGAGCTTTGGCAAACAAAGGAAAATTTAATCCTGCTTGAACAAAATTTTGATTATAATTTCGCTCGATACTTTGATTGGTAATACCCACTTTAAAATCAGGTTTCAACCGCTCTTTTTCAAGCTTGGTTTGTAATTGACTTATTTCGATTTGTTGTTTCAATACATCCAAATAGGGATTATTGCTCAGCTCTATGGCCTGAAACTGCAATACTTTTTGCATATTGGTATTGGCATCAATCACAAAATCAGCAGGCATATTAAGTAAAAAAGAGAGGCTTTGATATAGACTTTTTTCATCTGCCAAAATACTTTGGATCCTATTTTGGATTTCGTGCAAACGTGTTTCGGTAGATACCTTTTCTAATAAATTGGTTTCGCCCGTTTGATAGCGCAACGAAGCCGCCTTGAAAGCACTTTGATACAAACTATCTTGTTGCTGAACTACTTTGAGTAATTGTGTATTAAGCAAAATTTGATAATACAAACTTTTTACCTCCGCTACTACTTGATTCTTTGTCATATTCAAACGCTTTTCGGACGAGGCAGTATGACTTTTCAACAAATTTTCTTGTGCTTTATACAAAGACGGAAAGGCAAATGATTGTCCCAAACTAAAAGTTACATCATTATTGGTATAGGTCTGAGTACGACCAAATTGAGTATCAAAACTGGTTTTGGGTAAGTCCTTTGCCGTTTTTTCCAAAGCCCTACTGCCTGAAATCTCTAGCTTTCCTACTTGTAAGCTTTGATTTTGTTGAACAGCCTTTTCAATACAATTTTCTAGTGATAATACTGATGTTTGAGCCTGTGAAAAAGAAGCAAACCCTAGTCCCAAAAACAATAATATGATACTTGCTGTTGAGGGTTTTATTTTGACTCTTGATGCCGCCAAACTATAAATAGCAGGTAAAACTACCAAGGTCAAAAGGGTAGCAGAAAGCAAGCCTCCTATTACTACTGTAGCCAAAGGACGCTGCACCTCAGCACCTGGCGAATGAGAAAGTGCCATTGGTAAAAAGCCTAAAGAGGCCACAGAAGCTGTCATTACAACAGGACGAAAACGAGTCTTGGTACCTTCGATTATGCGCTCGTAAATATCGCTAATACCTTGTTTTTCGAGGTTATTGAAGTAGGCAATCAACACGATACCATTGAGCACCGCCACCCCAAACAAGGCAATAAATCCGATACCAGCCGACACCGAAAAGGGCATTCCACGAAGCCATAGCGCCATTACGCCGCCAATAGCAGACAATGGAATAGCTGCAAAAATGATAAGTGCTTCTTTGAGAGAATTAAAGGTAAAAAATAGTAAAGCAAAAATGAGGAATAGCGCAACAGGCACTGCTATTGCCAAACGACTTTTGGCGGCATTGAGGTTTTCAAAAGCCCCACCATATACAAAGTTGTACCCTACAGGAAGTTCTACTTTTTTGTCTAAAACCTGTTGTATTTCATGCACCAAGCTTTCGACATCACGATTACGAACGTTGATACCAATCGTAATACGACGACGTGCATTGTCGCGAGCAATTTCGGTTGGAGCATCCTGATACGAAATTGTTGCTACTTGAGCCAAAGGAATTTTACCACCATTTGGCAAATCAACATATAAATCACTGATATTTTGTAAATCTTTGCGATACACAGAATCGAGGCGTACAACCAACCCAAAGCGTTTTTCTCCTTCATATACTACGCCAGCCTCTTCGCCAGCAAAGGCAGTCTTAACAAGAGCGTTGAGTTCTTTTATTTTGAGACCATACTGAGCTATTTTCTCACGATTATAATCAACTACCATTTGTGGAACGCCTTCAATTTGTTGAACTTTCAAATCTCCAACGCCTTCGATTTTGGCAATATGCTTGGCACTTTCTTGTGCTTTTTGGTATAAAATATCCAAGTCCTCTCCAAAAATTTTAATCGCAACATCAGATTTAGTTCCTGCTATTAGCTCATTAAAACGCATTTGAATAGGTTGTGTAAATTCAAAATTTACTCCAGGTAATTCCGACAAGGCATCATCCATTTTGGCAGAAAGCTCTTCCATCGTTTCTGCTTTTTTCCAGTGCTTCATGTCTTTTAATTCAATAATTAAATCGCATGAATTGATTCCCATAGGATCAGTAGGAATTTCGGATGCTCCAATACGAGATACCACTTGACTTACCTCATCTGGAAATTCACGAAGTATAATTTGTTGAGCTTGGTTGTTCATTTTGATACTTTGCGATAAAGAAGCATTGCTATGCAAAAGCGTCTCAACCGCAAAATCGCCTTCGTTTAACTCTGGAATAAACTCACCACCCAATGAATTGAATAACAATAAACTACCCGCAAACATCGCCACTGCTCCACCAACTACCACCGCCTTGTGATGCAATACCCAGCGAATAATAGGGGCGTAGAATTTGTATAAAAAGTTGATAATTTTATCAGAAATTGTCTCTTTCAAATTGACTTTTTTGCTCAATAACAAAGACGACATCATAGGAACATAGGTCAGCGATAAAATCAATGCTCCGACTATAGCAAAACCAACCGTTTGTGCCATAGGTTTAAACATTTTTCCCTCGATACCCGTCAAGGCTAATATTGGGAAATACACAATCAAAATGATAATCTCTCCAAAGGCTGCTGACTTACGAATTGTTACGGCAGAATGATATACTTCGTCGTTCATTTCTTGTTGCGTCAATGTTAGGGTATGTGTTCCTGACTTTTGAGCTCTTTCGTGTAAATGATGAATGATAGCTTCGACAATAATCACGGCGCCGTCCACAATCAACCCAAAGTCAATAGCTCCCAATGACATCAAATTGGCCGATACTCCAAAGAGGTTCATCATACTAAATGAAAACAACAAACATAGTGGAATCACAGAGGCTACAACAAGCCCAGCACGAAGATTTCCTAAGAGTAAAACCAAAACAAAAATCACAATTAGGCCTCCTTCTACCAAGTTTTTCTCTACCGTACCTATTGCTTTGTCAATCAACTTACTACGATCCAAAAAAGGTTGAATTGTAATGCCTTCTGGAAGTGATTTTTGAATTTCTTTGATTCTAGCTTTTACATCTTGAGTTACGACCTGAGCCGAAGCACCTTTGAGCAACAACACCACAGCTCCGACTGCCTCGCCTTCGCCATTGCGTGTCATTGCCCCATAACGAACAGCGCGTCCAAACTGCACCTTAGCCACATCTTTAACTAATACAGGAAGCCCCCCGCGATTAGCCACTACGATATTGCCAATGTCCTCGACATTTTTTACCATTCCTTCAGAGCGGATAAAATAGGCGTCCGTACCTTTTTCGATATAGCTACCGCCTGAGTTCGAGTTATTATCTTGCAAGGCAGTAAACAACTCATTTAAGGTTATATTGGCTGCACTTAATCGTTCTGGATTGAATGCTACTTCGTATTGTTTCAGATTTCCTCCAAAAGAACTCACCTCTACAACTCCCTTGATACCAAGTAATTGTCTTTTCACAATCCAGTCCTGAATCGTACGAAGCTCCGTGAGAGAATAGTTATTTTTAAATTTTGGATCAACTGCCAGGGTATATTGGTAAAACTCTCCAAGTCCCGTCGTAATAGGTGCTAATTCGGGACGCCCAGCTCCTGCAATCAGATTTGGTTCGGCTTCCTTAAGCTTTTCAGTTACTTGCTGTCGAGCTTTTTCTATAGGAACGTCATCTTCAAAGACGACCGTGATGATTGACAAACCCATTCTCGAAAAAGAGCGAATTTCTTTCGTATTCGGAACGGTTCGTAATGAGATTTCTAGTGGAATAGTAATGAATTTTTCAACCTCAGTAGCAGGTAAAGCGGGAGATTGAGTGATTACCTGCACTTGGTTAGATGTAATATCTGGCAGGGCGTCTACGGTAAGCTGAGTCAAGGAAATTCCACCCCAAGCAATTAAGCTCAAGACAAATAATCCAATAATCAGCTTTTGATTTATGCTGAATCGAATTAATGAATCTATCATTAGTTTTTAAAATAAAGGTAGTGAGGCTGGTTATTGAGTGAATTAGTAATTGAGTGATTATAATCGTTTATGAATCTCTCAAAACATCAATCCAAGTAGGAGTGCTGAATAATGATTTGAATCGTTTAAATTCATTACTACACTCAAACTTATAGTCATGCTGATGATTGAGAAAAGGGTAAATACATGAAATTTTGATGAGATTATTAAAATTCATCTACGTATTTAACCACAAAATGCTCAATAGTAAATCACTCATTCACTTTCTCTCAATAAAGAGCCAAGAATGTTAATTTGAAATAAAAGGAAGGTATTCGATTAGAATCGGGGTGGATTGAGTAGCGACGAGGCTAATAAGAAGTCATAAAGGTTTTGCCAAGCAAAGTTGGGACCAACAAAAACCTTAATAATGGGCTTAAATTTCAGCGAAATTTGCTGACAAAAAGATGGCAAAAAGGCATGAACCGCCTGAGAGTCCAGACTAGGTAAGTGTGAATGCGAGTGTTTAGCAGTTTTGGTATGCTTTGAGGCAGCCGAATAGTGCATAGCTAAGAAACTCAAAAAGCTCATATTGCTTTCTTCGGTTTTACAATGCCACTGGTAGTGCTTCACCAACTCACCTATTTTTGCCAATTGCAAAGCATCCACCTTTGGGAAGAGACTTCCCAACAGGAGTGTAATACTTAGAAATATGGCAATAAATTGTTTCATGAAACAAAGGTAGTTGTTAAATCCAATCCAAAAGTATTTAGTAATAAAAACTTTTATAGATTGGATTATTTTTATTTTCTGGTTGGAGTAAAGTAATGTAGAAAAGTTTAATCTTATTGCTCATTTTTACAAAAATGTTGAAAAATAGACAGTTTTATAACCGTATCTATCCATTTTTAATGAAAAACTAGCAATTTTCCACAAAAGTTATCCACATTGCAAACTTATCCACTGTGGAAAAGCCCCTAATTGTGGATAAGTCTTTTTTAGCCGATTTTATGTCAAACATCCTAAATTTGGCTAATTATTTATAACGATTCTAAGGAAGCTTTGAAATAGTTGTTTTGAAATTATGATAAAAAATAAGCCCCTTGTAAGGCAAAATACCTTACAAGGGGCTTTTATGAGATGTATAATCTTACATTGCTTTCAAACGAGCGATAGTCTCTTCCAATGCCTTAATCTTCGACTCGGCATCGGCTAACTTTTGGCGTTCTTTTTCTACTACATCAGGTTTTGCATTGTTGACAAATCTTTCGTTTGACAATTTTGCTTCAACCGATTTTTTGAATCCTAAGTTATATTCTAACTCTTTGGTAGCATTTGCTAATTCAGCTTCTACGTCTAGTTCTCCTTCAAGACTTATAAAGAATTCATCAGCTTTTAGTACAAAAGAAATAGCGTTTTCGACATTGCTAGAAACGTACTCTATCGCAAAGGTATTTGCTAGCTTCACGATGATAGATTCTAATTGTTTGTAACGGGCTACATCTTCGGTTTTAATCGCCAATGGCAACTCTGTCTTTGGTGAAATTTGCTTAGTATTACGAGTTTCACGAACTTTTGAAACAATACCAAACAAGATTTCAAAATCTGCTAATACTTGTGTATCGATTTTGCCAGCTACTGGATAAGCGGCGCGGCAAATACTTTCACCTTCTTGACGCTCTGCAATAGCTTGCCAGATTTCTTCGGTAATAAATGGCATATATGGATGAGCCAAAGCCATTAATTTTTCAAAAATATCAATAGTAGCATCATACGTAGCTTGGTCAATTGGTGAACCAAAAGTAGGTTTGATAATTTCGAGATATTGTCCACAGAAATCATCCCAAATCAAGTTATAAATCGACAACAAGGCATCCGAAATACGGAATTTGCTAAAATGGTCTTGAACTTCAATTACAACCTGACTGATTTTTGAGTTAAACCATTTAATCGCTAATGTATTACCTGTTGGCTGTTCTGCATCAGCAATTTCCCAGCCTTTTACCAAACGGAACGCATTCCAAACTTTATTACAGAAGTTACGTCCTTGTTCACACAGTTTTTCATCAAAAAGTAAGTCGTTACCCGCAGGTGCTGAAACCAACAAGCCCGTACGAACGCCATCGGCACCGTACTGCGCAATCAAATCTAATGGGTCTGGAGAGTTACCCAATGATTTGGACATTTTGCGACCTTGCTTATCACGTACAATACCTGTCAGGTACACATTGCGGAATGGTAATTCGTCACGCCATTCGTAACCTGCGATAATCATACGAGCTACCCAGAAGAACAAAATATCTGGTCCAGTTACCAAATCATTGGTAGGGTAGTAGTATTTAATATCTTCGTTTTCAGGGTTTTCGATACCATCAAATACCGAAATTGGCCACAACCAAGACGAGAACCAAGTATCCAATACGTCTGGGTCTTGTGTCAAATCCTCCTCAGTCAAGGCAAACAATTGCAATTCGTGTTGAGCTTTACGCAATGCTTCACGTTTGTTCTTTGCCACGATTACAGTACCATCTTGCAAATAAAACGCTGGGATTTGTTGTCCCCACCAAAGCTGACGGCTAATACACCAGTCATGTACGTTTTCCATCCATGAGCGGTAGGTATTTTTAAATTTTGAAGGATACAACTTAACGTTGTCATTCATTACGTTTTCGAGTGCAGGTTTTGAAATGTCTTCCATTTTCAAGAACCATTGCAACGACAATTTTGGCTCGATTACAGCACCAGTACGTTCTGAAGTTTTAACGATTGATTTGTATTCTTCAACTTTTACTAAGAATCCTGCCTCTTCTAAATCTTTTACGATATTGCGACGAGCGGCAAAACGATCTTGACCAACATATAAAACGGCTTTTTCATTCAAGAAACCAGCGTCATCCAAAATATCGATAACAGGTAATTTATGCTTTAAGCCTAATTCGTAGTCATTCAAATCGTGGGCAGGTGTTACTTTCAAACAACCTGTACCAAAATCCATGGCTACGTATTCGTCAGTAATTACAGGAATAGCACGACCCAACAATGGAATCTCTACTGATTTACCATGATATGCTACATAGCGTTCATCGTTTGGATTCACACAGATAGCAGTATCGGCCATGATGGTTTCAGGACGCGTAGTTGCAATCGTCAAAAACTCACCTTCAGCACCAACTACTGGATATTGGATATGGAAAAGTTTTGCCTGAACATCCTTTTCAATTACTTCTTCGTCTGAAAGAGCTGTTTTACCTTGTGGGTCCCAGTTAACCATACGAACGCCACGATAAATCTGTCCTTTTCCGTACAAACGAACGAACGTATCAATTACGGCTTCGTACAAAGATGGCTCCATGGTAAAGCGAGTTCTATCCCAGTCACAAGAAGCACCTAATTTCTTCAACTGTTCTAGGATAATACCGCCGTATTTATCTTTCCATTCGTGGGCATATTCCAAAAACTCCTCACGAGTAATATCTTTTTTCTCGATACCTCTCTCTTTCAACATCGCCACGACTTTAGCTTCTGTTGCAATCGAAGCGTGGTCTGTACCAGGCACCCAACAAGCCTCTTTACCTTCCATTCGAGCCTTACGAATAAGGACGTCTTGGATGGTATTATTCAACATGTGTCCCATGTGCAAAACGCCCGTAACATTTGGTGGCGGAATGACTATTGAATAAGGTTCTTTATCAGGATTAGGCTTGGATGCAAATAGCTTGTTGTCAAGCCAATATTGATACCATTTGGCTTCAATTTCTTGTGGAGTGTACGTTTTTGAAATCATATTTGTATGAATCTATTGCTGTCGGCAAAAGCTTGTTTGCTTTCGATACTATTGATTTGGAATAAAAATTGTGAATACCTAAAGCTTAAGCTGGCTTGCCTAACAAATTTTAGTTTGCAAAGATAGGGATTTTGGCGCAATGGCAGGCTAATAAAGTGATTTTCAAGAGTACGGTTTTTACAAATCTGCATGTATCTTCACCAAACAATTGTATTTATTTATTGGTTAAACCTTTAGATTTTAACCAGACATCTACTCAAAATTATGTTACTCAAACTTGGACTGTTCTTCGGCACGTTTTTCTTTATGGAGGGATTTGCGTGGTTTACTCATAAATATATCATGC
Source organism: Flectobacillus longus (assembly GCF_030056705.1). Lineage (GTDB taxonomy): Bacteria > Bacteroidota > Bacteroidia > Cytophagales > Spirosomataceae > Flectobacillus > Flectobacillus longus. The sequence goes on from NZ_JASHIC010000006.1 coordinate 149,901, forward strand.
ACGGTATCATGTGGAATTGGCACGAATCCCATCATGTACACCATAATGAAGTATTAGAAAAAAACGATTTGTTTTCGGTGGTATTCGGTCTTATTTCTACTGTTACAATTATAGTAGGAGATTTAGTGCCAGAGTTATGGTTTTTGTTCTGGATAGGGCTAGGTGTGGCGCTTTACGGCACATTTTACTTTATTTTCCATGATATTATTGTTCATCGTCGTCTCAAAATTAAATACGTCGCCAAAAGCAAGTATATGAAAAGGATTATGCGTGCCCACTTTATTCACCACAAAGTACATACACGCGATGGAGCAGAAGCATTTGGTTTTTTGTATGCTCCCAAAAAATACGAAGGAGGAAAAGAAAGAATCTAATCGAGTGCGGATTGCGGAGTTGGGAGTGTGGAATTTAAAAGAGTATTTTCTATAAGATTAGGCTTTAAGCAAGAGAAAATCTACTTTTCAACTATTGCCTAAAGCCTAATACCTATCGCTATAAATCCACTTTGTGCCTTACAATATTCTACTCCAACAAAAGCAACAACATTTCAGCAGCCTGCCAAGCGTTGGTTGGAGCAATGCGTAAATCCACCAAGGTTTGGTCAATAATACCGAGTGATTCGTAGTTCAAATCTATTACTTCTGCTTCCCATGTCAAAGGGTATTCACGAGCCGAGATTGGACCTTTATTTTGTTTGAAAAAATGATCTTCGGCCCACACATATTGTGGCGAGTTTAAAGCCAAGTTATCATCTACCTGATCTCCTTTCACATAATCTTTTTGAAAATCCCACCAAATCAGAGAAGAATAAGAATCATATTGTGCGGGAATTTTGTATTTATCGGGCAACTGCATTTCTTTTAGGCCAAATTTCAACCATTTTGTCTGGTAAACAGGGTGCGGAAGCATATCAGCAGTACGACCTTCAATGAAACCTTCTTTGTCAAAATTATCTGCTTCATCCAAAATTTTACTCACCAAAGGATGCTTTTTATCAGCAACTGTCGAAAGCATATATAATACTTGCCCTAGGTTGTCAGCCTCAGCATAGCCAGCATTATTATTACGGTCAAAAGGCGTATTCAAGCCTTTAATCCAGGCTTCTATTAAAGATAAGTTATTGGTCTTTTTTAGCGCCATTGTAATAATAGCAGCACTTTTAAACCAAGGTTTGGTATAAACTAAGGCATTTGCCAATGGTTTTCCTTCCTGAATGTTCATCAATAGTTCATGATGTAGCGTTCTTAATACCGTAGGGAATTTTTTATCACTAAAGGTTGGTAAGGTAATAGGACTTTCGGCAAGAATAATCTGAAGGCTATTTTCATACACATACACGCCTGTTTCGTCTTCTTGAATATCGACAGCACGTCCGTCTTGCAATTCCAAATGTACCAAATATTCTGAAGGTACAATCAGGGCAGATTTTATTTTCCAACGACGAATCACACGCTTATCACTTAGTGCAACAATTCGCCCATCTTTGTAAAACATTTTGGGACGATTGCCCATTCCAAAAAAGAAAAACTTCGCATCTGGGAGATTACGCTTTTTAGGATGTTCTTTTCTAAAGCTGGTCAGTTCTTCTCGATAAGACTGTAATAGCTTTTCAGCTTTAGGTTGTGTATATAGCTGCGCATGGCTAGTCTGAGCAAAAAGCAAATACAGAAGGCTAGTGATTAAGAGTATATAATGTTTCATGGCTTATTGATAGCATTAAAACATCAAATTTAGAGAATTTAAGGATATGAACTCTATATTCTCGATTTTTCCCTGTAGGTACATCAGTTGAATAAGTACTAATACTTATTGCTATTGTGTGAGTTATGATTTAGTGAATGTGTTATTTCGGATTTGAGATTTTTGATTTCGGAAATATGAAAACCCACCTTTGCTACTCCCCAAAAGTGGGTTATACTTCTGCAATTCAATAACTGATATACTATTAACTTAAATTCTTTCGATATTGTCTTCAGGAACTAAAGGTAGATTATGAAATTTTAGATAGAGCTGCGCTAATACGACGACATCTTCCTGGCAATATCTGGCAATTTTAGGAAGATCTTTTTCCACATAATAGGTGTGATTTACCAAATCGCCACTCAACTCAACCTTACTGCTTGGTATATTGAAAATGGCTGCCAGTAAATCTAAAGAGGTATAATTTTTCTTATCACCAAACTTCCACAACTCTAAAGTATCCAAATGAGGTATTTCCCATGGTTTTTTACCTGCTAATTGCAAGGATTTGGGAATATTAACTTCATTTATCAACATTCGTCTACATAGATATGGATAATCAAACTCCTTGCCGTTGTGTGCACAAAGCATGAGGCTATTACCTTTATATTTGGATTCAATGAGTGATGAGAATTGCGATAAAAGCTCTGTTTCCGAATCGGCGGTGAGTGTTTTTACCTTGAAACAAAGTTGATTGTCGTCGTCCCAATGAAAAAAGCCTAAGCCAATCGCTACGACTTTACCAAACTCAGCATAAATCCCCGCTCGTTCAAAATACAATTTTCCTTCATCGTATTGGTGAGGGTTTTGCATATAACTTGCTTTTTTTGACCAAAATTCTTGCATACGTGTAGGCACTTCATCCCAACTTCCGTGAGCAGAAACAGTTTCGATATCAATAAATAAGAGATTTTTTGCGATTTTAGCTAAGTCAAGCATAGAAGGTAATGGTTAAAGTGTAGTAAAACTGGCTGATAGATTACTATCAGCCAAAATGGTTATTCATGGAGTACCCCTTCAAGCTCCAATTGAGCTATTGGAATTAGGTTTTCTTCACGAATACTATCAGGAACAAAGATAAACTTTTTATCAAAAATCTGATTCCCAATATAATAACTCACCCAATATTCATTATTGATATGAAAAACATCTGGTGAGATAGGCTCTATTTTGACGATTTCTTCAGCAGGAATTTCTTTAAAAAAATGACGTAAAGAAGCCGTTTTGATTTTATTTCCTTCCAAATCAATTCCATAACCACTTGATGTTACAAATACCGTATCAATAGGGTTTTTCAAGCGATTAATTAAATATACATCCCAAAGGACATTTCCAAGTTCATCCTGACGACGTGCAACAGCTACTTTTACGCCATCAACGGTAGGATGGATTATATCTTTTTTCATAAATGCTTTGTTGTATTCTTCGTAAAATATGAGAAGACCTCTCTATTCATTTTATATTGTGTTCTATCATTACTTCATAATAAAGTTGATAAAATAGAATCTCTATTATTCAAATTTGCTATTCTATAGACTCATCTATTTCAGGCATCTCAGTATAGTTGAACTCGACCTTACTTTGTGTAATTATCTCCTCTAAAATATTTTTGAGATACCCTAATTTTATACTATCCATAAAGCGTTGGTTAAGTACTGGAATATTAATTATTTCTTCAATACAGCTCATATACTTATCAACAATAGCTGTAATCAAATAAATTTTGCTTGTATTATTCTTAATTTTCGTCAAAATATTATCAACTGACTCCTCTGATTTGATAACGAACGTGATGGGAAATTTTTGAATTTTGTCTATATCCAGAAAGTACTTCTTAAAGTCTAACGTTTCTGTTACTTGAAAAAAACGCCCCAAGGGCTTCATAACAAAGTCAATTCCGCCATCATTTGCGTTGGTTCTTCCCGTTTTGAAAAGCTGTAGGTTTTCTTTCGTTAATTGATCTACTTCATTGCCCCAATATATGTGTTGATCGTGATAATAATACTTAAGAATAGAAAAGCTCACAATTTCAAAAAGTCGTGCGTCAACATTCGGTGCAAGCAGATTAATGATAAATTCAATTACTTCGTCTGGATTTGACTTCTCTATTTCTTTAAATTCTTCAAGAGTTTTTATGAAACGTTGGAAAGCATCTTACTTTGTTCTTATATATTCATCAATAATTTCAATGATTACATCGGCTAAATTGTACGTAGTTTCACCAATTTTTACAGTAAGCAGATGTTCGTTTATCCAGTATCGATTTGTTTCAAGATTTCTTAGAATAGGAATAAAATCAGAAGTTGGAAAATACTTTTGAAACTCCGCATTCATACGGTTATTTAAAGTATGGTTTTGCAACTTACTACCAAATGGCAATTCTCTTTGTCTAGTAAACAAGCTTACAAAAGCCGCACCTTCATAATCTGCGTAGCCACCTTGTTTATCATAGCCATGAGCCAAGTAATCTTCAATAATAACATAAATAGCGTACAGATTAGCAAAACTAGACCGAGCTTTTGAGCCTTTATTTACCGACTGTGTTTTAAAATTTAAGTATTGAATTAACTGACTATTATTAAAAATATCCTCGCTATGTTTCCCAAAATATTTTGTTAAGGCTTTTTTGATATTAGCCGTGAATATATGTTCCATTGGGTTCAAATAGGGTTGTTTGGTTAATATTCGCTGTTTTTTCAGTTTCAAAAGTGCGAACGTCTCTGTGAAGTTTTTCACCTTTGTACTCGTCTGCCAATTGTAAACGTCTTAACCCTATTTTGATATACTCATCTTGTAACTCTATTCCGATACTGTTTCTATTGAGTTTTTTAGCAACAAAACAAGTAGTAAAAGTTCCAGAAAAGGGGTCTAAAACCAAATCACCTTCATTAGAACTTGCCTTAATAATTCGCTCCAGTAATGCAATAGGCTTTTGGGTTGGATGGTTCTCGTATTCATCCATACGGTACCGCACGCGTGGAAAATCCCATACATTACCTGGTACTTTCTCAGAGCTATAAACAGAAGGGACAGCCTTGCGATAATCAATAAGTTTACGTTTAGCTCCAGTTTTGGCTTCTACCAAAATATCATTTGCATTGAACGTATAATTATTTTTGTCTTTTACACAGAACAATATTGGTTCATACATCGAACCAAAATATTTTTTTGCCTGCACTCCTGAACTGTCATAACTCCAAACTACTCTTGAAAGTATATCTAGTTTTTTGCGAAGAAATATATCAAAATATGGCATAAATTGAGTAGCAGTCATTACATAAAAACTACCTCTTGGTTTGAGCTTTTGGATACATAAGTCAAGCCATTGATAACACCAATCTAAATAAGCTTCTTCAGTTTTCCATTTTTCAATATGTCCATTAAAATTCTTCCCAATATTGTAAGGTGGATCAGCAAATATGAGGTCAACAGAACTGTCTGGTAGCGATTTTAGAGCATCCAAAGCATCTCCGTGAATAATTTTATGTATGTCATTTCCAAATGTTTCCATCATTCATTTTTTGCTAAGTCCGTGAGTTTAGAATAATACCTTCTTTTTACTAGAAATTATTAATTTTCTCATTTTAGAAAAAATCGTATTCAATCACTTACGCTATTTCAAATTCAAATATCTCTTTCAAATGCCCTAACATGCGACTTTCTACTTCAGTCATTTCTATCTCGCGACCAACTTCCAACGAAATAGATGTCACAGCTTTATCGTCGATTCCACAGGGTACAATATGAGAAAAATAACTCAAGTCGGTATTTACATTCAAGGCAAAGCCGTGCATAGTGACCCAACGACTAGCTTTTACACCCATAGCACAGATTTTACGAGGATTTTTTTGTTCAACAAAATCAATCCATACACCTGTGAGCCCATCGATTCGACCTGCTTCGATACCGTAATCTGCACAAGTACGAATTACGGCTTCTTCCATAAAACGCATGTATCGATGAATATCGGTAAAGAAATTTTCTAAATCAAAAATCGGATAACCCACCAACTGACCGTAACCATGATAGGTAATATCGCCTCCTCGGTTGATTTTAAAATACTGGGCATGATACTTCTCCAAACCTTCGTCGTCCAACAATAAATGCTCTGGTTTACCACTTTTTCCTAGCGTATATACATGCGGATGCTGACAAAACAAAAGATAGTTAGGCGTTGCCCTTGGGGTTTCCTCAGGACTAATTTTACGGTTTTGTAGTTTAATCTCTACTATTTCAGCATGGAGTTTTTCTTGATAATCCCAAGCTTCTTGGTAATCTATTACTCCTAAACTCTGAAACTTTACCTTTTTATGCTGTTCCATTTTTCACAACACTGTTCTTTCTAGTGCCAAAGAAATTTAAAGTAAAAAATATTTATTTTCTTATCAAACAACAAACCCTAATAGATAATTCAATGGCCGAACACCTAGACACTGGTCGCGAAGCAGAAGACTTGGCTGCGTCCTATTTAATCGACAAAGGCTACGAAATTGTAGCCCGAAATTACCGTTATGGTCATGCCGAAGTGGATTTAATTATCCGAAAAGGCATTTTTTTAGTCTTTGTTGAGGTAAAATCCCGCAAGAATATCAAATTCGGAATGCCCGAAGCCGCAGTTAGCAAACTCAAAGTCTCGCTAGTCAAACGTGCAGCTGATTTTTACGTTTACAAAACCAATTGGCACAAACAAATACGATTTGATGTCATATCGATTATTTTTCGCTCAGATGGTTTCGAAATCAAGCATTTTGAAGATGCCTTTTATTAGATGTTAGCAAAAGGGGCAAAGCGTATTCACAAAGCTTCGCTTTGTCCCTTTTGGCTAAGCTTACGCTATTTTTCTAAAATAAAAATCATTCGTGGCGATGTTTCAATATCAAAAGTATTGAGATGATAATCTCCAAAAATTTGCTTGAGTTTTAAACCCGCCGCTGAGAAATAATGCTGGAAATCAGTCAATGAAATAGCTTGTACTTTTTCATGAAAGTGATATTCATGACCCTCGTCCGTAAAATCTATATCTTTGATGATAAAGCCCTCTTGCAAGGTTTTAGTAATCTCAAAACGAATACCGTCAATTTCTTTTACCTGAAAAGGTAATAGTTGTTTTTTCACGTATTCTGTATTGAAAAAATCCATCACAAAAATACCTCCTTTGCGCAGGTTGCGAGCTGCCGCCTGAAATGCCTTGATATTTTCGTCGTGATTTTCGAGATAGCCAAAGCTAGTGAATAGGTTTAGGATAAAATCGAAATATCTTTCTTCAAAAACTTCACGCATATCGTGCACAAAAAAATGAAGATGTGCATTTTCGTAAATTTTAGCAAAAGCAATACTCTGTGGCGATAAGTCAACACCTGTTACCTCAAACCCTTTTTGATTGAGATAAATAGCGTGACGCCCCTTACCACAGGCCAAATCCATAATATGATGTTCTGGCTGAATTTGTAAATACGATGATAGTTGGTCCATAAAAAGCTGAGCCTCCTTGTCATCACGTTCTTTGTAAAGAATGTGATAATAAGGCGAATCAAACCACGAGCTAAACCATTCTTTCGTCATCATTGTAAATGTTTGTTACTGGTGAATAGTGATATGTTATCAGGAAGGTTTGTAAGCTTTTGATGATAACTCTATTACTATTTTACTTCAGGTTATTGGTTGTGATTAACCTGAAGCTATTTTTTACAATCTTAAAGCGTCATGATTGGTCAAGAAATCTTGATAAGCCAAACCAATTCCCTCTTCTAATTCAATTTTATGTTTCCAACCATAACTGTGTAGTTTTGAAACATCCATCAATTTGCGTGGTGTCCCATCTGGTTTAGAGGTATCCCATACTAGTTCACCTTCAAAACCTACTACATTTTTTACGGTATTCGCTAATTCTTTGATGGTTACGTCGGTACCTGTTCCTATATTTACCAACTCACGCTCGTTGTAATTTTCCATCAAATATAAGCATGCTTCTGCCAAATCGTCAGCGTGTAAGAACTCACGCATAGGAGAGCCTGTACCCCAAAGTGTTACTTTGGGAGCACCGTTGATTTTTGCCTCATGAAATTTACGAATCATTGCTGGCAATACGTGTGAGTTTTGTAAGTCATAATTATCGTTAGGACCATACAAATTGGTAGGCATTGCCGAAATAAAATTACAGCCATACTGATTGCGATATTCTTCGCACATTTTGATACCTGCAATTTTGGCAATAGCATAAGGCTCATTGGTATATTCCAAATAGCCACTCAACAAGTATTCTTCTTTTAAAGGCTGTGGCGCTAATTTTGGATAAATACAAGAAGAACCCAAAAACATCAATTTCGTCACCTTATTTACATAAGCACTATGAATGACATTGTTCTGTATCGAAAGGTTTTCGTACAAGAAATCGGCACGATAAGTGTTATTAGCTACAATACCACCCACTTTGGCAGCAGCAAGGAATACATAGTCAGGTTTTTCGGCAGCAAAGAAATCTGCTACTGCCTGTTGGTTGCGTAAGTCTAATTCCTTAGATGTACGAAGCAGAAAATTGGTATATCCTGCTTTTTGTAATGCTCGTAAAATGGCAGAACCCACCATTCCACGATGTCCTGCTACATAGATTTTTGCGTCTTTTTCCACGGGTTAATTGATTATTGATGTTCTGGAAAACAGAATCATTTCCAGCGATTTATATCTTAAATAACATTTTTTTGCAAAACAAAAGTTTACAAATATCACCTAAATTCAAGAGTTTTGCCAGAAGGCTTTTTGTTGAAATTTGGATAACAAGATTTCTCTTCCTTCTTTTGTTTAAAAATAAATAAGCAAATTTTTCGTTTGCAAAAGTAATAGATTAGCCTTTGACTACGTGCTACCCATGAGAAGTTTATCCTTTCCCACTACTTTTATCTCGTTGATTTCCATCTTACTACTTCATAGTACTGTAACTTGTATTGCCCAACAAAAAGACGAATTTAAGTCGAGTAGTAAGCCCAAAACCGATACTACCGCTCGCAAAAAAGGGATTTTGGGAGGACTTATCCAGACTGATGTGCTCGATAATATCAAAAATGCAAAGAAGACTATTTCGGACGTAAAAGACGATATAAAAAATAATAAAGAAAAAGCCGAAGAGTTTTCAGCTGACTTAAGCGGTGACCTTGGTTTGAAAGTAAAAAAAGATACCAAGAAAGGTAAAAAAGTAAAAAAAGCGCCTAAAGACGAATATTCGGGAATCAAGTTTGAACGCCGTATCGGCGAATATGGTACGGGCAACCGCTTTACTGTGGAAGAAATTAACGTATTGAGAAATCCTGATGAAGCTACACCAAGTGTTTATGCCAAAGAAATTTGGTGGTATGATCCAAAACTACGTCGTATTACTAATACCCCTCGTAAAGATCTAGAGTATGGTGAAGTTTGTCATGGGCCTTACAAGAAATACGTCAACGATGAATTAGTTGAAGAAGGCTTTTTTTATGTTGGTGTAAAGGATGGTCGTTGGGAAACTTACAATCAAGAATTTATTCTTTTGACAAAAGATAAATACAAAAATGGCTTTCCAGCAGACTCTCATTTTTCGTATTATGACAAAGAACAAAAGAAACTAAAAGAAGTAATCCCTGTAAAATTTGGGAAAGTAACTGGTGAATATCGTTCATTTTACGATGGTGGACAGCTCAAAGAAGAAGGGAAATTTGAAGATAGTATCAAGGTGGGTCGTTGGAGAGAATATCATCAATTTGGTGCTATGGGTCGTCTGAAAAAAGAAACGATGTATCCCAAAGATAAATTCGAAAAAGGCGAAGCGGTTGTTCTTCAAGAGAGAGATAACACAGGAAAATTGATTTATGAAGCACCCAAACAACAAAAACGAAAGGTTGAGGATGACGATAATTAAGTATGAGTGCTGAATTGTGAGTGATGAGTTTTGGGTGTAATTTTATGATTACTAATATTTTATCTCATCAATTTCTTAAATTTAATTCTGCACGATTACTTAAGTTAGTGGGCAAAATTAAAATAATTTTACCCGCATTAAGCTCTAGGCTAAAAGTTGAAATGAATTTCTCATGAAATAATTTAAGCTTTTTTGCCTAATGCCTACGGCTTACTGGCTAAAGCGTTAAAATATTTTTTGAGCCTAAGGGGTATCCCTTGGGCTTTTTGTATTTTATCTTGATTATATGCAGTTGAAATATGAGAGTAATCTCCATTTATAAAAGATAACCTTCAGTCAAGAACACTAAATTACAGATAGGCTGTTAAATTGCTTATGAAATGATTTTTGGGTACTAAATGTGGAAAATAGGTTTCTTCCATGTCTTAGTTCTCTATATAGTTCTTTACAAAAAACAAACTCATGGAAAACCTTCAGCAACATATTGATTCAGTCATGCAAAAAGCCTCTGAGGCTTTTAAGATATATCGTAAAGTTTCAGGAAAGGAGAAAGCTGTTTTTCTCAGAACAATTGCACAAAATATCTTGGATTTAGGTGATAGTTTAATTCAAACAGCACATCAAGAAACTAATATTCCAGAGGCTCGACTCATAGGCGAGCGCACACGTACCTGTTTTCAGCTTGAAACCAATGCCCGTTTGCTGGAGGAAGGCTCGTGGGTTGAGGCTCGTATTGATACCGCATTGCCTGAACGAGAACCGATGCCTCGTCCAGATATTCGCAAAATGTTGATTCCCATTGGCCCAGTTGTCGTTTTTGGTGCCAGCAATTTTCCTTTTGCTTATTCTACGGCAGGAGGCGATACCGCTTCGGCTTTAGCTGCTGGTTGTCCCGTTGTGGTAAAAGGTCACCCTGCTCATGCCAAAACCTCCGAAATGGTAGCGGAAGCTGTTTCAAAAGCTGTATCAACTTGTGGTTTACCAGATGGTACATTTGCACACGTGGCTGGACACAGTTTTGAAGTTGGTCGAGCATTGGTATTGCATCCTATAACCAAAGCCGTTGGTTTTACGGGGTCACTCAACGGAGGAAAAGCGCTTTTTGATTTGGCAAATCAACGCCCTGAACCAATTCCTGTATTTTCGGAAATGGGTAGTATCAATCCTGTAGTGTTAATGCCTGAAAAACTCAAAGAAGAGGCATCACAAATTGCTCTTACTTATGCCAATTCGATTACTTTGGGTATGGGACAGTTTTGCACTAATCCTGGGCTAATTCTGGCAACAGATAATCCGGATTTGGATACTTTCATCAAAATGCTCAGTAAAGCCGTTGAACAGGTAGCACCGGCGGCTATGCTCAATGCTGGAATTTATCAAAATTTTGAAGGAAAAAGAACCGTAGCATTATCGCAAGAAGGTGTCAAAACAGAAGTAGAATCGTTAGCCGAAAAAACTGGTATTATTCAGGCTATTCCAACTATAGCCTCGGTATCGAGTAGTATATTTTTAGAAAATCCTACTTTACATCAAGAAGTGTTTGGGCCATACTCATTGATTGTAAAATGCACCGATTTGGATGATTTGTTGAAAGTTATCGAACATTTAGAAGGTCAACTTACCTCTACTTTGATGGCAACAGAAGAGGAGTTACAAAGTCATCCTGCCATTTTTGAAACTCTTAGAAATAAATGTGGTCGCCTCATTTTTAATGGCGTACCTACTGGTGTTGAGGTTTGTTATGCGATGCAACATGGAGGTCCATTTCCCGCTACAACTGATTCTCGTTTTGGTGCGGTTGGTCCCGACGCTATTAAACGCTGGGTACGACCAGCCAGTTTTCAAAATTTTCCAGAAAAACTATTACCTGCCGAACTACAAAGTCAAAATCCGCTGAATATCTGGAGGATTGTCAACGATGAATGGACTAGATAGATATTAGTGCTGAATTACGAGTTGTGAATTAGGAGTGTAAAGTTTGATTTTTATGCTGTGGTCATTTTTCAAAATGTATTAGAGATTTTCATTCGAAGCACTTTTAAACTTTTAGCTTACAACATAACGCTTAAAGCCTATTGCCGATAAAATTTATTTTACCCACAGAATTTACTGAAATTAATTACCAACTATCAATAACAATGAAAAAACGTCTGATTACCTCTCTGCTTTTAGGACTTTCGTGTATGACTTTTGGACAAAAAAAGAGTGATACAAAAGAATGGGAGCAACTATTTAATGGAAAAAACTTAGATGGCTGGGACATCAAAATCCGCCATTATGATTTGAATGACAACTTTGCCAACACGTTTCGTGTAAAAGACGGAAAATTGGTTGTGTCGTATGATGGTTACGATAAGTTTGATGAAAAATTTGGTCATATTTTCTACAAAAAGAAATTCTCCAACTACATCATCGCTACCGAATATCGTTTTGTAGGCGAGCAAGCGCCTGAAGGACCAGGATGGGCATATCGTAACAGCGGTATCATGCTTCACTGTCAGCCAGCAGCTTCAATGGGGAAAGACCAAGATTTTCCAATTTCGATTGAAGTACAGCTTTTAGGTGGCTCAGGCAAGGGCGAGCGTACTACTTGTAACCTTTGTACACCAGGAACAAATGTAGAAATGAATGGCAAGCTATTTACGCCACACTGTATCAACTCCAAATCAAAAACATACGACGGTGACCAATGGGTAAGAGCCGAAGTGATGGTCTTGGGTGATTCATTGGTAAGACATTATGTAAATGGAGAAATGGTGTTGGAATATCAAAAACCTCAAGTAGGAGGGGGTAATGTTGATGCCTATAACCCTGCCTTCAAACCCGATGGAAAACTATTGAATGAAGGTTATATTTCTCTTCAAAGTGAAAGCCACCCTGTTGAATTCCGTAAAGTTGAAGTATTACAGCTAGAAGGTTGTATGGATCCTAAAGCTTTGAACTATAAGTCTTATTTTATCAAATCTTTACCTAATACCTGCAAATACGCCAAGAAAAAGGGTAAAAAGTAAGTATTAGGAAAGTGGCAAAGGCATAAAGTAACAAAGGCACAAAGTGTAGAGTTTGTTTTCACTTTGTGCCTTTGTGTCTTAATACCTTTGTCACTCTCAAGCTATTTCCTCTTCTCTCTGAGTGATTTTGCAATTTTTACTGCTGTCATAATCAGTACTGCAAAGACTAATAATCCTACTACACCCCAAATCCAGTCGATGGTATTTTTTAGAATTACTAGAAAAACAATCGCAAAAAGGAATATCGTTGCTACTTCGTTATAAAGCCTTAATTGAAAGCTTGTAAATCGAAATTTACCTTCGCGAAGCTCAAAAATAATTTTTCGACAAAGAAAATGGTAAATCAAAAGTCCTACCACAAAGCTTAATTTAAGATGCAACCAGCCATGTTGTGCAAAACTATCCCACCAAGACCAATATACCAACGTCGCACCCGAAATAAGGGTCAACCACATAGCGGGAACCATGATGGCATTGAACAAAACCTTTTCCATCTTCTTGAACTGCTCTTGGATAATATCTCGTTCGAGTTCAGGCTTAGTGTTAGCTTCGGTATGATAAACAAATAAGCGTGGCAAATAGAATAATCCAGCGAACCAGCTCACCACAAAAATAATATGTATGGCCTTGATATGGTTATAATCCATGTATAACTAGCGTTTGTATGATTTGAATAAACTCAACCATTTCATCTGAATAACCCCAAATACAGCTTCCTTAAAGATATTAGCTGACATTTTGGATTCTCCTTTGGTACGGTCGGTAAAGATTATTGGAACTTCTTCGATTTTGAAGCCGTATTTCCAAGTAGTAAACTTCATTTCTACTTGAAAGGCATATCCTACAAATCGAATTTTATCAAGATCTATTGTTTTTAAAACGGTATCACGGTAGCACTTAAAACCTGCTGTGACATCCATGATCGTCATCTGAGTAATAAAGCGTACATAGTATCCTGCAAAATAAGACATCAAAACACGCCCCATTGGCCAGTTTACAACGTTAACACCCTTGATATAACGTGAACCTATAGCTAAATCAGCACCTCCAACAGCACAAGCGTTATAAAGACGAACTAAATCATCAGGATTGTGAGAAAAGTCGGCATCCATTTCAAAAATATATTCAAAACCACGAGCCAACGCATATTTGAACCCATGGATATAGGCTGTTCCTAGTCCTAGTTTTCCCTTTCGTTCTTGCAAATGAAGTCTTTCACCGTATTGTACTTGTAATTCTTTTACTTTGAGGCCAGTCCCATCAGGAGAGCCATCATCTACAATTAACAAGTCAAAACTGGGTTCAAGACTCATTACCTTGTGAATGATAGCTTCAATATTTTCAATTTCGTTGTACGTTGGGATAATGACGATACGATTGTTCATTGATAAAACGATTTTAATGGCTCTTTTACAAAAGCTTTAGAGCACAATGTTATTGTATTAGTAGAATGATATAACGACACAATATTTGAACAAATCCCTAAAATAAGTTTAAAATCATAGTGTTTTGTCAGATGATTCTAAAACTAATTTTTACATTCTCCCTTAGGTATGCTCATGGTGTCATTCTAAAATATCATATTACCTTATATCAGATTGGCTTCTTGGTTGTGTCAGGTTTAGAAGCACGTTGTTTTTTTAAATAGCGTTCATTTTGAACTTCAAGGTCTTTTACTACTTTAGTGTACATCGTTTTAAATTGTTCTGGCTGAGCCACATAATATTTAAAGCTTTCACGGTAAATAGCCGTATCGACACCATATTTCTTGAAAATTTCTTTTTCAAGTCCTTTATAGACTATCAATGACGAATCAGCACTGCCCAAGTGCAAATTATTCACTTGGTTTTCAGCGATATGTACCTCTTCCAGAAGACGTATCATCTTGTCTTCTGGAATCAAATTATCGGGTTTATCGGATGTACTACATGCCGACAAAAGCCCTATCAGTAGAAGAATTCTTGCTCTCACATTTCAAAATTACAGGGATTTTAGGTAGTTTTAAAGCAATTCTTGGATAATTAGGAATTATTAACACTTTTATCTACAAGTACTTGGTTCACTTTATAAAAGTGTGAACTCCTTTCAGCGTTTCGAGTTATTTACATTAAACAGCAATAACTCCATCTACTCAGAAGGCTATGAACCCACAGGCTTTTTTAGCGAAATTACATAAATTCGAAATTCGTATTCGCAAAGCGGTTACCTCCCAAATGCGAGGTAATTTCAACTCTGTGTTTAAAGGTTCTGGACTAGAATTCAGCGACTTACGATTATATCAATATGGCGACGACGTTCGCCTAATCGACTGGAATACCACAGCCAAAGGGCATGGTACTTTTGTCAAAATCTTCAAAGAAGAAAAAGAACAAACTGTTTTTTTTATGGTCGATGTAAGCGCCTCACAGGATGTAGGACGCTCTGATCGCTCAAAATTAGATACTGCTAAAGAAATTTGTGGCGTTCTTACGCTATCTGCTATCAAAGAGGCTAGTCACGTAGGATTACTGTGTTTTTCGGACCAAAAAGAAAAATATATCAAACCTGCCAACACACTCAAACATGGCTACAGGACGATTCTGGAGCTTTTCAAGCTCAAACCTGAATCTGCTGGAACTAACCTTAAAAAAATGGTTTTATTTGGCCTAGAAGTTATCAAGCGCCGTAGTCTTATTTTTGTAGTTTCAGATTTTATAGATACAGGATACGAAGAAAACCTAAAGGCACTTGCTCGAAAACACGACCTAGTAGTGATTCATTTGTACGATCAACGCGAAACCAACTTACCTCGTTTAGGGATTATCCCTGTATTTGATACCGAGAGTAAAAAAACGATTTGGGTCAACGCATCCTCTAGCTGGTTTAGAAATCGAATGAAAAATCTTTTTGAAGATAACTCTAAAACACTTGAACAGCTTTGTAAACAAAATAAAGCCAATTATTTATCCATTGATGCCTCCGAAGATTACGTCAACAAGCTCATTAAATTATTTAAAGTGCGCAAAAAATAAGTAGGCAAAACTGTTATGAAGCTATTATCCTCTCAAAATATCTATCGTTATACCAAGGTCTTTGGTCTGGTATGGGCTTTATTTCTAGCTCATACATCAGCTTGGGCACAAGTAAAGGGTAAATTTATCGAAGATAGTATCGGAATAGGCATTCCTATCAAATATGTTTTAAGTTTTAAACATCCTGAAAAATTTGATGTTTTTTTTCCTGATTCTACTTACAACTTTGCGCCATTCGAGCTAGTCAAACGTGAATATACTCCCACTTCTACACAAAAAGGTATTAGTCTTGATAGTGTTATATATACCTTAATTTCATTCGATGTAGTACCTATTCAGAAGCTTCAATTACCTGTATATATTCGTACTACAAATGATTGTACCAAAGTGATGCCACTTGAGGACTCGATTTACTTCCAATCGATGATTCCTGCTAAAACAAAAATAGACACCTTAAAACTCAAAATGGATACTCTGCCGATTCATTTGACTCAACAAGCCAATTATCCTTTGATGATTATGGTCTTTATGGGCTTAGGAGCTTTTGGTATGATTATTTTTTGGTTGTTTGGAAAACCCATCAAACGGCAAATCAAACTGTTTCAGTTTCGCAGAAGATTCGACGAATATCAGCGTGTATTTCAGCGACTTAGCAAAGACACCAATGAATTAAATAGGAGATTAGAAAACGTAGAAAAAGCGCTTGTACTTTGGAAAAAATATATTGAACGTCTTGAGGAAAAGCCTTTTACCACATTTACCACCAAAGAGATTCTTGACAATATCAAAGATGCTCGTTTGCCTGATGCACTGCGAGAAATTGACGCAACAATTTATGGAGGTAACTTTTCTAGAAAAACGGTTTCATCTTTAGCAATTTTACAAGAACTAGCCGAAGGTCTTTATCGCGAACATCGTCAAGACCTTATCGATAGTCCTGTTTAATGTTAACTTGATTTCTATCAATTTAACATTCATTTCTCAGCAATTAATAGCACATGGAGGCTTGGTATTCAAAATATTGGTTTAGTATTCAAACTCTTTCATCCTTTGAATGGGCACAACCATTCTATCTGTACTGTATTCCTGCCATACCTTTTTTGTTCATTATTCGTAACTGGATTGTTGGTAACAATGTACAAAAACTCAACGTTGCATTTCCAGCGCAGCAATTTCGCTCAAGCTGGATTAGTGCTCTTCGGTTTGTTCCTGGACTATTGCTTGTTTTGAGTATTATGCTAATTTTAGTAGCCTTAGCTCGTCCTCAGAGGGCTATTTCTACGCAGGAAGAAGTTTCGGAAGGCATCGACATTATGTTGGCATTGGATATTTCGGCTTCAATGGAGGCTACAGATATTCCTCCCAGTAGATTGGGAGTTGCCAAAAAAGTCGCCAAAAAGTTTATCGAAGGACGTTTTCAGGATAGAATTGGGATGGTCATTTTTGCAGGAGAACCTTTTTCGCTTTGCCCACTGACCAATGATTATGATATGCTTAAGGACTATATCGATGAAATTCACCCTTCGTTGATTGCCACCTCTGGCACAGCGCTTGGCAATGCCTTAGGTATGTGTATCAATCGAATGAGAGAAATTACCTCTAAATCTAAGGTGATTATTTTGCTTTCAGATGGAGACAATACTGCGGGAAACCTTGACCCTGTACTTTCGGCACAAATGGCTCGTGCTTTTGGGATGAAATTATACACGATTGCTGTGGGCTCAAACAAAATCAATACCGAAAAAGTAGATGAAAGTGCCCTCAGGAATATTGCTACGATTGGTAATGGCAAATTCTTCCGAGCGACGGATGCACGTTCTTTGGAGAATATTTTTAAAGAAATTAACCGTTTAGAAAAAGTAGAAATCAAGCAGAATCGTTATAAAAATCTACGTGATTTCTACCATAATTATCTTCGTTGGGCAATTGTGCTATTATTGCTCTCTTTTGCTTGCAAAAATACTTTTATGGGTAATATTCTGGAAGATTAACTCTATCTATCACTACTCTAATAAAGCTATTACATCATCTTTACTCAAAGATTTCACAAAATGCTCTTCAGTTGTAATAAGCTCTGAGGCTAATTTTTGTTTGTTTTGTTGTAATGATAAAATCTTTTCTTCTACTGTATTTTTGGTAATAAACTTATAGGTAAATACCGTTTTTACTTGCCCAATTCGGTGAGCCCTATCTACCGCTTGCGCTTCAATAGCGGGATTCCACCACGGATCTAAAATAAACACATAATCCGCTGCGGTAAGATTGAGCCCTAAACCTCCCGCTTTTAATGAAATGAGGAAGATTTTCACATCATCATTTTGTTGAAATAACTCTACTTGTGCTTGGCGGTCGTAGGTACTTCCATCCAGATAAGCGTATTGGCGATTTTCTTTGTCGAGGCGCTCTCTAAACAAATCCAAGTGCTTTACAAATTGGCTAAAAATCAAAACTTTATGTCCCTCTTCCAGGACTGTTTCGAGTTTTTCTAATACATCATCTAATTTGCCAGAATCGCCATCGTACTCGTGATCGGTAAGGCGTGGGTGATTAGCAATCTGGCGAAGTTTAGTCAAGCCTTGCAAAACAACCATTTGAGATTTTGCCATCCCTTCGGTATCGATATGCTCCAAGATTAGATTACGATAGTAGGATTTTGCCTCTTCGTATTCTTTTTCCTGTAATTCGGTCATTTTTGCATAATGGATACTTTCGATTTTGGGAGGCAATTCGGTTGCCACTTGAGATTTATGCCTTCTCAGCATAAAGGGCTTGATAATCGAATAAAGGCGCTGTATTTTGAGTTCATCACTTTTCTTTTCAATCGGAATTTGAAATTCGTTTTTGAAAAAATGTTGCGTACCCAACAACCCTGGATTAACAAAGGTCATTTGTGACCATAAATCCATTGTACTATTTTCGAGCGGAGTGCCAGTCAATACCAGCCTATGTCGAGTATTCAATTGCATAACAGCTTTGGTAATAAACGACGAAGGGTTTTTGATAGACTGAGATTCATCTAAAATGGCGTAATGAAAACGATAATTTTTGAGAATATCTATATCAATTCGTACGATGCCATACGAAGTCAAAACCACATCATAATTGTCAAATTGCTCGATATTTTTATCACGATAAGTACCTGTATAGGTCAAAACCTTAAGTTCTGGAGCAAATTTACGTGCTTCGGCCTCCCAGTTATAAATTAGGGAAGTAGGCATGACCAATAACGATGGACTGGCAACACCACTTTCTTTTTGAGACTGCAAAAGTGCCAAAGTTTGAACCGTTTTTCCCAAACCCATATCATCCGCCAAGCAACCACCGAAGTTGTAATCATTCAAAAAGCGCATCCAATCATAGCCTGCTTTTTGGTAGGGGCGAAGGTTCCCAGCAAAACCTTTGGGAACGCTATACTCTTGAATTTCTTCAAAATCACGGAGTTTTTGCAGTTTTCGGCTCATGATTGTTGTTGCTAACGAATCACGTTCCATATCTTGCACCAAAGACAAATGATGTTTTTTTAGAATAAAACCATCATTGTGATGATGCTCAACAAAGGCAAATAGTTCTGAGTATTGCGTAAACCATACCTCTGGAATAACCGCAATTTCGCCATTGGGTAAAGCAAATTCTTTCTTTCGCTGAAGAATCAAATTGCGGAGTTTTAGGAATGGTATTTCAAAATCTCCAAATTTTACCAAAGTATGAATATCAAACCAGTCGTTGCCTTCAGTGATGGTAACCTCGATTTTAGAATAACCCAAAAAGTATTTCTTTCCGTCAGATTCTACTTGTTGTGAGATTTCAAATCCAGCTTCGATTAATTGTGGATAACTAGCCTGTAGCCAAGAAAAAGCTTCCGTTTTAGGTAAAAGCATTTTACCGTTTTGGAGACTCATTCCCAAACTTTGCAACACTTTTAACTTCTCTTTTTCTAATGGTAAATCTCTTTTTACTTTATGGAAAATATAGTCATCGCCCTTCTTTTCCATACTTACATTGGACGACGCCGAGAAACTATCAAATCGGAAAGTATATTTTCCGTACTGAAAGGCCAGACTCAAAACAACTTGTGTTTCGCTTGTATCCTCTTCTGTCGCATTGGAATCGCTATCAACAAGTACCAATTGGTTTTTAACTTTCTGTTCAGAAATACTCAAAACAGGCACACAACGATAATTTTCGGAGTGTATATCAAATCCTTTAGCATAAACATCGAACATAGTGATGATTGACGTCACGAACTTTCGATAATAATCCTCCTCTATACTCTTAGGAATTATAATAAATTTCTTTTTGAGAAAAGGACGCAGTTTTTTTCCATCGACATCTTTTTCAAAGTGATATAACTTATTCTCCAAAATCATCCATGCTGGTTCTTCACAAACGATAAAAGCATTTTTGTACTGAAAATCCACTTTCAGTCCATCATATTTAATCGTTGGAAAATAGTGTGTATTATCAGTATTTCGCATAAAATGAAAAAGAACTGTTGCCTTATCAGACAATACATCCACTTTTTGCCACACAGGATTACCATCGCTTCCCATAATGAAAAGCTGCTTGTTGAGCAACAAAGGCATGATTTCAGCTTTTACGCGCTCGATATAGTCAGTGATAAGCTCTTGTAAAGCTTTATCACCTTTTTGAGGGTCGTATGTTTTTAAAAAAAAATCTACAATAGTCCGTTTTTTTGTTCCACCAAATTTTTTGAAGATAGCATCCTGCTGAATTGAGTCGATTAGTTTGACCAACTTAAAATCATTTTCATCGGGTTGATATTCGTTAAGTCCTTCACAAAATTCACGGATATTTTTAGTAGAAATATTTTGATTCAATAAAGTAAGTTCGCCTTTGGCGTCCAATTGTACTACAAAAGCCTCAAATAAATATCCAAGATACTCATGGCTTAGTATCGTATAGATAATTTGAAAAGGCTGTATTGTAGAAACTTTCATACGATTTACAAGTTGTTTAAGTCTTTGAGGGCTCTCAAAGACATCTGTTAATGTTATAAACTTTAAGCTGACTGGTTCTCAGTAAGGAAGATAAAACCTATCAAACTCATTTTAGTAGCTTCGGAGGCGAATAGCTACAATCAATCTTAAAATCTTTGGCAGTTGATGAAAATTTTGGCTATTAGGTTTATTGGTATTTAAAAAGGTATTTGACAGTCATATAATCGTTTTCTTCACATTTAGAAAGCTTTCAAAAGTAGTGTATTAAACTCAAAACGATTAAATTCTGAATTTGTCTGAATAGTAAATATAAATAAAATCAATTAAATAGCACGAATTATAGCACTAATTTGAGTTTATGGAAACAGTTTTTGTATTTCTAAAAAATCAATAGCTATCGGTATAAAGAATAAATCCCTGCAAAAGGATTTCTTTTACAGGGATTTGGGCACTCACCTTCTTAAGTTATACGCAATGATTATCTACTCTTACGGCGTAATTTTTTAGTTTCAGAAATCAACTTTTTAGCTTCATCATGCTGGCTAGATTTACGTTCGGAGTCGTCCAATACTTCTTTAAAATAATCAATAGCCTTGTCATAATCTTTCTCCATTGAGGCTATTTTACCTAAAGTTAGTTTCGACGAAAGGTAATATCCAGATTTTGTCGAGTTGGTTAATGTGGCAAAATCGATGGTTTTTTGGTAATATTTCTTAGCCTCTGTATAATCACGGTTATAATTGAAGGCATAATAACCCAAAATATAACTGGCATAGCGTCCACTTACGCCTTCGTAGCCAGGATAATGCTCCTCGATTTTTTGTAAAATGCTTTTGGCTTCTTTCTCTGCCTCAGCCACACGACCTGCTACAAATGCCGAGCGCGCGTGGAATCGATGAAAAAATGGATTGTCAGGATAAGTCTCATGTGTGTATTTTGACAACTCATAGGCCTTCTCATTCATGTTCTCCATCCCATAAATCTGAAGTAAGAAATAGCGAGCTTCAGTACGAGTATAAAAAGCATTATAGCTCACCTTTTCGAGTTGGCCAATACCTTTGGGTTTATCACCTTTCGGAAATAGCCAAAGCACAGGGCGGAGCAATGGGTAATTATCTTTGACATACTGGAAGTAATAATTGTACAAACCATCGCCAAACATCAGCTCTGGACTAAAATCCGAGAAACTTCTTGACTTATCTAAGTATTTTAAGGCATTTTTTGCTGCTAATGTCGCCTTTGTCCAATGTTTACGCTCTGAATGCAAACGTCCTTTAAATGCATACGCTGCTGCCATAAAAAAGGCTGCTTCGGGGTTTTCGGTATCGTCCCAAATCAATTCGGCTTTTCTGATACTTTCGTCCATATATTCCAAACACTTTTCGTCATAAAGTACGTTGTCAGTATTTGGTACAATTTTCCACCATTCCATCAATCCCAACAAAAAATCAGGTAGGGGATGATTAGGATGTTTGATTTTCAAATAATTAAATTCTCTTTCTGCTTCGTAAAATTTAAAATTATACATGTGATTGATGGCCGTGGTAGCCTCAATCTGCACCTCTGTAGTCAGCAAAAGCATTCCTTTCGAACGCTCTTGTTCGGCTTTTTCGGTATCTTTCCACCATTGAGCTTGGCTCGTATTGATGAGCAATAATACACTACACAAAAAAGCAATTAGGGACTTCATAGTATTCACTTGGCTTGGTTGATTGAGTTGGTTTATTTTTCGGATTCAAAATTATCACACTTTTGAAGATATATCGTCCTGTTATCCACAATTAGTCGGTGAATATTGGGATTAACCCTTCCTTAGGCATACAACAATCAGTGGGAGGCTTGCAAGCTACTCAAGTAGTTAACGTAAATCTTATTTGAAATATTAAAAACTAATTAAAAAATTTCTTCAAAATCTTGAATATTGCCTGATAGACAGTAATTTCACTTTTTGATTTATTCTATTATAACGAGACCAATCCGATGAAACCAATCATCCAACTTCACGACAAGCAGTTCGAAATTTTTATTAAGCAAGAAATCATTGAGGATAAAATACGCCGAATGGCACAAGAAATCAGTAAAGATTATGAAGGTAAATGCCCGATTTTCTTAGCGATTTTGAATGGATCTTTTCTATTTGCTGCCGAGCTCATGAAGTCTGTATCTATCGATTGTGAAATCACGTTCTTACGTGTTTCATCTTATCACTCGACCACTTCGACAGGAAAAATAACAGAAGTATTAGGTTTAAAAGAGGACATCACTGATCGTGATGTAATTATTCTTGAAGATATTATCGATACAGGGCTTACAATGGACAAAATACAGGAACAACTATTAGGTAAAAATCCTAAATCTCTAAAAGTTGCATCTTTATTCCAAAAACCAGAAGCACTCAAAACGCCGATTGACATAGCCTATTTGGGCTTTGAGCTTGAAAATCGTTTTGTATTAGGTTACGGACTAGACTATGATGGTTTAGGAAGAAATTTACCAGATTTGTACGTTTTACATGAAACAAAATAGGCTTGTCAGGTAATTTTCCACAGATATTTAGTGGGTTGTGAATTGTGAATTAGTGATTTTATAAAATTTGTGTTTTAGCATGAGAGACACAAATCATTAGTCTCTATGTGTAAAATTCAAATAAAAATATTCACTAATTCGCAATTCACTCATTCACCATTACCTACGCAATTATATCAAATCCACAGTATGGTACCAATGCTTTTGGAATACGAATACCTTCTGGTGTTTGGTTATTTTCGAGAATAGCTGCCAAAATACGTGGTAAAGCCAATGCCGAACCATTAAGCGTATGCAACAACTGAGACTTTCCTTCTGTTTTCATACGAAGTTTCAAACGGTTAGCTTGGTATGTTTCGAAGTTAGATACAGAACTAACCTCCAACCAACGTTTTTGTGCACCAGAGAATACTTCCATATCGTACGTCAAAGCAGATGTGAAGCTCATATCACCACCACAAAGACGAAGCACACGGTATGGCAATTCTAACTTTTGCAACAAACCTTGTACGTGCAATGACATTTCTTCCAAAGCAGCATAAGAATTTTCAGGCTTTTCGATACGTACAATTTCTACTTTATCGAATTGGTGCAAGCGGTTTAGTCCACGAACATGAGCGCCCCAAGATCCCGCCTCACGACGGAAACATGGTGTATAACCTGCGTTTTTAACAGGCAATTCTGCTTCTTGCAAAATCACATCACGATACAAGTTGGTAATAGGCACCTCAGCCGTTGGAATCAAATACAAATCATCTACAGTTGCATGGTACATTTGTCCATCCTTATCAGGTAATTGACCAGTACCAAAGCCAGAATCCTTGTTAATCAAGATAGGAGGTTGTACTTCGGCGTAACCCGCAGCAATAGCTTCGTCCAAGAAAAAGTTAATCAACGCACGTTGGATACGAGCACCTTTTCCTTTATACACTGGGAAACCAGCCCCTGTGATTTTATTTCCTAATTCGAAATCAATAATATCGTATTTCTTAATCAAGTCCCAGTGAGCCAAAGCGTCTTCAGCAAGAGTTGGGATAGTACCATTTTCAAGAATTACCTCATTTTCTTCTGGCGTTTTACCTTCAGGAACACTGCTATGTGGTAAGTTTGGCAAAGTTACCAATACCTCATAAAGCTCAGATTCGATAGATTTTAGCGTCTCATCCAATTCTTTAGAGCGAGTTTTCAAGGTAGAAGTTTCAGCTTTAGCAGCTTCGGCTTCTTCTTTTTTACCAGCTTTCATCAAACCGCCAATCTCTTTGGCCAAAGCGTTTGATTTAGCAAGAGTGGAGTCTAACTCATTTTGGGTTTCGCGACGCTTATCATCCAACGCGATGATTTGCTCAACGGCTTCTTCAGCATTTTTAAAATGCTTCTTTTTCAAGCCAGCAATAGTGGCTTCTTTGTTTTCCTTGATTTGTTGAATTTGTAACATGGATTCTAATTATATACTAGCGATATATGACACAGTTGTTTTGCAAAGCCCAGTTGGAGGTATCCCGAAATAGCTGAGTTTGTTTGAAATGCTCAAGGCTGTAGCTAATGCGACATTGAGCAGCAATATTTTTTTCACTTATATCTTTACCATTTCCTGAACAGAAAAATGCTAAAACTTTCATAAAATCATGCCCGTTGCATACTTGAAGCAAATTATGAGAGTCGTGATACAAGGCTTTTACACCACTTATAATACTTTCAATATTTCTATTCTTTGCATTGGGAGAAAATGCAAGTATTTTTTCTATTATTTGCGTTTCCCCATAAACTATCAAAGATTCTTTATCAACAAAGTTGCTAATATTTAAAGGAGAAAATCTAAACTCGCATTCATTTCTTTCATTATACCACCTCAAATACCCAATAAATTGGATTGCATTCAGGAGTTTTGTTACAAACTCATTCATTTCACTATACCTAATAGTTCCATTGTATTCACTAATTACTGAATAAATTGCATCCTTATTTGCCACAATCATCATTTCTTCATCGTGGTAATCCGAAAGAAACAAATTACTGTAAGTACTTTTTATCCCTTCCAAATGTAAAAAATCAGCATCTCTGATACCCATCAGCTTTGATTTATTACTTAGTAGTTTTATACCTTGCTCTAAAGAGTTTTTTCCGCCAGGAATGTATTCTACCTTTGTAATATCAGGATAAAAGAATTTTCGATAAAATCTCACATCACTTTCCCCTTCCAGTAAAATAAATACTTTCTCTTTATTTAAAGGGTGAGACATATCGAGGCGTAGTTCTGTTATTTTTTGGGCAGGTGTAATGTCTTCTTTTTTCATCACAATGATTAAGTTTCTAAATTAAATACTAAGTCCCATCTATCATTGATAATTTGCGGCGAATGTGTCGCTATAATGACTTGCATTTTCTGAAGCTTCATTATTTGCAAAATGTCGTTCAAAAAACCTTTTTGCCAAGTCACATGTAACGAAAGCTCCGGTTCGTCTATTAGTACTAACGTATTTAGGGTAGTCTTAAAGATTAGCTCGTATAACATCACAACCTCATGTTGTTCGCCAGATGAAAGTTCTGTTAATTTTAATTCTTTACCTTTATTGGTAATAAAAACAAATCCCTTTTTTCGGTCTATCTTAATCGTTTTATAAATAAATCGACTACTGTTTAAGATACTGGTAAAAAGCTCTAACCTTGCCAACAATCCCTCAAAAACTTTAATCTTATCTTCTGAATCTTTCAAATAAACTAACAGCACATTAGCATTCCTTTCATCATAGATTGGTATTTCTTGAATACTTTCCATAAGCCCAAAAGATTGAAGTTTTTCATGTTTCATTCTAAGTATTCTGAAACGATTATTAAACTCTTCAATTGATATTTTTTCGTTTTCAGTAAGTAATCTTTTGGGAAAAGTACTATCTATTTGCTGATTGATAATATAAGACTGCTGTGTATATCTATCTAGTAATCCTTTTAATTCAATAGCACATCTATGAATCGTATCGATTGTCAATTCTTCTTCATCTTGATCTAATAAATTGCCACTTACAAAGAGTGAACTTCTATTAATTAATCGTTGCTCTTTAATAAGGTGAACTTTGGGCGACTCTAAAACTTCATTCAGTTTTTGATAAAAAATTGATAACTGATTGTCTTGTTCCTCAGCACTAAAAAGTTTATTAATATTTTGTTCTAGTTTATAATTAGCTAAAACAATATCATGTTTTTCTAATTGTAGTAATACATAATCTTGATCTTTCACTAGGGAAAGTTTGGTCTTATCTTCGGTTTCTATCAAAATACTCCCAAAAACCAGAGTTTGAAAAAACGCAAGATTATTATTAAACAAACTATCAATGATATTCAAAATCATAGTCTTTCCAAAACCATTTGGTCCTGTAATAATAGACAAGCTCTCTTCATTATGAAGAGGAATAGAATAATCAAATATGTCGAAAAGGCCTTTTATTTCGATTTTTGATAGTTTCATTTGCTTTTATTTTTTTGTGAGAACAAAGATAAAAAAAATAGCCGTGGCGTAAGCTTCTGACGACACGGCTATTAGTATTTATTGCTTTTTATCACTTAGGGCGCTGAGAAAATGCTTTTCATAGCATCTTCATATAAAAAACAACGCTCGTTAAGTGCATTTAGCGCTTCTGCCTTGTGCTTGCCGTGAATCAACAAGGAGATATTGTGCTCGGACGCACCGTAGGATATCATGCGAATAGGGATGTTTTTCATGGCATCCAATACTTTCAAGGCAATTCCTTCTTTGTCTGCCGAGAAATTACCCACGATACAAACGATAGTTTGATCTTTGTCGCATTCTTCTAAGTCAGCAAATTGTCTTAATTCTGCCATGATTTCTTCCAAGTGTTCATCGCTGTCGATTGTTACCGATACCGATACCTCAGAAGTAGTAATCATATCCACTGGCGTTTTGTATTTCTCGAATACTTCAAATACTTTACGCAAAAAGCCGTAAGCATTTAACATACGAGTAGAGTGGATATAAATAGCCGTAAGATTATCTTTCGCTGCAATAGCTTTGATTTCACGGTCAGAAGTTTTGTCCGCAATCAAAGTACCATAAGCAGAAGGTTCCATTGTATTTTTCAAACGTACTGGCACACCTTTCAATTTTGCAGGAGTAATCGTGCTTGGGTGCAAAATTTTAGCCCCAAAATAAGCTAATTCAGCAGCTTCTTCGAATGTCAACTCGCGAATTGGGAATGTTTTTTTCACAATTCGTGGGTCATTGTTGTGCATACCGTCGATATCTGTCCAGATTTGAACTTCATCAGCTACAATAGCCCCCCCAATCAATGAAGCGGTATAGTCAGAGCCTCCACGCTTAAGGTTATCTACTTCGCCACGTGGGTTACGGCAGATAAATCCTTGTGTAATAAAGACTTGTTTATCCTCTAATTGTGAAAGGATAGAACTCAATTTCTCTTCTGTAAACTTCAATACAGGCTCATTATCTGCATCGATTAACATAAAGTCCAATGCTGGCAACAATACGGCATTGATGCCTTCTTCACGCAAGTATGCTTCGAACATTTGAGTTGAAAGCAATTCACCTTCAGCAACGATTTCTTTTTCTTGCTTTACGCTAAAAGGTTTGATGCTTACCAACGAGCGAATGAATGAAAATTCTTTATCAATGATTGCTTTACCTTCTGCGTATCCAGCAGGAGTTTTGTAAAGTTCTTTGATAAATGTTTCATAATGTGCGTACAACTCTTCGATTTTTTGAGTTGCCTCTGCATCATTATTCGCCTTTAATGATTCACCAATCGAAATCAAGGCGTTTGTGGTTCCCGAAAGAGCTGACAATACCACGATTTTACGTGTGCTATCTTCGGTAATCAAATTTCTAATCGAGTGCATTCGCTCGGGCTTCCCTACGGAAGTTCCCCCAAATTTCCAAACTTGCATTGTTATTATGAATTATTGATTTTCTGGTTATTATATGATTGAGATTGTCGTGGTAATGGGCAGAACCTTTTCCCATTTATATTTTACGCTTAAAACTTCAACATTTTAACTGCTGTAATGGCTGCTTCGTCACCTTTATTGCCATGAATACCTCCCGCACGATCAAGGGCTTGTTGCTCGGTATTTGGCGTTAACACACCAAATACAACAGGTTTGTCATATTTCAAACTTACATTGGTAAGTCCTTGTGCAACGGCATGATTGATATAATCGTTGTGTTTGGTTTCGCCTTGGATTACACAGCCGATACAAATAACCGCATCGATGTCGTCACGTTGAGCCATTTTTTGTGCTCCATAGCTTAGTTCATAACTTCCTGGTACTGTAACACGTAAGATGTTATCTTCTTTTGCGCCATAAGTCAAAAGTGTATTGTGAGCACCATCTGCCAATGCGTTGGTAACTTCTTCGTTCCATTCTGCTACAACGATAGCAAATCTTTTTTCTGTAATATCTGGTAAATTATCTGTCGAAAAAATACTAAGATTCTTGTGGGCCGATGACATTCTATGATTGTTTTGTAAAAGTTATAACAAAAAAGGGACAAGAACTTAAGCTCTTATCCCTTCTGATGTAATCAATATTTTGATTTATTTCTTATTCAGAGACAGAGCCTTCTAACACCGCCTTGTATTTCTTGGCGTTGATATATTCAGCTGACTCTGCGTACTTCTCTACGATTTCGTTGTAAACATCCAAAGCTTCTTTGTTTTGCTTGTTTGCTTCGTAAGCAGCAGCCAACTTCATCAAATAGGATGGAGTAAAGAATTTGTTTGATTTGTACTCAGAAGCTTTTTTGTAATAGTCGATAGCATCGCCGAAAGATTTTTTCTCAGCGTAAGCATCTCCAATTAAAGAGTATGCACGAGCTTGAACCAATAAATCTGAGCTACTGAATGACTTAAGGTGGTCGATAGCAGCATCATATTTACCTTCTTTCAACTCTGCAACACCTGCATAAAAATTAGCTAAGTTACCAGCATGTCCGCCGAACTCATTCGCTAATTTAGAAAACTCTTGTGCCGCTACTTTGTTTGAATCAGCTTCAAATTTGTAAACAGCATTAAACATTTTCGCTTGTGCTGCTTCATCTTGAGTTGAAACATAATATTTATAACCGAAATAGCCAATCACTGCTACGATAATCGCACCAGCTACACCAGAAACTAAACCTTTATTTTTTTCTACGGCTTGTTGTACTTTTTCGATGTCGTGTCCTAATTCTTGCTTTAATCCTTCTGGACTCTCCAAAAATTCAAGGTTTTTGTGTTCTTCTTTTTTTGCCATTGGGGTTTTGTAATTATTCGTTTAGGGTTGTTTACCAAACTTGTAAAATATATTAATAAACAACTTTCTATGTAATTTTGTATTTAGTTGGTAAATGAACCTTTTCCTCTTCAAAGTATTTCTTCTATCTATCAAATTGACCTTTGTAGGCTAGTAAAAATTTGGACTGCAAAATTATGAATTCTATTGGAATTTTAAAGGTTTTTCTGTAATCTTTTGGAGTATAGACCAAAAACTGCTTTTTTTTCGTCTTTTTAGGTCCTTTATTTCCGTAAAAATAGTTAAAACTCCTTCTATCTTAATACCTTATAAAACACATTTAGCGATTTCTTAGCCAAGATTCTGGATTCTGTTTTGCATTGTTTTTCCAAACCTGAAATTTGATTTCTGAGGTTCCATCTCCATCGGTTGCGACTTGTCCTATTTTTTGGCTTGATGATACACTTTGCCCTTCGCGCACCACAACATTCGATAATTTGCCATAAACCGTAAAGTAGTCTCCGTGCTGAATAGCTACAATGGTATTAACGCCCTGAATATTTACTACCGAACGCACAATTCCATCGTAAACGGCATAAACAGAGTTACCCGAATTGGTCTGAATATCGACTCCATCATTGTTGAGCTTGACGCCTCTTAAAACAGGGTGATTATGTACGCCAAAACGGTCAGAAATAAAACCACTTTGTACTGGCCACGGCATTCGACCTTTTAGTTGTGAAAATGACGTCGCTACTTTGCGTTCTTCTGGACTTAGCTCAATAGTTTTGGAACTAATTTTACTTTCAGAATTTGCATTATTGGTATCTTTTGCTCTATTCTTGATTCGTTGCTGAGAGCGTTTTATTTCTCTTTCTACCATCTGCGCTATCATGTTTTCTAATTTTTCGACAGCTCTCTTATTGGCATCAAGTTGTTCTTTTAACTGTTGTTCTTTTTGGTTCAGCTCTGCCACTACGCCAGTTTGCTTGACCTTCAAATCTTCAAGATTTTGAGTTTCTTGAATTTTTTCTTTCAAAACATTGGCTTGTTCTTGCTTTTTCTGAAGAATCTTTAATTGTTCCAACCTCAATTCTTCTCTTACACTTTCAATCAATGTAGCTTGCCGTATTCTTGATTCGGAGTATTGACGAAGATATTTGTATCGCTTGACAAGCTTGTTAAATGATGGAGCCGAAAACAAAAAACTTAACTGATTATACTTGTTACTTACTTTAGCAGCATTAAAAACCATTTTGGCATACTCTTGCTTGAGTTTTTCCAAATTTCCTGAAAGCTGACCACTTTCACGGGTTAATTCACTTACTTCCATATCCAAAAGCTCTTGATTTTCGGTCAGAAGGTTGATCTGCTTGCTTTGTTTATTGATACGCTCACCCAAAGCATTGAGTTTGCCAACACTCACTTCCTTTTTTTGCTCGGTTTTAGCAATGATTGCATTAAGCTCATTGATCTTACGAATGTTAGCCTGCTTTTCTGCTTCTAGTTTAGCTCGATTTATTTTCTTGCGCTTGGTTTGCTGCGCATACGTAGGAGTGAGGTATAACCCCAAGAAAACAACAAACAGTCCTGTGAATACTCTCAGGGCTGCCTTCATTCGGTAGATATGTTGCACTTGTGCTATAATGGCTTTAGGTATTTATGAAATTTTGAAAGCCAAATTCACCACGGCCATTTCACACTATTAGTAGATAAGTAACAAGATGGTATCCATTAATCGTATATCCGTTATTTGAATCGAAGTATGACACAGATATGCTATTAATTGAGTTTATTCTGTTACCTAAATAAGTAAAAAATGAGTTTATCAGCACTGTGCTGACTTCAAATAAATAACTTCATTTACTTACTTAAGGTTTTGATTCAATAGTGTTAGTGATATGGGCAAATTAGGATTATCAGCAATATGTTGAATTCGTTAAAAAATGCAAGATAAGCTTTAAAGACAATATTGCTTAAAGCTTATCTTATTAAGTTTTAATTTTTCTTCAAAAGCTTTTCTGGCACTTTAAAAGGAAACTGTAATGGCTCGTCTAACAACTCGACTTTGGTATGCTTGATATTGATTACTGTCTGATAAATTTTCTGGTCTTTCTCCGATTTATACTCAACTGTAATCAAGTTTGAAAGCGGAAAAAGCGTATTATTCAGTGCTGTAAAATCAGCAAAATCCATTTCAAGTTTGGTATTGGTTACATCTTGTGTTACTAAAAGCTTTTTTAGCTTTTTATCCTGACCAATGTAATTATCAATCTGTACTTTGCCTTCGTGTTGTTTGAGCAAAAAGTATTCATTTTCACGAATAACTCTTGATTTATTTTTCTTGAAAGGACGATTTCCTACAATCAAAGCTTGAAGAATATCAAAGGTCAAATTGAACTTGAATTTTTCTGAAAAATGGTCATATCTATACTCATTATAGGACCCTTCGTACTTGTTATGAATTTTTACAGAATCTTTCGTAAAAACGGCTGTTGCAATTGAAACAGGAAGTCCCGGAACAGACAAGTTTAACCAAATCACGCTATCTTTCTTGGCACGAATGTCCATATTCACCGTCTGGTTTACATCTGCACTTTTGATTCCTACTTTAGCTTTTCCTTTAAGATACTTAAAATCAACTTCATCGACGCTTACCTTTTCGATTTCCGTATCTTCTGTTTTCGGAGCATTATCCACACTTACTTTCGAAGAGTCTATGGTAGGAGCTACTACAACATTCGAAGTTCCTTTTTTTAACGAGTCTGTGGTTGTTGAAACAAGTTCAGGAGATTTATTAATTGCTGGTTTTTTACAAGAAGCAATACCCAACATCAATGCGACACCTCCAATGATTAGTTTATTCATTTGTCTGTTATCAATAAAGCAATTAAACCTGTGGTTTTTAATTTATGCTTGTTGTGAATTATTCTATTAGCTTTTGTTGCGAAATTTTTTGATCGAGATTATGGCTTGTTCCTCCAATAGCTTTTGCTTTTTTCCATTGCTCTACGGCTTTGGAAACTTCACCTAATTGAAAAAGTACATCTCCATAATGCTCAACGACTGTTCCACTTTTATTGACGTTATTTTCGACGGCTTTTTCTAGATAAATTTTCGCCTTGGCAAAATCTTTCATTTCATACAATACCCATGCGTAAGTATCCAAATATGTCCCATTATTAGGATGACGTTCAACCAATCTATTGGCCATTTGAGCAGCCTTTTCGAGTTTTACTTTTCTCAAAGACAAGAAATAGCTGTAATTATTAAGCACATGGTCATTATCAGGATCTTCTTTCAAGGCAGCTTCATAAGCTTCATCAGACTTTTCATGCTTACCAATACTGTTGTAAGTATCACCTAATTGAGCAAAAATATGTTGTGCCAGCTCATATCCCTCTGGAGCCAATCGCTTAGCTTCTTCGAGCGCTTCGATAGCTTTTTCGTTGTTACGTTTACGATAATGTGCTGAGCCATTCAGATACCAGAAGATAGACTGATTGGGAAAAACCTCGATCGCCTCCTCCGAATGCACAATGGCACTATCAATTTGATTCAAATCAAAGTCTAACTGAATGATTCGTCCCCATACTTCATTGACAGAAGGGTCTAGGTGAGCAGCTTTTACATATTCGTTGCGGGCTTCGGCAACTTCACCTTTTTGAAACAACAAATCTCCATATATCGCATGAGATTTGGGATCTTTTGGGTTAGCTACAATCAAAGACTTCACCAAGTTGAATGCCATTTGTTTCGACTTTTCATCCTTCATCATCGACACGTAGCTCATAAGAATACGGGCTTTGGCATTGACATCTAAGTTGGGGTCAGCAAAAGCCAGCTCTAACTCTTTGTTGCACTTATCCATATCGCCTTTCTCTTGATACAATTGCGCCAACATTACGTGCGCCTGCGCATTGCCAGGATTCATTTTTAGAATCTTTTCGAGATAGGGGATAGCTTGGTCATTTCTTTTGTTGGCAATCAATATCTCGGCTTGGTCTATGATATAATCTATTTCTTCGGGGTCGGAGGCAATAAGTTTTTCTCCTTCCTTGATGGCATCATCTACTTTTCCTATTTTTAATAATACTGCTTGTTTTTGGCGAGAAAGTTCTTCGCTAATTCCTAATACCTTTTCGGCTCTATCAAATGCCTTCACGGCATCATCCAAACGATTATCGAAGATATACAACGCCCCTTGTTGCAGATAGTATTCAGGATTGTTTGGAAACAGATTCACCAATTTTTGATACACGGTTTGTGCTTCAGAAAATTGTTTGTTTTTGACATACAAATCTGCTAAAAGCTCATTATAATTAGCATTATTAGGGTCTAGCTCTATTGCTTTTTGCACATATCCTATGGCTTTATCTTCAGCCTCCAACTTACGATATACTTTCCCCAAAGCATAAAGAATACCACTATTTTTGGGAGTTATTGACAGTGCTTTTTCCAAAGGAGCAATCGCTTTGTCGTAATCTTCCATCATGAAGTACTTCATCCCATCAGTAAAATGCCCCTCTGCTTCTAATTGTTGTGCAGGGGTAATTTCAATCTTTTTGGTAGAGGCATCTTTCTTTTGAGCAAATCCTATTTGATGGCTCATGACAAACACAGCCCCCACAAGGATAGTATTTCTTAATGTAATATGCATATTGTTTGGGTAGTACATTCGGTGGTTCTGTGGTGGCAAATGAAGCACTACAGGGAATCTTTTTCAAAGTTACTAAAATAATTTTCAAGTCCTTGAAATCAAAGCAATTCGCTAAATCATTCGGTATTTTATGGCTTTCGACTTGTTAGCTATTGAATGCTCTTTTACTTTAAAATTATCTGAGGATAGTTTAGGGCAATAACGTAGAATTATAAATATCTGGTATAAAAACGATTGGCTTTGAGCAATCGGTTCTCAATTTTGAAGACTCGTCAACTCAAAGCCAAGCGTTTCTTATACTTTTTTTGCAGGGTTACCAAATACTGTTTCCTTGGCTTTAACATCTTCAATTACGACAGAACCAGCACCAATGCGAGCGCTTTTACCAATTTTTACGCCACCTACAATTGTTACTCCTGTACCAATAAAGGCATTGTCTTCGATTACAGCTCCTGCGCCAATGACTGTTCCAGCTCCGATTTGAACAAAATCGCCCACCTTCGCATCTACATCTATCAATACTCTACTGTGTAAAATATTGTGATTACCGATTTCAGCTCTTGGGTTGATAATTGCACCTGCTGCAATCAAGTTCCCATGGCCAATTGATGCCGTTGATGCAATGATAGATTGGTCATGAATAGCATTGACAGGCTGTACTTTGCGCACATCATGAAGCATTTCTACAATGTTTTTACGCACCTTTGTTTCGTCGATTGCGACGAATGCTTCACATTTTTTACCAATCAATTTGGTATATCCCTCATCGTCAGGCGAGCCTAATACAGTAATATCATCTATTTCGGTATTGTGTAGCTTTTCGTTATCGTCCAAAAAAGCATATACTACGACATTGTTTCTCTTAAAAATATCAAGTGCCACTGCGCCCAAACCGCTTGCACCAATAATAATCACTGGATTTTCCATTTGTTTGATTGAATTAGACTGTCTCTAGACTTTCGGAGCTTATTGAATCACTCCATTTTTTATCACATATTTTACTTCGTCATTTTTCAACAAAGTAAAATCGGCTTTCATACCTAAACTAATTTCTTTTTTTGCTTGTATTGTCAATCCTTTCCCATCGATTTCATCTGTTCCAAAAAATACTGACATATCTCCGATTTCTTCGACTGTACTTGTATTGACAAAATCATCATCTCCACTAACGGGTTCTTCGCCACGATTGATGGCAATATCTGCAACATAACTTACTTTACCTTTTTGGATAGTTACATTTCTGATAATTAAATCAAAAATTGCCTTCCCATTTACGGGCAAAGCATCATAAGTCTCAGTAGTTTCGTTGACGTAGGACTTTGTTGCGACCGAATTCAAGGCCGATAAAATAGAAATATAATTTAGCTTACGAATATACTGTTTCTCTGGGTCGTTTTTAAATCCACCCGATTCGATAAGGATAAGCGAAGTTCCCCATTTTTGGATATTATCACCAAAAGCTCTTGGTTCAAAATCTGATGGCCACTTGCCCACACAATTAGGTAAATATTGCTGCAAACCACGGTTCATCTGTACAATTACTTGCATTGCTTTTTTACGCACCTCGTTTACTTCTTGAGCCTCGTTGTAAGCTGTTGCCAAAAATGACATAGTTGCCAGATTGCCCGTTTGCCCAGCCGAATATCTGCGGTCTTTATCGTGCAAGTTAAAACCAAAATCAGGTTTTAAGGTTTTGACCAATTTTTTCAACAAACGTCCTTCAGGGGTTTGTAAAGCCAAAGCATCACGGTTCATATCTATGCCCAAAGCTGTGTATCTCGACCATGCCTCTGCACCGTCAGGATTGAGCATTGGCACAAAATAAAAAGTACATTTTTCGAGCAATGTCTTTTTAAAATCCGAATATGCAGGTGTATCTTTTCCTAAAAAATTGAAAATATCCATCAAAGTCATTGTAGCAGTGGCCTCATTGCCATGCATCTGCGACCATAAAAGTACTTTGATTGGTCCATTTCCTATTTTGACTTGATAAATAGCTCGTCCTTCAGTCGATTTTTCTGCAATTTGGACATCAAACAACGGATTTGCCTTTAGTTTTTCTAGTAAATTTACCAAAGTAGCATGCCCAAAACGACGTTTGGTAATCGCTTTTTCTTGAAACTGCTCATAAGAATCAAACAGATTTTTCTGCAATTCTTGTGCATTTATCTGGGTAAGTTGTGTCATTAAAATAATTACCAGTATTAAAAAATTTCGCATGAGACGATAGAGGAATAAAAGGGGGTATCCTAAATTTACCCATTTATTCTCTGAACAAAAACATCTCTGATAAAATCACTTTAGTATTTCTCTAAAAAAATTCATTGATTTCTTTCATGGGAGCCTTATTTCCTCCAACAATCTGAGCAGCATAAATACCAATATGCCCAGAAAATAAATACGCTGTAATACATGAGATAGCAATAAATACAGCCGATTCAGCTCCAAAAAGTTCGATACCCATGAGAGTACACGCCAACGGCGTATTAGAAGCACCCGAAAATACCCCTACAAAACCCATCGCAGCTAATAAACTCAAAGGTAAAGGAATTATCGTAGAAAGCGTATTTCCTAAAGTAGCTCCTATATAAAACAAAGGTGTTACTTCGCCACCTTTAAACCCTGAACCGAGCGTAAGAGAAGTAAAAAAAGTTTTTCCCAGAAAATCATACCAATTAACCGACTTTTGAAAAGCTTCTACAATTACTGGCACGCCCAATCCGCTATATCGTTCGGCTTTGAAACCAATCAAAAGAATTGCCACAAGCACGCCCCCAATTACGGCACGAAGAGGGGGATAGGATACTTTTTGCTTGAAAAAATTGCCCCAAGCATGTGTCATTTTGGCAAATATCAAACCCATCAGTCCAAAGATAGCTCCAGCCAGCATTGCCCATACGAGTGACGTCGGTATCAATGCTGTTTGTTCGCTCACTACATAATGTGTGTGCCCTACATGACAAACCGACTGACAAACATAATCTGCTACAATTGCACCCAGTAAACTTGGCAAAATAGCCTCATAACGCATTTTACCAATAATGGCCACTTCCAAGGCAAAGACGGTTCCTGCCAATGGCGTTCCAAATACCGAAGCAAAACCTGCACTGATGCCCACAATGAGTATGATTTTTCTATCAAAATGAGCGGTATCTCTTTTAAAGCCTAGTTTTCCAGTAAGTTTCGAGCCCCAGAGATACAAGTTATCCGCCAATGCTCCACCCATTTGGACAGCGGTACCTTCACGACCAGCGGAGCCACCAAATAAATGGGTTATGACAGTTGTCACAAGTATCATAGGCATCATGAGCAAAGGAATCGTTTGAGTAGATTTTTGTAATTCCTCTATTAGCTGATTATTTCCTTTGGCAATGGATGCCCCCCAATAATGATAAAGCCCACCTACCACCAAACCTGCCAAAGGTAATAGCCGGATTAGCCATTTATGATTTTCACGATAATGCGTAGCCCAATCTAATGCAACCAGAAAAAAAGCGGATGCACTTCCTACCACAAACCCGACTACAATACATATCAATAGCCACTTGATGACAAACTGAAGTGAAACAAGTTGTAAATTCATATTGCAAAGTTAAGTTGTTGATTTAAAACAGCCAATTTTCCTTAAATCGCCTTATCACTTTCAAAGATTTAGTATATTTGAATATCTATGCCATTCAACCACCGATCGTAGAAGCAAAAGCTAGTCTGATTTTTAATTTTTTAATTTCTATGAAAACACTTCGACTTGAAGAGGTGACGCCTTCTAAACTTCATTTTGAACTCAATACCATGCAATGGCTAGAGGAACATCGTTCTGAGCAGTCCAACGAAATACACAAGCATGATTACTATGTGATTATTTGGGTAAAAGAAGGCACAGGTACGCATACGGTTGATTTTCAACAATTCGAATTACATCCTCAAACTTTTTGGTTTCTTTCGCCAGGTCAAGCGCACGCTTTTCATTTTCAATCGCCTCCTAGTGGGTATGTTATTTCGTTCGATAGTGATTTTTTCTTTACTTATGAAAATAATAGAGAACTCCTGATTGACACTGGACTTTTCCATAATACTTTTCAGTTTAAGCCTTTTACATTAGATACCTCTCTTACTTTTGGTTTAGAGAATATCCTTCAAAACATTCAAGCCGAATATCAAAATCGTGATGGTATTTACCAAGAAGATATGCTGAGAAGTTTGGTCAAAATGTTTTTGATACAATGCGCACGACTATTTTCGAGCCAATTAGCTTCGACACATGATGAATCTTCAAAGTCTGTTTGTTTGGTCAGACGATTTCAGGATTTGGTAGAACTTCGTTTTAGTCAAAAAAACAAAGTTGCTGATTACGCCGACCAATTGAGTGTCACACCAAGCCATTTGAACGATACTGTCAAAAAAGTAACAGGACAGCCAGCCTCCGAACACATCAAGCAACGTGTGATTCTGGAAATTAAACGCAAAGCCAATTTTGGAATGGTATCAGCCAAAGAAATTGCCTTTGATTTAGGCTTCGAAGATGAAGCACACTTTTCTAAATACTTCAAAAATTATACAGGACAAACCTTTTCTGAGTATAAAAAACAGCTTGCCAGCCACTCAAAACGCTAATTTTTTTGATAATCCGTAAAATCGACAAGTTTATCCGCAAATTATATATCACAACATTTAATGTATATACATATATTTGCATTGTCAAATTAAAACAAACAACATTTAAACATACAAAGTCATGGCAACTAACACTTGGGCAATCGATCCTTCACACTCAGAAATCCAATTCAAAGTAAAACACTTGGTAATCACTACCGTAACTGGTCATTTCGAAGAGTTTTCGGGTGCAGTAGAAGCAGAAGAAGGATTTGAAAATGCAAGTATTTCATTCGAAGCTAACACGGCCTCTATCAATACAAAAAGCGAACAACGTGACGGTCACTTGAAAAGTGCTGACTTTTTCGACGTTGAACAATTTCCTACCTTATCATTCAAATCTACATCATTTGTAAAAGACGGTAGCGATTTTGAATTGAAAGGTGATTTAACTATCAAAGGAGTAACACTTCCAGTTACATTAGACGTTGACTTCGAAGGTGTTGCTACTGACCCTTGGGGTAATGTAAAAGCTGGTTTTGAAGTAACAGGTAAAATCAACCGTAAAGATTTCGGTTTGACTTGGAACGCCATCACAGAAGCTGGTAGTGCATTGGTAAGTGAAGAAGTTAAAC
This sequence comes from Flectobacillus longus, assembly GCF_030056705.1. Classification (GTDB taxonomy): domain Bacteria; phylum Bacteroidota; class Bacteroidia; order Cytophagales; family Spirosomataceae; genus Flectobacillus; species Flectobacillus longus. Next base: position 189,166 of record NZ_JASHIC010000006.1, read on the forward strand.
TAGTAGCTAACATTCAGTTGGTAAAACAAGCTTAATATAAAAGGCAAGGAGGGAACTGGCTACAAAGCACAAAGTTTATAGCCTGCTTATTTTGTCACTCTCAAATTAAATTTTATTTATTAGGCTTTCATTAAAGCATTTGTGGTATTTGACATACTAAATGTAGAGGGCCTATTCCCAGAAAGGAGTTTCTTATGAAACCGCTTAAAAAAACACTCCATCTTGCAGAAACAAGAGGAAAAGCCGATCATGGTTGGCTCAAAGCAAAACATACCTTTTCGTTCTCAAACTATCATGACCCTTCTCGCATTCATTTTGGTGCCTTGCGAGTGCTAAACGATGACTATATCGCAGGAGGAATGGGCTTTGGAATGCACCCACACGATAATATGGAAATCATTACGATTCCGACTAGTGGGGTAGTGGCACACAAAGATAGCTTTGGTAATTATGGAACTATAACGGCGGGCGAAATTCAAGTAATGAGTGCCGGAACAGGTATTTATCATTCAGAGTTCAACCATAAACAAAACGAGCCTTTGACTTTATTTCAAATATGGTTATTTCCAAACGAAGAAAATGTCAAACCTCGATATGCTCAGCAATCTTTTGATGTAGCGGCTCGTCACAATCGTTTCCAAACGGTAGTTACACCAGCCGACGACCAACAGGAAGATGCTCTTTGGATTTACCAAGATGCTTATTTTAGCATTGGTAATTTTGAAGCAGGGCAGGATTTTTCTTATCAAATTAAACGCCCAGGCAATGGCTTATATGTATTTGTGATAGAAGGAGAAGTGCAAGTTGCCGAGGAAAATTTGAAGTCAAGAGATGGATTGGGATTGGAAAATCTCCAAGAAGCACATTTCAAAACCACCAACGGTGTAGAACTGTTGTTGATGGAAGTACCACAATAGCTTACGGCTCTGAGCTGTTAGCTTTTAGTTAAATTTTTTATCCATTCATGGATTTGTGATAAAGTAAAAAGCCTTAGTATTTTGATATACTAAGGCTTTTTTGTTTTACTATTATTTTGTCTTAAAATACTAACCATTTTTCTTGCGCTCGCATTACTTGTTCTATGATATCTCTCACAGCTCCACGACCTCCATTATGAGGTGAAACATATTGAGAAACACCCAAAATCTCTTCACAAGCATCTGCTGGGCAGGTAGCATATAGATTTTCTCTAGACATTACCTGATAATCAGGAATATCATCGCCCATATATAAAATCTCATCCTCCGAAATACCAGCATCTTCGAGCCATTGCGTGTAAATTTCTAACTTACTTTTTCCTCCCGAACCCATGAATACATCTTGGATTTTGAGATTTTGTAATCTTTTACGCACACCCTCGTGTTTTCCACCTGTAATCACACAGATATGATATCCTGCCTGAATGGCTCTTTCCAAAGCATAGCCATCACGGATATAAAAAGTACGATAATGTTCGCCTGTTTCTAAAACATGAACAGAGCCATCAGTCATCACACCATCAATATCGAATACAAACGTGGTAATTTTTTGTAATTTTTGAGCTTCAATCATATCGCATTTTTATCAATAATATCTTCGGTAATACTTTCGTAAATCTTTTTATAACCTGCATTGTTCTTTAATGCCCCTATGTGTCGCTGTATAATCTTTTGATCGTTTCGCCTTGCAGGACCTGTTTGCACGGCAAAGATATCTTCCGATTCTAAAGCTTTTCTCAAGGTTTCTTTGATAAGAGGTTCTAATAATTTAAACTCCAAATCATTCTTTTTCATCAAATCCTGCGCAATTCCCCAAAGGTGATTCGTAAAATTACAAGCGTAAACGGCAGCTAAATGTATCCTCTTTCTTTCCTCTGAATTTACAGCATAAGTAACGTCAGAAATGGACTGTGCGAGAGTTATCAACAAGTTTTCCACATCTAAATTGCTGGATTCCAAACATATAGGAATTTCAGAAAAATTCACGTGGAACATTTTTGTAAAAGTTTGTAAAGGATAGAACACCCCTGTACGTATAGTCTCATCCAAATATACGTCTACCAACTCTTGCAATTCGTTGAGTGTTTTTGAGCCAGAAGTATGTACCAAAATAGCCCCAGACGGAAGTGATAAGTTCCGAATAACCTCCTCCATTGCATCATCAGATACACAAAGAAAGAATATTTCAGAATTAGAATCTAAAAAATCTAATCCTCTATGTACTTGAGCATTGTAAAGTTGTTGCGTAAGCGCACGAGCGTTAGAAGGGTTTCGACTATACACCGCCTCAATATCGTAATTAGCTGTTTCGAGTGCTTGAGAAAGGTGCCAAGCTACATTGCCAGCTCCAATGAATGATATTTTCACCTGCATTTAAAGAATAAATGATTAACTGTATCTAACAAAGATAAGGCTATTCAATAGAATTTTATGATAAATAAGTTATGGAACGGTACTTTATCGAAGTAAATACTATTCAGTGGACATTGAGAAAGTATTAATTGAAACAAATTTTGATATTTTAACAGAAATCGGAGAGAAGACATACTAGAAAAGCTCAAACAAAAATAGAAGCAAAGCTTATAAAAGAGAAAAGCGAGTAATCATTTCTGATTACTCGCTTTAGAAGTGGTACCGGGGACGGGAATCGAACCCGTACGAGCGTTGCGGCTCACAGGATTTTAAGTCCTGCGTGTCTACCAGTTCCACCACCCTGGCTTCAGTCAATTTACACCGACCTACTAAACTTAAAAAGCACCAGATTGGTGCTTTAAAGTGGAGCGAAAGACGGGGTTCGAACCCGCGACCTCAACCTTGGCAAGGTTGCGCTCTACCAGCTGAGCTACTTTCGCATTTTCTTTATTATTATCAGCGTTACTTTGTCGCTGAATTGTGATGCAAAATTAGGGTCTTTAATTTTACTATGCAAGTGTTTGATGAAAAAAAATTTAACTTTTTTTTAAATTATTTGGTAATGTTTCCGTAATTTACTGATTATCATTTTCTTGTAAAATCACTAATTTGTTAACTTTTTTTCAAAAAAATCAAGATAAAAAAGGCATTTAAGCAAATTCCACCCAAAAAATTCAAAATCATGGTATTTTTGAAGTTTGCAAATGCTTCATTTTTCAAAACTTTCATGAACCATAAGTTGAAAAAAAGTAAAACTGGAGACAAAATCAGTAAATAAATAAGAAAAATAGGAAGTCCAAAAATCATTTTTCCCGCAAAAAAGAAATAAAAGCCAATCGTAACTAAGGAAAAAATCCCTGCCGTAAATAAAAATGTTCCTCTAATTCCTAAAAGTCTACTTATCGTCAAATCTCCGCGTTTTGCGTCTTCTTCATGCTGATACACTTGTGTCATCGGATAAAACCCTAAAAGATTACAAGTACTCAATACTGCTGGCAAAAGGTTATTTGAAGAAAATAATTCTGACCAAGTCAATTGCCCGACGGATTGCAATACTAATAAATAGGTAAATCCTCCTTGAAAGACACCGACTGTCAACCAACTAATTATTGGATATTTTTTCAAACGAACTTTATCATAAGAATAAGCTTTGGAGACTGTGCTGTACAACAATAAGCCCAGTGCTAAAATCCAAGAATCGAAAACCCAAGCTAAAATAATGGCTGCAATATCAAGGCTCCAAGCGGTATAATACAAGCCCTTGGTTACTGGCGGGGGATTTTCTAATCCACCAATAGAGGACTCGTCTTTATCATAAAAACTATTGTAAGCGTTGGAGGCAGGGTATATCAATAAATGTAAGAGAACAAAGACTAAAACGGCTTTATCGGTATGTAAAATAGATGATTGGCTAAGTGCAAACCAATACACTGGCATCAAAAAAAACGAGAAAGGAATCCTCAAATGTAGTAAAGTACTTTTCATGAGTTTGAAGGTTAAATAATTGTATATTGAATCTGTCTTGTTGAGACAGATTCAATCTTAGAGATTCAAAACCTTCATACTCAAAATCAAGGAATGACCTTTTTCCAAAGTTGACGGCTATAATAACGGGTAAAGGACCATCCTTTACGATGTAATTCCATAGGTAGATATGCAAAAGATTCCTTCACAGAACGAGCATCATAAAACATATCATCGTCAGTAAGAATGACTCCTTGGTACTGTTGCGAGGACTTAATTGTCAAATCTACAAAAGGAAGCTCTTTTACGAAAGAAACTACTTTTTTGCTTAATTGTTCTTTTAACAACCATTCAGACCAATAACTTTTTGAAATATGAGGTTGGGGAGAATACAGTCCTTCCGAAACTCGACGAGCATATTCTAAATATTGCTTTAATATTTTAGGACCTTCGTGTGTGGCGTCCTCTACTTTGAGTTGCTCAGGGGCAATACTCGTGATTACATATACACGCTCTCTTGCACGTGTTATTGCGACATTTAGACGGTTTTCACCTCCAGACATATTCAAGGCACCAAAGTTCATCGTAAAGCGCCCTGTAGCATCAGGAGCATAGCCTACCGAGAAAATAATAATATCACGTTCGTCTCCTTGAACATTTTCTATATTCTTGACAAAAATAGGCTCTTGTCCATTTTTAGTCGATTTCTCTTGGGCATGTAAATGCTGCTCCAACAAATCTTGAATATAAACCTGCTGTCGGTAATTGAAAGTTACGATTCCGATGGACTTATCAGGTGTATTTGCTCGTAATTCTTTTACCAAGGTCAAAATAACATCAGCTTCAACGGCATTGCAGTGATTATTCCAAATACCATCTGATACTTGAATATACTCAATAGAGGCATCACTATCATTCATATCCTCAAATCGTGGCAAAAGCTGTAGAGAGTTTTGATAGAAATATTGATTAGAGAAATCTATCAAATCTAGCGAACGGCTTCGGTAATGCCCACGTAACTGCATTTGAGGCAAAAATTGACATCCTAAATCTAAGAACGAATCGACTTCTAAAGCAGGAATATCTTCGAGCTCATCATCAAAACGAATACGATACAAATCCGAGGGCTGTAATTGCTTAGAATCTCCAGCGATGACAGTTTGTTTTCCTCTAAAAATTGAAGGTATTCCTTGCTCAGCATAACATTGGGAGGCTTCATCAAAAATGACTAAATCAAATATAACAGGATGAAATCCAATAGAGTTTTTCTCCGAAATAGCCAAATTATGAGTCGTCAAAGGAAATATTGCCGAAACTGTTTCAGGCGAAGCCAACCAACAAGGAATCAGATTGAATACTTCATCTGAAAGCTCTGCAATAAGTTTTCGGATAGACCAAATTTTACGTTTTTTAGAAACTTGATGTTTCAAATCACGATACGTAGTAACATTTTGAAGCCTATTGACTTCTAGAGATTGATAGGTTTTCTCGCGCAGTTTGAGTTGCAAAATCTCTTTACTAAGTTGTTGTTTTTGCTCAATTGCTTTTTGTAAATCTTCTTCTAGCTGTTGCAACTTGAGTGTACTAGCACCACGTAGAATAGGATAACGTTGCTCGATGGCATCTATCCAAGCTAACTTTAAATTATTAATAAACAATTCAATAGGTGAACCTTCAAGACTAGATTCTTTTTCAAGCAAACTAATTAAATCCATTTCTCTAGTAGAAAAAGAGCGATGGATTTCATCTGCTTCGAGCATCAAATCAAAATGTTCATCAAGATACGCGATAATATCGCTTGCTTCGGATGATTTGACATTTGCCAACATTTCTAGCTGAGATTCTGCAAGATAAGGTTGTGAATATACATACGCCTCTGAGTAACCCTCAAGTGCTGCGTGTATATCTTCCAAAAGGTTTTTTACTGAATCATAATCGAATGATGAAATATCTACTAACAAACTTAAATGCGTTTCTTGCCAAATCATATCTGCCTGAATCGCCTTATACATCATCTCAAAATGGCGTTCAAACCATCGAAAGCCTTTTCCCAGCCAGATAGGACGTTCTGAGGAATTATTATTTTGAGATTTTACCCAAAATAAATGTCCAAACTCTGTCCACCACTGCTCAAGTTGAATACGATTTTGAATACGCATTTGTAAGCGCCTCAAATCATCGGCAGACATAGTTAGCCCATTGGCTACAACCACGTCTTGTATATCCTTTTTTTGTTTAGAAAAAAGCGACCAAACCATTCCACCAATGGCATTAGACTTGGCATCGAGTGCCTCAATCAACTTATGCAAAAATGGTTTTAATGCCGAAGAATCTAAAGTTGTTTCAGGACCTTCGGCACCGAAGATTATTTTAATTTGCTCAAAAAGTTGTGAAAACTCTAAGGCTCTCAGCGTGTGTTTTTGTTGTTTTCGATACTTTAGTGCCTCAAAATAGCTATTTGAGGTCAAAATAGTACTAATGTTTTTCAGTTCATCTTTCTCCTGAATAAGATTCTGTAAATCATCATATTGTATTTTTGACTCTAATAAGCTTTCAAGTTCTTGAAATACAGTTTGAGTTGCTTTAAAAGTTTTAGAGAAAAGTTCTTGCCAGTGTTTTACATCCGAAAAAGTAAGGCTACTAAATCTTTTTCTTTTATTCCAAAAATTCTTCCCAATCGAATCATGGCGAAATAGACGGGTATATTGGCAGTATTTTTGAAAACGTGTCAAAAAATCGTCCAACTGGTCAAAACGGTAGTCTTGATAAAAATTGCTCAAATCGACATAAGAAGCATTAAGTGAGCTGGTAAGATATAACTCCTTTACCGAAACGCCACACAAGGAGGTATCAAACAATGCCGTTTTGAAAGAATCCAATTCTTCCACAATTTTATCTATCCGACGAGACTCTTGATCAAAGCTTCGCTCCAAAAAGATGCTATCTAAACTATAATTATGCTTTTTGTAGGCATCTATTTGCTCTAACTGAAGCAAAATTTGGCTATAAAGTTCTTTTCTATCATTCTTAAAATCGTGAACACTCCCCACAAACTGTCCCATTCCGATTTGGCGCAAACGCTCATGAACCACATCAAGTGCAGCACGCTTCTGCGACACAACCAAAACCGATTTGCCACGTGCGGTAAAATCAGCAACCAAGTTGCATATCAACTGTGATTTGCCTGTTCCTGGCGGGCCCTGCACCACAAGCGATTTACCAATCTTTACCTCCCGAATAATTTCTTCCTGTGAAGCATCAATCGCCAATGGTGTTAATAGCTTCTCTTCTCGGATTTTAGTCGGCTGAATCATGCTTAAGCCAGGGTGTAACCACTGTGCCTCACCTTCACGGAATAATCCAGTAATATTGTTTTGGGATTCTTCTATCAAGAAATCATAATCAGGCACTAAAAATGAGCCTGCTTGGGGAAATATCCCAAGTACTGCCTGAGGATATAATTTTAGTTCTCCATTCTTTTCAATTTGCTCTAAATCAGCCTTTGTACTTTTTTCGAAGTACTGTAATTGATTAGTAAAAAGCTCCTGATTGAAATTTACATTGAGAGGCGAAACTTTCAATAATTCATAGAGTTGTGTTCTAAACTCAAGCGATGTTTTAGAAAAATCTTCAAAGGTATATTCTAAAAAATTATCAAAAATTTTAATCTCGTTAAAGTGCGAATATGCCAACAAAAAACTACGATTAAAAGTCACAGGTTCTTCTCGGCGCTGTAAGTGCCACTTAATCCCAGAACCAGTATCGGTACTCGAATTGAGCGACAAACGCTGTGCTTTTTGCGTAAGAGTAACTGGGAAAAATAATAATGGACAGCGCACTACAGTACCGTCCATCAGCTTCCCTTTGACCATTGGATACCCAACATACAAATCTTTGGCTCCTCGTTCTTCTTCAATAAATTTTTCGGTACGAGCAATTTTCTTTAGTCTTTTGCTTACCTCATTAACTTTTACATTTCGAGGATCGAGCGTATCACAAAGAGAAATAGCATTTTTCTGAGCTATAAGTTGCTCAATCAACATAAACGAGGGTTGATTATGTAAAAAATCAAGTTCGTGTAAGTCTATAAACTGCTCAGTGGGGAGATTTAATAATAGCAAAGACTTATTCTTGGCGCTTAGGTTGGTCAAGCGTTTTGCATAAGCTTTGAGTATGGTTTGTAAGGAATAATCTATCACGTACAAAATATTTTTAAAGAGTCGTACAACTCCGAAAATTCAAATGAATAATTAACAGAAAAGATAGGCAGTGGTAAACTTCGCAAAGTACTATTTTTGTCAATAAACTAAGCTACAAGTTGTTACAAATATTTACTCGCTATATTGATAACTTTTAAAGATTCGTAAAAGGGCAAAAAAACACAAAGATAAAGGAATTGACAACAAGCGAAGGATAAATATAAGTTTGGCCTTGATTTTGTTTAAAATTTAGTAAAATCTTAAATTGCCAAACATTTAGTCATACCAATATATACCACTTGTAATCTTCGAGCATATTAATAGCTCTATTTCTTTTCACTGTATTGATTTTCAGGTATTTTTGCGACTATTTTTACTTTAAATTTGACTCAATTATTGATTCATAGAAAATTGATTTAAAATGTATAACAACAAAAAAGTTATCGTTGTAATGCCAGCCTACAAGGCTTCGTTGACACTTGAACGAACATATCGTGAAATACCCTTCGACCTTGTCGATGAGGTAATTTTAGTAGATGACCACAGCCCTGACAATACAGTAGATGTAGCTAAATCACTGGGAATCAAACATGTGATTCGCCACGATAAAAACAAAGGCTACGGTGGGAATCAAAAAACTTGTTACAACAAAGCATTAGAATTGGGCGGTGACATTGTTATTATGTTGCACCCAGATTATCAATATACGCCAATGTTGCTTACTGCTATGATTTCTATCATCGGTAATGAGTTATATCCTGTAGTATTTGGCTCGCGTATCTTGGGCATGGGAGCACTCAAAGGAGGCATGCCTATGTACAAATACATTGCCAACAGATTTCTAACGTTTTTCCAAAACGTTTTGCTAGGTCAAAAACTCTCAGAATATCATACAGGCTATCGTGCATTCTCTAGAGAGGTTCTTAAAAAAGTACCATTTGAGCGCTGCGACGACGACTTTGTATTTGATAACGAAATGATTGCTCAAATCTTTTGGCATGGATTTGAGATTGCTGAAGTAACTTGTCCAACCAAATACTTTGAGGAAGCTTCTTCTATCAATTTTATGAGAAGTTCTAAATATGGACTTGGCGTACTTCGTGTTTCTATATTGTACCGCTTAGCCAAGTGGGGTATCAAATGGAATATTCTAGGATAATGAAACATGCTATCATTATTGGTGCTACTGGCCTAGTCGGTAGCACACTTGCTCAACAACTTCTCAAGGATGATTACTTCTCAAAAGTAACCCTACTAGTCCGCAAGCCTCTGACAATATCGCATTCCAAATTAGAACAAGTCATTTTTGATTTTGAGCATCCAGATACCAGCGTGGTAAAAGGAGATGTATTGTTTTGTGCCATGGGTACTACTTTGAAAAAAGCAGGAAGTAAAGAAGCTCAATATCTGATTGATTGTGAATATCCTTACAGAGTTGGTCAAATAGCCAAATCGAATGGAATCGAAAGTTATATACTTGTATCGTCGATAGGAGCGGATGCCAATTCTTCTGGTTTTTATTTGAGAACCAAAGGTGAGTTAGAACAAAAACTTAGTGCATTAGGATTCGCCAAGCTCGTTTGTGTTCGACCGTCATTGATTTTAGGAAATCGTGAAGAATTTCGTTTTGGTGAGAAATTAGGAGTAGTGTTAGATACTATTTTGAGTCCTCTTATGATTGGTCCATTAAAGAAATACCGAGGAGTTCATGTAGACAAAATAGTAAGAATGTTGATAAAGGCTTCTAAAGAAAGCTTTCCTAAGAAAACAACATTTATCGAATCTGATGCGATATATGCTTTATAAAGCAAAAAGGATGCTTGTTTGACAAGCATCCTTTTTTATGGGTAAAATCGTTATTAAGCTTCAGCAGGAATAACTTCTACGAAAGAACGACCTTTGAAACCTTTTTTGAATTGTACAGTACCACTAACCAAAGCAAACAAAGTATGGTCTTTACCGATACCTACGTTTTTGCCAGGATTGTGAGCAGTACCTCTCTGACGGATGATGATATTACCAGCAATAGCAGGTTGACCACCGTAGATTTTAACGCCTAAGCGTTTGCTATGTGACTCACGGCCGTTCTTCGAACTACCCGCACCTTTCTTGTGTGCCATTTTTTTGTAATGTTTTTACGTTAAGTTATGAATAATACGACCTAAACCAGAAGTCTTTCAACTAATAACTTAAGACTAAATTAGAATGTAATACCTTCGATTAAAACTTTAGTCAAGTCTTGACGGTGACCGTTTTGTTTTTGATAGCCTTTACGACGTTTCTTTTTGAAAACGATAACTTTTTCGCCACGAACGTGAGCCAAAATTTTACCTGATACAGTTGCACCTTCAACGATTGGAGCACCTACTTTAATATCTCCATCATTGTCAACAAGAAGAACCTTGTCGAAAACTAGTGCAGCGCCTTCCTCACCCGCCAAACGATGCGTGTAAAGGTAACGGTCTTTCTCAACTTTAAATTGCTGACCAGCGATTTCTACGATTGCGTACATTGTATTGTATTTTTAAACTAACTAGCTATAATTCAAGCAAATGGATTTAATGAAGCTAATTAGAGGGTTTGACAAATGCCATTTGCCCCTAAAAGGGATGCAAATTTAACAAGAGATTTTGAATTTTCGAAATCTTGTAACGACTTTTTTAGAAATATAATCAACTAACAATCAAAACTTTAGACTCTCAGGCATAAGTACTTGGCTTTTGTTGGTTATTTTACTTACGCATTCATTCAAAAATAGACCGTTTAGTAAATATTTTTTCAAGAATAGTACCTTTTTAAAAAGTCTTACGTTTAATAATAAAATCCTCAATCAAAAATGAACTAAGTCTTTTATTATTACGTATTTGCATTGTAATTAAAGCACAATTTACCTACTCTTTTTCACACATGTAGCACTTCTCATATCCATTCACAACCAGTCAGTTTTTTCAATTCTGGTAATTATCTTGTAGTAATTATTTATTTGTCTGGCATTTTGTACTATTTTGTGCGCTCTTTAATACACTATCTAAAATGAAATCAGTCATTCATCATATCATCAAAAAAGCCTTTTTCGCCAAATCTTTATTCATTATCATTACTCTGTTGGCTACTATAGGCACTATTAATGCCCAATCTGGTTATAACATTGGGCAAACCGTTAGCGATTTTCAACTAAAAAATATTGATGGTCGCATGTTATCCTTGAGCGACAATCGCAATGTAAAAGGATATATCGTGGTATTTACTTGTAATCACTGTCCATTTTCGAAGGCATACGATTCAAGAATTGTGGATTTGCATAGCAAGTTCGCTTCAAAAGGATATCCAGTCATTGCTATTAATCCAAACGACCCAAATGCTTACGAAGAAGATTCATTTGCTAACATGCGTCTGACAGCACCAAGTAAAGGTTTTACATTTCCGTATTTACAAGATGAAACCCAAGAAGTAGCCAAGGCTTTTGGTGCAACCAGAACACCTTCGTGCTTCGTACTCAAAAAAGAAGGAGATCGATTTACGGTACAATATATTGGAGCGATAGACGACAATACGCAAGACGCAAGTGCTGTGAACAAAAAGTTTGTAGAAGATGCCGTCAACAATCTATTGAGTGGACGCCCAGTAATGGTAAATAATACTAAAGCTGTTGGTTGTGCTATTAAATGGAAAGGGTTCTAATACAGCAATTTAGATACAAAAAAGAGGGCATGGCTTAGCGATGCCCTCTTTTTTGTATCTAACCAACGAGAAAATGTATATTTTTTTGAGTTTTATTCCCATAAAACCCAAAAAGTCCTATTATACATTGGGGATTTTATAAATAACTTTCACTAACTTTGTAAGCACAACAAACGTATTGGGAACAGGAAAGGATGGAATTTGAAGCTTTACCCGAAAGAAGAAAAGAACAGTTGATGGCATTTAACCGCCTCTTAACAATTATGGATGAGTTAAGAGAGCAATGTCCTTGGGACAAAAAACAAACCATTGATTCTCTGCGTCACTTGACGATTGAAGAAACCTACGAACTTTCGGATGCCATTATAGAAGGAGATTTGGTAGAAATCAAAAAAGAAATCGGCGATATTATGCTTCACATGGTGTTTTATTCAAAAATTGCTTCCGAAACCAACACTTTTGATATTGCTGACGTATTGAATGGTCTTTGTGAAAAACTGATTTTCCGTCATCCACATATTTATGGTGATGTAAAAGCTGAAACCGAGGAGCAAGTAAAGCAAAATTGGGAAGCACTCAAGATGAAAGAAGGTAACAAGTCTGTACTGGCTGGTGTACCAAAATCGCTTCCAGCCTTAGTAAAGGCTATGCGTATTCAAGAAAAGGCTCGTGGAGCTGGCTTCGATTGGGAAGAAAAAGAGCAGGTTTGGGAGAAAGTCGAAGAAGAAATGCAAGAATTCAAAGCTGAATTTAATGTAGTTGAAAAATCAGCCATCGATACCGAAAAGGCCGAAGCAGAATTTGGAGATTTATTGTTTTCTCTAGTCAATTACGCAAGATTTGTCAATATCAATGTTGAATCAGCTTTAGAAAGAACTAATAAAAAGTTCATCAAAAGATTCCAACATATTGAATCAAGAGCAAAAGAACAAGGTAAAACCTTACAAGATATGACCCTAGCCGAGATGGATGTGTATTGGGAAGAGGCGAAAAGGCTGTAATTGAACGAACAACGTTCAAGTCAAAGATTCAAAATTTAATTTTGAGAGTGAAACCAGAAACCCGTTAGCTTGTAGCCTTCGGGTTTTTATTTTTTATAATGCACCCGAAATCTTAAAGACCCAAGCATATTCACTTGGATTGACATCAGGCGTAAGCGCAGGAGGTGTTATTGTCAAAGCATTTCCTTTTTTCTGAACTTTGATAGCTCCGTTGTATCCCAACATACTTACTGTACCACCCAAAATTCCTTCAATAGTAACAGGCGTATTTTTCCATTGAGTCAATAGCACATATAAATCTTTATTTTTCTTGGTAAAGAAAACCTTAGTTTCTGGAGTAACCTTTGGTGATTTTTCCCATTTACGAGTACCATAAATAGCATCTCCGTTAATTTTCAACCATTTTCCCATATCTGCCAAACGTTGTTGCATAATTACTGGAATTCGTCCATCGGCTGTTGGACCAACATTTAGTAACAAGTTTCCTCCACGAGCTACTTTGTCAATAAGAATATCTATCAGCTGCTTTGACGAAGAATAATCTTCTAAATTTTCATTTCTATTATAGCCAAAAGAAGAACCAATACCTCGACATTCTTCCCAAGGATGGGCTATTTCCATACTGCTTGAATTAGCATCGTGTACCAAGTCATATTCAGTAGTATAAATTCCTCCGTGTTTGCTACGTGTTTCTTTTCCCCAGCGGTCATTTACTACCACCTCTGCTTTTGAAGGAGAGTCGTTATAGAGCCATGCCAAAAACTCCGTACTTTTCCACTTTTCGGAAGGATGATCCCATTCGCCATCAGTCCACAGAATATCTGGCGTATATCGTGTCACCAAATCTTTCATTTGCGGAATCATGTGTGAAGTCACATAAGTATCTACGTCTTTTTTGTACAAAGGATTAAACCATTCGTACAAAGAATAATAAAAACCCATACGCAGACCTTTGTCTTTCACTGCCTTTGTCAAATCGCCAGAAATATCACGATGAGGGTTTAAATCAACAGCATTCCAATTCCAAGCCTGCACACTAGGCCAAAGCGTATATCCTTCATGATGCTTTGAAGTCAGCACGACATATTTGGCTCCAGCATTTTCAAAAATATTTGCCCAGTCGCTTGGGTCGTACATTTCACAAGTAAACCCTTTGGCAAAGTCTTGATACTTAAAATCTTTTCCAAAAGCTTTTTCATGAAAGGCTAGGGTAGAAGGATACCCAGGTCTTTTAGCATTAGTCAAGGTTTGCCAATACCATTCTGAATAACGGTCGTAGATCCCTACATTATTTTTGGCGGTTGGTCCCCAAGCGGGTACAGAGAATAATCCCCAGTGAATAAAGATACCAAATTTGGCATCTTCAAACCAGTTTGGAATAGGACGAGAGTCTATTGATGCCCAATTGGCTTGGTATTGTTGAGCACTCATTATGGATAACCCAAGTAGTCCTCCACAAAGTGCTGTCAAACAAGTTTTTAAAAATTTTCTTTTCATAGAATGAGGAAATTGGTTTTATTCAGAAAAGTACAAAAAACCTATTAATACTCTGTTGGGTTTTGAGTGATGGGCATATCAAATATTTGATACACCAAGTCCGAAACCAAAGTGTTTTCTTTGTCGTTAATCAAAGAGTGATTGTTTACCAATATAAACTTATCTATTCGATTGGCTCATTATTGGATTACACTTAATTTTATAGACAAAAAATCAAGCGGAATGGAATTTCAACTTTGTTCAGAATATAAGCCTACTGGCGACCAGCCCAAAGCCATCGCTCAGTTGGTAGAAGGAATACAAAATGGAGAGCAAGCACAAACGCTATTAGGGGTGACGGGGTCTGGTAAAACATTTACCGTAGCCAATACTATTGCTCAAATCAATAGACCTACCCTGATATTGAGTCATAACAAAACTTTAGCGGCTCAGCTTTATGGCGAGTTCAAACAGTTTTTTCCTAATAATGCAGTTGAATATTTCATTTCTTACTACGACTATTATCAGCCCGAAGCCTATATCGCTACCACCAATACGTATATAGAAAAAGACCTTGCCATCAACGAAGAAATTGATAAGTTACGACTTTCTACAACTTCGTCCTTAATGTCTGGGCGACGAGACATTATCGTAATTGCCTCGGTATCTTGTATATATGGTATGGGAAACCCAGAAGAGTACCGAAAAAGTATTTTACGAATTGGGGTAGGAGAAATTATTTCTCGAAATCAATTTTTATTTAGACTTGTCGAAATTCTTTACTCCAGAACTGAAGCCGAATTTCAAAGAGGCAATTTTCGAGTAAAAGGAGACACTGTGGATATCTATGTCCCCTACGCTGATTTTGGCTATCGTATTATTTTCTTCGGCGACGAAATTGAAGCTATTCAACGCATAGACCCAATTTCTGGAAAAAAATTATCTGAAGAAAAAATGGTGGCAATCTTCCCCGCCAATTTGTTTGTCACAGGTAGAGATGTATTGATGAGAGCCATCAATGAAATACAGGATGATCTTGTTGGGCAGATTAAGTATTTTGAAGCAGAAGGTAGAACAGCAGAAGCTGAGCGCATCAAACAGCGAACGGAGTTTGATATGGAAATGATGCGAGAATTGGGCTACTGTTCGGGTATCGAAAATTACTCAAGATATTTTGACAGAAGACAAGCGGGACAAAGACCATTCTGTTTATTAGACTTTTTCCCAGACGATTTTTTATTGGTAGTAGATGAAAGCCACGTAACTATTCCTCAAATCAGAGCGATGTGGGGTGGCGACCGCTCAAGAAAAGAATCTTTGGTAGACTATGGCTTCCGTTTGCCAAGTGCGATGGACAACCGTCCTTTGACTTTTCAAGAATTTGAGGATATTAGTGGACAAAGTATTTTTGTAAGTGCTACACCAGCCGACTATGAGCTACGTCGTTCGGAGGGAGTTGTCGTAGAACAAATCATTAGACCTACGGGCTTGCTCGATCCTGAAATAGAAGTGCGACCAAGTCTGAACCAAATAGATGATTTATTAGAAGAAGTACATATAAGAATAGAACGAGAAGAAAGGGTACTGATTACGACACTTACCAAGCGTATGGCCGAAGAACTTTCGAAATACATGGAACGTGTGGGAGTCAAATGTCGCTATATTCACTCGGAGGTAAAAACTTTAGAGCGTGTTGAAATTTTAAGAGAATTACGACTTGGTGTATTTGATGTTTTGGTTGGGGTAAACCTTTTACGTGAAGGTTTGGATTTGCCAGAGGTTTCGTTGGTTGCCATCATGGACGCCGACAAAGAAGGTTTCTTGCGAGATATTCGCTCATTAATCCAAACCATTGGACGTGCGGCTAGAAATGACCAAGGGAAAGTACTCATGTATGCCGACCGCATCACAGGCTCTATGCAAAAGGCTATCGAAGAGACCAATCGACGTAGAGCTATTCAGATGGAGTACAACATTGAGCATGGTATCACGCCAAAAACGATTCTTCGCTCGAAACAAGCCATTATCGATCAAACCTCTATTGCCGATGTAATGGGTAAGACTACGAAGACCAATTATTACATCGAACCGCAGGATGTACAGATGGCTGCTGATCCAGTATTGGCTTATATGTCTAAACCAGAAATTGAAGCACAAATCAAGAAAGTACAGAATGAAATGGATAAGGCCGCCAAAGAACTTGACTTTGTTGCAGCCGCTCGCCTAAGAGACGAAATGTTTGGATTGAAGAAATTGTTGGAAGGAAAGTGATTTGAGTGCTGGGTTAGGAGTGTAGAGTTTTGAGTTGTCCTTTGTCCTTGCCTAAAAAACTCTATTTTCTGACTATATTATCTGGTACTAAAATTTTTATACTAAAAAACACCCCCATGTACAAAGTTTACGGAATACCGAATTGTGATACGGTAAAAAAAGCCCTTACTTGGCTCAAGGAACACGATATTCCTTTTGAATTTCATAACTTCAAAAAAGAAGGAATCTCACAAGAAAAATTGGAAGCTTGGTTAGAAAAATATCCTTGGGAAACCCTTGTAAATAAAGCAGGTACAACTTGGAAAAAACTAGACGAAAGTCAAAAGGCTACTGATATGGCATCGGCTATCCAATTGATGATGGAACAAACTTCGGTAATCAAGCGTCCTGTTTTGGAAAAAGAGGAGATTATTTCGGTAGGTTTTAAGCCTGAATTATATGAAGGTATATTTCAATCATAAAATGGTTTGTTGAGAAGAAAATAAAAAAGCCCCAATAGCTTTACTTGCGTAAAACTATTGGGGCTTTTATCATGTAAGATGATTATTCCACTGGGAATGGATATTCGTCTACATAAACATCTTTATATGCTTCAGAAGCATCTGGCCAAGGAGATTCTTCAGCAAATTTAACTGAAGCTTCTACTCTTACTTTAATTTGAGCATCGATAGCTGCTAAATCTTCTTCTGTAGCAAATTCGTTTTCCAAGATTGCTTGTCTAACTTGCTCGATTGGGTCACGCATTTTGTATGCCTCAACTTCCTCTTTAGTACGGTACTTCTGAGGGTCAGACATAGAGTGACCTCTATAACGGTAAGTTTTGAATTCTAAGAATGTTGGACCTTCACCTGCACGAGCACGCTCAGCCGCACGAGAAACTGCCTCATGAACTGCCTCTACGCTCATCGCATCAACTGGCTCAGATGGCATATCATACGCCTCACCAATTGTGTAAAGATCTGTAACGTTTGAAGTACGAGTTACTGAAGTACCCATAGCATATCCGTTGTTTTCAACAACAAAAATTGCAGGCAACTTCCAAGTCATAGCCATGTTGAAGGCTTCGTGCAATGCACCCTGACGAACCGCACCGTCACCGAAGTAACAGATACAAACGTTTCCAGTTTTGTTATATTTTTCAGCAAATGCCAAACCCGCTCCAAGAGGAATTTGAGCACCTACGATACCATGACCACCTACAAAACCCACTGATTTATCGAAAATGTGCATTGATCCACCTTTACCTTTCGAAATACCAGTAGCTTTTCCGAACATTTCCGCCATGATAGTGTTAGGGTCTGAACCTAAAGCCAATGGAATACCGTGATCACGGTAAGCTGTAATATATTTGTCGCCTTTACGAAGTGCCGACGCTGCTCCAGAAGAACAAGCCTCTTGTCCGATGTAAAGGTGGCAAAAACCACGAATCTTTTGTTGACCATACAATTGACCAGTACGTTCTTCAAATTTACGTTGAAGCATCATTGACTCGTACCATTCCATGTAGGTCTCTTTCGAGTATTTTACTTTGTTTTCAGCTTTCTTTGCCATTTTTCAAAATGAGTGAATGAGTGATTAACTTGCGTTGAATCTTACGATTAAGTAAATGAGGGAATAAAATAAACGTCTTATTCGCTCTTGCTCACCTGGAACTGCTATCCCATTGTGGGCCACATAGGATTTTGTAATCCCCCGAAACAGGCGTTAATTTGCAATGCGAAATTAGTACAAAACCAAGAACCGACCAAAAAAATATCACAATAGACTCTTGATTATTAGTTATAAACAACTTTATTAGCTATTTACCTGACAGGTATCAGAACTAAAGTACAAATCTAAACAGCTTTGCATTGAATATTGTTCAGCGTTAGACAGGATATCATTTCGCCTCAAGCATTATGTCTTTGGCATTTTGCTCATTTTATAAAGTCAATTACCTAAGCTTTCTTACTCATCCAAATATGTATTTACAACGTATCAGTCTAACAAACTTTAAAAGCTATGACTTTGGCGATTTTAAGTTTACTAATCGTGTAAACTGTATTGTGGGAGAAAACGGTAGTGGCAAAACCAACCTGCTGGATGCCATTTACTTTTTGGCATTAACCAAAAGCTCCATTAGCTCGCAAGATGCCCTGTGTGTTACACATGAGGCTGACTTTATGATGATTGATGGCACTTTTGTGGAGGGACCCAAAGGGGATGCTCAAATTACGTGTTCTTTTCAAAAAGGACAAAAAAAAGCGGTACTACATGATAAAAAGCCTTATGAGAAAATTTCAGAGCATATCGGACTTTATCCTGTGGTATTGATTTCGCCTAATGATACCGATATTGTAAGAGATGGGAGCGAAGAACGTAGAAAGTTTTTTGATGGTGTGATTTCACAAATTGACCGTGATTATCTCGAAACCTTAATTCAATACAATAAAGTATTACTTCAGCGGAATGCTCTTTTAAAACAGTTTGCTGAAAAAAATTATTTTGATGCAGACTTACTAGATATTTATTCTGACCCAATCATTGAATATGGGATAATTTTACAGAAAAAAAGAACGGAGTTCTTGTCAAAATTTACCCCTATCTTCCAAAAACACTATGCAAATCTGTCAGAAAGTAGAGAAGAGGTAAAGCTGATCTACGAAACAGAAGTAAATGCCGATACTTTTAGACATGATTTTACCAAAAATCGACCTAGGGATTTAGCCGCACAACGTACAACTTTCGGGATTCATAAAGATGATTTCACCTTTGAAATTAGTGCTTTTCCTCTCAAAAAATACGGTTCTCAAGGTCAGCAAAAATCCTATGTTATTGCGCTAAAATTAGCCCAATTTGAGATTTTAGCACTTGAAAAGGGTTTTCAACCGATATTATTACTCGATGATATCTTTGATAAGCTTGATGATAGACGTATTCAGCAGTTGATAAATATGATGGTAGATGGGACTTTTCAGCAGGTTTTTTTAACAGATGCCCGCCCCGAAAGAACGCAACAGTTATTGAGTCATTTGACTGTAGAAGTATGTTATTTTGATGTGACTCAAGGAAAATAAAAAAGCTGTATGAGATAAGATAAGCTCGAAAGCATATCTTATCTCATACAGCTTTTACATGAGGACTTTAGATTTACTATTTATCTTTCTCCAAAAACTTCACGCCACCATAATTTGAGTGAATGACGATTTTGGTTCCTGTACCTTTGCCTATTCTACCTTTATAATTTTTTTGAGGAATAAATCCCATCCTTTTTTGGGCATTTTCCTCGTCAGGATTTACAGTAAGTGTACACTTGTCTAATGGATATTTGAAATTGGCATAGTTTACAGTTACATCAAAATCAGCATTACAGTCTGGCGTTACGGGTAATTTTACGGTAGTATAATTACATTTCAAATCCAAGGACTTCAATGATTGTGGCAATTCACGAAGCTCTAATCCATCTGAATAGCTAATGTAAATTTTGCCATTTTCTTTAATCGTACCGATTTTTCCGTTAGAATACTGAAGATTTCCCTCAATGGTATTGACTTGATCAACCATTATAGAACCAAACATATTGGCAAGTTTGATAATATTAGCTTTATCAATATTCAATTTTGAGTAAGATATTTTCAATTCTGCTTCGTCTAATTGCTTGATATTGGCTTTACCGTACTGAACATTGATACTTTTTTCATTGCCAGAAAGGCGGTCACTTACAAAGTTTCCATAAGAAGTAACGATTGACAAAGGAGCTGAAAATTCAGGAACGCTTGTATTTCCGTATCTATTCGACACCATAAGAGGGTTATTCTTTGGCATATATACTTGATAGTTAACTTCTACGCCTTGCTTTTCATTATCAGAGTTATTACTCTTAAATGATAGCTTATCCCACCAATCTCCACCATTTTCAGAAGTGATATTTGTACGTAAGGTAATTTTGTTTCTTACACGAGCTTCTGCAATATCTACTCCATCTACATACGCTTGCGCTTTTTCTTCGGTACTGCCGTGCCCTACGATATTGATTTCTATTTTTATTTCATTACGATTCCATAGATCAACGTTTACGTGACCGTGCTGATTATTAATTTGTAATAAATCCTTCGGTTCAACAGAATATACCTTGGTAATCAACTTCTTTTTCTCGACCAAGGTTACAGATTCTCCTTTTTCGACTAAGGATGCCTCCTGACAACTAACGTTGGTTGTTGTATTGTTATTAGAATTAACAGTTACGGTAATAGTTCTACTATTTTTATTGCTGGCATATACATTGCCATTAGCAGAGGCCGTAACTCGCATTTGCTGTGCCATACTCGGGGATATAATCAACACCCCGTACATGACAACCACTACCTTAAATAGTTTGCATACTTTTTCCATGGCCTTGTTTTGCTTCTTTAACACGTTGAATAATTGATAATTGTTGATTCAAAATATCTAACTGTAGTTGTAAGTTTTGAATCATGGCTTTCACTAACTCTTCTTGATTGGGCGTTTGGGGCAGCTCCGCTCTCAAGCTTTGGTAGTCTTTATTAAGGCGTTCGATTTCTGATGAAAATTCTTGATACAAAGCAGGTTCATTATCGGCAATTTGTCGGATTTCATCTCTCTTTGTTTCTATTAAGCTAGCGTAATGTACCATTTGTTGTTTGTACTGATCGCCAACTTGACTCACGATTATGTCCGAACTGCTCGAAGATTGATTGGCATACCATAACCCTAATGCTCCAATGACCACAGCAATACCCGCAGCAACACGCCAATAGTGCTGAATTTTAGGAAAGAAAGGAATGATATTCTTTTTCTCTACTTGCTGAACGCTAGTGGTATCGGTAGGTAATTTAGCTTCTAGTTTTTCCCACAAATCCAACGATGGTTCAAGATTTTCAAATTCATCTCGATGGTCTCTAACAAACCTTTCTAAACGATTTGATGCTTTTTTTGACTGATTCATAAGACTATGACATATCTTTTGTTGAAAATTTGATTCGACAATCAATTATGCCTTTTTTAGTATTTCTAATAAACGTTTTTTGGCTCTGATATACTGAGTTCTTGAGGTAGATTCTGCTACTTGCAAAATTTCCGCAATTTCTTCGTGATCGTACCCTTCAAAAAGATACAAACTGAGTACAGTTCTAAAGCCATCGGGAAGTTGATGCATCGCGCGCTGCACCTTAGTTACTTCCCATTCTATTTCCTCGTCATCAAATTGTTCATCCTCAAAATCATCAGGCACACCGTCGATGTCCTGAAAGGCTACTTTACGTTGCCTGAGCTGATTTAGAGCTCGATTAATGACAATTTGCTTGAGCCAAGCGCCAAAGGTACTTGTTTGACGAAACTCATGAATTTTAATAAATGCGTCCAAAAATGCCTCTTGCAGTACATCTTCGGCCTCGCCGACATGATTCAGTATTCGGACAGCCACATTGAACATAGACTTTGAGTAGAGACGATAAATCTCATACTGAGCCTTGCGTTCGCCCCTGCGACAAGCCTCTACCAAATGTACATTTCTGTCTATGTATAGCGTTTGTTCCAGTGTATTAAATTGTTATTCGTGAATAAACTTAGTTGGTTGGTTAATCGTCAATCTTCGATAGTCTTAGAGGCTTATTTGCGAATAACAATTAACTGAATTTCATGCTAATGAAACATTTCGCTAAATCAATGTTGCATAAGAATTAAAAAAATATGATTTTTTTTGTAGTAAGGAAATTTATATTACATGGCAGAACTAGTTTAGTTATGTAAAAATAAGCCTTTGGTCATCATTAAAGAGAATACAATAACTAAAATGTATTCAATTGATAGGTGATGAATATGATACAAAGGAAATACGATGATTTAATTTTTATAAAACATAAACATAAATGAATTTATCTACCAAAGATGCTCAATATTGGGTTGAGAAGTTTAAGATGTTAGAGCACCCTGAAGGAGGATATTTTGCCGAAACTTATCGTTCAACCGAAAGTATTCCTCACGAAGCTTTACCTAAAAGATTTAAAGGAGAAAGAGTTTTCTCGACAGGTATTTATTTTTTGTTAGAAAACCATCATTTTTCAGCTTTTCACAAAATCGAAGCTGATGAAATGTGGCATTTTTATGCAGGTGGTGCTCTCGATGTATTTATGATTAGTCCAGATGGTCAACTCGACATTATTCATTTGGGTAATAATCCCGACGAAGGACAAGTATTTCAGGCGGTAGTTCCAGCAGGATATTGGTTTGCGTCAAAGCCACAGAAAGATTCGGCTTATTCATTGGTTGGTTGTACGGTAGCGCCAGGTTTTGATTTTGAAGGGTTCGAACTAGCCGAGCGTGCTAGTTTGCAAGCAATTTTTCCTCAGCATCATCATTTAATTGAAAGCTTGACGAGGTAAAGAGATATTTTGTTTTAGCCCAAAAAGCACCATAGGCTAGATAGAGCAAGTCTGTCTTACTTATGGTGCTTTTTTGGCTTTATAGTCAAAGGACTAACGAGTAGCTGTCATTTCTTGCTTAGGCATATATCCATAAGCGACTAATTTATATTCATCAAATATACTACGAGTAATTGCTTTCAATTGGCGCTCTTCGATTGACTTGTTAGGTTTTACAAAACCCGATGCCATACCGAGCCAAACAGATTTATTCAAGTTTTCGTCAATCATTTGAATCATTAAAGTTCCGCCATTGAGCGTTATTCTACGAGTAGTATACTCCGATTTGTCTTCCTCTAACTTACGGCTATCTTTAATTTTTAATTTGGTTTCGAAAACCGAGCATACAACTACGATATCAGGAGATTTGCTGGTACGTACAAAACCTCGAGCCTCCATTTGATTTTCGACTTCATCTTGAATAGCACGTTCGGTTTCTTCTGACAATTTTGCTTCACTTTGCCCAATAACAATCTGATAAGTCTGATTGAGATTATTTTCCATCAAATGATCATTATTAGCACGAACAGCAAATTTCTGATTGCTACATGACATGATTACTGTCGCAAGTAGTAATAAATAGAATAATTGTTTCATTTTGCTATTGGGTTAATGGTCCAACATTTCATTACTGTCATATACCAAAGGAGGTATCGGCTTCAGTGCTTAAAACACCTTTTTACCACCATGACTTAATGATAATATTACAAAAATTTAACAATTATTTAATATTAAATTTTTAGAAGTATGAATTCCTAAAAGCTATTACACTATAATCTATCTATTATCGTATTGTGGACAATATAAAAAGGCGTCATAGTCTGTGCAAAACGATTTTTTGCCAAAACCAAGACGCCAATATTCTTATACTTAAAACGATATATAAATCACCAGTGAAGACTAAAATCCATTTGCTGAAGCTTGACCATTATTTGCTAGGTGCCAGTACCATTGCAGTAACAGGCTGATTGGTCAAATAGTTTTTTGCGAAAATCTTATAGTTATCAAAAATTTGTCTTGTGGCCGAACGAAGCGATTTTTCATCTATATCATTGGTTTTCTCTTCTGCAATACCCGCAGCATAGCCCATCCAAATCGGACGATTAGAATCATTTTCGACAAATTGTAATAACAAAGTTCCTTTCCTGAGTTTAATTCGTTTGAGCTCTTCGCTCATATTTTCTTTTCCCAAACCTCTAAACGAGCGTTGAAGAACCGATAAATTGACTTCTGTTGGAAAAAGGGCATAAAATACAATCAAGTTAGGGCGCTCTTTGGTATCTTGATACCCTCTGAGTCGCATTTGAGTATCGATCTCATCAATTACAGCATCAAACCTGTAGGTAGTATCTACAATGGTGAGCTGTTTTTCGATACAGGTAAATGATTCATAATTTGGTTTGAAAACCTCGTCTTCAATTTCTCGATGACAGGCAGTGCCAATCTGAAAATCGTGGCGATTACACGCACTCAAAAGAAACATAGCTGAGATAGCAATGAAATAAATTTTCCTCATAATTCTCAAAAGTTAGAGTGATTATGGAACGCATAATCACGTTTGAAATGTAACAAACAGACTAAACAATTTTTATAACTATTTGACTATTAGATTGTTTCAAAAAAGAATTATTTGTAAAAAACAGAAATAGGAATTTAATGAGGCCGAC
Organism: Flectobacillus longus; assembly: GCF_030056705.1. Lineage (GTDB taxonomy): Bacteria > Bacteroidota > Bacteroidia > Cytophagales > Spirosomataceae > Flectobacillus > Flectobacillus longus. Next base: position 213,734 of record NZ_JASHIC010000006.1, read on the forward strand.
AGGTGTTTTGATAATAAATAAAATTCAAGAAAATGAATCAAGAAAAATCGAAAATCCGTATAGATGTAGTATCAGATGTAGCGTGCCCATGGTGTTACATCGGAAAACGTAGAATAGAACAGGCTATTGAAAATACGCAAATTTCTGATAATGTGCAAATTATCTATCATCCTTTTCAATTAGACCCTTCTATTCCAAACGAGGGTGTTGACTTTAATACATACGCAGAAAATCGCTTTGGGGATGGTTATTTACAAAAATTTGTACAAGTCGAAAATGCAGGCAAATCAGTAGGTCTAGATTTTGAGTTTGAAGCCTTACCAAAAGCGATCAATACTTTCGATTTACATCGTTTTTTAACGATTGCTGCTATGGAAGGCAAACAAGCCGAGCTAAAAGAACTTTTTCTACAAGCTTATTTTACAGACCGTGTAGACTTGAGTAAAAAAGAAGAATTAATCAAAATACTGAGTCAAATAGGTTGGTCAGAAGATAAAACTTTGGCACTTTTAAATTCTGATGAGGCCACTGATAGTGTTAAAGAAGAAATGCACTATTTCAGACAACATGGCGTAGGAGGGGTTCCATTCTATATTTTTAATAAAAAGTATGCGCTTTCGGGTGCTCAGCCAAGTGAAGTATTTGAACAAGTACTCCAACAAATCATGCAAGAGGAAGGAATTTCAGTTCAAGCTGAAAGTAATAGCTGCGATATAGAAACGGGTGAATGCTAATTAATCCCACCTTAGTAATATTCAATTTGACATAAGCCTTTAATAATCTTTATAAAAGGAATATTTTTGATTTGTTATACAAAGTTTGACATCATCAGGTCAGATTATTAGCAAATCCGAAGTATTCCTTTTTTATTTGTATAACAAACCTATCTTAATTGCTTTCCTAAATACGCTAATCACCCGATTTAACTATTCTTTCTTATTACGTACAATATTGGATGAGACCATTTACCTTTTATTGTTTATTACTAGTATCATCGATGAGTTATGCACAATCAAAAATTGACAGTGCGTTATCTACCACCTATAGAACCTTTACAGGTAAAATAGGCTCAACGTCCTTTAGAGATGACTTTATTAGCCCACTTAGGTATGATTTATACGCTATTGGGTTAGAATTTCAACAACAACATCAAAAAAAACAGAAGTTATCCACATTGTTATCCACAATATCATTGGGCGTACCATCTCGTCCAAATACATTAAAAGTAGCATCAGGAGAGCTCAATATCTATTTTGCTAAGCAGCATGATGTACTTCATTCTTCTAATGCCCATTTGTATTTGGGAGGATTTATTGGACTAAATATTGCTACCAGATTTTCAGATATTTATAATCTAGGATACGGTAATAATGAAGTATCAGTAGATGCAGGTTTACGAGCTGGAGTAGCATTAAGTTACTGGAAGTCAATGCGTATTTTTCACAAAAAAGTACTATTCAGAAACTTTTTTATGATGCCTTTCATAAGTGTATTAGGTCGCTCAGGATATGCGCATGATGCTTACTTCAAAGAAGAGTTATGGAAGTATCTAGGAGACTATATTTACGTTGGGAGTATTAATCGGTATTTCTTTTATACCAATCGCTCAACGTTTTATTTTGGAGAAAAAACAATTACTAATACAAAACATGCTAACCGAAAATCATCGTGGCGAGTGGGCATTGAATGGAGTTTTAGGCACTACACAGCACCTTCTGAATTATCTCTTGGAAATACATCTTTGACTATAGGAAAAGTAATTATATTTTAGTTTTTATGAAAAAAATCATTCTATTAATACTTTTAGGATTCACATTTTTGAGTTGTGAAAAGCTATTTATTTCTCCTAATCCACCAAATACTCCCACTGAAAACTTTGATTTATTATGGAAAACTGTACGAGATAAGTATTGTTATTTTGAGCTAAAAAATATTGATTGGCAAAGTATCTATAATAAGTATCGTCCCAAAGTAAACGACCAACTAACGCAAGATGCACTCTTCACAATCGTGAGTCAAATGATGAATGAGCTTCATGATGGTCATGTCAATCTGCAAATTCCTAATACTCGATATAGTTATACATATTATTCATCATTGGGTTTATTGAGGGGTTATGCACACAATTTCAATGATAGTATTTTGACCAATCAGTACCTCAAATTTGGTTATGGACAAAAAGTAAGAAATACAGTTTTAAATGAAAATATAGGATACATATATTATGGAAGCTTTTCTACAACACTAGACGACGATGGTTGGAATAGTATCATTAATCAAATGGTTATTACCAAAGGACTAATAATAGATATAAGAGATAATAACGGGGGTTCGGTTGAAAATATCAAACGCCTTATGCAACATTTTGTTTCTCAAAAAACCCTCATTGGATATACAAGAAGTAAAAATAGTGCAACCCTAAATGATTTTAAGGCTTACACTCCTGTGTACGTTGAGCCAAGTGGTTCGTTTTATGGGAAAAAAATCGTTGTGCTAACAAATAGGCGAGTATTTAGTGCCGCCAATATGTTTGCTTCGGCAATGTCCGAACAAAATCAGGTAACTTTAGTAGGCGATATTACAGGAGGTGGTGGTGCTGGTCCTATTGGTGGCGAATTACTTAATGGCTGGCTCTATCGATTTTCGGCAGTAGCTTTCTCTAATACTGAAAAACAAGATATCGAAAATGGCATTGTACCAGATTATCGAGTAAACATTACTACAAAAGACGAATCGGCTAAAATTGATACAATCTTAGAAAAAGCAATGGTGCTCTTGAATTGAGTGGATTGAGATTGAGTGATTGTTATTTATCACACTTGCCTGGACGCAAAAAATTGCGTTTGGACAGGTGATATTTATTTAAAAAACAATCACTCATTCGCTCAAGTACTAAATATATTTCATCAATATTATCAACAATATATCCTGATACACTGTTAACAAATACCTTACATATTTACCAAAGCATTACCTCTTAGCACAGGTAAAACGTCATATAAATCGTGTTGTAAACAGTAAGCAATATCTTTTTGGATACCTAATCTTTGCAAACGACGAACGTGTGATGATGAAGCAACATAAGATAACAAATCATCCTTAGCATTCTGATATTGGCGCAATGCCATCAAAGCAGAATCTTCCTCAATCATAAACTCCTCTTTCAAACGCTCTACTAATGCTCCTGCAAAAAGAGTATCTTCCAAATTAGGTTTACCTTTCCAACCAGCACACAAAATCAATACATCATATTGTTGGTCTTTCAAGTAAGTTGCCAAAGCTCCAAGGTTTAAGAATGACCCAACCATTACTTTTACCGCAGATTTTGATTTTGTAATAGCCAAAGTACCATTGGTGGTTGTTACACAAATTGTTGCATCTTTCACTTTATCGACCATATAACTAAATGGCGAGTTATCGAAATCAAAACCTTCTGGAGTTTTTCCATCGCGTTCAGCAGCAGCCAAATAGCCTTGTCGTTGATAAGCAACACATTCGTCAATGGTAGCAACTGGGATGATAGCTCCTACACCATTGGCAAAAGCCGTTGTCATACAAGAGGTTGCTCTGAAAATATCAACAACCACAACGATTGAGTTTTCGATATTATGAAGATGTAATAATTCTGGCGTTAAACAGACATCAATGGTTTTCATGATTGGACAAAATTTTTCGAGCAAAAAGTCGCTATGGCTTTTTGCTCGAAAAGGTTAAGTTTTTGAATTGGTATTATTAGGCTTTAAGCTTGTAGCTAATAGCTTAGCTCGGAAAGAATTATTTAAGAAATGGTAATTTTACCACTTGTGCTTTCAAATATTTGTTACGGATATTGATATAAATCTCCGTTCCTAACTTGCTGAATTCTTTGGCAACATATCCTAATCCAATACCTTTATTTAATGATGGAGACTGTGTTCCTGAAGTAACTTCACCGATGATGTTACCAGTAGCGTCCATAATTTCATAATGCTGACGAGGAATACCACGGTCTACCATTTCAAATGCTACCAACTTCTTGGTTGGTCCATTTTCTTTGATTTGCTTATGGAAAGCCGAGTTCACAAATTCTTTATTGAATTTTGTAATCCAGCCCAAACCAGCTTCGATAGGAGAGGTTGTATCATCAATATCGTTACCATACAAGCAATATCCCATTTCAGTACGCAAAGTATCACGAGCACCCAAACCTACTGGTACGATACCAAATTCGGCACCAGCTGCAAAAATAGCATCCCACATAGTTTTTGCGTCCTCATTTTTTACATATACTTCCATACCACCAGCACCAGTATAACCAGTTGTGGCAATGAGTACGTTTTCGATACCAGCTACTGTACCTTCTTTGAAGGTATAGTACTCCATAGAACCAAGGTCAAGGTCAGTCAACTTTTGCATGGTAGCTACCCCTTTAGGTCCTTGCACAGCAAATAGACTGATTCCATCGCTAATATTTTGCATCTCTACATCAAAGGTATTGTGGCTCTGCATCCAGTTCCAGTCCTTTTCGATATTAGAAGCATTTACTACCACAAAGTATTCGTTTTCCGAACGGCGGTAAATCAATAAATCGTCTACGATACCACCTTTATCGTTTGGCAAGCAAGAATATTGTACTTTGCCATCGTACAAAGCAGCTACGTCATTTGAGGTAACATACTGTAAAAATTCAGTCGCACGCTCACCCTTTACCACAAATTCCCCCATGTGAGATACATCAAATACCCCAACTGAATTACGAACAGCAAGGTGTTCTTGAATCAAGTTGGTATATAAAACTGGCATTGAATATCCTGCAAAAGGTACCATTTTAGCTCCTAATGCGACATGTACATCGTTGAGAAATACGAGTTTTAATTGTTCTGTTTGTTCCATTTGGTAGTTGGTTGAAAAAGATGCACAAAGGTACGGAAAGTATCTATATCCATCGAGTGTCAAAAGCAAGGCTTTTGCATTTATCCACAAAAAAATCCCAAAAAACACGAATCTGAATTTTTTGGGATAATCAAAATGCTTCGAAAAGCACTATTCTTGATACAAAGCTGTCAAAACTGTTTGACCAACAGCTTTTAAAGTATTTTTATCAATTACATTCATATTGTCATTATGAGTATGATGATACGAGCCAAAAGTTTTAGGATCGTTTGGTCGAAGCTCCACAATATCAATCATTTGAATTTTACCAATATCGTTCACAAAGGCATGGTCGTCGGTTAATGCACCACCATCGGCATCAATAAATAAATTGCCATAACCAAGTCTTGATGCTATATCCCAAATACTTCTTGTTAAGATAGGAGCATATTGCATTGACAATCCTTCGTGTGGAAAAACAGCACCTTTTGCACCTACCATATCCAACAAGATACCATAATATGCTTGATAATTCGGCACGTGTTTGTTAGCAGCCCAATACTGTGAACCTAGGCACCACCACACTTGATTGCCCGAATCTCCACGATATTCGTTGGGTTCGCCATTGTCTTCGGCATCAAATAAGATAAAGTCAATTCCAACATTAGGTTTATTTTGAGCTTCTTTGATGGCTCTTGCAATTTCCAACAATACGCCTACACCACTAGCACCATCATTGGCTCCGTCGATTGGCTTATCTTTATCTTTGGTGTCTTTATCTGCAATGGGTCTAGTATCCCAATGTGCTGCCAATAAAATCCTTTTAGCTGCTCCTGGATTATAAGTCCCAATGATATTTACGGCATTGAGCTTTTTCCCATCGTAAGTAGTTGCTACAAAGTTTTGGTTGATAACTTGACATCCATAAGCTTTTAATTGGTCGGCTAGCCACGCTGCACAAGCTTTATGAGACTTTGTATTAGGTACTCTCGGACCAAACTCTACTTGTTTTGCTACAAAATTGTAGGCAGAGTCAGCATTAAAAGTAGCGGCTGGTAATAATCCTTGCTCTGGTGCTGAAGCATCAGTACTGGCTTGCTCGGTGGTTGAACTAGATTTTTCTTGGCAAGATTTGAGATAAACACCTACACCAGAAAAGACAAATATTCCTAGCAAAACAAGAGCTATTTTAGACGTTTTCATATACATACAAATAAGGCACCTTTGCAGATGCCTTGGAGGAAATTTTATTTTTGAAATATATTGGCTATTTCTGCTAATCCCAAAATCTTCATAGTAAGCTCACCACTTGGCGAATAACTTGGATTAGATGATGCAAAAAGTTGTTCGACTAAGGTATTCATTTCTTGGTTTGACAAACGTGTCATGCCAAATCGCCCTGCCGAACGTTTTGCCATAGACCTTGCTAAGTTTTCAACCCTGTCGAGATGTAACTCAGATTCATTTTGCTTGAACTGCTCCAACAAACCTTCAATCAATGCCTGTTCATTTTCGTCGGGTGAATCTGCTGGAATACCATTGACAATAAATGAATCGTGACCTATAACGCTTAAATCAAAACCAAGATTACGAACCTCATCTTGTATTTCGACTAATAAATGAAAATCCGCAGGAGTTAACTTAATGGTTGATGGAAAAAGTAATTGCTGAGACGTTCCATTATTTTTTTGAAGATATTGTACAAATTTCTCATACAAAATACGCTCATAAGCTGCACGTTGGTCAATTAACAACATGCCTGATTTTACCTGAGAAATAATATATCGGTTGTGAATCTGGAAAGTTGTTGCATCTGAATCCTGCGAACTACGAAGCGGACGAGACTCCAACAAATCATTGGCTTTGCTTTTGAGCGTGAAAGGTTGAGACTCTGGATAATCTTCCTCATTTCTAAAATTAAAAGAAGATTGTTCAACTCTTTTTTGCTCAAAACTTTCAACTGTATTATCCAACCCTTCGTACAGTTTGTTCCAATTCGAAAGATTACTTTTTTCACGAGGCGACATCTCTTGTTTCGCAAAAGGTCTTTCACTATCAAAATCAGCTTGGTTCATTTTGCTCGGAACAGCCGTTGACGTTGGCATGGGAGCATTATTAAAGCTAAAAAACTGATTGGAATAATTGATATTGGTATCAAAATCGAGCGATGGCGCCAAATTATGCTGACTCATCGATTTACGAACGGCTGCTTGCACAATGGCATACACAGTACGTTCATCATCAAATTTGATTTCGGTCTTAGTCGGATGTACATTGATATCAATATGTACGGGGTCTATCTCAATAAATAACACATAAAAAGGATGCGAGCCATCAGGAATCAATCCCTCAAAAGCTGACATAACTGCATGATTGAGATAACTATTTTTGATAAAACGATTATTGGCAAAGAAAAACTGTTCGCCACGAGTCTTTTTGGCAAATTGAGGTTTTCCCACAAATCCCCTTACTGTTACAAATGATGTTTCCTCCTCGCAAGAAGCTAACTGCTCACGATAACTTTTGCCAAACAAATCCACAATACGACGACTTAATTTACCTGATGGCAAGTTATAAATTTCGGCATCGTTGTGATACAATGAAAAAGCAATATCTGGATTTGACAATGCAACACGTTGAAACTCGTCGATGATATGACGCATCTCTACAGGATTGGACTTCAAGAAATTACGACGAGCAGGAACATTGTAGAAAAGGTTTTTGACCAATAGGTTAGCTCCTTCTGGTGTAGAAATAGCTTCTTGCGCTTTTAGCTCAGAAGCTTCAATTCTTACCATTGTTCCTAATTCTTCTGTACTGCGTCGAGTTTTTAGTTCTACCTGAGATACCGCTGCAATTGAGGCCATAGCTTCGCCTCTAAATCCCATGGTACGGATTTTAAACAAATCATCGGAAGTACGAATTTTGGAAGTGGCATGACGCTCAAAGCACATGCGAGCATCGGTTTCGGACATACCCTTACCGTTGTCGATGACCTGAATTAGGTTTTTGCCAGCCTCTCTTACAATTAATTGAACCTGAGTGGCTTCGGCATCTATAGAATTCTCTAACAACTCCTTCACCACAGAAGAAGGTCTTTGAACTACCTCCCCAGCAGCAATCTGGTTCGCAATCGAATCAGGAAGCAGTTGAATTATATCTAACATTTGTATCAGCTAAATTTTAGGGTTTGAAAACTCATGTATTCAAAACATTCATTTTCTACAATCACTCTACTAAGTTCGGCATTAATGAAGGGATTCCCAACAAAAAAACGACATTTGAAGTCAGAGTGCTTATGATTTGGGTATCTTTTTTCAGAAAAAAAACTTCACAAAAATACGATAAAATCTTATTTTTTGACAGAAAAGATTCTCATTAACAATACATTAACTCATTTGACCAAATCTTATTAAAGCCCCGAAAAAACCTTCTACAAACCTAAATTTTAGTTTTTCATTCCATAAATTATTAACTCATGAATAGTAAAGCCTTAAATTTGTCTACTCTCTCATAATCAGGCTATTTAGTGGTATTTGTACCAAAAATCAAAATTTTGAAAGAAAGCATTCGCAATTATCAAACTTTCCAAACTAATTTTGGGCATCCTTTGTTATAACAACCATAATAGCTAATCAAACTAAACAGGCATCATGTTAAAATCTCAGATATTTATTTATACAGAATCAACTCCCAACCCTAATTCAATGAAGTTTGTGTTGAACTTTGAATTGGCGCCAGAAGGTGCTTCTTTCGACTATGCAACACCTTCAGAAGCAATTTCGGAAGAAAAAAATTCTCCTTTAGCAGTTGAGTTATTTGGTTTTGATTTTGTAAAAAGAGTATTCATTTCTTCCAACTTTGTGACTGTAACGAAAGATGAAGAAACTAAATGGGAAGATGAATTATTCAACTTGAAGCAGTTTTTGAAAAAATTCTTCGAGGATAAAAAAGAAGTTTTTGCTCAATCAACCATAAAAGCACATGAAACAAATCCTTCGGGCGAGCCAGATTCGGATACTGTTATCAAAATCAAAGCTGTTCTTGACCAATACGTGCGTCCTGCCGTTGAGTCAGACGGTGGCGCTATTAGTTTCCACTCATTCAACGAAGGCACAGTAAAGGTATTACTTCAAGGTTCTTGTTCAGGCTGCCCTTCTTCAACGATGACTTTGAAGGCTGGTATCGAAAACCTTTTGACAAGAATGGTTCCTGACGTAAAAGAAGTAGTAGCTGAAGGAGTCTAGTAAGTGTGGAGTTTTGAGTGCAGAGTTTTGAATGTGGAGAAAATATTTTATTTCATCTGCAAATACTTAATAATGCTTTGCGCATAATGATAGGTTATTCAAGTATCAAAAAAGGCGTTCGAGATAAGTTTTTCGAACGCCTTTTTTGATATAATTAAAAATAATCACTCATCCACTCAATCAATAATCACTAAATTCGAGATGACTCATGCCTATTTTGATAATCGTCTTAAAGTGAAATTTAACACATTTTCAAATCTTCAAATTGACACATCTTCAAATTAGATACCTATTTCTCTCCATCACTTTTATAAATACTAATTGGTTTTTCGAGTTCTAGCGCTAATACAGTCATATAAGTATCATTTACTTTTGCTGGAACATCAATGAATACAATGCCTGGCACATTACCCCAAGTCATTTTGCTTTGTACTTGATGAGTTAGTTCGTGATTTGTTCCTACGACCCTTATTTTATTGATTTTATTGTTCAATCCTTTCAACATGACTTGCCCCGAGGATTGTGGTTGTAGAAACAAATACAGAGTTGTTGAATCTTTAGACAACGTAGTTGGTCCATAAAAATGCCCTGCTTCGATACCTGCAATGGTTCCAAAAACAGCCTCCTCATGTTTTTTATTCCATTTACCTAACTCTTTCAAAATATGAACTTGTTCGGCAGGAATCGAACCATCTTCTTTAGGCCCAATATCAAACAGATAAACTCCACCATTACTAATCACATCCGCAAAGATTGAGATAACCTGAAATGGAGTTTTGTAATTGGTATCGTCAGGGTGATATCCCCAATTGAGATTAGACGTCATACAAGCCTCCCAGTAAGGAAATTTCTTTGGTCGGGTAGGAGGGATTGTTTGCTCGTAAGTTTCATAATGTCCAAAATCCAAGAGTCGGTCGTTGGCAATAGCCCAAGGTTGAGCTTTCAAGATTTTATCTTTGATTTTTTCTGACTCCCATTCCTTCGAACTATGTTCCCACTCACCGTCAAACCACCAAAGGTCAGGGTTATAATTAGCCAATAGTTCATCTATTTGGTTATGAGCAAAAGTTTTGAAACGTCCCCAGCGAGCCAAATCATCTTGCATTTTATAACGATTACTATCTCTCAAAATAGCTGGATAATCAGGATGACTCCAATCAATTAAAGAAAAATAGGCGCCTTTTTTTATTCCTTGTTTTTCAAGAGCATTAAAAAATGGCTTTATCAAATCTCTTTTGGCAGGAGTGTTTTTTACAGCACTAAAATGTTTTTCTTTAGTTGGCCAAAGTGCCACACCATCATGATGCTTGGTAGTAATAACAGCATATCTTGCGCCACTTTCTTTAATTAAGGCAGCCCATTCTTCAGGATTATACTTACTTGCCGTAAATCCATTGAGCTGTGCCATATAGTCTTTGTAGGATATTTTGTGGTTGTGAAAGCTCCAACTTTCATCGACTCCTTTTACAGAATAAATACCCCAATGGATGAAGACACCTAACTTTCCGTCCTGAAACCATTGCATCCGTTCTTGCAAGGAGCTGGGTGATGTTTTGTTCTGAGCTTGTAGATTAAAGCTCAAACAACAGAGTGTTGATAAAAATGTTAATAATCTTTTCATAGAAAATAAACTTGTTAATGTTTGAAAATTGAGTGTTCAAATGCAAAGAATGAAGGGTGAATTTCTTAAAAAATCTTATAGTCACAGTCCTTCTTTGCAAGTCTCCTATATTTAAGTATAACTTTGCTATTTAATAATCAACATCTTATTATCCACAGTCATCAATCCATGGTCGAAAAACGTTGGAATTATAAAAAATTACCCTCTTCAGAAATAGTAGATACCCTATCAAAAGCATTAGGTGTTAGTTATGAAATTGCGACCTTACTGGGTCAGCGAGGCGTTGGTACATTTGATGAAGCCAAGCATTTTTTTCGTCCTAGCTTATCAGATTTATACGACCCATTCTTGATGGCAGATATGACCGTTGCGGTTGAACGATTGAGTAAAGCTGTTGAGCAAAATGAGAAAATACTAATATATGGTGATTATGATGTAGACGGTACTACTTCGGTTGCTATGTTTTATGGATTTTTACAAAAGTATATTCATCAGAACATTGAATTTTATATTCCCGATCGCTATGCCGAAGGATATGGTGTTTCGCAAAAAGGTATTGAATACGCTGCCGAAAATGATTTTGCTCTCATAGTTAGCCTCGACTGCGGAATCAAATCTATTGATAAGGTAGCTTGGGCAAAAGAACATGGTGTAGACTTTATTATATGCGACCACCACCGCCCAGGTGATGAGTTACCAGATGCAGTAGCGGTATTAGACCCCAAACGTGAGGACTGTCTATATCCATTTAAGGAATTGACAGGTTGTGGCGTGGGATTCAAGTTATTACAAGCCTACTGTCAAGTTAAAGATATTGATGTCAATTTATTGTTGCCCTATTTGGATTTGGTTGTGACGAGTATTAGTTGTGATATTGTTCCGATTGTAGGCGAAAACCGAGTTTTGGCATTTTATGGTTTACAACAGCTCAATACCAATCCAAGAACTGGACTAAAAGCGTTGATTAAATCCGCTTCACTCGAAGGCAAAATGGATATTACCAAAGTGGTATTTGGATTAGGTCCACGAATCAACGCAGCAGGAAGAATTCGCCATGCTTATGATGCTGTTGACTTAATGTTATCTGAAGACGAACAAAAAGCTGAAGAATTTGCCCGCGTGATTGGTCAACATAATACCGACCGCAAAGGGCTTGATTCATCTATTACAGCCGAAGCACTTGAAATGATTGCTCAAAATAGCGATTTGGTTGCCGCCAAAAGTACAGTGTTATTCAATGAAGCTTGGCATAAAGGAGTTATTGGTATTGTAGCGAGTAGATGTATCGAAAAGTATCATCGTCCTACCATTATCTTGACAGAATCTCATGGCAATGCCGCTGGTTCGGCACGTTCAGTACCAGGATTTGATGTGTATGATGCCATTGAAGAATGCTCAGAGCATTTGATTCAATTTGGTGGACACACTTTCGCTGCTGGTCTTACGTTAGAGCTTAACCAAATTGAAAACTTTAGAAGAAAATTTGAAGAAGTTGTTTCTCGAAAAATTTTACAAGAACAACTTTCTCCACTAATAGAAATAGACTTGGCATTGCCTCTATCGGCTATTACCGACAAGTTTCATCGTATTATGAGTCAAATGTCGCCATTTGGTCCTCAAAATATGACACCTGTATTTGTAAGTCATAAGGTACACCTGTATGGTGCGCCAATCAAAATGAAAGAAAAGCATCTAAAGTTTCAGGCATTTCAAGAGGGGTCAGCCGCATTTACCTGCGTAGGCTTTGGTATGGTTGAAGACTTTTTCGATAAATTATTGGAAGTTCAAACTTGCTCTATTTGTTATACTATCGAAATCAATGAGTGGCAAGGGAAAAAGAGTTTTCAACTGATGTTGAAAGATATTAAGTTTGAATAAAAGCACAGGTATTTTCAATTTGTGTTTGCTCTTGAACATCGTATTCTATTTTAATTCATAGATAAAAACGGCAAGTTTATTACAAAGAATTTTGCCAAAGCAATTATGCTACTAAGAACAGAAAATCTTGTAAAGAAATATGGTCAGCGCTTGGTCAACAACAATGTAAGCTACCAAGTAGAACAAGGCGAAATTGTAGGTTTATTAGGACCCAATGGTGCTGGTAAAACTACTTCGTTTTATATGGCAACGGGCTTGGTAAAACCTAATTCTGGAAAAGTATATCTCGATGATTTGGATGTAACCAATTTGCCCATGTACAAACGTGCTCGTTTGGGAATCGGCTATTTGGCACAGGAAGCTTCTGTTTTCAGAACGCTATCTGTTGAAGAAAACATTTTAGCGGTTTTGGAATTAACAAGTCTTTCCAAAAAAGAACAAAAAGAAAAAACTGAGCAATTACTGGAAGAGTTTTCATTGACTCATGTTCGTAAAAACCTTGGTCAAGTATTATCTGGAGGTGAGCGCCGTCGTACCGAAATTGCCCGTGCCTTGGCGGTTGATCCTAAATTTATTTTGTTAGATGAGCCTTTCGCAGGGGTTGACCCTATTGCTGTAGAGGAAATCCAAGGGATTGTTGCCAAGCTCAAATACCGCAATATTGGTATCCTAATTACTGATCACAACGTAGACGAAACGTTATCGATTACTGACCGTGCATATTTGTTATTTGAAGGAAAAATTTTAAAATCAGGTACACCTGAAGACCTTGCTTCGGACGAACAAGTACGTCGCTTATATTTGGGTAAACACTTTGAGTTGAAGCGTAAAATCTAGTGCAAAATCTCTTTGAGAACAGCCAAAGATTTCATCTCTCCAAAGGTCTCCAAATGTATTTTGTACCAATGTAATAGAATCTCTACCATTTCATTTCTTGAATGACGATCGATTCTTGCTACATCTCCATATTCCAATCCCCAAAGGAGTTGAAGTCCAGCTTTTGCTCCTTTGGTCAGAGGATACCCGTACAAGCTCAATTCCTCCTCCATCTCTTCGACTGTCTCGGGCAAAAATCCTAAATAAGCTGTCATTGCTAATAAAAACTGAATATGAAAGCATTCAAAATGCTTATTAGCGCCATCTAGCCACAATATAGACTCCTCGACAAAGTCGAACAGTTGTTCATTCGGGGTTTCTTCTCGTAAAGTTTTGGTTAAAATCTCTGTGATAAAAATCGCTACCGACGATTTGGCAATCTCATAAGGAATCGTCTCGAAAGGATGATTACATTTGATTTCTGCAATACGATGAATGTCCTTTCCTTTTTTATGATATATCACAAGATCGAGTAAAGTAAGCGGTTGGAAAAGCGCTATTTTATTTTTAGCTCTTGCACTTCTTACGCCATTTTCAATGTATGACTGTATGCCAAACTCCTTGGTGTAGATTTTGGCAATAATCGAGCTTTCTTTATACTTTACGTAGTTGATGACGATTCCTTGAGTTTTACTTAGCATGACATTATTCTTCTCTTCTCCACTTCAATTTTTCGACAGGTATTTTTTGTTCTATCTGCTCACGCAAAATATCCATCATCTCTTCAACTGATATATCTGGATCAAATTGAATTGGCTCTTTGAATGTAACAGAAAGCGTTGTATTCCGTTTTTTAAACAAAAGCCCTTTCTTATCAAAAGCTCTTCTAAAACCGTTGATTACGACAGGCACTACAATGGGATTATGTGCTTTTATCAAGTGCGCTGTTCCTTTACGAAGAGGAGCATAAGGAGTGGTCGTTCCTTGCGGAAAACTTACAACCCAGCCGTATTTTAAACCCAAACCAACTTTATCATTTGCTGCTGTGTCTAGCTCCCTTTTTACGTCATGTCCTTTGGCTCTCCACGAACGATTTACCAAAATAGCTCCAGCTTGAGAAAAAATCTTTGGTAGTAATCCACCTTCCTTCATCGTCTCCGATGCTGCAACATAAAACAGTCGTGACCTAGGAGCCAATAGATAAATGGGAAAGTTTATCGAATTTTTGAACCCCCATTTGATACTAAAGAAAACATGATACAAACAAATCACATCCATGAAATAGGTCTGGTGATTTGACAAAAATAATACTCCCGTTTGTGGCAAATTTTCGAGATGTTCCGTTCCTCTAATTTTGGTTTTATTATAAACTCTCAATCTTCCATAAGTTATCCATCCTAGGGTAAACATGATGATTCTCTTCAAAAGCATCGAATTACCAAAAGGGTCTCTCTCCACAATTCCGAAGACATCAAACATGGATAAAAAATTTCGGATATGTAATTTCATTGGCTTACAGTTTTAGTGTCTTAGACTATATTTATGTCTAAGAAATAGTTTGTTTTTTGAGTCGTTTTAGACATTACTTAATTGGTCGAAGATATACATTTTTTTACAAATAATCTCAATCACTATTTCGAGCTGATCCATGCCTAACAAATACTATTGAATAGTTTACCATGTCTCATTTTAGGAAGTAATTCCTCGAAATTCTATTATTCGAACGTTCAATCAATACTCTTGAGTCCTTATTTTTATCTCGAATAACAGCCGTAACATGCGACTATTTATAGTCTACATTCACAGATCTTTTATTCTTCCTTTTTCAGTAAACATCAAATATGTTTCAAAAGATAATAAACTAACTAAAAAGATAATTAAAGTCTTGTTTAATCTTTACACTTAATAACCGAACGTTCAGTCAAAAAACAAATATCTAATAATCAAAACATTACACTTTAGTTAATTTCGAAATAACCATTCTATCCTTTTTCTTGTTTATCCTACTGAGGTATTTTTCAGCTTCATTCAGTCTTAAAACCTTCTATTTTTATTGTAAAAACCTAAACTAATGAACATACTAATCACTGGAGGAACTGGCCTTGTGGGCACACGACTAACTGAGCTACTTCTAGAGCAAGGCCATTCGGTTTGGCATCTGAGTCGCAAGGCTCAACAGAGAGGAAACATAAAAACTTTTGTTTGGGATATAGACAAAGGTATCATTGATGAAGAAGCTCTCATTGGGGCAGACTATATCATTCATCTTGCAGGTGCAGGGATTGCAGATGAGCGCTGGACACCAGAACGTAAAAAAGAAATCATTGATTCTAGAACAAAATCGATGGCTCTGATTGCGCAAAAACTCCAAATGATTCCGCACAAAATTCAAGGATTTGTTTCGGCCTCAGGTATTGGTTTTTATGGTGCAGATACGGGGAGCGCTATCATTACCGAAGCGTCTCAAGCGGGCAATGACT
The DNA here is from genome assembly GCF_030056705.1 of Flectobacillus longus. Lineage (GTDB taxonomy): Bacteria > Bacteroidota > Bacteroidia > Cytophagales > Spirosomataceae > Flectobacillus > Flectobacillus longus. The sequence goes on from NZ_JASHIC010000006.1 coordinate 229,627, forward strand.
TCGTGGCTGAGTGTTGTATCCTTTGGGAAAAAGCCGCTGACCAAATCGCAAATCTTGGTATCAGAACTACCAAACTCCGTATCGGAATAGTACTTACAGATAAAGGTGGGGCGCTTCCTAAAATGGCAATGCCAACCAAACTTGGCTTTGGTGCGCCACTCGGTAATGGAGAACAGTATCTATCGTGGATACATATCGATGATCTTTGCAAACTCTTTATTCATGCCTTATTTACACCTACAGTACAAGGCATTTTTAATGCAGTTGCTGATAGCCCTGTCAACAACCGAACGTTCAATCAGATTTTAGCACAAGTATTGAATCGACCACTTTGGTTACCAAATGTACCTTCTTTTGTACTAAAGACTATTTTCGGAGAAATGGCTTCTATTGTCCTTGGAGGGAATAAAGTACTAAATAACAAACTCAAAAAAGAGACATCATTTACATTTCTGTTTGATGACCTAGAAATAGCTCTACGTGATATTTTCAAAAAATAGCTGTCAAGAAAGTTCAAAAACTGTTATTTTGTGTGACTTTATTCAACAATAAACATTTTTTTGAACACCCTGAATATGAAAAATATCCTTGTGTATTGTGGAGCATCTGTTGGCTTCGATGAGATTTATAAAAATACGGCTATTGCTGCTGGTAAGCTTTTAGTAGAAAAGAACAAGACACTTGTTTACGGTGCAGGTAGCGTTGGTATAATGGGAATTATTGCCGATGCAGTATTGGAAAATGGGGGAGAAGTAGTAGGAGTAATTCCGTCTTTTATGGAAAAATTTGAGGTACAACATAAAGGACTTACTCAAATTCACGTAGTGGAAACTATGCACCAAAGAAAGCAACTAATGGCTGAAATTTCAGATGCAGTCGTTGCCTTACCTGGCGGCTGGGGAACCCTCGACGAGCTTTTCGAAATCCTTACTTGGAAACAATTAGGCTTACACCAAATGCCTATAGGCTTACTCAATGTCAATGGCTTTTATGACCCACTCATCGAAATGATTCACAAAATGGTGAAAGAAGGGTTTCTAAAGCAAAGTAATTTCGATATGTTGATGATTGACGATAACCTTGAAAGCCTTCTCAATCGTATGGAACAAGCTGAGTACCCAGACTTTCCCGTTGGAAAATGGGTGAATAAAGCCTAACAATACAAGTACAGCTTTGTTCGTTTGCCTATGATATAAACCCTTTAATATTGGCTATTTTCATGAAAACCTATACTTCGTTTGCTATCGTTTTGTTATGTATGCCATCTGCATTCTTGATGGCACAAAACAAACCTGAAAACCTCGGAACTGCTATTAATACAGAATACTCTGAACTTGGTCCAGTTATGTCTCCAGATGGTAAAACGCTCTATTTTGGTCGCAAAAATCACCCTCAGAACAAATATGGAATCAATGGCTCTGAACAAATCGCAGGCTCACAAGATATATGGTTTGCTGAAAATACCATGGGGGCTTGGACTCCTGCCAGACGTATGTCCGAAAACCTCAATCGAGACCAATACAACAGTATTTTAAGTATCTCTCCTGACGGTCAAACTATTTTGATTAAAGGTGCTTATATCAATGGTCAATATGAAACTCGTGGTTTTTCTATTGCCAAAAAATTAGAAGGGGGATGGGGTATTCCTAGAAAATTGGATATACCCAAATATGAACGCCTTAGTCGTGGCAAAAACGAACATGGCTTTTTGTCTGCCGATGGAAAGGTTTTACTAATGGCTTTTTCAGAAAAGAAAAACTCTGATGAAGATGATATTTATGCTTCCTTTTTAGAAGACGACGGTACTTGGTCAGAACCTATGAATTTGGGTGATGATATCAATACCAACTTCACTGAAACTACCCCTTTTTTGGCAGCAGATGGTAAAACTTTGTATTTCTCTAGCAACCGAGAAGGCGGAAAAGGTAGTAATGACATTTATGTTTGTAAACGCAAAGACGATACTTGGATCAACTGGACGGAGCCTCAGAACATTGGAGAACCTATCAATACCGATGAATATGATGCCTATTACACGATTCCAGCCTCTGGTGATTATGCTTATTTTATTTCTGGTAAAAGCTCTCTTGGCAAAAAAGACATTTTTCGCCTAAAACTCGATGCTTCAGCTACTTCGCCTATCCAAGCAGGTAGTGACCCAGTTGTTGCAAACAACAAAACATCATCAAAATCCAATAAAAATCAGACTCCTACTGAAGTTACCAAATCAGAACCCGTTGTATTAGTTGCTGGTAAAGTGATTGATAATAAAACAGGCAAAGTACCTAAAAATGCCAAAGTCATTTACGAAGATTTGACTACTGGAAAAGAATTAGGTCAAGCTAGTCCAGACCCAATAACAGGTATCTACAAAATTGTATTGCCTTATGGTAAAAATTACGGTATTACGACCAAAATAGATGGTTTTGTAGGAACTTCTCAGAATATTGACTTGAGTAAAATTTCAGGAAAATACCTTGAAATAGAAGGAAAAGATATTACCATTGCCCCAATCGAGGCTGGCACAAAGATAACGATGAACAATATTTTCTTTGAATTTGGTAAAGCTGCCTTACAGCCAGAATCCACTCCTGAGTTAAAGCGTATTGCAGAATTTATCAAAAAGAATAAAATCAATGTCGAAATCAGTGGGCACACTGACAACGTGGGTAGCGACGAAGTCAATAACCGACTTTCACAAGAACGTGCGGATGTAGTTCGTAATCAACTTATCACATTTGGCGTAACACCCGAGCGAATCATCGCTAAAGGATACGGCAAAAATCGCCCTAAGGTAGCCAACGATACCCCCGAAAATCAGGCAACCAATAGACGTGTAGAGTTTGAGATTTTGAAGAATTAAAACTATTTACTCTTTTTTACAGTTATTTTTGTGAAATGATTGCCACAAAGGCTCAAATATTCGGTATTTGAGCCTTTGTGGCTAATTGTGTTTTTCAGAACTGAAAAAACATTACCTTACAGCAAATACATACCCTAGCTTTTTTCAACCATGCTTGTTAAAGATTTCCTGAAGCTCTACCGTGAAGATGGCGTTGTGCAGACTATTTCGGAGCAAACTAAAAACCGAGAAAAGTACCCTCATATTCAATTAAAAGGGCTTTCTGGTAGTCTTGATGCCGTTATTGCTTCGGCAATACACCAACTGAACCCTAAACAAGACCATTTATTTATTCTTGAAGACCGTGAAGAAGCAGCATATTTTCTCAACGACCTCCAAAGTCTGTTGGGAGAAGAAGTTCCTATGCTTTTTCCAATGTCTTACAAAAAGGCCTATCAATACCAAGATATTGACAATGCCAATGTGTTGATGAGAGCAGAAGTATTGAGTAAAATCAACAATAATACCAATACAGGGCAAATCATTATTTCGTATCCTGAAGCACTTTTCGAGAAAGTTATCAACAAGCGTTCCTTGATGAAAAATACGCTTACAGTGTCTTTGAACGAACAGTTGGATACAAACTTTTTGGCAGAAATTTTACTAAGTTATGACTTCGAAAAAACTGATTTTGTGTACGAAGCAGGGCAGTTTTCTATTCGTGGTGGAATTGTAGATGTTTTTAGTTTTTCCAACGAACTCCCTTATCGTATTGACTTATTTGGTAACGAAGTGGAAAGCATTCGTACTTTCGACCCTGATTCACAACTTTCGATTGAATCCGTTTCTAAAATCAATATTATTCCTGATGTTCAAACTAAACTAATTCAGGAAACTCGCGAGCCATTTTTTCAATTTTTATCGCCCGATACACGCCTTTGGTTTAAGGATGTTGAACATGCCTTAGAGATTGTGGAAAAATGCTTTGAAAAAGTGGAGCAAAGTCTTCAAGAAATATTAGCAAAAAGTGGTGGAATTCAAGTTGTATCTGACCCTAATCAACTGTTTGAAAGTCGCCGTAGTTTTTTACAGTTAGCCAAAGGATTTGGTTCTATTGAATTTGGAAGAAGGTTTTATTTTAAAGAAAAAACTGAAAAACTGACCTATCAAGCCAAATCTCAACCTTCATTTAACAAAGATTTCAAGCGATTGGCAGATAATCTTCGTGAATATCAGGGTTTTTATTTTACCAATATCATCACTTCCGAATCGCAACGCCAACTAGAGCGCCTGACAACTATTTTTGAAGAAATCGACTCTAATGTGCGTTTTCAGCCTATAACCATTGGGCTTCGAGAAGGATTTATTGATGAACAAAACAAAATTGTTTGTTACACCGACCATCAGATTTTTGATAGGTTTCACCGTTTCAAAGAAAAAAGTAAGTATTCAAAATCTAAAGCCCTTACTCTCAAAGAGCTTCGTACCCTACAAGTGGGCGATTATGTGACCCATGTCGATTACGGGATAGGACGTTTTGCTGGTCTTGACAAAGTAACAGTTGGGGAGTCTGAACAAGAAGCGATTCGTTTGATTTTTAGAGATAACGACGTATTGATGGTATCTATCCACTCTTTGCACAAAATTTCAAAATTTTCGGGCAAAGAAGGTGGACCTCCAACGATGTCTAAATTAGGTTCGCCTGAATGGGAAAATAAGAAATCCCGTATCAAAAAACAGGTTCAGGATATTGCCAAGGAGCTTATTGCTCTTTACGCCCAACGTCGTTTGGCTCAAGGATATGCTTTTTCGAGAGATAGCTTCCTGCAAGCCGAATTGGAATCTTCGTTTATTTATGAAGACACTCCAGATCAGGCAAAAGCCACGGCTGATGTAAAAGCTGATATGGAAAAACCAAACCCTATGGATAGGTTAGTTTGTGGTGATGTGGGATTTGGAAAAACCGAAGTAGCTATTCGTGCGGCATTCAAAGCTGTTGCGGACTCCAAACAAGTGGCTATTCTGGTACCGACTACGGTTTTGGCCATGCAACATTTCCGTACCTTCCGTGACCGTTTAGAAAATTTCCCTTGTCGTGTCGAATATATTAACCGTTTTAAGTCAACACAACAAATCAAAGAAACACTAAAACGTGTAGCCAACGGCGAAACTGATATTTTGATTGGTACGCACCGAATTGTGAATAAAGACGTTTCGTTCAAGAATTTAGGTCTAATGATTATTGATGAGGAGCAAAAATTTGGGGTAAAAGTCAAAGATCGCCTCAAAGAAATGCGTGTCAATATCGACGTCCTAACGCTTACAGCAACGCCTATTCCACGTACGCTACACTTCTCATTGATGGGCGCAAGGGATTTGTCGGTAATTGCAACTCCTCCACCAAATCGCCAGCCTGTAACTACAGAATTACATGTATTTAGTGACCAATTGATTCGCGATGCCGTGAGTTATGAGTTAAAACGTGGTGGACAAGTCTATTTTGTACATAATCGTGTTGCTGAGCTTGAAGGTATTGGAAATACAATTCTTCGCATGGTTCCTGATGCCAAAATAGGAATTGCACACGGACAAATGGATGGTGACAAACTTGAAAAAGTAATGATGAACTTTATCGAAGGTCATTATGACGTACTAGTTTCAACCAATATTATCGAGTCTGGTATTGATATTCCAAATGCCAATACCATCATTATTAACCATGCCAACCATTTTGGACTTTCTGATTTGCACCAAATGAGAGGTAGGGTAGGGCGTTCGAACAAAAAAGCATTTTGTTATTTGCTAACACCAGCGCTTTCATTGTTGACTACCGATGCTCGTAAGCGCTTAAGTTCTTTGGAGGAATTCTCTGATTTGGGTGATGGATTCAAAGTAGCTATGCGAGATTTGGATATTCGTGGGGCGGGTAATTTGCTCGGTGCTGAACAAAGTGGCTTTATCAATGATTTAGGATATGAAATGTATCATAAAATTCTCGACGAAGCGGTTCAAGAACTGAAAGAAAATGAATTTAGAGCCTTATTTGAAAATGATTTGGCTGAATCTGCCAACAAATTAAAAGTAGATTGTCAAATAGAGACAGATATGCACGTGCTCATTCCAGAAAATTATGTGACCTCTATTTCTGAAAGATTATCACTTTATACCCAACTCGATGATATGAAATCGGAAGAAGATTTAAAGAATTTTCAAAGGGCTATCAATGATCGTTTTGGACCAATTCCTCCAGAAGTGAAGGATATGATAGAAATCGTGCGAGTTAGATGGAAAGCAGAAGTTTTAGGAATTGAAAAAATTATGCTAAAAAATAATAACCTGCGTTGTTTCTTCGTTTCCTCACAGAATGAAAGGTATTATAAATCAAGTGTTTTTGGCAAGATTCTTGATTATGTGAAAGTCAACCCGAAAAAATGTTCGCTCAAAGAAGCGAAAGGGCGATTAATCCTTAGCTTTGATAAAGTCACTTCTATTGACGAACTTCAAACAATTCTGACCGACATATACTCTCGAGCATAGTTTTTAGAAAGTATTTTCCTAAACATCGTTCAAAAGCGCAAACTAATTGGGTCGCTTCAGCGCTTTTTATACCAAAAACACTAATTTTGTGTTTAATCAAAAAACAGATTTTAGTATTAAATATTTATACAACGACAATCCAAGTATTTAAGAAATGAAGTTGTCTATCAAATCAGTAGCTGTTTTATTCATGGGTTTAGCCCTTGTAAGCAGTTGCAAAAGCAAAAAGCCGAATAGTGTTAAGCTAGGTAAAAACAGTACTGCTACTGGTATTACCTACAACAAAAAAGGAGGGTTCCAAGTTGATAAAAAATTCAAAGGTCAGCCTACTGGTCCTAACCTCGTATTTATCGAAGGTGGACGTTTTACAATGGGAGCCTTAGAAGAAGATGTTATCAACACACGTGATAACTTGGAAAGAACCGTTTCTGTTCAGTCATTCTACATGGATGAGACAGAAATTGCCAACGTTCACTACCTCGAATATCTTAATGCTATTCAAAAAGACTCAGCACAAGAGTTTTATGAGTCTGCTCTTCCAGATACATTGGTTTGGAAAGACGAGTTAGCGTTCAACGACTCTTATGTTGAGCAATATCTTCGTTATCCAGGTTTCCGTATGTATCCTTTGGTGGGTGTTTCTTGGACTCAAGCAACAGACTATTGTACTTGGCGTACTGCGGCGGTTAATAATGACTTAGCCATGAAAAACCAAAAAGGCAAGAAGTCAACAACAAAGAGAAAAGGAAAAGCTGCTGGAGCTGAAGTGAAAGCTGCACCTGCATTCTCTGCTGGTCAACGCCTTCCAATCGAATCAGGAATTGTATTGCCTGCTTACCGTCTTCCAACAGAAGCGGAGTGGGAGTACGCTGCTAAAGCCATGATTGGAACTCAATATGAAGATGAAAACCAAGTAAATCAACGTATTTACCCTTGGGATGGTCCTTCAATGCGTTTATCAAGAGGTAAACATAAAGGTGATATGTTGGCCAACTTCAAACGTGGTCGTGGTGACTATGCTGGTATTGCTGGTAAAAGTAACGATAAAGCAATTATTACGACTGAAGTTTATGAATATCCTGCAAACGACTTTGGTTTGTACCAAATGGCAGGTAACGTAAACGAATGGGTTTATGACTTATATCGTCCACTTTCTTATGAAGATATGAACGACTTGAACCCTATTCGTAGAAATGATTTCATGGATAATGCGAAAAACTACGATAGAAAAAATAACAACTCGTTAATCGATAACCGTTCTCGTGTGTACAAAGGTGGTTCTTGGGCTGACGTAGCTTACTGGTTAGCACCAGGTACTCGTAGATACCTAGACCAAGATTCTTCAACATCGACTATCGGATTTAGATGTGCCATGATTCGTGCTGGTACCAACAAATAAGATTTTTTATTTTTGAAAAGGGCTTAAAACTTCGATTTTAAGCCCTTTTTTTATTGTTCGGCACATGCAAGTACCATAATAGAGATTTCTTTCGGATTTACTGCCTTTATGGCCTCAAAACAAGATTCTATTGTTGCTCCAGTAGTCAGCGTATCGTCAACAATCACAATTCTTTTATTTTCAAGCATTTCAGGTGCTATTACATCAAATAACTTTTCCACATTTTCGAATCGCTCCATGCGTTTTTTTCTTACTTGTGACTCTGTAGCTCGTACTCGTTGAACAACATTTTCCAAAACAATACCACCCAAACTTTCTGCCAAGCCATCCGCAATACAGGTAGCCTGATTATATCCACGTTCTAATTGCCGTTTTTTATGGAGAGGAATTGGAATATACACATCAAAAGTGTTTTCCAAGCCTGCATCTTTGAGTTCTGCCCCAAACCACCTCCCAAGCATTTGCCCTAACTCTTGATTCCCTCCATATTTAATGGCGTGCATGATATGCTGAACATTACTCGATTTTTTGAATTTGAGATAGGCAAATTGAAATTGAGGTATGATTCTACCTGCAAAACGATTTTCTAAAACAGGATAAAATCCTTTATGTGAATCTGTTTTGGGTAAATCAAATAGACAATTGGTACAAAGATATTTTTCTTGGGATACTAGTGGCTCGTTGCAAGCAACACATACATCTGGGAAGAGCAATTGTAGAAATGCATTGAACATGTTAGGTGTCATCGGTGTTGAGTATTAGGTGTAATAGACTTTGCGCTTTTTATTAGTAAATTAGCGTTCTTTTAAATGAATTAACGATTTTTTTCAGAAACAAACAATAGCATTATGAGCTTAGTCACAGAATTTAACGACTACAGAGCTAAAATGAATGAAAAAATTTTAGCTGGCGATAACAAAGTAATCAAACGTATTTTCAATTTAGATACTAATACTTACGCTGAGGGCGCTTTATCAGAAAAAACCAAAGAGATGATGGGCTTGGCTTGTTCTATGGTTTTGCGTTGCGACGATTGTGTCAAATATCACTTGGGCAAATGCTTCGAATTGGGCGTAACTGATGCCGAAATACAAGAAATTTTCTCAGTGGCTACCTTAATTGGCGGTACAATCGTTGTACCTCACTTACGTCGTGCTGTTGAGTATTGGGAAGCGTTACAACAAGAACAATAAACAGGAAAACGGTTTTGACTTAAATCAAACCGTATTTTCTCAAAACCATGGATATAGAATTAGAAAACCTATCTCAAGAATGGGATATTCTTCTGGATAAACTCGAAAGAATGATGGAGAAGCGTCCTTCTGACCTCAATTCGGTGTTATTCCTGATTGGTGTACAAGAGCTAGGAAAAGGACATCGTTTTTTTACCAAAGAAGAAAAACAAGATCTTATGCACATTGCTATTTGTAAGGTGCTTAGTTTTTCTGGGATATATGAGCTAGAAGGTACCGACCAAGATGGCTGGCCACATTGGAAACTGATTCAACCTTTACCTTTCGTTAACCTTCTTGAGCAAGAAAAGCTCTTAAAGGCTCATGTAATTGAGTATTTCGAAAAAGAAGTTTTTAATAGTTAATAGAATTAATCAGTCAAAAAGGAGCAAACATAAGTGATTATTCTAAAACTTGTACTTTAGTTTTAGAGACTCTCAAGCCGAGTCAGACATAGCATAGTAGTATCAAAAAAGCGGTCGGAAAATATTTTCTGACCGCTTTTTTGATGAAAACTTAGAGAATAGCCCCAATCTTAAAATTTGGGATGACTCATTCTGCACCTTTTATTTTCAAAAATAGATGAGAGGTACGTTTTTACAAGTTAAATGTTCTTTTGTAATACTAGATTGAATTCTTTCTCGCATCTCAAATCAACAAAATTCTTTTCATTGATCCAATATCTTAAATTCATAAGATTTCACCTGTAAAAACAATCCTCTTTCCTCTGTTAATTATAGATACTTTGCCATGATTTAAGGTTATCTTTGAGATAAAATGTTTGTTAAAACAGCATATTCAACAACAATATCCTTTTTGTTTTATGAAAATCATTACCTACAACGTCAACGGTATTCGTTCTGCTATTTCTAAAGGCTTTATTGAGTGGCTTCAGACTGCCAATCCAGATATGATTTGCTTACAAGAATTAAAAGCAGAAGAGCATCAAATAGAAAAGCAACTTTTAACAGATTTGGGGTATCATTTGTATTGGTATTCTGCACAAAAAAAAGGCTATTCGGGTGTAGCAATCTTCACTAAAGTCTTACCGAAGCATGTAGAATATGGCTGTGGAATAGAAGCCTACGACAACGAGGGACGTGTACTTCGTACTGATTTTGAGGATTTTTCGTTAATGTCAGTATATATGCCATCAGGTTCGAGTGGCGACGAGCGTCAAGGATTCAAGTTCCAATGGATGGATGATTTCCAAGGGTATATCAATGATTTGAAGGTACAAATTCCTAATCTTATTGTTTCGGGAGATTATAATATTTGTCATCAACCTATAGATATCCACAATCCTAAATCCAATGCCAATAGTTCAGGTTTTTTACCTGAGGAGCGTGAGTGGATGGGACAATTTTTGGAAAGTGGGTTTATTGATACATTCCGTCATTTCAATCCTGAGCCTCATCATTACACTTGGTGGAGCTTTAGGGCAGGAGCGAGGGCCAAGAACTTGGGCTGGCGTATCGATTATAATTGCGCTACTTTACCATTGAAAGACCGACTAACACGTGCCTATATTTTACCCGAAGCCAAACATTCAGACCACTGTCCGTCTGTTGTGGAATTAGATTAATAATTCTCCACTGGATGTTATTCACATTTTATAAATTTGCGGATAACTTCCTATTGAATTCGCGACTGTTTCCATTTCAGCATGATTATTGGACTCGTGATGGTCATATAATCCGCAAAATGATTTTATTACTATGACAAATTCTCCTATTGCCGCACTTTCGACACGCATTGAAGAATATAAGCGAAAGTTTTATCTAAACCGATTAGTCAAAGGCTCTATCTTTTCTTTGGCTGTTATTTTGTCTGCCTATCTGGTATTCAACACTTTAGAATATTTTGGACACTTCGGTTCATTCTTTCGAGGGATTCTTTTCTTTGGTTTTATTTTAGCATTTGGCTTATCCACATTTTTCTGGGTAATCAAGCCATTGTTATTTCTTTATGGAAAAAGAACTCCACTAAGTGATGAAATTGCTGCCAACCAAATCGGAAAATTCTTTCCAGAAGTTTCAGATAAATTGCTCAATACACTTCAGCTATCAAAAGCACTGAGCCATGAGCAAAATGAATTGTTAATGGCATCCATTGATCAGAAATCTCAGCAATTGGCTATTATTCGCTTTGCCGATGCCATTAAGATTGACCACAACAAAAGATACCTCAAATATATGGCAATACCTGCTGTTGTAATTTTGGGGTTATTACTGATTTATCCTGCCTTTTTTTCAAAAAGTACCGAACGTATTGTCAACTTCAAAAACGAGTATCAAGAAGAAGCTCCTTTTAGCTTTGAGTTAGGAAACAAAAAATTAAAAGCTTTCAAAAACGAAGACTTTACGGTAAATCTTGCCCTTCGTGGCAATACAATTCCTGATGCAGTTTATGTTTTGGTTAATGATAGAAAAATGAAAATGGAGGCTATAGATAGTCGTCACTATTCATTTACGTTTTCTAAGTTACAAGACAATACAGATTTTACGTTCGAAGCGGCTGGCTTTAAATCAGGTAACTATGAAATAGAAGTTGTTAATAAACCAACCCTTGGCTTCTTCGATGTAACACTTCATTATCCTGCTTATTTGAACAAACCTGATGAGCAACTACAAAATATGGGTAATATCACAGTACCTGAAGGCACGCTTATCGATTGGAATTTTACAGTTACCGATACCGATTCAATTATTTTTACTTTTGATGGGGATAAAAAGAGATATTTTGCTGAAAAGAAAATGCTCGGTGGGGGATATGACTTCAGATTAAAAGCTACTCGCTCAAGTGCCTATCAGGTTTCACTCAAAAATCAATATTCTATCTCAAATCAAGGGATTGATTTTAACTTAAATGTTATTCCTGATAAATATCCACAAATCAGTCTTGAACAATACAAAGATTCTACCCTTTACAACTACATGGTTTTAGGTGGAAGTATAGCTGATGACTATGGCTTAAGTCGCTTGGTGGTATTCTATAAAATTTTGCGCGATGGAAAACCTAATAATGGCAATTACCGCAGTTTCAATATTCCCGTAAACAAAACACAATCTATTCAAGGATTTTATCAACAATGGGCTATGGATAGCCTTAAATTGAATCCTTCGGACAAAGTGGAATATTATGTTCAGGTATGGGATAATGATGGCGTAAATGGCGCTAAATCGACTCGTTCGCAATTATTGAATTATACCATTCCGAGTAAAAATGATATTAATAAAGAAATTGATAACTCTATTGATAAAACTGAGGCTCAATTAGATAAAACGCTCGAAAAAGCTCAAAAGCTTCGCAAAGAATTAGCAGCACTCGAAAATCGCTTGAAAAATAAGAAAGACCTAGATTTTCAAGATAAAAAGCTCATCGAAGAAATTGCCAAGAAAAAAGAAGATTTAATGAATGAAATCAAAAAGCTTCAAGAGCAAAATCAAAACCTTACAGATAAACAACAAAGATTCAACGAGCAAAAACCTGAAATGCAACAAAAAATGGAAGCATTGCAGAAAATGATGAATCAATTGATGGATCCTGAAACGCAAAAGCTTTACGAAGAATTGAAAAAAATGTTAGAAAAAAATCCAGAAGACAATCATATCAATGATCAGATGGATAAACTTCGAAACAAAGAGCGTAATACAGAAAAAGAGCTAGAGCGTATGCAAAACCTTTTCAAAAAACTTCAGGTAGAGCAAAAGCTCGACAAAGCCATTAAGGAACTTGAAAAACAAGCAGAGAAACAGGAAAATCTAGCGGAGAAAAACGACGAGCTCAGCAAAAAAGCTCAAAGTCAAGATAAATCGCAACAAACAGAAGATTTGAAAAAAGAGCAAGAAAAGCTTAGTAAAGAGTTTGACGATGTTAAAAAAGACTTGAAAGATGCTGATAAGCTGAACAACGAAGTTAAAAATTCAGATCCGCTTGAATTAGATAAACAGCAGCAAGAAGATATTTCGGAAGATCAGAAAGATTCTCAGCAAAAAATGGACAAGGGTGATAATAAATCTGCGGCAGCAAAACAAAAGAAAGCAGCCAAGAACATGAAAAGTATGGCTCAAAAGCTTGCACAGATGAAACAACAAGCTGAGATGAAAGAGAATGAGGAAAACATAGAAACATTACGTGAAATCTTAGAAAACCTCGTAAAACTCTCTTTTGACCAAGAACAACTCATGAAAGACTTTAGAGGTATTATGCCATCCGACCCAAGATTTGTAAAACTGTCGCAAGAACAAATCAAATTACAGGACGATGCCAAGGTAATCGAAGACAGTTTGTACACCCTTTCTAAACGAGTATTACAAATTGAAACATTTGTAACAAGAGAAATGGGCAATATGAAAACTTATATGGGCGATGCTGTTAAACTCATTAAGGATCGTAAAATGGCAATGACTGCTTCCAAGCAACAGTTTGCCATGACTTCTATGAATAACCTAGCTCTTTTGTTATCTGACGTTCAAAAACAAATGCAACAAAATCAGCAAATGATGATGGCTGGTTCTGGAAGTGGGAAAGGTAAAAACAAAGGAAATCAAAAAGGAATGGGGCAGAGTCAGAAAGATTTGAATCAAAAAATGCAGCAGACACTTCAAAAAGGATCACAAAGTAAAGGTGGTATGTCTGAGGATTTGGCTAAACTAGCTCGTGAACAAGCTCAAATCAGAAAGATGTTGCAGGATATGATGGATAACCAAAAAGGTACTGAAATTGGTAAAAAACTAGGTGATGAGGTAAAAGACCTTTTGAAGAAAATGGAAGAAACTGAAACTGATCTAGTCAATAAACGTCTAAATCCTGATTTAATAAAACGTCAACAAGAACTTCTAACTCGTTTGCTAGAATCTGAAAAAGCCTTAAAAGAACAAGAGGAAGATCAAAAACGTAAAGCAGAAACTGCTAAAAACTACGAAAGAAAGGTTCCTCCACAATTTCAACAATATGTAAAGGATAAGCAAAAACAAACGGAATTGCTCAAAACGGTTCCTCCTAACCTTAATCCTTATTACAAGCAACAAGTAGATTACTACTTCAAAAAGATTCAATAAAAAAAGGCCAGCGAACGCTGGCCTTTTTTTATTCTACAAACTTTATTTCAACTCTTCGATTCACGGCTCGTTCACTTTCACTTCCTACCTTCACCAATGGCTTGGTACCTCCATATCCTTTTGTGTTGATTCTTGTAGGACTTACTCCATATTTTACTAAGTAATCTCTACAAGTATTTACACGCTCAATGGATAGTTTGAAATTATCATCTGCATCTCCTGATATATCAGTGTGTCCTTCTAATAAGATTTTTAGCTGTTTATTTTTCAAAAGAATCATTACTAATTCATCCAATTCTTGATATGAGGTAGTTTGTAACTCTGATAGTCCCAACTTAAATAATATTTTTTCTAATCTTATACTTTCTTTTTTAGTGGCAGCTTCAAGGATTTCTTTTTCTCTTTTTTCATTAATGATAATTCTTGGCTTTTTATTTTCTTTAGCATCACAACCAGCAATATCCGTTACAATCCCAAACCTGAGCGTATCTACCTTCATCGTTTTAGGTCGATAATCACCATCTTTGAAGGTCATTATGCCATCTCTTAAGACAAACATAGAACTACCCAGTTGTTTATCACCATGATATTCATACCAGTCATTTACGGTAATTGTATTAAAAAAGCCTTCCATCGTTCTAGTTTCATACAAATACGGGCTTTCATTTGCAATCACCTTGTAGCTGATGTTTTTCTTATTTTCTTTGATAAGGATTTCAGATTTTTCATTCACATAAAAATTACATCCTTCTGCACAAGTAATTTTATTTCCTCCATCTATTTTTTCTTTTGAGCTCCAAATCACTTCTACATCGTTCAGTCTCAAATCTATTCTAACCATATATTTCATCGTGGTTGTAGCAAAATAAATACGACCTAAAACATCAGTTCCTCCTGAAATCCAGCCTCCATCGTTATGAGATGGTAATTTCCATTTAGTGTATTTGCCTGTTTTAGTAGAAGGACTAAATTCATACACAGGTACAGCGATATTTTTATCTGCTTCAACTGCAAGAATTTTATTGTTAAAAGTTTTTGCTATAGCATTGCAACGAAAGGGTAGGAGGGCAGTCATTTCCACTCGATCTTGATTTTGGTCTTGTGTACCCAACGACAAAATCACACCAGGAAGCGTAACAGCATAAATAATCTTATCACAGTTATTAGGCAGTGGCATACCCAATACTTGCTCATCTCTTCTGAGATTATCTTTCTGTGCTTCAGAAACACATACTTGAGTAAATAATAATAAAACGATTAGTGATAGATGGCGTTTCATAAATTTAAAAACTACTTTTTCTAAAAAACTAAGATACAAAGTATCGTTCTAATTGTTTGATTTTCACTACATCAAATTTATGTAGTATCTTTGTAGGCTTTTGCATCAAAGCTCATACCAAACCGCTTTTACAAACAGCAAATCTTTTGACTCTCTATTATTAAGACATCCAAGGTAAATATTTATCGATATGATTACATTCTTTAATGAGGACATCTCATTCAATTTGAAACATAAAGTAAAGACCAAATCGTGGTTGAAAAAAGTAGCTGAATTAGAGGGATTTAGGATGGGTAATCTCAACTATATCTTTTGCTCAGACAACTATCTTCATCAAATCAATGTTGAGTACTTAGACCACGACACCTTAACTGACATTATCACCTTTGATAATTCAGAAGAAGAAGAAACCATTGAAGGGGACATCTTTGTAAGTGTGGAACGTGTTCAAGACAACGCCAAAGATTTAAACGTGCAGTTTGATGATGAAATACTCAGAGTTCTAGCACATGGTCTTCTTCACCTCTGTGGCTATGATGACCATACCGATGAAGAAGAGGCAGAAATGAGAGTAATTGAATCAAAGTATATTCAACTATTCCGTACAGATTTTGCCAAATAAGTAGTTTTGAAAAAAGTCTCCACGTGGAACATTTACAAAAAATCAATGTCTGAATTTTCACGTTTCACAAAACTGCAATAAATCACATTTTGATTTTATTTTAACAAATCATGTTCAAATAAAGCACAAATAGGAAAATTTATAACAACAAAAAAGAAAACCAATTAGTAAACAACATAAATAAGATGCACAGTAACTATGACATAATAGTAGTTGGAGCTGGACACGCAGGATGCGAAGCTGCACACGCTGCCGCAACTATGGGTTCTAAAGTGCTACTAATTACCATGAATATGAATACGATTGCTCAAATGTCATGCAACCCTGCAATGGGTGGCGTGGCAAAAGGACAAATCGTAAGAGAGGTAGATGCACTTGGTGGTATGTCAGGAATTATTTCTGATAAAACCATGATTCAATTTAGAATGTTGAATCGCTCAAAAGGTCCTGCTATGTGGTCGCCACGTTGCCAGTCTGACCGTATGCGATTTGCAGAAGAATGGAGATTAGCTCTTGAAAGAAATCTGAATGTAGATTTCTGGCAAGAAATGGTTTCAGGATTAATAGTGGAAAATAACCAAGTAGTTGGGGTAAAGACTCAACTTGGGATAGAATTCCGAGCAAAATCTGTCGTACTAACAAATGGAACATTCTTGAATGGATTGATTCATATTGGTGAAAAAAACTTTGGAGGTGGTAGAACAGCCGAAGGAAAAGCAACAGGAATCACAGAGCAATTAGTGGAACTTGGCTTTGAAGCTGGTAGAATGAAAACAGGGACTCCTCCAAGAGTAGATGCTCGCAGTTTGGATTACTCTAAAATGGAAGAACAAAAAGGAGACGAAAATCCTGCTAAATTTTCCTATTTAGACACAGAACCGCTAAAAGAGCAAAGAAGCTGTTGGATTACTTATACTAATCAAGAAGTTCATGATGTCTTAAAAACTGGTTTTGAAAAATCTCCGATGTTTGCAGGACGTATCAAAGGACTTGGTCCAAGATATTGCCCATCGGTAGAGGATAAGATTAACCGCTTTGCCGAAAAAGAACGTCATCAAATTTTTGTGGAACCAGAAGGTTGGAATACAGTAGAGGTTTATGTGAATGGTTTCTCAACTTCATTGCCAGAAGACGTACAATATGCAGCCTTGAAAAAAATTCCAGGTTTTGAGAATGTAAGAATGTTCCGTCCAGGCTATGCGATTGAATATGATTATTTCCCTCCAACACAGCTGAAACAAACTTTAGAGACAAAATTGATTAGTAATTTATTCTTTGCTGGTCAAATTAATGGAACTACAGGCTATGAAGAAGCAGCATGTCAAGGTTTAATGGCGGGTATCAATGCACACCAAAGAGCTCATGATAAAGAGGATTTTGTATTATCCCGTTCAGAAGCATACATTGGTGTACTAATCGATGATCTTATCAACAAAGGTACCGAAGAGCCATACCGCATGTTTACATCAAGAGCTGAATATAGAACTTTGCTTCGTCAAGACAATGCTGATATTCGATTGACAGAAAGAGGATATAATATTGGATTAGCTTCAGATGAACGTTTACAAAAAGTTAAAGCAAAAAAAGAAACAACTGCTCAACTTGTAAATGAATTAAAACATAAAAAAGTAAAACCTGCTGAAGTTAACGAAAAACTAGAAGCCATTGGAACTGCTCCTCTCAAGGAAGGTACTTCGTTATTAAACCTTTTGAGACGTCCAAATGTAACACTCGCAGAAATCAAAAATCTAAGTGAAGAGATTTCTGAATATTTGGAACAATATCCTGAAGAAACTTTAGAGCAAGCCGAAATCAATATTAAATACGAAAGCTATATTGAGAAGGAACAACAGATGGTTGATAAAATGCAAAAGCTAGAAGATTTGGCAATTCCAACAGATTTTGACTATAGTAGACTTTCAGCCATTTCAATTGAAGGAAGACAAAAGTTAAGCAAAATCAGACCAGCAACTATCGGACAAGCATCCAGAATTAGTGGTGTTTCAGCTTCTGATATTTCTGTACTTATGGTATTTATGGGACGATAAGTTATAATTACTAGCTTAAAATTTGTTCAACTTGATTCTGTATTGAATAATACATTTAAAGAAGGCCACTGTTTCAACAGTGGCTTTTGTGTTTAATTAAAGTACTAGAGTCGTTCAAATAAATAGAGATTTCTATCCTATATAGATATACATCAAAATAAGAATCAATATCTGAATACACTCTTCCATTTACGAAGTAAAAAAATAGAAGTTCAACACATTTTACTTTCATCAAATATTCCAACCCAAAGTATAAATAGAGATTTAGTATATTTGTTGTATCAACATAATCCAGAATACGATGCAAGAATTACTAGAGAAGTGTCCAGTTTGCCAGCATACCCAAACCCAAAAATATATTACCTGTGAGGACTTTACAGTAAGTCATGAAAAGTTTGATATTGTATCTTGTCAAAAATGTGGCTTCAAATTTACTAATCCAAGACCCACAGCGGACACCATAGGGAAATACTATCAATCCGAAAACTACATTTCGCATAGTAATACCTCGAAGGGAATCATTTCAAAAATCTACCACCAAGTAAGAAAAATAACACTTCAGCAAAAAGTAGATTTAATCAATAAACTCAACGGAGGCAAACAAGGTAGCCTACTCGATATTGGTTGTGGAACAGGAATGTTTTTGAATGCCGCAAAATCGAATGGTTGGAAAGTATCAGGAGTAGAGCCCAGTGATGGCGCTCGAAAAATGGCAGAAGAAATTAATCAGATTTCTATTCCTTCAGAAATTCTTGGCTCATATCAAGATCAACAATTTGACATCATTACGATGTGGCATGTATTAGAGCATGTTCATTTATTAAACGAAACTATAGAATTCTTAAAGAACAAATCTACTCAGAATGGAAAGGTAATCATAGCAGTTCCTAATCATGAATCTAAAGATGCCCAAATATATCAAGAGCATTGGGCAGCTTATGATGTGCCAAGGCACCTATATCATTTTTCAAGAAATTGTATCCAACAGCTTTTCGAAAACCATGGATTCAAACTGAAAGAGCATTTGCCTATGAAATTTGATTCATTCTATGTAAGTATGCTTTCAACAAAATACCAACAAGGAAAAACCAATTACGTAGAATCATTTTTGAGCGGACTCAAATCAAATAGGGTAGGAGCGAAGCAGAACAATAATTACTCAAGCATCATCTATATCTTCGAGAAAAAGTAGTATTCAATAGTACATTTAATAATTTTACTGCAGATTTAATACTTATTAACATATTTATCAACA
Source organism: Flectobacillus longus (assembly GCF_030056705.1). Classification (GTDB taxonomy): domain Bacteria; phylum Bacteroidota; class Bacteroidia; order Cytophagales; family Spirosomataceae; genus Flectobacillus; species Flectobacillus longus. Next base: position 248,904 of record NZ_JASHIC010000006.1, read on the forward strand.
TCCCTCGGTGATTATATATTGCCGAGGGATTATTTTTGTTGATAATTATTAGTATTAAACCCTTAGTTAATAAACAATTTCGAAATAATAGCAAAAGTTATACACATACGATTCTATTATCAACAAAGTTTTCAACATATTCACATGAGAATAATTAACATAGTATTGATAACTTTTCTTGGATTCTTATTCATTGAAGCGTTATTTAGTTGTGCACAGGTTGTAGCACCAACAGGAGGTAAAAAAGACACCCTCGCACCAAAATTAGTAATGAGTATCCCAGCTAATCAGTCCAAAAACTATAAAGGAAAAAGTATCGAGATTCAGTTTGATGAGTATATCAATGTGGATAACCTTCAACAACAGCTATTAATAACGCCGAGTATGGAGCCTTTTTTTACTACTAAAACAATGTCCAGAGGTGTTCGTATTACTTTTGAAGATGCCTTTCAGCCAAATACTACCTATAGTTTCAATTTTAGAGAGGCCATTAAGGACATAACTGAAAGAAACCCAGCCAAAAACGTAAGAATTGTATTTAGTACTGGCGGGGTGATTGACTCACTATCTATAGAAGGAAATGTCGAAGATATTATCGAGAATAAAGGGCTATTAGACGCTACCGTCGGAGTGTACAGATATTCGGATACACTAAAAATCAATAAGATGAAGCCTTACTATTTTACAAAAACAGATAGTACAGGAAATTTCAGAATTGAGAACGTAGCGGAAGGGAAGTACAGAATTTATGCTATTACCGATGTTAACAGTAACCTTCTATATGATGAAACAAAGGAAAAAATTGGCTTTATAACTGATACACTGCAACTTAGTAAAAGTGTCAGTGGACTAAAAATTAAGGTGGCCAAGGCAGATAACTCTCCAGTAAAGGTGAGTAAAACACGCACAACCACTAACTATTACTATGTGGAGTTGAACAAGGGTATCAAAAAAGTCGACATCAAATTTGAAAATCCTCAAGATAGTATTCCTTACCAACTTGTAGAAAAGAATATGGTACGTGTGTATAATTTGAAGAAAGTAAGTCAAGATACTATCAAGATCGCTATGACCGTTGTGGATTCACTGGATAGGAAGTTTGATTTTAAGCAGAAAATCAAGTTCAAAGCAAAAGGTAAAAAAGAAGATTCATTTGTAGAAGAGTTTAAATATGAAGTGAGTCCACAAAATAATCAACAAGTTGATTTGAAAGAAGTTGGTTATACCATCAAATTCAGTAAACCAATAGGAACCTTCGATTGGAAAAAAATTAAAATACTGAATGATACCCTCAAAAAGGTAGATATTCTTGAAAAGCATTTTTCATGGAATGTGGATAAAACAGAAGTATTGTTGAAAATCCCTGAAGCGCCAAAACCAAAGGAGTTTTTGTCCCTTGAGATTCCCATAAATACATTTCAGTCGATAGAAGGTGATACCAACAAGATTGTCAAGCAGCTTAATCCGCTACGAGATCCTGAAAATTATGGTTTAATAGAAGGACTTATCAACAATCCAAAAGGAAAACAGTGCATTGTACAGATATTAAATGATAAAAAAGAGGTCATAAGAGAACTTATCCACACAAAAACAGGGAAGTACACATTTGATTTTTTGACACCAGGTATTTACTCGATACGATTAATAGTAGATTCTAACAAGAATGGGCGTTGGGACATGGCAAATGTGGATAAAAATATCACTGGAGAAGAAATTTTGCATATCAAAGACAAGATTAAGCTCAAACAGAACTTCGAACTGTCAGGATTTGACTTCAAAATAGATGATAATTAAGCAAATTGTGGATAAGTGTCTTTTTTCGGTGTAAGACTGTATAATTTCTGTGGATAAATAGCCCTTTTTTAGGTACAAAAATTGTGGAAAGAATTAAAGTGTTTGTGGAAAGAAAATAACACCAAATGGCAAGGTGTATAACTTGAGTAGTTATACAATAGAAAAACACCATTTATCCCCCAATAAACACTTCGCTTAAAAAGGCCTATTTATCCACACAAGTAACCTGTGGATAAATGCCATTTTTTGTTAATTATCTGATAAACAATAATTTAATTGTATATAAATTAAATATTAAGTGTGCATAAAATTAAGGTTATTCACATTGTAACGTGAAAATATATTTTCACAAAAGTATTCCACAAATCCACAGTATAATAAGCATAATAGAAATTCTTTCTTTTTAAAAATTTAAAAAAATAAATATTATAAATATTATGTTGTGTTGAAAACTGAAATGAATCTTTAATCTTTAACGCCTAAAATATGAAAAGTGAAGTGTGTGTGTTAAATCGTCCTTTTTTCAAATTTATGTGCTTTGCTTTTTTCCTATTTATGGGAATATACCAGGCAAGTGGACAAGATGTGGAATTAGGTATCGAATATGTGAAAGCTGGAGAATACGAAAAAGCAAAAAGCATTTTTCAAAAATTGGCTAAAAACAAAGACATCGCTGGGAGTATTCATAAACCTTATCTTCAGACATTGTACAAATTGAAACAGGTGGATGAAGCTGAAAAGTTTTTGAAAAAGCAAATCAAGTGGTCTGATGGAAATCCGTTTTATATACTCGATTATGCACATTTGTTGGAAGAACAGAAGAAAAAAGAGGAAGCAGATAAACTCTATAATCAAATACTCGAAAAATGTAAAGTTACTGATGAGTTAACGCTCAAAATGGTGAATGAATTGAGTAGTTATCAACAGTATGATTTGGCTATTAATCTGATTGAGAAAAATAGGCTTTATTTTAAGGATATCAGTAAGTTTTCACTTCAGGTAGGTAGATTGTACAAACTCGCTGGAAAACCTCAAGAAATGCTTGAGGAATACCTGAATTTTGGGCGAGATATCGAAAACCGAGAAATCCTTCAAGGAATGCTACAAGACGAGCTTAGAGACGAAAATGATCAAGCGCTTTTAGAAAAGGTTTTGTATGCCAAAGTTCAGAAATTTCCAGAAGATCCCTATTTCAGCGAAATGTTGATTTGGCACCTTACTCAGAAGAAGGAATTTTTCAACGCTTTCATTCAAGCAAGGGCATTAGACAAGCGATATAAGCGTGAAGGTGCTCAGGTAGCCGACTTAGGTTTTGTAGCGTATCAGAACAAAGATTTCAGTAGTGCAGGCAAAGTTTTTGAATATTTGGTAAAAGAATATCCAAAGCAACAAAATTATCCACTTTGGAGAAGGGTGTTGATAAACTCGAAAGAAGAAGTTATCAAAAATACCTATCCTGTCAATCAGAGTGATATTAGAATCTTGATTCAGGAATATACTAAACTTCTAAATGAATTAGGAATAAACCAAAGAACACTAGAGGCATTACGAAGTAAAGGTCTTTTATACGGTTTTTACCTAAATGAAAAAGATACAGCTATTGCAGTACTTGAAAGTGCGATAAAGTTATCCACAGGCAATAAGGAGTTCGTGGATAAGTGTAAACTAGACCTTGGTGATATTTACGTTCTGAAGTCTGAGCCATGGGAAGCAACCTTGCTTTATTCACAAGTAGAAAAATCAGAGAAAGACAGTCCGATGGGATACGAAGCCAAACTTCGTAATGCTAAATTATCTTATTTCAAAGGCGATTTTGAATTAGCAAAGGATGTGTTGGATATTCTAAAACAGGCTACCACTCGCGAAATTGCAAATGATGCCATGAATTTAAGCCTTCTGATTCAAGATAATACAGGTATCGATACCACAGACCAAGCGCTAAAAGACTATGCCAATATAGAATTGATGCTTTTTCAACATAGAAATGAAGAAGCTATGTCAGAAATGAAAAATTTGGTCAAAAAACATAAAGGACACCCACTCGAAGACGAATTTATGTACTTAATGGCAACCACTTATTTAAAGGAAGGAAAGTTAGATGAAGCAATTGAACAATTAGAAAAAATTGTGGAAAAGTTTCCAACAGATATATTAGGAGATGATGCTTTGTATATATTGGCGAAGACGTATCAGGAAAAGAAAAACCAACCTGCTAAAGCAATGAAACTATACCAAGAGTTATTGACAAAGTATCCTGGAAGTATTTATGGCGCTGACGCTCGAAAGAGATTTAGAAATTTGAGAGGTGATACAATAAATTAAATGAAAATCACGTAATTAGGAGGTTCGTATGTATATACGAACCTCCTTTTTTATAAAACTTTCTAGAACCTAATTTATATCTTATCCACAATGAAGACATTTTATACACAATGTTGTGTATTCCTACTCGGAATAACGATATCCACTGGTGTTTGTGGACAAAACCGAACTATATCGTCCCCTCTTTTTATTTGTCACTATTATGGTAAAAAAGTCAATGAAAGTGATTTATGTAACTCTGTAATGGGATATGGAAGTAGCCGAGCGGAAAGAGAAGTTAAAAAGATTACAGAATTGATGCACCTTTCTAGAAATCCATTTCAAATGATGGAATGCCCTAATACAGATAATTGCTATGCCACACTTGTGGAAGGAGTACCTTATATTATATATGATAGAAGTTTTTTGCAAAGAGTTCATAAAGTAACGCAGAAGGACTGGGCAGCCATTTCTATATTAGCCCATGAGGTAGGTCACCTAGTGTATTATCACCCAACTAGTCAAAAAGGAAGTCAGCATCAAAAAGAACTAGAAGCAGACGAGTTTTCGGGTGCAACGCTCTATAAGATGGGCGCAACCCTTGAGGAAGCACAACTTGCCATGCAGTATTTCCAAGAAGAAGTGTGGACAACTACACACCCACCACGCTCGCAACGTATGAAAGCAATCGCAAAAGGATGGCTTGAAGAAAAACGAAAGGAAGAAAAAAATGTCGTAGCGTATCAAAACAACGAAGTTATTATTTCTGATAAAACTGCTTCAGATGATGATAAGATAGTCTCTTCTGAGAACTTGAACACTTATCCACAGCCAGAGGCAAAAAAAATAGATTCAAATGTAGAAGTTGGAAAGTATGGCTGTGTAGAAGGCGATTGCATCAATGGATATGGATACTATATCCACAAATCTCAAGGAAGTTATAAAGGAATGTGGAAAAATGGAATAAGAGAAGGAATTGGAGTACAATTCAAATCAGATGGAAATAAGCTATTTGAAGGTATGTATGAAAGTGGTAAGCGAAGCGGAAATGGGATATATTACTTTTCTAATAACATTTATTTAGAAGCGGTATTCGAAAATGACTTTCCAACAAAAGAGGGGCGTCTAATAAATCAGTCTGGAACTAAACCGTACGAACTAAACTATGTGCAATCAAACGGTGAAATTAGTACCATGAAAATACCAAAATAACGCATACAAAAAGGATAGGGCTTTTTTACCTATCCTTTTTATTTTTTATAAGCTTTTGTAAATAATAAGATTAAGTGAAAAAATATTAAAAAAATTATGCACGCATACTATTTTTAATTTCTACAACCTATTATCTTTGAGAAAATGAATTGTGCTTAATCTTGTTTAAATTGTATTAAATAAAGATTGGTGTCTCGTCAATAAGCAAGCTATCGAATATGAAAAATCACCAAACTGCAACACGAGTTTTTGACCTATTAGAAACTTGTGTTAAACCACTGAATAAAGAGGACGTTTTTGCTTGTAAAATCCAAGGCAATTGGAGAAAATACGGTGCTCAAGAGGTAATAGATACTGTAAATAAGATAAGCCTAGGATTGTTGAAACTTGGTGTAAAACCTAATGATAAAATTGCATTGATTTCAAACAACAGGCCAGAATGGAATTTTGTTGAGTTAGGAATCCAGCAAATAGGTGCAGTGTCTGTACCTATGTATCCAACAATCACAATTGAAGACTATCATTACATTTTCTCAGATGCGGATATTAAAATGATTTTTGTCTCTGATGAAAACTTATTGAAAAAGTCAACCGAAGCCAGTAAAGGACTCGATTCTGTTGAAGCTATCTATACTTTTGATAAAATTGCTGGGGCAAAACATTGGACAGAAGTACTAGAAATAGCCCAGAATGATGACGTGGCATCTCTTGAAGCGCATAAGTCGGCAGTTCATCCTGATGATTTATTGACACTAATCTATACTTCTGGAACAACTGGAAAACCTAAGGGTGTGATGCTGACACACAACAATATCATTGCCAATGTTGAAGGACTTATCAAAGGAAAACATTTAGAATTAGAAGCTGGAGATAGAGCATTGAGTTTTTTGCCATTATGTCACATCTACGAGCGTACCGATGTTTATGTTTTTTTACGTTATGGCGTTTCGGTTTATTATGCCGAAAGCATGGATACCATTGCAGATAACCTTAAAGAAGTAAAACCACACGTCTTTGCAACAGTTCCAAGATTACTAGAAAAAGTATATGATAAAATTGTAGCAAAAGGATATGAGTTGACTGGAGTCAAAAAATCACTGTTTTTCTGGGCATTAAATCTTGGACTAAAATATGACCCAATGAAAGAAATGGGTTTGGTATATGATATCCAGCTTAAAATAGCCAGAAAATTGATTTTCAGTAAGTGGCAAGAAGCTTTAGGAGGAAATATCAAATTTATAGCTTCAGGCTCTGCTGCCTTACAACCTCGTCTTTCAAGGGTATTTTGGGCAGCAGGCGTACCAATAGTCGAAGGTTATGGACTTACCGAAACTTCTCCCGTAATTTCATCTAGTATTATTACCGACTTCAGAATTGGTTGTGTGGGCACTGTTTTACCAAATGTTCAAGTAAAAATTGCCGAAGATGGCGAAATTTTGGTAAAAGGCCCAAGCATCATGAAAGGCTATTATAACAAACCAGAATTGACCAATGAGGTAATTGATTCAGAGGGCTGGTTTCATACAGGCGATATTGGTGAGTTTGCAGAAGGAAGATATTTGAAAATTACAGATAGAAAGAAAGAAATCTTCAAAACTTCTGGAGGAAAATATGTAGCACCACAGTTATTAGAGAATAAATTAAAGGAATCAATCTTTGTAGAACAGGCAATTGTAGTTGGCGAGGGCGAAAAGTTTCCATCAGCTTTGCTCGTTCCTGAATTTAATGCCTTGAAAGAATGGTGTGTACGTCATGAGGTTCCATGTGGTTCAAACGACGAAATGGTGAAACAACCGAAAGTTTTAGAGAAGTTTGATGAAGAGGTAAAACATTTGATGAATAATGTAGCCAAATACGAACAAGTAAAAAAAGTAGTATTGCTAACAAAATTATTCTCAATCGATAGTGGCGAACTTACCCCAACCTTAAAATTGAGAAGAAAGGTTATTCATTCGAAATATCAACAAGAAATATTATCTATGTACGAATAAAAAAAGGATGCCCAATTGGGCATCCTTTTTTATTATAATTGTAATAAATAGTTTTTAAAATCACTAAACTTGGTACTCATCGGAATCGCTACTTTCTCTTTAGATAACAAAGCCGAAAGGCGTTCTGGAATAGGTACTGTTGTTCCCAGAGTTCCCTCAACCACATCCAAAAACTTAGCATAATGAGCCGTAGATAATAAAACTCCTGTTACATCTTCGCCTAATTCTGTCATATAAGAGCTTAACCCACGGTAAGCAACAGCCGTATGAGGACACATGATATAACCTGTTTTATCATATACCTCTTTCATCGTTACTCTAGTATCATCATCATTGCTAAAATCACCAGCAATATGTTTAACTACCTCTTCATAAGCATCACCAGCCAACAATTGCATACGAATAAAGTTAGAAGGGTTGCCCACATCCATAGCATTAGAAATCGTTTCTTGTGATGGGCGAGGCTCATAAACGCCATTGGCAAGATAATTTGGAACAATATTGTTGATATTGGTAGCCGCAACAAACATTTTCACAGGTAACCCCATTTTTTGGGCAATAAGTCCAGCTGAAAGATTACCGAAATTACCACTTGGTACACAGAACACTACTGGTTTATCCACACCCGCTTTTTTCAACTGTGCATAAGCATTGAAATAATAAAACGATTGAGGTATCAATCGGCTAATATTAATCGAGTTTGCCGATGCCAAATTGTATTTAGACGAAAGCTCTTGATCCAAAAAGGCTTGTTTCACTAAGCTCTGACAGTCATCAAATGTACCATCAACTTCCAAAGCGGTAACATTTCCTCCTAGAGTGGTCAATTGCTTTTCTTGAATATCTGATACTTTTCCTGTAGGATACAAAATCGTAACCTTGATACCAGGTGTATTATAAAATCCTTGTGCTACAGCTCCTCCTGTGTCGCCTGAAGTTGCTACAAGAATATGAATATCTTGATGAGATTTTTGTAAGAAATAAGACATCAATGCTGCCATAAATCTAGCACCAAAATCCTTGAATGCCATAGACGGTCCATGGAACAATTCAAGTACATATTTGTTAGGCTCAATGCCAACCAATGGAGCTTCAAAGTTGATTGAACGTTCGATGATACCTTTTAAATCACTTTCAGGTACATCGTTACCCAACAAAGCTTTTGCTACTTCAAATGCTATTTCCGAAATACTTAAATCACCAATGGTGTCAAAGAAGCTTTTTGGTAATGTAGGTATTTCATAAGGCATATACAATCCATTATCAGGGGGAAGTCCTCTAAATACCGCCTCTTCCAACGATACATCTGGGCTTGCATGCTTGGTACTATAAAGTATCATATTCTCGTTTTTTGGTTAAATCGTTGCTAACTTCTTTGCTTACAGAGTGCTCGTCGAGATATTAGCAATTGAAATTGATGGACAATTTGTGGTACAAAATTATTTTAAACATTATATAATTCAGCATATTGGCACTAGAAAGTCTCGAATAAACTTCAAAATGTCTCTTCAATTGTATAACTTTCAGTTAAATCTTCACCTAAAAACAAGTTCAGCCTTATGAAAAAACAATGGATACAGTGGATTCAGTATGCCTTTGGCTACAATCGTACCGAAGCAAAAGGTTTTATATTACTATTGATGTTATTATTCACCTATCTTTCTATTCACTTATATATATGGTTATCCCCAAGCAAACCTTCCATAGCTTTTACACAAAATCAACTCAATCAAAATGCAGAATTAGTGTCATTGATTGAAACTGCCGAAAATCCTCCTAGTCGCTTTAAAAATTTTGAGAAAAAAGAAGAGGAGGCTCATTCAATTGCTCCAATTCGACTTCATTCATTTGACCCTAATATTGCAAGTGTTGAAGAATTGGAAGAATTAGGTATGCCACAGTGGCTTGCTAAAAGAATAGACCGTTTCAAAAGCAAAGGAGGAAAGTTTTATAAGAAAGATGATTTACTCAAGGTTTATGGTTTTCCAGAAACACTTTATCAAAAATTGATACCATACATCACTATATCCGTTCCTCAAAACGATAAGTTTGCCAAACGTTCATTCATTCTGCAAGAAAAAACGCCCAAAACACCTGCAAAATTTGATTTGAATGCGGTAGATACCACAAGATTAATCCAACTAAAGGGAATAGGAAGCAAATTGGCTGCTCGGATTGTTAAATACCGAGATATACTTGGCAACTTCGTTAGCACTACTCAGATACGAGAAGTATATGGCTTAGATTCCTTAGTGGTAGATGAAATACTCAAATATGGTTATATAAGTAACCCTCAAGTTCGGAAAATTAATATTAATGAATCTTCATTCGAACAAATGAAACATCCTTATTTAAAACCATACATTGCAAAAGCCATTATCAACTTCCGAAATCAACACGGAAAATTTCAGTCTATTCAAGATTTAAAAGCCATTAAACTTCTAACGCCAGATATAATCCAAAAACTAGAACCATATTTATCGTTCTAGCATTATTCCTTTATAAATACTTAGTTATGGTAGGGTTGGAGGAACCAAAACAACTCCGTAACTTTGAATTGTGTAATTTAAATACTTCATCAAATGTCCATAGGATTTTTTAATGTACCAACTCCCAAGAACGAACCTATCTTAGGGTATGCTCCTAATAGTAAAGAAAGAGTTTCATTGAAAGCAAAGCTTGCTGAAATGAAATCTCAAGTAATCGAGGTTCCTATGTTTATCGGTTCTGAAGAACTTAAAGAAGGAAAAAGACTTCCTTTAACAAGTCCACATGACCACCAACATATCCTGGGATATTACTATGAGGGCGATGCGTCTCATGTCAACAAAGCAATTGACTCATCCTTGGCTGCTCGTGAAAAATGGGCTAATATGTCTTGGGAACATCGTGTATCAATTTTCTTGAAGGCCGCTGACTTGTCTGCTTCAAAATATCGCATGGAGTTAAATGCTGCTACGATGTTAGGACAATCGAAAAATGCTTTTCAAGCAGAAATTGACTCAGCATGTGAGTGGATCGACTTCTTAAGATTTAACGCTCATTTTGCTACTCAAATTTATGCACAACAGCCAGAATCTTCTGAGTACGTTTGGAACAGATCTGAATACAGACCTCTTGAGGGTTTTGTTTTTGCCGTAACTCCATTCAACTTTACTGCTATTGCAGGGAATCTTCCAGCTTCAGCAGCCTTGATGGGTAACGTTGTAGTATGGAAACCTTCTCCAACTCAGATTTATTCAGCTTATGTTTTGATGAAAATCTTAAAAGAAGCAGGTCTTCCAGATGGCGTTATTAACCTTATATATACAGATGGTCCTTTAACAGGGGATATCGCTTTCCGTCATCCTGAATTTGCGGGTGTTCACTTTACGGGTTCAACTAAAGTATTCCAACATATTTGGAAAACAATCGGAGAGAATATCCATATATATAAATCATATCCAAGAATTGTGGGAGAAACAGGTGGGAAGGACTTTGTTGTAGCTCATGCTTCAGCTGATCCAAAAGCATTAGCGGTTGGTTTATTGAGAGGAGCTTTCGAATTCCAAGGACAAAAATGTTCTGCGGCATCTCGTGCCTATATTCCAAAATCACTGTGGGAATCTACTTGGGAGTATTTCTCAAAAGATCTTGCAGAATTGAAAATGGGTAGCGTAGAGGATTTCTCAAACTTTGTAACAGCTGTCATAGATGAGAAAGCTTTTGATAAAATAGCTTCTTATATAGATTTGGCAAAAAATAGTGATACAGCTAAAGTAATTGCTGGTGGAAGCTATGATAAGTCAAAGGGATATTTTATTCAACCAACAGTTATCTTAACTGAAGATCCTAAGTTCACCACAATGACAGAGGAAATCTTTGGACCTGTTCTCACGATTTACTTATATGAAGACGATCAGTTTGAGGAAACATTGCATTTAGTAGATACAACATCTCCTTATGCCTTAACTGGTGCTATCTTCTCTCAAGATCGTTATGCAATAGAATTAGCTACCCAAAAGCTGACAAACGCTGCTGGTAACTTCTATATTAATGATAAGCCAACAGGTGCAGTGGTAGGGCAACAACCATTTGGTGGTGGGCGTGCTTCTGGTACAAACGATAAAGCAGGTTCATCATTAAACCTTTTACGTTGGGTTTCTCCACGAACAATCAAAGAAAACTTTGTATCTCCAACAGATTATAAGTATCCATTCTTAGCTGAATAAGGATATTGAGAAATATTTCAATTGAAATCCTCATCTTTTGATTAAGGTGAGGATTTTTTATTTTGTATTATTGAGGGTTCTTTTTGTACCTAAAAAAGGCATATTCAAATGCACTCATTTGAGTGTTTTATACTAGGTAAAAAACTTTCAATAGTATGATTCTACTAATCAACGACTTACAAAAAACTTTTAAAAATAGTGTCAAAAAGATTTGGATGGTTGGGAATAAAGTGGGAATTTTGCACTCCCAAACGACGGGAAAGGAATTGTAGCGAAGAAAAGAAGT
>NZ_JASHIC010000007.1 GCF_030056705.1 Flectobacillus longus
TTAATGTGTTAATTTTGTTCATGGCTCGTCTTTTTTAGTTTGTTTGGTTTTGCAACTACAAATCTAAAAAATTCAAGCCTTTTTTTATGATACTTCTGAAACCGTGATAATGTCTATTATATTCTCAAATTACCACTTTAGCATAATTTAGTTCAACCCATTTTCTCATTTGAAATCATATCAGTAAAAACAATTTATTGGTAAACAAGGTTAAAACCTTGATAGAAATCTTGGAAAATCTCCAAGATTTGGTCTGCCCAATAGATAATATCCCTATTTTTGTAAAATAATCAAATGGGATTTGAAAAATTCATCTATATTATTTGCCAAAATCAGATAAGTTATCTAAAATTTATTAGCCTAGTAAATAAAAAATCTTGTTCTAGTAAATTTGCGGCATTAATTAACAGTACACAATTTTCATCAAGATTATGTCGGACGATAAATTCATCAATCCTATCAATAAAGATAAAGTAGCCGAAAATCCGGGCTTATTACCTTATGCACATACCGCTGGTGGTGCAGTAATTAGACCCGAGGATATGGGCAAAACCAAAGGTCGCTCGGTAACTGCAATGCGCCAACAAACTGACCGTCAAATGAACCAGTTGTATGAACAAATGGAGACTTTGGCAAGGCAAGCAAAAGCGCTTGCTCAGCGCCGTGAAATTTCTGAAAGGATTTACACTGCTACCGTGGGGTTTGACCCTATCATCAACGAAACCTACTATATGTACGAGAAAGAAGATGGTACAGATTTATTGTCGCTGGTAGCACCACACGAGTGGGGTCGTTCGTTCAAGTATGTTAGATATGTCGCAAAAGTATTACTTTTGGCCGACCATACTTGGGATGTTACTTACAATGAAGAATTAGACAAAGAACAATAAGGCATTAGTGCTTATTCATTATTTAATTATACAATTATGATTCAGTGGGAAACCATCAAGGAATATCAAGAAATCCTGTTTCAATTTCATGAGGCTGGGATTGCCAAAATCTCTATCAATCGCCCTCATGTACACAATGCTTTTACGCCATTGACCGTAAAAGAAATGATTGACGCCATGAACATCTGTCGTGACGACGAGCGTATTGGTGTTATTATTTTGACAGGTGAAGGTGGTCGTGCTTTTTGTAGTGGTGGCGACCAGTCTGTTCGTGGACACGGTGGATACATCGGTACAGACGCTGTACCTCGTTTGAACGTGTTAGATTTGCAAAAACAAATTCGTTCAATTCCTAAACCAGTGGTGGCTATGGTTGCAGGTTGGGCTATTGGCGGAGGTCACGTTTTGCACGTAGTTTGCGACTTGTCTATCGCTGCTGAAAACGCTCGTTTTGGACAAACTGGTCCAAATGTAGGATCTTTCGACGGCGGTTTTGGGGCATCTTACTTGGCTAGAGTAGTAGGTCAGAAAAAAGCTCGTGAGATTTGGTTCTTGTGTGACCAATATAATGCTCAAGAGGCTTTGGATATGGGATTGGTCAACAAAGTAGTTCCTTTAGAAAAACTTGAAGAAACAACCGTTGAATGGTGTTTGAAAATGTTAGAAAAGAGTCCTTTGGCACTTCGCATGTTGAAATCTGCGTTTAATGCTGAATTAGACGGACAAGCAGGTATTCAAGAATTAGCAGGAAATGCTACTTTGTTGTACTACTTATCTGACGAAGCAAAAGAAGGAAAAAATGCTTTCTTGGAAAAAAGAAAACCAGACTTCAGCAAATTCCCAAAATTCCCATAAAGAATCGAATACTGAACTAAAGAGCATTGAAATGCTTTTTTCAAAACTCAACATTCAGCATTTTCAAACGACGCCCAATCATATTTTTATGGTTGGGCGTTTTTGATTATTGACTCATATACAACAATTTAGATTTTATCCAAAAAAAACTTATCACCGCAAATCAACCTTTTATCTACAAATTGTGTCTATAGTGGAAGCAAATACTTCCAAATTTTCATAACAAGATTCAAGACCAAAGCGTTAAGTATATCAAGATTTCTCTTAGTTTTGGGGAAATAACAAACGAAGAAGATACGTACGGGATTTTCTTTTATAAAATTTGTAAAATACTTAATTCTTATAGAAATGAACTATTGGTTAGTAAAGTCTGAGCCTTTCAAATATTCGTGGGATGATTTTGTAGCGCAAGGAGTCGGTATGTGGGACGGTGTTAGAAATTATCAAGCTCGTAATAACATGAAAAGTATGAAGCTTGGAGATTTAGTGTTTTTTTATCACTCCAACGAAGGACTTGAAGTTGTCGGTATTGCTAAGGTGGTTAAAGAACATTACCCCGACCCTACTACCGACGATGAACGTTGGGTTGTTGTAGATTTATCACCTGTTGAAAAATTGCCAAAAACAGTTACACTTAAACAAATGAAGAATGATGAAAGACTACAAGATTTAGCATTAATCAAACAATCTCGCTTGTCGGTTACTCCTGTAAAATCGGAAGAATTTGACATCATAGTGGGATTGGCTCATGAGTAAATAGCTGATCTACAAGCTTTTGTTAATCTATAACCCAATCACAACATACATGAAAAAGATATTGTTGATTTTAAGTTGGCTACTTTGTACAACTGCAATGTATGCCCAAAGTGTAAAGCGCATAGAGATTCCGCTGCCCTCGGCATCTTCTGAATACTTTACAATTCCTTTACAAAAGCAAGGTGTGCTTCTTTTGTCCCAAATCAACAAAAATCAGTTTAACCTCATTAAACTTGATACCAACCTTGAAACTGTTTGGAATGTAAATGGTACAATAGATGGCAATCTCGATTATGTAAAACACTCTTATGATGGCAAAAATGTGTACTTGCTTTTTAGCCGCTATCGTAGCAATGTATTCGAAGTAATCAAGGTAAATCTTGGCCCTGGTTTTATCGAAAAATTTCAAATTATGTCAGTCGACAGACTTGAAGTTTCTGATTTTCAAGCACTCAACTCATCAGTATTTATCGGAGGACTTGTCAACAGCCAACCCATTATTCTGTACACAGATTTAGCCGCTCGCAAGACCAAAGTATTGCCTTCTGCTTTGAAAAATCAAGCTGAATTACAATCGATGGAGCTCGACACGGTAAACCATTTTGTCAACGTAACTTATGCTGTTGGTAATAAAGGGAAAAATTATCAATTAGTAGTAAAATCCTTTGACGAAGAAGGTACGCCTATCAATCAAATTGTGATGGATACCCAAGAAGATTTTGCTATGATGAACGGGCGTCTTAATATGGTTTCGGATAGCACTCAAATCATGTTTGGTACTTACGGTCACAAAAATTCAATCGGTACACAGCGAGGACCTACTTCTCAAGGAATTTATTTCAGTAAAATGCTCGACAATGAGATGACAGATTTGAAGTTTTATAGTTTTACCGATTTCAAAAACTTCTTTAATTATCTCAGCGAAAAACAGCGTTTGAAGCAAGAGAGAAAAATTCAAGATAAAAAAGATAAAGGTGAAGACCTCCGCTTGGATTATCGTTTCTTGGTACATGATATTGTCAAACAAGATGATAAATACATTCTTGTAGCCGAAGCATTTTATGCAGATTATCGTTACAACAACTTCAATAACCCTTACAGTCCGTTTAGCTCTTGGGGTTCTGGTTTGTATGGTAGCCCTTGGAATTCCTTCTATAATCCATACCGTTGGGGCTATGGCTACTATGGTTTGTATTCGCCATTTAGTAGTTACTACAGTCCATGGGGATATGGAAACCGATATTATGGTAACTCACAAACTTTTGATGGTTGGATATACACCCATGCCATTGTAGCTGCCTTTGATGAAAAAGGAAATCTGTTGTGGGATAACAGTATTCCACTAAAGGATGTTAAAGAGCCCAAATTGGTTGAAAAAGTACAAGCTTCAATCAAAGGCGATCAAATCACACTTACCTACAGTAACAGAGGTCAAATTTTTACAAAAACTATTGTAAAAGATGTTACACTAGATGATTTAACACCCAAACAAGTAGATACTCAAGTGGAGGGTGATGTTGTGAAAAAAACTACGTCCGACCATATCGATTATTGGTTTGATAATTACTTTTTGGCTTCTGGCATTCAACGAATTAATAACGATTCCGAAAACCTTCGCCGTAATGTATTCTATTTGAACAAAGTATCTTTTTAGAATGCATTATTAGATATTCTCAACAAGGAGTATTTTAGAGGAATAGCGAAAAATTGAATTTTATAAATTAACGTTCTGTTTTTCAGATGTTTAAAGCCAAAACAAAAAATATTCGTAGTAAGCTTGAAGCATATAGCTAAAATTGCACGTATTCTAACAAGTCTTTTTTGTAAATTTGTAGCGGTATTCGAAAAGGATACCGCTTTTTATTTGCAGAAGTTTAATCAACAGAACAATTGAGCACAACCGTAATACAAACAGCAACGCCCAAAAACTGGAAAGCCTATCAACTTTTAGATTCGGGTGGTTTTGAGAAATTAGAGAAATTTGGAGACTATATCTTACGTCGTCCCGAACCGCAAGCGGCATGGGACAAGTCACTTTCTGAATTAGAATGGCAAAATAAAGCGCATGCTTATTTCAAAAAAGACAAAGGCTCACAAGAAAAGGGCGAATGGATGCTGAAAAAAGGTATGGTTGATCGTTGGTATATGCCTTACCAAACAGCCACATTGAATCTTAATTTTAAATTAGCTCTTTCTTCTTTCAAACACGTTGGTATTTTTCCAGAACAAGCTATGAACTGGGATTTTATTATGGAAAAAGTAAAGAAAATGCCTGTAAAAAATCCTAAGGTTTTGAATCTCTTTGCTTATACTGGTGGTGCTTCCATCGCAGCCAAACAAGCGGGAGCCGATGTAACACACGTGGATTCAATCAAACAAGTGATTAGCTGGTCACGCGACAATATGGAAGCTAGTCAGCTCGACAATATTCGTTGGGTAGTCGAAGATGCCATGAAGTTTGTACGTCGTGAGGCAAAACGAGGAAATGTATATCAAGGAATTATTCTTGACCCTCCTGCCTATGGCCGTGGGCCAGATGGAGAAAAATGGATATTGGAAGAACAGATAAATGAAATGCTCAAAACTGTTGCACAAATTTTAGATAAAGAAAATTATTTTCTCATCTTGAATATGTACTCCATGGGATTCTCTTCTCTCATTGTCGAAAATCTAGTAAAGTGTAGCTTTGAGCATTCCAAAAATCATGAATTCGGGGAGCTTTACTTGGAGGATTCTTTCAAAAAGAAACTTCCTCTTGGTGTGTATTATCGTTTTGCAAGCATCTAAAAATAGTACGAATTGGAGGATTTATTAAAGAAAGTGCTATCTAACTCAACTATCTTCCAATGTAGTAGTTATTTTTATTGTCGAAAAACTAGATAAATACTTCCAATGCTTTGAGTAGCAACAAGAAAAGGGCTAAAAGATAAAATTTCTTCATAACAACAAAATCAGTGATTAGTTAAGGTTTTACTAGTAGCAAATATATTGTTATTTATATTTTCAAACAATAATTTTTCTTTGTTTTGGGAACTTTTAAATGTTTTTTAATACAGCAATAATTTACATAGTAAAGGCTGTAATTTTGAGAATGATGAAAAGACTGTTTTTCGACTTTATATTCTTATTGGGGATAGGACTTTTATTGATAAGCTGTAATAGCGAGTCTAAAAAAGGGCTTTCGATCCCTGCTGTTCCTGAAGTTACCGAAAAAGCTCGCAGAGCTGCCGCAATTGAATTCTTAACCGATTTGATTAATTCGTCTTCTAGTTCCTCTGAAATTTATTACAAAAGAGCCAAATTATATCTTGAAGACGAAAGACCTAAAGATGCCTTAGATGATATTAATACCGCTATTGGCATGAAAGCCAACAATGGTCATTACTATCAAACGAAAGCGTTAATATTAAGAGAACTCAAGGAGCCACAGCAAGCACTTGAGGCTGCTTCTAAGGCAGAGGTGCTCAATGTAGAGTCGCCAGAACTCTTTACTCTTTTAGGAGATTTGTATCAGCAAATTGGACAATTCGCCAAAGCAAAATTGTACTTGAATAAGTCCTTACAAATTTCTCCTAATCATGGCGAAACCTATTTCTTTAAGGGCGAAATTGCTGCAAGGCAGGGCGATACCACAACGGCTTTACAGTATTTTCATCAAACACTTAATTTCAAGCCAACGTTTTTACCGCTTTATCTCAAGTTTGCAGAGGTTTATACAGCCTTACGTCAATATGATTTGGCCTTGTTTTATAGTGATGAAGGGATTAAACAACATCCTAAAAACGCTGAATTATACTATAAAAAGGGGGTTACCTATCAACGCGCCTATCAAACCGATAGCGCATTGGCAAGTTATACCAAAGCTGTCAAGTTAGATTCTTCCTTGACACAAGCTAGTTTTAGTGCTGGAATGTTGTATTTCAAAATCAAAAACTATCGTTACGCTTTGCCTCAATTTGCCCACACGGTCAAGATTAACCCTAAATACCCAGATGCCAAGCTTTACATGGCTATTTGTCAAGAATTTACAGGTGATTTTACTTCGGCAATCCTCACTTATGAGCAAATTATCGCCGAAAATCCAACAGATTACCGTGCTTCAGGAGGACTTTATCGTGCCAAACGTAAACAAGATTATGGAGCCTTTATTCCAGACAATTATGGCTCGTCTACCGATACCAGTAGCTTAAGTCAATATGATATTCCAAGAAAGAATGTAGATACTACATTTAGACCATTGCAACCAAAGTCAAGATTAAACTTAAAACCTGATTCTTCTCGAAAGAATTAATTATCTTTGAATAGTCTTTACGTTTTAATTCATAAATACAAAAACCCACGCCTGTAATGGCTATCCCTTCGAAGAAAGTTGTTTGTATAATTTTCTGACTTGGAAAGATAGAATACTGGCCGAAACTAAAACAATCAAATGATTAAAATCACTTTACCCGATGGTAGTGTTAGAGAGTATGCCCAGGGAGTCACTGGGATGGACATTGCCCTCAGTATTTCAGAAGGTCTTGCCAGAAATGTACTGGCAGCGAAGGTAAATGGAAAGGTAGTTGACGCATCATTACCTATCAATGAAGATTCCAATTTTCAATTACTTACGTGGAATGATACGGATGGAAAGCAAACCTTCTGGCACTCTTCAGCTCACTTGATGGCAGAGGCTATCGAGGCTTTATACCCAGGTACAAAATTTGGTATCGGTCCTGCTATCGAAACTGGATTTTACTACGATATCGACATGGGTGATAAAACCTTAAGCTCGGAAGACTTCAAGAAGATTGAAGATAAAATGGTAGAATTGGCTCGTCAAAAAAATGAATATCAACGCTCACCAATCTCAAAGGCAGAGGCGATTGAATACTTCACCGAAAAAGGCGACGAATATAAATTAGAACTAATCGATGGCTTAGAAGATGGCTCGATTACTTTCTATTCTCAAGGAAATTTTACTGACTTATGTCGTGGACCACACATTCCTAATACTGGCTTTATCAAAGCTATTAAATTGATGAGTGTAGCGGGTGCTTACTGGCGTGGTGATGTAAGCCGCAAACAAATGACACGTGTATATGCCGTTACATTCCCGAAACAAAAGGAATTAGACGAATATCTACACTTATTAGAAGAAGCTAAACGTCGCGACCACCGCAAGTTGGGTAAAGAATTAGAATTATTTGCTTTCTCTGAGAAAGTAGGTATGGGCTTGCCACTTTGGTTGCCAAAAGGAACAATGTTGCGTGAGCGTCTGGAAGGATTCCTTCGCAAAGCGCAAGTTCGTGCAGGCTATTCTCCTGTTGTTACTCCACATATCGCTTCTAAAGAACTATATGTAACATCGGGTCACTATGCCAAATACGGTCAGGATTCATTCCAGCCAATTCATACACCTGATGAAAACGAAGAGTTCTTCCTAAAACCAATGAACTGCCCTCATCACTGCGAGATTTACAAAGTGAAACCTCGTAGTTATCGTGAACTTCCATTGCGTTTGGCCGAATTCGGAACTGTATATCGTTACGAACAATCAGGTGAACTACACGGTTTAACTCGTGTAAGAGGATTTACTCAAGATGATGCACACATCTTCTGTCGTCCAGATCAAGTGGAAGAAGAGTTCATGAAAGTAATTGACCTTGTATTGTATGTTTTCAAGGCATTAGGTTTCGATAATTATTCGGCACAAATATCGCTTCGTGACCCAGAAAATAAAGAAAAGTACATCGGTAGAGATGAGGACTGGGAAAGAGCAGAAGCAGCTATTATTCGTTCGGCAGAAATCAAAGGTTTGCCAACAGTAGTAGAATTAGGCGAAGCGGCGTTCTATGGGCCAAAACTCGACTTTATGGTGAAAGACGCACTTGGTCGTAAATGGCAGTTGGGTACAATCCAAGTGGATTATCAATTACCACAACGTTTTGAGTTGGAATACACTGGTTCTGACAACCAAAAACACCGTCCAGTGATGATTCACCGTGCGCCATTTGGTTCATTAGAGCGTTTTGTGGCAATTTTGATTGAAAACACCGCGGGTAACTTCCCATTGTGGTTGTCACCAGATCAATTGGCCGTATTACCAATTTCTGAAAAATACGAAGATTATGCAAACGATTTATTCTTGAGATTACAAGAACAAGATTTGCGTGGATATATCGACCATAGAGATGAAAAAATTGGTAGAAAAATCCGTGATGCGGAAGTTTCAAAAATTCCATTCATGCTAATTGTGGGAGAAAAAGAATCTGCTGAAGGAAAAGTTTCAGTGCGTAAAAAAGGAGAAGGCGATTTAGGAATGATGACGATTGAAGAATTTATTCAATTGGCTCAAGAAGAAATCAATAAGAATTTAGCACGCATTAGCTAGACATCAAGTATTTGTAGCATTGGGCAAGTAACAAAAGAAAATTTTGAATTGCTTATCTAATGCTACAGATCAAATATGTAATAGCATCGAAAAATAATTTTGTGGTTTCACAGACGTGGAAATTTGCATTTCATTTTTTTTTGATTTAGATTTCGGAAAGATAAATTGATAACTATCTAATAATCACGAAAATCTGTAAATAGACTTTGTGCTGGAACATTTTTAGGACTATTATAGTTATTGATTTAAACAGTTTTTGAACTTCTAGCTCAATCTGATTTTATATAATTTAAAACTAATAACTTTTACAATATGGCGTTACGCCCGAATAATAATTACAAAGGGACAAAAAGAGAAGAGGAACCTTACAGAATTAATAATGCTATCCGTGGCGTTCAGCAGGTTCGTCTTGTAGGTGAAAACGTTGAACAAGGCATCGTTGAGTTCAAACAAGCCTTAGAAATTGCGAGTCAACAAGGATTAGACTTGGTAGAGATTTCGCCAAAAGCAGTTCCACCAGTATGTCGTGTTATTGATTACGCAAAGTTTAAATACGAACAGAAGAAAAAACAAAAAGAAATTAAAGCCAACGCAGCTAAAACAGTTGTAAAGGAAATTCGTTTCGGTCCTAACACAGATGAACACGATTTTAATTTCAAGTTAAAACACGCTATCAGTTTCTTGAAAGAAGGTGCAAAAGTGAAAGCTTATGTACACTTTGTTGGTCGTGCTATCGTATTTAAAGAAAGAGGAGAAATGCTTTTGCTTAATTTTGCAAAAGGTTTGGAAGAAGTGGGCAAGCCAGATGAAATGCCAAGATTGGAAGGAAAAAGAATGTCTATTATCTTCTCTCCAAAAGTTGTGAAGAAATAGTATTCAATTTCAAATTCTAGTTTGACTTTGACAATCTAATAAATCTGTAAAGGTTTATAGGTATATTTCAGGTAAACCCCTGATAATCAAAAGCCATTAATGACTGTTCGCAGCATTAATGGCTTTTTAAGTATTAATGCAAAATAAAATTGTATTAATACGCTACTGGCCGTAAGCCATAAGCATTAGGCAAAAAAGGTTTACCTATTTCATGAGAAATACTTTTCAATTTTTAGCTCTATGCAGATGCTTGGGGCTTTCAGGTAACGGCTTTCGGCGGTGGGTTTTGGAAAAAAGCATGGATGTGGGTAATAAAACATTTTAACACTCTGTGCCTTGTGCCTGTTGCCTCGTGCCTAAACACATAACTTAAATCTTATTCTGCACGATTACTTATTTCTTAAAAATTAATTACTAACGCAATTAATTGCAAACTTTTTTGTATCTTTGCGGACTATTTTACCAAGCCAAGACAGAAATGTTAAGGCAATTACTTTTCACAATTTAAACGTTTAACAGAAATGCCAAAAATTAAAACTAAGTCAGGAGCGAAAAAACGCTTCAAAGTGACTGGATCAGGCAAAATTAAGCGTAAGCACGCTTTCCACAGCCACATTTTAACAAAAAAATCTACTAAACGTAAGCGTAACTTGGTTCATGATACATTAGTATCATCTTCAGATATGAACAGAGTTACAGCTATGTTAGTATTGTAATTTTTTTCGGAAATCTAATTTCCATTTAGTTATTGTTCAACCAGAGAATTGGCCTTAAAGTTTTCTTCAATGAAACGCCAAATTTCAAAAAACAAACAAGATTATGCCACGTAGCGTCAATCACGTAGCGTCGAGAGCAAGACGTAAAAAAGTGCTTAAATTAGCCAAAGGTTTTTATGGAAGAGGTAAAAACGTTTGGACAGTAGCAAAAAACAAGATCGAGAAAGGTCTTCAATATGCTTACCGTGACCGTAAGGTTAAGAAAAGAGATTTCCGCTCATTGTGGATTCAACGTATCAATGCTGCTGCACGTCAAGAAGGTCTTTCTTACTCAGCATTCATGGGTAAAGTGAGCAAATCTGGTATCGAATTAAATAGAAAAGTATTAGCTGACTTAGCAATGAACCACCCAGAGGCGTTCAAAGCTGTAGTAGCTAAAGTAAAATAGCACAACAAAAGCCGAACCTCTAAGGAAGTTCGGCTTTTTTGTTTTTCTAGGTTTCAATCACCTTTGTTTTGATACCCACACAATTTCCTTCGGTAGGCTTTCCTAACAAATACACCTCAATCTCTATATTTCCTATTCTGTATATTTTTATATCTGTTAAATTGGCTGTTAATAGGGCTTGTAAATCTTCCGAAGCTTTTAACCAGCCCAATTCTTCTTCTCCAAACCAATCTTCTTTTTTTAATAAAGGTTTAAAAAAAGTTTCTAAATCCCATTCTGAAGTGGTGACATCTGGAGGAATTCCTAAAAATATTTTAAGAGATGCCACATCTGGTGTTCCCTCTATGGCAAATGGAGCATCAAAGAATTCAACCTTTTCATCAGATTCACTGGGATAATAAAGGTCAGCTACTAAGGCTGTTATCTTTTCGCCTAAAGATAAATTTGGAGCTTCCTGTGACAAATTGATAGCTGTTTCTGTCATAACACTGATTTTTATAGATTTTAATCATATTTTAGTTGAATTTATAAAAAGTCTTTCTATTATTGTACTCAACACAAACCAAATTTAAACCCCCATAAAGATGTTAGAGCAACTCATGGGTCTAATCCAAGACCATTCTCAAGACGCAATCGTTAATAACCCCGCTATTCCTAACGAAAAAAACAATGATGCAATGCAAACTATCCTTGGTGCCATTACTGGCGGGCTGCAACAGCAAGCTCAAGGCGGTGGTTTAGCTAGCGTTATGGGTCTTTTGGGTGGACAAGCAAATACAGGTGGTGGAAGTCTTATGTCTAATCCAATTGTAGCAAACATTACTCAGCAAGCAGTAACAGGTTTAATGCAAAAATTTGGACTTGAGAATAGTGCAGCAGCAGGAATTGTTAGTCAAGTATTACCAGGCGTAATTGGCTCCGTTATTTCAAAAACTAATGATCCAAATGACAATTCATTGAACATGTCAGATTTCACAAACGCATTTAGCGATGGTAAATTTGATATGAACGATGTATCTAACATTGCAGGCAAATTACTAGGCGGAGACGCTGGTGGCATTGGTGGCATGTTAGGAGGCTTATTCAAATAATAGAATCATACCGAACCCATTTATATATTCGAAGGTGTAAGATTTTTCTTACACCTTTTTTATTTTATCACTCACCATATTTCTAGTTAAAACTGTGATAAAATTTACTCAAGATGAAAAATTGAACAAGTTTCACCTTTATGATAATTGATTTCGTTACAATTTTTTTCTATCACATGACGACTTTACTTTTCTGATTATAAGTATTTTCTGATAAAAACTACATTATTAAGGAATAACTTTCTATTATTTATCAGTATTAAAACAGATAGAAATGTGTAGTTTTGACACAATATTTGTGAAATTAAATTCAATCTATCAATCCCCAATTAACAAAGCGTAATGCTTTTTAACCTCAATTATGAAAAAAGTACTATTTATCGCCGCGATGCTTCTGCGAATTTCCAGCTTCGCTCAGGAAAATGTAAGTATCTTTAGTCCCGACAGGCAATTAAAAGTTAATCTGACTATTACAGATGGAAAGGCAAATTATTCTGTTACTTACCAAGGTATTAAAGTATTGGAAAATTCGCCGCTGGGACTCATCACAAGCATTGGAGACTTTAGCAAATCGTTGACTTTGGTAAAAAAAGAAGAAAAGCAAATCGATAAGAATTACCAACAAAGCAGAATCAAAAAATCCGAGGTTCGTTATGTAGCTAATCAGCTAGTTTGTACTGTTTCAAATGCCGAAAAGAAGGTAATGGAAATTACATTCAACGTAAGTAATAACGATATTGCATTTAGATATGGGCTTGTACCTTTTAAAGAAACTGCCAATTGTATCATCGAAAAAGAGCTGACAGGTTTTAGTTTTCCAACTCAAACCACTACATTTTTGACCCCTCAGGCTCCCTCAGGAAGTGGATGGATGCGTACCAAACCAAGTTATGAGGAAGAGTATGAGGCGGATGCTCCACTCAATCAAAACTCCAAATATCGTTTGGGATATACCTTCCCAGCCTTGTTTCATGTCGGCAAAGAAGCTTGGGCTTTAGTTTCGGAAACAGGTGTAACAGGCGCCTATTGTGGTTCAAAATTAAGTGAATCTAATAATGGTACATTCAGCATTTCATTTCCTGAAAAAGACGAAAACAATGGTCATGGAAGTGCGGAGCCAGCAATGGCGTTACCAGCTACGACGCCTTGGCGTACTATTACTGTGGGAACAAGTCTGAAACCAATTGTAGAAACCACAATTCCTTTTGATGTTGTTGATCCACTTTATGCTCCTTCTCAGGAATATAAAGCAGGACGTGCTACTTGGAGCTGGATTATGTGGCAAGATGAAAGTATGAATTACGATGACCAAATTACCTTTATTGATTTGGCACAAAAATTAGGATATGAGTATATTTTGATGGACGCCCTTTGGGATAAAAATGTAGGATACAAACGCATGGAAGAACTTATCAAATATGCCCATTCTAAAAAAGTAGATGTGTTTTTGTGGTATAACTCTAATGGTGCATGGAACAATGCCCCTCAAGGCCCCAAACACTGCATGGATAATGCCATTGCACGTAAAAAAGAAATGAAATGGCTAAAAGCACAAGGTGTAAAAGGCTTGAAAGTGGACTTCTTTGGAGGCGATAAACAAGAAACTATTCAACTTTATGAAGAAATTTTGAGTGACGCTAACGAATATGGCCTTATGATTATCTTTCATGGCTGTACACTTCCTCGTGGTTGGGAACGAATGTATCCAAACTACGTGAGTAGTGAGGCAGTGCTAGCGTCCGAAAACTTGATTTTCAATCAGCATTTTGATGATAATGAAGCATTTAATGCGTCTCTGCATCCGTTTATTAGAAACACCGTCGGAAGTATGGATTTTGGCGGTACACTTCTCAATAAGCGTCTTAACAAAAATAATAATGGAGGCAGAACCCGCAAAACAACAGATATTTTTCAATTAGCCACTGCCGTATTATTTCAAACTACAGTTCAGAATTTTGCACTTACGCCAAACAATTTGACGGATGTTCCAAATTTTGAAATTGATTTTATGAAAAAAGTACCTACAACTTGGGATGAAACTGTTTTTGTAGATGGTTATCCAGGGAAATATTGCGTATTGGCACGTCGTCATGGCACTGAATGGTATTTGGTAGGTATCAATGCTGAAAAAACTGCCCTAAAAATCAATGTAAAATTGCCAATGTTTGCAGGAAAAACCGTTGCAGAATACAATGATGATGACAAAAGAAATCCAATTTTTAAGTCAACAAAAGTTAATAGCTCTGGAGAAGCTACTCTAACTATTCAGCCAGAAGGTGGAGTTATATGGGTGAAATAACGGGGTTCTATTTCGGATTTTTGATTTCGGATACTGAATTTGTGCCTTTGTCGGAGAAAACTCTGACAAACTTGCGTAAGCAATAATTTTATTTCTTACCTAGTCCGAGACTGTGTCTTTAACTAGGTAAGAATCACTCATTGACAATCTTCTCACGAATCGCCTTTGCCACGGCTTCAGTACCACATTGTACCTGTAATTTGAAATAGATATTTTTCAAATGTCGGCGTACTGTCTCTATCGAAATTGTACATTCGTGGGCAATCATTTTATACGAAAAACCTTTGGTCAAATATTCTAATACTTCCTTCTCTCTCTCTGTTAAATGATAGGAATTGGGGGTAGGCGCAGGTTTTCTAAAGGTCTGCAAAATACGTTTAGCAATTCCTGGTGACATGGGCGCACCACCTTCAAAAAGCTGTTTTATAGCGCCAAACAGCATACTCGGCGAGTCTTTCTTCAAGATATATCCATCTGCACCGTAGCTCAAACATGCAAAAAGCCGGTCATCATCTTCAAATACCGTGTGCATGATGACTTTCATGTTGGGGTATTTTTCTTTAACAATTTTTACTCCTGCAATACCATCAATAATAGGCATATCAATGTCCATTATGAGCATATCTGGTGACTCAGATTGGATATGCAGAAGAATATTTTCACAGTTATGGTGCGTGCCAACAACCAGAAACTCCTCCGCAGAATTTATCAGTAATTCGAGTAGTTCACGAAGTTTAGGGTTATCTTCATATATTGCAATTCTATTCATTATGTTAATTTGGGCTGTAGGAAAAATGTTACGTTTAGTGAAGACCTGTCAAATATTTTTTAATATTACAAAACAACAGAATAAATAGATAGATGTAAATAACCTTTTTGGGTCAGATACCTTATTAATGCTATGCAAACATACAAACACATTATTTTTGATTTTGACGGAACTCTCGCCAACTCTGTTCCTATTTTTTTGAAAATCTACAATGAATTGGCTATAGAAAAAAACTTTAAGCCTATCACTGCCGAAACTATTCCTCAAATCCGACATTTATCTTATCTCAAACGTGCAGAATATCTCGGAATACCTTTATTTCAAATCCCCTTTATTATTCCCGTTTTATACAAAAAATACAAACAAAATATTAGCGCGCTACAACCCTACGAAGGAATTTTTGATTTTTTAACAACGCTTCATCAACAGGGATTCACCTTAGATATTGTCTCTTCAAACAGTAAAGAAAATATCTTACAATTCCTTGAAAATCAAAATTTTACTTATTTTTCAAACATTTACTGTTCAGAAAATTTTATGGGAAAAGATAAGGTTTTGAAGAAGTTATTAAAAACTACAGATTATCCTTTACAAGCATGTTTGTATGTGGGCGACGAAAACAGAGATATTGAAGCCTGTATGAAAATTAATATGGATTGCGCATGGGTCAACTGGGGCTATGAAGATGAATTACAGCCGCAGCTACAACATTATCCAAAAGGGCATTTCAAAACTCATGAGGAACTACAGAGGTTTGTTTTTGGAAAAACCTAACCGCTTAATCATTCCTTTATGGGAATTGTTTTTTGGCAAAGAATTTGCTAAAGGCAAAGTATACACTAGCACCCTTTTTAGCTCAGTAATACTGTTTTTTAAACGATTAATTACATCCAAACTAATGATAATCTTATGAAATTGGACACAAATCAGATAGATGATTGGGAATGGGAAATCAAACCATCGGTTGGGTGGTTCGATTTTAGTATCAAAAAATTATTCAATCATGCCGACTTGATTTGGAGTTTTACTAAGAGAGATTTACAAAGTAGCCATAAACAAACCATTTTGGGCAACTTTTGGTTAGTTTTTCAACCACTTATTACCACAATTGTTTACACTCTTGTTTTTGCTAATATCATTAAAGTTTCCACAGATGGCATGCCTCCTTTGTTGTTTTATCTGACAGGTAACATGTTGTGGAGCTTTTTTGCGGATAGTATGTTTGGCTCATTGTACACCTTCAGGACCAATGCCCATATTTTATCAAAGGTTTACTTTCCAAGAATCATTTTACCGTTGAGTAGCGTATTGGTACAAGCCTACAAACTAGGTATAAATCTATTGTTCTTTTTTTTAGCAGTTTTGTTTTATCAGTTTTTTACCAATTGGGAAATATCCTTTAACTATAACCTGTTGGCGGTTCCGTTTCTTCTTGCATTTATGGCATTATATGCCTTGGCGCTGGGTTCGTTTTCTTTTATTCTCACCACAAAATATAAGGATTTAGAAAATATCATCCAGTTGATTATGCGATTGTACATGTTTGTAACACCCGTATTTTATCCTGTTTCATTAGTTTCGAAAGATTTATCTTGGGCCTTTTGGTTTAACCCCCTGACTTCTATTTTCGAAAGTTTCAGAGCCTGTTATTCCTCAAGCGAGTTTTGGACAACTGAACTCTTGATTTCATTAGGTTCAATAGCTTTATTTAGTATTGTTGCTTTACTCATCTTCAGAAAATTTGAAAGTAAATTCATAGAAGTACTCTAATGGCCAAACCAGTGATTGAATTTGACCAAGTTTCAAAATCATTTGAAATTGGTAAACTCGGAAGCGAAACTTTACGTCAAGACTTGATTAAATATTGGAAAAAACTAACTCAAAAAGCTAGTTTGGATTCATCCAATAATACATTTTGGGCATTACAGGATATCTCTTTTTCGGTAAATGAAGGCGAGGTAATCGGTATTATTGGGAGAAATGGTTCGGGTAAATCCACTCTCATGAAAATCCTTTCGAGAGTTTTACTACCAACTCAAGGACATATTCGTGGCAAAGGAAAAATATCAAGTATTTTGGAAGTTGGGACGGGATTTCATGGAGAACTTACTGGGCTGGAAAATATATTTCTCAATGCTCAGATTTTGGGTATGAAAAAACATGAAGTAAACCAAAAGCTCGATGAAATCATCTCATTTTCTGGAATCGAAGACTTTATCAATACCCCAGTAAAGCGTTATTCAAGTGGGATGTATGTTAGATTAGCATTTTCAGTAGCAGCACATCTTGAGGCAGATATATTAATTTTAGATGAAGTATTGGCAGTTGGCGACGCAGATTTTCAGAAAAAATGCCTGATTAAAATGCGAGAGCTAGCCTCCACACAAGGAAAAACAACCCTCATTATAAGTCACGATATGCAGGCATTGAGACAGCTTTGTAACCAAATTGTTTATTTGGAAAACGGTAAACTCAAAGAGTTTGGTGCTCCTACTCCGACTATTGCGAAATATCTTTATCAGGAAAAAATAGAGTTTTTAGACCAAGATTACGCTTCGCCTGATACAGCTCCAGGAAATCAGTACTTGAGAGTCAAGCGGGTATCAATAACACCTTCTGAAAGAGTAAACCAGATTATTTACCGAAACTCTGTACTACGTTTTGAGTTAGAATATTGGAATCTCGTCCCAGAGATTCCAATTATAGTGAGATTGTTTGTATTCAGCTTTTCTGGAGAATGTCTGATTCAGATTGATACCCCATTGAAAAATTTAGGGAAGCAAAATCTCCATAAAGTTTCGGGAGAAGTCCCAAGCAATTATTTAGGGGCTGGCTCATATTATTTCTCAGTATACTTCTTGGATGCCTATGAAAAAAAAGTACTTGGTTTTGACACCTGTTTGTCAATTGACTTAGCCAGTGATTTATCAAATATCTTAGGAGATATGCCTCAGGCATACGTATCCTCCATTTTAAAACTTCAACATAATTAAATCTTATTCCAATTTTTTTGTACAAAATAGAAAGTAATCGTATTTGGGTTAAAAATGATACCTCGATTTTAAACTAAAATTTATTAATTCTTTTTGTACGAATACCTTTAACGATATTGTTATGAGTAAAACCGCTTATTCTCCACGAAAAATCCATCATTGTAGGTTGGAGGAAGGTATTCCTCCTCTCCCAACTGGAGAGGTAGCCTATTATCTTTTCTGGTTTAATAATATTCCAATGGGACATCTTTGGCTAGACAGTGTCTATCCAAAAGATCTTGCAGAATGGGAAAGGTTCGTCTTAAATGCCTTAAAAAAAGCTTTTTCATATTATTTTAAACCACTTACTCCTTAAGAAAGTCAAGAGCTATTGTACGCCTTTAAAGATAATCCCTCTTATTTAAATGTGCGTTTTTCAAGTAATTACAAAAAGGTATTCCAAAGCCTGATTTCGACCGAACTACCAAGTATATCTGTAGTTATCTGTACTAGAAATAGAACATCCGCCCTCAAAGAATGCCTTTCAAGGCTATTCCTTTCTACTGAACAAAACTTTGAGATCGTAGTAGTGGATAATGCCCCTTCTGATAATGGCACCGCAGAATTAATTAAAAAAGAATTCCCTTCTGTAAATTATGTTTTGGAACCACGTAAAGGTTTGGATATTGCACGCAATACAGGAGCTATGACCGCAACAGGGGAAATTCTTGCATATACTGACGATGATGTGATTGTTACTCCAGAATGGGTTTCTCAAATTAGACGAAGCTTTGCCGACCCACAAACCATGTCAGTAACGGGGTTAGTAATACCCTATCAATTACAAACAGAAGCTCAATGTTTTTTTGAAAGGTTTTGGGGGTTCAACAAAGGACATCAGCCTCTCGTTTTTGATAAAGACTATTTTGAAAAACACCTCTCAGTTGGCGTTCCTGCTTGGGATGTAGGCGCAGGAGCGAACATGGCTTTTAGAAAAACTGTATTTGAAAAAGTAGGTTATTTTGATGAAAGATTAGATGTTGGAGCTTCTGGATGCAGTGGTGACTCTGAGTATTGGTATCGCATTATGGCTGAAGGGTACACCTGTAGATACTTTCCACATATCTACGTTTACCATCAACATCGTGAGTCTTGGGAAGACCTAAAGAAACAAATATATGCTTACATGCGAGGAAATGTAAGTTCGGTATTGGTGCAATATCAAAAATACGGTCATAAAGGAGAACTTTACAGACTCAGCAGAAGCTTACCTATTTACTATCTCAAACGTATAAAATATGCAATTTTACATCCAAAATCTAAGCATAATAAATTCATTTTTGAAGAAATAAAGGGTTGCTTTTCTGGTTGGAGATTTTACCTTAAACATAAAAATTCACACTGCTACCCACTATAGTAAACACCCTGTTTAGAATTATCCCAACTCTTCTTGCTAGCTAGACAATCGTATAAATATCGGCAACTCCTAGTTGCCCTGTTTCCTTATTGCTTAAAATCAACATATTACTTCATACTATGTCTCTTTCCAATCCAAGAACTCCTGATAAACCTCCAAAAATCGAGGCACTCCGTGACCCCGTTAGGCCACTGATATCGGTCATGATACCAGCTTTTAACTGTTTTGCTTATGTCGAACAAACATTAACGAGTGTATTAAATCAAATCGAAGATTTCTCCATTTTTCAAATTGAGATTATCGACGACCATAGCACAGATGGAGATTTAAGCAGCATTACAGAAAAATATAGCCATTTGAATATCGGCTACTTTCGGCAAGAAAAAAATGTAGGTAGCTTAAGAAACTTTGAGACCTGTATCAATCGAGCCAAAGGTCATTGGATTCATATATTGCACGGTGATGATATGGTAAAAGAGGGATTTTACCAAGAGATTTTTAATCTAATAAAGGCTTTCCCAAATGTAGGAGCAGTATTTACGGATTATATCTACATGAATGAAAAAAATGAAGAATTATATGCCTTACCTGCCTTGCATCATGAATCAGGCATTCTTGATAATTGGTTTGAAAGAATCTCAAAAGGCCAGCGTGTACAGCCCCCAGCAATTGTTGTAAAACGTTCAGTATACGAAGAAATGGGGAGTTTCTTTGGAGTGCATTATGGCGAAGACTGGGAAATGTGGGTGAGAATTGCCTCCAAATATGACTTTGCTTATACGCCCAAATACCTTGCTCTTTACAGATTGCATCAAAACAATATTTCAAGTCGCTCATTTTTATCTAATGAAGATATCAAGAGTATAATTAAAGTTATTGATATTATTCAGCACTATTTGCCAAAAGAAAAAAGGAAGGAATTAAAACGAGAATCCTTGAAGAATTTCTCTCAATATTTTGCCAAAATTTCTGATAAAATTTATCACGACTATCAAAATCCTAGCGCTGCACACAAACACGCTTGGCAAAGTTTTTTAATGCATCAAAATAAAGTTACACTAAAATACTTTATTAAAAATACCATAAAACGTCTGATTAGATATCGAATTTAGTTGTATAAGTTAGTAGGCAAAATAAAATTTAAGATTATGCTTGGGGCTTTCAGGTAACAGCTTTCGGCGGTGGGTTTTGGGAAAAAGCATGGTTGTGGGTAATAAAAAACATTTTAACACTCTGTGCCTGTTGCCTAGTGCCTAAACACATAAAGCGTATTAAACAATAATTAACTATCCTTCCCAATTTAGTGATTGAAGGAATTAATAATTATGTTAAAATTTGTATACTAGCGGTAGAGAGGCAATGATTGCGTCTTGAGCTAAGTCAAATCTAGAATGGTAGCATCAAAAAGGGGGCGAAAAACAATTTTCACCCCCTTTTCTGGTATAACCTAAATCAATATTTTATGATGACTTACGTCTATCTAATTCTTATTTATTGGCTACTTTAAATACCCAAGCTGGTTGCGAAGCAACGGTAGTACGTACTTTTTCTGGAACAGCTACTTCAATCCCATTAGGTGTTACCTTATATTTCAAAGGTTTAGGCTCTCCAATCAAAGTAATTTGAGTTGCTTTGTCGGCCTTTTTCCAAGGTAAAACAATTGTTGCAGGAACAGTTTCTCCTTCTTTAGCCAAATAAGTCAAATATGTAGATTTGTCTTTTCCAGTAAATGCCCATTGTCCTTCACGGTATGGTGCTACAGGTTTGGTACCATAAATTGATTCGCCATTTACCGAAACCCATTTACCCATTTCTTCCATTCGTTGGTAGGCTTCGTTATGCCATTCACCATCAGGCCCAGGAGCTACATTCAACAATAAGTTACCATTTTTAGCTACAATATCAACCAACATGTGGATGATTTCACGAAGTGATTTGTACTTATCGTTAGGCACATACGACCAGCTCGTACCCATAGTTGTACATGTTTCCCAAGGAATCGGCATATAATGGTCAGGAATTGACTGTTCTGGTGTTACATAGTTTTCGAATTCACCTGTTACAGTACGATCAACTACCAAAAGACCCGGTTGATTCTTACGCCCCATCGCAGCAATCTTTGCCATGTCAATATCTTGGTCATAAGGAATCGTTTTTTGCCAGCTAATATTTGGGTCAATAGTCGAGAATGGACGTACCCAACCACCATCTAACCAAAGAATATCCATTTTACCGTATTGCGTCATCAACTCCTCAATTTGGTTGTAGGTAAAGTCTTTAAACTCTTGCCATTTTTGAGGATATTTTTTAGGGTCATAGTTGACATTGCGGTCTTTTGGTGGAAAATAAGACCACCAATAGGAAGGCGTATTCCAGTCAGGTTTCGAGAAATAAGCCCCGACCATGAAGTCTTTTTTGCGAAAAGCATCAAATACTTCCTTGGCAATATTGCTACGTGGATTGCTAGAGAAAGGTGTTTTTGCGTCAGTCACTTTGTAGTTTGTATATTTTGAATCAAACATACAGAAGCCATCATGGTGCTTTGTGGTAAAAACTACATATTTCATCCCTGCTTTCTGAGCGGCGTCTGCCCACTTTTCAGGAGCAAATTTTACGGGATTAAAAGTAGTTTGAAGGTTTTCATAAGCTTTTTTGTACTCAAAATAATTCGCAGAAGACGCACCTCTACGCTCGCACCAACCCTCATCTTCAGGACATAACGACCAAGACTCTACGATACCCCATTCGCTGTAAGTACCCCAGTGCATCAACAAACCAAACTTGATGTCTTGCCAGTTATCTAATTTCTTTTTTACCAACTCATCCTTCGGCCATACATACTTGCTATGGTCTTGTTCTGAGTGTTGTTGGGCATACGAATTACCCAACATCAAACTTGATAAGAGGCTGAGTAAGATTACTTTTTTCTTCATTGTTTTAATTATTGAAAATTGACTGTAGGAAAATAATGCTAGTTAAAAAAAGGTTTTACCCCTTTTGCCTTAAGTTTATCGAGCATAAAATTGCCAAGGTTTCTTCCTTGTGATTGCCCATTTGTGATGGCATCCATATAATGTATTCCGCCGTAAAGTCTCGAAACTGCTGCTTCGTTGGCTGCTTGTCGAAACGAGGTAAAATCACGTGGTTTTAAATCAAAGTAAATTTCTGAATCGTCGGTATAAGCAAAATTATCTCCTAAAAAGTAGGTTAACACTTCCGCCGATGCAGTAGAAATAACACTATGTCCACTAGTATATTCTGGGAAAGGCGGTGTCTGTAACAATGGTTGCCAATGTATATCCCAAAAGCGATTAATAACTGTTTCGGGACGGATACGGTTGCTTCTGTATTTCTCATCCCAGCAACTAATAAAGGCATCCATCAGTGTGGTGGCTACCAGTGAATGTAAAACAATGGCCTTTTCAAATGGTAAATTAATTTTATTACATGCAATACTCGTAATGTTCATCCAGTGCCCCCCAGGACTCATTTTTTTAAAGCCAATCGACATGTGACCCGAGGTGTTCACAGCAAATGGATTACAATCCCAAAATGCTGCAATCAAGCGCTGTTCGGCACTTAAACTTTTACCTACTTCATAAACTTCTTTTGCTAAACCATAAAACTCGCTTGATGGCTCAGCACTGTAGGCAACAGGCGGAACTGGTTTGAATTGAGCAGCGCTATCAATCACCATTGGTTTGATAGTTTTCCAATTTGGCTCCACAGCCTCCATATAAGCTGGAGGCGTTGGATACCAATAAGCATCCCCCTTTAAAGGGCGATAACGACGAAGTGTACTCAGTTTGAGGTAACCATCTGTTTTTGACCAAGCCACAATTTGCGGTGAAATGGACTTAGCGTAGGCAACAGAAGCGGTAATTTCTTTGTCAGCGTAGCCATCTTTTTTCCATTTTTCAAGGAGCTTTTGCTGATCTGTCTCTAGCTGAAAACCAGAAGGTAACATTAACCTACCTGTTTCCAGAATACTGTATAAGGCTGCTAATTTTATGTTTGTATCAGTAGGTTTATCAAACTTTAGTGTCGGAAAACCTTTGATATATTCTTTTGGATTCAGTACTTCATTTTTTTCTGCTGATAATATACTTTGTGCACTCACAAGGGCATAAGTATAAAATCTTGATGCTGCAGGAGGGTTCACTACGTCATGAAGCATCACCATCGTCAACGAAAAAATGGTTGGTTGAATGTAACCTTCAATGGGGGATTTGAGCTTTGTTGCCCAAACGGCTTGACTGCCCGCAAGGTATATTAGCAAAAGTATTAATTGAATTCTTCTCATTCTTTATAAAATTGTAAAGCCTGATTAAAGGCACCAATAATAAGGTATATTTTTCCTGCTATCTCTAATTCGACTTGTGATTTTACGTCTCCTCGAACTGACAATCCTGATAAACTTTGAGGAACATACTCCAATGTACCTTTCCCATTTCCTTTCAGTAAGCAACCATAATTTGCATCCATGCTTCCTAGTTTCAAGCGATTGTCGGTTTTGTTACCCAAAAGCAATACATCTTGATTACCATCTTTATCAAAATCCTTTATGACGATTTGTGTTACTGGGGCAAATTGTGCTTGAATCGGTAAATCTACTTTTTTAAAGCTCCATGATTTAGACGTTTCTTTATTACTCAAAAAATAAGATGTTTTTACTTCATCTAAGGTTAGGTTTGATGCTTTGGCTAAATCCTCAGGAGAAAACACTTCTTGAATCGTTGCATCTGCATAATTTTTGTAAGACGAAAACTTACGTCGCATCGGGAAAATTTGGTCATTTAGCTCGTCACGGCTCACGTAAGGATATGATTTTCCTTGTACATAAAAGCAGAAGAATGGGTCAATAGAACCATTATCATCAAAATCTGCAAAATATAGCTCAGCAGGCTCTTGTTTGGTCGCTTTTATAACGGCATTTGTACCTTGATTCCCAACAATTATATCCTTGATACCATCACCATTTAGATCGGCTAAGGCTATTGAGTACCAAAATCCATTATCTGCAAGAGGAAAATAGTCTCGACTCTTTTCGATAAATCCTGCATTTGTATTTATAAATACTTTGATAGACATCATCTCTCCTACCAAAATTAAATCTGGTCGTCCATCTTCATTGATATCATGCCAAACCGCATCTGTAAGCATTCCTATCTTCGCAAAAGGAATATCTTTACTTGTGAAATTACCTTTTCCATCATTAACTAGTAAGTAAGTTGTAGGCGCTAGAGGATATTTACCAGGAATAACTCTACCTCCTACCAATAAATCAATATCTCCATCCAAATCAAAATCACAAGTTTTAACAAATGCCTTGCTACTAGCGCTTACGTCTGGTAAGTTTTGTTTCACAAAACCACCTTTACCATTATTTAGAAACAGTTCATCTTGTAAAGAAGAAGTTTGAGGCTCAAAAACTGAGTATCCACCTTTGGCAATATATAAATCTTGGAAACCATCCCTATTAGCGTCAAAAAAAGTAGCTGCGGAAATTGCCGAGTTACTTTCGTCACCGAACTCTAAATCAGACAGTGTTGTAAACTTTCCATCAGGCATTTGCATAAAAATCTTTCCATTTTGATTTTTATTTCCACTGACAAACAAATCTTCTAATTTATCATTATTGACATCTGCTTTGGCCAAAACAGGTCCTACCGACGAGTACATAGAAAGCATCAAAGGTTGACGCTTGAAGTCATTTTCCAGATAGGCCTCATGACGATAAGGTATTAGCGCTTTACTTGGTTGAAAAGTTTCGGTTATATTACTAAAGATTTTTTCAGCAGGAGTCCCTGTTTTTTTCACTTTTAGTAATTGATTGGCAGGCACATTTTTTAGCCATTGTTCGGTACGGTCTGGCCATACAATTTTGATAGAGTCTATTTTTGTAGACGCCCCAACGCCAAAATGCAATCTCAATGATTCACAAGACAAATATCCACGATAAGGATTTACCTCTTGATATTGTATTTGCTTGTTCGAATACAAATACACTTTCGTTCCTAAAACCGTTTTTGATACATTGTCATTGGCAAGTGAAACCTGTAAATAGTTCTGTGATTTGTTGTTGCTACTAAGGTTTTCATAAATACTTGCCTCCTCATTAATGTTATTGATGATTAATTCCAAATCACCATCATTATCTAAATCGGCATAAGCAGCGCCGCTTGAAACAGTAGACTCTGTAAGACCCCAAGCTATTTGTTTATTGCTAAAATTAAGATTTCCTTCATTTTTGAAAATATAGTTAGCAAGCTTGGTAGAAGGCATTGCCATGACTAAATCCATCAATTGTATAGGCTCACGATCCATAGCTTTCTTGATTTTATAGTCTCCCCAATATCTTAAAAAATCCTTATTGGTATAATCACGGAGATAACCATTACTAATAAAGATATCTTTGAGACCATCGTTATCAAAATCAACAATTAGTGGACACCAACTCCAGTCAGTACTTGCAACTCCTGAAAGTCGTGCGATTTCACTAAAATTTGGATATCCACTTTTGTCATTTCCCAGGTTGAGTTGCAACATATTGTGCATATACTGCTTGTGCAAACCTTGCTGTTGCATTAACTCAAACGATTCATAATTTTCCTGCAACTGCAATAACTTCTGACGTCTATTGTCTTCAGGAAGCATATCAAGCGAAAGTATATCGGGCAGAGCATCATTATTGAAATCGGCAATATCTACCCCCATAGAGAACTGGGCTAGATGACGAAATGCACGAGGGGTTTGTTCCAAAAATGTTCCATTTCCCTTATTGAGATAAAGGTAATCAGGTTCGTTATAATCGTTAGTTACATAAATATCAGGTAAACCATCGGTATTTACGTCGGCAATTGCAATACCCAGCCCGAAGGTTAAAGGGTATTGATGAATTCCTGCTTTGACAGAAACGTCGATAAAATGTCCATTTTGATTTTCATAGAGTCTATTACCCGCCAAAGAATCCACCTCTGTGCGAAGGCGAGCCAATTCCATGTTATCATATTTTTTTACATTATGATTGAGCAGGAACATATCCAAATCTCCGTCTAAATCATAATCTAAAAAGGCAGCTTGCGTACTGTAACATGGGCTATCTAAGCCAAATTCTTTTGCTTTTTCAATAAACTTTACCGAACCATCCTTTTGTTTACCTTGGTTGATATAGAGTTGATTTTTACGTAATTCCTCAGAGACTTTTCCTGAATAACATATATAAATATCCAAAAATCCATCACCATTGACATCAGCCATCGTAACACCTGTTTTCCAAGCGCCTTTTTTACCTTCAAGCCCTTCGGCTGCTACTTTGGTAATATCCTTAAATTTTAGTTTTCCTTGGTTGAGATATAATTTATTGGCTTTCATATTTGCCGTAAAAAATACATCATCCAAGCCATCATTGTTCAAATCGCCCACTGCTACACCACCACCATTAAAGAAATACTCATACGCCATTACATTCAAATCCTCTGTTTCGTTAATGATATTTTTAAAATTAACACCAGAGTATTGAGCATCTACTTTTTTGAAGAGCGTATTTTGAGCAACAATTGATTTATTGCAAAAACAACAAATCGTTATTATCAATAAAGTTCGGGAAGCGAAAAGACGTGTCATGGGTAAAATCGAATAGAGTAATATAAAAACTTCGACCAAAATATTTGGTCGAAGTTGTAAAAAAATACAATATTATACTAGCCTGTCAAGCAAGAATTAAGCATATCTTTAACAGAAAGAGCAAGGGAAGTCCTTGCTCTTTCGTCAATAATTATTTATCCCACCAAGTGCGTGCAGTAAATGTATTACCACCTGATAACAAACCAACTGCTGCATTTAAGTTAACAGGGTTTGTAGATGATTCACTTGCTTTGTAAGGAATACGTCTTGGAATTACACCACCTGTAAAGTTATTAGCAAAGTTTACTGGAGTTAAAACAGGGTATCCAGAACGTTTCCAGTTAATCCAAGTTTCGATAAAGTTGAAAGTGATCGAAGTAGTAACCCAAATCTGCTCATTGATTTGTTTCAATGAAGCTGTTGTTGAGCTTGTATTCAAAGCATTAGTAGCCAAGTACGCAGGCATAGCAGCAATCGCTGTTTTGATAGCCGCATCACTAGCAGTAGCTGTATTGAAAGCAGCCAATGAAGCAACCGAAGCAGCAACACCATTTGCATAATGCTGAGCAGCTGTAACCGCACCAACATTCCAACCTCTTACTTTAGCTTCAGCCAAATATAACTCAACTTCAGAATAAGTCAACAAGAAATTAGCTCCACTACGATCCAAATAAACAGCTGTTCTTGGACGAGAGTATTTCCCTACACCAGCAACATCAGTTCCTGTACCCGAAGCACCAGGATATTGAGGGTGTTTGCTGATATCATTAGCACCACCATTCAAATCATAACCATTTGGCAAACCAATTTGTGCTGAAGCAGTATTATCACCAGCTAAGTTTTGGTTTGAATTATTTGCATAGCCAGGTAGAGAAACCTCTGCGATAGCCGAAATACGTGGGTCATTTGTAGATTTCAAATAATCCATAAATGTTTTGCTCCAACGAACCTCTCTATAATCATCAGCAACTCTTAATGCATTAGAGGTAGCATTAGAAGTTGTGCTTACATCTGTCAATACTTTTGCATCGTCAGCCACAGCGGTAAATACACCACCAGCGTAAGCCTTTTCAGCCCAAGTTTTTGCAGAAGCCTCATCAACTTTAGTCATACGCATAGCCAAGCGCAACATCAATGAATAACCAAATTTCTTCCATTTAGTCACATCACCACCATAAATCAAGTCGGCACTTGGACCTGCTTTGTTCACATCTAGGTTCTTAAGAGCAGTTTCCAACTCAGTCAACATACCAGTATAAATAGACTGTTGTGTGTCATACTTTGGTTGTGAAACACCAGATTTTGCCATCAATGCTTGCGTGTATGGGACATCTCCATAGTTATCTGTCAAACGAGCAATATTGATTACTTTCATTATTGCACCAACATTGTACAAGTTTGAAAGCTCAGGCTTGTCTTTTACCAGATTTTGCATTTCGAATGCCAAAGATGCAGAACGATAGTTTTCACCCCAAAGACGACCTTGATAGTCAATAAAGCTACCTGATGCTAAATACTTATCACCATTACCATAATAAGAGAAAGTAGAAGCGAGTGATTGAGACCACATACTTTGAAACAACAACTGCGAATAACCAGTGTTACCATAGTCAGACTCTGATTGTGATAACAAATAATTTGGGTTAAAAACTGCTGCACTAGTTGCATTTGGGTCGGTGTTGATTTGTTCAAACTCAGATGTACAACCTTGAGTAAGCAACGCCGATAATCCTATATATACCAATATTTTTTTCATGTTCTTACAAAAGTTAGATTAGAATTTAATGTTTAGGTTAAATCCATAAGTTCTTGTTGTTGGCAAGCTACTACCTTCGATACCTGCGTAGTTAAGCTGAGAAGAGAATCCAGCCTCTGGGTCGATATTGTCTGTATGTTTCAACAATGTCAACAAGTTACGAGCTACAAATGAGATACCTACTGATTGGAAAGGAAGGATACCTAACTGTTTTTTATTAAGTGTATAGCCTACTGTAATTTGACGTAATTTGATAAAGCTTCCGTCCATTACGTTCAATGCAGAGATTCTTCTAGCCAAGTTTTGGTAGTAAGTTTGTGCAGGTACATTTACAGTATTTACTTTACCATCTGCGGTAACACCATCAGCCACTACGCCGCCTTCACGACCAGCCAATGTAATTTGGTTCAAACCTCTGTAGATTGTGTAATAGTTTGTAGCTGATAAAACTTTGTTGCCAAAACGGTAATCAAACAAGAATGCAAAATTGAAACCTTTGAAAGAGAATTCGTTGTTGAAACCACCGTATAGTTTAGGAAGTACAGAACCCATAGCTGTTCTTGTAGCAGCTTGTACTGGAATACCAGTTGCATCAACTACAATTTTACCATTTGCATCTCTAACATAGTCATAAGCCATGATTTGTGGACCTGCCATACCTTTTACCAAAGCAGTGTTTGCATTCAACGGACGGTAAGTACCCAATGACAATTGCTCATTTTCAGCACCTGTTCCTGAAATATCAAGAATTTTGTTAGCTACTGATGTCAAGTTGAAAGAGGTTTTCCAAGTGAAATCTGGAGTTTGTATTGGCGTTCCACTCAACATTAATTCAATACCTGAGTTCTGAGTTGAACCTGTACCGATGTACTGTCCTGTAAACCCTGTTGCATCAGATAAAGAACCGTTGATAATTTCATTTTTAGTCTTACGATTAAAGTAAGCAACATCAATTCCTAATCTGTTTTGGAAGAATTTCAACTCAGTACCAAACTCCATCTCAGTCAATGTATAAGGCTTTAAGAACAAGTTAGGTAATGTTGAACTGAATGACCCTGTTGTGATACCTTGGATTGCTGAACCTACTGAGTAATACTGTTGAGTAGTATATGGATTAACTGGCTCGCCTGATACAACTGCATAAGAAGCTCTTACTTTACCATAGCTCAAATCTTTGATTTTAGCTAATTCTGTAATATCTGCACTCAAGGAAACTGATGGAGTAAAGATACCTGTGTTGTTGGTTGGCAACGTAGAGAATGCATCATAACGACCTGTTGTCGATAATGTGAACATTTTCTTGAATGCGATATCCATTGAGTAGTAAGCCGAATGAGTTTCTTTCTCAGCATAATTATAAGATCTGCTGAAAGACGTTACGTTCAATGGGCTGTAGAAGAATGGAATCACAAAAGGACCACCACTAATACCTATTTTGTCATATTTGTTATTTCTATAAGCAGCACCCACCAAGGCATCGATACTGATGTCTTCTGTGATATCTTTAGAAGCTGACAAGAAAGCATCCGCGTTTAATTCTGAAGTAGTAGCTTTCGACAATTCATCATAGCCACCTTTCAATCCATTTGAGTATGCAGTACCAGTTGGTGTAATTTTATCAATACCATCATTCATATAGTCATAACCCAAGCGAACTGTACCATTCAACCATTTAGTAAAGTCATATTTAGTAGAAAGTGAAGTAATCAAACGCTTTCTTGAAACGTTATTTTTGAATTTATTCACTACAAACCAAGGGTTTGTCACATAAATATCATCGTTGTATTGCATTTCAGCACCGTAGATTGAAGAAGCATCATAACCTGGTTGAAGAGCAATTTGGTTTACATTCGTAGCCAAATACTGGATATTATTAGCATTCAAAGGACCATCTGACAAGTTTGGTTTGTTCTTAGCCAATTCATCAATATAGTTAACCATCACATTCACAGTCATTTTGTTGCCCATTTTCTGAGAACCTGTGAAGTTAATTGTCTTACGATCTAATCCTGAGTTTCTCAAAATTGAATTATTACCCA
The DNA here is from genome assembly GCF_030056705.1 of Flectobacillus longus. Classification (GTDB taxonomy): domain Bacteria; phylum Bacteroidota; class Bacteroidia; order Cytophagales; family Spirosomataceae; genus Flectobacillus; species Flectobacillus longus. The sequence goes on from NZ_JASHIC010000007.1 coordinate 30,881, forward strand.
AATTAGCCAATGACAAACGGAAAGCACCTTGATCACTAGCATTTGAAATAGACACAGAATTAGTAACAGAAGAACCAGTTCTATAGAATTGATCCAAGTTATCTTTCACTGCCGAATAAGCATAAGACTTGCCATCAAACTGAATCGTTGGAGCACCATCCAATTTTGCTCCCCAGCTATACATACCGCTGTTCAAAGCACTAGTTACTGAAGTTGGACGCAAACCATTTTGACCTTGACCGTACACATATTGGTAATCAGTAAAGTTGATAGCTTTATCGGCTACCATGTTCAAGTTGTATTCAACCGACATTTTACCTTTTTTACCAGTTTTTGTTGTAATCAAAATTACACCGTTAGCAGCTCTAGCACCATAAAGTGCAGATGCAGATGCACCTTTCAATACTGTCAAATCTTCAATATCATCAGGGTTGATGTTTGAAATACCATCACCGTTGTCGGCACCACCCCACTCACCAGCACTACCACGCTGAGTATTGTCCATTGGTACACCATTAATTACAAACAATGGTGAAGAAGCTGTAAAGCTAGCCATACCACGCAACAAAATACGAGCAGAAGAACCAGGACCACCGCTTGTTCCAGAAATGTTCAAACCTGCCACGCGACCTGCCAATGAGTAAGCCATGTTTGTTTCACGTGCTTTTGTCATCAAACCGCCGTCAACTTTTGTAACAGCATAACCTACTTTTCTAGCCTCTTTAGAAACCCCAAGGGCTGTAACAACGACTTCTTCAAGTGATTGTACATCGCTATCTAATACAACGTTTAATGTTGCGGCATCAGACACGACAACCTCTTTTTTTGCAAAACCAACAGAACTGAATACCAAAGTATTTCCTTTAGATGCACTAATCGTGAATGAACCCGTTGCATCAGAAGTGGTACCTTTTGAAGTTCCTTTGATTTGAATACTTACGCCTGCTAGGCCAGCATTATTACTATCAGTTACTTTACCTTTGATTGGGCCTTGTGCAAAAATCGTTTGCCAAGAAAGGAACAGTAATGCAGTAAATAAGAGAGTAAATTTACTTTTGCATGCTTTCATTTTTATGAACTGTTTCAGTGAAAAAATTGAATTGGATGTTAATGTGAATGATAATAAGGGATACTTTTCCCTAAGGGGGATTGGTGGCAAATAATGCGTTTTTCATGGATGGCTAAGAATAGTATAACGTGGAAAATTGGGATTATATAATTATTAAAAAAATGCTGAATCAAAATTACTTAAACTCAAAATAATACAGGTATTTCGTCTAATATATCAATAAGTATGCGATATTAGTAAATTATTTTAATAACAAGTGCAAAAAAAAACATTTGTATACCAAAGAGTAAATTTACGTCCAAAATACTCATTCGAAATTTTCATCAATTAAAAATAACGAAAACAAAATAATATTTGCAATTTTTATTGTAATATTACATATAATTTTAAAATATTAAAACAAAACCCTATATAATTCGAGTAAAAGTACTTAACATTTTTTTTAAAATATATTAATAAAGTAAGTATTTTTCACAAAAGCCCATAGACCCTACAAGTTTTTTTGATATTAAATCATATACTTGTTGCTGAAAGTATTAATTTTTCTTTTTTTTGTAGTACTGTAGACTGAAACGTTAGAAAATAGTAGCTTCAAATGGTAATATTTATTCAGGATTGATTTTTATCATTTTCGAATAACAACACGATAGGCGATTTTTTTAAGTGTCTTCGCAGATACTATACCTTAATTAATTTATACAATAAGCTCCACTAAGCAGAAAGCCTATCAAATTATTTATAAAAATATAAACCTTTTAGAACTGTTTAACGAAGTTTATGTTGGTAGAGTAACCGTCAGTTTACCCATAACCACGTACTTGAATTCTTATCCCTGAATATATGTCTGATTTGTACAAATCTGCTCCGGATAGCGAAATCGTCGAGAGAGAGTCAATTGTTGATTTAAAGAAAAACAAACTAAAAAAGAAACTTTTACAACACCTTTATAATGGTGGTAATTTCACTATTGCGCAGTTGACAAAACAGCTACACACCAGTGTTCCTTCTGTCACAGCTTTGGTTGAAGAACTTATCAATGAAAAGTGGGTAATTGAAGTTGGTATTGCTGAAGTGCAACTGGGGCGTAAACCTACTTTGTATAGTCTAAATCCCTACGAACGTTTTGTCTTGGCTCTTGATATCAACACCTATCAATCGAAAGCCTATATCCTGAATCTCCAAAACAAGGTAATGTACAGTGATGACATTCCTGTTTGTATTGATGGCGATACGCCTATAGCTGATCAATTAATTAGAGCAGTTGAGAAATTTTTAGCCATTTCGGCCTACAGAATTGAACATTTTGTGGGCATCAGTGTGTCTATGCCAGGGTTGATTAACCCTCGTACTGGATTAAACTATACCTATCCTCATGTAGTAGCCGATGGTGGTAGCTTGGTCTATCTTATGAAAAGTGCCCTTCATCTGCCTGTATTTATCATCAACGATACGCAAGCTATTACTTTGGGTGAGCACCATTTTGGACTTGCCAAAGATATGCAACATGCCATAACTGTCAATATGGACTGGGGTGGTGTAGGTTTTGGGGTACTCGTAAATGGACAAGTTCTACAAGGCGAATCTGGCTTTGCTGGTGAATTAGGACACATTCAGGTTCGTCCAGACGGCGAACTTTGTCACTGCGGTAAAGTTGGTTGCCTAGATACCGTTACGAAAGCATCATACCTTATCAAACGTATCAAAGAATTGTTGAAAGAAGGCCGTGTTTCGCAACTGGCTAATAAAAATATTGACCAAATCGACATCGAAATGGTGATTGAAGTAGCCAATCGTGGTGATGGTCTTGCGATTGACTTGTTACACGATATTGGTAAAGAAATGGGCAAAGGTTTGGCTATTGCGGTGCACTTGCTCAATCCAAAAACCATTATTATAAATGGAGCTTTAGCCAAAGCGGGTAAGTTTATCAGCAATCCTATCGAACAAGCTATTTATAAATATTGCTTAGCTGACTACAAAGAAAATCTCAGTATTGTGATTTCTGAATTAGGAGAATCGGCAAAAGTTTTAGGTCTACAAGCCTATGCACTTAACAAGGTTTTAGCAGAGGATTAAATAATATAAGCAGTAATCAAAAGAAATCCCCAATGGAATTAGTTCTGTTGGGGATTTCTTTTGATTACTGCTATTAAATATCTACGAGAACTTTTGCTTCAAATGTAATCACTTACTCAAACACTGCCACTGCTCGTACAGGCGACCCCGTTCCTCCTCTAATTTTGAGAGGCAAAGCAATAAACCGAAATCGTCCACGTCCGATTAATTGATGAAGATTAATCATGTTTTCATAATGCGTAAAACCCATTTTACCACAGATATAATGTACTTCCTTATTACTGAGTTTGGGTATTCCAGGCGATAGCGTTTCTACACCAAAAGCAGATATTTGCTTCTCTCCTAACCATTGTGCTGCCTCTGCTGTCAATCCTGGACCTTTGCTCCAATTTTCTGTGGCAAAATGCTTTCGATAATGATTGGTATATAGTAAAACGGTATCTCCTTTTTTGATGTAAAGACCAGCATTCTCACAAGCTTCTTGTAAATCTTCTGAAGTAATAAATTCTTGCAAGTCTTTATGGCTCAAATCAAGACAAATACCTTCGGTGTAAAACATGGATAAAGGCATGGTATCAATAGACTGTCCCACAAACTCCCTACCCATGTGATTGAGCGCATCTACGTGTGTGCCCGTGTGCTCGCTTAGTTCCAATTTATATACACTTGGCGTTTGGGTTTCTGCATCAACCAATCCTTCCCACTGTTCATGTGTGGCATGAATTTCCATTTTTACAGGTGGTAAACTATGAAAAACTGACATTCCATCAAATATTTCTTGGCTCAAATCAATCATTTCCATCATTCTAATATTTTTCCTCTGTTCAAAATCCCTTTCGGGTCCAAGGCTGTTTTCAAGGTTTTCATTAAAGCTATTTCCTCTTGACTACGACTCAAATGCAACCACATTTTTTTCTCTAACCCAACGCCATGTTCTGCCGTAATTGAGCCTCCAATAGCCGAAAGTGGTGTCAAAACAATTTCTTCTACTTGGTGTCGTGTGTCTGCTTGATTTTCGTCTGTACTTACAAAAAGATGTAAATTGCCATCTCCCATGTGCCCAAAAGCGTAACAGACTACTTGCTCAAATCGGTCTTGTAATTTTCCTTTTATTTCAGTTATATATGCTTCCATGGTATGAATCGGCAAACTTACATCGAACAAAAATACAGGATGATGAACTTGAAAAATAAGCTCTACCTGCTCGCGTATTCCCCAAAACCAATCCAGCTCCTGTTGTGACTTTGCCAAGGCTGCATCAGTAATAATCTCTCTTTCAAAACAGTTTTCTAATAATCCTTCAAAAAGCGCTGTGTCTGCCTGCTGATTTTGTCCTAACGCTTCAATTAACACATAAAAAGGGGCATTTTGTGGCAATGGAGGCGAATACGGCGATGGCGTCGAAGTCATTAATTGGTAATAATCTTGCCAAATAATCTCGTAAGTGGTCAGCAAACTAGCAAGACTCTTTTTTGCTTCATGTAAAAATTGAACCGCATCCTGAAAACTTGCCAAACATACTAAGGCGGTATTACGGGATTGAGGTGCATCTTCTATTCTTAAAACGGCTTTAGTAATAATTCCTAGAGTTCCTTCAGAACCAATAAAGAGTTGTTTGAGGTCATATCCTGCATTATTTTTCATCATTTTATTCATAGATGAAATGATAGTTCCATCTGCCAAAACAACTTCTAAACCCAACACTAATTGGCGCATAACACCATAACGCAAAGCCTGAAGTCCACCTGCATTAGTCGCAATATTTCCTCCAATCATACAGCTTCCTTTTGCGCCCAAATCTAAGGGAAACAAGAAGCCATGAGCTGCCACTTTTTGTTGTAAATCTTGCAAAATAACCCCAGCCTGTACTGTTACTGTTTTGTTTACGACATCTATTTCTTCTATTTCGTTCATGCGTTCTAGGGTAATGGCAATTTCATCACCTGAAACCTTTGCTCCCCCAGCAACGCCTGTCAAGCCCCCATGTGGTACTACAGGTTGCGCATATTCATGACAAATGCGTAAGATTTCGGCTAGTTCATCTGTGTTTTTAGGACGTGCCAAAGCTTTGCAATGAAGTGCTGCACCAGACATCCAAACACTAGCAGGACGATGAGCCGCTTCATGCTGTGAAAGAATACACTCCAAACCAAATAACTTTTGGAGTTTTTCTACAATATCATTCATTTATATACTTGTGTTTTATCGATACGATTAAAAGTTGTTTTGAACTAAATAGATACAAAGAAAATGAAATGTACTATATCTATTGTCTTTTCAAAAACTTAAAGAGCATGAAGATTAAAGGACTTTCTCCAAATTTATAACTTCTCTGCCAATGGCTATTCTAAGTAAAGATATTTTCGTCTTTCATTCGAATTAAATATTTTTTATAGCAACGAATTATTCCTATTTTTGCCTTGAGTCAGAAAAGAGGAAAGCGTAGGCGTTTTCTTTGCCTATTGTAGGCATAACGCTTCTTCATTCATTCACTCAATAGCACAATGAAAGAATACGGCACAAACGTCCAGAAATTAGTTGATTATATATTATCGGTTCAAGACAAAGAAAAGCGTACTAAATACGCCTATTTGCTTGTCGAACTGATGCGTCAAGTACATCCAAACATGCGTGATAATCAAGATTATTCCAACAAATTGTGGGATGACTTGTATATTATGTCAAACTTCAAATTGGATGTCGACAGTCCATTTCCTCCTCCGTCGCCAGATGCGGTGGGTAAACTTCCCAAACACGTTCCTTACAATGTTAATGAGTTGCGTTTTCGCTACTATGGTCGCAATGTTGAGTTGTTGATTAAACGTGCAATCGCTGAAAGTAACGAAGAAGAAAAGCGTATTTTGGTAGCACACATCGCTAGATTAATGAAAACTTTTTACCAAAACTGGAACAAAGAAGTAGTCGACGATGAAGTTATTTGGGGTCATTTGTTAGAAATGTCAAATAACGTACTAGCGCCTGTTGTAGAAGGAATCTCTGGAAAATCTGCCTTGGGTAACTTGCGTAATGCCCGTCCTGCAACTAGCAACAATAATTCGAATAACGGTCGCAATAACAATAACAGCAGTAATAATAACAATCGTAATTTCGGAAGTCGTAATAACAATAATCAAAACGACCGAAACGATCGTAACGACCGCAATAATAATCGTAATTCGAACGGTCCACGCAACAACGACAATAGAAACAATCACAATAATCGTAACAACGGAAAACGATAGTGCTGTTGGCCTCAAACACAATTCAACAAAACAATAAACCATTCGGCTCAACGGACACATTATCCCTTAATTATAAAATAGTATATGGCATCATTTAAAGTAACAGGCGGTCGCCACCTCAAAGGCGAGATTATCCCTCAGGGAGCCAAAAACGAAGCTTTACAAATTTTGTGTGCGGTGGTTTTGACAAAAGAACCAGTTACCATTCACAACATTCCAAACATTCGTGACGTAAATCAATTGATTGAGTTATTGGGCGATATGGGTGTTCGTTGCACACGTTTGAGTGATTCTTCTATCAAGTTTGATGCCGCAGAAGTAAACCTTGATTATCTAAATTCAGAAACATATAAGCGTAAAGCAGCAGCTTTGAGAGGTTCAGTAATGTTATTGGGACCAACTTTGGCTCGCTTTAAAAAAGGTAGGATTCCTTCGCCAGGTGGTGACAAAATCGGTCGTCGTCGTTTGGATACTCACTTTCATGGTTTCATGAAATTGGGTGCAAAATTCAATTATAGTCAAGAAGATGGTGGCATTTACGAAGTAGATGCTTCGCATTTGCAAGGCGCCTATATGTTGCTTGACGAAGCGTCGGTAACAGGTACAGCAAACATCGTAATGGCTGCTGTATTGGCAGAAGGTACAACAACCATTTACAACGCTGCTTGTGAGCCTTATTTACAACAATTGTGTAAAATGTTGAACCGCATGGGAGCCAAAATCTCGGGTGTAGGTTCAAACCTTTTGACGATCGAAGGTGTATCAGAATTGCACGGAACAGAGCATACTATGCTTCCAGATATGATTGAAATCGGTTCATTCATTGGTTTGGCAGCCATGACTCAGTCAGAAATTACCATCAAAAACTGTTCAATCCCTGATTTAGGAATTATGCCTCAGGTATTCCAAAAATTAGGTATCAAATTGGAAATCAGAGGAGATGATATTTTTGTACCAGCTCAAGACCATTATGAATTAGAAACATTCATCGATGGCTCGATGCTGACAGTTTCTGACCACCCTTGGCCAGGCTTTACTCCAGACTTGTTGAGTATTGTATTGGTAACAGCAATCCAAGCAAAAGGAACTGTATTGATTCACCAAAAGATGTTTGAAAGCCGTTTGTTCTTCGTGGATAAATTAATCGAAATGGGCGCTCAAATCATTCTTTGCGACCCACACCGTGCTACAGTTGTTGGTTTGAACCGTCAACAACAATTACGTGGAATCCGCATGACATCTCCAGATATTCGTGCAGGGGTTTCATTATTGATTGCTGCACTTTCAGCTAAAGGAACATCGATTATCGAAAATATTGAGCAGATTGACCGTGGTTATCAAAATATTGATACACGTCTTAATGCAATTGGAGCCGAGATTGTTCGTTTATAGAATAGTACAAAGGCCCAGTGTTAAAACACTTCAGCGATTCATGGGCTGAAGTGTTTTTTTTGTTTCAAATCTAAAGTTCTTTCAATTTTTAATTGATTTCATCTCTCCTTGCACCCTTCCTTTAAATCTAAATTACTATCTTTAGTTATTTACTGTAACTCCCCATATACATGAATATTAAACAAAAAACACTGCTTTACCTAATTGGCATTCCAGTTGCGTATCCACTTGTATTAAGATTGCTATACAAAGTCCCCCGTCTCGAAGGAGTTTTTACATTAATGTCTATCAGTTTTTTGTTTGTTGTTCCATTTATTGTGGGAACATTGACAACCTATTTAGCCTCCGAAAATTTCACAAATACTAAATTAAAAGCAGCCTTTCTTCCTTGGATACCAATACTGATCTTCTTTTTTATCACATTCTTATTCGCTATTGAGGGCTGGCCTTGCCTGTTGATGATAGCACCTATTTTTTTAATAGCAGCTTCAATTGGGGGTTCATTTGGCATGAAGTTGAAAAAAAGAGATAAAAGCAATCGGCTACAACTATCAGCTTTGACTGTCCTACCCTTTCTTATATCACCAGTCGAGCAAATGATTGGCGCACATACTTCTGAATACAAAGCTTATACCTATATCGACATCAAAGCGCCAGCAGCGAAGATTTGGAGCAATGTAACCAGAGTTAGAGCAATTTCAGAAAAAGAAGACCAAGGATATTTAACAAAACTCCTCAACTTTCCTAGGCCTGTAAAAGCTGAGCTTAACTATGAAGGTGTTGGAGCTTATCGTGCCGCCATATTTACCAATGGACTCGTTTTCCACGAAACTGTAACAGAATATATTCCACTCAAAAAAATGTCATTTACCATCAAAGCACTTCCTCACGAAATTCCACTTACCACAATGGATGAACATTTGGTGGTGGGAGGAAAATATTTTGATGTGCTCAATGGCACTTACGAACTCGAAAAGCTAGGCAATAATTCTTACCGACTTCACTTATTCAGTAATTTCAAACTGACAACTACCTTTAATTTCTATGCAAGTTGGTGGACAAAAAGCATCATGAAAGACATTCAAAATAATATTCTTCAGATTGAAAAACAACGATCTGAGTCTTTGTAAATACCTACTTAATTTTGTTCTGACTAAATCGTTTGGGCTTTACTCCTATTTGTTCTTCAAACACTTGTGAAAAATGACTCAAATTGGTAAAGCCCAAGTGATAACCCACCTCAGATACAGTCATATTGCCTTGTTGCAAGAGATTGACTGCACTTTGAATTCTAAATTTTTGATAATAGCTATAGATGCTATCACCAAAAATCTGCTTAAAAATTCGCTTGAGTTTCGATTCGCTCATAGTTGCTTTTTTTGCTAAATCAGCTATTAATGGAGGCTTACTCAGGTCATCCAAAATATGGTTTCTTATCTCATAAATTTTCTGGACATCTTGTATATTCAAGGAATGAAAAGCACTTTTACTCTCACGTTTAAGGAGCTCCGAAAGTGTTAAACAGACCAGTTCTTCGGCTTTTAGTTTTAGAAAAAACGGTTCTAAAATCTTCGGTACCGACACCTCCACAATCTCCTGAGCAACTTCCTGAAGTTTAGGAGAAATCAATTCTTCAAAAATACTTGGCTGCGATTTTTCCAGTAATTGCGATAAAAAAGCATTTTCAGAAATGTCTCCAATTAAGGTTTGGAGATACGCCAAATCGATGCTTATCACAATGGCGGAAATTTTGACACTACTCGGGAAAAACATCTCATAGTCCATACCTCCCGTAGCAATTTGTACCGAAGGTAGCTGATTTAATGCGCCCTCTCTTTGGGTATTTTTCGTAAGAATATGATGAAATGAAAAGGCGACATTTCGAATAGATTTGTCGATAACTTTTCTCCTAATAAACAAATCTTCCTTAAGTTCATAATCTCGAACCATCATTCTAATCGAAGTATTCAGATTGTAACCTTTGACATAACCATTGCCCAAATGGCTCGGAATAACGATTTGTCCATCCACAATATTTGTCCCCAAGACTTCTGCAAAAGAGGAAAGTAACCCTGTTCCGTCTTTTGATTCAAACTCTATTACCATTTGACCTGATTTAGCTATTTATTAAACATTTAAGGGTATTTTATCGCAAAATGAACATATACTTTTGCAAAGTAAACAAATTAATAAAGCAATGAATCATTTATTAGAACATAAAAAAGTTGCCATTATAGGCGGTGGACCAGGTGGATTAACCTTAGCAAACCTTTTGCAACAAAAAGGAATCGCTGTTAAAGTTTATGAACGCGATGCCAATCAATATACTCGACAACAGGGTGCGACACTGGATTTGCATCACGAATCAGGATTGAAGGCTTTGAGTAAAGCAGGATTGCTAGAAGAATTCAAAAAACACTACAGAATTGGGGCAGATAAATTGTATATTACAAACGCACAGGCAACCCCTCTTTGGGACGACCATCAGGATGAGGTTATTGCACATTTTGGCAACGAAGATTTCAGACCTGAAATTGATAGAGGTCCACTTAGAGATATACTGATCGAAGCTCTTTTGCCTGAAACAATTATTTGGAATTCGCATTTCGAAAAACTTCAACCTTTAGAAAATGGTTGGGAGATATTTTTCAAAAATGGTAACTCAGCATACGCTGACTTGGTGATTGGAGTTGATGGAGCTAATTCTAAAATTAGACCTTATTTATCAAATATTTCGCCAATTTATTCGGGAATAACTATTGTTGAAGGTAATATATACCATGCGGCTCAAAATACACCAACGCTATGGAAAATGACCAATGGTGGAAAAGTATTCGCGATGGGTTCTGAAAAATCACTTATTCTCAGTACGAAAGGAGATGGCACTTTGTCATTTTACACAGGTACTAAAGAGGCAGAAAATTGGCTTCAAACCTGTGCCATTGATTTTACGAATAAAGATTCTGTGAAAAAATGGTTCATGGAAAGGTATGCTAATTGGAGCGACATTTGGTTAGAGATTTTTGATACTAATGAATCATATTTTGTTCCTCGCCCTATGTATCATTTTCCTCTGAATCAATCTTGGGAAACTCAATCCAATCTGACAATCATTGGTGACGCTGCACACAGAATGCCCCCGTATGCGGGTGAGGGCGTTAATATGGCGATGCAAGATGCCTTGGAATTAGCCGAAGCATTAACAGAAAGTAACTTTTCAAGCATTCAAAATGCTTTACAGGCATTCGAAAAACAAATGTTGGCAAGAACTTCAGTAGTTACACAAGATACGCTCATTAACACAGACTTGATTCACTCAGAAAATGGATTGACAGAAATGTTGGCATTTTTCAAAAGTGAAAATACGACTGAAGCTGTAATTGTGTAAAAATAAAATGCGTGCTGATTTGTGCAAATCAGTACGCAAAACCTCCTAATTTTTTCAAATAGGCAAATCAATCAAGAATAGACTCCCCGACATTGGGTCGCTTTGAATACTTAGTTTTCCTTGGTATTTATTGACTCTTTCTTTGATATTTTGAATACCATTTCTATCAGTTTTTTGATTGGTGTCGAACCCAATTCCATTATCTTGAATCGAAAGAATGATTGATTTTTTCTGAATTATAATCTTAATATTTGCTTCTGTACACTGACTGTGCTTGGCAATATTATTGACGGTTTCTTTAAAAATCAAATAGATATCATGTCGTTTTTCCATAGGTAAGGCAATACCACTCAAATCTTCTGGAAGTTGTAATTGATAGTTGATATTCTTAGCCTCAAACAACTCACTGGCATAGCGTGTCATGCGTGAAAGTACGTTTTCCAAACTATCATTTTGAGGTTTGATACTCCACACAATATCGTCCAAAGCTTCGGCTATTTTTCTGGCATCCTCAGAAATCCTTTCGACAAAACCTTTATTTTCAGGTTGTTCATCAAGCCTTTGTTTGAGGATATTACTGATAATATTAATGCCGCTAATAGTTGAACCAACTTCATCGTGCAAATCAGCCGAAATCTTATTTCTCACGGTATATATCTCTTTAATTTGCTTGATTCGGTACAAATAGAGGCTATAGACAGCTACAAGAACTAGCAACCCTACCAATATCTGAAACCACCAAGTTTGGTAAAAATGAGGTTGGATTTCAAAATTAATCGACAAAGGAATACTCGCCCAATTCCCCTGACTATCACCTTGTTGTACCAATAATTCATATTGTTTTGGAGCTAAATCCGAAAAGCTTATCATTTCAGCATTTCCATTATCAATCCAATTGTCGTGAATATCAACCAGTTTAAAACGAATATGATTTTGCGAAGCTGATTTAAAATTCAAAGGACTTAGCCTAATTGTCAGATTGTTCTGTTGGGGTTCAAACACCAGCGATTCATGGGTATTTACTAAGGTTGTATCGCCCAATATTTCGATAGTAGAGATTTTCAAATTTGATTTTATCTGCTTTTGTTGAAGCCTTTCCAACCGCAAAATATTGAACTGATTGGTAAACCCCAGCCATAGCTGATTGGCTTGATTTAGGCTATAGCCAAACACCACGTCATTTTCTGCCAAACCATCTTTTTCCGAAAAGTAAGACACTTGATTTTGTTTTCCAACCGAGCAAACCCCTTCGGTAGTACCCATCCATATTGTGCCCTTTTTGTCCAACACAATCGAATTACAATTGCCTCCTTTTAGTTTTAAATTTCCCGATGCTCCTGTTCTAATGATTTTCCCAGTCTTGGTATTGAGCACATTAAAACCGCCATATCCCGAAATAGCGATCGTATTTGGCTCATGATAAGCTAGACTCAAATAGTAATCAGTGACAAAATCTGTATGTTTATTCTGGTTTTCGGCTAATACAAACTGCTTCTTTTCTATGTCAAAATGGGCAATACCAAAACCCTTCGGAAACCATGCCGAAAACCATAGATTTCCATCTTCAGTTTCGAGAACATCTGTAAATACATTTTGCTGAAAAAAGTTTTGATATGGTAGCTCCTTCCAAGGCAAAAGCATCTGATTCGTACGCCAATCATACACTTGAATCGCTCCTGACTCAGGCAAACACCAAAGTTGGTTTTGCCTAGTCAGGCATACTTTTTTGATATTGGTTGAAAAAGAAATACGCTTTTCCCATGATTTTGTTACCATATTTAATTTAAAAATGGCCTTTTGAGTACATGCCAACAAATTCCCTGAAGCATCTTTTAGCAATTGATTGACAGGAGTACCATCAGGAATGGCAAATAATTGAAAATCATTGGTATGCTCATTCCATGATAATACTCCTGTATGGGATAGTCCTAGCCAATTTCGTTCTGGATTTTCATGAAAAAAACAGGTCACCTTTACAGGAAATGCGACCAGTTTTTGGGGTAAATCTACCTGTAAAAGCGTTGCATCTATCGCAAAATCATGCTTCAAAAGACCAACTGATGATGCCAGCCAAGTGGTCTGATTTTGGGTATCCAAATAACAATCTTTCATGGCAATACCTTCTTCCCGCAGACTTGAAAAATCTGTAAATGATTGATGTTTGGCATCGAAAAGATATAACGAGCGGTCGGTGCCAAGCCAAAAATGAAACGGTAAATGAGCAGGTTTCAAAAACACAGGAACGTCTGTCTTCGAAGGAAGCTTGATGTAAGGACTAATACGTTTTTTGGAGATTTCGAGTAAAAAAATCTCCCCATTCGGTGTCGTAAAAAGCGTAGAATCTTTACTCAGAAATGCAATATCACTTACAGATTGATTTTTCAAAACTTTCCACAAATGCTTCGTTTGTGCGTCATAGCACTGGATTCCCCACTGATTGGCTACCCAAACACGCCCTTGAGCATCTTCTGTAACCCGACTTTTAAAAATATTGAATTGATAACTTGGTGTAATTCGGAAGACTTTTAAATGCTTGGTTTTAGGCTCATAACACTTGATATTGTTAAAATCATTAGACCAAATTCGCCCTTGACTATCTGCAAAGATATTTTCATAATGGTCATTTTCGGGATAGGCATCGTGCAAGTTAGACGAGATTTCTTTTTGAATCTTTAAGCTTTTTTCGTCAATGCTAAAAAGTCCATTGATGTTGGCAAACCAGATTTTCCCTTTGTGGTCGGAGGACAATCCAAAGAGCATTTCGGATTGAGGAAAATGAGTAAAATGATAGCCATCGTAGCGGCTGATACTTTGTTTGAACCCCAACCACAAAAACCCCTGAGCATCTTTGGTAATAAACTGAACTTCTTTGGACAACAGTCCTTCCTTGATTCCGAGTTGCTCGAAATTAATCCCAGAATTTTGAGACAACAATCGTTGAGTTGGAATAAGAATTAATAGCAAAAAAGTACAATATAATTTCCTGAGCATATTGAGTAAGGTATTTATCAAATCAATACAAATGGCGTTGTGGCAATACTATTCTGGTTAACAGCTTGTTATCTACGTAATCATCATGTGACAAAGAATTCGATTTTTGTGAACACTTCCAAAGCTTATTTCTCTTTTTGTCTTAAATTTTGAGTAAATGGAGTTTTTGAGTCATTTAAGCCCTAAATTCCCTTTTAAATAATAGGCTTAGACCATTATTTTTCACGAAACTTAAAGCAATTTCCTCTATATTTAGGTCATTAATTTCTGACCTTAAAACAATCCTTTTTTACAATTATGTCTGATAGAACCATTGCCACACGCAAACGTATTGCGCTCATTGCACATGACAACAAGAAAGCTGAATTAATCGATTGGGTTTATTACAATAGAGGAGTTTTGTCACGCCATGAGTTGTTTGCTACAGGCACAACAGGAAAATTAATTGAAGAAGCCATAGACCGACCTGTTAAGAAATTTTTGAGCGGACCACTGGGTGGCGATCAACAAATTGGTGCGTTGGTTGCAGAAGGTAAAATAGATGTTTTAATCTTTTTCTGGGATCCAATGGCGTCTCAACCGCACGACCCAGATATTAAAGCACTTTTACGCTTGGGTGTAGTTTGGAATATCCCGATGGCATGTAATCGTGCCACCGCCGATTTTATCTTGACCTCTAATCTTATCGCTGAAACTTACGAATCTGTACAAACTGATTATTCTGGATATTTGAATAGGAAGGTTTAATTATTAAAACATAAGTCATTCCTAATTGAGTGATTGAGCGCATAAGTGATTATTTCTAATATGAATTTTACTAGTGAAGATGCAATGCTTTGCGTCTAAAGAGGCGTTATGTTGAAGTATAGTCTCAAAAAAAGCGGTCGGAAAACATTTTCCGACCGCTTTCTTGACGAAAACTTGGAGGATAATCTTAAAATTCGGAATGACTCATGTTTTGAATCAACAACTTATTCTCAATTCATCGAACTTCCCAAAAGTACTTTCAAATAACGCTCCAAACGCACAAGATTTTGTTTTTGACCTTCATCCGCCTTGTGAGCTTTTACTACAATATCGTACATTTCTGGGGTATCAAACAGCATTGACCAATCGATTTGAGTTTCGTCACCTTTTTCTTCAAAAAAAACGGTTGTCGTAAAATGTGGGTTAAAATGTTCGAAAACTATTTTATGATAGGGAATAATCTCTAAATAAATACTTCGATTAGGATAATTTTTCCCATCTGGACCATGCATAGTCATTTTCCATTCGCCTTCTTCCTGCACATCCATCACATGAATCGTAGACGTAAATCCAGCGGGTCCCCACCAGTTGACTATATGTTTGGGCTCAGTCCAGACCTTCCAAAGTAATTCAATAGGAGCATCGAAGATAGTTACAGCTCGGAGCTCTTTGATACTTGTAGTATTCATTTTCATAAAGGGTTTAGCATTATCGTAGTTAAAAATAATCGAATTTTGCCTAATCCCAAAGTGATAAATTACTTTGTCAATATTCTTTTCGATTTACAACCATTAATGCCCAGTCGTTACTTTATCAAAAACTTTACAAAAATTACCTCCTCCAATTTTGACAATCTCTTGTTCTTTCAAGCTTAGTTTTAGTAATTCTTCCACCACGGTATAGAAATACCCTGAATGTTGAGATTCCCATATTTCATTTGTGCGCTCGCCATAACGTTTTGACTGATTGTTATTATTATTCTGTCGATTTTGGTTAGCATTGAGAGAACGATAGGCGGGAGTCAATTTGGTATCTGTTCCCAAACACACATGGTCAACACCAACTACATCTACCATCGCTTTGATATTTTGTGCATAAGCAGCAGGTGTATCAGTCAAATGTTTCCAAACACCTACTAATCCACCTAACTCTGCTATGATTTTGGCTTGCTCTTTTGTAATTAAACGAGGCATCATCATTTTAGCCATATTAGGATTTTGTCCCAATTGCGTATTCAAACTCGTGTGTGATACCACCATGGGTTTGCTTGAGAGTTTGAGTGCATCGTTTATGGCGGCATCGCTACAATGGGTTAAATCAATCAAAATACCTAATCTATTGCATTCTTTGACAACTTCCTTTCCAAAATCTGACAATCCATTATATTTGGGTGGATTGGTGTAAATATCGCCCAAAGGCACTGATGCGTCATTGTCGTGTAAAAGTCCTAATTGCCTTAGTCCTCGTTGATAAGCTATTACCAATCGCTCTATTTTCCCTTCTAAAAAATGCCCTCCTTCTACTGATTGAATCACTGTTGGAGTACCCAACTTATGTGCTTTTTTTAGATCTGAAAGATTATATACTCGATTTATTTGGTTGGTTTCCAGCATTTTATCCATAGCATCTAAACCATTCATAAAACGCTCGTAGGCTTCTCCTTCATAAGTGAGTTTTTGGTAGTCGACAACAAAAGTCATACAAATAGCTGAAAGCCCCGACTTTTTCATTTCAACTTTTAAATCTACTTCAGATCCTGGTAGCTCTTCTTTTTTGAGCGGAACATCTATGTGATTATGTGTGTCTATCGCAATGGTTTTATTAACGATAGTAGATATACGAAGATTGGTGTCATCTATGGCAAATGAATGAAAAGATTTAAGTAATATAATACCACCCATACCAGAGATAGCGGTCAAAAAATGTCTTCTTGTAAAATCGTTTCGGGTTTCTTTCATGATTTGATTGTCTGAATTGTTAGCAATAATTTACTCCATAAAATTTATGATTATATTATCCAGACAATCGATTAGACAATGATGTTGCCCAATTGTGAAAGCATTTTGATGGGAAAAGGTCTTTTTTCGACGTATATAAACTCTGGTACTATCACCAGAGATTTTTAACCATAAAAAACTGTTTAATAAAAAAGAGAAAGCACCGAAATCTCGAAAAGATACTCCTTAGTGCTTTCACATTTACGCTATTCAGATACGGCTAATAATGTCGTTTGCTACAGCCTTGAGTTCAGTTATAGAAGTTTTTTCAGAAAACTTATTCACTTTGAGTCTAATCATCTCATTCTTTTTTCTGACAATGACTAGACAAAAATTTTTGCCATCGCTATGAAAAAAAGCCTCTTCTCCTACACTGCTCAATATCTCATAACCACTTTGATGCTGGTTGCTTTTCTGGAATTCAGAAAACATTTTGATAGCTTCTGCATCGTTTGCATAACTTTCAAACATAAAATACAAGGCTCTTTGTGGACTATCAACTGTACTTGACTTGGTCAAAAACTTACATTTGTATTCATGTCCACCATTTTTTGAGGCACTTGTACTTTCGGTAAGCTCACAGGACTCTCCTAAAATTCTTGTTGCTTCTTGCTGGGTTATTTTATATCCACCTACAACAGGTGCAACCAACGAAAAGATAGAGATTAATCCATATAATATTATTTTCATAGCTTGAAGATTTTAAGTTTTTCTAGAGATTCTATTTCAACTTAAATTTTGTATATTTAAGTCTAATAATCAAACACTTAGCCGTCTATTTCTATATTGCCCAGGAGTCATACCTGTAATAGACTTGAATACTCTTGAAAAATAGGACACACTTTCAAAACCCGTTTGTGAAGCAATGTCTTCAAAAGACAAATACCCTGTAATCATCAGGTACTGTGCCCGCTCAATTCGTTTGTCAAGAATATAAGACATAGGGCGCAAACCTGTTGCTTGCAGGAATAATCGCGAAAAATAATCAACGTGCATATTGGCTCTGGACGCCAGCAGGTTTACTGATATTTTTTGAGACATATTAAGCTGAATATAGCTTATCGAATCCATGATTTTAGACGGAATATCAGAAGTATTTTTCTCTAAGTCAGGCTCTTTATTCAAGAATTTTGCAATTAATTGATATAAAATTCCCTGCGTTTCGAAATGGCAAGACAATGATTGTTGATGGTTTAAATCTTGATATTCTTTGTAATAAATATCTTTCTCATACACCTTGGGGTTGTCAGAACGGTTGATTCCTCTGCCAGGATTTATTTCTAGTAATCGCTTAAAATTGAAAATATCACCTTCGTTGGCTCTTACTCTCATTACTTTTCGCTGATTGGCAAATAAGGACAACCCATTACCCGATTCTTCAAAAAATTGAACAAAATATTGGCTCAGATATTCATCACAACTTAAATCACATACTGTAAAACTTGGAATGAGATACAAATAACCCACTTCCAAATCGACCACACCTTGCGGGCTTGTAATCTTCCCCTTTCCTTCATCGATAAAATATAGTCTATAATAGGGACTAATCACGGTTTTGTAATTCCATTTTACTCCCAGTTTCACATAATCTACATGAAGCAATGAAAAGAGTTGATTACTTGAAAAACTTCTCATAAATAAGTCTGATTTGTATAAATTAATCTAATAAAGCGATAGCCATCTTTTTCACTAAAAAAACAATCATTTAAGATTCAATACTAGATAAAATAAAGAATTTTCATAACCTTTTCTATGTAGTTTTATCTAAAAAATGGATATATATACCTCAAAAAAGTCTGATTTGTATAATAAAATTGCTGATTTATATAAGAACTAAACTGTCCTTGGCATTTAATTTTGCTTTATCAATTCAATGTATCTTGATAAACTATGAAAAGACGAGCGCTTTTAAAACAACTTGGTTTAGGCTTTTCAGCCCTTAGCTTGGCAAAGCCGACTTTTGCACAAAATTCTTTTACAAATTTTTCTGGAGGCGAAAAAATTGCTACTGGAAAATTTACGCCTGATTGGGCTTCTTTAGAGCAATATCAGGTACCAAAGTGGTTTCAAGATGCCAAATTTGGTATGTGGGCGCACTGGGGTCCCCAATGTCAGGCAGAGGCAGGCGATTGGTATGCCAGAGGGATGTATCAAGAGGGCGACTGGCAATATAAATATCATGTAGAAAAATTTGGGCACCCATCTAAGTTTGGGTTCAAAGATATTATTCATGAATGGAAAGCCGAAAAATGGAATCCAGACGAGTTGGTGACGCTTTATAAAAATACAGGAGCGAAATATTTTATTGGGATGGCCAATCACCATGATAATTTTGATATGTATGATAGTAAATATCAAAGCCAATGGAACTCTACCAAAATGGGTCCTAAAAAGGATATTATCGCTGGCTGGGCAAAAGCTGCCAAAGCCAACAATCTTCCTTTTGGCGTAAGTATTCATGCAAGTCATGCTTGGCGCTGGTACGAATCTGCTCAAAGAAGTGATAAAAATGGCGCATTAGCGGGAGTTCCTTACGACGGAAAACTACGCAAATCTGATGGAAAAGGACAGTGGTGGGAAGGGCTTGACCCACAAGATCTTTATGCTCAAAATCATGATCTTAGCGAGAATAGTCTTCAAAATGGGGCTATACATAAGCAATGGGAATGGGAAAATGGAGCCAACAGACCATCAAAAGAATATATTGAAAAGTTCGTAAATCGTACCATTGACCTCATCAATAAATATGACCCAGATTTACTGTATTTTGATGATACCAAACTTCCATTTTGGCCAATCAGCGATGCAGGATTGCGCATAGCAGCCCATCATTATAATATGAGTATCAAGCGTCATGGAGAATTAAGAGCTGTCATTAATGGTAAAATCTTAGATGAAAACGAGCGTAAAGCCATGGTTTGGGACATCGAACGTGGACAAGCTAGCGATATTCAACCTTTCGTTTGGCAAACGGATACTTGTATCGGAAGCTGGCATTATGACCGTGGCGTTTATAATCGAAATGACTATAAATCAGCAAAATCTGTCATTCATGCTTTGGTAGATATTGTTAGCAAAAATGGAAATTATTTACTCAACGTACCCGTACGAGGCGATGGAAGTATTGATGAAAAAGAACGTAAAATTGTAGAAGAAATCGGGCGTTGGATGGCCGTTAATAGTGGTAGTATTTATGGAACAAGACCATGGAAAATCTATGGCGAAGGTCCATCTACTCAAAACGAAGCGAAACTAAACGCCCAAGGTTTCAATGAAGGTAAAACGAAATATACTGCTGAAGATATTCGCTTCAATACTTTGGGAAATACGCTTTTTGCCACAGTAATGGATTGGCCTTCAAATGGAAAAGTGGTTATCAAAAGTTTAGCTCAAAATAGCCCTTTACATACACAAACCATCAATAAGGTAGAGTTCCTAGGAAATCAAAATCAAGCCTTGAGTTTTGAAAGACTTTCGGATGGCTTGCATATCCAATTTCCAGAAAACAAGCCAATAGATAGCTACGCGAATGTCTTGAAGATTTCGTAAAGTATAAAACAACATCTGTGACGAATTATAATCCTTTTTGTAAATTCAAGTAAAAAGAAGTTATAAGTTAATAGTATATCAGTTATTGGATTTCACTGCAACACAGATGTACTATTAATTTAATCTTTCCTATTGCTTATGTGTATTAAAAATTTCACCTAAAAATGAGCTATTACTAATTAAGTGATTTTAAAAATCTATATTCTAGTGGTAGGGACTCAAAGCATTGCGTCCCTACCACTAGAATTAAAAATAATCACTCATTCGCTCAATCACTCAATTAAGAATGACTCCATTTTACCCTTTCATTTTGAGTTATGAAACCGACGGGTGTAATTTCCCTATTCTAACTGTAGTGAGCAACAACATCACAAAAGTTCCCATTGAAAAATAGCCTAAAGCTAAGTCTGGTTGAGTAGCAGGATGTAGCATATTTACGACACCATAACTCAAACCTGAAGTCAGAATAAAGGCGACCCCTCCAGTAAATCCACCCGAAACGCCCGCAATTTTAGGAAAACGACTCAGACAATACGTAAAGTAATTGTTAAAGGTAAAGCCAGCCGCTAAGTGAATAAAAAAGGCAAATCCAAGCAAAGTGTAAAGGTTTTGCAGCCATTGCGAAGAAATGTACATCGCCAAAATCAAGGTTGTTTGTACCAAACTTGCTAATTGTATTTTGGGTAAAAATGGTTTATTCATCAATGTACGTCCCAAAAAACCACCCAACATCCATGCTATTCCCATAATCAAGGAAGCATATCCAACAGTCACAGGCGTATATCCCAACTGATGCTCGATGATAAAAGGAGCACTTAGGTTGAAAAGAAAAATCATTCCGTAACTAAGTCCTACAATCAATAAGCCTAAAAAGAAGTCTGGTGTTGCAATCATTTCCTTAAAATTACCCAGCAAATTACGACCATTGAAGGCTGTCTTTTTACGAATAGTCTCTCCCGAAAACAAAAACTCTAACACTCCTACCACACCGCTATATACTGCCAATAAATAAAAATTAGATTGCCAGCCAAAATGTTCTTGTAAATAGCCCCCAATAAAAGGTGCCACAATCGGACCTGCCGACCACACGATGGTCATCAGACTCAAATATTGTCTTCTTTCTTCACCCTCATACACGTCTACAAAAAATGCTCGCTTGGCAACAATCGCAAAAGCTGAGAGAATCCCCTGCACAACACGCATCGCATAAATCATGTATATGTCTGTACTTATGGCAGTTACCCAAAAAGATACCATAAATAAAAACAACGATAGTGTCGACAACTTATAACGCCCGAAAGCATCGAGAATACTTCCTACAAAAAACTGTGCAATAGCATAGCTACCTAAATAAAGGGATAGTGTCAGTTGAATACTATTTTCTGCCTGACCAAAATATTTTGCCATATAGGGCATCGAAGGTAAGTAAATATCCGTTGCCAAACCCGACATTGGTATTACTGCAAATGCTAACAAAGTAGCAATAACTCTATTTTTTTCCTGAACCGCTTTCATATTTCAAAGGAGTTAAATAGAGGCATCAGTTGTTAGGCAAGGAGTTTCAATCTTCAAATAAAAACTAATGCCTATACCCTAATCCCTCTTTATTACTCCACAAAATTATAGGACAAAAAGAAGGCTACAAAAGAAGATTCAAACAAGAAATTATAAAATTCAAACAAGTTCTAATTTTCTTAACTCTTTTGGTTTGTTGCCTGTAGCTTTTCTGTAAAAATTATTGAAGTAAGCAGGATATTCAAATCCCAAACAATAAGCTATTTCGGCAATAGCCCAATCGGTATAAGTCAATAATTGATTGGCTTCCAGTACAATTCTATGGGCAATATGCTCAGTTGTGGTTTTTCCTGTAATAGTTTTTACTGCACGATTCAAATGATTGACATGTAGGTTCAATGTATCGGCAAAGTCTTTTGCGGTGGTCAACTGCAATTGATTTTGCATAGAATCAATAGGAAATTGACTCTCCAATACATCAAAAAATTGCTGAGTAATGCGAGCATTAGCATTTACAGGAACTTCTTGTTGGGATTGATTAAAGGACTTTAAAGCATAATGAACAATCAAATGCAAATAATTTCGCATAATATCCTGTTTATAAGCATAGTTACCCAAACTTTCGCATTTCATTTTTTGAAATAAGTCTAATATTTCCCCTACACTTTTTTCATCAATAAAATATACTTTTTCGGTATTCATTTGAAACATTGGCAACTCTGTCAACAAATTGTCTCGTTGATGAATAAAGGCTTCGTTAAAAATACAAAACCAACCTTGTTGTAAATCAGATATTGATTGCCAATAGTAGGGCAATGTTGGGTTACTAAACAAAAGTGCTGGCTTATCGATATATATCGTTTTGTCAGCATATTCAACACGACCCTCTCCTATTACAAGCGTTACTTTATAATAATCTCTACGAGAATATGGCAAAAGATTTTTACAATCACCTCTTTCAAAAACATTGATATGAGGCGTATTATGACTAATAGATTCCCTTGGTTGAATTTCTAGTCTCTGATAAAATTCTTGTAAATTCTCTGTTACTTTCATATCAATAAATTATAAAATTCAAACTATATATATTCATATCTATTTGTAAGAAATGTATTTTTTCAAGAACAAGTTCCTCAATACAGACAGTTCTTTAGAATTTAATCTTTAATTTTATCAGGTTCGTTTCTCATAACAGAAATAGACTATTTTACGGTATTCACTCATTTTCTATCTAAACATTTATGCAATCTCCCAACCGTCGTACCTTTTTGCGTCAATCCATCAGTTTAGCATTAGCGAGCCTGCTTCCCTCTTCTATTTACCAAGGAGCGCCTTTTGCTAAAACAGTTAAAGCTAAAGTTCATGTCAATTTTGAAAAACCAATCGGTAAAATAGAACCTGAAATTTATGGGCAATTTATCGAATATCTCGGTCGAGCCATCACAGGTGGAGTCGTAGATGCTAAAACCAATCAAGTAAGAAAAGATGTTTTAGAAAAAATCAAAAGACTACAAACACCTCTTTTGAGATTTCCAGGAGGTACTGTTACTAAAATTTACCATTGGCAAGACGGTATAGGCCCCAAAAATCTGCGTCCTGTTCGACCAAACCTCATTTGGGGTGGCGAAGAAAGCAACCAATTTGGTACCAATGAGTTTATCGATTATTGTCGGACGCTCAAAACTGACCCATTTTTGGTGGTCAATATGAATACAGGTACACCAGAAGAAGCCTCCAACTGGGTCGAATACTGTAATGGTTCTGGAAATACTTCGTTTGCAAGTCTCCGTAAAAAACATGGTTATCCTCAGGCTCACAAGGTAAAATATTGGGGATTAGGAAATGAGGAAAGTGCTGTACCAGATACAGGTCGTTTGCAAGACCCCAATAAATATGTAGAAATTGCTTGGCAATATGCCAAATTAATGAAGTTACAAGACCCAAATATTTCGCTAGTTTTGGCAGGTGGAGATACCAAATGGAACGAAATTCTCATTAAAGAACTCCATCCTATTGCTGATTATATCTCTTTGCATTATTACGCCAATTCTAAGAAAGGTCAACCTGCTTCGCTATTTGCTCATATTGCTACTTTTGAAAAAGAAATAGTCGCTACCAAAAAACAGATTCATGATTTAGCACCCGAAAAAGTAGAAAATTTTAATCGTTGGTATCGTTTTCCTCCTCGTAAAAAGGCATTGAAAATTGCCTTGGACGAATGGGGGATTTGGGAAAATGAAGGAAAAGGTGCTTACAATCTTGAAGTAACGTATCAATGGTTTCATGCCTTAGGGGTTGCAGGCTTTCTGAATATATTCCAACGTCAAGCAGACATTGTGGGCATGGCTACTTGGGCGCAAACCGTCAATGTGCTAGCACCAATCATGACCAATGAAAAAGAATCTATCTGTCAAACTGTTTTTTATCCACTCGAACTCTATCGTAAATATTGCAAAGGAACAAGTATTGCAACTGAAGTCGAAAGTCCAGCTTTAGGACAATTGGGCGCTGAAAACCTTGGGATATTGGACACTTCTGCAAGTTATGATGAAGATACCAAAACGCTAACGCTCGCTATAGTAAACCGTCATCCTGATTTGGCAGTGGCAACAGAAATTGATTTCCCTGTAGCCAAAAGCTTGAAAATATTCGAGAAACATGAGCTTACTGCTACTTCATATACGGCAGCTAATACGCTTGAAAAACCCTCACAGAATGTAGTAAATTATCAACATCAAAATATCGATAACAGTATTTCAAGTATCACCCTAGCTCCTGCTTCTATTACACTCTTGAGATTTAGGTAAATAATGTAGTATTTGTTTTTACCCAGAAAGGCAATACGTTCGGTATTGCCTAATCTATAGATTTTCTTAGGGATTCAGTTTTAAAAACCCTAAATTTGCACTTTCTTAAGTAATTCGGCTGTTTTATGTAATTTTTCTGACTCAAAATTACCGAATTAGGCACAATCAACTATCAATTTGCTATCATCATGATTCATTTCTTCGGAAGTCACTCTGGTAATGTTTTTGCTGTCCAAGCTCAATCTGCTATCGCAGAGGA
Organism: Flectobacillus longus; assembly: GCF_030056705.1. GTDB lineage: Bacteria > Bacteroidota > Bacteroidia > Cytophagales > Spirosomataceae > Flectobacillus > Flectobacillus longus. Next base: position 55,913 of record NZ_JASHIC010000007.1, read on the forward strand.
AGATATTCAAAAACTAGTGTGGCTTTTCAACAGTTCAAGAGACCATCGTTTCACTGTCATCAATCAAGAGGATGCTTCGTTAGAGGCGGTTTTTGTAGGTCCACGTGCCGCTATGATTACTCCATGGAGTACCAATGCTGTGGAAATTACCCAAAACATGGGTATTCAGGGAATTATCCGTATTGAGGAGTTTGCTCAGGTAGCCGAAGATTTTACGGACTTCGACCCAATGTTATCGCAAAAGTACACAAGCTTAAACCAAGCTATTTACACGATAAAAATTCAGCCTGAACCTATTCTCGAAATCGACGATATTGCAGCCTACAACAAACAAGAAGGACTTGCACTAAGTCAGGAAGAAATCGACTACCTGAATGGTCTTTCAGAAAAATTAGGTCGCAAATTGACAGATTCTGAAGTGTTTGGTTTCTCTCAGGTAAACTCTGAGCACTGTCGTCACAAAATCTTCAATGGTACTTTTATCATCGACGGAGAAGAAAAACCAAGCTCTCTTTTCAAGCTCATCAAGAAAACTTCTGAAACGAATCCAAACGACATCGTTTCTGCTTATAAAGACAACGTTGCTTTTATCAAAGGTCCTCGCGTTACTCAATTTGCTCCAAAATCTGCTGACAAACCTGACTTTTACGACGAAAAAGAATTCGATTCTGTTATTTCGGTAAAAGCTGAAACACACAATTTCCCAACGACAGTTGAACCATTTAACGGTGCAGCAACAGGTTCAGGTGGCGAAATTCGTGACCGTTTGGCTGGTGGACAAGGTTCGTTGCCTTTGGCAGGTACTGCGGTTTATATGACTTCGTACTCTCGCTTAGAAGAATCTCGTGCTTGGGAAAAAGGCATGAACGAACGTGACTGGTTATATCAAACACCTATGGATATCTTAATCAAAGCGTCTAACGGTGCTTCTGATTTTGGCAACAAGTTTGGTCAACCTTTGATTACGGGTTCAGTTTTGACGTTTGAACACGAAGAAGAAGCTCGCAAATTAGGTTTCGATAAAGTAATCATGTTGGCTGGTGGTATTGGTTATGGCAAAGAAAGTCAAGCCAAAAAACAAAAGCCATCGGTTGGCGATAAAGTAGTGGTATTGGGTGGTGAAAACTACCGTATTGGTATGGGTGGTGCAGCAGTATCATCTGCTGACACGGGCGCATTTGGTTCAGGTATTGAATTGAACGCCATTCAACGTTCAAACCCAGAAATGCAAAAACGTGCTGCCAACGCTATCAGAGGCTTGGTAGAATCTGACGAAAACCCAATCGTTTCTATCCACGACCACGGTGCTGGTGGACACCTTAACTGTTTGTCAGAATTGGTAGAAGAAACAGGCGGTTTGATTGATTTAGACAAATTGCCAGTTGGTGACCCAACGCTTTCAGCAAAAGAAATCATCGGTAACGAATCACAAGAACGTATGGGCTTGGTGATTGGTGAAAAAGATATAGCAACCCTTCAACGTGTAGCAGAGCGTGAGCGCTCACCAATGTACACCGTAGGTGATATTACAGGCAACAACCGTTTTACTTTCCAATCAAAATCTACAGGTGCAAAACCAATGGATTTTGCTATTTCGGAAATGTTCGGAAGCTCACCTAAAATTGTGATGGAAGATAAAACCATTGAGCGCAATTACGCAGGTTTGTCTTACGCTGAAACAGAAATTCCATCATATTTGAATCAAGTATTACAGTTAGAAGCTGTAGCTTGTAAAGATTGGTTGACCAACAAAGTTGACCGTTGTGTGGGTGGACGTGTTGCCAAACAACAATGCGCTGGTCCATTGCAATTGCCTTTGAACAACGTTGGCGTAATGGCCTTGGATTTCAAAGGAAAAGATGGTATTGCCACTTCAGTAGGACACTCGCCAGTAGCAGCTATCGTTGACCCAGCAGCGGGTTCTCGTACTGCCATTGCAGAAGCATTGTCAAACATCGTTTTTGCTCCTTTGAAAGACGGTTTAAAATCGGTTTCATTGTCAGCAAACTGGATGTGGGCTTGTAAAAATGCAGGTGAAGATGCACGTTTATATGAAGCCGTAAAAGCTTGTTCTGACTTTGCAATTGAATTAGGAATCAATATTCCGACAGGAAAAGATTCCCTATCGATGAAGCAAAAATATCCAAACGATGAAGTAATCGCCCCAGGTACAGTAATCATCTCGGCAGGAGCTCATTGTTCGGACATCAACAAAGTAGTTGAGCCAGTTTTACAACGTAATGGAGGTGCTATTTACTATTTGAATTTGTCGAAAGATAGTTTGAAATTAGGCGGTAGCTCATTTGCACAAATTTTGAATAAAGTAGGCACCGAAGTTCCAACGATTCAAGATGCAGCATATTTCAAAACAGCATTTGATACTTTCCAAGATTTAATCAAAGCAGGTAAAATCGAGGCAGGTCACGACATCGGTAGCGGTGGTTTGATTACGACTTTATTAGAAATGTGTTTCGCAGATGTAAACCTTGGCGCCAACTTAGACTTGTCAGGTTTAGGTGAAAACGATACCGTAAAAGCTTTGTTCAACGAAAACATTGCCTTGGTATTCCAAGCAGACGCTTCAGTTGAGTCAGCTTTTGCAGCAAACAATATTTCTATCATTAAAATTGGTGAAGTAGTAGAAGGAAATACAGTTTCTGTAAAAAATAATGATACATCATTTGATTTCTCAGTGGCTGACTTAAGAGATGTTTGGTACAAAACTTCATTCCTTTTAGATTCAAAACAATCTAAAAACGAAACGGCTTTAGATCGCTATACCAACTACAAAAATCAACCTTTAGCTTATACATTCCCTTCACAGTTCACAGGAAAATTAACTGACCACCGTGCGATTTCAACTCGTCCGAAAGCAGCTATTATTCGTGAAAAAGGCTCAAACTCAGAGCGTGAAATGGCGAATGCGATGTATTTGGCAGGCTTTGATGTAAAAGACGTTCACATGACTGACCTTATCGCTGGTCGTGAGACATTAGAAGATATTCAGTTTATTGGTGCAGTGGGTGGTTTCTCAAACTCAGATGTTTTAGGTTCGGCAAAAGGTTGGGCTGGAGCATTCTTGTATAACGAAAAAGCTAATGCTGCCATCAAGAAATTCTTCGAACGTGAAGATACCCTTTCGGTAGGTATTTGTAACGGATGTCAGTTGTTTATGGAATTGGAATTAATCAATCCAGACCATGATACGCATGGTAAAATGCACCATAACAAATCACATAAGCACGAAAGTATCTTTACCTCAGTTACTATCCAGCAAAACAACTCAGTAATGCTTTCTACCTTAGAAGGAACTACTTTGGGTGTTTGGGTATCACACGGAGAAGGTAAGTTTGTATTACCTTATGGCGAAGAACGTTATCACATTGTTGGTAAATATGGTTATGCTGAGTATCCTGCTAATCCAAATGACTCGGATTACAATACAGCAATGATGTGCGACTCAACAGGTCGTCACTTGGTAACCATGCCACACATCGAGCGTTCAACTTTCCCTTGGAACTGGGCAAACTACCCAGCCAACCGCAAAAACGACGAAGTAAGTCCTTGGTTAGAAGCTTTTGTAAACGCAAGACTTTGGATTGAGGAGAAGAATAAGTAGAGATCCTAAATTGAAAAAGGAAGCTTTCGGGCTTCCTTTTTTTTGTATCCTATTGGACATCTAGCGCAAGCCTGAGACTTGCGCTTTCTATTTCTAAAGTTTCAAAGCTTTACTTTTGAGTCTCTATTTAGTGTAAGACTTTAGACTTCCAACAGATACGATTTATTCTTTAACTTATAGGATTAGAATCCTTAGATTATGTTAGTACTGGCTTGGAAGCCAGCACTAGCAAAGAACCCCACGAGCGCAAGTCTTAGCCTTGTGCTTTCTATTTCTCTAGTTTTAAAACTTAACCTCAGATAAGTTTAACTCTTTTACGAATAGGATTGGAATCTCTAGTTTAAGCTAGTAATGGCATGGAAGCTTGTAGCGGCGAGGTCCTGCGGAACTCTATAGACAATTTGAGATTTCAATCAAATCATAAATTTCAGTAATTCCATTCTCGGGTTCAGTACAGATTTTAAGCCCTTTATCGTATTCTGAACACATTATTCTATTTGGTATAAATCCTATATTTTTTCCATCCATCTCAAATCCGACAGTACTTATTTCCAAGTAATATTTCCGACCTTTTTTTATACTTTGACCAACATTTGAATGTCTATATACAATTTTGAAAATCTTATCTATGTTATTTTTCGCATGAATGATGCTAATCGTTTTATACTTTTTTATTTTATGAATGTAAAAAGTATCTGATTTAGTTATACTCGTTATTCCACTTTGACCATAAATATTGCATGATATGAGTATCATAATAATAGAAAATAGCTTTCTCATCGGATTCTTGGTAACGTAATCATTATAAAATCTACTTATTGAATTATCACTGTTTTTTGAAGGTCCTATTTCAACCTGTTAATTTATTTGAATACCCCACTTGCGCAAGCCTGAGACTTGCGCTTTCTGTTTCTAAAGTTTCAAAACTTTATTTTTAAGTCTCTATTTAGTGGAAGACTTTAGACTTCCAACAGATAAGATTTATTCTTTAACTTATACCTTAGATTATGTTAGTACTGGCTTGGAAGCCAGCTCTAGCAAACTACAAACAAAAAAAGTCCAAGTTTAAGACTCGGACTAGTTCCGTTAAAAATCTATTTATAAAACTGAATGCTGTAAGGTTCTTTTGTATTTTTATCTAACAGATTTATTGTTATTCTGGCTGAATACATATCGATACTTTCTCCCATTTCCTTCATGGTTACTTCCTGATTATGTAAGATTTTCTTAAATGTTTTAGGCGAATCATATTCTCTAATTGTATGATTTTGTAGAACTTGGCTTAAGCAAGTATCGTAATCGTAGTTATTAGTAATAAATGACCCCGTACGAGGAGAAATCACTACAAAGAGAAACTCATCTACATAAAAATATCCTGTGATAATCAACTTCCAAAATTTGTAATAATTTGTCTCACTCATATTCACTTCCATAAGCTTCAATATCTTACCATCTGCTTGAATAGTTTGCTTTTCTTGAAGTAAAACAATCGTTTTCTTTTTATCTATAAATTTTCCCTTATATTTTGAGTTTGTTGCATCTGCTAAATTAATGTATTGTTTGAGCGCTTTTATTGTAACAGAGTCTTTAATATCTAATAATGGAATTGTACATTGAGCAAATAAGTTGGGAGTAGAAGTAAAAAGTAGCGTGCACAATAGTGCACAAAATGAAAGGTGTTTTTTCATAAGAAAGTTTATATTAAAACTAATTTAGAGATATAATTTGTTTATTAATGTAGAAATTACCTTGTTAAGATATAAAATTTATTCTTTTCTATTTTGAATAGAATGATTTTTATTTTTAGTAAAAGCTTAAAATAAAAATCATTTGCCTAATGCCTCTGGAGAAAAATTTAGGTTAATTTTCCTTCAAGAATACCTTCAAATAGCTTAGCTATATTTAATGAACTAATTGGTTTAAAATTAGAAAAAGCTGATGGTTCGGGATAAAAATATTTAGAGAACACAAATCCATTTATTTCTACATTAAATACATTAGCATATTTTACGATTAAATCCCTACCATCGTCTCCTGTCACACCCAAATCATTTTCTAACTCGGTGGTATCTGTAATTTCCATATTAAACTCTCCAATTTCCTCCCTAATGAATTGAATAAGTTGATATTTTAGATCATTGTCCATTTTGACTGAAGAATTAAATAATTGGAATTTCAGACATCCAGATTCAAAAAAATCGGTACCGAAATATTCAGTACCGATTACAATTTAACCAATAATTATTAATAAAATTCTTTATTGTCTAGTCAATGTCTCCTTCACAATACGAGGAGCGTTTACGTTATAAGAGTAATTCAAATAGAATCTCTTCGTAGCTGGGTCGTAGTAGTTTCTAGAATAACTCTGGTCTACGTTTGGAGTTGCGCCAGACGGCTTAATCGTTACAGAATTATCTGTGTTAATGGTCAACAACATATAATATCCTGAACCACCTAAGTCACCTAACTCAGCAATTACCGTGTTGGCATTCACACTTACCAAGTCTTTTACACGGTCGATAGCACGGTCACCAGCAGTTGGGTGTGAGAATACCCCAGCAGCTTTGTAACGACCATCCCACTGGTTTTTAGCAATGATTTTGAACAATGCTGAGCCCAAACCTGAACGGATTTTGTAAGCACCTGCGTTATCTACCGTTAAACCTACTGCATAGTCAGCACCTACGATTTTGGTAGGGTCGATTGTCAACTGAACAATTTTACTAAACTCACCAGCATTGAATGTTACGTCTGTAGCTGAAAGTTTGTAAAAAGAAGTTGGCAAAGGTTTGATAGTTGTTCCATGTGCCGTGTTATATTTCGTAATCAAGGCATCATCTACCTTTAACTTCACAGTAACGGTCGATTGCAATTCAGCATTGGAAGTTACATCACGGATAATTTCCACTAAATCTGCCGTTTTGTCTCCTGCACTAAGCTCAAGACCTACATTGTTTAGTTCTGTGCCTGCAGCAGGGATTCTAACAAAGTTTGAGCCTTTTCCAGCAATTAGATCCTTTCCTTCTTCGATACAACTAGTCAGCGAAAGAAGAGAACCCATTACTAAGACATTAAATATGTTGATATATTTTTTCATTGCTTCTAGAATTAAAATGTTCATCTATTTGTCCCACCAAATTTTAGCATCCTGTGTATCACCACCTGTTAGTCTTGATACTGCTGCTTGATAATTTGTTTTGTTAAGGTTTGGCTCATTTGAACCATACACAAAACGACGAGGAATCTGCTTACTAACGTTGGTAGCTTTTGGTGTTGGAGCAAGAGCTGGAACACCTGTTCTACGCCATTCTGACCAACCGTTTGCACCATCTGGGAAGAATGAGATATAACGCTGTGTACGAACTTTAGTCAAGATATCATCATTCGTAGTTCCTAATTGAACAGAAGCATTTGACATAAAAGCATTAAACTTCGCTTGGTCAAATACACCCCATTGTTTCCAAGACATTTCAAGACCTTTGCTGTACATAGTAGAAGCACTTTCTGTTGTCCAACCTAAAGCTGCTGCTTCGGCTCTTGCCAAATAAACACTAGCTGCTGTCAAAACAAATGACGTTGCACTACCAGCTCTATAAGTAGGATTCAAGATTCTAGACCAGTCAGCGTGTGCGTTGGTATAGTTCACAGCATCATCACGAGTCAAACCATAAGGCATAGGAACCACAGTACCACTTGCATTTGGTTCGCCATAAGCATTTACACGTGCATCAGAAGTTGCGTAAAGCATATTTACGATCACATCACTAATACCATAATCTTTACGTCCGTTGTAGGTATTGTACCAAGGGCTATTGAATGTACCGCCTGGATAAGCCACTTGAGTATTGTCTTCGTTTGCATCAATCACACCACCACTAGATGCCAAGGCATCCAAAAACTGCGCTTTACCTGTAGTTGGGTCAACTTTTGATAAACGAACAGCCATGATCAAACGCAAAGAGTTAGCAAATTTTTTCCAACGTGTTAAATTACCACTATGTACAATATCGCCAGCAGGAGAAGCACCACCATCAAATTGAGCAACAGCTTCTTTCAACTCTTTAAACAAACCTGTATAGATTTCTTGTTGTGTATCGTATTTTGGTTGTGTTTTCAATTGTAATGCTTCCGAATAAGGCATGTCACCCCATTGGTCAGTCAACATCAAAAAGCGGTATGCTTTTACAATACGAGCCAAAGCGATTTGGTTATTGTTTGAACCATTTAACGCAGCATAAGCTTTGGTAGCAGGATCCGTATTGTTATTGATGATGTTTTGTAAGTCATACAATGAACCAGCATAGTTGCCATCCCAACCAATTTGTGGAATAGCATAAAGCGATGTCTCAGTGTACTGTGTTTCAGCAAAATACTGACAATATAAACCATTTCTGATTGAGCCATTGGTAGCGGGGCTATCAAAGTCCAACAATGCGTTTGTTAACAAAGCTGATGTTACTGGTGTTACAATGGCATTGGGGTTGTCGTTCATTGTTCCAAAATCCGAACAACTTGCTGTGAAAAGCATAACTGATGCAAAACCCAGCGTTTTTAGTATATTTTTACGTATCATCTTACTCTTCAATTAAAATCGTTTGTTAGAAACCTAATTTGATGTTTACACCTAATGATCTTGTGCCTGGGAACTGACCGTTTTCACCGAAAATTTGAGACATCTCTGATGGGTCAAAATCTCTGTTTTTAGTATAAATCAACCAAGGGTTACGAGCAACAATTGAAACCGTTGCGCTTTGTAACAATTTGCTTCCTTTAACTGGAATTCTATAACCAATGCTAATCTCTCTCAATTTGATAAAGTCAAGGTCATAAACGTGTTCTTCTGAAAGTTTGTTAGTAGCAAATTGGTGGAAGTAGGTATAAGCATCTACGTATTTATCTACTGCTGCACCATCGGCAGTTACACCTTGTACGTGTACACCACCACCATCAGCGATAGGGTCACGGATAGGGTTTCCTTTGTCGTTTACACCTGCTGTTCTTTCAAACAAACCTGAGAAACCACCCCAGTAATCAGACAATGAGAAATATTTACCACCTTTTGAGAATTCGATGTTAGCCGAAAGAACGAAGTCTTTGTATTGGATTTGGTTGAACCAACCACCCGTAAAGTCTGGCAATACACTACCCAAATAAGAGTTTGGAGTTACTACATACATACCATCAGCAGTCAATACTTTCTTGCCATCTTTGTAAGTGTATGCACCGCCACGGATTTGACCCCATGCTTCACCAACTTGGTGAACTACAGTACCTACACCAAATGCATCAGATGTTACAGTAATCGCATCTACACCTTCAGCTAATGCTAATACTTTTGAAGTGTTTTTAGCCCAGTTTACAGTAGTAGTCCAAGTTACATCTTTAGTTTTAACAGGAGTTGCGTTTAATGACACCTCCAAACCATGACGGTTGATTTTACCAGCGTTAATCAATTTAGAAGTAAAACCACTTGTTCCTGAGATAGGTACAGTAATGATTTCATTGATCTTGTCTTCGTTGTAGTATGTTACAGACAAACCTAATTTATCCTTCAAGAATTTCAAGTCTAAACCAAATTCATACGCAGATGACAAAGCTGGCTTGATATTAGGGTCAACAATCGTATTTGGTGTTCCCATATAAGAGTATGAACCAAATTTAGCTGATGCCAATGAGTAGTTCAATGCTAATGAATATGGACTTAAGTCAGAACCAACTTGTGCCCAGCTAGCACGAAGCTTACCGAATGATAAGGCAGGAACTGTATTGCGAATCAACTCTCCGAACACGAATGAAGTACCTACCGAAGGATATGTGTATGAGTTAGCATCTTTTGGAAGTGCTGATGAACGGTCATTACGTACAGAACCTTCCAAGAAAATGATGTCTTTGTAACCGAATGAACCACGTGCATACAAACTGCGAATTTCTTTATCTGAACGGTAAGAACTCAAAGAAGGAGTCGATGATGAGTTACTCAAAGCAAAGTAATCTGGAATAACCAAACCGTTTACAGTACCAGCCGACATTGTTCTGTAGCTATCGTGACGAATGTTACCACCAGCCAAAGCATCGATTGTAAAGTCATTGATGTGCTTATTATAAGTTGCCATCAATTCGTAGTTCATTTCATTTGGCGTGTTACCGTTGTTTACAATGTTACCATAAGTTTGGTAAGTGTTATAACCTGCTTTCAAACCTGTCTGAGTAGCCGATGTTTGAAGAATCGTTGGAACTTTAGATTCTCCAAAAGTATTACCTTGGTTGAAACGAACAAAACCTGCTACTTTCAAATTATCATTGATTTTGTAAGTCAAATTCACATCACCAAACATACGTCTTCTGTTTTCTGAAATATCTAATTTCTCGAAATACGAGTAGAAGTTATACCAGTAGTTTGCTCCGTAGAAGTTCAATGGAGAAGAAGCATAAGCACCTGGGTTATTGTGGTTCCAGCTTGCTAAAATACCTTCTGGAGAAGTCAAATCTTTCAATTCTTTCAACTTGTTCAAATCCAAATCTCTGTGGAACCAAGAGTTAAATGAACCTGAAGATTGGTTAGAATAACCATCATTAAATTGTCCTTTGATAGTGTATTCTGACAAGTTAATGTTGGCTGTTGCAGTCAAATGCTTTCCTAAATCTACTGTAGTTTGTGATGAAATATTATATTTTACACCACTTGATTTGTACATCAAACCGTTTTGGTTTTGAGCAGTAAATGAAATACGAGTAGAGTAGTTGTCTCCAGCCTTCGAGAAGTTTACGTTAGTGTTAGTAGCAAACTGACCTTGGTAGAAATCACGGATGTTGTTTGGTTGAGCTACCAAAGAAGCCGTTTTACCAGTGTATTGTGTACCTGGATACCAAGAATACCAAGGAATATACTCTTGACCTACCATACGAGGTCCCCAAGAAGCATCATCAGAATAGTCATGATAGTATTTACCATTTAATGCTTTCCACTCTTCTGGCATACCAGCTTCCCAGTTGAATTTAATCATGTCTGAAGAAGCACCACCAGCGTAAGAGTTTTGGTAACGAGGTAATACATAAACTGTTTCGTAGAAAGTACTTTGGTTCAATTCGATACCAACGCCTTTTTTCATCGTACCTTTTTTCGAAGCCATGATGATTACACCAGCATCACCACGCTGTCCATAAAGTGCTGTTGCACTTGGACCTTTCAAAACTGTTACTGATTCAACGTCATCTAAGTTTACGTCAGATGAACTTACAGGGTTACCGTCAAGGATGTAAAGTGGAGCTTTGTCGCTCAATGAACCCGCACCACGGATACGGATACTAGCATCACGACCCAATGCGACTGTTGACTGGCTACGTACCTGAATACCAGCCACTTTACCAGCTAATGCGTTGTTTAAGTTTGTCTGACGAATCGTGTTTAATTGTTCGTCTTTAACACTCTGCGCTGAGTATGCTAAAGATTTTTCTGAACGTTTTGCTCCAAGAGCAGTTACGACTACTTCTTCGATTTGTGAAGTGTTTACTTTCATTGCCACGTTGATTTGTGATTGTCCACCCACTGTTACAGTTTGAGCAGCAAAACCCACAAATGAAAATGTCAATACAGCGTCTTTTCCTACAGCAATTTTATAGGAACCATCTGCACCCGAAGTTGTACCACGAGGAGTACCTTTGATTGATATACTAACGCCAGGAAGTGGAGCACCATCTTCAGATGAGGTCACCTTCCCTGTAACTTGCCTATCTTGTGCAAACGCGTTGCCTATCTGTACAAGAAGAAATACAGTAATAAGCAGTAAGAGTTTTCTCATAATGATTATTGTTTAAATTGTTTGGTAAAAAGATTCTTAAAAGGTGGAAAAGAGATATAATTCAACTAACTGTAAGTATATACGTATTCTAGAAAGGGTATGTTCTGTTTTGAACACACACAGTTAGAATAGCATCATTTCGCATGGAAAAGATGAATATGATAGCATCAAAACCTGTTAAGTATCGTATAGACGTACTTTTCAGTGGCAATTGTTATAGAACAATGCTAAGGTTTTGAGTATTTGAGATTGAATAATAAAAGGAAAGCCTCTAAGTGTGAATTCACCCAGAAGTTGTGTTTGAATCTTGATAGTTCTCCTTTAGTTTGGCTGATTTAATAGTAAAGTTTTTCAAGCTAATTAGTCAAGTTACGTTAAAAACTATCCTTTTTTGAAGGACAATATTCAACTGGGATAAATTTAGTTTTGGTTTAAGTTTTAATCGAACACCTAAAATTAAAGAAGCTATTCACCAAAAGAAGTTTGACAAGAAGGAAAATGTATGTGATTGTTTTTCTGAAAAGTATCCATGATTTTTTTTCAGGAATTACTTTCAAATTTTGTCAAGTTTGAATCCTTATTAGTAAATATTTTGCATCTAGTAATATTTAGGAGTAAAAAATTCTGCAATTCGTTTTTTTTAGAAAATTGGACTGCTCAAAAATGACTCTTTAAAAGCAGACGGATAAATATAATAACTTATTTTAAAACATAATAAAAAAATTTAAAATTATGTTAAAAGATGTTAAAATTAAGTAGTATTTGGTCAATTTTTGATGGTAAAATTACTTATCTGCCAGAAAAACAGTGTAGTTAGTTGGTTATTAAACCTTGCAGGAAAATTTTCTATGAATTTCACATTTTACCATAATTTCAAAATTTATTTTTCTTGATTCTATTTGGCAATCTAGCCGACTTTTTAGCATTTTAAGAAGTTATTAATTGCATACAAAAACAATTTGTAGGTGTTTTTCGTAATTATTAAAACAAAACTTATCAAATATGAAAACCATATTAGTCATTTTAGGATTCATTTGTGTATTAGGGCTCGTGATAAGTCGTTCGCAAAGAAAAGAAGACGACCCGCTCAAAAACCACAAATTTGCAGTAGTCAAAACTGAGGCTGAATGGCGCAAGATTTTGACACCTGAACAATATAAAGTTACTCGCCAACGAAGTACAGAATTAGCCTGTTCGGGTGCCTACTGGAAAAACCATGAAAAAGGTATTTATAAATGTGTGTGCTGCAAACTACCTTTGTTCGACTCTAAAACAAAATTTGAATCGGGCACGGGTTGGCCATCATTTTACAAAGCCATTCACAAAGACGCTATCCTCGAAATTCCTGATGATAGTTTTGGAATGTCACGTACCGAAATTCTCTGTAGTCGTTGTGGTGCACACCTCGGACACGTATTCGACGATGGGCCAAGACCTACGGGATTGAGATATTGCCTCAACTCAGTGGCATTAGATTTTGAAAAGGATGCGAAATAAAGAATTGAGTGATTTGAGATTGAGTGAATGAGTGATTTTTAAAATTTGTATTCTAGCTGTAGAGACGTAATGCTTTACGTCTTAAGCCGCACACTATTTGGGAAAAAGTGCTCAAATGCTAGGTGTTTATTTACTGTTTATCAAAAAAGGCGTTCGAAAAATTTATTTCGAACGCCTTTTTTGATACTATATTTTAACATGACGCCGCTTTAGACGCAAAGCATTGCGTCTCTACTGCTAGAATATAGATTTTTAAAATAATCACTAAATCACTCATTCAACATTCACTAAATTCAGGATGAATCATATTTTTATTTTATCAATACACATACTGACAGATAACAATGTTGGGTTGTTAGAATAAATTGAGTTTCAAATTTTATCCCAATTAACTATGAAAAAAACACATTCATTCTTCCTGCTATTATTGCTTACATTAAGCATTTTTGCAGATGCCAGACCTATCCGTGTTGGTGTAGCTGGTATGACTCACGACCATATTAACCAAGTTTTTGGGTATATTGGCAAGCAATCAGATGTAGAAATCGTAGGATTTGCTGAACCCAACAAAGACTTGGCGATGCGTCTTCTCAAACGCCACAACCTTCCCGAATCAATGTGGTTTCCAACTTTGGAGGCGCTCATCCAACAAAAACAGCCTGAGGCTGTCTGTGCTTTTAATTCAATTTACGATCATTTGTCTGTGGTCGAATCTTGCGCACCTAAAGGTATCCATGTAATTGTCGAAAAGCCCTTGGCTGTTAATAATCAGCATTTGGCGTTGATGAAAGCATTAGTAGAAAAATATAAAATTCATTTGTTGACCAATTTCGAAACTACATGGTATGCGTCTCATGCTAAGGTTTGGGAAATGGCGAAACAAAATAAGGATTTAGGTGAAATCAAAAAGGTAGTTTTTAAAGATGGTCATAATGGTCCAATAGAAATTGGTTGCTCTAAAGAATTTACCAATTGGCTAACCGATCCTATTCAAAATGGTGGAGGTGCGGTAGTAGATTTTGGCTGTTATGGAGCCAATATCATGACTTGGCTCATGGATGGGCAAAAGCCTATTTCGGTAACAGCAGTAACCCAACAGGACAAACCTTCGGTATATCCTAAAGTTGACGACGAAGCAACTATTATTCTCAAATATCCCAATAGTCAAGCTGTGATTCAGGCCTCTTGGAACTGGCCTTTTGGAGTAAAAGATACAGAAGTTTACGGCACCTCAGGTATCGTTATTGCCAATAAAGAAGCTAAAATGAGGTATGTATTTGGGGAAGCAAACAATGCTGAAAAATGGATAGATTTAGCACCTCTTCCTGATGAGCAATCCAACGTGTTTGCATATTTGGCAGCGGTAGTCAATGGTAAAATTAAACCCGAAAAAGATTTGTCTTCTTTTGCTATCAATAGCGTTGTTGTAGAAATTCTTTCTGCTGCCAAAGAATCTGCCAAAACAGGTAAAACCATTTATTTTTCAAAATAATTTATCTAAATTTCTCTCTTGAGAAACCTTTAACTTTGATTATTGTAACTACCACCTTTTATGGATGAATTTGTAACCTTCAAAGAGTTTTCGGACGAAGAACACTTTATCGAATTTAGTCAATTCCTTGAGCAGAACAATATCAGATTTCAAACAGAAATTAGTAATGGAGCAATCGACCCAGTGAGTATGCGTTCTGTACAAAAGTTTTTTTTGGTAAAAATCGAAAAAGAAAATTTCCCCTCAGTTCAAAAGCTGATAGATAACATTGCTCAAGAAAGTATTGAGGATATTGACCCCGATCATTATCTTTTTCAGTTTTCGGACGAAGAGCTGTTTGAAATACTATCCAAAGCTGACGAGTGGTCTGAATTAGATTATAAACTTGCTCAAAAAATTCTACAAGACAGAGGACATACTCTTGATAAGGAATATCTCAAGTATCTGAAAAAAGAAAGATTGGCAACGCTAGCAAAGCCAGAACCTTCGCAAGCTAAATTTATATGGGCAGGTTATACTTTCGCCATTTTGGGCGGGGTTTTAGGTGTTGCCATGGGTTGGGGAATTTATTTTTCTCAAAAGCGACTTCCTAATGGAGAGGTCGTTTACTCCTATTCAGAAAGTGACCGCAAACATGGCAAAAAGATTATTGTCATTGGATTCATAATGATGGTTTTATTGATTCTCTTAAAAATTTTACCTCTATCCAGTGAATAGCTCATTTGGATATTTTTCTAAGAAAATGCCATCGTTTATTACTCTTTATACAAATCCTTTATATTTTTGCAACACTATTGCAAAAATATAAAGGATTATGAAAACTCTCTTTGCGTTCAGCATTTTACTTGCATCATTTTTTTCTGAAAAACTTCCTCAAAAAAGAATAAAGCAAGATTTTGATATACAAAAAATCACATGGAATGATTTAAAGGATGTGCATTTCAAAAAGAAATTTAATATCGACTTAGCGATGTTTTATTTATATCCCAATTTTGGTCCAAAGGTAACTATGCTGAATGGCAAAACCATTGAAATCAAAGGATATACGATTCCTATTGATAGCGAAGGCAACTATGTGGTATCTCAAAACCCTAATTCGATGTGCTATTTTTGTGGAAAATCTGGACCTGAATCAATGATTCAACTAAAGTTTGGAGGTAAACATCAACGATACAAGGTTGATGAGATAAGAACATTTAAGGGTATTCTCCGACTCAATGCGACTAATGTACAGGAGTTAAATTATATTCTAGAGGATGCTGAGAGAGTAGATTAGAACTTCAAGTATAGTGAATTTTAGGATTCGGACTTTTGATTTTGTTGAATAAAAGCAAAAGTCCGAATTCCTAATAGAATAAGGACTAGCAGCCAGGTTTGTCTAAACTAAAATACGGAGATGTCCATATAGCTACTTTGCTAGACGCCTTAGCATCAGCCTTAACTTTGTACTCCTGCACATCTTTTTTCTCGGCAGAAGCCGCCTTCTTGTCTTGGTCTTTGCAGTTTTCGGTTTTAGCCGATTTATCACATTTTGATTTATCACATTTTGATTTATCGCATTTCGACTTATCACATTTTCCACCTGGACATGCCAAAGATGTTGCTACAATGCCAAGTATCAAGAATCCAGAAATAATTGCTTTTTTCATGTTGTATTTGTTTAATTTGGAAGAATGAACTACACAAAATATTGAATTTGGTGAATATGATAATTTTCGTGCTATTGACCCTACAAAATTACAATATTATACTTGCTTCTTGCTGTCACTTAAGTGTTATTGACTTGTTATAAAGTTGTTAAAATCATCTTGTTTAACAAGAAGCGCTTTATCTTTACTAGATGAAAATTCAGCATAAAAATATTCCTTATATTCTGATTGCGTCTACTTTAGGTGTAATAGCCTTAGTGATTATTCAGATTATTTGGATGCGACATTCATGGCGATTGTCTGAAGAGATATTTAATCAGCGGGTCACTTCTGCGCTTTGCTCTACCCTCAAATCGTACAAAGATGGCGCCTATTGCAATGATGGCAAATGTGCGGTAGTAGATATGTCAGGCGAGACGCTCATTTCGAATATTTCGGAATTGCCACATGATATTGTCAATACAAAAGAATTTCGAGAAACATTAGATAAAAATCTAGCAAATTATCAGGTCTTTTTACCCTACCAACTTAGTCTTTCTACCAATAGTTTTTGTGCAACTGATGTATTTCAAACAGCTATTTCTTTCAAAAATCACCATGGTAACGAGTCTTACCTGAGAGTTACTTTTCCAACCAAAGAGCGATATATTTTAGGAGGTATGACTTTGATGGTGTTAGCTACATTTTTAATTGTTGGTTTTATAACGGTTGTTCTCTTGATGGTCAATTGGTCATTGATGAAACAAAAACTTTTACTTCAAACCAATGTGGATTTTTTTAATAACATGGCTCATGAGTTTCGTACTCCTCTCAGTAGTATTGGTTTAGCAGTTAATCGCTTGGCTAAGAAACATGAAGATTTAAGAGAAAATCCATTTTTAGAAGTAATCAAAAGAGAAAACACTCAATTACTCCAAGAAGTTGAACGAGTATTACACCTTGCCAAAATCGAAAACGGAGAATACATTTTAGAGAAAGAAAAGCTATCTATCGAATCTCTCATTGGCGCTTCAATAGACAGTTTGTCTATGTCCATTTCCGAAAAAAATGCACATATTACCCAAGAGGGCTTCAACAGTGAAATGTGTGTATTGGGAGACAGACAACATCTGATTAATACCTTTCGAAATCTGATTGAAAATGCCTTGAAATATAATGAAAATACACCCGAAATTCGCATTTCTGCCAAATTACAATCACAAGACATAGTCATTTCATTTGAAGATAACGGTATTGGTATTCCTGTCAGTCAGAGGAGTTTAATATTTGAAAAGTTTCAACGAGTTCATCAAAGCACTCATGCTTTTAAGGGATTTGGACTAGGTTTGGCTTACGTAAAAAATATGCTTGAGCTTCATAAAGGAAATATTCAAGTAAAAAGCGAAGATAAAAAAGGAAGCTGTTTTGAGGTATATCTACCATTGTGCATATAGAAATCCGTCTTTAGCAAAAGCTTGAAAAATTACTGATAACCACTTATCTATGATCAACACTACACACAAAATACTTTTGATTGAAGATGACCTAAGTATGGGTTTCTTATTGACCGAATTTTTGGAAGACCAAGGATTCGAAGTCAAACTATGTCGAGACGGAGAAAGTGGATATAATGCCCTCAAAAGACAAAATTACGACGTTTGCCTCCTCGATGTGATGATGCCCAAAATGGATGGTTTTACGCTAGCAACTCACTGTAAAGAGCTCAATCCAAACATGCCATTTTTGTTTATTACGGCACGCTCGTTAAAAGAAGATAAGCTAAAAGGTTTTGAACTAGGTGCAGAGGATTATATCACAAAGCCGTTTGATGAAGACGAATTACTATGCCGAATCAAGGTATTATTGCGTCGCCAGCCATCTCAATCGACAATACCACAAGCACAGAAATTTAATATAGGCACTTACATTTTTGATTATTCAAGACAAGAGCTTTGTTATCAAGATGAAACATGGCGTTTGACCGAAACAGAAAGTGAGGTATTAAAATTGCTATGTCAGAATCAAAATCAAATTTTAAAAAGAGAAGACGCTGTTGAAAAAATTTATGGCAAAAAAGATTATTTCTTAGGAAGAAGCTTTGATGTGTTTATTTCAAAATTAAGAAAAATGTTACAATATGACCCCAACATCAGTATCGACAATGTTTTTAAGGTTGGATTCATTCTTAATATTCAACAGTAATCATTCAATTTTAAGGAATACAATATAATTAAAATACTCATATTCAAATCATTACATTTTACTATCTTTACACCATCTAAACTCTAAAATTATATACTATGAAAAACTACCTACGCTTAGCCAGTTTACTCTTCATTTTTTCAATGAATGCTTGTACTGATGACGCCTCCAATACGTTACCAACCGACACATGTTTTAAGAAAGACCCTATTGCCGAACTACCTTGGCTCAAAACGGTAGTTACTCAATTTCAACAGCCCAAAAGTGGTCCATTAAAGGTTGTCTTATATGTATACAAAAGCGAGTACTACATAGCTGTCAACAATCCCCTAGTATCTTCCCCTGGGTCGTATATCTTTAATTGTAAGGGCGAAAGTATTGGCAAACTCAACATCTCCTATAATCAATTCACGGCAGATGCACTAACTGAAAAAGTATTATTGGAAGGGACATATTAGGTTATTTTCAGACTAAGAATATGTCTATAAAAAGTATCTCTTGATACTAGCTAATAATTCCGAATCGTCTTCACGCTTTCTAAGTCCATTTCTTTCAGATATAGTCTTCGCACTTCAATTGTTTGATGTGTGTAAAGGGTTATATGACTAATTCCATGAAAGATAAAAGACAAATAAAATTATTTAATATACTTATAATCACAATATTAACCAGTTAATCGGTGAGTAAAAAAGGGCATAGATTATGATGAAATATCCTCCTTATTTTGAGGTAAACAAATTTCATTGCCCTACTCATGAAAAAACTTTTCATACTACTATGCTTTTGGCAGATTCCGCTATTGGCGCAAGATTTGGGTGGTTTAAAGGGACAAAAGCCTATCACCATTTCGGGAGGTTTGAATTTAGGTTTTAATACCTATGTAAATCTTGAAGGTAGGCAGCGTCTCGACCCTTTTTCTTGGACTATTTCTGCCAGTCCTGTAATTTCGTTTTATGGTATTCAAATGCCATTCTTTTTCTTGATTAACCAACAAAGTCAGTCCTTTTCGGGACCGTTCCAACAGTTTGGAATGAGTCCATCCTACAAATGGGCGAGACTGCATTTGGGCTATCGTAACCTCAATTATTCCAATTACACACTGGCTGGACGAATGTTTTTTGGGGCGGGTATTGACCTGAATCCTGGCAAATTTCGCTTCTCTGCCATGTATGGGCGCTTTCAACAAGCAAGTTTGAGAGACACTACTCGCAATACCTTTTCGTCTTTGCCCTCTACTTTCAGACGCATGGGATATGCCGTAAAAGTAGGAGTTGGTTCTTCGCAAAACTTCATTGACCTGATTTATACCAAAGCATGGGATGAGGAAAACTCTATTAGAATTCCATCTACCGAAGGCATTACTCCCGCCGAAAACACCACGCTTGGTATTGTTTCTCAATTGACTTTTTTCAAGAAAATAACTTGGTCGACCGACCTTGGAGTCAGTGGTTATACCTCTGATATAAACGCCAAAGATTTGACAGGAACAATATCCCTCGATAGTGAATTTTTGAAGAAACTATTTTTATTAAAGCGGAGCACGCAGGTGGGTTATGCCGCCAATAGTAGCTTGAGATTTAGTTCACGCTTTGCATCCTTACAAGTACAATACCGTTTGATTTCTACCGATTATAAGTCGATGGGTGCGTACTTTTTCAACAATGATGTACAAGAAATTCTATTTTCTCCCTCCTTTTCTTTCTGGCAGGGTCGAGTAAACTTGAGTGGTAGTTATGGCATACAACAAGATAATGTTAGTAAAACCAAAGCCACTCAAACTACTCGTAACATTGGTTCACTTAATTTGTCGGTGCAACCCTCGACCAAGTTTGGGATGATGATGACCTATTCAAATTACGGCACTTTCCAAAACAACCCTGATAGAATAATTGATACGCTCAAAATCCAGCAAGTCAACCAAAGTTTGGTCGTAGCACCTCGTTTTGCATGGGGCGACAGGGTGGTAAGCCATTCGATAAACTTGATGTCGAGTTATCAAAACTCCACCGATTATAACACGGTTTCCAAACAGTTATTAGAATTCAATAACCTGTTTTTGTCTTTCAACTATTTGAGAAACAACATGAAACAGAAATTTACGATAAGCCCAGGAGGGATTTTTATCAAAAACTTTTTGTCATACGGCAATACACAATCGATGGGTGTGAGTTTGAATATTTCCAAAAACTTGAAGTCATTTTCTAATAGCTTGAATGTCAATTATAACCAAAACTATTATAAAGAAAATGCCAACGGCTATACTTTCAATGCCCGATGGAACGGACGTATCAGGCTTTCGAGCAAACAACAACTTTCGTTGAGTGCGGCATTGCTCTACAACAAAGACCTCAAATTTGAAGCAAGAAATTTCACAGAAGTATATACCCAAGCGGGCTATTCTCTTAACTTTTAAATCATTCAACGCCATGAAAAAACTTTTCCTTTTTCTGAGCTTATTGATGGGAATAGGGTTTGATTCATTGAGTCAAACCCTTAGTGGAATCAACGTTCAAACGATTTTTCCCCCACCCTATAGCCCAAGACTCAAAGATTATGCGCCCGATGGTGCCAATAACTCTTTGAGAGTAATTTTGACAAATACAACTCCCAATCCAGTCGATGTAAAGCTTTTGGGAGAAATAAAAGGACAAAACAACGGCGTACGTGCTGTTACCAAAGATTCTTATCAACCCTCCTCGCCGATAACACTCCCCGGTAATGGAGTGCCTGTGGAGGTGGAGATTTTTGGCTCTAGCCAAAACTTTTTTACTGAAAATAACATCGATATTACGGGTATCGACCCCAAATCATTGATTAGTGGCTTGATTCCTCAAGGCTTCTACGAATTCTGTATCAAGGTAGCACCCTACAATCAGCGACCTGCGATATTGAATGGCAATGAGCCTCGTGGATGTATCATGATTCCCATAACGTATATCGAGCCAGCACGCTTGACCATGCCTTTATGTGATCCAGTTACACCAATTCAATCGACTAATCCACAAAATATTGTTTTTAACTGGACTCCTTGCGTGGGCAATATTGCTGGGGCACAAATAACGTATGATTTTTACCTTGTTAGAGTGCCAGAAGGACAAAATCCCAACGACGCCATTAATAACGCTATCAATAGAAATGTAGGAAATCCGTATTCAGAAAAGGATTTAGTAGCTCCCAATCTCATTTTTGGCGCTAACTATCCCGAACTCGTCAATGGACTATATGCGTGGATGGTGGTTGCGAAAGATGCTAACGAAAAAATCTATTTACAAAATGATGGAAAAAGCGAAGTCTGCACGTTTAGAGTAGGTGCTCAGGGCGAAATGCTGGCTGCAAACAGCAGTATTGTAAAATGTAAAAATACCAAATTTCCAGCCGATTTGTTGGCCGTAAAACAAAATGACTTAGTAGGTAAAACGGTAAAGATAGGCAATTTTGACATGACGATTGACCAAGCCGTGGAATCGCCAGAGGGCTGGTCGGGGAACGGACGAATTACTTGGAATTATGTGCCATTGAAGGTGAAATTTTCAAAATTGAAAATTAATGCCGCTAATCAAGCTATTTCAGGTTTGGCAAATGGAAGTGATGAAGGTTTCCAAATGCCAGGCATTACTCCTCCCGATTTATCGACGTATAAAAATATCAGTGTAGACTATCTGAAAACATACACCAACTTGCTAACAAGCAAACTTTGGAATGACCTCAAAGGGCAAATGGCTGTTTCATTGCCTATTGGATATAGCACTGGCGCTGGTTTGATAGGGGTCAATTATTTCACAATTGCGCCAGATGGTGCCGAAATGGGGGCATTACTCAATGTCAAAATGCCAGAGGATAATTCCTTTTTGTCGATGGCTGCAACTGAGATGTGTATGTTGCCTGACAAGCTTTTTCCCAAAAATGCAGTCCTTTATTTAGTCAAAGACTTTAAAGCGCCCTATACACCAATCACGTTTAAACAAAGTCATTATCCACAAAACGATGGTACGTATGCTATTCTCGACGAAGACTCGGTTCGTCATGTGCACGTAGAAGCGGAGTTGAATCTAGGGAAAAATGTGTTGGAGTTAAATGATGAAAACGGTAATACCCTAGCTGGTGATGTCATTACACAACTCAAATTTGATTTTAACAAATGGAACGATTGGGTTGCTACAGTAACAGTTCCAACATTTGGGATTAAAGATGCAGGAGGAATTTCGGTGAAAGGTTTAGATGCGTTTTATGACCATTCTGATTTTCGAAATCCCCCCAATTTCAACCCACCAGCCGAATATGATGGTGAAAGAGGTAATACTTTCAAAGGACTATATTTGCAACGAGTAGATGTATTGTTACCTAAATCGCTAGGCGGAGGAGGAAATAACCGCCTCAGTTTTGCAGCATCTAATATGGTTTTTGATAGCGACGGACTTACTGCACGTTTTACGCCTTCACGTTATCCATTGTTGGATTATACGACAGGAAAAATGGGAAAATTGGCTTTTTCAGTAGATTCTTTTGAGGTATTGATTGTCAAAAATGCCTTGATACGTGGTAATATGGTGGGTAAAATACAATTGCCGATTAGTTCCGATGTGTTAGATTATACTTGTAACCTTCGTAATGGTATAGATTCGCTCAAAATCTTGGTAAAACCCAAACCACAAGGATACAATGTGCCAGTATTTATGGCCAATATGAAAATAGCTCCGAACTCAATTTTTGTGATTGGCTTGGTAAAAGATAAAGACCCAGAGTTCTTATTTTCACTCAATGGTACGCTAACATTAGACTCCAAACCACCACTCAATATGGTCGTGCCTGACCTGACTTTTGAGAATTTCTCACTTTCAACTTTTAAAGCCTTGGGGGGCGACGAAATTGCTGGTAGCGGGATATATCTACAAACAGGTGAATGGTATCTGGAGGGAGGACTGGCAGGAGAGCATGAAAAAGACCCAGCCAATAAAGACGTAAAAGGCGGTCCTCATGAGGATATTATAATGAGCTCAGCAGTAGCCAATGGAGGTAAAGAATCAAAAATGGGAGGTTTCCCTATTCAATTGATTCCTCCAAAATTTGTAAAAAACAATATTGGCTTAGGCTTCGAATTTGGGGTGAAAGTCATGGTAGGTGGCGACGATGCCAGCTTGGCAAATGCATCTGGAACGGTACAAGTATTAGGTAGATTAGATTTTATAAATGGAAAATTAACACCTTCCTTCAAAGGAGTATATCCTTCTCGATTTACCATTGATGGACAGTTTGGTCCTGCCAATGTTAAAGGTGAATTGAAATTTTATTATAGCGATGCAAAATATGGAACAGGCTTGAGTGGATGGGGAAAGGTAAAAATTCCGAATCTGGCAACGGTCGAATCTAATATCATTTTTGGCAATACCAATGACTATTATTATGGCTATATGGATGCTTCGGTGGTGGCAAACCCAGGCTTTGTACTAGTACCGCCACTTACCTTGACAGGTTTTGGTGGAGGTTTGTATTTTAACATGAAACAAGAGGGTACAGTAGATGCTAAAATTGCTAATAAGCCGCTCACCGACGCCGAAAAAATGGAACTGAATAATGCCCCCGGTGTGACAAAGTCGGGCTTGGTGTATTCACCACAAAAAGGTGCTTGGGGACTTAAAGCTCGTGTGTATATGTCTGTGGCTGATGCCCGCTTACTGACGGCTTCGGTGGGACTTGAAGCAGGTTTTGCTAATGGTGCACTCAACAATTTTAATGCTACGGGTTCAGTCAATATCATCTGTAAAGACGGTGTTCCCGACGATCCAACTACCTTGGTAAAAGGTTCGGTAGCTTTCAATTATTTGGCACCAGGTATTTATGACGTAAACGCAGATATTACCGCAGGCATATTAGGAACAAATGTCCAAGTGCCATTGCGTGTACACTTTGACCCACAAAATTGGCATATCAAATTAGGAGACCCTCTCGATGCTCAAAAACGTATTGCATTTAATATTTTGGACTTGAATCTACCTGTTGTAAAAGCGCATCTAGGAGCAAAATTCTATATAGCGATGGGCAACGACTTGGGTGGTTTACCAGAATTACCTGCTGAGGTAAGTAATTTTATGGGTGGAGCCAACGCCGCTGCCGACCAATACCGAAATGCTCAGTATAGTAAGGTGGCGTCCAAAACGAATGTCGGTACTGACGAAGATGGACGAGTGACCTCTGTGCCTAAGTTCTCTATATTGGTAGGCGGACAACTACAAGGTAGTTTTGACGCTACTGTCGCCATTCTTTCTGTAAATGCTTCTGCTATTTTAGGCTTTGATGCTGCCTTACAATATGGTATCGAATGCGAACAAGGTGGACAAGCACTGGGCTGGAATGGCTGGTATGCCAACGCCCAAATGTATGCCTATCTCAACGGAGGAGCCTATATTGACCTAGATTCATGGTTTGCTGCTGGACGTTTTAAGATATGTGAAGTGACGGCTGGAGCAATACTCAAAGGTGGTATTCCTAATCCGATGTGGATGAGTGGTAGGGTAAAAGTCCAAGGGAATGTGTTGGGTTTAATCAAAATAAACACAGGCTTTGATTTGGCTTTTGGTGAACAATGTACCCCTGCCAACAATAAGGATAATGGTTTGGATGGTATCGAAATTATCGGAGATATTTCTCCTGCCAATGGCGAAAATGCTGTAGAAACCGATGCACCCATTACCGTAACATTCAACACTAGCATTGGGCAAGATTATGAATTAGCAATGCCTGATAATACTGTCAAAACATTCCGTTTTAAACTAAAAGAATACAAGCTTACGTATGAAGACAGTAAAAATGGCGGTCGTCTAACCACATTCGATGGCTTCCAATCACCTGAATGGGTGAATGATAATCAGCAATTGATTTTGTCGAAAAACAAACATTTTGCCTCAACTTCCAAACATAAATTCAGTATTTCATTAGGTATTGAAGAAGTTGGAGGAAAAGGTGATAATAGTAATCGTTCCGAAGAAAAAACAGTAGAGTTTTCAACAGCTAAACAACCTGATTATATCAAGTTTAGCAATGTAAATTATACTTGGCCATTAGAAGGACAAAATTATTTCTTGAAAAATCAATTACCACAAGGAGTGATCGAAGGGCAAATTCCTGATGAAGCCTTTCGTAGCACCGTAGATGGTAGCGATTCAAAATTTAGTGCTTTGTTGGCTGGAAAATATATCTACAAGGCAGTATATATTCCGAAAGATGGTGGCGATACACTCACAACAGCGGTGTATTACGACAAACAAAATCAGGTGAAATTTGATATTCCGAACAATTTACAAAATGATAAAACCTACCGTGTCGAAATCCGTAGAATTTATCAAAGTGCTGTAGGCTCAGCCATCAATCTCAATCAGCAACTTTTGGCAAGCGCCATGGTGAAAGAGAAAGTTACAGTGGCTAAAGCCTCAGCATTTTTACGAAGCCAAGAGGACTTTTTCTATATCAACAAAAATGCCCTAAATCGTTCGGCAACTTCCTCTTCTTCAATTCCTAAATCTAAGGTAATTTATGACATTGTTTTCAAAACCAGTAAATACAGTACTATCAATGAAAAATTGGCAGCTGTAAATTTCGAAAGAGCCGAATATCGAAATACCAATAATGTTCAATCCGCGGATTACTTGGTGATGGATATAAAGCCATCGAATGGAACTGCCGAAAATTTTGACGATGCTGAGTTATATGGTTACACACGAAATGGAAAAACCCAGCCTGCCTTATTAAATGTGTCGAGTCCGATGAAAGCTGGTGTAGTCAGTTTCGATACCTATATTCAAAACGAAGTGTACACGCCTTTGGTAAATTTTGGTGCCAAAGAGATAGGTATCAACTACGGTGTTCAAGAACTGAGAAAAATTGTAGGTATTGGCACACCAGATTTAGCAGTAAGTATCCAACGCCAGTCTCTGATAGGGCAAGTTGCCTCTATTGGATCAGTTAATTTGAATGCGTCTTTCAACGGTTTGCAAACTCCTGTAAATCAACCTACTTCGAATCAGCCTGCTGCTTCTGGTGGCGTAAAAGTTGCCCTCGGTAATATCAATGCGATTGGCTCATTTTTGCGTCTGGACGATATTATTGGACCTTCATTGACTTTCTTCCCATTAGAAGACGAACCTACCAGAATGTATGCTTTTGCCTTCAAGGTTGATCAAGTTGCGTATCATGATTTTTACGCAGTCAAGAATTTTGGTGAAAATATGGTCAGAACTCGCCAAGCACTGAATGCAAGTTTAGGGAATTGGAAAAATGTCTCCTTAGGTTTTGGTTCTATTTTCGGAAATATCAACGTACAAGGAACAAGTAGAAGTTTGACCTTGAATACCTCCGCCTCTACGATGGCTCGTAACTTTAGTAATGCCGATTTGGATGTGTATAGTAACTATCAGTCAGCCAGTTATTATACCTTCAAACCACGGACAGGTGGTACAACAGCCTATATTACGCTGGAGTACAAACCTCATGCAGATGCACCAACCAATAGAGTAGAGAAGACTTTCACTTTTGGTACAGCAGCATTTATGCCATCACCAATCGTAGGAGGGTATTTTAAATTTTAAGCAAAATGGGACAACGAACGTACGCGTGTAGATTTATGGATTGAAGTTTTTGATTCTTAATTATCAAGGTTTCAAATCATTTTTATTCGTAACATCAAGTTAGTTTTTTGTCCCTTTTCGACCTACTTAAAACTCATGAGTCATGAAAAAACTAAGTTATATATTCATTTTGTTATTATCCGTTGGATTGAAAGTTCAGGCGCAAAAGTCTCTCAATCCCAAGCTACAGCTCCTTGTTCGCAATTACCAAGACTCAGTCGTATTGCGCTGGGCGCCTACCAGTGCAGCGCAATGGCTTATTGCTAGTCAAAAAGGCTATCGTGTACAGAAAACGGTTATCTCAAAAGGCTCAAGTCAAGGAATGAGTACTCTTTTGACTCCTAACAAAATTCTCCCATTGACTTTTGAAGAGGTAAAATTGCGTTATTCCAAACAAGATAGTTATGTTGGCGCTGCCGTACAGTCACTTTATAATCCCAAAGCAAGCACGACTTTTCAGCAGAGTGTAGGAGGTATTATTCAAAAAAGTAATGAACAAAATAGCCGATATGCCAGTGCTATGCTATCGGCCGATTATAGTGCTAATGCTGCTACAGTGCTTGGTTTGCGTTGGGTCGATAAGACTGCCAAAAATCCCGATGATATTATTATGTATAAAGTTTGGATAGATACCGATTCTAAATCTACTCCTAAAGCAGATACTGCGACAGTGGTACTGTTTGCCAACCAGTTTACGAAAGTATATGCGCCTATAACAGCAGGCATTTTACAAGGCGACTCACAGGTTACACTTCGCTGGTATCGCATGAGTGTGGATGGTGAGTTTTCGGGATATTTGATAGAAAGAAGTGAAGATGGAAAGAATTTTAAATCTATCACGACCAATCCTTATATCCAAACACCTGTCGACGAACATTTGCTCAAACAAGATTCTTTAACCTATAGTGGTATTACCAATCCTAGTTCTTTAATTACCTATATCGATTCCAACTTAGTCAACTATCGCAAATACTATTATCGCATCGTCGGGATTGATCCATTTGGGATATCAAGTCCCGTGTCGGATATCATGGTAGGTTCGCCAAAAGATTTTACACCACCTGCAAAACCCAAAAATGTTAAAATAAAAGTTGTAGATAATAAGGAAGTAAATATTACATGGGAAAAAACAGGTAATACCAACGACCTCAAAGGCTATGTCATAGCCAAAGGCGGCTCGGTGGCTGGTCCTTTTAATTTTGTCAAAAAAGAGGTTTTATCTACTCAAAGTCTCAGTTTTACCGATGCATCACCTGAGCCTTATACAGGGAGATATTATGTGGTTGGGGCAGTAGATACCGCTGGAAATGTAAACTACGCAATGCCAGTTGTGGCAAATATTGAGGATAGGACGCCTCCAAAAGCTCCAAATACACTCACAGCTTCGGCCACGCCACAGGGGAAAGTAGTGATAGACTGGCCCGCTAGCTCAGAACCTGATGTCGCCATCTATAAAGTGTATCGAGCATATCGTAAGGATGCCAAAAATTATACATTGCTCACGCCTTATGGCGTTCCTAATTCTGAGTACTCAGATTCTATTCCAGACAAAACATTGTTGAATCGCCAACTGTTTTATAAGATAGTTGCTGTGGATATAAGCAATAATCACTCAGAATATTCACCTGTAGTTATGGCAAAACTGCCCGATACTAATCCTCCAACGGCACCTGTTTTTCAACAAATTGTTGTGGAGAAAAGTGGGATAAAACTGTTGATTGTTCCTAGTTCGAGCGAAGATGTTTCTTTTCATACTTTATATAAAAAATCATCGAAAGGAAGTTGGGAGGTGTTGAAACAATACAATGGCTTATTAACAACCTCAATCAATTATATCGATACTGACGTAAAAAATAACCAACGCTATGAGTACAAAGTGGAGGCAGAAGATTATAGCAAACTTAAATCTAAATCGGAGTTTTCTCAATCGATTTTGTATGTTGGTGAAAATGGCATTGCCAGCGTGGAAGGATTGAAAGTAAATTATGACCCCAATCAAAAGCTTGTGACTTTAGATTGGACTTGCCGTTCAAACAACGTATCTCATTTTGTGATTTATCGTGCTGAAAACAAATCAGCACTGAGTACGTGGCAGACGGTTGAAGCAAATAGATTTTCAGAAAAACTGGATAAGACTCCAAATACCTTGGATTATGCTGTAAAAGTCTATTTTAAAGATGGAACAAGCTACAAAATGAGTAATACTGTAAGTGTACAAGCAAAATAGGTTTTTCTAACTATATTCCGATTGCTTAACAGTACACAATCATTTAAGAATTTTTACATACATGAGAAAATAAATACCCCATTCTTGCAGCCATCCAAGTTTGGGGATATTTTTAGTCATGTTTTCCTAAAATACGCCTAAATTCCTCCTTGCCGACGGGCAACTTTTTTAAATTCTCAATCATCATCAGTGCTCTTTCAACCCTCAGTTGTGGTGATTTTACTCCATCAGCATGATGAATGATATAGCGTTGCATTCCTTTGCTGAGTCCTTGGAAACGAGTATATCCTTCTGGATCAGTATCAAAAACAGCCTGTAACTCTTCTGGTACAGTTGCGCCATACTCACTGTTGTCGGGAGCTAATTGTACTTCGACTACAGAACCAATCGTTAAACCAGCCTCTTTCAATCTTTTCGTGGTTACATTAATATATGCCCAGCCTTCGCCCAAAGCAACCAGACCTGCCTGCCAAGTAATATTTTTGATTGTGCATAAAAACCGTACACCCATTTTTCCTCCCAAAGCTTGAACTACATCAGGCGGAACACTCAGATAATATACTTTGAGTGGATTGTTGCGCCCCACTTCGCTCTGAAAACGTATTGTCGAAAATGTTGTCATAATACAATTTATTTTACTCACTCTAAACTAAGTAGTGATGCAAAATAAAATTTAAGAAATTGATGAGATAAAATATTAGTAATCATAAAATTACACTCAAAACTCATCACTCACAATTCAGCACACATACTTAAGTTAGTAGGCAAAATAAAATTTAAGATTGAGCTTTGGGCTTTCAGGTAACGGCTTTCGGCGGTGGGTTTTGGAAAAAGCATGGCTGTGGTTATTAAAAAACATTTTAACACTCTTTGCCTTGTGCCTGTTGCCTAGTGACTAAACACATAACTTAAATCTTATTCTGCACGATTACTTAAAAACAAATAGTGTTTTCTCAAAAATAGAGTAACGTATTTTATGTAAGGACAATTTTAAACACATCATTTTAAGCGCTACATTCTTATATCTCTGTTCAAAAATAAGCTTTCAAAAGAAAAATTCTGTGCAGTTGAAGAGATAAAAATGATTTTTGTTAATCAAAATGCTATTTTATTTGCCGTTTAATAATTAGAAAAAACATTGTTGTTAAGTGTTTATAAATCAGTTATTTTTGAGCGCCTTAATGATATCTTTCTTTGAACTTCCGCCCAAGTCAAAGAGAGTCCTAATACATAATTCTTCTCTAATAAACATAGCTAAACAACCATTAACAAATTTTTAATACCTCTATCAGATACATTATGCCTGAGTCTGTATTCTGATGGCTTAAACCTTGGAAATTATGGTGAAGAAAGGCACAATTCTGAAAGATCGGCACAATAATACCTTCGAGTTTGTCGAAGTAAGTACCGAAACAAATGGGCATCATACCAAATTAAAAGTATGTTTACAGCCTAACCAAATGGCATTAGCGTGTCATTGTCACGAAAAATCGGACGAAATCTATGAAATTTTAGAAGGAGAACTCACATACGAAGTCAATCACAAAAAAATGATTGTATCTTCTGGTGAAACAATCATTTTGCCCAGAGCCCAAGCTCATAGACACTACAATGAGTCAGATAAGCCAGTAGTGATGTACTATACCATTACACCTTCGTACGACATTGAACCTTTGATTGAGACAATGATTACAATGTGGCAAAATGGCAAAATAAGAAATGGAAATGCTAATTTTTTGCAAAGTATGGTATGGGTAAATTACATGGAAAGTAAGATTTACTTTGAAGGTTTATCCCAAAAAACACAAAACTTTTTAGCTCATATTTTAGCACCAATTGCTTCAATTTTTGGCTACAAAAAGTTTTATCATAATTAAATAGTGTCAAAGGCACAAAGTGTGAGAGTAGATAAGTAGTTTAAGCAGAAGTCATACCTAATTTTAGGATTAGGATTATTCTCCAAGTTTTTATCAAAACAGCGGTCGGAAAATATTTTCCGACCGCTGTTTTGATAAAAACATGCTAGATATGATTCATGTGCTCAATCAACATTCACTCAATTTTATTTAACCCCAAATAACGGATATACTTTTAACAGATAACTGCTGGTTACTTATTGTCAATGACTACATTAAAAACTACGTCTTTTTCGTCTTTGATGAGTCTCTTTACTCCTTTTATTTCTAACCTATTTCTACTGAATTCTTTTAGTTCAAATAAATCAGTGTGAGTGGCACTGTAGGCATCTAAGTTTTCAATTGCTTTGCTTTCCGACCACGTTTTTCCTCCATTACTAGAATACGCATATCTCAACTGTCTGAAGTTAATCACCATATTGCCTTGAGGTTCTGCACGTTTGCTTCTGGGAGCATTATCTGTATTGTTTTTAGATGAAACATCATCACTCATTTTAAATGGATTAGGATTAGCATGTACCACAGGTTTTGTTAAAAAAACAACATATAAAGTTCCATTCGAAGTCTCAAGTATTTTGACGGGTCCCAAAACATCTAAGTTATAATCGCTTGCAACAACACTGGTGGTAATATTAGTTTTTTTATTTAATAGGTATTTTTTGACTTTTATTGATACCAAATCTGATTTCTCTTTCTCTATGGTGGCAACAAAAAGTCCTCCTTTTTTATCTAAAAAAGTACCACTTGTGTTCAAATGCTGGCTTTGAACTTTATTGGTGAGCGTTAAGATTAAGAATACGCAAAAAGAGGCAAAATATGTTTTCATGTCAGTACAAGTTAAAAAAGAAGGTGCTTGAAATTACTTTCAAACACCTTGATAACGAAGTTCTTATACTATTCTTGTGCAGAGGATTTATAAACGCCAAATTCAGCTAAATACACTTTTGCTAAAGCATCTTTGATTGTTAATCTTACTTGTGCACTTTTAGTTACAGGAAACCTTAACAAGCGCTTATGCCCTACTGTGGTACTTTCGGCTAGCTTTTGCCAAGCTTTGCCGTCCCAATATTCTACCAAAAATGCCTTAATTCTTTGTCCTTCAGCTATATTTTCTTGAATCGCAATTCTGTCAAACTCTTTTTCACCATCTAGTTGTAAAATTAAAGGCTGATTTACATCCAAGACTTTACTAGTGCTTAACTTTTTGTCAATCAAAAGCTTATGTTTTGGGCTTACTAAATTATGAGCGAATGTTTCATTTAAAATGGCTCTAAACTTCTGAATGGCGTTCACATCAGTTGTTTCTAGTAAACCATCACGATTAGGAGGTATGTTTAGCAACAACAAACTGTTTCTTCCGACCGATTGGTAATAGAGATTAACCAAGTTTTGCGGCGTTCTAACTTTGGTATTTTCTTTTTCGTGCCAAAACCACCCCGGACGAATCGAAACGTCCGTCTCGGCAGGTATCCAGTCTGGACCTTTTTCATCACCCGTATTCAAATAATGCTCATTGGCTTTCCCTGGTGCTTGTCCTGCATTATTGATAGTCGACCAACAAGTTTCGCCAGCGTTTCCTTTTTCATTTCCAACCCAACGAACATCTGGCCCTGCATCCGAAAACATCACCGCTTTAGGCTGAAGCTCACGAACCATTTTCCAATAGCCAGCAAAATCATACTCCATATTTTTAGCATTCTCACCTTTGGCACCATCAAACCAAACTTCAGCTATTTCACCATAATTAGTCAATAATTCTCTCAACTGGCTTTTGTAATAGGTATTATAGGCGTCAGTCCCGTAACTTTTTTCATGTCTATCCCAAGGAGAAAGATACACGCCAAATTTGATTCCAACAGCTTTACAAGCTTCAGAAAGCTCTTTAACGATATCCCCTTTCCCGTTTTTATAAGGACTGTTTTTGATAGAATGTTCGGTATATTTTGAAGGCCAAAGACAAAAGCCATCGTGATGCTTGGCCGTAATGATAGCAATTTTGAAGCCTCCAGCTTTCAAGGCTTTTGCCCATTGCATGGCATCCAGCTTGGTAGGATTGAAAATCGAAGGAGACTCATCGCCTTCGCCCCACTCTTTATCAGTATAGGTATTCACTGTAAAGTGCAAAAAGGCTGTAGTCTCTAATTGTTGCCAAGCCAATTGTCTGGCAGAAGGTTTGGGTAGTGTTCCAGACACTTGCCCCTGAGCGGTACAAGCTGCCAAAAGTAACGGTAATATGTATTTTTTCATGGTTGAAAATTGAGGTAGGATAAAAGTATTTTTCTCGATAGTCTTAATTCCTGTTAAAATACTCATGAATGTTGGATAAAACATAAGAAGCCAGTTCCGACAGTGATTCATATCATTGTAAAAAGCACTAAAAAAGCATTAATTCGCAAACAAATTGATAAAACGCGAAGTTCGCTATATATTTGAAAGATTTTCGTCAAAAAATCCCCGAATCTTGAAATAGTCACATTAACAATAACAACTAAACAATTACCAAACTAATGGCATATCAACAAGATTTTACCTATGTTACGGGCACAGAACCACACCGTACTCGTACACGTGAAATTGTAAAAGCTCACCCAGAAGTAAAAAAACTTATTACCAAAAACCCCATGACTTTTGTTTGGATTCTAGGCTGTGTATCAATGCAAATTGGTATGGCTTACCTAGTGAAAGACCAAGCTTGGTGGGTTATTTTGGCTGCTGCTTGGCTTATTGGTGCATTTCCAACGCATACACTTTTTGTATGTATCCATGAGGCTGCACACAACTTGATTTTCAAAAAACCATCTTGGAATGTTTATGCAGGTATCGTAGCAAACTTCCCTTCATTGGCGCCAACAGCTATTTCATTCAAAAATTACCATTTGAAACACCATGCTTTTCAAGGTGTACACGAATTAGATGCAGACTTACCAGATCACTGGGAAGCAAAATTGATTAACAACTATTTCATCGGTAAAGCATTGTGGTTGTTATTGTTCCCAATTTTCCAAGCTATTCGTACATTGCGTTGTTTAGAATTGGCTGTATTCGACCGTTGGGTAATTATGAATATTGTTTGCCAATTGGCATTTGATGCAATCATTGTATATGCAATGGGCTGGCCTGCATTAGGTTACATGGGTGCAAGTTTTATGTTCTCGGTTGGTTTACACCCACTAGGTGCTCGTTGGATTCAAGAACACTATTTGGTATTGGACAAAAACCAAGAAACATACAGCTACTATGGCGCATTGAATGGTGTTAACATGAACGTTGGATATCACAACGAACACCACGATATGCCATCAGTACCTTGGAATAACCTTCCAAAATTGAAGGCTATCGCTCCAGAATTTTATGACAACTTGAAATATCATACTTCATTTACGAAGTTGTTCTTTACTTTCTTGTTTAGCCAAGAAGTAGGGCTTTATTCACGTATCGTCCGCAAAGAAAGAGGCAAAGTTACTTTGGATGACAACTCAACACCAGATGTTCAGTTGTTACAAGGAAAGTAATATTTAGTATTAATTACAAAACCCCTCGTTTAATCTGATTAGACGAGGGGTTTTTGTTTTATGTAATACGTGGATGAAATTTAGTAAGTGTTGAAGATTGATTTTTGGGACACATATTCGAAAATCTTATATTTGTTTAATGCTGTCTTATGCTTATTATTTTCTAAATTGTTAAAATGAGACTATTACTCTTATTGGTTGAAAATGAGAAGATTTATCCTGATAATTTCTTTAATCCTGTGTATAAAATGCTCCTACGGACAGAATTATTTTGATACCGATGGTTTGAATAATACTAATAATATCTACTTGTTTACACTAAGAGAGTATTGCAAATCTATTGATTCAACCACAACTAGTGTTGTTTATGTCAGAAACGACAATTTCATTGGCGAAAATTGGCCAAGACGTATTCGTTGCTTTACTATTGTATATTTAAAGAATGAGTTTGATTATTTGGAGGCTATTCGAACAAGTAACGGACATATTATTGTGCTTGGAATAAATCCTTTCGAGTTTAAAAGTGGAGAGTTTTTTTGCAGTATAATACCATTTTTTACAACCTATAATAATAACATTTTGAACCTATCTAATAATGGAGCCCTAGTTATTTATTTTGGATATAATGACAAAAAAAAGAGATTATATTACAAATATAAAAAGCAGATAGGAATATAAGATTTAAGAGATATTTAATCTTTATGAAAACAGCACTAATACTCATTTCTATATTTTGTTTCTTTGCCTGTCATACAGAAACTACACATAAAAAGAATATTATCCTTCTTCCAAATCATAACGATACCATAATAAGATTGCAGACTCCCATTGTCACAGAAAATAAGCCTCAAGAAGATAAATATTATACATATTTTGTAATTGTGGCAGATACCAGCTTAAATTACTTTACTCTTCATAAGAAAATGTTTGAGCTGCATAGAAATTTCAATATTCCGATTGACACAATGGGACGATATTTTAATAAGGACAAAAATGTAATCGCATTACCAGATAATTCTGAAGATGAAATGTATGCAGGAGAATATTTGCCAAGGCGTTTTCCATCAAGCGATTTAAGCTTAGAGTATCTGAAGTTTTATCAAAGCCAAGCAGATAATAAAACAATAGCTTTGGTTACAGGCATATATGAATCAGAAAAAGAAGCCGATAGTGTATTGGCAGTTTTATATAAGGTCGAAAAGAAAGTCTTCAAAATAAAAGCTAAAATTTATGAAGACTGTGTACACTAGCAATAATAGAACGTTTCTCCGCTAGTGCTGGACTCCTATCCAGCATTCTCTTGTTCTAAGGATTCTATCCAAAATTTCTGCCAATCCAAGTTATCAAATAAGCTACAACTGCTCCTAAACAAAATACTGACGAAATAAATGACAACGGAAAATACCTTGATTCTGCTTAATTCTATTCATTGTGACCTGAAAATTGTAAAGGAATTGGTTTATGATAAATGTGGTTTTGATTTGACACATTTGCAGCAAAACTTGGAAAGTAAAGAATATGGAGCTTGTTCGTTTATAGTTAATGGAAAGTTAGTTCAACAACGAATTTCTAAAATTACACCAACAAAAACAGGACAATTTGTAACCATTTGGAAACGAAACGACTTCGGAATTACAGTACCTTTAGACTATTCAGACGATTTTGATTTTGTAATTATCACAACCAGAAATGATAATAACTTTGGACAATTTATTTTTCCTAAATTGGTGTTGGCTGACAATGGAATAATAACACGAAATAGCAAAGAAGGAAAACGTGGATTTAGGGTTTATCCACCTTGGGATGTTGCAACAAATAAACAAGCTGCGAAAACACAATACTGGCAAACAAAATATTTTATGGCAATTAAGAATGATGGTTTAACCGACTTCAATTTGATAAAGAAATTATTAACCTAAATAGAACAAAGAAAATATCACCGCTAGTGCTGGATTCCTATTCAGCACTCTCTTTTTCTAAGGATTCTATCCAAAATCTTTACCTCATTTTTTCAATCACCTCTACCACATGATTTATCGTAAAATCAATTTCCTCTTCAGTGGTATATTTCCCTAAACTAAAGCGTATAGAACTATAGGCCAAATCGTCGTTTATACCCATTGCTTTAAGTACGTGCGAGGGTAGTACAGAGGCAGAAGTACAAGCAGAACCAGAGGATACAGCTATATTTTTGAGATTTCCTAATAGCATTTCTCCATCTACACCACCAAAAGCAATATTCGTAACGTGTGCTAGTCTAGGGGCATTTCCTCCGTTTACAGAAGTATTTTCAAGCTTCGAAAGGATGGTTTGTTCTAATTTGCTTCTTAAAAAAGATAACTTTTCTTGATTAACTTTCATCTCTAATCTAGCCAAATCACAGGCTTTTCCTAGGCTAACTATGCCAGGTACATTAAGCGTTCCTGAGCGCATACCACGTTCGTGTTTGCCGCCATCCATTTGTGCGATTACCTTAAGTTTGGGATTGCTTCGGTTGACATACAAAGCTCCGATTCCTTTAGCTCCGTAGAGTTTATGAGCGGATAGACTCAATAGGTCAATAGGGGTATTTCGTAAATTGATGGGGAGTTTGCCAACAGCCTGAGTGGCGTCGGTATGAAAGAATACATTTTTTTCACGACAAACTTTTGCTATTTCCTCAATTGGGAAAATAACGCCTGTTTCGTTGTTGGCATACATGGCCGAGACCAATAATGTATCCGCTTCGATTGCATCAGCAATCTGTTCAGTCGTGATTAGACCCTCTGAATCAGGTAATAGAATAGTGATTCTTGCACCAAATTGCTCCAAATGTGTACACACATCTAGGACAGCCTTATGTTCGGTGGCAATGGTAATGATATGTTTTTTTTCTTTGCCAAAAGCTTCAAATAAACCTTTAATCGCCAAGTTATTTGACTCAGTAGCGCCGCTAGTAAAGACAAGGTCTTTATCTCCAGCTCCCAGTATCTTGGCAACTTGTACTCGTGCAACTGAAACAGCTTCTTCAGCTTGCCAACCGTACAAATGACTTCTTGAAGCTGCATTACCAAAGTTTTGACTAAACCATGGTAACATTTCTGCTAAAACCCTTTCATCGACAGGCGTTGTGGCATTGTAATCCAAATAAACAGGTAATTTCACGATATAAAATATTTGATAAATCTGCTTCAAAGATAAACATCTGTAGAATGACTTTTCTAAAGTAATGATACAATATTAATACAAACAAAAACAGGATATTTGTATTAAAGTGAAGCTTTTTTCCTAATGCCTATAGCTTACAGCCCAAAGCGTAACAATGCAATTTTATTTTGTATGATTATTTAGATTCATTTGCACTTTGATAACCATACTCATATTTGGGGAAGGATAGTTCAATTTTGTGTGTCAATATTTCAGGGCAAATAAAAAGGCTCTTGATGTACACAAGAACCTTTTATATTACCATAAATAAATGTAGAAAAAGTGAATAGACTCCTAAAAATTACTTATTATTAAGTAATACAAATTGAAATCTATTTCCTCATATTTACAGAACTATTAATTTGCCATCCAGCAACAATCCAGTTTTGTGGATCGATCAACACACTTGGATTCTGGAGCATCGTTTGAAGAAATGTCAGTTCCTCCAAAGATAGCTCTGAAAAGATGTATTCTTTGCCTGTCTCATCTAAAACGGTCAAGTACCCAATTTTATGAATAATGTCCCAGCCGATGGTGTATGTTTTGATTTTATTCATTAGCGTAAAAGTGGGCTTTCTTTTCATTAAAAAAAATACCATGTACTAGGTATTTTTCTTCTATATATCATAGTTTCATAGTTTTTCAACACATCCTAATCGTAATTATGAGAATTAAAATTATATTTCCTTTTCTTCTAATCAGTTTACTTTCATTTTCGAAAATAGTCAAAGTTAACTCTCCATTAGATAGTCTATATGGTCAATTAAACGAAATTTCAAAAGTAAAGAATAGCCCTAAAAATGATACTTTAAAAGCGATTCTCTTATGTAAAATTAGTTCCTACATTGTTGGTGATCAACCCACTAAAGCATACGATTTTTTAGATCAAGCAGAAAAAATAATTACACACTATAAATGGGAAAAGGGGCAAATTACTTTAAACTATTATAAAGGTTTTTACTATATCAGTATTCATCAACACATAAAAGCGACTGAGTACCTATATAGAGGCCTAAGTTTTGCCGAAAAAATGAATGATATGATAATGCTTGGACGGTGTTATTACATGCTAGGAATTAGCTACTCCAGCCTAAAAAACTTTCAAAGTGCCAAAAGTTTTACCATAAAAAGTATTAATATCTTCAAAAAGCTCAACAAGTTAGAATTGTACATAGATGGCCTTAATTACCTTGGAATACTTCTTATAGAATCAAACAAATATGCTGAGGCATTAAAATACCTAAAGATTGGTCTAGCAGAATGTAGAAAGGTGAAGCAGTCAAATTCTGAATTATATTTCTTAGAAAATATTGCCATTTGCCAAAAAAACCTTGGGCAATTAAAGGAAGCGATGGAGCTATTTTCTAAGGTTAAAATAATTCAAGATGAAGAATCATCAACAAGTGTTTCAGATAAGATTTTTACATTAGCTAACTTGGCCGAAACCAGTAGGCTATTGTTAGACTATCCTAAGGCGAATACATATTTAGTACAAGCATACAAATTAAATAAAGAGGCTAGCGAAAATGCCTACGTAAAAGAACTTTATAAGGTATCTTACAGCTATTATAAGGATGTCAAAAACTATAAAGAAGCCCTTAAATATTACGAAAAGTATATTGTTATTGAGGAAAAAACTATTTCAAACGATTTAAATAGGCAAATCAATAATTTAAAATTTGAGTATGAAAATGAGAAAAAAAGTCGACTTTTAGTCTTAGCTGATATTCAAATCAAAGAAGAACGTAAAACTAGAATTACTTTCCTAATCGGTTATTTATTACTGTTCTCTATAGGAGGATGGCTACTATATAATAGAATTCAGTTATCACGAAAAAATAAAAAAATTCAGCAACAAAACGCCATTATTATAGACGTAAATCATCAATTAGAAAACTTAAATAAAAATCTAGAAAGTATTGTAGAAGCTCGCACTCATGAGTTAAGCAATGTAAATAAAGAGCTAGTAAAGAAAAATGAAGAGATTCTGACTGCGCTTGTTGAGGGGCAAACTCTTGAAAGGAAAAGGGTAGCTGTTGAGCTTCATGATAATTTAGGGGCTATGCTCTCTGCGATGAGATGGCGACTCCAAATCTTAAACCCTGAAAAATTAAACGTAACTGAACAAAAAGTGTACAGAAGTATTTTGGATATGATGGGACAAGCATACTCAGAAATTCGACTTATTTCACATAATCTTTTACCTGTAGAATTAGAGAAAAAGGGACTCAAAGGTGCTTTAGAAAAATTAACAAATGATATTAATCTTGGGAATAAATTGAATTTAGATTTTCATATTGAGGAAGATATCAATTTAGGCAATAAAAGATTTGAGTTAGAAATTTATAGTATTTGTCTAGAACTTATAAATAATATTCTTAAACATTCTGAGGCTACAAAGGCAAATATAAGTATCTATGTTTTGGACAATGAACTAATTGTAGAAGTCTATGACAACGGAGTTGGTATGGATATAAACAATCTTAAAGCTGGAATGGGACTCAAAAATGTAATAAATAGGGTAGAATCAAATAATGGACAAGTGAAGATTATTTCTTCTCAAAGTGAGAAAACTTCTATTTTCTGTACATTTCCATACATGACTATTACCAACTAATAAGAATTACTTGGTAATAGTCATGTAGAATATCATCCAAATTTAACAACGTCTTTAAATTTACTAGGATTGTATAAAATTAAGAAAAAAAGCCCTAGGCCTGCTTTTCCTTCTAAGCCTGGACAAAGGTCGTATGTTTGATATACATTTCGCAATGGAAGGTCAAAGTTTTCGTAATTGTTGATAATTTCCTCAGCTAATTTTAAGGCATCAGCCTCGCTTATGGTTATCAAATTATCAGATTGACTTCCTATTGCCTCTCTTAATTTTGCTTCAATTGATGAAATTTCTTCTTCCTGATTATCTTTTAACTCTTCAAAATTACCTTTACTAAATAAATTTAGGCTTTTATGATGAGCTTTTATGTCAACTGAGTCTTTCTGGGACGATGGATACCACTTTGACATAAAGTCAGCAAAGAAGTTCTGTAGCTCTCCTTTATTATTAAATTTATTCCAATCGTTTCTTTGTTTAACAGTCACTATAGATTCAGCAACTCTCTCGTAGTATGAAGCATCTTCGGTGAAAGTAGCATATCGAGATAGAAATAATTTAATTAGTTCAAGATTCTTATTATTAACTAAACTAAACGATTTCTTGGTTGACGAAAAACCTTGCACGTTTACATTTGATTCTTGATATGTAATCCAAGTACAATTACTAGAATTAACCCAAACAGCTTTTTCACATAGTTCATCAGCATATTTTTTGGCAATACCCAAAAATTTTATACGATCGGAGTTCCCCCAATTAGGTATATTAATTTCTTTTTTTCTCGAAAATGTAAAAGTAGACTCTTCAATAACCTTGAAACCATAATCAAAATTTGTATTGGGGTTTCTGAAAGGCTCCGTGGTATTGATTAGTCCGCTCTCCTTAATCTTATTATTGATTATAGTGATCTGTTCATCTGTAAGTTCACCTGTAAAAAAGTCATGAAATTTATTTTGAAGAATTATGGATGCAATTATATTACATCTACTCCGACCAAAACTTATGTCTTCAATTATATTACCAACAACTTGTGAATCAGGGTCTTCTGCGAATCCAATACCTGGAAAAAGAGCTTTTGTAAATACTGGAACAGAATGCCTTAGAAGATTATAACTACTTGAACCAAAGCGAATACTAATTTCTTCGAGAATAGAAGAAATTAACAAGTAATTGTTCTGAGTAATGTAAAGAACCGCTGCATCGCTATACCTATAATTTATTAAGTTGCGCTTATATTTCAAGGAATACGGAATACCCTTTACCTCCAGCGACTCTGTTAAAAATTTGACAAATTCTTTTATCCCTCGTTTTATAGCTTTGAGATTAAAGTAAACCCTGACAATATTTTTACCAACCAAAAATAAATATTTATCGCCCATTATTGAGATTGTACCCTTCAAATTACCTTTTTTATCAGTTGAAATTTTCTTTTTAGGGGTACTTACATAATAATAATCGATACCATCAGTCAAACTCTTCTGTTTGGCTATAGCTCCACCATAGATATATTCTCCATGTACCACTTCTACATAGTGACTATCTTTTGTTAAAACAATTCCATTAGCTGTTATCTTTTCTTTAAACCAAAATTTCTCTTCATTAAAAACCTGATTATCAATCGAAAATGTCTCAACTTCTTCATCTTTGAGCCATTGATCTTTCAAGTCTCTAACACAGTTGTAGTTATAGTACAATAAATCTTCTAGCTCCAAGAGAGACGATGTATTTTTGTCTTGCACAGAATATACATTAGACCATTTATTTGTAAGTCTCTCATATTGTATGCCATCGAGTAGAGAGGCTAACTGTTTTTCAAAGATATTCATTGGACACCTAATAATTGGGTTAAAATATTAGACACGATAGCATTATTTTCGGAAGACTTTAAGATTGTTCTTAAATAAAATATTCTCCAGAAGATAAGAATTTTGGGAAGATTATGCTCTACATTTTCCTCACCAAAATACGATTTCAAAAAAACTTGAATCATGTTTTTCGCATGCGTTAATTTAGATGAGTCAACATTTGCAGAAGCTTCTATCCTATCAGTATCAAATGCCATTACATTCACAATCGAGTTCAGAAGTGTTACGACATCCCAAAAACAATCACCATAGCCAATCATTTCCCAGTCTAAGAAAAGGCAGTTGTTATCATTAAATAAAATATTACTTAGCCTTAAGTCAAAGTGAATCAACTCATTATCAACTCTTAATTGATTATATTCAATTATTAATGCGCTGATATCATTGCTTGATAACATTTTGATTTCCGCTGATAAATATTTTAAACATTCTAGGTTGCTTATACTGCATAATATATTTTCCTGTACCTTTTCATTTATCAATTCTTTGGGAATTAAAGGCACATAAACAGAAGATTGAAACTTAAATTGATTAGTTGGATACTTTTTCAATGCCTCGTGAAGGGCTCTACAATCTTTCCCTAAGACGGAGAATCTTCGAGTAACTTCTGCAATATTTTCTTCCACCTTTTTTAGAAAGACTAATCTTTTCGTGTACATTTCTAAAGTTGGGAAGTCAAAATATTTAGATACTAAAATATTCTCTGAATCAAAAAACTTTAC
This sequence comes from Flectobacillus longus, assembly GCF_030056705.1. Taxonomy (GTDB): domain Bacteria; phylum Bacteroidota; class Bacteroidia; order Cytophagales; family Spirosomataceae; genus Flectobacillus; species Flectobacillus longus. Next base: position 98,807 of record NZ_JASHIC010000007.1, read on the forward strand.
ATACTGAGGAAGTAAGTGTTTTATCTGAAAAAAATGAGAGGTAATAGAAAGCCAAAAATTTCTTTCATTTTTAATCCATTCGCTCTTCATCAAGTCAACAGGTTGTTTCAGGATAAATGATGCTGAGGAATGCTGTACAATCTGAACCAAATTTCTTGAACTCGATTGAGTTAGTTCAAAACAAGTCATATCTTGTTTTTGGTACATTTCTTTAACGATATCACAAAAAAACTCTTCCCTACTATCTGAATTAGAAATGTACCCAATCAAAAACTCAATAGTCCTATAGCTATTACTAAGGATTTGTTTCATAGCTAATTAGGGCAAAACAATAACTGTATTTCCTACGTGTGGAGGTACTGAACTCGTTGTATTATACGATGACACCCCTTTCGATATATCAAATTTTGGGTTTTGTGTAATTAGCGCTCCGTCAGAATCAAAAAAGTCTGAAACTGAAAATGTGTTTAGTTGAGGGTCATTTTTAGTTGAATAATCAACAAGGAAACATTCCGTATTTTGCAATTCGACTATATACTCTTTTGCCGCTTGACCAGATTGATTTTGTTCAAAGTCTACTTGTGAACCCAATGAATCATGGCTGATAATTGCGTCAACAGGAACATGAATTGTAAAATATTTTTCCTTTATATTGTTGCTGATTGGATTTTCTATTTGATGCGTCAATGCAACAAAATTTAATCCCAATCCAGCTTTTTGGTCGATTAACGCCTGTTCAAATGAAATAGTGGGAGTCAAAAAGAATTTTACTTTTAGTGTGCTCATAACAAAAGGGAGTTAAAAAGTGATAGTTTAGATTATTGTTTTAAGGTTCGATAAGACCATGTTTAATGGCCCATTGCATCAAGCCAATACTATTATTGACTCCAATTTTTTTCATAAGATTTCTTCGGTGAGTATGCACAGTATTTAAAGCCAAAAATAACTTCTCGCTTATTTCTATACTCGAATTGTTTTGCAATACTAATCGCATTATTTCAAGCTCACGAGGGGTTAAGGGCACCTCATCATCCAATGTCGAATAACCACTTGGATTTTCTGGATTGGGAATTTCGGCAAGCTTTTTTGCTATCTTTTCACTAAAATATTTTTGTCCACTCGAAACCACTTGTATAGCTTTCAAAAGTTCAGGTCTTTCTGCACTTTTCATTATATACGCATAAATTCCTGCTTGAAGTCCTTCTCTAATATCAGTAGCCTCTTCACTCATTGTAAGTAATATGACTTTGATTTTAGGATATTTTTCCCTCAAACGAATAGTCATATTAATCCCATTTAGCAAGGGCATCTGAAGGTCGGCGATAATAATGTCAGGTTGAGAGTTTTCAACAAAACTAAGTGCTTGCCAGCCATTATTCACTGTTCCTAAAACTTCTATGTTGTCTTGCATATCAAGGAGCATCCCAAGACTTTCGGCAACTAAAGGATGATCGTCTGCAATTAATATTTTGACAATTGCCATATTGGATTTGTGGTTTCGAGATGTATGCCAAGTATCAATTGTGATAAGTCTTGAAATCAGAAATTTGATAACATAACTTATTGGCACATAAAGTTATGTGTGATGTTTTTGATTAATAAAATTTAATAGTTACTAAAGTTGAAAACCATAATCAAGTACAAAAAATCATACTTGAGTTGTTCAAAATTCAGTTTTTAACAGATGACATCCTATACTTAACAGTAAGTATATTTCAAATAAAGAAGATATTTTCTTAGGTGTAAAAGTACTTCGGCTATTGCTAATCTATTCTCACTACTTGCTGACAATACAACTCTCTCAAGTTAGATTTGTTTACTTTGAATACCATCACAAAAGGGGAATTGTCAATCGGAAGGTTTTGCTCTACGTCGTATTTGTCGGCAATAGCTTTCCAGTTTTGACAAAGATAACTTGTCATAGAGCGAGTAGACTTGTTTTCTATTCCTGAAATAAAATAGGCTGTGATAATTCGATTGTTAGATAGTTGCACAGGGACTTTTGCCAAAAAACCTACATCAAATTCGGTATTGCTTTCATAGTAGTCACTCCAAAGTATTTGTTCCAAAATTTGATTGTAGTAACGTACTCTAAAACGTGTATTGTCTTGGTCAAACTCAATATGAGAACCAAGTTCCTGTTGTAAAGCCCATTTGACGAAATAATTAGAATAAAAACCTATTGCAAAAACGCAATCTACTTTATCCCAAGGAGCATCGGACTCTTTTAAATGATATTGACCATGGTCTAATTTTACCAAATCTTGGTCATAATGTCTTTTGGGCAATATATAATTACTTTCGTGAAACAAATCTATAATTTCGAGCAAACATTCTGTATCTCTTGAATCTACAGTCTGCTCATCGCTTCTGGGTGATTTTCCTTCAAATAAGCCACTTGGGTTTTGACGGTCTTTAGCGTCAAATATCGCCTGAATCATCCAAATTTTACTTTCTTTTTTGATGCCAAAAAAGTCTAAAAGATTCATCGAAAACTGGTCTAGATATGCTTGTGGGGTTTCATATCCCAGAAATTTCACAAACATAACCAAATAGTCTTCTTGAAAGTTAACCACTTTTTTAGTTTGCACCTCATTCATTTTTCGCCAGAGGTACATATTATTAAAAGTTGCCGAAAAGCTTAATCCCGTATTTTCTTCCATAACTGATTGGAAATAGGTTTTTTCAAGCTTTGGGTCGGTCATTTTCCAAATATGTGTTTCAGAGCCACGAAACGTTTTACCTTTCTTGGTAAGCTCCTGTTGAAGTTTGGTTTTTACTTCTGAATATAATTTTTCGCAAACGTTTTTTTCTATGTTCATCTTTATCAGACTGTTCCAATTTGTTCCGACTTATTACAAAAGTAGTACAATATATTCAAAACATTCTTACTAAAAATAGAATAAAACAAATAATTAATTACACAATCACCTTTATATTTTTGTATCCATTCTTTGATAAATACCATTGAAGCTATTGGATTTCGGCTTTGAGCTTTAGGATTATCATCTAAAAGTTCTTGTTGAACAGCAAATAGTCTTGTATAACAGTCCTAATAGCAGTAATACTATTAACGTTACTTCAATCTCTAAAAAAATAATCGATGAACAATAAACTTATACTTTGGTCAATTACTGTGGGCTTGGGAGGCTTTCTATTTGGTCTTGATACTGCTGTAATTTCGGGTGCTGAACTTGAAATTCAAAAGTTATGGAATCTTGATAGTTGGACACATGGTTTGGCGGTTGCTATTGCCTTATATGGCACTGTGATTGGTGCGGCTTTTGGCGGTATTCCTGCTGATAAGTATGGACGTAAAAACACACTTTTGTGGATTGGTATCCTGTTTTTCCTATCGTCGGTTGGGGCAGCAATTGCTTCTGGCGTAAATATGTTTATGGTTTTCCGATTTATTGGAGGTTTGAGCATCGGAGCGTCTTCGGTGGTTGCTCCTGTATATATTTCCGAAATTGCCCCACCAAAATACCGTGGTCGTATGGTAATTTCATTTCAAGCTAATATCGTTTTTGGTATCCTTATCGCCTATGTGTCAAACTATTTACTTCAAGGTGGTACCGATTCATGGCGTTGGATGTTGGGTGTTGTAGCTTTTCCGTCATTATTGTTTTCGGTTTTGATGTTATTTACCCCTGAAACACCAAGATGGTTGTTACTTTACAAAGGCGACGAAGCAAAAGCAAGAGAAGTTTTGGCTATTACAGAAGAAAACGTTTCAGCAGCAGTGAATGAGATTATGGTATCGGCCAAACAAGAAGCGTCGAGTAGTAACGATAAGCTTTTCTCAAAAAAATACTTTTTCCCTCTTTTGCTAGCCTTTTTATTCTCTTTCTTCAATCAGGCTTCGGGGATTAATGCGGTGATTTATTATGCACCTCGTATTTTTGAAATGACAGGTTTGGGCAAAGAAGGTGCCTTACTTTCAACTTCTGGCATAGGAGTTTTCAACTTGATATTTACCATTATTGGCTGGTATCTGATCGACCGTTACGGGCGCCGAGTGCTAATGTACATAGGTTCAATAGGCTATATTATTTCCCTAGCTTTGATTGCACTTGCATTTTATAATGAATCCTATGCCTACGTGCCATACTATGTTTTTGCTTTTATTGGTGCACATGCTATCGGTCAAGGTTCTGTGATTTGGGTATTTATCTCAGAGATATTTCCTAACTCGGTTCGAGCTTCGGGTATGGCTTTTGGCTCATTGACACACTGGGTATTTGCGGCATTGATTGCCAACTTCTTCCCCTATTTTGCCGACCATCTGGGTGGCGGCCCAATCTTTGCTTTTTTCAGTTTTATGATGATTTTCCAGTTGATTTATGTTTGGAAAATGATGCCAGAAACAAAAGGTGTTTCGCTCGAAGATTTGCAAAAAAGATTGATTCATTAATACAAAATCAGCGCAAAGATTATGTCATTAGCTTTAAAAAAGATACAACATATTGGTATTCCTGTCACCAATCTCGAAAAGTCAGAGGCTTTTTATCAAAGTTTGGGGTTTGAAAATGTCATGGGTTCCAACTTTGAACATCCAGCAGGAAAAGGGAAAGTAGCCATGATGCAAAGTGGTGAAATTATCATCGAAATTTATCAATTCCCTGAAACGATTTTACCCGAAATTGCCAACAGAAAAGATGGTCATGTTGACCACATTGCATTTGATGTGGAGGATATAGTCCAGACTTTTGAAACGTTAAAGGCTGGTGGATATGAGATTTTTGAAGAAGCACCAGTTTTTCTTCCTTTCTGGAAAAATGGCTGTAAATATTTCAATATCAAAGGTCCAGATGGCGAACGATTAGAGTTTAATCAAATTTTGTAAGCTACTTAAATCATTTATAAACATACTTTAATACTGTACAAATGCAACGTTATATCTGCTGTTTTGGTGAGGTCTTGTGGGATATGCTACCTTCAGGCAAACTTCCAGGTGGTGCCCCTATGAATGTGGCTACACATTTACAAAATTTGGGAATACCTGCCAAAATGATAAGCCGTGTTGGGAAGGACGACCTTGGAGCAGAAATAAAAGCATTTCTTGAAAGTAAGAATTGTACCACAGAGTGGATACAAGACGACGAGCATTTGAATACTGGCTGGGTAAAAGTGCAACTTTCTGAAAAAAATGAAGCGACTTATACGATTGTTCACCCTGTAGCGTGGGATTTTATTCAGACAAATGAAGCCACCCAACAATTGGTCAATCAAGCATCAGCCTTGGTATTTGGCACTTTGGCAAGCCGCGACCAAACTTCATATCTCACACTTTTGAATATTTTGAAAAATTTGCCTAAAGATGGTCAGATTCTAAAAGTATTCGATATTAACCTTCGTCCTCCACACTATTCAAAAAGTCTGATTGAGGAGTTTTTGCAATATGCTGACATTGTAAAACTCAATGAAGATGAACTAAAAATCGTATCAGAATGGTACGAAATAAAGGGAAGTGAAGAAAATCAGTTGCGTGAAATTAGCCATAAATTTAATCTCAAAACTTTGATTGTAACTAAAGGTGGTGATGGAGCAATACTGTTAAAATTGGAAGCCGATGGAGAAAAACATTTTTACCAACAACAAGGGTACAAAGTAGTTGTAGCTGACACTATTGGAAGTGGAGATTCATTTTTAGCAGGTTTTTTGAAAAATATCCTCGACGGAAAATCTTCAGAATATGCACTCAATTTTGCCTGTGCAATTGGAGCAGTTGTCGCTTCACACAGCGGAGCAAATCCTGCGATTACGGAAGCAGATATTGAGGGGATGATGGTAGGCGTTAGGCGTTAGTGTAAAAAAAAACTCCCTCTATCTACCCAGTTTTCAATACCTCTTTTTAAAAAACTATCCCCTAATGCCTAAACCCTAGTACCTTAAAAGATATTCTCTGAGTATAACAATAATATGGAGTTCAACTCCTTTGGGGACTTTAAACAAAGCCGCACAATTTGTCACTGAAGTCCCTACTTTATATTGTCGCATTAACCATTTATATAAATTTGATAGAGGAAAATAGGCAGTCAGTATTTGACTGCCATATCTCCAAACAAAGATTTTAATACTATCTATCCCCTTCCAACAGGACCGTAGGAAGCTCCTAGTTTCCTTCGGTTTTTATTTTATAGGAAGCCCTTCTTCAGACCAAGCTATTATTCCTCCATCGAGATTATAGACTTTCTTAAAGCCTAATTTGAGTAATTGTGAAGCAGCTCTTTTACTACGAATTCCTGACGCACAATATACAAAAGTGGCTTTATTTTTATCTAATTTCTGTAATTTACTCTCAAAGTCTGACGAACTAATATCAATCAATATCGCTCCTGCTATCATACCTCTTGCAGCTTCGCCTTGTGTACGTACATCTATGAAATTTTTCGAAGCTTGTTTATTTAACTCTTGCTGAAAACTCTTGGGTGCAAGTGTAATAATATTAGGATTTGAAGTACAGGCTAATAATGCGAAAAAGACTATCGAGATTTTAGAAAAAAGTGCCATAAGCGTATTTATTTTTAGATTTTGTTAAAAATGTGTATTCTAATGCCTAATGAGTGCAAATAAACCAGATACTAAGTTAAGTTCTTGTAACATATATCACATACATGAAAACATTAACTTTACTAAAATTGAACCTTAAGTCCAGCTCTAGTTTATGAAAAAACATATATTCCTGTCGCTATTCCTTCTTTGTGCAACTTCCAATCTGGTTGTTTCTCAAAATAGATTGTTTCATCGCTATACAGATTCTACGTTATTGGTAAGAGATGCCAATGTTGTGAGACTCAAATACCAAATTAGAATTGCTCAAAAATTAGGCAATATTTTGCCAAAAGCTAAGGCTATTTTAAACACGAGTCCCTATTTGGTGTACTGGGATAATGATTTGTTTACCGTTAATTTACCACTTTGGTCGCAGGTAATAGAGCCTCAAAAAGCATTTTTTACAGAACTCAATAAGAGTAAAAGTAAAGGAGAAGAAATGTTTGGGTTATTCTTCAATGGCTTTTATATCATCCACGAATTAGGGCATGGAACAGATGCTTATTTGACTAAAAAAGCCAATAGAAAGTATCTAGATTTCTACGAGGGAGAATATTTAGCTAATCAAATTGCCATTGCTTACTGGCAAGAAGCAGGCTATGAGAAAGAGCTACAACAATGTTATCAATATGCCTTGAAATTCACTAAGCAACTTCCTAATCCTGTGCCAAAAGGAGAAGATGCTGTGAAGTTTTTTAATACTCATTACCAACAACTGAGTAGTGATCCATACAAATATGGTTTTTATCAATTCAAACAATTTGTTGAAATTTTCGAAAAAAGACATACGCTTCATTTGGATGATTTATTGAAATAATTAGTAACCGTTTAAATCTTAGCCAAAAGTTCTTAAGTAACCTCACACCTGTGGGGTTACTTTTTTTTGTAATTTTGCAGTTCGAATTTTATCAACAACAAACCTCCGTTATTTTGAATACTTTTCTCAATCGATATAAATCTGATTTTATTGCCACTTTTAATCTTGCTCTTCCCATTATTACAGCCCAAGTTGGAGTAATGCTAATGGGTTTTGCAGACACTGTACAAGTAGGTCGAATGGCACAAGGCTCGGTACCTGCGCTGGCAGCTGCCGCCGATGCCAATGGTATTTTCTTTAATATCGCCATTGTTGGTTATATCTGCTTGCAAGTGGTAGCACCGCTTGTTTCCTCAGCTCAATCATCAAACAATCCAGGGCAATGCAAGCAATTACTACGTGCAAGTGTAGTAGTTTCGCTCATTATGAGTGTAATATGCGCCTTTCTAATAGTCTTGATTGGACTGAATATTGACTTGTTGAAACAACCCAAAGAAATCAAATCGATGACCTTGGATTTTCTTTGGATAATTACTATTTCAATTTTCCCCTCGTTTGTATTTTCTGCCATTAAAAGTTTTACAGATGGGCTTTCCCAGACCAAAGTTGCCATGCAAATTACGGTAAGTGCCTTGTTGCTCAACGTCGTTTTAAATCATTTATTAATCAATGGTTATAAAAATATTATTCCTGCACTAGGCTTAAATGGAGCTGGTTATGCAACATTGACCTCTAGGATTTATATGGCATTGGCAATCATTATTTATACCCTTCGTGATAAAGCATTCAAACCTTATTTGCAAGCCTCTACGCAAGGTCTGGATTCTATCAAAACACTTATTGGTAAGATAATGAAATTAGGAATTCCGAGCGGATTTCAGGGATTTAGTGAGGTTGCAGCCTTCTATGGCGCAGTCGTCATGATGGGTTGGATAAGTTTACCACATAAAGCTGCACACCAAGTAGCGATTGGTTTTGTATCCATGACCTTTATGGCTGCTACGGGTATAGGCGCTGCGGGAGGTATCCGTGTAGGTTCGGGTATGGGTGAAAAAAGTAAAAAAGCTATCATCGACGCAGGGACTTCTGCCCTATTGATGGGTTTGATATTTATGGGAACTTGCAGTATTATATTTTTGGTATTTAATGATTTTTTGGCGAGTTATGTCAAAGATGACCAAGTTGTAGCACTTGCGGCTGAATTGATTATTTGGGGAGGAATATTTCAGTTATTCGATGGAACACAAGCAGTTAGTGTAGGTATTTTACGAGGAATTGCGGATGTGAATGTGCCAACAATTATTACTTTTATTGCCTATTGGGTAGTAGGTTTGCCTATGTGCTATTTCTTGGGTTTTGTGTTAGATTTAAAACATATTGGTATCTGGATAGGACTTACTTCTAGTTTATTTGTTTCGGCATCCTTACTAAGCTGGCGATTTTATGCAAAAGCCAACAAGCTGTGGCATTAAAATATCATCCCTAATTTAGTGAATGTTGAATGAGTGATTTAGTGATTGTTTTAAAATCTGTATTCTAGCAGTAGAGATGCAATGCTTTGCGTCTTAAGCCGAGTCAGCCAGTATAGTAATATCAATATGCTAAATAACTTAAAATTAGACGCGAAATATTGCGTCTCTACAAATGAAATATGTAGTAAAAAATCACTCATTCGCAAATCACTAAATTAATCACATCATTTATTTCCCTAACGCCAGTTTGATATGTTCCAAATGATGTTTGGCATGCCAAGCACCCATGTCTAAGGCGTCGATAAGCTTGATATATATTTGACGAATAGGATGATAATATCCTCGCTGAAATTCTTCCTCAGACATTTGCTCGATGAGGTAGGTCCAACGGGCGTGAGTTCCTTCTATCATTTGTAATGAAAAAGTAATTGGAGCCGTTTTTGCCTCATCCATTGTTGCCCAAGCATCAATTTTAGCTACAACGCCATTAGGGTCGGTTTCAGTCAAGGCATGTTTGAAACGGATATAATGCAAAAGGTGCATATCCGCCACATGATTGATTAATTGCTGAATAGTCCAACTTCCTTCGCGATATTGTTTTTGTAAATCTTCGTGCGACAAATTTTCAGTTAAAGCACGATACTCGACAGGAATATTCTTTAAGATATTGAGTCTTTCCTGAAACTCTTCTGGTGTGTACTCACCTTTTGGCGACCATTTTCCGATGGGGAACTGTAATGCTGTAATATCCATTTTCTCAAAGTTGTTTTGTTCAGAACGTATAAAGAGCCGATTTATGATTTTCGGGCATTTCTTCTTTGTAACAAATTGTTCATCAAGAACATTTCATATCAACAAAGTAGGTGCGAATATTTAATGGAAAAGGCAGTCGAAATTAGTTTTTCGACCGCCTTTTTAACACTATATTTCAGTATGATATTTTGCTAAGACGTAAAGTATTACGTCTCTACTGATGAATATTTTTCAAAAACTACATTCATCATTCTAAATTATCCTACAACACAACGTTAACAATACGTTTTGGCACAACGATAACTTTCTTAGGTGTTTTTCCTTCAAGCCATTTTTGTACTACTTCGTTTGCCAATACGCCAGCTTCGATTTCTGAACTTGCCAAATCTACAGGGAAAGCAATGTTTGTTCTTACTTTACCATTGATAGAAATTGGGTATTCAAAACTTGATTCTACCAAGTATGAAGGCTCAAATTTAGGGAAAGAAGCCTTCGATACAGTTCCAGCTTCATGACCTAACAACGACCATAATTCTTCAGACAAGTGTGGTGTATATGAAGACATTAAGATGACTAATTGTTCCAAAATTTCCTTTTTAGAACATTTCAAAGAACCCAAGTCATTTACACAAATCATCAAACTTGAAACAACAGTATTGAACGAATAACGCTCTAAATCGTCTTCAACTTTTTTGATGGCTGTATGCAATACTTTCAACTCTTCTTTAGTAGCTTTTTCGTCCTTCACTTTCCATTTGCCCTGCTCATCATAGAACAAACGCCATACTTTTTTGATAAATCTGAAAGAACCATCGATACCATTTGTATTCCAAGGTTTTGCTTGTTCCAATGGTCCCAAGAACATTTCATACAAACGTAAGGTATCTGCTCCTACTCTATCTACCAACACATCTGGGTTTACGACATTGTATTTCGATTTTGACATTTTCTCAACCTCTACTCCACAAACATATTTGTCGCCTTCCAAGATAAATTCAGCCTCTGCAAAATCTGAACGCCAAGCTTTGAAAGCCTCAATATCCAAAATTTCGTTGTTTACGATATTCACATCTACGTGCAATGAAGTCACATCGTATTGGTCTTTCAAGCCAGCCGAAACAAAGACAGGCTTTTTACCTTCGCCATTTGAAGATTTGATACGATACACAAAGTTAGAACGACCTTGAATCATACCTTGGTTAATCAACTTTTTGGCAAATTCTTCTTCGTTTACTAAACCAATATCTTTCAAGAATTTATTCCAAAAACGACTATACAACAAGTGACCTGTAGCGTGCTCTGAACCACCAATGTACAAGTCAACTGCTTGCCAATAATCGATAGCCTCTTTGCTTGCCATTGCTTCCTCATTCTGAGCATCCATATAACGGTACCAATACCAAGATGAACCTGCCCAACCTGGCATCGTGCTCAATTCGTATTCGTATTCGCCTTTGTATTTCCATCCTTCTGCACGACCAAGTGGTGGCTCACCTGTTTCGGTTGGTAAATATTTATCGATTGAAGGTAATTCTAATGGCAATTCAGATTCTTCAATTAAATATGGCAAACCATCTTTGAAATAAACTGGTACTGGCTCGCCCCAATAACGCTGACGGCTAAATACCGCGTTGCGCAAACGGAATTGTGTTTTGCCTTTACCAATACCTCTTTCTTCTAATGATTGAACCAAAGTAGCTGTAGCCTCTTTGTATTCCATACCATTGATGATACCTGAATTGATATATTTCCCTTCTTTGGTATTGTCAGCTTGCGTTTCAATTTCTTTTTGCGCGTCCAAAATAGGAATAATTGGCAAATTGAAATGCGTAGCAAAATTCCAGTCACGTTGGTCACCTGACGGTACGCCCATTACAGCACCTGTACCATAACCAGCCAACACATAATCAGCTAAATAGATAGGTACTTTCTCGTCATTAAATGGATTGATAACGTAGCTTCCTGTAAACGCACCTGAAACACGTTTTACCTCAGACATACGATCTAGCTCTGAACGAGATTTTGCCCAATTTACATAAGCCTCAACTTCTTCTTTTTGAGCCTCTGTAGTCAAGTATGGAACATAATCGTGCTCTGGAGCAATTACCATAAAGCTTACGCCATAAATTGTATCAACACGAGTAGTAAATACCTCGATAAATTCTGGTGCTTCTTCTGATACTGTAGAACGGTCAACTTTGAAACGAACCGATGCACCTTGTGAGCGACCAATCCAGTTACGTTGTTGTTCTTTAATAGCATCTGACCAATCTACTTCATTCAAGCCATCTATCAAACGGTCGGCATACGCTGTAATACGCATAGACCATTGCTTCATTTTCTTTTGTTCAACAGGAAAACCACCACGCTCAGAAACACCGTCTTTTACCTCGTCATTTGCCAAAACAGTTCCTAATCCTGGGCACCAGTTAACTACAGATTCATCAGGGAAAGTCAAACGGTATTTCAACAACATTTCTTGTTGCTGATGACCTGACATATTATTCCAGTCCTCAGCAGTAAATACTGGAGTTTCCTCATCACAAACCGCTTTTACGGCAGTGTTTCCAGATTCTGCGAAACGTTCCACCAAAGAATCAATAGACAAAGCTCTATTGGCATCTTTGTCGTAATAATGGTTGAAAAGTTGCATAAAAATCCACTGAGTCCATTTGTAGAACTTAGGATCAGAAGTACGCACTTCTCTTGACCAGTCATAGCTAAAACCGATTTGTTTCAACTGACGGATATATGTAGCAATATTATCTTCGGTTGTAATGGCAGGATGCTGTCCCGTTTGGATAGCATATTGTTCAGCAGGCAAACCAAAAGAGTCAAAACCCATCGGGTGCAACACGTTGAAACCTTTGAGACGACGATAACGGCTCACAATATCACTTGCGATATACCCAAGCGGGTGACCTACGTGCAAACCCGCTCCTGATGGATAAGGGAACATATCCAACACATAATACTTTGGTTTTGAGTGGTCGATTTCAGTTTTGTAGGTTTGGTTTTCATCCCAAAACTGACGCCATTTTTGTTCTACTTCTCTAAAGTTGTATTCTGCAGACATTTCTATAAAATTGAATGATTGGAGCATAAAATGTAGTTAAGCATTCTGCGCTCGAAAATTTTGGCAAAATTACAGATTTTTGTCGGAATTTCCTGTAGGAGATTTTTTAGAGAATCGGTTTAAACTATTTTACCTAAAAATTTGATTTAGTATTTCTACCCTAATCATTAAAGCTTTCAAAACTCATTGTAAAGAGAAAAGAGGTTTGTGTTGAATTTTACGCGCATCTTGTGCCAAAGCGAATGATTTAACTAATTCTTGATCATAATCCCACTTAGCGGCTTCAATGCAAGGCGCAAACATTGCGTTTCAGTCGAAGGATAAAATAATTTCCCAACAAAATATTTAATCTACCATATTTGTAGAATAATAAAACTCTATTAACTTTGTAGGAAATATTGATTTTATAGACCAATGATAGAAGGCTCGACTCAAGCAGAAATTCAGGAAACAAAAACAATTGTCCCGAAAAAATCCTCTAAAAATCCATTTGAGGAAGCTATTATTAAATTATGGAAGCGTGAAAGAACCCCCGCTGAGATTGTTATTCACATCTTCAATGCCATAGCACTTATGTTGGTGGGTCATTTTTTATTTACCTATCTGACGGTTCAAAATATTACAACAGCATTTAGCGAAGTTACTTCCGATATTCTCTTTTTCATCATGGCTGGATTCATCGCCCAAATGGTTGATGGAGCATTGGGTATGGCTTATGGCGTTACGGCTTCAACGTTTTTGGCTAACGTAGGTGTTTCACCAGCAGTAATTAGTATGAGTGTACACGCCTCTGAAATCTTTACTAGTGGAGCATCTGGTTATATGCACTTGAAATTTGGGAATGTAAACTCAAAATTATTCAAGGCAGTCTTAATACCAGGTGTAATAGGTGCGATACTAGGTGCCTATTTGCTTTCAACATTATTAGAGCAATATATAGGATATGTAAAACCAGCAGTATCTATTTACACACTCTGCTTAGGTATTTTAATTATCAAAAAAGCATTAGTAAAACGTCAGGCGAAGAAAAATGTAAAAATGATTGGACCTTTAGCTTGGTTTGGTGGTTTTATGGACTCGGTAGGCGGTGGCGGCTGGGGACCGATTGTATCGTCTACACTCATCGCTTCAGGACGTCATCCTCGTTATACGATTGGTTCGGTCAACTTAGCGGAGTTCTTTATTTCTCTTTCATCCTCATTAACCTTTATTTTTGTTATTGGATTTTCACAGTGGCAGGTTATTTTAGGACTGATTTTGGGAGGGATGGTCGCTGCTCCAATCGCTGCTAAATTATCCACTAAGATACCTACCAAAGCACTTATGATTCTAGTAGGCATTGTGGTAATTCTAGCTTCGTTGAAAAAGATTATAGGATAAGAAATTTTTCAAAAACAATCGATAGATACAGCCTTCTCAGCTTAGTTGAGAAGGCTTTTTTTGTTTTATTCAACCGCTTAGTCAGAATATTGCTAAGTAGATAGACCTACTCTTGGTGATTCAAAATATTCCCACTAATTTTCCTAAACAATTGATATCCTTAATATAGCTACTTTGTTTAACTTCCTTTTTCGGCATTAAACCTGCGTTTCTTCAAAAGGTTATTAGTTTCCAAAACTTTCGAGAACACTTCTCAATTCACTTGCAAGGCAGTGTTATATCTCAAACTAATATAAAATTGCTCGGCCTTAAAATCTGATATTTATTTTTTATGAGTATTATTAAACGTTTTTTTCAGAAAAAATCTGCACCCAATAATCCTTATCAAGAGTTCTGGAATTGGTTTTCAGAGAATGAAAAAAAGTTTTTTGAAATTGTTAAAGATGGGGAAAAAATCGATGAGGCTTTTTTTGCTATTTTAAGTCCTAGATTAGAGCAATTACATAAAGGAATCTTTTTTCTTTCGGGAATGTACGACGAAGACATTGCCGAACTCATCCTCACCGCCGATGGCATTGTAAAAAACATTGTTTTCATCGAAGAACTCATTGAAGCAGCTCCAGCATTGCCTAATTGGAAAATAACGGCACTTAAGCAGGCTGTAGATATGGAAGATTGGCAAATAGGCATTGAAGATTTAATCATTAACTCTCCAAGCCTTAGTTTTTTTCCTGACGAATACCCGCAATATCCTGACGAGATTGCGATTACAATTGTGTATCAAGACTATTCAACCGAAGAACATGGTACGATTGTCTCTGGTATTTATATGTTTTTAGATAACCTTTTAGGAGAACTAAACGCTGGTGTGCAGCTAGACCAAATCAAAATTCAAGGACCAGATACTTCGCATCCCGATTTGATTCCTATTTCCAAGCTTCCTGCCTACTTGAATTGGAGAGAAAAAGAGTTTATCGAAAAATATGAATCCACCGAAATCCCCGACGATGATATTCCGCTCACGACACTTCAGGCAACTGGCGAAAATGAAATGCCTCTGATTGCGACCATCAATATGCCGCTACTCAACTGGGATGCCAAACCTTCATTTCCGTGGGTTTTGCGTTTAGAATTGCAATATAATGGTCAGCAAAACGATGGACTACCGAATGAAAGTGATTTCGAAATTTTGAATGAATTAGAGGATACTCTACTTGATAATTTGTTGGATTCAGGATTATGTTTGTACACAGGTCGACAAGTAGGTTCGAATGTATGTGAGTTTTATTTTACTTGTAAAAACTTTAGAGAACCTTCTAAAAAGGTATATGAACTTACGCCCGAAATAGAACAAAATTTCAAATTTGAATACTTTATTTATCGAGATAAATATTGGCGCTCATTTGAGCATTTTCGTGTAGCATTTTAAATAAAAAGTCCGAAGGATAATCTACTACTTCGGACTTTTCATTTTATCAAAATCAACTAAGCAGTTTTAATCGCTTCCTTCAAGGCTGATAAAACTTTTGTATCGACATTTCCAAAAAGAGAAACACCTGAAGCGCCATTTTTGAGGGCTAGCTGAATACCTTTCACAATTTCTCCTTGATTATCGAAATCTGGCAAAAATAAGCCTGCATACAAAGGAAATTTTCCATGGAGAGTTCTTACTCCTTCTTCTACAGCATCGCCAATCCAATTGACATCTTCTTTGTAGAATTTGTGATAAATCATAGGACAAACTCCTGACAAATTCCAGTTAGTCCAATCTTGACGAACGATGCGCTTTGCCACTTCTGGCGTTGGAAACACCGCCGCCGTAATAGGCTTTTTGAACGAAGCCGCCGTTGCAGACAAATGATTAACGATTCGGGTAATATTGTCATAACGGAATTTACGCCAAGAAAGATTTTGGTCTGGATTTTCTGACTTTAGAATATCAATTCCTTTTAATTCCTTAAACTTCGAGCGACAAGTATCACAGTAGCAAAAATCATATTCGGGCAACTCCTGATTTTGCTGTATGCCGTAGTTTTTCCAAAGATTTACAGGTAAAATAACGTCACAATAACGTACATAATCCAAGTGAATACCATCAACATAGGGCTTACTTAATTCTGTCTTTACAACATTTTCAAGATAAGCTTTTGTTTCTGGTTTAGACGGACACAACCAACGATAATAATCCACATACGGAGGTTTCGTCGCGCAAGAATCGCCCTTACGACTCACAGCATACATTTCAGGATGAGATTTCAATAGGCTTTCTTCACCACGGTTCATTGTCCAAATCCAACGGTGAGTTTCCAAACCTTGTTTTTTGGCAATAGTAAAATGCTTTTCGTCATCGGCTTCAAAGAAAATACCTGTAATACCACTTTCCTGAAATTCTCTATACTGCTTGGTCAGCACTTCTTCGCTAGCTTTATGATCGGGATTTATCCAAATCCAAAACTTACGTTTTGCTTTTGCTGAAGAAATTTGTACCTCACTCGATGCCTCCGCAGTAGTAGAACTACCCGCCAAAGCCAATGAGCCTAAGCCAATTTGCTTCAAAAATGTTCTTTTTTTCATAGTTTTTAAAAATTGAAAATTGGAAAAATTAAGGTTAAGGCTAGCCCACCCGTGGCGAGTGTCCCATTCGACAACGTGCGTCAGTTAAAAGCAACAAGATACACCATAAGCGTTGACTGTAGTTTAGGAAGCCAAACTAGATTCCTATGAATGGTCAGTGAGACACTGACCACGGAACGAAACTTGCTTTAGTAACCAACCAGTTGAAATTATCTTTCACCCCTTAACCTAGGTAAATTTATAAATCTCGCACTAAAAGTCTGCCATCTTGTGTGAGTGTCAGCAGTTTTTTGTTGGTCAAATCTTTTAGCAAAATCATAAATAAATGCTCCGAAGCCTCTATTTTTACTTCATACCCTTTTGGCCAATTCAAACCTAACTGACTCAGGTCAGAGGTGTATGTTTTATTTTTTCCCAAAAAAGCTTGTTGAGCGTCATATCCAGCCCAAACCCATCTTTTAGCCGTTTCGATACTTGGCAATTGGTATTGAATAGGACTTTCTGAAACCTTTTTATCAGAGAAAACCAAATATCCCCAGCGGTCAGGAATGTGCATATTAATTGCATCTTGTGGCGACCATACCCAGTTGTATTCTGGCAATACACCCGTTCCATCAGCTTTAGCTTTTCTCACATATTTACCATTTTTAATCTCGTGTTGCCATTCTACTCTTGAGAAATTGATACGCCATAGACTTAAATCTTTTGGAAATGGCACCTTCAATCCCATACCAACCGACTCAAAAGGAATGGCAATTTCGACCGTCCAAAATTTATCTTCATCTTTCGGGTTATTCACCGTTCCGTTGCAATACACCGCTGTTTTCATACCTTTTATATCCCAAGAAATAAGGGCATCGCCACCATTTCTGTACGATTTTGGCAAAAACAAATCGAAGGTATTATTAATAGGATTGACTTCTAGCTCAAAGTAGTCATGTCCGTCACCATCTGGGTCGATAAATACTTCAAAATCATTTTCCAGAAATACTACTTGGTCTTTCTTATTTTGATATGACCACAAATGTTTTTCGTTCAATTTGGCAGCAATGTACAAATACTTGTCATCCCACAACATTTTGGCTTTGGTCGCTTGCAAAGGCAAAGGTTGTTTGGCACCTTCTATGTCAACAAACTCTGTTGTCCAACTTGCTTTTTGCCAAGCTTCTTCGTCTAGTTTTCCATCAATTTTTAGATTTTGAGAGGTTTTATAGCAAACATATTGCTTAGGGAAATAGGGAACCTGCGCATAATTTTGAAAACCAATCATGCCTAAGCATAGAGTAAAAAGGAATTTTTTCATAAGATATTAATAAAGAAAATTGGAAGTGTTCTATCTAGGTTTTATACAAAATAGAATCGTACAATATTCTTATAGTTTTGTGTATTAACTATACCGAACTGTAACGATTTCCATTTTGAGTTTTGATTTCAAGATTCAGGTTTTTATATTTCAAAATGGTATAAACTCAATCAAACTTCATCATGTCGAATTTATCGCTTCATTTTGCACAAAACTTTAATCATAAATTGGATTGTAAATATTTTACCTCGATTCGTCCTCAGCGAGATATTTATCAAGTCGGTGCAGAAATAGATATTTATTGTCAAGAGTATTTTCTAAAAAAAGCAGTCATCATCAACATCCAAACACTGCCCCTTTCTGAATTAGACGATTGGACAGCTTTTCTCGATGCGGGAATGAATAGGCATGAACTGATTGCTCTACTCAAAACCTTCTATCCTGAAACCGAAGATTTACTCTTTAACGTATTACTCTTGAAAAGTTGTTAAGACTGAAAGACAATTTACAAAAGCAGACAAGACCTTGTTTATCAATCAAAAAAAAGTCATAATTTTCCTTTTTAAAATTTTATCCAAAATCCCAAAATTCTATGAAAAAACCATTATCAACCTTTAAAGCTGGAGCATTAGCCCTACTCCTCCTCGCTTCGGGAGGACTCAAAGCCCAAGACAAACCTCATAATGTGATTCCTGAGCCTGTCAAGATTAGCACCAGTAAAGGGCAATTTTTTCTAAAATCAAGTACCACTATTCTTATTCAACAAGAAGAAGCCAGAACTACAGCAGAGCTTTTGGCATCACGCTTGAACAAGGCTACAGGGTGGAATTTTATGGTAAAAAAAGGGGCACATCAGCCGAACGCAATTAGTTTTTCACTACATAAAAATCCAGTTGAAGAGCTAGGGAAAGAAGGCTATAACCTAGAAGTAGATGCCAATGGAGCTAAGGTAACTGCCAATCAAACAGGAGGCTTGTTTTATGGGATGCAAAGTATTTTACAACTATTGCCAACAGAAATCGAAAGTAACACTGCCGTTAAAAAAGACTGGACGATTCCTTTTGTCAAAATCACCGATTACCCTCGTTTTGCTTGGCGTGGTATCATGTTTGACGTGAGTCGTCATTTCTTTACCAAAGACGAAGTGAAGCGTTTTATTGATGTAATGGCTCGTCTCAAATACAACACCTTCCACTGGCACTTGACCGATGATAATGGTTGGAGAATCGAGATAAAATCATTGCCAAAACTCACCGAAGTAGGTGCTTGGCGTGTGCCACGTATTGGTAAATTTAATCAGTTGGATGCTCCAAAAGATGGCGAAGCTGCAACAGATGGCGGTTTTTATTCCCAAGAAGATATTAAAGAGGTAATCAAATACGCTTCAGACCGTAACGTAACCATCGTACCCGAAATCGATGTGCCAGGGCATAGCATGGCGGCAATTGCAGCCTATCCTGAGCTTTCTTGCAGTAAAGACCCAAAAACCAAAGTAAACCCAGGAAGTAAATTTGCGGAGTGGTATGGTAATGGTAAATTCAAGATGTTGACCGACAACACGCTGAATCCTTCTGATGAAAAAGTCTATGAATTTTTGGACAAAGTATTTACAGAAGTGGCAGCGCTTTTTCCTAATCCATATATCCATGTGGGGGGAGATGAATGTTACAAAGGTTTCTGGGAAGCCGATGCCAATTGTCAGGCGTTGATGCAGAAAGAAAACATGAAACATGTAGAGGAATTGCAAGGATATTTTATGAAGAGAGTGGAAAAAATCTTGAAAACAAAGGGTAAAAAACTTCTAGGTTGGGACGAGATTCTGGAAGGTGGTATTGCACCAGAAGCCACAGTCATGAGCTGGAGAGGCATCGAAGGCGGTATTGAAGCAGCCAAATTGGGACACAACGTAGTCATGACACCTTCACCTTATGTGTATATTGACTTTATGCAAAGTGACAGAACATTGGAGCCACCCATTTATGCAACGTTACGTTTGAAAAAATGCTATGATTTCGAACCAATTCCTGAGGGCGTAGATAGCAAATTTATCTTAGGAGGACAAGCCAACCTTTGGACCGAGGGCATTCCTACTTTGGCGTATGCTGAGTATATGACCTATCCTCGTTGCTGGGCATTATCAGAAGTATACTGGTCACCAAAAGAGAAAAAGAATTG
Organism: Flectobacillus longus; assembly: GCF_030056705.1. Classification (GTDB taxonomy): domain Bacteria; phylum Bacteroidota; class Bacteroidia; order Cytophagales; family Spirosomataceae; genus Flectobacillus; species Flectobacillus longus. Next base: position 118,912 of record NZ_JASHIC010000007.1, read on the forward strand.
GGATAAATTTGTTTCTAAAATGGAAAACCATTTTGACCGTGCCGATTTGGCAGGTATCAATTATGCGCGCTCAGCATACGATGCAGCTATCAAACCCAACATGAAAGATGGAAAATTGGTTGTTGAACTTGAGGCTGAAATTCCGAATTTGACGATTCACTATTCGATTGACGACACCGTTCCTAGCAAATTTAGCCCTGTGTACAAAGACCCTATTCAAGTACCAGAAGGTCCTATTACCTTACGTGTAAATACCTACCGTAATGGCAAGCCTATTGGACGAATGATTACTTTGAGTCGTGAAGAATTAGTCAAACGCTCAAAATAATTTTTCATCGTACTTTTTTCTCGATTGAGACTCTCAAACGTGTATTACATCGAATCATCTGGTTCTGATTGATGGATTTTCTGGGAATACCTGTATTTTTAGGAAAAATCACTTATCCAACCTTCATCGCAACTATATGATTCTCCTAACTCTCGAAATAAGAGAATCGTTGAAGTCGAGAAAAAAGTACTTAACAATGAAAAAAATCTTTATTCTGGCAGGGCTACTCGCTTTTTCGGGTTGCGCTTTTGCCCAAAACTCCTATCCAAATCATGCACAACTGAGTACACGCCTCAAAACCCTCAGTAGCAAATACGCAACCACTGTCAAATTAGAATCTATAGGTAAAAGCAAAGGTGGAAAAGACATTTTTGCCATAACACTTAGTAAAGGCGATGCAAGTACCAAACCTGCTATTGCTATCTTGGCAGGTGCAGATGGAACGCATTTAGCCGGAACAGAAGTAGCCTTACAACTAGCAGAAAAGTTTGTGGCTTCTGATTCGCTTGCTAAAGTTTTAGAATCAAAAACCTTCTATATCATTCCTAGCATCAATCCTGATGCACAAGAGCAATTTTCAGCAAAACTCAAATTCGAGCGTAGTGGCAACGACGTAGATACCGACGACGACCGTGATGGACGCTTAAATGAAGATCCATTTGAAGATTTGAACAACGACGGACAAATCACATGGATGCGCATAGAAGACCCAACGGGAACTTATATCATCAGCAAAGAAGACCCAAGAGTCATGGTAAAGGCCGACCCAAGCAAAGGGGAAGTTGGCAAATATATCCTCCTCAGCGAAGGTATTGACAATGACAAGGATGGTGTTTTCAATGAAGATGGAGTCGGAGGAGTTAATATCGACAAAAATGGTACTTACGACTATCCATTTTTCACACAAGGTTCGGGAGAATATGCAGCATCTGAATCAGAAACGAAAGCTTTATTAGACTTTTTGTATACTTCCAAAAATATTTACGCAGTATTTACTTTTGGTCCTGCCAACAACTTGAGCGAGGCTACGAAGTTTGATAAATCTAAAACCTTGAAACGAATTGTAACAGGTATTTTAGAAAAAGATGCTTCGGTAGGAGAACAAATTACCAAACTCTACAATACGCAAACAGGTTTGAAAGATGCACCTGCAATGCCACAAACCAAGGGAAATCTTTCCCAAACTGCCTACTATCACTACGGAAGATTAAGTTTTAGTACGCCAACATGGTGGGCGCCAAAGGTTACTACGACAAAAGATTCTACCAAGAAAGAAATAAAAGAGGTCAAAGTAAGCGACAATGAAGATATTCGTTTCTTGAAATGGGCTGATGCGCAGCAACTAAAAGGAAGTTTTGTTTCTTGGCAAAAAATCAATCATCCAGATTTCCCAAATCAAACCGTTGAAGTTGGGGGAATCGCTCCTTATGCAAAACTGAACCCTCCTATCAGTTATTTGAATGACGCCACAGATAAACATATCAAATTCTTCAAGGCATTTGCTTCTCAAATGCCAGATGTACAGATTCTTAATATAAAAACTGAATCTGTTTCTGCTGGTTTAACTCGCGTAACTGTCCAAGTAACCAATAAAGGTTTATTGCCAACTGGTTCAGAAATCGGGGATCGTGTGCGTTGGGTACAAAAGGTGCGAACAGAGGTGAAAACTTCAAGTTCACAAACGATTATTTCAGGTAAAAAAGTCAACCTTCGAGGTGCTATGTCGGCTGGTGAATCACAAGAATATAGCTGGTTGATTAGCGGTTCGGGCAATATCACCATCGAAGCTGGTAATGCTATGACAGGTATTAAAACGGTATCTGTAGCCCTGAAATAGTTTTTTATACTTCACAACGTACAATATTCAACAAATTATTTTAGCATTTTAGTCATGAAAAAATATATATCCCTATTCTTGTTGTCATGCTCGTTGGGTGCAGCAGCACAAGAAAAAACCATCAACGATGACCTCACAGGACTTCGTGCTATAGGAACCCCTGCTTCTCCAAAAGTAAAAATTAGCTGGAATCATTACAACGATTATGCGATGATTACTCGCTTTTGTCAAGATTTAGCAAAAGCATATCCAGATTTGGTAAAAGTGGAGTCTATCGGAAAATCGACTCAAGGGAAAGATATGTGGGTTTTAACAATTTCAGATTTTAAGTCTGGAAATGTAGATCGTAAGCCAGGCTTTTATATCGATGGCAATATCCACTCTAACGAGATACAAGGCACTGAAGTGGCTATGTACACGGCTTGGTATTTGGCTGAAAGTTTTAATTCGGTAGATTTTATCAAACAACTATTAAAAGATAAGGTCTTTTATATCGTTCCAACCATCAACCCAGATGCACGTGAGGATTTCTTGAAAAACCCTAATACTCCACACTCCCCTCGTTCGGGAATGTTGGCTTTTGATGATGATGGAGATGGTAAGGCAGACGAAGACAAATTTGATGACCTCGATGGCGATGGCAATATCGTAATGATGCGTCGCAAAACGCCTTACGGTCGCTGGAAGGTTGATTGTGATAATCCACAACGTATGATTCCTGCCAAGCCAGATGAAAAAGGCGAATATGAAATGCTAGGGTATGAAGGCATTGACAATGATGGCGATGGTGCTGTCAATGAAGACTTGATTGGCTATTATGACCCCAACCGTGATTGGGGCTGGAATTGGCAACCTGACTACATTCAACGAGGAGCTTTATATCATCCGGGTACTTTGGCTGAGACACGCAATGTCAAAAACTTTGTATATGCTCATTCCAATATTGCTGGAGCACAAAGTTATCATAACAATGGGGGTATGTTTTTACGTGGTCCGGGTGCAGAAGAAGACGCAGGATTTTATGTGCCTCAAGATGGTGCAGTGTATGATTATTTCGGAAAAATTGGAGAGAAAATCAATCCGGGATATAAGTACTTTGTGATTTACAAAGACCTATACACCGTTTATGGAGGCGAAATCGATTGGTTAGCTCTAGGTCGTGGGGTATTTACGTTCTCAACAGAATTGTTCACTTCTTCTAAATTATTTGGAAAACAAAGTGAAGAAGGTCGTGGTCAAAACAATGATTTTGAAGAGTTTAGCAAAACCCTCTTATTTAATGATGCCTATGTAGCTTGGAAACCGTTCAAGCATCCACAATATGGCGATATTGAAATAGGTGGACCAAAGAAAAACTATACTCGCAATCACCCTGGTTTTATGTTGGAAGAAGATGCTCATAGAAACATGGCTTTTACAGTGTTGCATGCTTCGCAGATGCCTAAATTAGAAGTGTCAGAAATTCGTCAAAAAGCATTAGCTGGCGGATTTACAGAAGTCACAGCCGTGGTTACCAACGCCAAAGTTATTCCAACTCACTCAGCACATGATTTGAAATACAAAATCGAAAGGCCAGATTATATTTCTTTGAAAAATGCTAATGTAGTAGCAGGAATGATTGTTGAAAACGAAGATATCAATTTGACAAAAGAACAAAAATACACGCCTCAAACGATTGAAGTTTCGAACATTTCAGGAATGAGTGCTGTGAAAGTTCGCTGGATTGTTAAAGGAAAACTGGATAAAGCAACCGTGGAAGTAGACAGTCAGAAAGGAGGCTTAACGAGTAAAACCTTGTAAATACACTTTCGGCTGTAAGCCGTAGGCATTAGGCTAAAAAGCTTAAATTATTTCATGAGAAATTCTTTTCAACTTTTAGCTTACATCATAAAGCCTAGTGCTTAATGCGGGTAAAATTATTTTTTAAATACCAGAGACAAAATGCGTTACATCTAATTGTGATGCTTGGCATCTAAAGTATTTTAGTATCAAAAAAGCGGTCGGAAAATATTTTCCGACCGCTTTTTTGATGAAAACTTGGAGGATAATCCCAATCTTAATATTCAGGACGACTCAGTTTCAAAAGTACATGTTGGCATATAAATTCTAACAATCGCTCATGCACTCAATCACAATTCACTCAATTAGGATAACCCATGTTTGATAAATAGTATCTCGAATCTGAATAAGCCTAAATAGCCAAAACAGTATAACACAAGTTTTTCAAAGGATAGTTACATACAAATATTCCCTTTCGACCGTTTAATAACTAGACCTCTGTATTTTTCGCTAAATAGCTATTTTTCAATCTTCTGAGAAAACCGATATACTATCTTTGTAATCAAATTTCTTCTTTTCTCTCTCTAATTCCTGCAAATTTCATGACACATCCTCTCAAAATTATCTTTCGTATTTTAGCACCTGTTCTTATTCTTGGATTAGCAATCTATCAATTTTTACCAGAAACTCCTCTTCCCAAAAATGCTCAAATTGATAGTCTGGTTGTGTATAAATCAAAGAGACAATTATTGGCTTTTTCACATGGTCAACTCCTTAAAACCTACTCAATAGCACTAGGACGACAACCCCTTGGAGCTAAAGAATATGAAGGTGATTTAAAAACGCCAGAAGGAAGTTACATAATCAATGATAAAAACCCCAAAAGTGACTATTATAAAAACTTGGGAATCTCCTATCCCAACGCAAACGACATATTACATGCCCAAAAATTGCACTGTCCAGTTGGAGGCGAAATCAAAATCCATGGTCTGAGAAATTACATGGGATTATTAGGTAAATTTCATCGATGGTTTGATTGGACTTTAGGTTGTATTGCAGTTCAAAATGCAGAAATTGATGAATTATATAATGCAGTTCCTATTGGTACACCCATTGTCATTTATCCCTAAACTTCCTCAAACTCTACAGGTTCTTTCAATACATCCTTTGTATTTGTTTTTTTACTTGTTGGAGTACTACAATTTCCTGAAGCACAACACCCAGTGTTGGTAATAGCCTGAAAAAGCACAATAGCACTTAAGCCTAAAAGTAAAAAATCCTTTTGCATAATTCCGTTTGTCAAAGCCCAAGCTCCTACAGCCAAGCGTAAAAATCTCATCAAACTCCAATCCTTTAAATTCATGTCATTACTGTTTTAAGATTCTAATATAATAAAAACTTCGTTAGGCATATACAAATATATGAACATATTTACATTTATTAAAGTTTCAAAAAAGCCCCTTTGAGAGAGCTTACTTGAAAAACAAAAAATATGTTTCTTTATGATTTAATATTATTTCTAATACGACTCAAACTATCTGGATGAATACCCAAAAAAGAAGCTAAGTCTTTTACAGGTATTAATCTTAAAGCATCTGGCTGATATGCAATTAGATTCAAATAACGTTCTTCGGCACTTTGTGAAATCAGGCTATAAGTTCGCTTTGTCTCACGAATATACAATCCCTCAGCAATTCTTCGGTGAAAACGTTCGGCATTTTTGGAGCGCTCAAGCAATTCCAAAACAGGTTGATAGCGCAGACGCATGGCTGTAACCTTCGTAACTGCCTGAATACCAATCGAAGAAGGCATCTGAGCCAAGCAAGAAGCAAAAGAGCTTACAAAATTTCCTTTAAAGCCCAAATCCACACAAATTTCTTTATCCTCCTTAAAGGAAATATATTTTACAGCACCTTCAACGATAAAATAAGTACATGATTCTACCTGTCCTATTTCGGTAAGAAATTCTTTTTTCTTAAACTGAACTTCTTCAATATGACTACGATAGAAGTCCCACTCTTCTGACGAGAAGTTTGCCAGTCTGAAGATTGCCTCTTTCACAATTTCTATTTTTTGGGGATTTACTATCATCTTTGTAAATATAACAGTGGTTTTACAGACGATTTTCTACTACTTTACTTTTAGCAAAGTGACTAATCTTCTGGATAAGGAATATACACAAAACTAGCAAAATCATTATCAAAGACAAACAAACAGCAAAACTCATCGGGGTCTTTGTAACTTGTTTCAAAAACCTCTATACTTTCTGCCGAAATAATTCCTCTTTGAACAAACTCTTCTGCCACAGTGGCATTGTAGTTCCAAGTATTTCCATTCATTTCATTGATACCAATCAATTTTGAACCAACTGGCACAACTGTACGAGAAACAGCAAAAATAGGATATTTTGAAAAACCTCTTGTTCTAATTTGATAAGAAGCTTCCTTAACAAATTCTGCCACTAAGGCGAAGTCTGTTGAAATAATGCCCAAGTACTTTCCATTCAAATCAGGAGAGTTGGGGGCATTGGATATAGCTTGATAATCTTCAATCATTGTTTTTTAAATTTTACTTTTCAAAAATTAATGCCTCTGGAAGCATTCGTAAAAAGGGAATCGATTTTTCATAATCTAAGCCCTCATAATAAATACCTAACCTTGCGAGATTCTTGTAGTAAGTATTTACGTTTTTGTAATAATATTTTTCGGATTGAATGAACCATGCACTTCTCCCCATTTTTTCAGCTAAAAACCACTTTTCTAGTAATCTAGCTAGCCGTCCATTGCCATCACTAAAAGTGTGAATATTTACAAATACTAGGTGGATAAAAGAGGCATAATAAAATACCTCATCAACAGACATTGATTCTTGCAATAACTCATCTATTTCAGTCCAAAAAGCTTTAAATTCTGTCTCGATTATTCCTAGAGGAGCTGCCTCATACTGAACTCTACCCGTTTTATGCGCCATAACAAGCATTTCGGTTTTCCTTAACGTGCCTCTTAATTTTTCGGGAAGCAAATGAGCAGATATCAACTTATGTGCCTCCAAAAAATTAGCATACGTTAAAGGATAATCTTGAGCAAACAAATAAGCATTATACAAATCATTCGGCTTTTCTGTTAGCTCAGGAAGATATTCAATTTGTAAAAGTTTGTGCTTCACAAAACTATCAACTTCAAGCTGTTCTCCTTCTATCTTAGAAGAAGACATTACAGAAACAGAAGTATAAAATGTAAAGCTATGAGGATCCAAACGTATTTGTTCTACCTCCGAAAATTCATTTGAATATCGAGATCTAACAATGATTTCCAAGTCTTCAGATATCTTGAGGTAATCAATTTGCCCATCGATATAATTTTGTTTTATTTAGAACCTAGCAGCCGCCAACAAACTTAGGTCTTTATAAGCTATTCCTAGTTTTTTTGCTATTTGAGCATTTGTCAAACTTCCTTTGTAACTATAAACACCTTTCATGAAAGCTTTGTTGGCAAAAATTGCTTCTTCTATTCCACCTGTTTTTCCTGTCTTGAGCAAAAACGAGGTAAAAATATTGCTCAACGCCTGTGTAGCAGTATGTGCCACGCGTGAAGGAATATTAGGTACGCAATAATGAATCACATCATATTTACGATAGGTAGGATTTGCTAAATCTGTCAACTCAGATGTTTCAAAACAGCCTCCTTGGTCGATACATACATCTATTAATACCGAGTCAGGTTTCATTCTCGACACCATTTCTTCAGTAATAATGCATGGTGTAAAGCCATTTTCGGCACGTAATGCTCCTATCACCACATCTGCTTGAATAATTGCTTCTGGCAAAACATGAGAATCTATAATACAAGTATAAACGTGTTGACCAATAGCATGTTTGAGACGCTGAAGTTTATAAATATCTTTATCGAAAATCTTCACATCAGCCCCCAGACTAATCGCTGTACGAGCGGCGTATTCAGAAACAGTACCAGCACCTAAAAAAACTACTTTCGTAGGTGGTACGCCTGTTATTCCTCCTAAAATTACGCCCATACCATGATTGGCGCTACTCAAACATTCGGCAGCAATCAGCATAACGGTACTTCCAGCAATTTCGGACATCGCACGAATCAAAGGCAATCCGCCTGCATTGTCTTCGATAAACTCATACGCCAATGCTGTGACCTTCTTACGATTCAGTTTCTCAAAATACTCTTTGGTTGATTTTTGCATATTGAGTGCCGAAATCAAAGTTGCTCCATGTTTTAAGTATTCGAGTTCTTCTTCCGTAAGTGGCTGAATTTTCACAATCACATCGGCTTTATACAGTTCCTCTTTCGAATAGGCAATCTGAGCACCAGCTTCGGAGTACTGAGCATCCTTAAACTTGGCGCCTTCGCCAGCACCAGTCTCAATCAAAACCTGATGGCCATTTTTTACCAAAAGCGATACTGCATCGGGGGTTAAGGAAACACGTTTTTCGAGCAGAGTAATTTCCTTTGGTAAGCCAATGAACAAGCTCTTTGCATTTTGCTTGGTCCATAACAACGCTTCTTGAGGCATCAAAGCCGTTTGAGTAAGACCTGTTTGGGCGAGTATTTCTTTAAATCCAGATTGTTTAGCCATTGCTTTATTCAACACAAGATTGGGTTAGTATAGCACGAAAATAAAGTGTTGCTTGACCTTTCCAAAATTCTATCGTGAAGGTTTACTAATTTTTTTTCAAAATAATAAGGCGACTTCCATCAGTTTGCACCGAAATCTCAATACTTAAATAATTCAAAGGCCATAAATTTTCGATTTTTGATGGCCATTCAACAAAGCAATAGTTTCCCGAGTCAAAATATTCCTCCACACCCATATCCATGGCTTCTATTTCATTTTTTAATCGATAAAAGTCAAAATGATATAGCGTTTCTCCATTTTCGGTAACATATTCATTGACAATCGAGAATGTAGGACTCTGTACATGATTGGTAACGCCCAAATGTGCACACAGTGCCTTGATAAGCGTTGTTTTCCCTGCTCCCATTTGTCCTTCGAACAACCAGACCAATTCACTTTTGCCAAATTCTATAATTTGAGTTGCTACTTCTGGTAATTGCTCCAGACTTTGATATTGAATTTGTTTTTCCATTTCTAAAATTAATTCTTCTATTTCGAGCGGCAGATTACTATTTAGTAATTTGATAATGAGCGATTTATTGAATAAAACCACTCATTATATATTAAATATCTCCCAATTGTGGGCGTAATAGAATTTCTTCCAAAACTGTACTAGCTGGCATTTTGTGGGCTGTCCAAATTACTTCAGCCACATCTTCAGAGCGCATAAAACGCTCAGTTGGCAAATCAACCCCTGCCCACGAATTGGTTAAGGTAGCTCCTGGCAAAATACTAGTGACGCGTACATTAAATGGTTTTAGCTCTTCACGCAACACCTTGCTCATACCCAAAAGCGCAAACTTTGAGATACAATAAGAACCCCCATTGGTATAAGCTGTAATACTTGCAGTAGAACAAATATTAAAAATATGACCTGAACGCAACTCAATCATCTGGTTTACAAACTGTCGTGTTAAATGATAGGCACTGTAAACATTCGTTTCAATCATTGCTTCAAGCGTTCCCTCTTCTTCATTATGAATTTGTCCCGGAATAAAAAAGCCCGTATTGTTGACCAAAATCTCTACACTTTCGGTATGTTGGCGAACAAAATCTGCAAATGCTAATACTTCGTTACGTTTTGATAAATCAGCCTTAAAAAAATATACATTTGAGAGCTCTTTTAAGGACTCATCAGCCGAACGAGCACAAGTAAACACCTGATATTGTTCTTGGGCAAATTTCTCTACGATAGCTCTTCCGATACCTTTTGTTCCGCCCGTTACTACGATTGATTTCATAAATGATTGTTTATGGTACATATATCCAATAATATCTTTACTTACACTGTTTTCATTATTCTTTTAAACAACATCAGTCACAAAAACTCTGTTCCCTTCACCGATTATTCCTACAAGGTTTGTTATCTTTGAGGGCACAGCTTAACAAAGTTGTCATAGCTACGAAAACGTAGCAACGAAGTTACTAACTTATAACGCTTAACAGAAAACGAAGTGACAAGAATAGGTAGATATTTCATTTTCATGGGGAATTTATTTAAAAATCCTGAAAAATTTAAGGTTTATTTTGATTTGGTATTTGAGGAGGCTTATGAAATTGGAATTAATTCTCTACTCATTGTTTCAATTGTTTCCTCCTTTATTGGAGCTGTAACTTGTGTGCAAACTGCTGCCAACTTATCAAATCCTTTTGTACCCAAATACATTATTAGTTTGATTGTACGAGACTCTACGATTTTGGAACTTGCACCCACCATTACTGCCATTGTTTTGGCAGGTAAAGTTGGCTCGCACATTGCCAGTCAGTTAGGAACAATGCAAATTACAGAGCAGATTGATGCTTTAGAGGTAATGGGTATAAATTCTACGTCTTACTTGGTTTTACCCAAAATCATTGGTGCGATTATTACTTTTCCAATGTTGGTAGCCTTAGCAGGATTTCTTTCTATCTATGGAGGTTATTTGGCGGGTTGGCTTTCAGGTGCTATTTCACCATCAGAGTATATTCAGGGTTTGCGTTTTGATTTTCATCCTATTTATGTACCCTTTGCGATTATCAAATCAGTGGTTTTTGCCTTTTTGATTGCTTCAATTTCAGCTTTTCAAGGATATTTTACCAAAGGTGGAGCATTAGAGGTGGGGCAGTCATCTACCAAAGCCGTGACTAATAGCTGTATTGCCGTTTTAGTAGCCGACTATTTGCTAGCACAATTACTTGTGGGAGGTTGAGATAGCCATCCTTATTTCAGTATCAAACATGAGTCATCACTAATTTAGTGATTTAGCGATTGAATGAATGAGTGATTAATTTAAAATTTGTATTCTGGCAGCTTAAGACGCAATGATTGCGTCTTAAGCTGAGTAAAATCTAACATAGTAGCATCAAAAAAGCGGTCGGAAAATATTTTCCGACCGCTTTTTTGATGAAAACTTTGAGAATAACCCCAATCTTAAAATTAGGAATGACTCATGTTTTAATACAATTTTTGGAATGATACATATTTAGACACAATGCTTTGCATCTCTACTGCTAGAATACAATTTTTAAAAATAATCACTCAATCTCAACTCACTAAATTAGGAATGACTCATGTTTAATAATGAATAATGGTGCAAAATAAAATCCAACTAACCAACAACTCATCACTCACAATTCATCACTCACAACTACAAAAACTCCTCCAGCTCACCCATTCCTTGACGAATAATTTCAAAATCATCTGTTGTTGCATCTACAATCGTTGAAGGAATATTATTACCGAATCCTCCATCTATCACTATGTCAACTACATTTTGAAATTTCTCAAAGATTAATTCTGGATCAGTTGAATATTCGACAATATCGTCTTCATCACGAATAGACGTTGTGATAATAGGATTACCTAACTCTTTGACAATCAAACGTGTTATTTCGTTATCTGGAACACGAACCCCCACTGTTTTCTTCCCTTGAGCCAATACTTTAGGAACCTTGTTGTTACCATCCAATACAAAAGTAAACGGTCCAGGCAAAGCTTTTTTCATGAGCTTAAAAGCAGCATTTGATACTTTTGCATAATCCGAAATATGACTTAAATCATAACAGATAAAAGAGAAATTGTTTTTGTTAGGTTTTATTCCTTTGATTTGACAAATGCGTTCAACGGCACGGGTATTATGAATATCACACCCCATTCCATATACCGTATCGGTAGGATAAATGATTACGCCACCGTCTTTCAGGCACGACACAATCTGGTCGATTTTTCGCATATCTGTACCTTTTTCGTACAGCTTAATAAACTCTGCCATGGTACCTCCTTCTTAAAAAATTCTGTGGATTGCGATTTAATGATTCAACAAGGTGAGAACTTGGAGTTAAAAAACAAAATAGAAAGGGTTTTTTTTAGAAAAAGTTTCTATTTTGTTTTTAGCGAAAAAAATTGGCACGATTATGGCGGAAAATTGATTATCAATGCTTAAAAGTAGGAATACTTCATTGATTTTTATGGGTTAGGGTACAAAAAGCCGTGCTTACTTTAAGTGCGGCTTTTTCACTTTTCGACCGACAAAAACTCTTCCTCACTGTCTGGTGGCACATTAATAGCATGGTCGATGCTAGCATTTATTTCAAATCCAAGAATCAATACCAATGCAATCAAATATAGCCAAACCATCAAGGCAATAAACGTACCGATTGTTCCATAAAGCCTGTTGTAAGAGGCAAAATTGGAAAGATAATACGAAAATCCATTCGTAATAATAATTGTCAAAATAGAGGCGGTAATTGATCCTACATTAATAAATTTCCATTTTTTGTGTACCGATGGTCCCCAATAATACACAATGGATATCACCAGAAAAAACAGCGCGAAAATCACAAAATAGGTCAATACCTGTAAAATATAAAAAGTAAAATTGGGATTAATAATACCTCCTTCAAAAAGCATATCCACAAATAGTCGCCCCACAATCAATACGACAATCGATACAAACAATACCATTGTCAGCAAGAAATTCATCATTACGGCTATCAATCTAGCTTTCACAAAACCTCTCTTTTCTTGTGTAGTCAGCGTTAAATTAAAGGCTCGCATCAGCGCCATTGTTCCGCTCGTAGAGGCATACAAGGCAAAGAAAAAACCGAGTGATAAAACGCCTCCTCGTGGCTTACTGATAATTTCGACTATGGTACGTTTGGCTTCCCCATAAATTCCCGCAGGCATTACATCTGAAAGCAAATTAAGAATTCTTTCGTCTAGGTTTTCGACTGGTATATAGGGAATTAATGAAAAAAGAAAAATCAATGTAGGAAAAACCGCCAAAGTAAAATTATACGCAACCGCTGCCGCACGCACGTCTATATCGAACTGAATGATTTTCTGAATCAAGATTTTCAGTACATAATAAACAGTTGCAGTAGTATTTTTTAAATGTGTTGTTTGTAAAAAATAGATTACGAGGGAGTATAACTTGGTATTTCTTAGTCGTTTGAGCATTCCAGTATCTTTTACTTTACTTCAAAAAATCTTTTAGATTTAGCCCGCAAAATAAGGTTGTAGCAATATTGTTAATTCTTTGGGGGCCTTTGTTAAGCGATTGGTTTCACGGTTTACAAAAACCAAGATAGTCTCACCTGTGTGTACTAATTTCCCTTCAGTATTGAATATCTCGTAATTGAATACAACACGTGCTGATGGCATAGTTTGTAAGCTCGTTTTGATTGTCAACATTTCGTCATAAAGCGCTGGCGCTATGTATTTAGATTTGTTTTCATACACTGGCATCATAACACCAGAATCTTCCATTTCTTTATAACTAAAGCCTAAACTTCTCAGTGCTTCTACCCTGCCTATTTCATACAAACGGGCATAGTTGCCATAATATACATAGCCCATTTGGTCGGTATCGGCATAGCGAACTCGGTATGTGAACTCGTGAATATACATAAGAATTACGAAATTTTGAGGAAATTGGATGCTTTGATTTGGTATAAAAAGCACAAAGACTACAAAGTTGCCATGTATGCCATACTTTATAGTCTTTGGGTCTTTGAGTATTATTTTTTGGTACTATGAATATTGAGTTTATTCAAAGCATCTTGATAAATACGAGCATTGTTTAAATGATCTTCGAAGCTCTCAGCAAAATTATGATAGCCTGAAAAATCTTCTTTTGCACAGAAATACATGTATTTATGGTGCTCATAATTCAAAACAGCATCAATAGATTTCAAATCTGGCAAATTGATCGGACCTGGAGGCAAACCAATTACCTTGTAAGTATTGTAAGGCGATTTGATACTTGTCAAGGTACTATTTACACGTTTAATAGTAAAATCTTGGTGTGCAAAAACCACCGTTGGATCAGCTTGTAAAGGCATTTTAGCATTCAAACGATTCATATACACCCCTGCTACTCTTGGCTTTTCATCTGGTTTTTTGGTTTCGGCTTCTACAATTGATGCCATAATTTGCGCTTGAATTGGCGTCAAACCAATGGCTGCGGCCTTTTGCTTACGCTCTTCTGTCCAGAATTTTTTGTACCAACCGTGCATTGTATCAAAAAACTCATTGGGAGTAACCGTCCAATATACTTCGTAGGTATTTGGTAAAAACATACACATGATAGTCTCATTTGTAAAACCATATTTACGGGCTACAGTACTATCATTCAGCATATTGGCAAAGGTTAATGAGTCAAATTGAAAACGATTACCAATTTTATGCACCAAATCTTTCTTTAGACGGATATTATTGAAAGTCAGACGAATGGCATCTTGACGCCCTGCACGAAGCTTTTTCAATAACTCATAATTACCCATTTCAGCCGTAATCATATAACGACCTTCGTGCACATTTTCGTGAAACTTTAGGAGTTTGGCTAAAAACTTAAATGACAGCTCATCTCTTACAATTTTATGGGTACTCAAAGAGTCCCAAACTGTCTCGAACGTGGCTCCTTTAGGAATCAACAAAGCGAAACCTTTCTTTTCATCTACCTGATAATTAGGCGTTTTGGCAATTTGCCAAACATAATAAGAGAACATCGCCGCAAACAAAGCAACTGTAATAATCAGATAGCGAATGAGTTTGTTATTCTTTTGCATTTTTGATTTGATAAGCTATTTATCGAGTTAATCTTGAGATTGCTTTCTTTAAAATTTAATTCCAAAGCGAGTTGCCAAGGCATTTAGGTCATTAACAACAGGCTCCAGCAAATTAATTCCATTGGCTTTGCGTTCAGCCTCTAGTTCACGTTCGGGGTCACCTGGAATAATCACATTTTTCCCGTCTACCGCTGGCGCTGCTTTAAAACGATTGATCCATTTGTCCATATCAGCTTTAAACTCGTCGGCAGGTCTGAATCCATCAATACGCATCGCACCCAAAAAATGTCCTGTACCTTTTCCTACTTGTTCGCCAGCAGCCATAAATCCAGCTGTAGCAAAAGGCGGAACCCAAGGACCAAAATTGGCTCCAGAAAGTACACCAGAGAAAATATCTACAATCGCACCTAAACCATATCCTTTGTGAGACCCATGTTCGCGGTCGCCACCTAATGGTAACAATGCTCCTCCGTTTTTCACTGCATTGGCATCGTCGGTCGGATTACCGTCTTTATCTTGTACCCAACCAAGTGGCGCAGGCGCACCTTTACGTTGTAAAATCTCCATTTTGCCATAAGCCACCGCTGTAGTGGCAAAATCGGCTACAAATGGAGGATTTTCAGCAGCAGGAACAGCTACTGCAATAGGGTTTGTGCCCAATAACTTTTCCTTCGAAAACGTTGGAGTCACTAGAGGTGCGGCATTTGTCATAGCCCAACCAATCATATCCTTATGCAAAGCTTTCATGGCATGATAACCCGCAATTCCGAAATGATTAGAATTTTGAACCGAAATCCAGCCAGAGCCTACTTTTTCGGCTTTTTCCATCGCAATTTCCATTGCTTTGGGTGCTACTACCAAACCTAACCCTTTGTCACCATCTATAACGGCAGTCGAAGGCGTTTCGTGTACGATTTTGATAATTGGCTTGGGATTGAGTCGACCGTTGTCATACAATCGTACATAGCCACTTAAGCGAGCGATACCATGCGAATCTACCCCTCTTAAATCGGCTGAAATCAATACCTGAGATGCTAATAAAGCATCTGCTTCGCTACATCCAATCGACAGAAAAACCTGTTGGATAAATTCTTGTAATTGTGTATATTGAAAATTCATTATCTAAAACTTTGAATATTTCTTTTGAGATTTCTGATGCAAAATTACGAATAAATGTTCGTTGAATGACTCTATTTTGAAAAATCACTGATATTAGCCATCATCCTTATTTTGAAGACCTTGAAAAATATTTTGGTAAAAATCTTGCAAAAAACTTTAAAGACGGCACTTTTCGTTCTCTTTTTTTGTACTTGTTACAGCATTCTTGCGCAAAAAAACAAGTCACTAAAGTTAAGCTCCTTCAACAAGCCTGATACACTTTCGTTGAGTGTTGAGGAAAATCTTAGAATTAAAATACGACGTGATATAAAACATCATACCAAACGGGTAGACGATGAGCTTATTCACGAATATCGCTCAATAGCTATTCGAGTATATAATCCATGGTTGAAGACTTTAAACATTGTGGTCGGCGAAACTATCCCCAATATTAAAGACACTGATCTTGTTTTTGAAATGGAAGAAAACTCAGATGCTACCGTAGATTACAACAGAAATAAACTTTTATGGGACTTTTCACTCAAACCCAAAGAAGCCAAAACAATCATTTTAAGTTATCGAGTTCATTATCCAAAAGGCAAAACCATAATAGATATAAAAAATGTCTTTCAGATTCAAACGTATAAGCGCAAAGCTTTTTAGTTATTTTGTACAAGGTCTACTGTTACTAGCACCAGTTTATATTACGGGCTATATTATTTTCAACTTACTATCTTCACTTGACGAACATTTTTACTTTCATTTTCGGGGTACAGGACTCGTTGTGCTCTTAGCCATTATTATGATTGTGGGATTTTTGGGGTCTTCATTTCTGGCAGTACCTGTGCTCAGGATTTTTGAAGAAGGACTTTCCAGATTGCCCCTAGTTGGACTTATTTATTTCTCACTCAAAGACTTAGTAGAAGCATTTGTTGGCGATAAAAAAAAGTTTAACCAGCCTGTGCTTTTTACAATCAATAAAGAAAATGGCATCAAAAAAATTGGCTTTATTACCCAAAGCGATCTAAGTTTTTTATCCCTCGACGGCGATGTAATGGTATATTGCCCACATTCTTATGCCTTTTCTGGCGAAATGATGATTGTTCCCAAAAATAGTGTTATTCATTTGGATATTCCGTCATCGGACGCCATGAAAATGATTATTTCGGGTGGCGTATCTCTTACACAAGACAAGTAAAAGTATGGTTAACACGCCTTGTAAGTTTATCTTTCTATCTTAAAACAAGCTTAGAATACACCAATGGGTTTAATAAAACAAGCACATTTGAGTAGTTTAGAGTCTTTATTCTTTTTAACCTAAAAAAATTCCAATCAACTTTATGGATTTCATTCAAAACTTACACTGGAGCGTCTGGATTGTGATACTGATTGTGGGACTGGCAATCCGTGATATTCTACAGAAAAGGCATACCATTCAACACAATTTTCCTGTGATTGGGCATATTCGCTACATGCTCGAAAAAATCGGGCCCGAATTACGCCAATACATTGTGGCCAACAACCGTGAAGAATTGCCCTTTAATCGAGGAGAGAGAGCATGGGTATATGCTTCTTCCAAAAAAGAGAATAACCTACAGGGCTTTGGTTCAGACCAAGACTTTAATTCAGTAGGGTATATCTTTATCAAACACGCTATGTTAGGGCTAAAGCTACCCAAAGAGCATCCTAACTTGAAAGACCCAAGCGCTGTGCCTTGTGCCAAAACCATTGGTGAATATCACACTCGTAAGCGTCCGTACAAACCTTATTCAATTGTGAATATTTCGGGCATGAGTTACGGTTCGCTTTCAGCAAAAGCAATCGAATCTTTAAATAAAGGAGCTATCAAATTTGGTTGCTATCACAACACAGGCGAAGGCTCATTGTCGCCCTACCATAAATTTGGGGCAGATGTAATAGTCAATATTGGTACTGCATATTTTGGTGTACGTGACGATGATGGGAATTTTTCGATGGAAAAACTCATTAAAATGACGCAGGATAATCCATTTATTCGTGCTTTAGAACTCAAACTATCTCAAGGAGCAAAACCTGGCAAAGGAGGTGTTTTGCCAGCTTCAAAAATTACCCAAGAAATTGCCGACATACGTCATATCCCAATGGGAAAAGATGTTATTTCTCCAGCATATCATTCTGCATTTTCTACTATACCCGAAATGGTAGAGTTTATCGAGCAGATGGCTCACAATACAGGTTTGCCTGTGGGTATCAAATCGGCTGTAGGTAAATTAGAAATGTGGGAAGAATTAGCACAGTATATGGTCAAAACAGGCAAAGGTCCAGATTTTATTACAATAGACGGAGGTGAAGGCGGTACTGGCGCTGCACCTCATGCTTTTGCAGACCACGTTTCGTTGCCATTTACTTTTGCTTTTAGTAAAATTTATAAAATTTTTCAACGCTATGGGCTGGCAGACAAAATCGTATTTATTGGTTCTGGAAAATTAGGTTTTCCAGAAAAAGCCATGATGGCGTTTGCTATGGGATGCGATTTAATCAATGTTGGTCGTGAGGCAATGATGTCGATTGGTTGTATTCAAGCACAAGTGTGTCATACCAACCGTTGTCCAACAGGAATTGCCACCTCAAGCAAATGGTTACAAGGGGGTATCGACCCAGCTCTAAAAAGTGAGCGTCTTTATAACTACATCAAAACGCTCAACAAAGAAATGCTCGAAATTGCCCACGCTTGTGGCTATGAGCACCCGTCACAGATGACCATGAAAGATGTAGATATGGCTATGGGTGACAATAACAAAACTCAGTCATTAGCCACCGCATTGGGTTATGACAAAACTACGATTCCTTTCAAAGGTGTGTCAGAGTTATTGGCATCACCGTTTCTTGGAGGAAATAAGGCTACAAAATAAGCATTTTCACGCAGTTGGGGGCTTCCTTCCAACTGCGTCCTTCACTCATCACTTCCTATACTTCCTTATCACAAAAAAATTGAATTTACTGACTATTTTTACGTATTTTACACTTTCATTTAGTTTTTTCATCACTGAGTAAACTTCGTTCTTTCAGATACCTTAACAACTTAGTCACACACACGTTGTATTTATAACCAGTAAATAATAATTTATGTACACCCACATTAGAGAAGTAGTTTCGCAATTCGTTTCGGACTTTACGAAGGAGGAGTTAGATTTAATAGAAAAGAATTTTTATCCAAAGAAACTAGGCAAGAATGAACATCTATTACAAGTTGGAGAAGTTGCAAAGGAGGTGTTTTTCATTAATAGGGGTATCATGAGAAACTATGTTCCAGTTGTAAACAAGGGACAAATCACAAATTATTTTGCAGAGGAAAGTATGTTTAACACTTCGGCAGTAAGCTTTTTTACACAACAACCTTCTTACGAAGCTGTACAAGCGATTGAACCTTGCGATGGTCTTGCGATTCAATTTGAAGATTTACAAAAGTTGTATGACCGTTTTCACAATTGGGAAAGATTGGGTCGATTATTTTTACAAGCCATTCTGATTCAGCAAGATTTACGTTTGCGATGGTTTATCGAGAAATCCGCTAATGAAAGATACGAAGCATTTTTGCAAACCTATCCTCATTTGATGCAACGTATCCCACAGTACCATATTGCTTCGTATTTGGGTATTACGCCAGAATCGTTAAGTAGATTGCGTTCGAGAAGCCATAAAATTTCGACAGATAAAATATGAGAAAAATCTTCTGAAATTGACAAAACTCTCTGCACTTAAACAGTTTTTGACCGCACTGTTCTTATCAACGTGCGGTCTTTTTTTTGTGAGTGAACTAAAATCTTTTTAATAGAATTAAAAAGAAAAAACACTTTGATAAAACACCCAAAAGCCTTGAAAAAAATCGTTGCCATTGTTGGCAGTGCCAGCGCTAACTCTTCTAACTTGAGTATCATCAAATATCTTGAATCTATATGCTCGTCTAAAATTGAATTTCTGATTTTTGATGACTTAAAACGTTTTTCCCACTTCGCCCCTGAGCTTTCTGTTGAAAATACACCGACTGAGATAGTTCAGTTTCGAGAATCTATCATGCAATCAGATGGAGTTATTATTTGTACACCCGAATATGTTTTTTCGATTCCGAGTGGTTTAAAAAATCTTTTAGAGTGGTCTGTATCAACCGTGATTTTTTCGGATAAACCCGTTGGTTTAATTACCGCCTCAGCCAACGGTGCTAAAGGGCATGAAGAGCTACAACTAATTTTAAGAACATTAGGGGCTTCACTTCGTGACAACACTCAGTTGTTGATTCAAGGAGTAAAAGGAAAAATAGCGCCGGAAGGAGCTATAACTCATCAGGAGACGAAGAGATTATTGGAGGATTTTATGAAAAATTTCTTAATACCGAATTAGCATACACAGCGTTATCCATCAAGTCCACAATTTCCACTATCTTTGTGATATGTTATCTATTAATAATTTATCATTCTACTTCGGGAGTCGCCCGATGTATTATGAAGCCAACTTACACATCAAACCAAAAGACAAAATCGGTTTGATTGGGGCTAACGGAACAGGGAAATCAACTCTTTTGCGCCTTATCTCAGGCGAATATCAGCCAGATGGTGGAAACATTTCAAAATCAGGCAATTGCACTATCGGGTTTTTGAATCAAGACTTACTTTCTTATCAATCCGACGAATCTATCCTTTCGGTAGCTATGCAGGCTTTCGAACGCCAGAATTTCTTGCAAAAAGAAATCGACCGTATCCTGCACAAAATGGAAACGAATTACGAGGATAGTGATGTCGATAAATTAGCGAGAGTCCAAGACGAATTTGATGCCTTGGGTGGATATACTATGCAATCCGAAGCCGAAGCGATTCTGGAAGGTTTAGGGTTTACCACTGCCGATTTGAGTCAGCCGCTACGTACTTTCTCTGGAGGTTGGCGTATGCGTGTGATGCTAGCAAAATTACTCTTGCAACGTCCTTCGCTATTGATGCTCGATGAACCTACCAACCACCTTGACTTACCGTCGATTGAGTGGGTAGAAAACTACATCAATAATTACGAAGGCGCTATTATCGTAGTATCTCACGACCGTTATTTCTTGGATAATACCGTAAATACGATTGTGGAAGTAACAGGTGCCAAGTTGATTCCTTATTCTGGGAACTATACATTTTATGTGGAAGAAAAAGCCATGAGAAATGAAATCCAGAAGGGTGCTTATGAAAATCAGCAGGCCATGATCCGTCAGACTGAGCGTTTTATCGAACGTTTTAAGTCTAAAGCTACCAAAGCTCGTCAGGTACAATCACGTGTGAAATCATTAGCTCGTTTGGATGTAATTGATGATGTGATTGATGAAGCAGCAAAAGTGAATTTCAAATTCAACTTTGGTACTCAGCCTGGGCGTTTTATCATGAACTTGGAAGATGTAAGCAAAGCTTACGGTTCCAAGCGTATTTTGAGTGGTACTAATGCAGTAATCGAACGTGGTGATAAAATTGCCTTAATTGGTGCCAACGGAAAAGGTAAATCAACCGTTTTACGAATCATTGCAGGTACCGAAAACCTCGATGGCGAACGCAAGCTCGGACATAATGTAATTGACTCCTTTTTTGCACAGCACCAACTTGAAAGTTTGGATGTCAATAATACGCTTTTGGATGAACTAAAAATGGCAGGAACTGCCAAGCTAGAAACAGAATTAAGAAGCGTTTTAGGCTGTTTCTTGTTCACTGGCGAAGATGTCTTCAAGCGTATTAAGGTACTTTCTGGAGGTGAAAAATCAAGAGTAGCTTTGGCAAAGGTTCTGATTTCAGAG
Organism: Flectobacillus longus; assembly: GCF_030056705.1. GTDB lineage: Bacteria > Bacteroidota > Bacteroidia > Cytophagales > Spirosomataceae > Flectobacillus > Flectobacillus longus. The sequence continues at coordinate 140,443 of NZ_JASHIC010000007.1, forward strand.
GCTAACTTTTTATTGCTGGATGAACCTACCAACCACCTCGATATGATGTCGGTGAATATCTTGATTCAGGCATTACAACAATATGAAGGTAGTTATGTGGTAGTTTCGCACGACCGTTTCTTTGTTTCTGAAATTGCCAATAAAATCTGGTATATCGAAGACGAACAAATCAAGGAATACCCTGGCACTTACGATGAATACGAAATCTGGCAAGCCGAGCGACAAGCCAATGCCGCACCTGCACCAGTAGAGAAAAAAGCAGAAGCACCTAAGGTCGAAGCGAAAACTCAAGTAAGTGATTTTGCGAAAAAAGAAGCCCAGAAACAAATCAAAAAACTGAATCAAAAAGTAAGTGATTTGGAAGATAAAATTTCGAAATTAGAAGAAAAGAAAGCTGATTTGGAACATCAATTGGGTGACCCTGCAATTTATAACGATAGTGCAGCGTTAGCCAAAGCAAATGCCTCATATCACGAAGTTCAACAAAATTTAGCACAAGCCAATCAGGATTGGGAATCTGCTATGATTGAACTAGAAGAGGTAGAAGCAAGCGTAAACTAAGGAATGATTCAGAGATTGTGTAAATTGATTTGAAACAGTCGCTCAATCATAAGCAGAACTGCATCAAGGATTTTAAGAATCATCTATTTCGGATATTAGATGTTGGATTTCGGAAGTGTAACTTACTGTATTTTGTAAAAAACATAGGTATTTCATTTCCGAAATCAGAAATCCGAAATTGCTTAATAATTCGCATACGCTACTAAATCACCATTTCCTCATTTACCAATACTCCGTTTATCTATGTCCAACATTATCCTATCTGCAAAGCCTGTTTTTGGTAAACACTTACTGAAAACAGGCTTATTGCTTTTGATAAGTTTTGCAGTATTTGCCCAAAAAGGTAAAACTTTGATTTATGACAATCAGATTTATGAGCCTTATATCAAAACGCCGCTCCTCTACCCTTTTGACGGTACCAATAACGTACAGGCGACTTTGAACCCACCAGTGATTGGCCTAAACAATAATCAAAACCTCAAACTAGAATTTGATTGTTTGAACCCTGCTGTCCAAAATTTTCGTGTAAAAATCTTTCATTGTAATGCCGACTGGCAACCTTCTACCCTCAACGAAATAGAATATCTTTCTGAATACAACGATATTCCGATTTATGATTATTATAATTCTTTTGCTACCAAAACTCAGTATAATCACTTTAGTCTGGTTTTACCTAAAGTGCGTGTTTCGGGTAACTTTATCGTGATTGTGTACAAAAATCGTAATGAAAAAGATATAGTTCTGTCCAGAAGATTTCAAGTGTATGATAGTCGAGTAAGTGTAGGCGGAAAAATCGTTTTTTCTAATGTTCCCGACAAACGTCGCACGCATCAACAGGTCAACTTTGCGATTAATTATTCAGGTTACGAAATTCTTGACCCAAAAAATGACTTAAAAATAATTATTCGTCAAAACTTTCGAGATAATAAAACCCTCAAAAATCTTCAGCCTTTTATGGTTGATAATTTTAATAGAAAACTAGATTATCAGTTTTTTGATGGCGAAAATAGCATCGAAGGCATTAACGAATTTCGCTTATTTGATATTCGAAGTTCACAACAAAAATTGGTTGGCATTTCCCATATTTTTTATGGAGAAAAAGAAAATGTTTTTGAACTGTTTACCGATAAACCTCAAAATGGATTGGCTTATGTGGACACAAAAGACTTTGATGGAATGTTTGTGATTGATAATTACGAAACCAATAAAGGCGCCACCGAAGCAGACTATGTGAGGGTCAGTTTTCAATTAAAAACTGATTCATTAATCAACAAAAAAGTATATATCCTTGGAGCATATAATGATTGGAAACTCAATGAAACTAATCAAATGCACTATGTACCCGAAAATAACGCTTACGAATCTTTTATTCAGCTCAAACAAGGTATTTATAATTTTCAGTATATTACTGTAGACAATAAGGGAATTATAAACGAACGTGATATTGAAGGTAGTCATTCACAAACTGAAAACTCGTATGAAATCTTTGTTTATCATCAGTCTATAGGTGGACGAGCAGATAGTTTGGTAGGTTATTCGCTTATCAAATCAAGGTAGAATTTTAGCAACCAAAGGCACAAAACCCATTATTTATTAAGTCCAAATTCACTCAATAATTATATCCGTCTTATGAAAAAACTTCTCATTATTTTAGGATTTGTTCCATTATTCCAAAGCTGTGTTAGCATGCAACCTAGCGGAGGATATGGAGGTACAGATAGTGGAAATAGTGGTGGCAATCAATATCCAAATCAAACACCAACACCCCAAAGGTCAAATACGAGTATTAGAATCAATAATGTTCGTCTGACTAATCAATATACCATTTTGGATATGAGTTTTAGAAACTCAGACCCAACTACGCGCGACCCACAAACAGGTCGTGTGAGTACTGTCCCTATTGCCATAAGTCCAGACTCTCGTTTGCTTGCCTCAAATGGGCGAGTATTTCGTTTTGTAAAATCTGAAGGAATCACCATTGCTCCACAAATGATGCAAGTATCTGCTCAGCAAGAAGCTAATTTTAGTGTATATTATGAAAGACTAAATCCAGGGATTGAGATTTTCGATTTATTTGAGTGTGAAGATAGCAATGGAACAGAATGTTGGAATTCCTACAATATTCGAGTGAGTAACCCTGCGACTTCACAGAATTATCCGCAACAACCTAACAATACCCAGACGTATCCAAATAATACCCCGACGTATCCGAACAACACGCCAAGTTATCCTTCGAATACACCTTCGATTCCAGCACCAAGTGGCTCAAACGGCACTCCTACCAAAAAACCAAAATCAGGAAAAGTAGGTGAAGTGGACAACAGTACTAAGCCTACTGAAGCAAACACTACTTTGGTAATGGGAATTGTGCGTGATGCCAAAAGCAAAAAAGCAGTGAGTGCTACTATTAATTTTGTACAGATAAATACAAATAAAAAGATAGATTCTACCCAAAGCTTTGTGAGCACAGGGATTTATCGCTCCAATCTGCCCGCTAATCAGTCTTTTGTGATTACCGCATACGCTAGAGGCTATGCCACATTTACCGAAACAATTGATTTGAGCAAATTGGCTATTAATGGAAAACTCAATAAAGATATTTACTTAAATCCGCTGGCTGTAGGTGATAAAATCACTTTGCAAAATATCAATTTTGAACTGTCAAAATCCGATTTATTGCCTGCCTCTTATGTTGAGCTAGACAAAGTAGTGACGATGATGCAAGATTTTCCACAAATGGAAATCAGACTCGAAGGGCATACAGACGTAGTGGGCGACCCAGATGCCAATCAGGAGCTTTCAGAGGAAAGGGTTGAGTCTTGTAAGAATTATTTAGTCAAAAAAGGAATAGCACCAGCTCGTATTCAAACAATTGGTTATGGTAGTTCAAAACCCATCATCAAAAGTGGTACTGAAGAACAACGCAAAGTAAACAGACGAGTAGAAATGAGTGTTTTGAAGATGTAAATCTGAATTATTTTATAGCTAATAAAAAAGGACAGCCCATATAGGCTGTCCTTTTTACATATAACTCAAAATTATATTCTAAACATTGAAGCGGAAGTGCATAATATCACCATCTGCCACTACATATTCTTTACCTTCCACGTTCATTTTACCAGCTTCCTTACAAGCAGCTTCAGACTTATATTGCTGATAATCAGACAATTTAATTACTTCTGCACGAATGAAGCCACGTTCAAAATCAGTGTGAATAACACCTGCTGCTGCTGGTGCTTTCCATCCTTTTTGGATAGTCCATGCACGAACTTCTTTCACACCAGCTGTGAAATAAGTAATCAAGTTCAACAAGGCATAAGACGCACGAATCAATTGAGAAAGACCCGACTCTTTCAAGCCATATTCTTCCAAAAACATTTGACGTTCGTCCAAATCTTCAATTTCAGAGATTTGAGATTCAACTGAAGCACAGATTACAATTACTTGAGCATTTTCGTCAGCTACTGCTGCTTTCAACTCCTCAACGTATTCGTTTGTACCAGATTGAATCGAAGTCTCATCTACGTTTGCTACATAGATTACAGGCTTATCTGTCAACAAAAACAAATCACCAATAGCTTCTTCTTTCAAATCAGCATCTAAGTCTTGTACTGTTCTAGCTGACTTACCCATTTCCAAAGTTGACTTGTATCGACTCAAAGCTCCTACAATTTGTCTTGCTTTGGCATCACCAGCTTTGGCTGCACGTTCAAATTTCTGTAATTTTTTATCCACTGACTCAAGATCTTTCAATTGAAGTTCAAGGTCAATAATTTCTTTATCAGACACTGGGTTAACACGACCTTCAACGTGTACGATATTATCATCATTGAAACAACGTACTACGTGAATGATAGCATCAACCTCACGGATATTTGCTAAAAATTTATTACCCAAACCAGCACCTTGAGATGCACCTTTTACCAAACCTGCAATATCTACAAACTCAATTACAGTAGGTAACACACGTTGTGGATTCACCAATTGTTCGAGTACTTGAAGACGTTCATCTGGAACAGTCACTACACCTACGTTAGGCTCGATGGTACAGAAAGGATAGTTGGCCGCTTCGGCTTTATTAGAAGAAATTGCACTAAACAGAGTAGATTTTCCGACGTTCGGCAAACCTACGATACCACATTTTAAACCCATTGAAGTTTTGTTATTGATAGAGCCAAGCGAAACTAATCAGTCTTGGCGTTTTAAATTCTTTGATTTTGGAGGTGCAAAGTTACATGAATATTCCTGTAACAACAAAAAGCCTCTGAAAAATCAGAGGCTAAGTCTTTTTAGAGAGCATACTAAGTAGAAAAGGTCAATAGTGTAGCAAGTACAGCGTCTTACATAGAGCTGCTCTCTTACGATTCATCATAGCTTGGGTACACTAGAATAAATTTGACCTAGCATTCAGTTTTCTGCTTACTCCCACTTTAGTTCACTACCAAAACCTTCGTCTTCTTCACGGTTGAACTGTGAAAAATCTACATCTGGCAACAGCTCATGCTTTACATGATCTACAGCTTCTCTTAAACCTTCCAAAAACTTATCGAAGTCCTCTTTGTACAAGAACATCTTGTGTTTTTCGTAAGCAAAGCCATCATCTTTTTGGTAGCGACGACTTTCAGTGATGGTAATGTAATAGTCGTTTGAGCGAGTTGATTTCACATCGAAGAAATACGTCCTTTTCCCCGCTCTAATGCGTTTTGAAAACAATTCTTCTCTTTCTCTTTCTTCCACTGTACTATTAAAATTTAGGGTTTATGGATTGGTAAAAGTAAAAATTTTATTGATTCTAACAAAAAAATCGAATAAAATAAAATTTGCATTTTGGACTTTTAAACTAAATATTTATCAATAAAAATATAACAAAACCAATAAATATTTTTATTTTGATTCCAAAAAGCATAGATTTGTGATTAGCGTCATTTGTATGTAATAACTAACTCGTTGACGCATATTCATCAAGTATATACTAATCACTTACAATGAAGAAACAACACTTTGGAATTCTCAAGATTTCGTTGATTCTATCTGTAGCCTCCTCTGCAAGTGCACAAAAATTAGGCGACGAATCTTATGGAATTGCCTCTTTTTATGCTAATAGCTTTTATAATAAACCGACATCCACTGGAGAGATTTTGAAAGAAAATCAGTACACAGCGGCACACATGACCCTACCCTTTGGTACCATGTTGGAGGTGACAAACCTATCCAACAAACGTTTCGTGATTGTACGTATCAACGATCGTGGACCTTACAAGCCTGGCCGTATAATTGACCTCACTGAGAATCCTGCTAAGTGGCTCAAAATGAGAAAGGATGGCTTGACAAATGTGCGCCTAAAAGTTGTAGGTTTTGACGGAGATATAATGCTTGAATCTTATGATTCTTTAAGAGTAGTAGCAACACCTAAATTAGAATCTAAATATTATCAAAAGCCGATTTTACAACACTCTAAATACTACCGTTTACGAAAAAATTGGCACAAACGGAAATACCCTCATCTTAAAAAAAGACGTTTAAAAGTAAACTCTTATCTACGAAAATTAGCTAGAAATAGAAAAAACGAACAAAAAACTAAGTCAAAATAAGATACTCCTAATTAAGAGTATTACAGACATCTAGTATATTATTTCAGACAATTTCAATACGATTTTATACGTTTAGCACTTTGTTGTTAGTTGATTTTACTATAGCGAACACAGCATTGCATTATAAGATTTTTGCAGGATAAAAATTGTAAATTTTAAAGAAAATGATTTTTATCTTTATTAAACTTTTTTTAGAATTCAGGTTCATTAGGGTATTTCACTCAATTTATCTTTTTTTAATATGCCTTTTTAGACTTTTCTTCTAAATGGATATGCCATGCCAAGAAAGTTTGTAAATTGGCATAATATTGGACTACTGCCTCTTATACAACAGAATTATGGATTTAGCAAAAATCAGAGAATACGGAAATATTGAGTTCTTAGCCAAACAAATGGTTGAGGGGTTTATCACAGGTCTACATAAGTCTCCATTTCATGGCTTTTCGGTAGAATTTGCAGAACATAGACTATACAACACTGGTGAGAGTACTAGGCATATTGACTGGAAAGTTTATGCCAAAACTGACCGCATTTATACCAAACGTTATGAAGAGGAAACCAATTTACGATGTCATCTATTGATAGATACCTCTTCGTCGATGTACTATCCTGTACCAGGTTATGGTAAAATTACTTTCTCCATTATGGCAGCTGGTGCGTTGGCATATATGCTGCAAAAACAAAAAGATGCTGTTAGTTTAACGACTTTTTCTGATAAAGTAGAGATTCAAACGCCAATAAAATCAACGCCAACGCATATTCACAAGATACTTTTGGATTTACAGGAGTTGATGCAAAAACCTGATGCCTCCAAAAGCACAGGAGTCGCATCCGTGATTCATGAAATTGCAGAGAAAATTCACCGTCGTTCGTTGGTAATTCTATTTAGTGATATGTTTGACAATATTACCGAATCAGAAAAGCTGTTTTCGGCACTACAACACCTCAAACATAATATGCACGAAGTGTTAATTTTTCATGTGACCGACAAAAAAACAGAGTCGGATTTTGCTTTCGAAGACCGCCCTTACGAATTTATTGATTTAGAAACGAATGAAAAGATCAAGCTTAATCCAGCACAAGTAAAAGACGATTACCAAAAAACTTTACAAGGTTTTTATCATGACTTGAAACTCAGATGTGGGCAATACAAAATTGATTTTATTGAAGCTGATATAGCACAAGGTTTCGAACAAATTCTTTCAGCTTATTTGGTTAAACGAGCCAAAATGAGATAGCTCAACCATAAACAATACGGTATTTTACTATAATGTTTATTTCCATTTGTATATTCACAAAACTCAATGATTATGAGGAAACAAACATTTACAAAAGCTAAAAAACAAAACTGGAAACCACTAAAAAGTGTAACGCCAGTTCAAATTTCTACTAAAAATATAGAAGGGGTGAAAGTAATCGCTGCCAATACTGACTCTAAAAAATTAGTCATTGCCTAACAAAATATCTAATCTACCCTAATGTGTATTAATACAAAATAAAAATGCATTCATACACATTAGGCTGTAAGCCATAGCCATAAGGTTTACTTATTTCGTCAGAAATACTTTTTGACTTTTAGCCTAATGCATAAAGCCTAAAGCTTAATGCGGGTAAAATTATTTTAATTTTGCCCACTAACTTACTTTCCTAAATACTTCACTATGATTTGTTCCATATCCTCAATCGCTAGATTTCCCTTACCTACAACTCTTTTCTCTTTATCCAGAATATATATCGTTGGAGTATATTGGGCATCAAACTCTTGGTAAAAGCTTATTTCACCAGTTAGGTCTATTACATTAACAAAGTCGTAGGTTTGATAACGTTTGATAAACTCTCCCCAGGTATCTAAATCATTACCAAAAATTGGTGCAAATATTACTAAGCCTTTGTCGGCGTAGCGTCTTTGTAATTGTAGTAGCTGTGGCGTAAAAATCTTACAATGCGCACAATCTGCCGCATAAATATACAATATCGTACAAGGAGCTTTTTGAGCATATAAAGTCTGTTCTTTTCCAGCTAAATCTGTCAATTTTACATCTGGTATTTTACTCCCTATTAATAGTTTTTCTAGATAAAAGACTCTTTCTTTGACTAATTTGATGGTACTTTCATCCCATAGTTGTGGTTCTTGCAGATAATACTTTTTCATCATATATACAAAAACAGCATCGTGACCCATGGTTTTGCTTGTCTCGAAAAAAGCCGTTGTCTTAGTAATCAAATACTTTCTCATGGCAATATTTCGCCCAGCTTTTTCGACAACACTACGTGATAAAGCTATTAAAGAATCTATGGGTAAATAGGCCAGTGGTTCAAAATAGCTCGCTACATTTTGATAAATATAAGGTGTGCGAATCATTCGGTCGTCAGTTAAATCAAAATTGTCAAAAAAATGATTGACGAAAAACTTATTAGACCAAAGTGGGTCTTCTTCTCCATTAGGTAGCTTAGGAGCTTGAGGCAAATCCATCGGCATAGTAGCCTTTATTAGCTTGGAGGCAAAAGTACCTGCAAATGCTGTGACAAACTTTTTACGATATTGTTCTAATTCGTATTGGATAGCATACTTTTTATTCATTGAAGCTGAGTCTGATTTAGCTTCTAATGAGGCTATTTTAGCACCTTCTTTGACTATTTTCTGTTGGTAACTATAAAATAAATCGTTTTCTCTCGAACCTGTAAACTTAATAGAATTTACAATATCTTTAGCGTCTGTTTCAAAGGAGAAATGTTGTTCCACAACAAGAATATCGATACTTTTCCAACGTCCAATCATCAGATTATATAATCCAGGCTCTAAGTTTTGTTTTGCCTGAAATACCACTACTCCATTGGCATTGACTTTAGCAGAATCCTGTACATAATTTACATCTTCATAATAATAGGTTAAATAACAAACAGAATCGCGGAGGTTTTTAAATTTTGCCTCGATACGATATTGGGCAAAAAGGTGGCTAGATAAACAGACAAATAAAATGGTTAGTAAGTAAATATATTTCATAAAACTAGTGATAAGTATGGTTGAAACGGAGTTGCTAATACTGCAGCCTCCAAAAATAACAAATGGCACAGCTTGGTAGGCTGTGCCATTCGAATTATTTTTTAATATTTTGTTTTTTATGAAAATCTATAAAATCTTCGATTTGTTCAAGAGGTAACCTCTTGGCTATAATCTTTTTGTCTTTGTCCAATACATAAATTACAGGTGTAGCATATACATCAAAGAAGTTTTTAAAATCGGTATAATATTCTTCTTTGCCCGTCTGAGGATTTTTATGAATATCTATCCCGTTGATCATTGGCTCAAATTTAAACTCTTTGATAAATTTCTTCCACTTGAGCGAGCTACGGTCAATAGATGCTGCCAATACTCTGATATTTTTCTGCTTGAGAGCTGGATACATTTTCGCCAATTTTGGGGCAGATTCTCTACAATGGCTACATTCTGGGTCATAAATAAATACTACGGTATAATCAGCAGGGATACGACGAATATCAATTTCTCTTCCAAGGGTATCAGTCAAATACATATCAGGAAAAGGCTTGCCATTTAGGAGCGGTTTTACGATTGCAATTCTTTCCTTCATTTTGCGCACTGTGCTGGTATCCCATAAAGCTGGCTCTCCAATGTAGTATTTTTCGGCCATGTGAACAAAAGCACCGTCTACACCCAAAATTTTAGGATTTTCGTACGAACTTGTAATTTTATAAATCGTATAACGACGAATATCTCTACCTTTTACTTTTGCCAAGATTTTATCAGCCTCAAGCGAAATTGAATCAGCGTGTTGTACTGTCAAATCTTCGAAGTATCGTTCTAATTTCTTTTGATAAAAAGGTGTTCTCATCAAACGTTCATCGCCTAAATCAAAGTTGTCCCAAAAATGCGACTTATAGTAAGAGAACTGAAACTGATACATCGCAGCCGAATCTGCTTTTGTCACCATAGGCTTGCCATAAGCTGGCACTTCAGGTTCTTGGGCGGCTTTAATCAATTTTACTACAAAAGAACCTTTATTTTGCTCTAACCAAGTCTTTTGAAAAGTTTCAATCTCAGCTTGTTGCTTTTTAAATGCAGCCTCAGATACTACATCTTTTTTCTGGCGACGTACCGCATCTAGTTGTTTGAGTTTTTCAAACTTTGATGACATTTCTTGTTGAAATCCAAAAAACATTTCGTTTTCCTTCGAGCCAGTCACTTTCATTTTACCAATCAGATTGGTTGTATCTGTTTCAAAAGAAAAATTGGTATTACCAATCACAATATCCAAATATCTGCCTTTGGGTAAAGCAATTAAATACAAGCCTTCTGGTAATTCTTTGGTGCCTTTAAAATGAAATTGTCCATAACTATCTACTTTTGCAGTATCTTTTATTACTTGCTGATTGTACCCAAAGTAGTGCGCAAGAAATACAGTTGTATCTTTAATACCAGTAATTTTTCCTTTGATTGAAAAACTGCTGGGTGTTTGAGCAAAGCTTTGTGTACCAAACAATAGGACAAGAAGGAATAGAAAAATTTGTTTAGAATAATGCTTCATTGTATGTAATTAAGATTGAGATAACAATTTATGTAAGTTAAGATTCAGTGTCATAAGTATTAGTGCTGAATTGTGAATGTAAAATTTTAATTATCAATACTTTACATCTCAAATTCAATTTTATGGCTTTCTACTTTCAGCTATAGGCTTTCGGTAAAACATTCCCTATGAATTCAAAAAGATTTTTTGCTTAATACCTATGGCCTAGAGCGTTTTAAGGCAATTTTATTTTGCATTAATCTTTAATAAAGAACCGTTTTAAAGAATATGATAATCAGTGGACATTGAGTTTTAATATGTTTTAAAAATGTAACCAAATGCTTTTTGTACAAAATATTACAACTATAAATTGTAACATGTAAGAACAAGGGTAATTGTTGTAATATGCCTAAAGCACTTGACCATTTCGTCTATTTTGCTTTTGAATTTACAAATTTATCTAAACTTCCTTTCCAATGGCTAGGATATGTATCAAATACTTTCAAATTTATCTGTAAGACACTTTTAGCCCTATCAAACGATGTTTTTTATCCTTTCAAAACTCTTGTTTTATATATTCATGCCCATTAGTCTGATTACGATAACGCTTGTCTGGGGCATTATCACCAAATCCTTAAAGCTTAAGAAACTACTTCTTTTGACAAGCTTGGGAATTATCCTCATTTTGGGCAACAGCACGCTCGTCAATTGGGGATATCATTTATGGGAAACTCCTCCCCCAGTCAGTCCATTCGCTCAACGATACGATATTGGAATTATTATTTCAGGAGGTATGATGATGAATCGTATGAGTGCCCAAGAACAGATTTTTACAGGAAAAACTGCCGATAGATTTCTTCAACCTTTGCGAATGTATAAAAGAGGATTATTGAAAAAAATTATCATTTCGGGTGGTGATGTTAGCATTAATCCCCTCAGCAATGAACATGATTCAGAAACTGCTAAAACGCAACAAATTTTAGTAGAATTAGGGGTAAAACCCGAAGATATTTTATTGGAAACTAAAGCGCGCAATACACGAGAAAACGCCCTCTATTCTGCACAAATCATTCGTTCTTTTCCCGAAATAAAGACAAGTATCTTGTTTACCTCAGCCTTTCATGGCCGAAGAGCTATAGGTTGTTTTCAAAAAGCAGGCTTAAATACCACATTGTATAGTTGTGCAATACGAGCTGTAGACATAGGATATACGCCTGATACGCTTTTCATACCAAGTGAACAAGCCTTGGCTGAAGCTTATCAATTAATCCATGAAATAATAGGATATTGTGTATATAAAGCAATGGGGTATTGCTAAAAGAAAGGACAAAAATAATGAAGGTCACTATCAACTTTTGAGTGAAAAGTATATAGTGAAAATTCACTACCACTCTTCACCCGAAAAATTTTATTTTACAGAAAAGACTGTAAAACTTTATTTCAGTATTGCTTGGCTAGAGCTTTGGCACAATGCCATGAGCTCTAGTTTTTGATTTAGAATCTTATCGAAGAATCGATGCCATTCTTAATAAATCACTATTAATCACTTTTTTCTTTGTGATAGTATCGTGGAAAGGTGTGTAAATCAATTGATCATTTACAATACCAGCCATCACATTTTTTTGTCCGTTCAACAGACCTTCCAATGCACCAAGACCCAAACGGCTTGACAAAATACGGTCATAAGCAGTTGGACTACCTCCACGTTGAATGTGACCTAAGTTGGTTACACGAATATCAACAGGCACATCGATTGTTGCTTTGATTTTTTCTGCAACCTCAGCAGCATGACCTTCTTCGTCACCTTCTGCTACTACTACGATTGATGAAGATTTTTTTCTTTCAAAACCTGCCTTCAATACAGACACTACGTCGTCGATAGTTTGTCTTTCTTCAGGAATCAAGATAGACTCTGCTCCACCAGAAATACCAGACTGTACAGCGATATAGCCCGAATCACGACCCATAACTTCGATAAAGAAGATACGATCATGAGAATCGGCTGTGTCACGGATTTTGTCAATAGCATCCAAAGCTGTATTTACAGCAGTATCGTAACCAATTGTATAATCAGTACCATACAAATCGTTATCGATTGTACCAGGTGCACCAACAGTAGGAATTTGAAATTCGTTGAAGAAAATCTCTGCCCCTGTAAAAGTACCGTTACCACCAATCGCAATCAAACCATCGATACCATGTGCTTTTAGCTGATCATAACCTTTTTTACGACCTTCGGGAGTCATAAACTCTTTTGAGCGAGCTGATTTCAAGATAGTACCACCACGCTGAACGATGTTACTTACTGATTGAGAATTAAGAGGAATGATATCACCTTTGATCATTCCGTTGTAGCCTCGGATTACTCCGAACATCTCTAGGCCATAATGTAAACCTCCACGTACGACAGCTCTAATACAAGCGTTCATGCCCGGAGCATCACCCCCAGAGGTAAATACTGCGACTCTTTTCATATAGACAATTTATTATTTTTAGTCGGTTAAGCTAAATCCCAAATATTATTTGCTTTTTATGCAAATCACTGCAAATTTATTGCTTAAAAATGACGTTTCGAATCATTTTCGCAAAAAAATAGCGCAAACAGTTGCAAAAGCTCCAATTATATTATTTTTCCAATTTTTTGTATAATTTTTTCACTTCAAAAATAATACACTTAGAAATATCCAAGACCTCACTTAAAATTATACAACAATTTTACGAGTATTTTTTGACTCTAAAAAAAATCTCTTCATTTATCCCTAATCATTATTCGATTTATCCAAGAGTTCTTACATTTAGAAATTATCTCAAATTTCGTGTGTGTTTAGGGCATAAAATCATAGTTTTACTTTTACGAGTACAAACATTTAATCGTTTAATCAAAACGTTTTTACAAAGTAACGGACTAATTAACGAATTTTGTCTTGAATTGGAGGTTAGAATAAAATTAAATTATCAAAAAGAAACAAAAACGGCTTTATAAAATCATCATACAATAATGGTTCTTTGTTTGGAGTTTAATAATCAGTTTGTCAAAATCCAAGTTCTTTCAAAAATATTAAACTAACCTTATTAAATTTGCACCCACACTAAGCTATTATATTTTTTGTATCCCTCTCACCTTTATCCGATACCCATATAAATCAAATATTGAAACAACTCATAGGCTTTATAATACATGTTAAAAAAAATAATTACCTTACTGGGTATCTACTTTTTGCCAATTATCTCACATGCACAGCAATGGTTGGGTATTGCTAATAGTAACTATGCGGGTACGAATGCGCTGTATGTAAATCCAGCCAATGTTACCGACTCACGATATAAATTTTATTTGAATATTGCAGGTAACGACGCTTTTGCAACCAACAGTTATTTTGGGTGGAACGCTCCATATTCATATCTGTCGATGTTTACCAATAGCGTTTCTAGCACCTATCGCAATGCCAAAGGTGTGATTGTATATAAAGATGAATATTTAAGCCCCAATTCAAATCACTCTTTTGAGTCTGTTTACACACTTACCGACACACGAGGTCCTTCGGCTCTTTATACCATCAACGAAACTCGTTCGGTGGCTTTAACGACACGTGTACGTGCAGGAATGAGCGCCACTAATGTAGACAGCGACTTTGCGCAGGCAATGTATTATGGTATTGACAACATTCAACCAAGTACAGTAGGATATGATCTCAAAAATATGATGATTAATCTTAATAGTTATGCCGAAATCGGCATAAGTTATGGACAAACACTCATTGATGATGATGAAGAATATATCAAAGTAGGAATTACAGCAAAGAGATTAGCTGGAATTTATGCAGCGTATGCGCTTATCAACGAAGCTAACTATCAGATTATTCCAGACTTTAGAAACCCAACAAATAACACGCTATTAATTAACTCCCTGAAACTTCAGTATGGATATACAGATGAAGATGCCCTCAAAAATGCCAGCCCTTCATTGAGTTGGCTATTAGGAGGAGATGCCGCTGGAGGAGGATGGGGCTTAGATCTTGGTTTTGTGTATGAATATCGCCCCGATATTAACAAATATACTTACCGAGAAAAAGGAAAACGAAAACTGGATGCGAGCAAAAACAAGTACAAGTACAAATTTGGCGTATCGCTCAACGATATTGGTTATCTCAATTATAATAACCCATTTTATGCCAACAGTTGGGATTTAGCCATAAACAACACCACTTTTACGAGAGAAGATTTTAGAGGTTCAAGAGGGTTTGACGCCCTATTTAATCAAATCAATAATAAATTAGGTGCAGGGCCAGGCAATAATGAGCAAAAATTTATGACAGTTTTGCCAGCCACCCTACAAGTAACCGCTGATTATCAATTAAAACCCCACGTATATGTGGCTGGGTACTGGGTTCAGAACCTCACTAATAGTAGAGCCAGAGGTCTACGAGCACCATCCTTAATAAGCCTTACACCACGATACGAAAGAAAGTGGATAGAAGTAAGCATGCCATTGGTATTGTTTGACAATTACACCAAATTTGGCTTTGGTTTGGCAACAAGATTAGGACCAGTGTTTATAGGTACGGATAATCTCGGTTCATTATTAAATTTAGGCAAACCTAAAGGGTTTGATGCCTACTTTGGTGTAAATTTACCCATATTCAATGCTGGGCCAACATTGCCCAATTCATGTTGGTATGAAGATGAAGGCAAAAAGTCCTTTTTACAAAAATTGATGTTTTGGAAGAAGTAGACGATAAGTTAGTTAGAAAACCAAGTCTTATTTTGTAGTAAAACTACGTATGATAATGGCAACTGATACTTTCAACCAACAAGGCTTTGACTTTATTCCTCCTCTTTACTCAGAGGTGGAGATTTCTGATATTGTAAATACTATTGAGGTCAATACAAAAGATAAAGCCAACTTCAGAAGGTCGAATAACCTATTTGCTATACGTCGATTCTTGTTAGAAGTCCCTGAAATCATTCAGTTGATATTCACACAAAAGCTCGAATCAATTCTTAAGGAGTTACTTGGAGAAAATTATTTTCTTGTCAAAAGTATCTATTTCGATAAACCTACCGATTCAAATTGGTATGTGGCATATCATCAGGACTTGACAATTTCTGTCAATCAAAAAATAGAGGCTGAAGGTTTCGGTCCCTGGACGGTCAAACCCGATAATTATGCTGTGCAACCGCCCTTACCTATCTTAGAACAAATGGTGACATTGAGAATTCATTTGGATGATACTTCTGCCGAAAATGGGGCTTTGTACGTAATTCCAGAATCACACAATAAGGGTATCATAAGACCAGAGTTGATTGATTGGAGTAATACCGCTGAAAAGGTCTGTCCTGTAGAAAAAGGCGGTGTTATGCTAATGAAACCCCTACTACTCCATAGCTCAAAACGAACCACCAATCTTCAACCGAGAAAAGTCATCCATTTGGAATTTGCTAATAATGAATTACCTAATGGATTGGAATGGGCAGAAAAATGGAATTGGAAGACATAAAAAAGGTGTTAGTTTTCACTAACACCTTTTTTATCTTATATGAAGTAAGCTAAAAATCTAAATATGTTTCAGAGTAAATAAAGGAAACATTTTGCCTAATGCCTACAGCCGACCTCCTAAAGCCTAATCATCAAAATCCAGTGCCTAATGCAAAGGCTTTTACATTCACTGGTAAGTCTGCCACTTTCGTTGTTGTACCAGTCGTTAGATTGATGGTATAAAGTGCCGACGTACTGCCTACTCTCAATGCCGCATAAGCTGTGCCACTTCTACTACCAATATCAAAGCCACTAGCTGATTCAACATTGATTCCCAACGCTCCTACTTCTACTTGAGTACCGTTGTTTGGTGGATCTTGTTTGGTCAATTTATCTGTATTCACATCAATATTATACAAAATTGTAGTGGTAGCGCCTGCAAAATTATTAGTATAAGCCGATGCTGTAATTGAAGGCGTTCCTGGGTTCAATGCGCCATCTACTGCTGCAACTGCACCTGTTTCGGGATGCAGTCTCAAATTTTGACCTGTATTGCTCACACATCTGATTCTATCTACAGTCGGATTGAAATCAAACCCAAAAGATGCGCCAGATAATAAAGTAGCAAACGGTGCTGTTCCAACGACTGTTGCCGCACCCGAAGATGTGTTGAGTACATACAATCTGCTTGTACTACCCAATGCGTACAACTGACCATTGATTGGACGAAAATCTATGCCTAAAATTGATTCTCCTGTTTGCAAACCAGTAATAGCTTTTGAAACTGGCGTTCCAATATTACTTGGGTTAAATATCACTAAATTATTAGAATCGTCTACGGCATAAGCTACAGGGTTAGTTGGAATAGCCAAGCCAGTGATATTACCAGATGGAAGATTGCCAATTTTAGTGAGTTTTCCTGTCATCAAATCTACTTGATGCAACTCCCAAACATTATTTACTTTTACCGCTGTTAAAGCTTTTGTACCATCTGGATTAATATCGAATCCGCCCGAAGCTGATATATCAATTCCTAATGCCCCTACTTCTACCAAAGTACCATTATTAGGAGGGTCTTGCTTGTACAACTTATCTGTTTTTGAATCGATGTCATACAAAATCGTTGTACTCGAACCAGCGATGTTTCCAGTATAGGCTACTGATTCAATCGTTGGACTCATTCCTCCATTTATGGCACCATCAGTGGCTGCCACAGCTCCCGTTTCAGGATGAATACGTAGGTTTTGACCTGTGTTGGTGACCAAGCGAATTCTATCAACTGTTGGGTTAAAGTCTAATCCAACGGCTGTTCCACTGATTGTTGGATTAAGAGCCGTTGCACCGATGACTCTTGCCATACCTGTTTCTTGATTGATTACATAGAGACGATTCATCGTACTGACTCCATATAATTCGCCAGTTGCGGGACGAAAATCGATGGAAGTGAGTGCATCGCCCGACATCAAGCCTGTAATTGTTACATTTGCAGTGGTCATTTCTGACTGCATTGCATTGATTTTAGTTAGTTTTGTTCCGTCAACAAGAAGATAAAGGTTGACATCAGGTTTAGGAGCTGACTCCATTTCGGTTTGTTTACATGAGGACACAAAAAGTCCTGTTGACAAGCTTAGAGCCGTCAATGAAATGAGAACT
The DNA here is from genome assembly GCF_030056705.1 of Flectobacillus longus. Taxonomy (GTDB): domain Bacteria; phylum Bacteroidota; class Bacteroidia; order Cytophagales; family Spirosomataceae; genus Flectobacillus; species Flectobacillus longus. The sequence continues at coordinate 158,247 of NZ_JASHIC010000007.1, forward strand.
GATTTTTTCATTGTTAATAAGACAAAGTAAAGTTTGTATGTTTTGTCTTAGATACGAGAGATAGGTTATTTTGGATTTGAAGGGAGAGCTTAAATTGATTAAACGGCAATGAAGAATAGAAAAATTTACCTCCTTAGTGGACTAGGTGTTGATGGTAGAGTATTCGACAACATCGATTTGAATGAATACCAGCCGCAGTTAATTGAATGGATTCCTCTTCTTAATCATGAGGATATTTCTGAGTATGCTCAACGATTATCTACACTAATAGAGCCAAAATCTGTACTCATTGGTCTTTCATTTGGAGGTATGGTAGCAATCGAAATTGCTAAATATATTTCCGTCTGTAAAATCATTTTAGTTTCTTCTGCCTCCAATTTCAGACAAATTCCATGGCTATTTCGACTATGGGATTGGAGTAAATTTATCAAAGTTCTTCCCAAAAGACTCATTCTCAAAGCTAATCCTGTAACATTTTGGTTATTTGGCATTACAAGACGACATGAAAAAATACTATTAACTCAAATCTTAGCCGACACAGACTATAATTTTCTCTTTTGGGCTGTTAGGCAAATTATACAATGGAAAAATACAGAAGTAAACTCTAAGGTTATTCATTTGCATGGCACAAAAGACCGATTGCTTCAACAACCTTTGAAAATTTCACCTGCTGAAAAATATTGGATAAAAGATGGAGGGCACTTTATGATAATCACACATTCTGATGAAATAGAAGGGATAATTAGGAAGGAATTAAAGCAATAAGGGTTAAAAACAAAAAACGGAACAAATTACTTTGTTCCGTTTGGTACCCAGAGCCGGAGTCGAACCGGCATGCCAATGAAGGCATTGGTGTTTGAGACCAACGCGTCTACCAATTCCGCCATCTGGGCTCAATTCACATCATTTTCTGTGTGATTGTGATGCAAATTTAGAGGATTAAAATTTACTGTGCAAACGCAAAATTTAAAAAAAATAAAACTTTTTTATAACATTCACCATAATCTTCTGATTATTATAGCTTTTATAAAATCATTATTTTTTCAAATAATTTTACATTTTTACGAGTTTCTGAAAAGTGCTTATATTACTGATTCATTTTATTCATATCTCAAAGATTCAATAGGGTCTAATTTTGAGGCTTTACTGGCTGGGTAAAATCCTGAAAGGATTCCTACAAAGACACAGACTGCAATACCGAGGAACATCCACAACCAAGGTACGATAAAACTTGATGTTCCAGACATGATACCGCTGGCAATTACGTTTCCAATTGGAATAGCTAAAATCAATCCTGCAAAACCACCCAACACGCATATTACAATAGCCTCAATCAGAAATTGTAAACGAATGACTTTTGGCGTAGCTCCTAATGATTTTCTGATACCGATTTCTCTTGTACGTTCTGTTACCGAAACCATCATGATATTCATCAAGGCAATTGCAGCACCAAGTAAGGTAATAAACCCGATACCAAACCCTCCAATTCGTAAAACACCTGTAATGCTTTCGGATTGTTTTACCAATGAATCTGAACGTTCGATACTGAATGAATCTTCTCTACCTAACTCATCCTGACGAACGATACGCATGGCTCCACGAGCTTCTTCCATGATATTTTCAACATCTTTGATGTTTGGAGCTGAAGTTACAATATCAAATGTCAAACTACGTCCTTGCGATAATTTACGACCTGTTTCGAGCGGCACAAAAACTACACGGTCGTCGCCTCCTCCCATAAGACTTCCTTTTTTCTCTAGTAAACCTATAATTTTAAATTTTCCACCAGAAATAGTAATTTCTTCATTAAGCGGATTGATATTTTTTTCAAAAAGCTGACTAATTACCTCTACCCCAACGATACAAACATTGGCTGCACGCTCTAAATCGCTGCTCGAAAAATCACGTCCGCTAGCGATTTTATATCCTTTCATATCCAAATAATTCTCGTCAGTACCGATAATTCTAGAGTTAGGATTCGTTTTTTTCGATTCGTACTTAATTTCTGAGTTGAATGTCACATTGGTTTTCATACCAATAATAGCTTGTTTGCCAAACAGTGCTTTATACATTTTTGCCTGACGATAGTTGATTGGTGGATAATTACGTTCTTTTTCACCTTCTTTTCTAATCCTAAAAACATCTCTATTTCGAATATCAAATGAGTTGGCGCCCAAGCCCGAAAAGCTATTATCTACAGAGCTTTGAATCCCATCAATGGCTGTTAAAATACCTACTAAAGAGGTAATACCTATGGCAATAATAAGCGCTGTCAAGACAGTTCTCAACATATTACCTTTGATAGATCGTAGGGCTTCTCGTATATTTTCAATAAAGTTCATATAATTGAAATTTAAGTTTTGTGCAATAATGAAGGTCTGACACTATTATTTTCTGAACTAAAATTTTGTAAAACAATCCTTTATCATGTCGATGTTAATTAAAGATTATTCATTACAAAACAACTTCCTTTACGAATCATGTTATGTGCTTTGGTGATTAGCACTATATTTGTAGTAAGGAATCCTTATAGAGATATACATTCGAAGGTAACATTTTCGTTGAAATATCAACTGTATTTATCCGCTTAGTAGCTTTCTGTACTTCTCTGGAGTAGTTTGGCTATAATAGTTTTATGACGTAACAAATTTAGGTCTTGTCAGACAAAATTCTCAAACCAATGAAGCGCCTTATATTTCCGTTTATCATATTTTTTCTCTTTTGCACCCGTGCATGGGCTTCGTACATCCTTATTCCGATGGACGACACCCAGAAAAATCATCTCAAAGCGTATGGCTTAGCCTACTGGGTTTTGAAAAACCACGAAACTGAAGTAGAATGGTTATTGAATTATCGTGGAGGTGCTTTTATGGTTCAACAAGCACAAAAGTTTGAAAACGAATTGGTGATTCGTGGCATTAGCTATGAAGTTATTTCGGATGGAGATGCTGCTCAAATCCGTACCGAATTGAGTAGCCCCGATGTTAATATGGACGTGGTAAAATTACAAAAACCGCCTAAAGTAGCCGTTTATTCTCCCAAAACAGCTCAACCTTGGGACGATGCTGTGACTTTGGCAATGACCTACGCTGAAATTCCGTATGACTTAATTTTTGATGAGGATGTCCTCAATAACAAACTGCCAGAATACGACTGGTTGCACTTACACCACGAAGATTTTACAGGTCAAATGGGTAAATTCTGGAACCAGAGTAGTCAGCCTTGGTATCAGGCACAATTGCGTGAGGACAAGAAAAATGCGGCTAAATATGGCTTTAACAAGGTATCTCAGTTAAAATTAGGGGTGGTCAAAAAAATTAGAGATTTTGTTGCAGGTGGAGGCTATATGTTTGCCATGTGTACTGCTACAGATACGTATGATATTGCTTTAGCTGCCGACGGACTTGATATTGTCGATGCTTTTTATGATGGCGATGGATATGACCCCAATGCTGACAAAAAACTGAACTATGCTAATACATTTGCTTTTCAAAATTTTGGCTTGGTATATCATCCTCAAGTCATCGAGTTCTCTACCATCGAGGCGTATCCTAACAATGAGCGTCCAGTAAGAGAGGATAATGACTATTTTAACTTATTTCAATTTTCAGCAAAATGGGATCCTATTCCTACGATGTTGACACAAAATCATGAAACGACTATTCATGGTTTTATGGGACAAACTACTTCTTACAAAAAGTCGTTGATTAAACCTGAGGTAACTGTTTTAGGTGAAAATCGCTCGCTAAATGAGGCTCGTTATATTCACGGAACTTTCTTAAAAGGATTCTGGACGTTTTATGGGGGTCATGACCCTGAAGATTATCAGCACTTTGTTAATGAAGAACCTACAGATTTGAATCTTCATCCCAACTCAGCAGGTTACCGTTTGATTTTGAATAATGTTCTGTTTCCTGCGGCAAAGAAAAAGAAACAAAAGACTTAATATAATTTGAAAATTTGGGGATTTGAAGATTTGAAAATATAAAAATAAATTTAAAAATGACTAAAAATTTAGAATGGGGAGATTAAAAAAAGCAGATTAAAGCATTTCTAAATCTTCCCATTTTCAAATCTTCAAATCCACACATTTTCAAATTTTCAAATCACCTAATTATCTAATTTTCATCGTAAAGGCATATTTTCCAGAGCCAAAGGTTTTAGAAATCCATTTGCCTTCTTGCTTCAAATCAGTCAAAGCTACTCCGTTATTTTTTATAGAGCTTATATCCGAAGTCGGGAAATAGACTGTTGATTCGGTATTGGCAGGTACTTCTATTTCTAGGGTTAGCAAATCTCCCTCTATTTTCCAGTTTGAAGCTATTTTACCATAAGGCGTCAAATAGCTACCTTTTGCAAAGGTTAATCCCCCTCCTAATTCTGGTTTGATAATACTTAATTTATAGCCAGCGCCATCTGCTTCTTTGGTATCTATTCCTGCAATAGTGCGATACATCCAATCGCCAACGGCACCATAGGCATAATGATTGAAAGATGTCATACCAGGGTCTTGGAAAGTACTATCTGGTTTCATCGAATCCCAACGCTCCCAAATGGTAGTTGCACCGTGCGACTTGATAGGATATAACCACGAAGGATAAGTGTCCTGCAAAAGTAATTTATAGGCTACATCATTTTGTCCATAACGTGTCAAAACTGGATTAAGAAATGGCGTTCCTAAAAAGCCAGTAGTTAGATGATATTCATACGATTTGATATTTTCAACAAGACGATTTACAGCGTTTTGGCGCAGTGACTCTGGTAACATATCAAACTGCAATGCCAAAATATAGGCGGTTTGTGTTTCTGAAATCAATCTTCCTGAAGCCGTCATAAACTCTTGCTGAAATGCTTTTTTGACTCTTTGCAATAAAGCCTCATAGTCAGCAACCTCCTCATTTTTCTGTAATACTTTAGCTGCTTTTATCATCAACTCAATATTATACGCATAAAAACATTGAGCTACTAAATACACATCAGTCACGGCTGATTTTTGTCCAATAGCACTTTTCGAATCATCAACTCTATACGACAACCAATCGGCAAATTGAAATCCCATATTCCACAGGTCATTTTTGGCTAAACCTCTCACATGGGTCAAATACGCCTTCATACTGGCATATTGGTCCTGTAAGATTTGTTTATCGCCATAAACGACATACATATTATAAGGAATAATGATGCTCGCATCTGACCAACCCGCCGCTCCTGTAACCTTGCCCAATACATTGGGTATCACAAATGGGATAGCACCATCTGGCTCTTGGTCAGCACTTACGTCTTTGAGCCATTTAGCAAAAAATTGATTTACATTAAAATTATAAGCTGCTGTTCTTGAGAATACCTCAGCATCGCCCGTCCACCCTAGGCGTTCGTCACGTTGCGGGCAATCGGTCGGAACATCCAAGAAATTACCTTTTTGTCCCCACTGAATATTTTTTTGTAATTGATTCACCATTGGATTTGAGCACTCAAAACTACCCAGCGGTTTCATGTCAGAATAAAGTGTAACAGCCGTAAAATCCTCGGGATTAATTTTACCTTCTACCCCTTCTACTTTTACATATCTAAATCCAAAAAAGGTAAAATGTGGCTCAATCGTTTGATTCGGCTCGCCACTTAACACATAATGTGCCTGAGCTTTGGCTGAACGTAGGTTTTCAAAATATGGAACCCCATGTTTATCTAACATTTCGACATGATATAGCTTAATCATCTGACCTGCTTTTCCCGAAATCTTAAACTTTACCCACCCCACTACATTTTGTCCAAAATCTAAAATTGTTTCTCCTTTCGGTGAAGTAAGTACTTTGACAGGTTTAAATGTTTCATGCTTTTTGATAGACTCATTTACGGAAGCATTCAAATAATCTGTCGCAAATGAAGCCATTTTTATATTTTGCCATTTAGAATCATCAAAATTTGCTAAATCCCAACCCTTGATTTCTTTTCTCAAATCCTGACGTTCGCCATCATATATTTCAGAAAACAAAATATGACTAGCCCTTGATTTCCAAGAATTATCCGAAACAATCCAATCCTCTGAACCATCGGCATATTTGATATGTAACTGAAACAATAAAGCAGTTTCTTTACCATATAGGTTTTTATGATTTTCCCAAGCCAACTTCGTTCTATACCAGCCACTTCCGAGTGTAACACCAACGGCATTTTTGCCCGTGCTCAATTGTTTGGTAACGTCATAGGTTTGGTACTGCAAATGCTTATTATAACTTGTCCAGCCTGGCGTCAGAAAGGTATCTCCTACCCTTTTGCCATTCAAACTTGCCTCATACAAACCTCTTGAGGTTACAAAAACTGTTGCAGATGCAATGGGCTTCTTTACCTCAAAAGTTTTTCTTAAATGTGGAACAATACCATTGACAGAATCGGCATCAATGCCCGAATTAATCCATTGTGCTTTCCATTCATCATGACGCATCAAGGCTGTTTGGAAATTGGCGGTTGCCAAGGCAGGAGTTTTCGTTTGGTTATCCCAAACTTTTACTTGCCAAGTGTACTTACTATCCGACTCTAGATTGGCACCACTGTAAGGAATTCTAAGAGAATTTTCGGAAGAAATCTTCCCTGTTGTCCAGACCAATTTCTTTCCAGAACGTACACTAATTTCGTAGGCTGTTTGCTTAACATTTTGTTTGTCCGAATTGAGTTGCCAACTAAATCGTGGCTGAGCTTTATCTATTCCAATTGGGTTGGTTAGGTTTTCGACCGTTAAATTTTGAACCGAAAGCTGCGCCCAACTACTAAAACTCATAAGTGAGGCAATCAAAAATGAAGGTAGATGATATTTCATAGGTTATTTTTCGACAGTAAAATTTGGTTTTATTGAAAAATAAAGATTATTTTTTTGAAATCTGTCTTGGTCTAGCGTATAGGGTTAGGAAAGTTTAGCGACGTTTGAGTTTGACTCTTTTATCGATTTCACGTATTCCTAACCCTTGTAAGTATTAGTGCTGAATTATGAGTTATGAATTGTGAATGTAAAATTTTAATTATCAATATATTACATCTTCAATTGATAAGCCTGTTTATTAGGATTTTTTACAGAACCCAATCTTTTTATCAGCTCCGTAGGAGCGACAGTTTGGTAGTAGTGAATCTATCTCCTGACCTAGTAAAAGAGCGCCATAGGTGCGACAGAGTTCCAGATTTTAGCTTTCTGTCGCACCTACGGCGCTCAAAAAAGGTTTTTCTCAAAATTTATTGCGACCAAACTGTCGCTCCTACGGAGCTTACACAAAGGGAAACAAGAAAATTTTCGTTTATTCAAGCTTATTTTTCTCGCTAACTTAAGTTAGTGGGAAAAATAAAATAATTTTACCCGCTTTAAAATCAAGGCTTTATGTATTAGGCTAAAAGTATTTCTCATAAAATAAGTAAATCATTTTGCCTAATGCTTACCGCTTAAAGCGTACTAATGCAAAATTGCATTAGTACTTACATGAGTACTACAATTTGAATTGGTTCTGTCCTTTTTTAAGAATCATTGTTTTCCCCTTCCACACAAAAGTTCCTTCGACTGGACTTTCTATCTGAATTTTCCATTGATTTCCAGCTTGTAGATAATCACAAACTATTTTGCCTTGAGGATGTGGCATTTCGCCTTTAATTTGGGTCAAATTACCTAAATGAGGTTCTATTTTCACTTTAGAAAAACCTTGTGCATCAGAATCAATTCCTAATATCACTCGATAAAATTCAATATTGGGACTCGCTCCCCACGCATGACAGTCTGAACGAGCGTGTTCTATTTCTGAAATTTCTGCCCATGTAGTTAATCCTAGTTCTATATTACGTTTCCAATCGCTCAACCAAGTAATATATTCATCACCTTTTCCCGCTTTTACCAAAGCTTGGTGCAAATAATATTTAAAATAAATCGAGGCTGGTGCTAAAGATTTATCATTGAGAAGTTTATCGCTTACTTGCGCATAATTATTTGAAGGTATTACACCCGTCAAAATACCAAGACTATTAGCATGTTGAGAGAATACATCTTTATCCTCTGTATCAGCCAATATCCCTTTTGAAGCATCCCAATATTTTTGTAGAATCATTTTTTTCAGTTGCAAAGCCTTCTGCGCATACATCTCAGCATAAGCCTTCATGCCCAACTGACTTTCGAGGTCGGCGGCTACTTGGTACCCCCAAAGCAATTGCAAGTCCAATATAGCAGATGCGCCATTTTTGCCATAAGGTGCTTCACCATTACTCCAGCCTTTACGGTTTTCGACCCAGTCTGTAAATACCCAATACGGAACCTTGCGTAGCGAACCTTCTGCATTTTGGTATTTTTCAAAAAACCACAAAATATTTCGTACGCCTTGCAGTTTTTCTTTGATAAAATTGGCATCGCCACGATATTTTAAATAATCCTGAAGCATACCAATATACCATAACGAAAATGTAGGTATTTGTTGGGGAGAAAAAGAAGGGTGACGGCTCAACGTAATTCCCTCTGCCATACGAGAATGTTCCATTTGATTCAAGGCATTGCGAGCCAAACGGTCATCGCCAGCATTGAAATACGATACTAACGCTTGGATACGCGCATCGCCAATATATTGTAGCTGCTCATAATACGGACAATCCATATAAGTATCTACAGCACAAAGCCTTGCAGTACGCCAACCAATATTCAAGTAAGGTTGAAAGTCGATGGTTACACTTTGTAATTGTGCTTTCTGCGTAAAAGGAAATCCTACAAAAGTGCTTGATATTTCCTTTATAGAAAGCGGTTCTGATCCTGTCTGAATCTCTAATTGGACATATCTGAATGTTCGGTAAGTCAGCGATTCGAACACCTCCGAATCTTTTCCAGAAAGCAATACGCTATCCTTTCGACCTACAATAATTTTACCCTCAATTTCATTACGATTATTTTTCAGAATCTGTCTCTTCTTCAGTGCATCAGCATCCATGAGGGCTTCAGCATAAGTCAAACCAACTTTGGTATCTTTTCCTTTTTGAAAAATAATTTTAGGAAAAGCATTGGTTAAAAAACCTTGATCAAGCAAAATTTTCACATGTGTATTAGCAGGTATTTCCCAAGACACATTTTCGAGATTCTGGCTTGCAAGCGTCACTCCTTCAACTTTTCTCACTGTACCAAAATATTGTTTTTTATATTCCATTGAAGGCAAAGTAGAAGGGACTAACATCCAATTATTAATATCTGAAATTCCTTTTGGACAAGCACCTCTCCAGCCAACTCGTTCAGCAGTAGCCCATTGAGTATCGTCAAAACTTTCTGTATTCCAGTTGGTGGGTAATGTTTTAATAAAATCCAACAATTCACCTGCACCCGCCACATAATAAGCAGGATGTCCAACGCCTTTGGCTAATGGCTGATAGGCTTGGTTCGAAAAGCTCTTCCAAGTAGGATTGGTATCCACAATCTTCTCGGCTGAGGTATTGCCTGTCAACACAAATGCGGTGCGGTGCGAAATTTGTCCTTCTGCCCTCAAATTCCCTTCGTTCCACACAATGGCAGCGATGGTATTTTTACCTTTTTTAAGATAAGGAGCAATATTTACGGTTTCGAAATTCCAATAAGACAAATCTCCTCTGGCAGGTCCTTGCGAAATGATGTTGCCATTGACATACAACTTATATCGGTTGTCTGCCGACACATGAATGGTAAAATCTGAAGGTTGTTGAGGTAGCTCAAAGTTTTTCCGAAAATGGTACACACCATACGCTTGCGGAACTGTTTGCGGAGCTGCAATCCAATAGGCTGACCACATTTTGTTAAGAATATCTGGATGAATTGTTTGGGCAGTCATAGCCCAACTCATACAGAGAAGTAAGAGGAGAATTTTTAAAGATTGTGTTTTCATTGGATAGTTTATTTACATTTTATCATAAATATAAAATAGCATGGCAAAATTCTATTTTATATTAGATTTATTCATAAATGTAAAAACCCTATTGGTTCCAACTGTCATTGTCAGTCCTTGTTCCAGAGACTCAGAATCAAAAAAAGGCTAGAAATATCACGATAGAGGTGATTTCTAGCCTTTTTTAAAGAAGAAAATATTTAATTTTATTTAGCTTTTCCTACTATTTTCATCAGTTGCCATTTTACATTGGCATATATGCCCATGATACTATGAGGAATCACATAGTTCATCATCACTTTTTTCAAATGCTCAGGCTTGTTTGGTCTCGAAAGTACTAATGACTTTAGGGCATAGTAACGTGATAAAATAGGATTATCACCATATTGTATCGAATTGGCGAGCATCAAATAATACCTAGCAACATTCTTGCGAACTCTTGTATGAAAACGGTAATCTAATTCTTGGTCAATGCCCTTATACATGCCAATACGATTGAACAAAAATTCTGCATCTTGTTTGCCATCTGTAAAACTCATACCTCCTCCATTTTTACGATAAACAGACATGACATCGTTCATGTAGTAAAATTTACCATGTTTTCCGAGCAAAATATATCTTGGAATATCGCCACTTTTAGACTCATGAAACCACTGAGGATAAGTTTTCATGATACCATGACGAAACATCACCGCAGATGTTGCCATATACCAAACTTCGTCTTCTCCTACCAAATCATCAAGCGTTGTCACAACCTTCTGATCGGGTTTGTTCACATAATCATCTGGATGTGAGCCATCTTCAAAATGAATTAAAGCATTGTGAAAACAAGCTACAAAATCTGGATTAGCATCCAAAAAATCTACTTGTTTTTGTAATTTATGAGGGTTTGTCCAATAATCATCACCATCCATAGGGGCAATATATTGTCCTTTGGCTTCTGCAAGCGTTGCCATGGTATTATTTTTCCCAAAACCACCCAAGTTTACAGGATGCAACAAAGGTTTGATTAAATGGGGATATTTCTGTTGGTACTCTCTAATAATATCGGGAGTACTGTCAGGCGATGCGTCATCTCCGACTATTACTTCGTATTCAAAATCAACTTGCTGATTAACAATACTATCCAGAGTTTGACGTATATAGTTTTCGTGCTTATATGTATGGACAATTACGCTTACTTTAATCATTGAAATGGCTATTAAGTCGCAGTACTTAGGGAAAGAGGACGTGAATAACTTAGATTTTTACCCTTTACAACTAGTACAGATTTAATTTCTTTTTATTTAAGTGGAAAGAATCATTGTAAAATCCTTTTGTTCAAAAACAAAAGACCTGTGAGGAACACTCACAGGTCGGCAAAGATACGAGGAATATTGTTAGGCAAAAAGTTGCTCTAATTGTTCTTTCTTAGGAAAATCTGGTGTTACCAAATTTTCTTCTGGCTTGTAGATATATGGCATAGGAAATCCTCTTTCTTGGAAAGTTGGCTCGGCCATATTGTTATAACGCAATTGAATCGACCAGCGGATATTCTGTGTGATATTGTCGCCAGAACGGTGTACCAAAAACGCTGAGAAAATCAACAAGTCGCCTACTTCGAAGGAAGTTTGTACATAATCTTCTTCTGGCAAGGCATCTTGAATAGAACCTGTATAGCCAGAAGTATCTGCTTGTAACAAACCAACCGTATGACTCGCAGGAATGATTTGTAAAGCACCCAAATCTGCATCGCAATCGACTAATGGGAACCACAAAACTACACTATCTAAAGACCCCTGACCAGTACGCCAGTCTTGGTGAGCACCCAATTTCCAGTGACTACCTCCTTTTGAAAGGTATCTACTATTGAATTGCATCGCAGGACGAACAGCAATGGTCGGAAACTCGTACCCAATTTCTTTCAATAGGTTTACAATACGCTCGTCTGTACCCAGACGATGCATCGAAATCAAGTGTTGTACTTGTTTACCTGTATTGACAAAAGAAGTGAAATCGGCCTGAAAATAATCAAACATCGCTTTTTCGAAAGTATCACGGTCATTAATATCCACATCGATACCTACAACACGCTTGATTTGAATCGCAAAAAGCTGTCTTGCTTCTGTATAAATTTTATTGATTTCTTCTTTTGAAAAGAAGTTTTTCAAAATCAAAAATCCGTCTTTATTGAATTGTTCTTTTGAGGCTGCCATAGCTTTGTGAAATGTTTGGCTAATTGCTTAGCAATGGGTTCAACAATGGCTCAAAATTATAGTACAGGATTTGGGATTTTTATGACAAATATCAAAAGCCTGAGTGACTATTTTTCTGAAACTGCATAGGCAAAACCTGATGCACCAAAGCCATTGCCATTGTACAACAAATATTTTTTGTCATTATGTTCATAATAGTGCGCATAATTTATCATGTTGTAGTCAAAATCTGCTGGATTTTCAGATTTTGCAATACCCACTAAATTATCTTTACGCTCCCATTTGATACCATCCAACGACTCTGCATAGCCCATTCGGTAACTCTGATCACGATTAGTACGATAGTCAACCGTATGACGATATGAGTAATACATTTTGTAAATACCATCTTCCTTGAATACACTCGGACGACCAACTGCATGTAGAAAATCGTCAAATGCCAGTACTACATCGCCAGTCGAAGTCCAGTGAATACCATCTTTTGATTCTGCATAACGACAGTCGTAGAACGGTTCTGGATAACCATGGATATACTCACATTTTTGACCAGAAATATGCCACATTCTCCAAACACCATTGTCATACATTACCGAAGGCTGTGCTGCCCAAATTGGATTATGAATCGAACGATCCATGATTGGACCACGGAACATTTTCTTGAAAGATAATCCTCCGTCATGACTTACAGCCAAACCCATCGACAAGCGATATGAGTTATGTGTGCGATTCCAACCTGTATAGTACAACCAAATATCTCCATTAGGCATATCGACAAACCAAGAAGGCATAGCTCCTGTTTCGTCATATTCGCCAGGACCACCCAATTCTAAGATAGGTTTATCATGAATACAGCGAATCTGTGTTGGGTCGTCATATTCTACATCGATAAACGTAGGACGAGACTGACCTTGAGAATCTCTAGTTGAGAAATATATTCTTAAAAAATCTTCGTGTTTGTACGCAAATGGAACCTGAGCATGTGATTGGCTATGCGCCAATGAACCGTCTGGTTTATAAACTACCCCTTTTTTAACCCACATAATACTTCTATTTTGTATGATAAACGTAGAGTTTTGTAGCCAAAATTTTGTAAAAAATTCTAACTGCAAAACTCAAAACTCTTTTACGCTTTCTTTTGCGCGTTTCTTTCAGCACGAATTCTCCAGTTATCTTCAAAATCCTTTCCTGGGATTTGAAGATTTACATTCACTTCTGGAGTTTTGTCGGTTTTCTCAAACGCCAATACGTAGTATCCAAAACCAAAAATCCAGTGTAACTCAAAATTATCAATATTTTTTGGCAGGTCTTCTAATGGTACTTGATCTGCAAACATTGGATTAGCCGACATCAAAGTTTGGTAACTTGATTGATCACGCAACCATGGAGCAACGCTTTCATCGCCTACAACTACACGACCACCCACTTTTACCACACGATTAAACTCTTCGAATGCCTCTTTGCGTTCAGAAAAAGTATTGATACCACCAAAGTGGAAAACTGCGTCAAAAGTATTGTCCTCGAAAGGCAAATACGTACCGTTGGCAATAAAATAGTTTACATCTACATCTTCTGGTTGTAGACGTTGTTTTGCTAAACGTAACATATTTGGAGACAAATCTGACAAAAATGCTTGACCTCCAGGTGCAATTGCCTTAATAATCAGCTCAGAATCTTTACCTGTACCAGCACCCACTTCCAAGACTTTCATTCCAGGCTTTAAACCAAGAAGGTTCGTCATTTTTTGGCGAACAGTAGCCTCATCAGAATTCAAAGATTCAAATACCCAAGTTACACCACGATCATAACGTTGATAAGCATCATTATAAGCTAATTGCTCTTTACGATCTTGCTCAAATAATTCTTTCGGATATGTCAAATCAACAATGTCGTTGATTTCATAAGAAATGGGTTCTTCTGTCGAAGTATTATGTAATGTATTGCCATCTTCTGCCAAAACCAAAGCAGTTTTAGTTTTAGGGCAAATAAATTTTTGTTCGTAGTTACTCATTGCGTTGCACGAATTTTTTCGTGATATGAATTATAAATTAATGTCTTTACTAGAAATTTTTGCTTTCTCAGCTGGGTTTCCCTTATAAATACTCCAAGGCTCCGTTTTCTTTCCTGTGAAGTTAGTTCCCATGGCAAACAACGTTCCTTCTGCGATATGTACACCATCACGAATGGTAGCGTTTACGCCAAAAAAGCAATAAGGCTCAACCACACAACGACCCGACAATACTACATGAGAGGTAAAATAAACGTGATCTTTTATTGTGCCATGATGTCCAATATGGTTACCGCTCCAAAGTACGACATTGTTGCCAATTGTCACAAAGGGTTGGATGGTGTTGTCTTCGAGAATAAAGCAGTTTTCGCCAATTTTGTCTGTCAAGACTGTAGCTCTTGAGCTGATATAAGATATAAATTCATATCCTAAATCTTTGGCCTCTTGATAAACTTTAGCACGAACTTGGTTCATTTTTCTTTCTGAAAGTGGAGCAAAGAACTTGTATTCATTAGTCGGATACAAAGTCGTTACTTCCTCGAAAGGTACTACTGGCAAGCCGCAAAAAGTTGGCTCTTTGATGTATTCCTTATTTACTGTAAAAGCCACAATTTCGTGGTCTGTATCAGTAGTTAAATAGTAGTGGGCGAGTTCGGCCACCAGCTCTGTTCCAAAAACAACAACTTTTGCCATAGTTCGTTTGGTTTATTTGGTCAAAAAAGCTCAACCAGTCTGGTTAGTGTATATTCAGGTAGATTTTTGCCTTGTCAATTATACCAATTCATACGAATCCAAAAATGTTTGTATTTGCTCAACAGAATTGAACATCAAAACATCAAGAATAGATAACCAAGGGACAAAGTCATTTTTTAATTGCGGATATTGAACAGGCTTACTTTTAATAAAATTTAATTGCATTCCTTTTTCTTCAAATATCTCTTTTTGATACAGCTCAATGCCTCCAATTGGATTGATATAATGATTAGCCTTTTCTTGTAGACAGATATCTAAGATACGAGTTTGTGCTTTCAAATCGGTATTTTGGTAAATCGACGAGCTAGGAATTATCTCAGTTGTAATACCCAAATACGCATTGATAAGCTTTAGATTTTCAACAATGATTTCAGAAAAAATTGTTTTTTCAAGTTCTAATGTTTGTTCTACTATGGGCTTTATTTGTTGGAAAAACGGGGCTTTTTTATAACTCTGCTCAAGCGTTTTAAACCATTTCGCTTTCCAAGCATCATCCCAGTTCACCTCTATCTCATTAATTAACTTATTCTGGCTGGCTTCTTTCAAAGGAATAGTAAAAAGGCTATCCTTGCCATTTACCAGAATTCTGTTGCGATTTATCCAGCCTCGGTTGATAAAATTCACATCGTCATAAATGACAAATTTATCTACTGCTTTAATCAATTGGAAATACCCTATATATGGAAAAATATAGGGTTGCATAATCGCTAGTTTCATATCGTAAGCTTCTTCAAAACTGAAGAACTTTATTTTAACTTTCTTAAATAGTAATCTTCTCCTTTAGTAATCATATTCTTCATAGTTGTATCTGTTCCTAATCGAATATCCCCAGGCTGAGGTTTAATTACCTTTTTGGCAAAGAATAAATATTGAGCTTCCTTCGGAATTGGTTGAACACCTTTTTCGAAAGGATTTATGGCAATCAAAGTTCGGGTCAGGTTTTTGCCCCATAGCGGATACTCAAAGTCATCGTTGATAGTAGCCAGCGCAACGGTGGCATCTTGAGGTACCAACTCATCAAACTTATGATACGCAGGTGTTATGTCAGGACGAGCCCATGTTTGAAGGTCAATTCTATCAGTATCAAAAGCAGAAGGACGCCCCAAGGCTGCAATTGGCAAGCAGCGTTCATTCAAATACACAACCAAAATGGCTGAAGCTGATGCCACTAATACAACAATTGCTGTATAGAATTTCAATAGTATAAACGACCCACTTTGTAACCTCCATTTATTGCCTTCATGAAATAACAATGTCACCAATGGAACTGCATACACGGCAGTACTAATCATATAACGACCTTTCCAAGCGTCGTAAGGTGCCGTAAAACTCAATGCTGCGAAATGCAAACAAAAGGCAACTGCCAATACGTAAAACGCAATTCCTCTACGAATCAAACCAATCAACACCAATACTACCAGCGGTAAAACAATGGCAAAGCCAAATATTCCCCAGTGAGGGTTTGCATTAAAAAACTCAAACCTTACATTATACGAAAAAGGGTTAATGGTAAAGTCCGTTTCTTCTTCGAGGCGAAGATGAAGCTTTTTCTCAACTTTCTCGATAGGTTTTCTTATTAATTGATTGACCGTTTCAAATTGTTCAACATTTCTCAATCCATCCAAATTCACCATATCAATCGAATATCTCACAACATTACGAGAGCCTTGTTTGATAAGGTTTTTCAATGTTCCTGCGCGTTCCACAGATTGGTGTTTTAATGCAGTAGGTGGTCCAATCGGGTGACCAAACAATTGGATATTTCTCAAATAACCTGTTGGTAAAGTAAACAGTACAATCCCAACGGTTAAGCCAACAACTAAGTGAGTCAATCTACCAAAGGTTCTTGACCAGAAATGTTGATAAGAGTCACCGAATTTATCAATAAATTTCGCTCTTAAATCTTCGCCAAAAACTGTATAAATAATAATCAAAAACAGCGGAGGGAAAGAAAAAACGAAAGTAATCTTATGTCCTAAAGCTATTCCGAAAGTCAATCCTGCAAGATATAAATAGCGTCTCCAATGTTTTTCTCTGTAAGTAAAAAGAAAATACACCAAACAAGCCAAATATGAACCTAACACAATATCTGTTTCGGTTGAAATTGATTGCATCATTACATCTGGCAACAACCACATTACCAAAGCGGCAAAAACGCTCGCCGTAAAGTTTTTGGTTAATCTTTCGGCAATTCCAAATACGCCAAAACCAATAATGATATAGGCTGTATGATGAATTACTTTGAACCAATTTTCGATACGACCACTCATAAGGTAATTGTAGATTTGAATCGTACAAACACTACGAGGGTAAGTATCAATATTCCAGTTTGTTCCACCAAAATGAGCCATCGAACCATGACGCATATAGTACATCAATCTGTTCAAGTGCCCAGTCATACTATCCCATTCGTTTGGAACAGTATAAAAAATCAAGAATAGATTAGTAATTTCAGTAATAACAAAAGCTCCCAAAAGTAGTCCAAAAGACCATTTTAGCCATAGAGGAAGGTTACCAAACCAGTTCCAAACCAATTGAGTTCGGCTTCCGATTAGCTCAAAGAAAGTAAATCTCTCACGTTGGTCACGACCAAATAATTTGGTAAATTGAACATAGAATATAAAAGCTGGTACAAAAACCGACAAAGCCCAAAAACGGCGATCGTCGATTTTCCCTATTTCAGAAAGCGCAAATCCTGTTAAAATAACACTACCACAAAAGGTAATGTAAGCCGTAAGTACAATATCCACCAAAGATTTCATGCAAACCCTAGAGGCTATTCTCAACACAAAGCCTATAAAACTGGCAAACAGGATTGGATAGATAAAATTCATGTCAATAATTTTAGTCAATAGAAGTATTAGAGATTTTCGTTTACGATACGTGCAATTCTGTACACATCCTCATGCGCCAAATCGTAATATAATGGCAAAGCCAATGCTCTCAAGGCAAAATCATCGGAAATAGGACAAGTACTTTCTTCAGTTACGAATTTAAGAGTACTTAATGATGGATAAAAGTATCTACGAGGCATAACTTGGTTTTCAGACAAAGCATCTCTTACTTTTAGTAAAGCAGCTTCAGATTCGAAGAAAACAGGATAATACGCATAATTTTTCACTGTTTTTAACGAAAGCTCTGGTCTAGTGAGCTTTTCCCAGTTTAGTTCTTCATCGTAAATATCAAAAATTGCCTTACGAGCAGCTATAATTTCTGGTACTTTGGGAAGATTTACCAAGCCCATAGCAGCATGAAATTCTGAGTTTTTACCATTTATACCTATTGTAAGATAATCATCACCAATATGTCCAAAGCTTCTATATCTATCTAAAAGCCAAGCGTATTCGTCATTATTGGTAATCACAGCTCCGCCTTCAACGGTATGAAATACTTTCGTAGCATGAAAGCTACAAGTACTAATATCACCAAAAGAAAGAAGTGATTTATCATCTACAGATGCTCCAAAAGCATGTGCAGCATCATAAATAAGCTTAATATTATGTTTATCTGCAATTTTTTGTAGTTCATAGACCTCACAAGGATTACCATACACGTGAGTAGCCAAAATTGCTTGTGTATTTTCGGTAATAGCAGCTTCAACTTTTTGTGGGTCTATACACAAATCTGAACGAAGAATATCGGCAAAAACAGGGGTACAGCCTTCCCAAACTACCGAATGAGAAGTTGCACAGTAAGAAAATGGTGTAGTAATAACTTCTTTGGTTACTCCTAATACTTTAAGTGCCAATTGAATAGCAATCGTACCATTTGATACAAATAAGCAATGCTTTACGCCTAAATAATCCTTAATTTTTTGTTCTAATTCACGTACCAATGGACCGTTGTTCGTGAGTTGATTTCGCTCCCAAATGCCCTTTAGGTAGGCTTCATATTCCTCATAAGGAGGTAAATATGTTTTAGTTACATTAATCATTTAGCGTAATCTGGGTATAAGTTTCAATTTTGAAGTTTCTCTTTTCTAGTAAAAACAGAAAGCTTTATTTAATTTATCATTAAATAGCGTTTTCATATTCCAATTGCATAATTGGGAATTCTATTTTTGGACGCACATATCCTGGCCATTTACCATACCAAACTGTTCCTTCACGATAATCTTCAATTTCGAAAATTAATGCTTCTTCAAAATTATAGATTACAGAGGCTGTATCTTTCACAATCATAAAAGAAAGCGAATATGAGCCATCGTTTAAAAAATCATTCGGAATTTCACACTCTGCCGATATAATTCCTTTATCAAATTTAATGGATGGAGTGCCTATATTGAATATACACTCACCTGTCAAGGAGTTTATATGAAGACTGATATTCAGGTTGGCTTGATCCATGTAGTTCCAAAACTCAATTTGAATTTTGAACGAAGTTCGAACATCCAAATGGTTTTGATTATCTAAATAATTTGGAACAAGTTTTACACTTTTCAAACGAACACGATCATTACCTGGGGCTTCACTTTGATTAGTATAAGTAACTTGTAAATCAGTTTTTTGGATTTGACTCAAGTAGTTTGACATAATAAGATTAGTCTCTCCCATCTGAATCAGTTGACCTTTTTGCATGTACATGGCTTTATTACACAAACCCTGAACTGCTGTTAGGTTATGACTTACAAACAAAATTGTACGACCAGAAGTAGAAGCGTCTTTCATTTTGCCAAGACACTTTCGTTGAAAGTCGGCATCACCAACAGCTAACACCTCATCAACAATCATAATTTCAGGCTCCAAGTGAGCCGAAATAGCAAAACCTAAACGCACATACATCCCTGACGAATATCGTTTTACAGGAGTATCTAGAAACTTTTCTACTCCAGCAAAATCTACAATAGCATCAAAATGTTTTTTGATTTCGTCACGCTTCATACCAAGAATGGCACCATTCAAAAAGATATTTTCGCGACCCGATAATTCAGGATGAAAGCCTGTACCAACTTCTAATAAGCTAGCAACACGTCCTTTAATTGTAATCTTCCCTTGAGTAGGCTCCGTAATACGGCTCAGCACTTTCAATAAGGTTGATTTTCCTGCACCGTTTGAGCCAACTACTCCAACTCTGTCTCCTTGTTCTATTTTAAAACTTACATCTTTAAGAGCCCAGAAATCCTCGTGTTCTACTTCGTCATCCTCACCTTTGGTAAAAATGTTTCGAAACGTATCTGTAATCACCTCACGAAAGGTATTGGACTTTGCATTACCTTTTTTATGATCAATGATATATCTCTTACTAACGTTTTGTGCCTCAATAACAGTCATTCTACTTCAATATTTTAAATGAAATCAACAAACGAGTTTTCTCTTTTTCTAAAGAAAACAATCGCAATAATTGTGGTTAGACAAACAAAAAGGATTGTTGGCAAAAAGCTATTCCATGTAAAATATGGATAGTTTGGAATTAAACACCAACGGAAACCTTCTATAATACTTGCTAATGGATTTAACCAAGTATAAAAAGGATACCAAGATAGATCTTTAATAGATGACGTAGAGTATGCAACTGGGCAAATAAAAAATCCATACTGAACAATCAATGGAACAATTTGCTGGAAATCACGATATTGAACATTAAGTGATGCAAAAATAATCCCTAAACTTAATGCTGCCATAAATGCAAAAAACAAAAATACAGGAACAAAAAGTATATGATAGTCTATTGAAATCCCGCTATAAATCAAAAATGGAACCAGTACAATAAAGCCTACAAGAAAATCCAATAAGGGTACTGCTATAGAGCTTAAAGGCATCAATAAACGAGGAAAATAGACCTTAGAAACCAGATTGGCATTGCCCGTTATACTGTTACTTACTTGTTGAAAAGCAGCAGCAAAAAAGTTCCAAAAAATTACTCCTGTAAATACTATAATCTTAAAATCGATACCAGATGTATCTGATATTTTGGCTACCTTATGAAACGCAAAAACAAAAACTAATACTGTCATAACTGGTCTTACAATAGCCCACGCTACTCCAATCATGGTTTGTTTATAACGAACAGTTATATCTCGAACTGCTAAAATCCATAGCAACTCTCTAAATCTAATAATGTCAGCCCAATAATGCTTTTCAGACCTTCCTGCCTCAATGACTGTTTCTTGCATTGTATAACTATTTATTTTTTCTTATCCTTTAATTTTTGAATTACATCACGTCCAGCAACAAATAATAACGCCAGTACCAAACCGATCGTACCTCCAAGTTTAATACCTTTCCCTTTCAGTGTAATATCGGCACCAATAGGTAATTCTGAATCATCTATTCTTGTAAATAAAGGGGATTCTTTTACCATTGAAAATCTTAAGTTATCAAGATTTCTTACTGCCTCTTGATACATACTTTGAAGCTGAGTAGAATTAGTATTTAGTCTTTGCTGTTCGATCAACCCTTGTTGCATAATTACTTGTTGATTTTGGTCAACAACCTGTGCATATCTTCTTTGAGTACCATACAACTGACTCTTCAACGAATCTACTCGTCGTTCCATTATACCGAGCAACTCTCTTGTTTTCTTGGTTTTTGTCTCAATATAAAAATCAGTTATTGTATTCAAAAACAAGTTTGTCCAAACATGAGATAATGTATCATTACGAGTCGTTGCTGCTAAAGTCATCAATGATGATTTTTTATTCTCATTTGCAATCGACGTCAGAGGCTCCAAAAATGATTGAAGCATTCTTACCTTTGAGCGTTCAAGTGGAGTCAATTTTTCATAATTTGAATGTTTGAATTTGAAAGTTTTCATTTCTTCATCACCTTCCCATTCATCCTCCAAACCACCACTTTTTTCAATTAAGAAGTTTCCAAAAATTACTTTTTTACCATTTATATTTACTGGAGCCAAAATAGCTCGATTATAAATATTTTTTGTTTTAAGTAATTCCAAGAAATTTTCGCCGCTAAACAACCCGTTACTTGTAGCACCACCTCCACCAAGGCCAAAAGCACTTGCTAAATCGGATAATCCTGCACCTCCTGCTGAGCTGCCATTATCCATATTGAAAACAATTTTTGAGGTATAGGTCTTAGGTTTTTTGGTAACAATGTCTACCAAATATCCTATAAGTACACCAAATATTGTCAATGCTACTATTAACTTCCAATTTGCAACGACTAAGTCTTTAAATGCAATGACTTTTTTTACTATATCTTCAAAAGAAAATTGATCTTCTGGTAATGTATTTTGAGTCTGAGACATGAGTCTAAATTAATAAATGCTATATTTTATATTATTGAATTGCACGCATTAAGGCGATAATCGTACCGATACCTGTAAGTGATGCGGTAATTGTTGAAATAATACCAAGAACTTGCTGTGATGCCATTTGTTTTTGGTTAATTCGAGGCACAACAATTTCTGACCCTGGATTAATCTTTGGATAGACATTCACCAAGCCCAATAATTTACGAGTACGATCTACAGAACCATTTGCATAAATAACATAGGAACGTTTACGTGATGAAAGTGATGTAAATCCTCCTGATTCTGAGATATAATGCTTGAATGAAGCCCCTTCAATGAATCTAGTTGAAGTCGGATATAATACTTCGCCTTGCATTCTTACTGTTTGAGGTTCTTTGGGTATGCGAAGGATATCACCATCTTGAAGTAACATATTAGATTTAGAATTTTCATTTTCTAATACGTCCACTAAATCAATACCTATTGATTCTTCGTATACCTGTTTGATTGGTTCTACCTTAACTGATGTTTCTGTATTATTATCACTCAAATCCTGAATTTGTCTTGCTTTACGCTCAACCTCTTGGTCTGTCAGTTTCACCCTTCTAATCAAAGTTGCTCCTGCCGGATACGCTTGTGCGTTCAATCCTCCAGCACGCTTAATTACATCAAGTAATTTTTCGTCTTTTCTTTCCAAGGCATAGACGCCAGGAAAAATAACCTGCCCGTCTATTGATACAAACTGTTGACGTTCATAATTTGGTGATGAACGAACAAACACTTCATCAAAAGGCTCCAAAATAAACTTAGAAGCCGATGGACTCATAGACAAGTCAGGATTAATCGAAAATTGGAATTTCTCACCAATTGTAGGTGTAATTTTAGACGGATCATCTTGTCCAATATTTTTCTTTCTACGAATAACCTCGATTCTACCTGTTGCTGCTGATTCTTTCAAGCCTCCTGCTTTTACAACCAAATCTTCCACAGTCATATTTTTAACATAAGGATATGTTCCTATTGAAGGGGTTTCGCCGCTTCCATTTGGTAATATTCCTAGAGCAGTTGATCCAGTTGGTGTTTTTTCTGCAAAACCTTCCATTGAAGTCAACTTGATTTCACCTTGAATACGTACAGTGTAGTTCTCCATCATATCCAAGCTAGAATAAACACTAATTTCATCCTCTCTTTTCAAAGGAAAATCTGGAGCTACTCCAGAAAGAATTTCTTTGTAGTTTATAGCAATATTTTCCTTAGTTAAATCGCTCTTGAGTCTAACAACCAAAATTCTATCTAAAAAAGCATCTTCCTTAAATCCATCAGCACGTTTGATGAGTTTTACAAGAGTTGAATTATCACTTAAAGAATAACGTCCCGGACGAAAAACAGCCCCTTTTAGATTGATTGCATTTTCGTATCTATCTAATAGAATCTGGTCTACAGCGACAAAATCTCCTGATTTCGGAAAAAATGAAGACAGCAAATCTCCACTTAAGTCTACTAACTTTCTTTCCTTATCAGTATATCTAGTAACTTTCAAAACACCTCTATATGCTTCAGGCAAAAATCCTCCAGCATAATCATTAATAATCATATCTAGGTTTTCATTAGGCAAAATCTCAAACATCGCAGGTTTTTTAACTTTTCCTGCAATTTCTATTCTAGCTTTATATGGTGTAACCTGAATAATATCTTGATCTTGTAATGCAATATCTTGACGTAAATTTCCAGTTGTCAATAAATCATACAAATCCACACGAGCCACAAGTTTTTTACCTCTTATAACTTTAATTTCACGAAATGTACCATTTTCGTTGGGACCTCCCGCTTGGTACAGCACATTAAATACTTTTGCCAAGGAAGATACCGCATACGTACCAGGAGCAATGACTTCTCCTATTACAGTTACTCGTATCGTTCTTATATTGCCCAAAGAAATAGTAGCAGTAGTATTTGCAGGAACACCTCCACTTGCCTTTAAACCAACATATATTTGAGACAATCTACTAACAATTCGTTTTTTTGCTTCTTCGATGGTCAAGCCACTAACAAAAATATTACCTACACGATCAACCTTAATGTTTCCATCAGGTGAAATCGGTAATGTCAGATGGCTCTCTGAATACCCATTAATATCAATTATTATTTCATCGTCAGGACCCAAAATATAATTTTTGGGAGTCGCCATTCGAGCATAAGAATCAAATGTTATTTTTGAATTATTGAAAATCGAATACCCAAAGATTTTCTTTCTTAAATTGACAGTATTGGAGTCTGCCTCATTTAAAGCCAATTCTTTCTTTTTTCTTAAAGAATCTATTTCATTTTTCTCAGCAGCTATCTCTGTGACCTTTCTTGATCCAGAGTTTTTAGTACCTGTAGCTGTAGCAGTGGTTGGACGACCAATGGATGTAGGAAGTGAAATGTTTGTAGGTATGCCAGGTATTTGTGCAAAAGAATTCAAACTCCATAAAGCAACCAATAATAAAGATATAGAGCGTAAGTTAACCGCAGACATGAATGAATGACGAGATTTTATAGCCTTCAAAACAAGATTGCTTGTGTTTTTGTGTTGTAACATGTTTTTTAATTTTGTCCTTGGGTTGATTTAAGAAGGTTTTTCCAAAAATAGTCCAAAAAACGGTACTTTTATTATTAAGATAAGTTTGAATTAAATCACAAAGTAAATGAACTTTTGGCTAAATCTCGACAATCTTAAGCAGATTAATTAGGGAGTGGACAATTAAATTAATATAGGCTTACGATTTTTAATGCTTTTTTGTAGATTTGCTAACTTCTTAATCCAAAACTATATTTTTGAGTCAACACACTTAAAATGCAAATCAAAAATATAGCCAATAAGTAATTTTAGTAACTTGTTTTGATGAAACATCAATAAACCATTCTTTCTCTAGCAGTATGTCAACAACTCCCAATAATGAGGTTCAATATACCGAAGACAGTATTCGGTCACTAGATTGGAAAGAACATATTCGTCTTCGTCCTGGTATGTATATTGGTAAGCTCGGCGATGGTTCTTCGTCAGACGACGGAATATATGTATTAGTAAAAGAAATTGTCGATAACTCTATCGATGAGCACATGATGGGTCATGGTAAGGCCATTGATGTGAAAATTTCAGACCACCGAGTAGAGGTACGTGATTATGGACGTGGTATTCCACTTGGAAAAGTAATCGACTGTGTTTCCAAAATCAACACAGGAGGAAAATATGATTCTGGAGCTTTCCAAAAATCTGTAGGTTTGAACGGGGTAGGTACAAAAGCAACCAACGCACTATCAAGCTTTTTTAGAGTACAATCATTTCGTGAAGGAAAAACAAAATGGGCAGAATTTAGTAAAGGCGAAATACTTACTGAATCAGACGGTGAACCAGAAAGTAATGCCAAAAATGGTACTCAAACCATTTTTGAACCTGATAACACTATCTTCAAAAATTACCATTTTATTCCACAATATCTGGATAATCTTTTCTGGAATTATGCTTATTTGAATGCAGGATTGTCTATCAATTTTAATGGACAAAAGTATTTTTCTCAAAAAGGTCTTTTTGATTTATTGAGTAAAAAAACAAACGAAGAAGAAAATCGCTATCCTATCATTCATCTTAAAGGAAATGATATTGAAATTGCCATGACCCATGGTAATCAATATGGCGAAGAATACTATTCGTTTGTAAACGGTCAAAATACAACTCAAGGGGGTACTCACTTGCAAGCCTTCCGTGAAGCCGTGGTTCGTACAGTACGTGATTTCTATAAAAAGGATTACGCTCCTGAAGATATCCGTGCCAGCATTGTCGCTGCCGTAGCTGTTCGTGTTCAAGAACCCGTTTTTGAATCTCAAACAAAAACAAAATTAGGGTCAATCACCATGTCCCCAGATTCTAGCTCTCAAACCGTTAGAAGTTTTGTAGGAGATTTCATTAAGACTGAGTTGGATAATTTTTTGCACAAAAACCCAACGACTGCTGAAGCACTCAAAAAGCGTATCGAACAGTCTGAGCGTGAGCGTAAAGATATTGCAGGTATCAAAAAGTTGGCGAATGAACGTGCTAAAAAAGCCAACTTACACAACAAAAAGCTTCGTGATTGTCGTGTGCATTTATCTAACGAAAAGTCCGATAATCGTTATGATTCAATGTTGTTTATCACCGAAGGTGACTCTGCAAGTGGTTCAATTACCAAATCTCGCAATGTGCAAACTCAAGCTGTGTTTAGTTTGAGAGGTAAACCGCTTAACTGCTTTGGCTTAACCAAAAAGATTGTTTATGAAAACGAAGAATTTAACCTGCTCCAACATGCCTTGAATATCGAAGATGGCTTGGAGGGTCTTCGTTATAACAAAATCATTATTGCAACCGATGCCGACGTAGATGGTATGCACATTCGTTTGCTAATGATGACATTTTTCTTGCAATTTTTCCCAGATTTGGTACGCAATGGTCATTTGTATATTTTGGAAACACCATTATTCCGTGTTCGAAACAAAAAAGAAACCATCTATTGCTATTCCGACGAAGAACGTCTTAATGCCATTCATAAATTGGGTCCAAAACCAGAAATTACACGTTTCAAAGGTTTAGGTGAGATTTCTCCAGAAGAATTTGGTAAATTTATAGGCGATAATATTCGTTTAGAACCTGTAATCCTAGAAAAGGATACAACCATTCCTAAAATTCTGACTTATTTCATGGGTAAAAATACCCCTGATCGTCAAAGATTTATTATCGACAATCTCATTATTGAAAAAGACCCTGCCGAAGCAGCAGCATAAGATATAGATTAGAGCTCAACAAATGTTGAGTTCTAATTCAAATATTTCTTTTCCTGCTCATTAGCAGAAATATCCTGTTAACCATAATATGACCCTAGAACAATTACGACAACAGATTGATGAGCTTGACAACGAAATGCTTGAGATACTCAACAAGCGCATGGAAGTTGTAAAGCATGTTGGAGAGCTTAAAAAAACGACTCAGACTGTTATTTATCGTCCCGAGCGTGAAAAACAAATCATCGACCGTCTTGCAGAAATGAGCCAAGGTTTATTGACTCGTCCTGCGATTGAGGCTATTTACCTCGAAATTTTTGCAGTATCTCGTAATCTTGAATTGCCTGAACGTATTGCTTATTTGGGTCCAGAAGGAAGCTTTACTCATCAAGCAGCCGAAAGCCGCTTTGGTGCTATGAGTGATTACTTACCTTTGCCAAGCATTCGCTCTGTTTTTGAAAGCATTGATACAGGTCGTGCGAGATTCGGTGTTGTACCTATCGAAAATAATTTGGAAGGTATCGTGAAAGAGACAATTGATTTGTTAAACGAAACGGATTTGAAAATTGTAGCCGAAGTGGTTATTCCTGTTCATTTCACTTTCGCAACCAAAGCCGAAAAATTATCTGATATCAAGCGTATTTATTCAAAAGATATTGCGTTTGGACAATGTGAAAAATTCTTGAATGAATATTTCAATGGTAAAGATGAAGAGTTTTTTGTACAAGTTGATTCAACCTCAAAAGCTGCCAAATTAGCCTCTCAAGATGAACAATCTGCTGCTGTTTGTTCTCATATTGCGGCCAAATTGTTTGATGTTCCTATATTGTTTGACAATATTCAAGATTCGTCTCAGAACAGAACAAGATTTTTTATTATTGGAAAAGATTTTGTCAACCAAAAGAGCGAGAAAGACAAAACTACCATTATTGCCAAACTCCCTGACGATGGTAAGCCAGGAACACTGGTAAGATTTCTCCAAGAGTTCGAAAATAGAGGAATTAACCTTGTAAA
The DNA here is from genome assembly GCF_030056705.1 of Flectobacillus longus. Classification (GTDB taxonomy): domain Bacteria; phylum Bacteroidota; class Bacteroidia; order Cytophagales; family Spirosomataceae; genus Flectobacillus; species Flectobacillus longus. The sequence continues at coordinate 186,059 of NZ_JASHIC010000007.1, forward strand.
AATTGAATCTAGACCTGTGAAAGAAGGTGAAACATTCAACTTCTGGTTCTTGATGGAATTTGATGGGTACTTCTTAGATGAGAATGTTCAACATATCATGAAAAAACATGAATCCGACATCAAGTGGCTCGGAAGTTATGTAAAAATGGTATAATAATAAAAGCCGTTAGTTTATCGCTAACGGCTTTCTTTTTATCTTAAAACTGATTCTTCTTGAAATATTTCACCTACATGCTTTTGAATATTTTTACACATCTGTGCTAATGGTAAGTCGTTCGCATCTGTACCAAATGGATTTTCAATTTCTTCTGCAATCAGCTCTAAACTTGCTAAAACATAAAAAACAAAAACTACCACTGGAATCACGATATAACCTAGTGTAAAAACATAGCCAAAGGGCAAAGTCATTACATAAAAGAAGATAAATTTTTTCAAAAATACCGTATAAGAAAATGGAATTGGAGTATTTTTGATTCGTTCGCAAGCTCCACAAATATCCGTAAAGCTTCGAATCTCTTCGTTGATAAAAAGTAACTGCTCGCCCGAAATAATATTTTTTGCATATAATGCCTGCACTTGTTCAACTAGCAATTTGGCAATATAATTTGGCTTATGGTATTCTGATTTAATCTTATATTCAGAAATAAACAGCTCGCTATCATTTTGATGTCCTCGCAAATGACGTTTCAAGGCAAAAGCATATTCTATAATAAGGCTTTCAATTAAAGTCCTTTCTTCTTTTAACTCTTTGGGAACTACCGCTTGAATCTTGATAGCCAAATTACGTGAGGCATTTGTCAAAGCCCCCCAGTTACGTCTCCCCTCCCACCAGCGGTCATAGGCAGTGTTTGTTCTAAATACCAACAACATCGAAATCACAAAACCCAACATTCCGTGCATAGCTGGAATATTTTTGATATGCGAATTATCACTTAATTTAAAAACATCAACTTCCAAATAAGCAATCAAGCCAGAATAAGCTCCTATAGCTATCAACATAGGAAACAATTTTCTGAAGGTATCGGCTTTATGAAAGTGGAAAATAAAGGTGAACCATTCTTTTGGATTATAATTGATCATAGAGATAAGAATAATTTAGTAAAAGTTTGAATGTGAAGATAAATTTAATACTCGACGGTACAAACAAAAACAGCTTCTATCGAAAATAGAAGCTGTTTTTATATCTATTGTAATAAAATTCGATTCATTAACCTACTGAACCTTCCAGTGAGATAGCAAGAAGCTTTTGTGCTTCTACTGCAAATTCCATTGGTAATTGATTCAATACTTCTTTGGCATATCCATTCACAATTAAAGCAATAGCTGCTTCAGTAGAAATACCACGTTGATTACAATAGAAAATCTGGTCTTCACCAATCTTCGAAGTAGTCGCTTCGTGCTCTACAGTCGCTGTATTATTTTTTACTTCAATGTATGGGAAAGTATGCGCACCACAACGGTCACCCATCAACAATGAGTCACATTGAGAGAAGTTACGAGCATTTTCTGCACGTTTCATCACTTCAACTAAGCCTCTGTATGAGTTTTGAGAACGACCCGCAGAAATACCTTTTGAAACAATACGAGACTTGGTATTTTTACCAATATGTATCATTTTCGTACCTGTATCTGCTTGTTGCATATTGTTGGTAACTGCTACTGAGTAAAATTCACCGATAGAGTTATCACCTTTCAAAATCACAGAAGGGTATTTCCAAGTAATAGCCGACCCTGTTTCTACTTGAGTCCAAGAGATTTTTGAGTTTGCGCCATCACAAATACCACGTTTTGTTACGAAGTTGTAAATACCACCTTTACCGTCTTTATCACCAGGATACCAGTTTTGAACAGTAGAGTATTTAACTTCTGCATTTTCGTGTGCTACGATTTCAACTACAGCAGCATGCAATTGGTTTTCGTCACGCATTGGAGCAGTACAACCTTCTAGGTAACTTACGTAAGAAGATTCGTCAGCAACAATCAAAGTACGTTCGAATTGACCAGTACCAGCCGCATTAATACGGAAATACGTAGATAATTCCATTGGACATCTTACTCCTTTTGGAATATAACAGAATGAACCATCTGAGAATACAGCAGCGTTCAATGCCGAAAAGAAATTATCTTTTACAGGAACAACTGAGCCTAAGTATTTTTTGATTAATTCAGGATGTTCTTTAATTGCTTCAGACATTGAGCTAAAAATAATACCTTTTTCACCCAAAGTCTTTTTAAATGTAGTAGCCACTGAAACTGAGTCAATTACAGCATCTACTGCAACTCCAGAAAGGCGCTTCTGCTCATCAAGAGAGATACCTAATTTCTCGAAAGTACGACGTAACTCAGGATCAATTTCATCCAATGAATTAACAACTTTCGTTTGTTTTGGAGCTGAATAATATTTGATAGCTTGGTAGTCAACTTTTTTATAGTCAACATTAGCCCATTCTGGTTCTTGCATACCCAACCAAGTACGGTATGCGCTCAAACGCCATTCCAACATCCACTCAGGCTCGTTTTTCTTAGCCGAGATTTGACGGATAACGTCTTCATTCAAACCTGCAGGTACTTCATCTGTTTCGAAGTGACTTTCGAAACCATATTTATACTCAGAGGAGGTGATTTCTTCGAGAATGTCTATTTCTTCTTTTGCCATTGTATTTAATCTGTTACAGCAATTGGTATATCAGTGATTTTGTGCTAGACAATGGAGATAAGTTGCAAGCATGTAAAAATATCACCTAAAAAAATGATTTTTGTTAGCTTTTCAACTAATTATTGACCTTTGAATTCATTCACTGAAATAATTGGTCTACAAAAATAAACCAAAAAGCGCAAGAAAAGTTCTGTTGTTTAGAATTTTTCTAAGATGTCCCCTAATTATTCCTAATTTTTGAAGAAAAGACCACCTAAACCCTCCTTTTAAGTCGGATTAGCAAACGGAACCGAACGATTTACAGACTCCTCCAAGGATATAAATGTTTCTGTTCTCTGAATTCCTGCCACTTTTTGAATTTTGTCGTGCAATACTTCTCTGAGGTGAACGGTATCACGACAAACAATTTTGGCAAAAATAGAATAGATACCCGTGGTATAATTAATACTTACCACTTCGGGAATCTGCATGAGTTGGTCTGCTACCTCTGCATAGAGAGAACTTTTATCTAGATAAATACCTAGAAAAGCCGAAATATCCCAACCAAGCCTAGTATGGTCGACAATCAATTGGGAGCCTTTTACAATTCCCATTTCTTCCATTTTTGCCATTCGAACATGGACAGTTCCACTCGAAACGTGGATTTTTTTAGCAATTTCGGTATAGGGCATAGTAGCATCGCTCATCAAAAGCCCTAATATTTTTAAATCAACTTGGTCAATTCCTGGTACTTTTTCCATAGGTATTAATACAGTCTAAAGTTTTTATTAACAATTTCGCAAAAAATAAGGCTTTGCGAATTGCCATTTTTAACGATTCGTTAACAAAAATAGCGAATTTTTGAAAATACTATAAATTTTAACATTTTTTTATAAAATATTTGCAAAATATCTGAACACCTGTTAACTTTGCATTGTCAAGTTAAAAGAACAACGACACACACAATGTAGGGTGATGAAATTTGGCAGACGTGCCCTCCTGTCTCGGGGGTGGTGATTACGGGATAAAGTTAGTATAATGCCTATCGCAAGATAGACTGGGGTTGACCACCAGATTTTGTACTATACCTAACTACGCCGTGGAGGTTCGAGTCCTTCTCCTACAGCAATTTATCTGAAATTTTGGGGATATACGATTTGGCAAAATAAAATTTCCTGATTACCTTTATTCCCAGATTATCAGATTGACTACGAATATAAAAAAGTAGTTTTATTTGGTTTTTAGTTTGTTGATGAAGTGTAATTCAAAAAAGCAGTCTTACTGAGTCTGCTTTTTTTGTTTTTATAGCCTTTAGAACTTCCTAAAGCTCTCCTATTGAGCGTATTCAGCTCTTTTTTCATTTTATCTTCTTTGGTTAAGCCTCATTTTGATTTGCTTATTTTACAAATTTCCCAAATAATATTTCAATTTAGCAAAGCGGTACTTTCATTTCGATTTTGTCCATTTTGACAACAAAAAGGAAGAAAAGTTCTTTTGTTCCTACCGATTACTCAAATATCCCTATCTCAAAATAGAAAAACCTCAACCCAAAAGAGCCGAGGTTTTAATAAATATTCACGATGCGAGGAATTATTGGACTTTAAATTCCCAAATACCTGCAACTCCTTTCAAGAACTTAATTCTTAGATATTGAAATTTCTTGTTTAAAATATCTGTATGTGGAGATTTAATCTGAACATCATTGTGTCCACCACATTTTACCCAAGTTTTACCATCTTGCGAGCCTTCTAAGACATACGCATGACCAGCAGTTGGTTTAACAAAGTATGTTTCTACTTTCTTAATGGTTTGAGATTTTGAAAGTTTTGCCGTAAAAGTGGCTAAAGAATCATTGGCATCAGCCATCCAACGAGTACCATTTGACCAATCCGTTGCGTTGGCAGGATTGTAATATTCAGTGCGTTTGAGTGTTGCATCATAAATATGAGGCACTTTATATTCTGGCTTAGTAGAAGAAGCACTTGTTTCCTCAATTTTCAATCCTTTATCTTTAACATTCAAAGGATTTACACCTTTATTCGTCAATTTTACGGGTTTAATGGTACCATCTTCATTAAACTCCATTTTGTTAATCCAAACCTGACGATTGGTTCCTGAGCGACCAAATTCGAGATAAGTGAAGTAATAATCATCGCCAATATTAAAAACATTGCCATGACCAGGACCATAAATTTTTTCGGTGGTATCGGTTTTAGCGATAATTTCTTCTTTAGGAAATTCGTAAGGCCCAAAGGGAGAAACTTTGCTATATTGATACGCATAGGCATAATGCTCATGACCGCTCAAGGTGTACATATAGTAGTAAATACCTTTTCGTTTAAAAAAGATTGGCCCTTCAGAATAGCCATTTCTCTTAGTTTGAATCACCTGAATATCGCCATCCAATTCGGTCATGTTGGGTTTTAACTTAGCTGCACCACGTTGTGCCCAAAACAAATAAGGCGTTTTATCATCGTCAATAAAGATTTCGGCATCAATTCCTTTCGTTTTTTTAGGTCCGTCCATCAGCACAAGCGGAGCAGGAGCTTTACCTTTTTCAAAAGTATCTTCTCCGACTAATTTGAAAGGGCCTTTCGGAGACGATGCTTTTGCTACATAAATATGTGTATTGACCGTTGGGTAAAAGAAATAGTCTTTTCCTACTTTTTGGGCATAACTTGGAGCCCAAAAAAGTTGTTTGGCAGCCGATGGAAAGAATATTCCGTCAAAAGACCAATTCACCAAATCTTTAGATTGCCAAAGAACTGGAGGTCCCGAAGTCGCCAAACCTTTATCATAGCCGTCAGTTGTCGCATAACAATAAAAAGTATCTCCAAATTTCACAATACTTGGGTCTGCAACTAAATCTGGAATAATCGGATTATAATTTCGAGCGGTTTGTGCGACAGTAGCTTCTGCTATTGACAAGCACAGACCAAGTCCTAGAAGAGATTTGAATAAGTTCATTATTTGTTTATTAAAGGGATGAAATAACTTTTAGAGATTGCTCACAATCAATAAGTGTCAATTGTACACAATTATACTCAAGGTATTATTCAAAAGGGTATATAGGGTAAGTTTTCAATTCATCTTACCCTATTTAAGCGATAAATCTTCTCTTAATCAATGGCATGGTCTGGTGGAACTGGCAATCCTTGCCAAATACGCTGTGATGTCCAAGGTTGTGGGCTTGAACTCCAAAACTCGTCCGTTTCTGGCAATCCTAATGGAAGCAGAATAAAAGAACATAAATATAAACTTCCTGTAGTAATATATGAATCTGCGATTTCGGGTTGAGCGCCATAAAATCCAATTTTTAACCAACCTTTTTCGTCAAAAGTTGATTTTGATTCTGTTGTTTTCTTTAAAATTGCCGTTAAAGCTTCACGAGTTTGCGCAACACTAATTTCCTTTGGAAGATTATGCACCAGAGCCATATCTGCCAAATGATGAAAAGCGCCTCCTCTATATACCAACGACCTGCCTATTGCAGGAAATGTACCATCGGGGTTCACTAATTTTTCCTGAATATGTGCGTAACGTTGTGCACGCTCCATAATTTTTTTCCCAGCCCAATTAAAAGAAGGATTTTTTGCGCTCACCACTTGATAAATATTTACCAAAAAAGGCTGAATAACATAACTATTATAATAATCAAAATGGAATTTCTCTCCATCGCCATAAATACCATCACCCAAATACCATTGTTCAAACTGACGGTAACAATACTCAACACGGAGTATATCCCATGAATAGCCATACTTGCAGAAAAAGGCTTCAATCATACCTGAAAATAATATCCAGTTACTAAAACCTGGTTTTATATCTCTCGTTTTCACAAAAGAGTTTACCACATTTTGCTTAGTTGTAGCATCTAAATGCTCCCAAAGCCAAGGAGAGCGCACAAAAGCCAATGCCAAAAATGCGGCATCGACCAAAGGCTGTCCAGCCCCCTCGAATTTCATATAATCTTTTGCTTGAGGATTTACGGCATTAGCAACAGCTTTTACCGCCCATTGTCTGTATGTATCTCTTAGCGCAACTTCAGCAGGAGTACCACCTTCAGCATTGAGCCACGGAGCTATACCACATAATAAACGACCAAAAGCTTCGAGATACGCCACTTGCGAACGACTTGCTTTGTTGTCAATATGAGCGGATAGTTCGACAGGCATTTTAATTTTGAGGCTATCATTTGCTAAACTTTGCAAGACAGGGCGAGATAGTTGGTCAAGATGCGCAAGCCATACCTCACGCGTAGTGAGCACAGGCGCTTCGATAGCCGTTTCTTTTTTCTTTTTAGTTTTCTGTGCTGTAGCCTGATAGCTTAAAGCACAAGCCATAAGAGAGGCAAGGATAAGTTTCTTCATAGGTTTTAATAGTAAAAACTCAACTTGATTTAATATTGCTAGATAAGCTTTATTAAACCAAATTGAGTAAAAAATTGAATACAGAATTTAAGCTTATTTTTTCAATTCTTGATAGCGCTTCATTGCTTCTAAGAAATAATAATCTGCATAGGTTAGTGGCACATCAACTTCAGTATTTTGTGGAATATGACCTACACAATGTTTGATTAAAAAGCCACCATTTTTCCCATAAGTAGCTTTGTAAGGTGCGTTTGACAAGCTCCAAAGCATTTTTTCGGCAGAAGATACATAAGTTTTAGCCAAAGGAGCCTTTACATATCCTTGCAACTCTAATAATGCTGATGCCACAACCGAAGCTGCTGAAGCATCACGCAAAGCTTCTGGTTGATTTGGCGCATTGAAATCCCAGAAAGGAATTTTATCTGCTGGAAGGTTTGGATTGTTTAGATAGAAATTAGCAATCTTATTCGCCTGCTCTAAGTAAATCGGATTTTTAGTCACACGATACATCACTGTATATCCGTACAAACCCCAAGCCTGTCCACGTGCCCAAGCCGATTCATTGGCAAAACCTTGAGCTGTTTTCTTTTGTTTTACCTCACCAGTGTTAGCGTCATAATTAATCACATGATATGAACTATAATCAGGACGAAAATGGTGTTTCATCGTTGTATTCGCATGGGTTACCGCAATCTTATAATAGCTAGAATCGCCCGTTACCTCTGTTGCCCAAAACAACAATTCGAGGTTCATCATATTGTCGATAATCACCAAAAAATCATCAGGCTTTGAATCCCATGATTTAATACAGCCTACTTTTGGGTTAAAACGTGTTGCAAGAGACTTGGCAGAAGTCAGCAAAATTTCTTTATATGCTGGTTTTGGAGCAATACGATTAGCATTACCAAAACTACAAAACATCATAAAACCCAAATCATGGGTTGTGGTATTATACTTTTCCTTTTCTAGGTCTTTCAAAATACGTTCAGCTTCCTGATACGTAGCTTGGTCTTTGGTTTGTTCATAAATATAAAGCAAAGAGCCAGGGTAAAAGCCACTACACCACCAATCAGAATTACTAAACTCATAGCGGTCTGTGTTGGGAAAATACGTTTTAGGAAATTTACCAGCGTGAAGATGTTGAGCCAAAAACTGATACTGTTTTTGTGCATCGGAAAAATTTTGTTTGAATTGCTTCAACAAAAGAGGTCTTGAAATAGCTTGAGAGGCTTTTTGTGCCATACTCGTAAAACCTAACAAGCAGCAAAGGAATAAAAGAAGACTGTAGTTTTTAATAAATTGGGATTTCATGACATAAAGTTTTAAAATGTTAGAGGCTTATGCCCGAAACAATAAAGCTCAGAATAGGTAATACTTTACTCAAAGCATGAAAAAGTTTTTCAAAACTACAGAATTAAAAAGAACGTCTATCCTTGGTTGGGGTTGGGGAGAGGTGCTGTATGTAAAAGATTCATTTTAAAAATGAAAGGAGTTATTTACAAATGCCACAAGTGCCTCCATTTTTGGCGCAATGTTTACAGTATTTACAATTTTTACAGGCAGAACAATATTTAGACCCAGTACATTTTCGGGCAAGAACTGCTGCACTAGAATGAACACATATTGCCAAGACAATTAATGTTAAGATTTGAAGCGAGTATCTTTTTATCATAACGTTGGTGTGAGTGTGACTTAAGTATGAGTTTTGAGTGTAATTTTATGATTACCAGTATCTTATCTTTATTAATTTATTCAACTTAACTCTGCACGATTACTTATAAGTTAATTTGATACTGTATTCTTTTATTTCGAATAATAAGTTCAAGTTCCTCAATAGTTAATAGCACATAAGAAGAGCCTTTTTCATGTAAACTCACAAAGCAAAATCTGAATTTTTCTCCCAATATTTCTCCAAAATTAAATTCGTTCTCTGTCGCGCCAAAAAAGAAACCTTTTGGATTATTGGGTAGGTACTTTTTAGTTGTCTTTAACTCAACCAGTATCATATCTTCCAAATAGGTCTCTATTTCATCTCCATTAATCTCCTTCCCAACTAAATTTGGGATATATATCATATCAAAGGATTGAAGAAAACGATGTTCAATCTGTAGCAAATCCAGAATTTTCTTTTTAGTTGACAAGTCTATTTTGAAGAAGCCTGTATGATTTTCTATTAGGTAATTTACTCCCTCTTTCTCTGTGACATTGTTGGATAATGTCAAAGTAAATGAATGCTTTCTTGACATTATTCTTTATTTTTAAATGTGTAGGTGTGATATGAATGTTCTGGATTTAAAGAAGAGAAGTTTAACAAATCGGAAACGGTCATTTCAAAATACTTAGCAAATACAGCAATATGAGTTAATGAGATATTCCTTTCTCCTCTCTCAATCATTCCTATATAGGTTCTATGAAAGCCTGTTTCAAAAGATAGTTTTTCTTGGCTAATACCTTTTCCAGTCCTCAACTGTTTTATTCTTAGTCCAAATTCATATATTATAGTTTCATTTGTCATATGACGAAACTATACATATTGTATTCTTTGATCAACATACAATATGTATCAAAGAATAATTTAGAAGTAGCTGTTAACAAAAAACGGGTATCGCACATAAAAGTGTGATACCCGTTTTGGTGGAGAAGATGGGGCTCGAACCCACGACCTCTTGACTGCCAGTCAAGCACTCTAGCCAACTGAGCTACATCCCCATTGGAATTGATACTGCAAAGTTATCATTTCAAAATAATTTTGCAAGTACCAATTCTATTTTTAAAAATTAAGTCTTGCTCCTATACCTGCTTGTGGGTGGAAATAAAATACTGAGGGTACTAACTCTACATACGCTCCAACTTCCATGAAGATAGAAAGTGGTGAGTCTGGAGAGAAATATTCTAATCCTGCCGATCCTACTCCTCCTAATCCTGTAGCTGGAATTTCTTTTTTGTAGGCAATTCCATTGAAAGTATCGTCTACAAAATACTTTCTAGACGTAATTTGTCCTCCAAAACCATAGTAGTTTTTGAAACGACTACTTCCCATAGCATTATGCCACAAATACAAACCACTTACCGCAATACCTGAGCCATTAAAAGCACCATCTTTGTAGCTGTCTTTGACGCCCCAGATACCTCCATAAATTCCAAAATTAATTTCGATAGCATTTTTGTCATTTCTCAAGTAGTTGCGTAGACTTAGTCCTGATGGTTCTCCAATTTTACCACCTATCGCCCAGTCCTTGTTTTGAGCAAACGCACCTACAGATGCTACCATGAGTAGAAGAAACAATACTGATTTTTTCATAAAATTGTTATTTAATTGATTTATGCCTCATAAGAACGAAGATAACCCATTAAAATGGAATTTTCGTCTTTTGTTCCGACGGAGATACGCAAACAGTTGTCACACAAAATCACCTTTGAACGGTCACGAACGATTGTTTTGTTCTCAATTAAGTAATCAAATACAGCTTTTGCTTCTTTGAAACGAACCAATAGGAAGTTCGCATCTGAAGGGTAGATATGTTCAACATTTGGCAATTCGCTTAACTCTTTTTCAAGTTGAGCTCTATTTTCGTTGAGTGTAGCTACCGATTTTTTTACAAAATCTGTATTGTCTATATTCTCAATTAATAACTTTTGCGTCAAACCATTAATATTATAAGGGTATTTAATTTTGTTCAAAAGTGTAATTAATTCTTCTTGTGCAAAGGCCATTCCCAAGCGTAATGAAGCCAATCCCCAAGCTTTTGAAAAAGTCTGAAGTACCATCACGTTAGGGTATTCGTCTAAGCTTGGAATGAATGACGGCTCATCAGAAAAATCATTATATGCTTCATCGATAATAACAATACCTTGTTGGAAGTTTTCGATGATTTGTAAAATTGCCTCACGATTAATCAAGTTACCTGTTGGGTTATTCGGAGAGCAAATAAATATCAATTTTGTTTTTGAATTTATTGCCTCCAAAATCGCATCAATGTTCAATTGATAATCAGGCTTAAGCGGGATTTTCTGAATTGCCACATTATTTACTGAAGCACTCACTTCGTACATTCCGTAAGTTGGTGGTAAGATAATAATATTATCAACTTTTGGTTCACAAGTCAATCGAATAATTAAATCGATAGGTTCATCAGAACCATTTCCTAAGAAAATTTGTGTTGGACGGCAGCCTTTGATGGGAGCTAATTTTTCTTTAATCGCAAACTGATAAGGATCTGGATAACGGTTCCAGTTTTCGGGCGTTGCCGAACCAATTGGATTTTCGTTTGCATCTAAAAAAACACCTTCTTTACCTGTATATTCATCACGTGCAGAAGAGTATGGAGCAAGATTTAAGATGTGCGGACGCACGACTGAGTGTATGTCAAATTTCATAAGTTTGTTTCTTGGATTTAGTGAAATAAGTAAATTTTAGTGATTGCCTCAGCTTACGGACTGTTGGCAATACTGCCCCATTTAACAACAAAAGGTGACGCATCTCAACCGAATGAGGAGCTATCACCTAGTTTGTTGGTTCTATGACAAAAAATTATGCCAATCTTACACGAACCGCATTGGCATGGGCACGTAAAGATTCGGCTTCGGCCATTTCAATAATGGTATTACCCAAATGTTGAATGCCTTCTTTCGTAATTTTCTGAATCGTTATTTTTTTGACGAAGCTGTCCAAACTTACCCCTGAATAGGCTTTAGCAAAACCATTGGTTGGTAAAGTATGGTTGGTTCCTGAAGCATAATCTCCTGCTGATTCTGGTGTATAATTTCCTAAGAAAATAGAACCTGCGTTAAAGATTTGCTCGGATAATTCTTCTGCATTTTCGACAGACATAATCAAGTGCTCGGCAGCGTACTGGTTGAGCATATCAATCGCAACACCTTGATTTTCAACCAATACTGCTTGACTGTTTTCTAAAGCTTTAGCTGCAAACTCTGCACGAGGTAATACCGCCAATTGTTTTTCTAATTCTTGATTTACAGCCACTATTATTTTCTCTGAAGTGGACACCAACAAAACTTGTGAGTCGATACCATGCTCTGCTTGTGATAATAAATCTGCCGCTACAAAAGCTGGGTTAGCCGAATTGTCTGCCCAAACTGCTACTTCTGAGGGGCCAGCGGGCATATCGATGGCTACACCTTCTTTGTTTACAAGCATTTTGGCAGCGGTAACATATTGATTACCTGGTCCAAAAATTTTATAAACCTGAGGAATAGATTCTGTTCCGTAAGCCATGGCAGCAACTGCTTGCGCGCCACCAACTCGGAAGATTTTAGAAATACCACAAAGTTTAGCTGCGTACAAAATCGCAGGGTGATCAGAAGGCGTACATAATACAACTTCCTTGCAACCAGCTATTTGCGCAGGAACACCAAGCATCAACACCGTAGAAAATAATGGTGCTGTTCCTCCAGGGATATAGACCCCTACTTTTTCGATACCAACCGACTTGCGCCAACAAGTAACGCCAGTGGTAGTTTCGATTTTTTCAGGTGCTTGTTTTTGCGCTACGTGAAATTTGTAAATATTTTGATACGCTGCATGAATGGCGGTTTTAAGCTCTTCGCTTAATAATCCTGCTGCCGCTTCTACCTTCGAAGCATCCATTTCAAGCGTTTCTAAAGTCACTTTATCAAATTGTAATGCCAATTCAAAAAGTGCCTTGTCACCTTCTGCCTTTACTTTTTCAAGGATTGGGATGACTCTTTGTTCAATCACTGACATATCCTGTACTGGGCGAGTAAGAATCGCTTGGTAGTCGGATGGTGATGGATATTTTATAATTTTCATGCAAAAGGAATACTTTTTGCATTCAGCCTTTGGCATTCGGCTTGGGAAATTTTGAACCCATTGAGATTATTTTCAAATCTCGAAATGTCATTTGCTGAAAGCAATTATTAAAAAATCATTTTCTCGATTGGCAATACCAAAATCCCTTCAGCACCTGCATCACGAAGTTTTTCGATATTTTGCCAAAAATCCTGCTCCTCAATTACTGAATGCATTGATACCCAACCTTCGTCTGCTAATGGCAAAATTGAAGGTGCTTTCATACCCGGCAACAATTGGCGAATCAAAGCAATATTTTCTTGTTTGGTATTTAGCACAACATATTTGCGGTTTTTAGCACGTTGTACCGAGTCTATTCTAAACAAGATTTGATTAACAATGTTTTGTTTTTCTGGCGAAAGATTTGGATAGCCAATCATAATAGCTTCAGAGCGGAAAATAACCTCCACTTCTTTCAAACCATTACTCAACAAAGTACCTCCAGAGCTTACAATATCACAAACAGCATGTGCCAATCCAATACTTGGAGCGATTTCTACTGAACCAGATATTTCATGAATATGGGCAGTTACACCATTATCTTTCAAGAAGTTACCTAAAATCACTGGATAAGAAGTAGCAATACTTTTACCTTCAAGTTCCTTCACGCTATTGTAAGTTTCGCTTCGAGGAATTGCAATAGAAAGACGGCATTTTGAAAAACCGAGTAATTTTACTTCGTCTACATGTTTGCTTGTTTCGACATGAACGTTTTGTCCAACAATTCCGATATCCGCTACTCCATCTTCTACATAACCAGGAATATCGTCGTCTCTGAGAAACAAAAATTCTGCGGGAAAGTTTGAAGATGTCGCTTTTAATTTACCAGCACCATTATCAAATTTGATTCCGCACTCCTTGAAAAGATTTAGTGAATCTTCACTAAGGCGACCCGATTTTTGGACCGCAATTCTTAATACTTCGTTCATTTTCAGCATCTGAGGTTGTCCTAATAGATTGTTTTTTGGTACATTCGGCGTACTCGGGACAACATCGGGTGCAAAATTACGGAATCATGCGTAGGTTTCGACCTGTTTTGAATAAATTATGGTAAAAAATATAGATGAGGGATAAGGTATTGAGGGATCAGGCACAGAGTGACTAATTTATTTTGTCAATAAATGGACCGCTTTAAAAGTCGAACATTGCTGATTTCTATGAATCTTATGGCTTGTTACTGCTAGAAAAAAATGGCTTTTGAAGCTCATCCTTACCATTTACTCACTGTAAGCCTCTATCCTTATTCAACTTTGTGCCTTTTCTCTTTTTCTCCTAACTTTGAAAAATACTTTGTAACGCTACTTAATGATATGCTTATGAGAAATTCACTTATCTACCTCTTTTGCTTTTTATCTTTTTTTGTAAAAGCACAATCAACCTATCAGTATTCTGTTGCTCAGGATTCGGCGTATATTCGAAACAATTATGTCAAATCTGAATTCATGGTCAAAATGCGTGATGGTGTTCAGCTTTTCACACAGGTGTATGCACCCAAAGACAAATCAAAGCTGCACCCTATTATCATGCAAAGAACACCCTATTCTTGCAACCCTTATGGTACGGACAAATTCAAAAAGCGAATAGGACCTAATCCGTTTATGATTCGTGAAAATTATATTGTGGTTTATCAAGATGTACGTGGTCGTTGGGCTTCAGAAGGAAAATTTATTGAAATGACGCCACATCTTGATAAAAAATCGTCAGAGAAAGATATTGATGAATCCACGGATACGTATGATACCATCGACTGGTTAACCAAAAATATTCCAAACAATAATGGCAAAGTCGGTCAATGGGGTATCTCCTACCCTGGCTTTTTTACTTCGGCTGGTTCGGTGTCGCAACATCCTGCTTTAAAGGCCTCCTCTCCACAAGCACCAATGGCAGATTTGTGGCGTGATGATGCCTTTCATTTAGGTGCATTTATGTTGGGAGCTAATTTTGGCTTTTATAACTTTTTCCAAGCTCAAACACAACCGACTAAAAATCGTCCTGCACCGTATTTCTCGTTTGACAGTCCAGATGGTTATGATTTTTACTTGAAAATGGGTCCGACTCGTAATGCAGAAGATCAATATTACAAAAAGCGTAATGAGTACTTTCATGAAAATTTTGACCACCCTAATTTTGATGAGCATTGGCAAAAACGCAATATTTTGCCACATTTACAGAATATCAAACATGCGGTTTTAGTAGTTGGAGGTTGGTACGATGAGCAAGATTTGTACGGAACATTCAAGACTTATCAAGCCATGGAGAAACAATCTCCTAACAATGATATTCGCTTTGTGGTGGGTCCTTGGGTTCATGGAGGATGGGCAGGTGCTTCAGGACAATCATTGGCAGATGTTGAATTTGGGTCAAAAACGTCTTTATATTATCAGGAAAAAATTGAAAGCCCTTTCTTCAATCATTACCTCATAGACGAATCTTTACCTTTGAGTTTAGCCGAGGCTACCTTGTTCGAAACAGGTAGTAATCAATGGAGAAGCTTTGATACATATCCTGCAAAAAATGCACAAGAAACAGTCTTGTATTTACAAAATGGCGGAAAATTAGGTTTTACGAGACCTCAAAACGAAAACGGCGTAACGAGTTATATATCTGACCCTAGTCGCCCTGTACCATTTTCTGGCAAAATCAATGATGGCTTTTCTGCTGAATATATGGTGGAAGACCAACGATTTGCCTACCAGCGTCCAGATGTGATTAGTTTTGAAACGGATACGCTCAAAGACGATTTGACAATGGTGGGTAATATCCTAGCAAATCTGAAGGTTTCAACATCAGGAACTGATGCCGACTGGGTAGTTAAAGTTATTGACGTATATCCAAACGATACACCTAATGACCCAGCGCATCCTGATGTGGTATATGGTGGTTACCAACAACTGATTCGTAGTGAGATTATTAGAGGAAAGTATCGTAACGACTTTACAAAACCAGAAGCATTTGTCCCAGGTAAACCAACGGAAGTAAAATTAGAGCTTCAAGATGTATTACATACGTTCAAAAAGGGTCATAAAATCATGGTACAAATCCAGAGTTCATGTTTTCCTTGGGCTGATAGAAATCCTCAAAAATTTGTAAATATTTTCGAAGCAAAAGAAAGTGATTATCAAAAAGCCACCCAAAAAGTGTATCACCAAAAAGCTTATCCTTCATTTATAACTTTTGGTGTTTTGAAGAATTAAAAACCTATCTCTGATATGGATTATGCTAAGCGTCACAAGCTTGTATAAACTTCCAATATGGATTTTATACCAAGTTGTGACGCTTTTTTATTTGATTATTAATCTATCATTCATGCTTATTTCAGCTAAAAAACACACTGTATTCTCATGAAAACCGATTCTTTGTTTTAATTTTAACAAAAAACAAATCTGAATCAACACTCCTAAAACATGAAAAAACTCTTCCTTTTATTGAGCTTGTTGGTTGGTTTCACCAAAATTTCTGCTCAAAATTTGTCCGTTGCTCAACAAGACTCGGCTTTTGTGCGTGAAAACTATGTGAAATACCAATACCAAATCTCCATGCGTGATGGCGTTAAGCTTTTCACCAATGTATATGTTCCCAAAGATGCCTCTGCTAACAATAAGTATCCTATCGTCATGCAGCGTACTTGTTATGATGTAGCTCCTTATGGCAAAGATGACTATCCACAAATGCTATATTACTCTCGCCACATGATGCGTGAAAAATTCATTTTTGTAGAGCAAGATGTACGTGGTCGTTGGATGTCAGAGGGTACTTGGACAAATATGACACCACATATTGCCAATAAAAAAGCCAAAACAGACGTAAATGAGGCTTCAGACACCTATGATACGATTGATTGGTTAGTCAAGAATATTCCTAACAACAATGGTCGTGTAGGGCAATATGGTATATCCTACCCAGGTTTTTACACGATTGCAGGTGCTCTTTGTGGTCACCCAGCGCTTAAGGCTTCTTCACCACAAGCCCCAGTTTCAGATTTCTTCTTTGATGATTTCCATCATAATGGTGCATTTACGATTGGTTATGGATTGACGTTTCCTGTGTTTGGTGTTCAGCATCCAAAACCAACATCTGAGTCATGGTATGATGATTTGTTTCCAAAAAGAAATACACAGGACGGATTTGATTGGTACAAAACGCAAACACCTTTAAAAAATCTTGGGGCAAATTACAAGGATAACTTTTTCTGGCAAGAGCACGTAGACCATCCAAACTATGATGAGTTTTGGCAAAAGCGTAGTATCATTCCTCATTTGAAAAACATCAAAAACGCTCCTGCGATTATGGTTGTTGGTGGCTGGTATGATGCTGAGGATTTGTACGGACCTTTGACAATTTATAAAAACGTAGAAAAAAACAACCAGAATATCTACAATACCATCGTAATGGGTCCATTTGGACATGGAGATTGGGCAAGAGAAAGAGGTCATCACATGCACTCAAATGTATATTTTGGGGATAGCATAGCTACATTTTTCCAAAGAAATATTGAGTTAAAATTCTTCAAGCATTTCTTGAAAGGTGCAGGCGATGGTAAATCAGATTTGCCAGAAGCGTATTTGTTCGACACAGGTAAAAAACAATGGCAAGAATTTAAAGAATGGCCTGTAAAAACAGCTCAGAAAGTGAATTTCTACTTGAGTAATTCTGGAAAACTGACTGACAAAATCACTTCAGACGGGTATTCTGAATTTGTGTCTGACCCAAACAAACCTGTGCCATACACCGAAGACAACAAGCAACTTTTTGGTTTTACCCCGCGTGCATACATGAGCGAAGACCAACGTTTTGCAGGTCGTAGAACAGATGTATTGACTTTTGAAACAGATATTTTGACAGATGATGTTACATTAGGTGGTGAGATTTTAGCGAAACTTAAGGTAGCTACAACTGGCACAGATGCTGACTGGTTTGTGAAGTTGGTAGATGTATATCCTGGCGATGAACAAAATACCCCATATACTCCTAAACATATTACTCTGGCAGGTTACCAACAAATGGTGAGAAGTGAGATTATGCGTAGCCGTTTCAGAAATAGTTTTTCAAAACCAGAGCCATTAGTTCCTAACCAAATTACTGATGTGACTTTCCGCTTGCAAGATGTATTGCATACTTTCAAAAAAGGTCATAAAATTATGATTCAGGTACAATCTACAGTTTTCCCTTTGTTTGATATTAATCCTCAAAAATTCGTTGACAATATCTACAAAGCAGATGCTTCAGATTTTATTAAAGCTACTCACAAAGTGTACAACAGCAGTGCGATAGAAGTTGAGATACTGAAGTAATAATTTAGAATTTTGAGTTGTGAATTGTGAATTATCCTTATCTCAATTCAGCATTAGTATTGTACAAAGTTTGAGCTTGATCATTAAAATAGAATTGGTGTAGTGGTAACTCTTGCAGTTACCACATTCAAAATGGCAATCACAAGGGTTGCAACTACACCTCAAAAACTATGAATAAGAACTATTTTGAACAAAATAAAAACTTTCGTACAATCCTAATTCAGCATTCATTTTACAGAGGAGACTCCACTCTCCTCTGTGATTACTAGAACCACCCTTACCCTTGATTTATGAAACTACTTGCCTTACTACTAACCCATTGGTTATTTTCCTTACAAAACACTGATAGTCTAACGCTCAAATGGCAAACCCAAGTCAATCGCAGATTGGACAGCTTGAGTAATTCCCAGTTTTTACAAACAGGTATGGTTGGTATGAGCGTAAAATCTGCCAAAACGGGGAAAAATGTTATTTCTTTTCAAGCTAAAAAAAGCCTTGCTCCTGCCTCCACGATGAAGTTGCTCTCTACAGCAACCGCCTTAATGACTTTGGGTGATTCTTTTATGTACCAAACCACCTTGGAATACAGTGGAAGTATTGTCGACAGTGTACTGAACGGCAACATCTACATCAAAGGCAATGGTGACCCTTCTTTAGGCAGTTGGAGATTCAAAAATCAGCCAGATTACAAACAATTGTTGGATACTTGGGCGAGTAAAGTAAAAGCATTGGGTATCAAAAAAATCAATGGCAGAATCATGGGAGATGCGAGTTTCTTTAACGCCAACGTGATTCCTAGCACTTGGATTTGGGGCGATATGGGTAATTATTATGGTGCGGGCTGTTATGGATTGAATATCAATGAAAACCTATTTTGGGTGACCTTTCAACCAAAAGGTTATATGGAATCAGCAGGATTCGTCAAAACTGCCCCTGACCTACCCTATTTAACCAAAATCAATAAAGTCCTAACCGACCGAGCTGGTACGGGCGACCAAGTCATGATTTATTCTACGCCCTATCAAGATGCGGTATTGATGGAAGGTTTTGTGCCTCAAGGCAGCAGTTTTTCAGTAAAAGGATCTATTCCTGACCCTGCCTTTTACATGGCTTTTGCATTGGGCAAAAAATGTGAGGAGTTGGGTATTCAAATTCAAGAAGGGCCAACCTCTACCTTGGAATTAGACAAACGCTATTTAACACATAGCAAACCCAACGGTACGATGACTATTGCTACACAAAACTCTCCTAGTTTGAAAGAATTAGTGAAAGCATGTAATTATCAAAGCATCAACTTGTATGCGGAGGCTTTTTTGAAAACGCCTTCGGTATTACTCAATATGGGTAATGGCACGAGCGATGCAGTAAAAGGTTTTGAGCAAATTTGGCGAGCCAAAGGGTTGAATATGCAAGGATTGAAAATGAAAGATGGAAGTGGCTTATCTCCTAGCAATGCCGTTACTACCGATATTATGACCGATGTTTTGTCGATTATGACTACTGAAAAAAGCTTCAATTCTTATTATGAATCCATTCCAGTAGTTGGGGTATCGGGCACGGTTGCCAACCTTGCCAAGAAAAGTAAAGCCGCTGGAAATATCCATGCCAAAAGTGGTTCTATTGAAGGCGTAAGGGCTTATGCTGGCTATTTTACGGCTTCTAATGGTGAGTTATACTGTTTTTCGATTATTTTCAATAAATATGATTCTAACTACGGCAACGCTACCAAGGAGCTGGAAAAACTCATAATTATGTTGACTGACCTATAAAAGAAAAAGTTTGTGCCAGAGACATTGCTCGCACAAACTTTTTGCTAATCACGTATAGTCCGTTTACTACAATTTTAACTTGTAAGTTAACCCAATGGTATAAACATCGAGGTCGGTAGGCACGAGAGCATAATCTCTAAAAAATGTGAGTCCCACACTATTGCGTTTGTTTACGATATAATCAACGCCTGCCTTATATCTTATTTGGTCGAAGTCCTCTCCAATTTTGTAAAAAAAGTCAGCCGAAATAGACGGCGTAAATCTTGTTTTATTTGGATAGGCTAACTCAATTTTGTTTCTTAAATAACTCTTTGTTTCTTCCAACCCTGTATCTGTATCCTTAAATTGGTCTTGATAACGAAGTCGGTAACTCAATTTGAAAATGGAAATTTTTCTATCATAATCAATATTGGCATAAAACCGATGAAAAGGTTTGTAGATATAGGCATCTTCGCTTTTATCCCATTTTTGTCTTTTCGAAAATCGATAATAAGCTGAAACCTCCCAGTGTTTATTGATTTTATATCCTAATCCAAACTCTCCTACGTAAGAACCAACCGCTGTAAAATTATCCGTTGTTCTAACCTGCAAATTGGCATTGAGACTAATATGTTTATTTAGCTTTTTCTCTAACGACACTCCCGTCCACGAACGAATATCTGTTTCCTGCCCCAACATCTTTCCAGATATAAGAAGCAAGGGTAAAAGGATTTTTTTCATATTAAACTTATATGTGGTTGGCTGATTAGGTGATAATGCTGAATTATATGTTATAAATGTATATTTTCTGCTAATGATAAAAAATCGTCATTCTGGTAGCATCTTTCAGAAAGTCTATTTCGTGGATTTCGACTCTATGAACGGCTAAGCCTGTACGTGTTCTTAAATCTTGCAAAAGCTCTTCTTGTTTATCAGGCGTAATCAACTCAATACGCTCATACATAACGACCTTCGAGTATTCCTTCCGCATGATTAAGCCACTTTCGAGCAACCATGTAACAAATAAAATCAATCCATTCAATACCGATAATTCATCCCAACCACCTTTACTCACTGCCGAAATCAACCCTATGGCTATCACCATAAACAAATAGGTCATATTCTTCGCTGAAATCCCTTCGGTTCGATACCTTAGCATCGAAAACACCGCAAACAACCCAAAAGCTGCACCCATCGACATTACCACTTTATTGAGCATATAGGTCAATAAAAAGATGATAATATTGAATACAAAAAAGGTTAAAAACAGATCTGCACGGCGATAATTTTTATAATAAATCAATCTAATCAATACCAAAACAGAGAGTAAGTCTATTCCCATTCTGATAAAGAACTTGGCTGGTAATTTGTCTATCCACTGAAAACTCTCAGTAACTTGTGGTGAGGTTAGTTGTTGCAAGATGGTCATGGTGCGCCAATATTTTTGAAACTCTTCTTAAATGTTTTTTAAACTTGTTTTGCTTGATTTGGTGGTATAAACTGATGATTCCAAAACAATATTTGCTGATTCCACCCTGCTTGAGTCGATACTTGCGCATGAGGTCGATAAAAGATGATTGTCCCAATTTTTCTTGTTTTACCTCCGCAATTACCATCGCTGCATATACCTTTTGCTGCTCTTCAAATTCAAATGTCAGATTTAAGTCTATGGTCAAGCGTTCTGAACCAACTTTGCTTACCAAAGTAATACGTTGATAATTGACCCAAAGAATGCCTTTTAGAGATTCAGGGATTATATTTTGCGTAGTTTTTTGTAAAAAATCTGCACTACTCTCTTCCAAAAAATCTGTAATTTCAGGCTGTCGAATTCGAGTTTTTTTGGTTCTCCCTTTATTGTTTTTATACTTTATTTCAAAAAAAGACAAACTCGATTCCACATAATTACGAGCACGAACCTTGTAGCGATTCAATAAACCATTTTGATGGGCTTTGTAAAGTGCCAAATCATCTGTATCATAATACAAGGTTTTGTAGTTACAAAGACGATTATCTTCTATTTCCAAAATCTTGTAATAAGGCTGTGCTTCTCGAAGAATATCAGACAATAAAGCCAAGGGAATCAAATACTTTACATCTATACGATCCATCAATTTCACCCCATCCATTTGGGCTAAGGTAATTGGCTCAAACAAGCTTGCTTGGATTTGAACATCCTGCATAAACGTCTCAGAAACCATACGAATACTTTTTGATTTGAATTAATTTACCCTTCGCATCATAGGTCTTCTTTTCAGTCTTCAGTCCGTTGCCATTGATAGTATATACCGACTTGCTATCTAACTCATTGCGCTCATTGTAATGAAGTACTTCTGATTTTTCTTTGAAAGAATCATATTTGTACACTTCTCGTTCCACTTGATGATTGTTGGCGTCGACTATAGTCTCCTCTACTTTATCGTCAAACTCATTGTATTTTGAAAGCACTTTACGCTTGAGCTTTCCTGTTTTATCATATTCTATCTCCTCTAATACTTCACCTTGTTTATTAAACTTTTTATAACTGTCGTTGCGCGTAACTTCTTTGCCTCCTACATATTCTGTAATTTGTTCGGTGACAGTTTTAATCTTATTTTTCTTTACCTCTTTTTTACTTTGTGCAAAAGCAGAAAGTGTCAAAACGGAAAGAAGTACGACAATGGTGAATTGCTTCATTGTATAAAATTTAGAGATTTTATATTGGTACATAAAAGATTTTACAATATTATTCGTTGTATTTGGTCTCTCTTTTATCTATCATGACTGACTATTCTAGGAAACTGTTGCCTGCTTATTAAAAAAGATTCTAAATAATATCTATCCTTCTAAAACTATTCCGCGTATTATCAATGTACTTTACTCAAATATACACAATCTCCATTGACTATTTATGAACTTCGTTTTCGTTATAAATATTAGCGTCCATTGAAATCCTTTACAAATCACGGAAGAAATTTTGAGACCTCGACTATGGTGATGTTAGAGTGTAGAAATTGCCTTTTTATCTGTAGACTTTAACATTTCTTAACATGAATTTTATGCAAAAAATGGCGTTTTTTAGTTTAAAAACGCCATTTATCTACATAAATCCTTTAAGTTTCGACAATTGATAACATCCGTAAAATTTATCAAGTCTTTAGGTTGGTTTATTTTCATCAAGGCTTTTCTGCTAAAAACTGGTCTATTTCAGTGGCTCTTTTCACAATTTGCTTCCGCAAACTTTGAATTCCTTCCTCAAAGCTTTTCTCATTTGTCAAGTTCGAATAAGGTGCTTTTTCTTTACTGGCAGCCTGTTTTACCAAAAATGAATAATCATCGATTTGTTTGGTCAGTTTTGTAGCTTTCCAATCATTTTTCCTAAAAGCAGCTATTTCTTTCAAGTATTTAGCATAATACACGGGATCTTGTGCGATGTATGTAATCAAAACGAAATGTTTGGGGCAATCCTTCAATGATAAAGACAAACCTCTATTGGGCATTCTAAAATTTTTGGGTGGCTCTGGCATACCTTCAGGTGTAGGAAAATTGGGCTTGTCGTTGGTCGAAATTGCTTCATTGTTATCCCAAGGAATCCAGACCAAGCCACGATTTGGCGCATTGTACAAATAAAAATTATGAGCCATTGCCCCATAAGTGTCCCAATTGGTCATAGCGGTATTGATTGCCAACCATTTGATAAAGTGATTGATGTCAAAAGTTTTTTCAAGATTTGAACGCCATTGGGCAGGTGCCTTGATTCTGCTTGAATCGTTGAGAGCCGAAACAAATGCCTGAACATCTTGAAATTTCTTCTCTTTTTTAAAGTTCTTTTTCTCGAATTCTTTCTCCCTGAATCGCTGAAAAGTTGATTCGGGTTTATAAATATTCCCTGTTGAGCTACCAAATTGTGACTGTATCATGGTATCATCAATCACCTCTACCATAGTGTACACCCCTGCATATTGTACGCCATCGCCATAGTCGAGATATACCTCATAAAAAGCCGTCTGAGCCGTTGGAATGCCCGCTTGTCGGTAAATGTCGCTTGCTAGTTTTTCACGAATCAATGAATTATCATGAAAAGCGGGAGACATCGATAGTTCATGAAAACCATATAAATCCGATTTTTCATATTTATCAAAATCTAATCTAAAGGGCATTTTATATACTCCTGCACCCCACGAGCTCATTAAGCTCGAATTACCTTTGAGTCTAAAACCTATATTATTCCATTTTTTTCCCTCAAATTCTACTTGGCAAGCAACGTATCTAGGGTCTTCTGTTGTCCCAATTGGAGGAGGCATCATTTCGCCATCTCCTCCACGCTGGGGTGGAAATCTTTCTGATAGTTTGCCATCTTGTGACGTTGGTGGAAAACCCTGCTGATTGGGGCGTTCGCCATTGGGTGGTCCCATGCGAGGAAATGGAGATTTGCCAAAATCGGTTTTAAACTTTTCCTTCATGTCTATTTTGATACTATCCCAATCTGCTTTCGAAATAGAAATAGTGATTTTGTTTAGTTGGTTTTGTGGAAAAACCTTGGCGTAATCTGGTGTAGACGAAACTTGAGCTCCTCCCCATGAAAAGTTGCCCAATACAAGCAAAGGCAACAACACACATGCAAGTGTTCTTTTCATAATTTATTCAAATTGAAATGTTTAGATAATCTATTTTCCTTCTGTTCGCGTAATTAGATATGGCAACAACGAAGGCATAAACAACTGTTTTTCAAAACTATACAAATAATCTGTGAATAAATTCATAAGGTATTGGATGATAGATATAGAATGTTTATTTGTAGAAAAGTCTAATGCTCGAGCGTTTATCTACACAAAGGCGTTCTTGATAGACAGTTGGCGTAGTTTTGGGATTTTCTTACGTTAGTTCAACACTTTGTTATAATAGCACATACTTGAAAAGCATGAAAGTATTCGAAAAATATCAGTTGGTATTTCACATTGTAGGGTGGTCGTTGGTTTTCTTTTTACCAGTGCTCGTGATGCCCAATAGTTTTTATAATCGTCCTGAGTTTAGTCGATTTTTTACGGTTCAATGCTTCAATAATTTGGCATTAATGGCCGCCTTTTATATCAATTTATTGGTACTTGTTCCTAAGTTTTTGATGAAAAAACGAGGTGATATTTTTTCTGTTTATATAATTTTAGGCTTTATCATCATATTGGCTTTGCATTGGCTA
The DNA here is from genome assembly GCF_030056705.1 of Flectobacillus longus. Classification (GTDB taxonomy): domain Bacteria; phylum Bacteroidota; class Bacteroidia; order Cytophagales; family Spirosomataceae; genus Flectobacillus; species Flectobacillus longus. The sequence continues at coordinate 211,106 of NZ_JASHIC010000007.1, forward strand.
TGGTCTCATTATTTTCTCAAAATGCACGGCTTTGATATGGGAATGCCCAAGATGCCTCCGTCGGAATGGAAAAACAGGCCTAATAATATGCCTCGTCCACCAAGGATGTTCTTGCCATTTCCGCAATTAATGAATGCTACCTTGACCTATTTTTTCTCGATTATTTTTAGTACTTCCTTGGCATTATGGCAAGAGCGTTTGCGAAACCATGACCTACAACAGCAAATTTTGTTAGAAAAAGTAGCCGCAGAATTAGCCGTTTTAAAACTCCAGGTGAGTCCTCATTTTTTGTTCAATACGCTTAATAATATTCGTTGGTTGGCCCGCAAAAAAGCTGAAAATACAGAAGATGCCATCGTAAAGCTTTCGCAGCTATTGAGATATATGTTGTATCAATCAGAAAGTGATAAGGTACCTCTTTCACAAGAGATTGACTATCTTCAAAATTATATTGAATTACAAAAAATGCGTATCTCTGGCAAGAACTCAGCCGAGTTTTCGTACGAAGGGCCTATACACCTATACGCTATTGAGCCACTGTTATTTATACCATTGGTCGAAAATGCTTTTAAATATGGGCTACACAGTATAGAAGAATCGCATATTTTGATTAAACTTTCTGTAGAAAATAACACTCTAAGTTTTATTACTGAAAACCGTAATTTTGACCACAATTTTACAGAAGAAGACAAGACAGGCATAGGTTTACAGAATGTAAAAAAACGCTTGGCTTTACATTATCCTGAAAAACATGTATTAAAAATAACAGAAAACGGTCTTTTCATCGTTGAAGTACATATACAACTATAATCACCAGCGCCAAGGTGATGACTAAAATCAAAGCGATTTAGCTTACTTTTAACCAATAATAATACACGGCTTCATACCAAGATAAGACTATCTTCGGCTCTCTCCCCTATTTGTAATCTAATTTACCTTTATTCGTAATCGCTTAAAATCCATCAACCTTTATGAATTTTATGAAACCATCAACTCAATCTGACTATCCCACTAAACTAAAGTGTATCGCAATAGATGACGAGCCATTTGCTTTAGAAATGATTGCCGACGATATTCAGAAAGTACCATATTTGGAACTCGTAAATACTTTTTCTAGTCCATTTGAAGCTTGGGAATTGATTAATTCAGGACAAATTGATTTGGTCTTTTTAGACATTCAGATGCCAACGCTCACTGGCACACAATTTTTACGAAGCTTAATTCAGCCTCCAATGGTTATTTTTACCACTGCCTATCAGCAATACGCCATGGAAGGATATGACCTCAATGTGATTGATTATTTGCTCAAACCAATTCCGTTTGACAGATTTTTGAGAGCCACCAACAAAGCCTATGAACTGTACACATTACGTCACAAAGAGGTAGCTGAAACCCACACACCAGAAATAGACTATGTTGTAATTAATGCTGATTATAAGAAGATTAAGCTATTTTATCAAGATATTTTATTTGTAGAAGGTCTTAAAGACTATGTGAAAATCTTTACAGTAAATGACAATAAACCTATCCTTACCCGTTCAAATTTGAAGGCTATGGAAGGAAGGCTTCCTGCTCAATTTTTTTGTAGAGTACACAATTCTTACATTGTTTCTTTACAAAAAATTACGGCTTTCCAAAAATCTAAAATCGAAATTGGTCGTGTAGAGGTTCCCGTAGGAAGTAGATTTTTGCCAGCATTTGAAGAGATTTATCAGGGGCAACTTCGATAGTTTGATACTTATTTTTAATGAGTTTGTCGATAATTCTAGATAATTCGTCACAAAGTGAAGATGTGTAGACAACGTTCTAGGTAGGTTTTGTGTCTAAGTTTTTGAGCAATCAAAGTTTTACTGCCCAACTCCTAATTTCCATGAGCTTTATCAATACCTTACAAGAAAGAAACTACCCTGAAGTGGATAGCGAGAAGCGATTTTCAATTTTAATTCCTTCTTGGAACAACTTACCTTATTTGAAGCTTTGTGTTGAAAGTATCCGAAAAAATTCACAATTCGACCACCAGATTATCGTACATGTCAACGAAGGCAAAGACGGAACACTGGACTGGGTTCGTGAGCAATCTGATATTGATTATACCTACAGTGCAAATAATATTGGTATTTGTTACGCTCTGAACTATGCTGCCCAACAGGCAACCACCGATTATATTTTATACATGAACGACGATATGTATGTGTGTCCAGACTGGGATAAAGCGATTTCGGAAGAAATCAAAGCGATTGGACATCCCTATTTTTTCTTGTCGGCAACTATGATTGAACCTTATAATACCAATAACAATTGTGTCATTCATCATGATTATGGGACAGATTTGAAGTCGTTTAATGAAGCTAAACTTTTGAAAGAATACCAAACTTTCAAAAAACCAGATTGGACTGGTGCTACTTGGCCGCCCAATATTGTACATCGTGATATTTGGAATGCAGTTGGCGGATACAGCGTTGAGTTTCATCCTGGCATGTATTCAGACCCTGATTTTTCGATGAAACTTTGGAAAATGGGCATTCGATTATTCAAGGGCGTTGGCGAAAGTAAAGTATATCATTTCTCAGGTCGCTCGACAGGACGCGTAAAGAAAAACAAAGGATATTTTACTTTTATCCAAAAATGGGGAATGACATCGGGATATGTTATGACGCATTTTTTACACAAAGGGGAAGAATTCCATGGCATGCTCACCGAACCAGTCGATAATGCGGCTGCAAAAGTTAAGAATTTATTTAAGCGTGTATCAGCAAGTTTGCATGCTTAGATTTTATTGTAATCATAACCGCTCAAATATCATTTGACGAAAACACGAGACCTTTACCTATATTAAAATCTTTTTTACCTAACAAAAAGCCGAAAAATGTACATTTTTCGGCTTTTTGTTTTAATTTTCTGTAAATCAATAATTTTCTATCATGAAAGTGATTTATAGCCTTTGTTCTGCTCTATTTTTTACTTTGGGAAGCTGTGATTCCTCTACAAAAGCCTACAAAAATGGTGATATTATTTTTCAAATTTCTCTTTCGGCTCAAAGCAAAGCCATTCAGCTAGCTACACAATCTCAGTATTCGCATTGTGGTATTATTTATCAAAAAGGGAATGAGTATTTCGTATTTGAAGCAGTACAACCTGTCAAGCTTACTCCCCTCAAAGAATGGATAGCAAGAGGTGAAAACCACCACTATGTGATAAAAAGGCTCAAAAATGCCCAAAGCATTCTTTCGCCAAAAGTATTAGTCTCTATGCAAAAAGAGGGTGAAAAACTTCGAGGTAAAAAGTATGATATCTACTTTGGTTGGGACGACCAGCGTATTTACTGCTCCGAACTTATTTGGAAAATTTATAAGCGTGGCGCCAATATCGAAATTGGAAAACTTCAAAGATTAAAAGATTTTGACTTAGACAACGAAGTGGTGAGAGAAAAACTAAAAGAAAGATATGGAAAAACAATTCCGCTCAACGAAAAAGTTATTTCTCCAGCGAGCATTTTTGATGATTCTCAACTTATTGAGGTAGAACGAAATTAAAAATAGGTGTAGGGTCCAAGTTAACTAATAGTATAGTAGAGAAGTTTAGAGGTTAAACTAAGGTCAAAATCTCATTATTTCATCGTGGTCTTTTACCTCTCTGAAAATGGGACTTAAGATTTTTACAAGATTATCAATCAACCTTTGGGCATATATGCCATAAGGGTCAAGGGTTGGGTCTAATATGGTAAGTTGTATGCCTGCCACCTTCGGATGTGCCATCAAGGGTATCAAAAGTTCTCGAAGCTCATCGTACGACATTCCTCCCTGTTGGGGGCTATCGACGGCTGGCATTACTTTATGATCTAATACATCGACATCGAGATGAATCCAGAAACCATCCCATTTTTTTGCTTCTATATGCATAAAAAATAGAGAAAGTAAGGTATCTATTCCCATCTCACGGAGGTGTGACAACGGCACATATTCAATCTGCGAAGATTGTATGAGACCCACGTATTCGGGGTCCCAACATCTATTACCTATACACCAAACATTTTCTTCTTCAAAATATGGCTCTAACTGATGAATATTGGTTAGCTTATGATGGCCATGTCCCGTCACAATGGCCAAGTCCATCCCAGCGGCTCCGCCAGTTTGAGACATAGAAGGTAGCACAAAATCTGTGTGTCCATCCAAATACATCAAACCGTAATTGCCTAATTCTTTCAGCGCCAAGGCATTGCCTATCAGAATACTACAATCACCTCCAATAACAACAGGAAATGAATCTGTTGCTATAACTCTTTTGAGTTCTTGTGCCTGTACTTTAGCATACTCAACTATCTTGTAGGCATTGAGCACGCCCGAAGCCTCATCAAGTTGTGAACTATATGCAGGAGCAGCCAAATGAATAACTTGAGCAGGGTTAAGCTTGTCATACAAACCATGCTTTTTCAAATGCTGAGGCAGTTTATTTACACCTGGCTCTTTTCCTTGGGCAGACTCTTTCAGACCCAGATTAGAGGGTGATTCAATGATAATAAGGGGTTTCATAAGCCTTATATCGTTTTATATGGAACAAAGTAATCAATTCAATTGAGCTTAAGAACAGAACAATAGTAGCAAACCGATTTTAAGTAAAACAATACTTAATCCAGCACTGAGACTGCTATCGGTGAAATCAATTCATTGTTTGTCAAATAATCACTATTCAATCCATTCACAGAAATACCCCCAAGATTGCAAATGCTTAGGTATGGCTTCTATTTCTAAGTGAGGACTATCAACTCTCAAAATCCTATCACAATCCTCTAAATCGAAATTGAACTTATCATTCGGAAAAACTTCATGCAAACGCTGAAGCAATTGGGCGGCGGTCTTCGGACAACTAACCTCTGTCCGAAATATTTCTACTTGGTTTAGAGCAGTCGACATAATCACGTTTTTTATTTTTTACGTAAAAATATAGACAAATAAATTATTTTGCGAGGTTATTTATGACAAAAGTAATGGTTTTTTACGACAATCAAACAATTTGAATACTTTTTTTATTCAAAAATGAAAAATATTTATCTAAAAATAATAGACAAGGCTATTTTACGATTCCTTCGAGTTGCTGAAAGATGGGGACAAGAGAAAGCCCTTTTTCGGAGAGATTATATTCTATATGGAGTGGTTTTTCACTAATAATGACTTTGTGTAAAATACCTTCAGATTCTAATTCTTTGAGTGCAGTTGCCAATGACTGCTTGTTGGCCCCCTCAATATCTCTCAATAAGGTATTGAAACGAATAGCACCATTTACCGCAAAACGGAAAAGCTGAGGCTTCCATTTTCCTGACAATATCTTTAATAATCCTTCGGCAGGACAAGTGTTTTCGGCTTGATTTTTAGTAGTCATGTTTTTTTGACCTCTTGTTTATACAAAATTTGGTGCCCAAATTTACTGATAATTACCCGTAGGAGTACATGATATTTGTTAATAAACAAAATGGTAACTAGTGTTGGGTGTAGTTTATTGTTCTAATAAGTAGAATGTTGTAATGAGTCATAACGAGTTTTTTTGCAAAAATAATAACGACCAGACTTCAAAAATTTCGTGTATTTAATACTAAAAGCAATATCCTAAGCTAAAAACCAATTTCTTTTTGTAGTACAATTTTACCCTATTATTAAATGAACTCTCTCTTTAAAAACTTAATAATTATTGCCTTGTTAAACAGTCTTGGTGGATATACTAGCCAAGCACAAAAGAAAAATTCTATGAAAGATTCTAAATCGAATCCACTTCTGTGCGATCCCGAAACAGGAGTTTGTGAGATTGATACTTCGTCTACAACTAGTGATTTTGACTATCAATTCCAGCAAAAAAAGTTAATTAAGATTATCTATTTCACTGACCCAATTTGTTCATCTTGCTGGGGTATCGAGCCCCAACTTCGTAAGCTAAAGCTTGAATATGGTAAGTATGTTGAAATCGAATATCGTATGGGTGGGCTTTTGCCCGATTGGAGTTATAACAGCGGTGGTATTAGCAAGCCTTCTGATGTGGCACACCACTGGGATGAGGTAAGTCAGTATTACGATATGCCAATAGATGGTGATGTTTGGTTAGAAAACCCTTTATCTTCATCCTACCCTCCGTCGATTGCATTCAAAGCTGCGCAGTTACAAGACGACGCAAAAGCTCAAAAGTTTATGAGGAGAATGCGTGAAATGGTTTTTCTGGAAAAGAAAAACATTGCAGACTGGAATCAAATTAAGACGGCAGCTATTGAAGTAGGTTTGGATGCAGACAAAATTCAGCAAGATTATGCAGGAAAAGCAACAGAGCTTTTCAAAGAGGATTTGATGCTAGCTAGAAAAATGGGTGTAAGAGGTTTTCCTACATTACATGTCAATAATAGCCTCAACAATACGCAACTTATTTATGGTTTTAGACCGTACGCTGTATTTGAAAATAGCATCAGTAGTTTAGCTCCAGCAGCTTTCAAGGAGAGTTATGATAAATCTTGGGAAGCTTTATTTGCTAAGTATCCAACGCTCACTGCTAGAGAGTTTACTGAATTGAGTGGAAAATCTCGTCAAGAAAGTGAAACGTTGCTAAAGCAGTTAACGCAAGAAGGGAAACTCAAGCAGCATACTACTAAAAATGGAAGTATCTGGAGAGTGAAATAAGTATGAGGGCTGAATTTGTTACCCTCTATAAAAGCTGTAAAAGTTCCGTAGGTGCGACAGACTATCTTGAAGTCTATCGCACCTACGAAACTTTCATTAACCTACCTATCCTTTCAAGCGAAACTCCACTGGAGTAAGTCCTACCTCTTTTTTGAATAATCTGGAAAAATAAGGAGGGTTTTCAAAACCTAGCTGATAGGCTGTTTCGGCAATGGTTTTGTCTGTACCTAGTAAAAGGTTTTTGGCTTCATCAATCAAGAAAATATGGATATGTTCTAGAGCCGTTTTTCCTGTTTCTTGCTTTAATAAATCACTCAAATAACGAGCAGAAGTATGAAGTTCAGTGGCAATGGCATGAACAGAAGGTAAACCAAATTGTTGTATTTTACCACTTTCAAAATACATTCTTAATATTTTCTGAAACCTCGAAACTGTTCCTCCCGACAACTGAGTACGATTGATAAATTGCCTTTTGTAAAAACGCTGTGCATATTTAAGAATCGAGTCAAGATGTGCCAAGATAATATCCTTGCTAAATTCATCTTGGTTGTTTCGATATTCAACGCCAATTTTTTCATACAATTCCCACATAATCAACTCCTCACTTGGCGAAAGGTGTAAAGCCTCGTTGATTTCATAATCGAAATAGCCATATTTTTTGATTTCATCGTGCATAGGATGCCCCAACAAATAATCTTCATGGACATAAATCACAAAGGCTTTTTCGGAAAGTTCAACATTATTGATTTCTAAAACCTGTCGTGGCTTCACAAAAGACATAGACCCATTATCGTGGTCATATTTGGTTTTGCCATACAAAAAAGTACCCGATTTGATTTTTTTGAGCGCTATCATGTAAAAATCAGCCGTAAACTTACTATTGCCCCATGAGCATGTCGAAAGCTCCTGGCAAGTCAGCAAGCTTATCATAGGATGCTCAGGAAGCGGATAACCACTACGCTCATGCAACTCGGTGATAGTTTTGTAATGTTCCATAATGTTTTGACTTTACCAAGAAATATATCTTGTAAAATATTGATAATGAGACCAAGTCTTGAATTAGTGGATTAAAGTATTCCACAATGCCGCACTAATATTTAACCACCAATTTCCCGATAGTAGTTCCCGACTCTAATTGGGCATGTGCATTTTTGAAGGTTTCAGCACTTAGCCCTGTAAGAGTACTATTATGAGTCGAAATCAAGGTTCCCTCCTCTAACAAAGCGGAAACTCTATTCAAAATATGATGTTGTTCGATCATATCTTCGGTCTGGAAAGTTGAGCGAGTGTACATAAACTCCCAAGAAAAAGTCACGCTTTTACTTTTCAATTTGTTCAACAAAATGGGCGTACCACTTCCTGTAATGGAATTGATATGTCCTTGAGGTTTAATGAGTTCGACAACGGCATCCCAATAACCATTGATATCTACAGCATCATAAATAAAATCAACAAAATGAAAACCTGCTTGACGCACCTCATTGACCAAATCTTTGTGATTTACAACCACATCGGCACCCATTTTTTTACACCATTCTATCGTTTCAGGTCGCGAGGCCGTAGCAATTACGGTTAGACCTAATATTTTTTTTGCAAGCTGAATTGCAATAGAACCAACACCTCCAGCCCCCCCAATAATCAAAAGAGTTTTACCCTTATCTTTTTCTGAGCTTAAACGCATACGGTCAAACAAGGTTTCCCAAGACGTAAGAGCAGTCAATGGTATGGCAGCCGAAGCTTCAATAGAAAGAGACGTAGGTTTCTTGCCAACAATTCTTTCATCAACTAACTGATATTCAGCATTACTTCCAGCACGAGTGATATCTCCTGCATAATAAACCTCGTCTCCCACATTGAATAAAGATACCTCCTCACCTACAGCTTTGACGATACCGACAGCATCCCAACCGATAATTTTGGGATTCTCTAAAACAGTGTCTTTTACTGCATTTTGACGGATTTTAGTATCTACAGGATTTACAGATACTGCTTGAATTTTCACCAACAGGTCTCGTCCTGACGGATTAGGTGTTGGCGTTTCAAACTCAATAAAACTTTCTTGAGACGATATAGGCAATGAGGTTTTGAATCCGATGGCTTTCATTTTTGATGATTTTTATAAAAAATTAGAGAAAATAAGAATCGCTATAAACATTGAAACGCTGGTAAAATTAACTATAAGCTATTTAAACTTGGTACTCTTAAGGTAGCGGGTAAAATCAAAATAATTTTACCCGCTATAAGCTCTAGGTTTTATACCGTAGGCTAAAAGTTAAAAAGTATTTTTCATAAAATAATAGAAGCTTTGTGCTTGCCTAATGCCTACTGCATACAGCCTATTGCGAAATATTGCAATTTTATTCAGCACTAATACTTAATGTCCATGTGCTTTGGCACTAATTTCTTTATTTTCTTCCCAAGAAGCAAGTCGCTGTTCGTACACAGATTTTACAATTGGATAGCCCACTTTTCCTAAAATCAATCTTAAAGGAGGTTCAGGCGAAGCAATCAAATTGAGTACAGGCTCAACAGTCGCTTCAGGCTTACCATAACTATCGGGAGTACTGCCATTTCTGAAAGCCGTTTTTAAGGCGTCATAAGCTGGGATTTCCTGTGTTTGTGCGGCAGAAGCTCCTGCCCAATCAGTAGAAAAACCATTAGGCTCAATCAAGGTAACATGAATTCCAAAGGCTTTTACTTCTGTAGCTAACGTTTCGCTTAAGCCTTCAACCGCAAATTTTGATGCATTATACAAACCAAGCGTTGGTAAAGTGAATAAGCCTAAAACACTCGAAACCTGAATAATATGTCCCGACTGTTGGGCACGCATATAAGGCAATACCGCCTGAGTAACCCATAATAGTCCAAAGAAGTTTACCTCCATTTGTTGGCGAGCTTCAGCTTCAGTCGTTTCTTCGACAGCCCCAAAAAGACCATATCCCGCATTGTTGATAAGGACGTCGATACGACCAAAATGTTCGTTTGCTTTTGCAACTGTATCCAATACCTGTTCACGATTGGTGACATCTAAAGGCAAAGGTAAAATTTGCGAACCGAAAGACTCCACCAAGTCATTCAAATCATGTGTATTGCGTGCTGTAGCTACTATTTTATGACCTTGTTCTAAAAGAGCCTTTGCCCAAATTTTCCCGAATCCACGAGAAGCGCCTGTAATAAGAATTACTTTTGACATAAGAATAATTGTTTAGTTTGATAGGACAAAATTACAAGGTGAAGTTGTGCTAAGGCTTATACAGAATTCCGAAGATATGATACATTTTTACGTAGCATCATAATCAGAAGTAGAACATTATGCAACAGGACGCTTGCCTACTCAGGAGATATTATTTTCGTCCAAAATAAATCCCAATGATATGACATTCCTAAAAAACACGATTGCATTCTTGATGATATTCCTTTTTTGTAGTTTCAAAAAAAACAATCCAATTACCTTTACGACTACAACTATCAAAGCTCCTTTTGGTACAGTCAAGGTAACGGCTCCTAATTTTAGTAAATCTCCCAAATTATCAATTATCGATTTTGGTGCAGAAAAAGGAAATCAAGAAAAAACAACTCTAGCTATCTCAAAAGCCATCACAAAAGCAAATAAATTAGGAGGAGGCACGGTTATGGTACCCGCAGGAGAATGGCTGACAGGCAAAATTCATTTGAAGAGCAATGTCAATTTACATCTAGAAAAAGGGGCAACACTTTTATTTTCGGGTAATCCAACAGACTATTTACCAGCAGTACACAGCACTTGGGAAGGCATGGAATGTTATAACTATTCGCCCCTAATTTATGCCTATCAGTGCAAAAACGTAGCAATTACAGGAGAAGGGGAAGTAAAAGCACAAATGGGTACATGGAAAATTTGGTTTGCCCGACCAAAGCCACACATGGAAAGCATCAAGCGTTTGTATCTACAAGGAATCAGTTATACACCTGTTATTCAGCGCCAAATGGTAAACGACACCGCACATTTACGCCCACAATTTATACAATTTAATCGTTGCGAGAATGTATTACTCGAAGGCATTTCGATTCAGAATAGCCCCTTTTGGACCATACATCCATATCTGTGTAAAAACGTAAGTATTCGTAAAGTAAATGTGTATGCCCATGGACACAATAACGATGGCGTAGACCCCGAAATGAGTCAAAATGTATTGATAGAAAACTGTGTTTTTGATCAAGGCGATGATGCCATTGCTATCAAATCTGGACGAAATCCAGAAGGATGGAGATTAAAAACACCCTCAAAGAATATCATTATTAGAAATTGTTTAGTCAAAAATGGACATCAACTAGTAGCCATAGGAAGTGAATTATCGGGAGGCATCGAGAATGTTTGGATACAAAACTGCGAAGTAGTAGACGGTGCGAAGCTCTTTCATTTGTTATTTATCAAGACCAATGAAAGAATGGGCGGATATGTCGATAACATTTATGTAGAAAATATAAAATCAGGGAAAATCGACCAAGGTATTTTAGGAATTGAAACAGATATACTATACCAATGGCGGAATCTCGTACAGACTTTTGAAAAAAGGCTTACTCCTATCAAAAATGTATTTTTGGATAACGTACAAGCAACAGAGGTTAAATTTATTTCGAGAATCCTAGGGCAAAAAGAATTACCAATAGAAAACGTCCGACTCAAATCGGTAAAAGCCATCAAAGTAATCGACCAAGCCTCAATTCATGAAAATGTAACAAATTTCAAATCCGAATAAAGCATCAAATCCCCGCAAACGACCAGAGAAAATGAAATCTGCGGGGATTTTTTTCCATTCTGAAGAGGTACAATTAAAGGATAACTTTTATGCAAGCTACGAAAGGTTATTTGCCTCGTTTCAATTGCTACATGGCACGATTAAAGGGGGCTGAAATGGGACAACAACTCACCGTCGCCATGTTCAGGGTTTCAATTCCTACATGGTACGATTAAAGGTACATATACACAGGTTTTTCCGCTTCAAATATTTCTGTTTCAATTCCTACATGGTACGATTAAAGGTTGTAAAGCTCTGTTTCTGCTGCTGAAATATAGGTGTTATTTCAATTCCTACATGGTACGATTAAAGGTAGCATCGAGACTGGAGCCGTCTACTTTAATTTTGTTTTATTTCAATTCCTACATGGTACGATTAAAGGCTGAGATGGAAAAGACCAATCAGTTAAAAGTTGCGTTTCAATTCCTACATGGTACGATTAAAGGCTAAAACTCAAAAGTCTATCACTATTACTACATCAAGTTTCAATTCCTACATGGTACGATTAAAGGCCGTTGAAAAAGTGACCTTGGTTTGATAAAATAACACTTTTTTCATCGAAAAAACTAGAAAAAAATCGTCGATGTGTAATGATAAGATTTACCCCGTACATCGACGACTATTGATTATCAGAAACTTAACTCAAAAACCTATCTCTTTGATTGATAAAATTTCAGTATTTCAATGAACTTTTGTTAGGCTCGACGACTTGCGTATATCATTATACGTCATAAAAAATTATCCGTACTCATACGCTCTACTCCTATTATTTGCTTGTCAAGCCAACGCTCATTCCTGCTCTTAAAGATAATCAAACTATCTTCATTTTCATTCATGATTTTTCGTGCACCTATCTCTAACTCCTTCAACTTTACCTCCGTAATTTCTCCCTCAAATACCGAATTTTGAATCCAGTTTAAATACTTTCGGCAATGTTTCATCATTTTGCTTACTCGCTTTTCTCCCATATCATACACCAAAATTACATACATATAAAAGATGGTTAAATTCATAATTATATTCACTCAATCTCTCATTCACAACTCACTAATTGATATTACCACATCATTTTAAAAGGTTTGTAAGTCTCTATTCCCAAAATATGTTTGCTGAGTTTATAACATTCCAATTTTACTAGGTGCTTGTAACTGACGTTACGTCCTAATGTTCGATGTTTGAAGGTCTCTTTTAATCGTTCGTCGAATGCCTGAACAAATACCTTCTTGGCACTGTCTTTCAATACACATCTGTTGGTATCCTGCCGAAAATCGTTTGCTTGAATTTGCTTTTTGTTCAAAACACTAAAAATTGTCCTATCTACCAACAAGGGTTTGAATATTTCCGAAATATCCAATGCCAAAGAATAGCGTCGAACACCTGGCTCATGCAAAAAACTGATCGTAGGGTTCAATTGAGTATGATAAATTTGATCCAAACACATCGTATAACACATCATATTTCCAAATGAAATCAAGGCATTTACTTCGTTTTTGGGAGGTTTCTTACTACGATTCCCCATCTCAAAATCATTGATTATCGTATCAAAAGCATCATAATACGCCTGACGAATATTGCCTTCTATACCCATTAATTCATCAACCTTTTTGGCAGTTTCAATCAAAGAAACGTAATTTTCTATACGTTCCAATGAACTGGCAAGATCTTTACCCCTACTCTGGTAATATTTTAAGTTACGACTCATATTAAACGCCGCTCCATTAATCAAAGTTTGAGCAATAACCATTCGTTTTTTATCCGAAATATAGTGTTTGGTTTGCTCTACCTGCATTTTTCCTGCCAACAGATAATCTTTAGACATAAACGAGCCAGTGTAGTGCTCATAATAGTCAAAAAAATGTACCGATATATGGTTTTTACCCATAAAATTAAACAAAGCGCTATTGGCATCCAAACTTCCAAAACAGTATAAATTATCTACCGATTCAACAGGTATTGGGCGAACTTGACCTTCATTGCCATGCTCATCTATAGGTGTAAAGTATAGCGTATTATCCTTACGACTCATACGTCCAGGATTGAATAGGTAATAGGATTTTTTCATGTTGTCAAAAGGTTCATATTATGGTGTCCAAACAAGGTTATTCTTCTATTTCACCAGACCAACAAAAATCAAAATAGCTACATGAACGGCATTTGGATATAGAAAGTTTGGGTGGACAAACTTCTCGGTGAATAATCTCAGAAACATCTTTTATCCAATTTTCAATCTCCGACATTTCATCATCAAGCAATTCAACTCGTTCGGTAGTTCGAAGTTTTGGATACTCGATAATGCCATAATGCGCAGGAATACCATTTTTTCTCAATAAAAAGAGGTAAAATTTTACCTGTGCCACATGGGCTCTTTCCTTCGCATCTGACTTCTTAGTCTCATGAACAATGCCCTTTTGAGCATCAAAAAAGTCTATCTTTGCCGAAGCTCGAATACCACCATCCAACTCTGCCAAAATTTCTAATTCTTGGTTTTTCTCAGCACGCTGTGGATAGCTCTCTTCTCCAATTAGTTTACCTTCATAAACCACATCAGAAGTATGCTCCATCGTAATACCGTTGGCATGAAGCCAAAGTTTTCGATGACAAAGGTGAAAGTAATTGATAAGTGTGGCATTGATGTTCATGGTAGAAAGAATTTGTCATCTTCCCAACTTTCAGGGTTGGAATAAATATAGTTAGAGATTTTTTGAAAACTATCAGCATCCTTGATAATATGCTCCCAATAGCGTTCTTGCCATGCAAAACCCAAAGAAGGAAATAGCTCATTAATATGCTTGGTGCATACTGATTTGAAAGAACGAATTACTACCGGAATACCACTTGCTTTAGGAGAAATAGATTGATAATACATAGTCTGTTTTTTAACATTATTGACAGCCGTTTCCTTAGGTTCTCTCAGTGTACCAATGTCAATTATCCCATGAATATGATTAGGCATTACTATAAATTCACCTAAAGTTACATGAGGAAAATGCTTAGGAATTTGATACCAAAATCCTTGTACCAAGGCTCCTATACTAGATAATTTCATTTTTTTATCCTTACATTCTCCAAAGAAATGCTCCCGATTTTTTGTACAAATAGTAACAAAATACATTCCATCTCCATTATAATCCCAAGAAGTTAGCCGTGTAGATTCTATCCGATATTTGTTTTTGAATAAAGCCATATTTTCCAAATTTATAAATGTAAAACTCGTAGGGACGTTATATGTAACGTTTAAAAATATCGATGTTTAGAGATATAGAATAACAATCATACATAACTTATCCACACAAAGACCCTGCAAAATCTAATGTAGAGACGTTACAGGTAACGTTTAAAGAATATCGATGCTTAAATATATGAAAATGTCCTCTATCATAATTCAAAAACGTCACCATCAAGTAATAACCTATCTATACGAAAATTACGCAAAATATAACGTAGAGACGTTACAGGTAACGTCTAAAGAATTTCGATACCTAGAGATATGAAAACGTCCTCTGCTATAATTCAAAAACGTCACCACCAAGTAATAACCTATCTATACGAAAATTACGCAAAATATAACGTAGAGACGTTACAGGTAACGTCTAAAGAATTTCGATACCTAGAGATATGAAAACGTCCTCTGCTATAATTCAAAAAC
>NZ_JASHIC010000008.1 GCF_030056705.1 Flectobacillus longus
AAACGTCACCACCAAGTAATAACCTATCTATACGAAAATTACGCAAAATATAACGTAGAGACGTTACAGGTAACGTCTAAAGAATGTCGATACCTTGAGATATGAAAACGTCCTCTGCTATAATTCAAAAACGTCACCACCAATTAATAACCTATCTATACGAAAATTACGCAAAATATAACGTAGAGACGTTACAGGTAACGTCTAAAGAATGTCGATACCTAAAGATATGAAAACGTCCTCTATCATAATTCAAAAACGTCAACATCTATTAATAACCTATCTATACGAAAATTACGCAAAATATAACGTAGAGACGTTACAGGTAACGTCTAAAGAATTTCGATACCTAGAGAAATGAAAAGTCCTCTACCATAATTCAAAAACGTCACCACCAAGTAATAACCTATCTATACGACAACCTCGCAAAATCTAACGTAGAGACGTTACATGTAACGTCTAAAAATATCGATACCTAGAGATATGAAAACGACCTCTACTATAATTCAAAAACGTCACCACCAATTAATAACCTATCTATACGAAAACCTCGAAAAATCTAACGTAGAGACGTTACAGGTAACGTCTAAAAAATGTCGATACCTAGAGATCTGAAAACGACCTCTACCATAATTCAAAAACGTCACCATCAATTAATAACCTATCTATACGACAACCTCGCAAAATCTAACGTAGAGACGTTACATGTAACGTCTAAAGAATGTCGATACCTAGAGATATAACCTACATCCATTATTCTAATTTGGTATGAAGACGTTGCATGCAACGTCTCTACGTTTCATTTGGTTTTTATCAAATAATATTATCATCCTCCCAAGCTGAATGTTCATCTTTAAAAAGCCCTAAATCAGAATCATATAACTTATTTGTGATAAAATATTCAATAGTTAGTAAATCTCCCTTTTTATTTTTCTCGAAAGCAAATACCTCTTTTCTTAGGTTTTGAGACGATAACCATTGTACAAATCTATTTTTCCTAATCGAAACTTTTAGATTTTCAGCATTGATAAAATCAAAATTTCTTAAATATTCCTCAAACTTTGATTTATAGATTTGAGGCAAAACCTTTGCACCATCAAATTGCTTATAAAAATCTTCTTCTGTTTTCTTAGAGTGAATCAAGGGTATAAGTAAATCTAAGGTTGATTTCATTGTTTCATAAACCAGCTTAAAGTCTTTTTCTTGCTCTTCACTCCATGAAGGATAAACAAAATCTATGTATTCTTGTAAAATAGATTCATCTACAATTCCATCGTTTTTAACCTTTGAAAAAACTTCTAATGTTCTTGAAATGACATCTTTATCATAGATATAAAAATCGGTCTTGTTACTTTCTTTAAAAATAACGCATGGCGAGATTCCTCTCTCTCGTTTACGATTTACACGACCAAATCTTTGAAGTAAAGCATCAATTGGAGCTGGTTCGGTATAAATAATCTCATAGTCAATATTTAAACTAACCTCAATTGCCTGAGTACCGACCAAAAGCATTACATCTTCTGATGTATTATCTTGTTCTGCTCTCAATAATGTTTGTTCGTGTGCATTTCTGTCAGTTCCATTAAAACCACCATGTAGCAAAACTGATTTCTCAACTTCATTTCGTAATATGCCGTAAATTTTCTGTGCTTGTGCTACTGTATTACACACAACCAAAACTTTTTTCCCTGTGTGTAAATCGGCTTTAATTATGTCGAGATTATTCTCTAATAAACCCTCTTGTAAAATAACTTTATGCCGTCTAAATGAATTATAGAGCGTTTGGTTGGCATCAATTGACGTAAATTCCCCTATTGCTGCTTCTATTTCTTTCCGAAGAAACTTAGGGAGTGTAGCGGTCATGACCATCACTTTTACTTTCAAATATTGGGTCACAAATTCCAATAAAACCTTTATTTGGGCAAAGGTTTTAGCATCATAAGCATGAATTTCATCAAAAATAAAGTAGCTATTTGCCCACTCAAATAAACCTTGTTCAAAACCTTTTAAGCCAAAAAGATGCTTTAAAAGCTGAAATGGAGTCGAAACTTTTATGGGAGTTGTAACGTACTTAAATTTATGTTTGAGTTCATCAATTGCTTCTTTTTTTGTACTATGGCTATATTGATGTTCTTCAAAATAGTTATTTAAATAAGCACTAAGTTTTCCGTGTAACATTCCAACTTTTCCTTCTACAATAACAGTACTGAGCCGCTCAAACATGGCATTAATAGATGCGGTAAAAGGTAATATATAAAAAATTCTTCCTGTTTGATTATCTTCAAAATGCCTACGAACCCATAAAAAAGCACTTTCGGTTTTACCCGAACCAGTTGGAGCTGTTAAAATCACATTTCCCAAAGTCAGAGAGCAATCTTTTTGGTGTTGATAGAAATCTAAAGACTTAGAGCGTAATTTATTTTGATAATCAGTAAGAAACTGAAAATCAGACAATTGATTTGATGTAATATATTGAATTCTTGCCGAGCCTAAATGGTCACAGTTTTTTATTGCTCCAAATAATAATACAAGAAACCAATAATCTGAATTTTTAATAGTTACACCGTTTCGATTATAGGATCTGATAAATCGTAATTGATTCTCTACTTTTAATTCTTGTTTAATATCAATCTGATACTTCTCTTTAAGTAAGATTTTGATGGCGTTTACATTGACTTTTTTAAATTCAGAAACATAAGTAATAGATTCAGTTGTACCCAAATCTAATTCTAAACCATCGTTTGGGGTTTCGTCTTGATAAAAACCATTTATATACCTTGAAAAAAGTTGTCCATAATCTTTGTGGTGTCCTGCTATAGCAAGTAACATCACATTTTTGATAGTTTTATCTTCAATTCCGTCAAAAGCGCTAAAAAAGGGCAATGAAAATAATTCATGTCTCTGCTTTTTCCACTTTGACTCCTCTCCTCTAAGCAATTTTTGAAATTCTTTATGACTCTTACCAAGGTCATGAAAAATCATTGATATTCTAACATACTCCCAAAATTCCAAAGGAATATTTGGGAGTTTTATAATATCAGCAAATTGGGTTTTAAGAAAAGAATGAATCTTTAAACAGTCTTCAATATGTTCTTGAAGCGTGAGTTGTGGCTCAGACTTTGCCAATATTTCATTCGTTGCCATAATTGATAGGGTGCATGAAAATGTTTAAATTCAACTCCGAGTCCTTAAAGACTTCTATTGAGGACGTTTTTACGCCTTTTGTATGTGAAATAATTGAAAAAGGCTTTGTTCCTAAATTTTTCCTAGGAAATGTATTCGTAAAATATTCTGGCAAGGCTTGAATTTGTCCCGCTAGATGATATGGGAAAGTAGGAATTATTTGACCTTTTATCTCAACCATTTCATTTACAACGAGTAACTCAATAACAGAGATAGATTCAATCGTTGCTAAATCATTAATACGTCCTAACAAAATTGGATAAACAGGCTGTTTAAAGTATTCTGCGATTTGTTCGTTTGGAGTATAAATAATCAATCGAGGATTAAATAAAAACTGTCTCCTTATAACATTTGATTTTGCACTATTATTGGTAGTTCTGCCGTTACCATCCATCTGATAAATAGTTTCAAGGTCAACTCCTATGGAGTCAAATTCAAAATAATAACCTATCTGCTCATTATCATAGGCTACAAATTTCCCTGCTGCTGCATTTATCACGCCTAACACAGTACTCAAAGGAGGGACTTCCAAAGTTGGCTGATAACCACTTATTAAGTTTGGATACCTAAAACTAGCCGTCCAGCCCGAAATTTCTATTTTGTAACATTTCATAATCAGATAATTTGCTTTTCTAACTGCGAGCAATAAGCATCAATGGCTTGATTTACAGAAGAAACAATAACATTTTCAGACGCTAATGTTTGTAAATCGGCATTTATTTCGTCCATAAATCCAGCACGTTTACCAATAAAAACTTGACCAATTATTTGGTCTTTATAATCTTCCAAAACTTCTTTAATTGCTTCAATACTTAGAACTGCTACGTTATTGTACAAGCCCTCACCTTTTGCAATATGTGAAAATGGATGATTTCCGCTATTGGTTGTTGCTAAAATGATAAACTTTGGTGTAACATCTGCCATATTATTAGTTTGCATTGCACCACCCGAAATAGTTTTCAGAGCTTTGATCGTGTCAATAGCTCGTTTTTGTCTAAGTTCCGACGGTAACTGTACTAATTTTTTAGAAACTCCTTTCGCATCTTTTACGAAGGGGTCATCCAATAATGTACACCCATTTGAAACAGCTTCTTCTTGTAGTTTTAATGTTAAATTTTTGAAACCCGTTTTGTTGTAAGTAGCAAATGTACCCACTTGGGCTAAATCTATCGAAAACATCCCTTTCATTATAGCACTATATTCTTCCTTACTGTAAGGAACAGAATCACCTTCTTGGCGTGCCATACTCGACCAATTTTCCACAGTAGATGTACTTGCAACTGATACCAAAACTGAGTTTTTTAATGGAGAGACACGAGTAACTGTTACATCCTCTTTCTTTTCTTTTCCTTTAGAATCTAATTCTGGAGTACCATCTTCTTTCAGAATTACATCTTTAGCGGCTTTCATGTAGCCAAAAACGTCATCATCAGCATATTTCAAAGGGTTTGCATCTGTGAATGCAATCTTACTTTCTCTTGTAATTGGAGACAAATCCCATCCAAAATCTTTTTTGAGTGTATCTCTCCACCAATAACGCCATGCTTGTCCAGATACATAGGCATATTTTTTACCATTTTTAGAGATGGTCTTTGTCGCAACTCCGTTATCAAAATTTGTTGTAGCACTTGCTCCTGCATTGTTTAAAGCTACAACATCTACATCAATTAGTACAAAACCTTGTGTTTTTAGTAATTCCATTTTGTGTATCTTTTTTATAGTTTATTATTCATTTTCATTATTTTCTTCATCCTCATCACTACTCAATTCTGCAATTATTAAGTTGGATTCATGCAGTTTTTGATAAATAGCAATTAATAATAAATCTCTCGTATCTTTCCAATATGTACCATCAGGGAAAAGATATATTACATAATCTTCTAAGGTGATTAGGGGATTAGGGTTTTTAACTTCGTAATTTTCTTGAATTAATTTGATTAGATAGCTTCTGAAATCACCACTACTCTTTAAACCATTTAATCTCACCACTGATTTTTTTATCTGGTCATCAGATTTATCATTTAAGACGAAATCTGCTAATTCTTTGATTTTTTGAATTGTGTATTTTTCCATTTTTAAGATATTTATACAATAAATTTCTACGATACTGAAATTAAACTTATGTTTTTTGCTCCATTTACAAAGGTGATTCACAATAGAAACATTTTTAACCAGCTTATTTAAAATCGGATTATTCCATACTTTGTAATCTAAATAAGAAAGTCGCTCTTTTTTATTATACCACTCTTGGCTTTGTTCATCAAATTGGGCATCCTTAAATTTGGAATACTTATAATGTTGATTGATAAAAGCATTCCATTCTTTTGAATAATGTTTTTTGCAGTGAGCGTAAAACTTAAATAAAAGATTAGAGAAAGTATGTAACTCAATGTCAGGACTTGCACCGAAATTTGTAAAATGGTACATATTTAACTGGACATCTTTCAAAGCAATTGAGTCGTCAGTATCATCGACTACAACAGCAAGATTACCTAAACAATAATCTGCATAACCAAATAGAGCATTTGATACAATCCCAAATTCAGATTTTAGAGTACCTTCTGCAATACCCGAAGCAATATTTTTTCGATTTTCATCCACATTTTTAGCTACTAAATGATAACTAACTGTATCAAAATTGCTTTGGAGTAATGCAATTTTATCGCCAACAAAACTCACACCAAGTGGGACAAAAAATGTTCTTATTAGAGCTTCTTTAGACAGATACAACCCACTTTCATAAGCACTATGAAAATTAATAAAAGCACCAGAAGCGGACATCATGTGATTACTTCTTCCTGCAACATACAACTTTGTTTCTGAGCCAACGATTCTACAATAACCAATTTTAAACTCGGTATTGGTTTCTTCTATCATACCACGATAGTATTTAAGAGTTTCGGCTATTTTCTTTTCTGTATTGAAAGCAGGTTGAGTAATTGATGAATTCAAAAAATAAGTGTGTAGCTTTCCTCCCCATTGCTTTACATATACATTCGTTGCATATTCAATGAGTTCAAAAATATTTTTATTGGGAAAACTCTTTCCCAAATGTTGAATAACATAGCCACCTACATCTATAAATGGGTCGCCCGTTGGTTTGATAAATAGATTCATTACATTGTCGAATATATATCCATGAAAAAATAAAATCCATTGCAAACATCGCAATCTAAAATTTCAAAATGTTGACAGCAATTGCCACATTTTGTACACCTTGACGGTCTATTAATTAACTTTTCGTCTGTCATTTTCATAATTTCTTTTTTTTCAACAAACATAATGAAAAAAAAGAAATTAAAATCCAATGATAGATAATTAAAATAAAAATATCATTTAAAACTCTTATTTACTGTTTCACTACAACAAAATGATTGTATTCGTAACATAAAAAAAGTAACTTTGAATAAAGCTTTATAAAAAAGGAATCGAAATATGATAGATAAGTAAAGTTTTAATCGTACCAACTTATAAAGCTTTTCTTTTCCCAAACCTACACCCCGACCTACCTCATTATTCCCCACACCCCTCAAATATTTAAAAATTTATTTTCACAATATGCCTTCGGATATGTTCTATGAGGCTTTCTGGTTCTATTATTTCCACAATATGCTCGTGATAACCCAAAATAAAATTGGTCAGCCCAAAGAACTTTTCGTTGACATTGCATTCAAAATCATAAACGCCCAACTCGTTGGCTGAGGGTTGTAAATAGGCTTGTGTCAAAGGAAATCGTTCTATCAATTCGTTGTAACCGCCCACTTTCAGACGGATATGCACCCGTACTTTATGATCATTTACAATTCGAAACGGGTCGGTGGCAGTTACATAATGTTGCGTTTCGTATTGCCAATCAGCATCTTGCAACTCTACTCGCTCTATTCTGGAAATACGGAAATGGCGAATTGCCTTCTTCTCTACTTCAAAAGCGTGAAGAATATCTTCTTTTACGCTTACCTGAAACGGTTCCACCAAGCGGTCAGTTACTTCACTGCTATTGGTTGAGCGATAGTTAATGAGTTTGACAATCTTTTTTTCTTGCTTGGCTTGCTCTAACAAGTTGGCTTTTGAGAGAAAAGTCCTTGAAAATAAGCTACTTCCCAATTTCGAGACATCATATATAGTATTGAGTTTTTCTTGCATACGCTTGGTTCTTTTCTCCGAAGCTTTGGCATTATTAGCAAGAGCATCTAACAAGATTTCCTTCTCTGCCTCTGTGAAAAATAACATATCTTCCAGATGTTCCATGGGCTTGTTCGGAACAATAGCATATCGATATTTTTTATCATATTGAACATCGAATCCTGCGTCTTTTAGCTCTTCAAAGTCGCTAGTAATTGCATCTTTACCAATGTTGAACTTTGTTTCCAACATGACTTTGGTATATTGATTCGGACTTTCAATCAACAGCTTGAGAATCGCTAATAAGCGATATTTTGGACTATTATCATTAAACTTATTCATAGTTATTGTCAAAAATAGTGTTGTACTATTAACTACCTCTCCCAAACCTCCACACAACCACAACCAACGGCACAGTATTTTCCTAATCCTCCCAAAAATCCTATTTCCAAAAGTCTGGCTGGGGCGGTTATTTCGAAGGTAAAGTTATGATAACCAATAACTTTTGTTTCATCTTTAAGCTTTCCTTCTTTTACGAAAAAACCTCGTTTCTTCACTTTCGTAGGGTCTGATATAAGCTTGAACTTCACTAAACTTTGGGCAATGGTGCTATCTACTTGCAAACTGTCGGTACCTTCTATGGTGCGGTATCTGTCAACCAAGTTGATAGCAAAAAACTCGCTGTAACGTTCGTCTGTCGGACTTAAATATTGGTCTAATCCTTCTTCTTTTCTCGCTACCACCATAGGTGAAATGGTTCTGAACGACATCGTTACGACTTGATTACCCGTAAACGCATCGAATGGATTAGGCAATGCTTCGACGTTGGTTACGATAAAGTTGGCGCGGTAGTCGCGATTGAATAAACTTACCTCCTGATTCTGAAATAATCCTACAATAAATCCTTCGGCAGCTTTGTCGATATAGAACGATACAACTAACGAAATACTATCCGAACTGAGTTGTATATACGTGTCGCCAGATTTGATAGGTTTGGTCTTTCCGAGTTGTAATGAGGAAAATGTAAAGTGCTTAAAACTTTTATGGCTATTAGGTACTGCATAACCTTGATTATGCAAAAAGGAAGCATACGACTGGTCTGCCTGATACAAGATTTTATATAACCAAGCTTGTAAGGGATACTGATAATTAAAAAGTAGCTTTTGTCTATCTTCGGTCGGTTTAAGATGTAGCCTGAATCTCATTTTTTGGCGTAAAAGTTTAGTTTAATAATGGGTTCTAAAGGTGGTATAAATGTAGAAAGAATTATTGTTTTAAAAAAAAGAAAACAATAAACTTTATCACGGTTTATTATTTATTGTTCTGAAAGTAACTCTAAGATTATGTAATCCAACAGCAATATCCATGATTCGATCTAGGATTTGACTGGTTCTTAGGCGTATTTTCTCCT
>NZ_JASHIC010000009.1 GCF_030056705.1 Flectobacillus longus
TGAGCATTTGTCATGAAGGAGTAACCAAACATCACTTCAGTATCTATCTACCATTGAGTGATCGGTTTAACTCCCTCATTACCAAATATTATTTTGTAAGCGTAAATCTACAATTGAGTGATTATTTTTTCAATCAGTTTAAAAACTGTAGCTACATGATTCATCCTGAATTTTGGAATAATTTAAAATAGAGACCTCTTGTTTATCCATATTGAGATTCACAAGGTGAACGATTATACTGTTTATGAAAAAAGGCGGTCGAAATGATTTTTTCGACCGCCTTTTTTCATACTATATTTAAACATGACATCTCTTTAGACGCAAAGTATTGTGTCTCTACTAGTAAAATCTAGATTAAAAATAATCACTCATGCGCT
This sequence comes from Flectobacillus longus, assembly GCF_030056705.1. GTDB lineage: Bacteria > Bacteroidota > Bacteroidia > Cytophagales > Spirosomataceae > Flectobacillus > Flectobacillus longus. The sequence goes on from NZ_JASHIC010000009.1 coordinate 378, forward strand.
CAATCACTAAATTTAGGATGACTCATGTTTAGGCAAGGACAATTCACCACTCACAATTCTTCATTATTATCTAGTATCCTGCATTTTGATACATTTTTACAGGATCTAATTTATATTCATCAAATGGAATTGGGAAGTAATAGTCCTTTGTACCAAAGTTAGAAACTTTGGCTGTTCCATAATCTGATTGCGCTTTGGTTTTAATATAGTCAACCAATTCTGTAGCTGTAAAAAATCTTAGTAAGTCAAACCAACGATGATGTTCAAAAGCTAATTCTACACGACGCTCGTGCAAGATAGCCAATTTCAAAGTTGGATATTTCTGACTGTATGTTGGGTCTAATTTCGAAACCTCGTAGGTAGGTAATTTAGCACGCTCACGTACTTGGTTGAGATACATAATTGCATTAGCTTCTTCGCCCAAATACAAACTTACTTCTGACAACATCAAAATCACATCTGCGTAACGAATTAAAGGCCAGTCGTTTCCACCATAGCCATTTGCGCCTGCGGTCGAACTTACGTCTCTAAATTTGGTGATATACCAATCTTTTACCGTGGCATCGTTGGCATATTTAATAGAGAAATCCTTACGCAAATCCGTTGCTTCAAATTCTTTTACTAAATCTGTTTTTACATTTCCTCCAACACCACTACTTGGTTTAAGCGAGTTAGTTGTTTCGCCTTTTGCTTGGTTATTGGCTGCAATTGAAGATGAATACGTTGGGTCACCTTGTTTGCTAACAATCTGGAAAATGATTTCAGGGTTTGTAGTTTTCTTGGCTACATCAAACACATCTGCATAAGGAATATCCTTCAATGAAGTAAATGCCTTCATATTGTAGGCTGCCAACAAATAGGTTTTGGCATTTCCTAAATTTGCCCCACGGTTCGCCTGATCTAAGGTCGTTGCCATAGTCAAATACACCTGACCAAGCAGGGCATTAGCAGCAGCTTTTGACACACGACCTTTGTCAGATGCAGGCTGGTGGTTAGGTAAGTTAGAATTGACAGCTTCTTTCAAATCAGCTACGATTTGATCATATACTTTTTCTTTCTTTTCACGGAAAGTGCTGTTTTTGACGTCAGTTGTCGTGTTTAATTGCTGAGTAACCAAAGGTACATCACCCCATTTGCGAACCAAATGAAAATAGATTAAAGCACGAAGAAACTTCGCCTCAGCATTGTAGATATCTCTATTAGCTGCTGTAGTGTATGTTACCTTGTCAATATTAGAAATCACCTGATTGGCACGAGAAACAGTCTGATAAAGTGCTAACCAGTGACTTTTCAAGTAAGTATTACTTGGTAAAATTGAAAAGTCATTAAACTGAAATGGCTCTCCTGCATTTGATTGGTTATCATTACGACCAGCATCGTCTGAGCGTTCGTCGGTATATAAACCACTATTTTCACCAATGTTATTTGAACTTCTCAAAGACTGATATACGCCGTTGACCGCTTGTAAAACGTCGTTTTCGGTTTTAAAAAAGTCTGTAGCATTTACGGCATTCGGGTCGTTTTGCATCACAAAATCGTCCGAACAAGCACTTAAGCTGAGCGCTACAAGTGCCAAAAGTGATATTTTCTTAATCATTTTTCTCTTTTTAAAATAGTTTTCTACAAAAGACTAGAAAGTCAACTTAGCTCCTAAAGTATAAGCTCTTACAAGCGGATACTTTCCATAATCTACCCCTGGTCTAAGATTTGCACCATCGTTGTAGTCTACTTCTGGGTTATAACCTCTGTAATTAGTCAACGTAAAGGCGTTATCTACTGCTAGATAAATACGTGCACCACTCAAGCCTTTTTGTCCTTTCAACCAATTGTCTGGAATCGTAAATCCTAAGGTCATGTTGGTACATCTCAAAAATGAACCATCTTGTAAATAGAAGGTCGACAAACGAGTACTGTTACTTTGTGTACCACCACGAGAAGCACGATAAATCATACCATTACCAGGTTCAGCTTCTGAGCGGTAACGATTCACAGCATCTGCATATTGGTTACCCGAACCTTCCATGTTGAAAGTATAATAATACTGACCATCAAGTACTTGATTTCCATAAACCCCGTTGAAAGATGAAGTAAAGTCGAAGTTTTTGTAAGAAGCAGTAATCGCAAAACCGTAAGTAAACTTCGCGTAAGGAGAACCAATGACTGTTTTATCCAAATCATTCACAACACCATCGCCATTGGTATCTTCAAAATACAAATCTCCAGGTTTTAAAGAGTTACTCGAAGCTGTTGAACGAGCTGGTCCTTTGATTTTATAACCAGCAGTATAAGTCTGAGTTGCAGCGTTATAATTGGCGTTATCTTCTGCAATATTGGCCATATCAGCCTCACGAACCATACCTTTTACTTTGAATCCGTAGAACATCCCGATTGGTTGACCTTCCTGAGTAATATGTGTCAAGTATGAACGTTCTGCCCCGTTAGTCAAAATGGTATTAGCGCCACCTAGGTCTAGTACTTTATTACGGTTAAGCGAGAAGTTTCCTGAAAGATTTAAACGGAAATCTGACGTTTGAACTACTCTTGCATCTAACTGTAAATCAATACCTTGATTTTGAACTTTAGAATTACGTAAGTTTGTTAAAATCGTTGATGTTCCTGATACGGCTGACACTGGTTGGTTAAACAATAAATCTGTTGACTGACTCAAATAATAGTTAGCCATCAAGAAAATACGGTTGTTGAATAAGCCCAAGTCTGCCCCGATATTGTATTGTGAAGTAGATTCCCAACCCAAACTTTGGTCACGCAAGGCATTCGGATATACCGCCGACGCTACTGTTCCATTCCCAAAAACAACTCCTGTTGGACTTGACATCGTTTGAGCAAAACCATAATTACCAATATTGTTGTTACCACTTAATCCCCAGCTAGCACGAAGTTTTAGACTTGTTTCGGGACCAAATTTTTCTGCAAAAAATGGTTCGCTAGAAAGCGCCCAGCTTGCAGACACTGAAGGGAAATTACCCCAACGATTTAGTGGGCCAAAACGAGAAGAAGCATCACGACGATAAGAAGCTGTTAAGAAATATTTCTCTTTATAGTTATAAGACAAACGAGCTAAATAAGAAAGTAAAGTAGTGGTTGACTTACCAGTAGCACCATTCAAGGTAAAATTGGTAGCATCAGCCCCTTTACCTGTAATTTCTGGAATACGGTCATCTTGGAAACCTTTCGCCGTTACACTAATCACATCAACATCTAGTTGTTGTGCCGAATAACCTGCCAATGCACCAATCGAGTGTCCGTCAAATTGCTTATTAAAATTCAAGGTATATTCTACCAACTTATCCATTTCTGAACGAGTTTGTGCCACTGCATTGGCTGCTGCAATCGCTTGTGCAGAGCCTGGAGGGTTAGCACCATTACTTAAAGTGGTTGGTTGATAAAATTCATATTTTTCATTATAAGTCTGTAAACCTACGTTAATTTTAGCCAACAAACTTGATAAAATCTGATACGAAGCATTACTACTAAATGTCCCTCTTACGCCTTTTCTCGAAATCTTTGTCTCTGTTGCCAAGGCCACAGGGTTTTCTATCGACTGGTAAGCATAGTTAGCAGAAAGACCCGCTGCTTCATTTTTTCTTAATGAACCATCATCATTATACGCACGGAAAATTGGCATATATACCAACGCTCCCATGATTGGGCCTTGGTTGAAACGACCTTCTTGCACTTCACGGTTTTCGTTTGTTGTAATAGCCAAGTTGGCAGACACACGTAACTTCGAACTTACTTGTCCATCTACATTTGCACGGAAGTTGATACGATCTTGCTTGGTACTTTTGATAATACCGGGCTGACTCAAATATCCACCGCTAATGGCATAGCGAGTAGGGCCGTTACCACCTGTAAATGACAAATTATGACGCTGTACCATAGAAGTTTGGTAAAGCTCATCTTGCCAATCGGTGTTATACTTTGGCGTAATCATTTTCTGATTAGCGAAATCATACAAATCTGGTGGTAAACTTACTGAAGAAGCATTCCCAACTTTTGCGACACGTGTTGCATTGTCATCAGAATACATGGCATCTGTCCATGTTTTTCCAGAATTTAAGATTAAATCTTTGTAAGTATTATTGTGCCCATCAATCAATAACTGAGTAAACTGCTCGGCATTGAGCACCTTTACTTTATTGCTTAATTGATTAAGCCCATATTGCACATCATATTGAAATTGCCCTTTACCCTCTTTTCCACGTTTGGTTGTAATCAATACTACCCCACCCGCAGCTCTTGAACCATAAATGGCTGCCGAAGCAGCATCCTTCAAAATATCAATACTTTCGATATCATTTGGATTGATAAAAAGGTCATTTCCTACTGGATAACCATCTACAACATACAATGGGTCCGAACTGGCATTGATAGAACCAACACCACGCACACGAATTTTTGTACTAACATAAGGTGCACCACTCACTTGTGAAATTTGTACACCCGCTACTTTACCTACCAAAGCCTGACCAACTGTTGGTGTAGTAAGATTTAATTCTTTGGCTTTCACACTCGAAATAGCACCCGTTACATCACTCTTTCGCACAGTAGAGTAACCAATCGCAACTACTTCTTGTAACTCTTGTGAGTTTTCTACTAACTGAATCGTCAAGTTAGATGCTTTTCCAACAGTAACTAATTGACTATCAAATCCTACAAAAGAAAAAACTAATACTGAACCTTCGTTAGCTTGGATGGTAAATCTACCTTTGGCATCGGTAACAGTTCCTTTTTTTGAGGTTTTGTCATACACGTTTACGCCAGCCAAAGGCTCACCTTTGGGCGTAGTTACGGTTCCTGTGACAGGATTTGACATTTTGCCCAACGATGCCGACATCACGGTTTGGTTAGGCATAACAGCCATTGAACCCGAAAGACACAAACATAATAATGCCTTAAGGACAAGCTGTTTTTGTAAAATGTTTTGCATAAAAATGAGATTAAATTTTGTTGTAATACATTACCATTGTAAGCGGATAAATGTAGTATTCATACGGCGTGAAGAGGTCACTGCAAAGCCTTCAAGAGGGTTATCTGAAAGGGTAAAACCTTCTAATTCATCAGCTTTGTCAATATCTATTGTTTTGAGCACGACTTGTTCGCCTGTTTCGATGGATTTTTCAAAATCCAAAAAACTAAAGCGCCAGCGTCGTCCTTCAATTTGATTTTGAATCAAAACCAGTATTTTCTTTTCGGGTATCCATAAAAGATTTTGTACAAAAGCTCCACACGAAAACTTTTTGTACAAAACGCCTTTTTCGGAGGTCTTTTGCGCTTTCGCCAAAGCTAACGGATTGTATAAACGTACTTCGTTTTTACGATTACCATAATCAGCGGTAGCTACATACCACTGCTTTTTGTATTGTACATATTCGGGGCGAGTACCTTGGATACAAGCATCGTCGTCGATAGTCGAAATAAGGTTGTTATCAAGCTTTTTAGTAGTCTGTAAACCTTTCCAATCAACTTGGTAAATAACTGCTTTCCATTGTGTTCCTTCAGGATTTAGGCGCACGCTATTGCCAATAAAAGTAGGCAGTCCTTTATGATAAGCTATTCCTGTCGGATGCCCAATTACATCTTGTCCATCAATACTCAAGGCTATTTCTTTGTGCTGATACGCCAACGAATCGCCAACACGCTTATATTCACGAATTACCCCAATTTCACGGTCGCCATAAGCAAAATATTGATTCCCAATACGACTGATTCCTTGTCCTGCGCCCAAAGAATCAAGGTTAAATGTTTTTTCTGCCTGAAGATTAATCTCAGGTAATTGGCTTGCTCCCCACAAAAAAGACATAGCCAACAATCCCATCATCAATGGATATTTGATTAATAAAGAAACTTGCATAAAATAGAGATGAATGAAGTGTTACGACCTATTACGGGTCCATTGGCTCCAATGAATTCAACATCATGGATTCAATTAATGGATAAAACTCAGCTTCGGTTTCAGAAATACGCTTTCCTTTACGATATGGCACATATCCCAATTCTTTTTCACAACGTTTATCTAAATTCAACTCATGGATATATTGACTTTGAGAAACCGAGGTTGAAGTAATACAAGGTTTATCAGCAGGTATTCCGTACTGGAAAATCAATCGAGCGGTATTGCGCATATTGGTCGTGGTATGACGAGCATGTGGTTCTACCAAAATGGCATTGGCAGGTACATGAAGCTTTTCGACCATATACTTTTTCATTTCAATAGCCTCATTATAAGGCGTTTTGTAAGGATGAACTTTGCCACCAGAAACAACAATTAGAGGAGCTTTTCCTTCGAAATATCTAACAGCCGCCACACGACAACGCATCATTCCTTCGGCACTCATGGGCATATCTTTTACGTCAGGACCAGCACCTGGCACCAAAATCAGTGAATAAGGATATTTGTTCCAAGCAATCGTTTTTAGTCGGTCGACTACAGGTTTGTTGACACCACTCGCCATAGGTTCGTAGTCTGTGATTTGCTCTCTTTCATTGATTTCTAGGGCAAACAAAGCTGAAGAAAGTGATGGCAAAAAGAACAGTTTTGAGCCGCTCACCGTTGCCTGAACTGCACGAGTTAAGTCGCCTAGCAATTGATAATAACCTTTCTTAGTAATATCAAAAGCAATAGAATCTATCAACGGATAATTCGGTTTTTGACCACCCAAATATACCCCGATTGTCCAGTTTACACCACGAGCATCTTGCGTCCACGCTTTTTGCAATAAAGCATTAACATCTTGATTGTCAAGCTTCCCATAAGCTAATGATGGTGCTAAAGATTGTTTTACCAAATTTTCTAACAAACTACCTTTGGTACATAATTGCGACAAACGAAGCGATACAGTTTTGATTTCGTCTTCTGAAAATCGAAGCGATTCGACTAAACAAGCGGGCTTTGAAGCACAACTTTTGAGTGCTTCCGAAAGTTGTGAGCTTTTTTGAGTAGTCAGTTTTTGCAAAACTTCATCTGTCTCCAACTGTAAACGTAGCGATTTGGATTCCTCCAACAAAGTCAAGAATAAGTAGTTTTTGCGCTGAACCCAATTGGTTTCTTTCGTTTGGCTACTTACAGAATTTATCGTTTGTTGTGCAAAAGTTGCTGAAAGCAATCCACACAGACAAAGGATTGTGAATATAGTTTTTTTCATGATTTTGAACCGAGCACCTCAAATTGTCGGTAGCATTTATAGAAAACGGATAACCTCTTTGCTCAAATGCATCAAGTGTAATTCGAGGGCAAAAGTAATAGCAGGTTCAGTCCAAGTCTGTCAAGTGAAAAACAAGTTTAGATTAAGAAATTATGAATATTATTATATGGAGAAAATATAAAATAAATTCAATTTTGAACCAAACTGACTTTTGAAAGCCATAAATCTTCCCCCGACAGCTTAATTTAATTTTCATCATCTCAAAAATTGTATGAAATAAACATTTACTTTTGTTATAGAAAGAAACCCTCTAAAACTTGTCTATTGAAAAGAGCCATCAGCATAACATTTCTGTGTTTGTTGCTATACAATATGTTTAGCACAGGACTGGTTTTGCTTTGTTTCAAAAAGACCATTCAACAGGCAAGTCCTATATCCAAAAATGACGGGTGGATTGAAATTAAGATGCACCTTGCTCTTCCTTACAGTGGAGACTTCGCCAACTTGACAAAACATGAAGGCTTAATCGAGTATCAAGGTGAGTTTTATAACATCATTGAGCAACACTATTCAAACGATACGCTTTACACAAAAATCAAAACCAATAGCACAGCCAAACAAAAGTATCAGTCCCTCTCCGATGACTTCAGTTTACAGTTTTCAGATAATCATTCTGGCAAAAGTACGCCACTCAAAAAGGCACTAGAACTATGTAAGTCTTTATCTACAAGCTATTTACAAAGCATTACACCTGTATTTACAACCATCCATGATGATCTGCACCTGAGAATTAGACATCAATTTTATGATTCCTACATCTACAAAAACAATTACACTTCAAGTATTTTCAATCCTCCCGAAATAGCTTCTGTTTAAGGTAATTACTCTTCTAATGTAGTTTTATATTAGGCTAAATTATCGTGTCTTTACTTTTCAGAAAGTAACGAAAATGATGATTTTGGAGATTTTTATTTTATCTATTCAAACTTTCAACCATAAAACTTGTAGCTCATTGAATAAAAAATAGTATTTGTAAACTCATACAATGGAAATGTCAATTTTGAGTGTCGTCTTCCGACAGTCGACTGGAGGGTTATTGCCTTCTATTAAACAAAATAACTATTTTCATGATACAAGTGGGTTGAAGGTTACCTTTCAAATCCCAATCAACATGAAATTCAAATATTACCTATATGTATGTTTTACTTTGTTCATTAGTGAATCATGCTACTTAGCCTCAAGCTCAAATGACAAAATGGTGCAGTACTTATCAGATGCTTATGATAGAAATTTTGTCAAAGAAAATTCCTTTTGTCCAGAAGCGGAATTTATCTTTTTTGATTCGCTTTCGACCAAGCATCCAGACCCAGCTATGAGGCTACAAGCAAGCTTTTTTAAAGCAAATGGTTTTCTGAAAATGGGTCAGGAAAAAGAAGCAGTTGATGCCTTAGAGAAAATTTTGTATGCTGTAGCTGAAGACCATCGACATTATTCTGAAATACTGAAAAGCTATGCAGTGGCCTATTTACGAATGGGCGAGCGTCAAAACTGTATCAGTAATCATTCGGCCGAATCATGTATTTTACCCATTAAAAATGCTGGTGTACATCAAAACAAAACGGGCTCACAAAAGGCAGTCGAAATTTATGCGAAACTACTTCAGCAAAATCCTAGAGATTTTGAATCTATGTGGCTATTAAACATTGCTTACATGACGCTTGGCGAATATCCTGCAAAAGTGCCTCAACAATGGTTGATACCCAATTTGGATAAAGATAATTCGGGCTATTCCGTAAAGCCATTCACAGATATTGCCCCAAATTTAGGACTCAACAAACGGAATATGGCTGGTGGAACCCTCATTGATGATTTTAATAATGATGGTTATCTGGATATTGTTACTTCTGATTGGGGGCTGCAAGGTGCTATGCATTATTTTCGTAATGATACCAAAGGCGGTTTTATGGATTGCTCGGTCATATCAGATTTAGGTCGTTTCAAAGGTGGACTAAACATGATTCAGGCTGATTATAACAACGATGGATTTTTGGATATTTTTGTGCTCAGAGGCGCATGGATGGGGAATTATGGTCGACAAGCCAATTCTTTACTCAGAAATAACGGCGATAATACCTTTACAGATGTAACCGTAGAAAGTGGACTTTTCTCAGAACATCCCACTCAGGCAGGCGTATGGCGTGATTTTAATAATGACGGTTGGTTAGATTTATTTATTGGTAACGAAACGGGCGGTCTTAATGAATACAATCCTTGTGAGCTATTTATCAGTAATAAAAACGGCACTTTTACTGAAGTTGCGGCTATTGCCAAATGTCAAATTATTGATTTTGTCAAAGGTGTTAGTGCAGCAGATTATGACCATGACGGGCTTCAAGATATTGTTATTTCGGGCATTGGAGGACGCAGAACTTTACTCAAAAATACAGGCGCTAAAAATAATATTCCACAGTTTGAAGATGTCACTGAAAAATCAGGGCTAAATGATATTCAGATTAATACCTTTCCGATTTGGTTCTGGGATTATGACAATGATGGCTGGCAAGATATTTTTGTATGTGGTTATCAGTTCGACACCTCGATTCCGTACACTGCGGCAACTGAAGCTTTGGGAATTCCTAATCAAGCCAGTACTATGAATTTATATCACAATAACCATGATGGAACTTTCACAAACGTAACCAAAGAGGCTGGTCTCAATAAATCCGTTTTTACGATGGGTTCTAACTTTGGCGATATTGACAACGATGGTTATTTGGATATGTATTTGGGCACAGGCAACCCTGATTATAAATCTCTAGTGCCCAATCGACTTTTTAGAAATATGGGTAATGGAAAATTTGCCGATGTCACCGTTTCGGGCAGAGTGGGTAATTTGCAAAAAGGACATGGTGTAGCAATCAATGACCTTGACAATGATGGCGATAGCGATATTTTCATTGAAGTGGGTGGCGCCTATGTTGGCGATTCTTACAACAATTCGCTGTATTTGAATCCTGGGCAGAATAATAACCGTTGGATTAATATTCAGTTGGAAGGTACAGAAACCAATCGTTCGGCTATTGGTTCTCATGTAAAAGTTACCTTCAGGGAAAAAGGAGTAAAAAGGGTTGTCTATCGTGATGTAAATTCAGGAGGAAGTTTTGGTGCATCTGCTTTGAGAAGAGAAATAGGTATTGGACAAAGTGATTTAATTGATGAACTTGAAATTACATGGGCTCAAACAGGCAAAAAGCAAGTTTTCAAAAATCTAAAGCCTAATCAGTTTATCAAAATCAAAGAAGGAGATAGCCATATTTCTAAAGCAAATATTAAAACTACTTCTTTTCAAAATCAATCTTCCGAAATTCCTGTGTGTACAACCAATATGAGTTTATAGGATTTAGGAAAACGATCTTCATGATGTAAATTGAATCGAGAGTAGACAACTTTCTGTAAAGTATTCATACACTAATGATGACTCTAAAATGCTTTATTTTGATTAACGGATAAATTAATTTGTCCGTTAATCAAAATTCCTAAAGTTTCGATAGGCTATTGGTATATTGTATGAAATAAATATTTATTTTTGTTATTGTAAGAAAAAACCCTCAACCTTTATCCCTTGAAAAAAATTGTCAGCATTTCATTTCTGTGTCTATTGCTATACAATATGTTTAGCACTGGCATTGTTTTGCTTTGTTTTGACAAGTCAATTCAAAAAGCTACTCCAGTTACTCAAAATGATGAATGGCTAGAAATCAAAATGCCTATTGCTCTGCCCTACAGTAGCGATTTTACTAATATTACCTCTCATGAAGGTTTAATTGAATATCAGGGTGAGTTTTACAATATTATCGAACAACGCTATTCAAACGATACGCTTTATACCAAAATCAAGACCAATCATAAAGCTAAACAAAAATATCAATCTATTTCTGAAGAACTTAGCCAACAATTTTCTGATAATCACTCAGAGAAAAGTTCGCCTTTGAAAAAGGCTTTAGATTTGTGCAAACATTTATCATCTAACTACTTACCTCAACAAGTAAGTCTAGAAAACAAATACCTTCATTTCATCGAAAGCAAAAAGCCAAGTCTGTTCTACTACTCTTATTTATATACTCATCTTTATTCTTCTGGGGTTTTTATGCCTCCCGAGTTAGCTTCAGTTTAATGTAATGATCTTCCTTACGTATTGTCATTTACGTTAGGCTAGAATTGTATTGCCCAATCATTTTTTAACTGAAGTAAAAACCATGTCATATATCAATTTACCCAATCCATCCTTGCCAGGTATTTCGGGGCTTCTGGATTATAATAAAACAACCGCACAACCTTTACTCAATCTTGCAGAGGTATTACTAAGAAGTGAGTCGACTCTTACAAGTGGCGAAAGGGAGCTTATTGCGGCACATGTATCTTATCTCAACAACTGTCATTTTTGCCATACTTCACACGCAGCAGCGGCAGTTGCGCACTTAGGTTGTGACATTAGTGTGATGGACGACATCAAGAAAAACTTTGTTGAAACGCCCATTTCTCCAAAACTAAGAGCATTATTAGACATTGCAGGAAAAGTGCAAAAAGGTGGTAAGCACGTTTTACCAGAGGATATCGCCATTGCTCGTGAAGCAGGTGCAAGCGACCGTGAACTTCATGATACGGTATTGATTGCTGCGGCATTTTGCATGTTTAACCGTTATGTAGATGGATTAGCAACATGGGCGCCACAGCAAAACGAAGACTATCTGGAAATGGGTCAAAAAATGGCCTTTTCAGGCTATAACAGAGCAATATAAGTCTACGCACTCTGTCGTCATACTTAAATCAGTTGGTTGAATTTTCATTTAATCAACTAGATATTCTTTTGTCTATCCCCAACAGAAATTACGATTATGCCCCATATATCTTTACCAGAACATTTGCCAGGCATTACTGGCTTATTAGAATATAGCCAAGAAACGGCGCAACCTATTCGTGATTTAACGCAACTGTTACTTCGAGGCGACAATACTTTATCGCAAGGCGAAAGAGAGCTTATTGCTACCATCGTTTCATACCGAAATGGTTGTGTATTTTGTACTAATGCCCATACCGCAGCTACAGATTTATTACTTGGCGAAACAGAAACCTGTGAAATCATGAAACAAGATATTGACCAAATGCCTGTGAGTGACAAACTGAAGGCTTTATTAAAAATTGCTTCTCTTGTACAAATCAATGGAAAAGCTGTTACCCCAGAGTCAGTTGAACTAGCAAAATCGTTCGGCGCTACCGATGCTGAAATTCATGATACCGTGTTGATTGCAGCATTATTCTGTCTCTACAATCGATATGTAGACGGTATGGCAACTTTTACTCCCGACCCACAAAGTGGTTTTTATCAGCAATTAGGCGAACGAATTGTCAATCATGGCTACCAACGTTTACCTCAAGGTTATGACCATTTGAAAAAATCCTAAATTTCTCTAGACATGAAAAAACATATATTAACTATATTTATTTTTATCAGTACCCTAGCTCAAACCATAGCACAAGTAGCTACAGTAACGGGAAAAATCACAGACGCCCAAACGCAAAAACCTATTCAAGGAGTTACTATCAGAGTTAAAGGAAAACTTGCAGGTACGCAAACCAACGCTAATGGTAGCTTTAGTATATCGCTAAAAACTCCTGCCTCTATTGTGGTTACGATGATTGGTTACGAAGCTAAAGCCATTGATATTGCTAATAATCAGGCTATTGACATTTCACTTTCTCCAGCTAATTCAGAGTTAGATCCCGTTGTAGTAACAGCTTCACGTGTTGAAGAACGCATTTTGCGTTCGCCTGTCAGTATTGAAAAAATGGATATTCGACAAGTTCAGCAAACACCCTCAGCCAATTACTACGATGGTCTACAAAATATCAAATCCTTGGATATGGTTACGAGTAGTCTTACCTACAAACAAATCAATACAAGAGGGTTTAATAGTACAGGAAATGGAAGATTTTTGCAATTAGTCGACGGTATCGACAACCAACCAGCAGGGTTAGGTTTTGCGATGGGAAATCTATTTGGCCCACATGATTTGGACGTAGAAAGTGCTGAATTAATTGCTGGTGCGGCATCCGCTCTATATGGTCCAATTGCTTTTAATGGCTTGTTGAATACACGTACCAAGAACCCTTTTGATTTCCAAGGACTCAGCATTCAAACGAAATTTGGACTCAATCACGTGGGTGATGGAACAGGATTAGGCGCAAAACCCATGAGCGATTTGGCTTTGAGATATGCAAAAGTTTTTTAATAACAAATTTGCCTTCAAAATCAATGCTTCTTATCTCAGAGGTACCGATTGGTATGCCAATGATTATACGGATATAGACCCAAATACGCCAGCAGCAAGCCGTGGAGCAAACAACCCAGGGCGTAATGCTTTGAATATTTATGGTGATGAAGTTGCCCAAACCTTACCAAATATTGGTAGAGTTTCAAGAACAGGTTATGAAGAAAAAGATTTGGCTACTTATGGTGTGTATAGCCTTAAACTGAATGGTGCTTTGCATTATCGCATTAATGATAACCTGGAGGCCATTTACCAAATGAATTTTAATCAAGGAACGGCTCAGTACACAGGCAGTAACCGATTCGTTATCAATGATTTCCAGTTCATCCAGCATCGTATCGAACTAAAAGGAAGTCAGTTTTACATAAGAGCGTATTCCAACCAAGAAATTTCGAATAACTCCTACAATACACGTTCGCTTGGTCAGCAAATCAACCGTACTTGGGTGCGCGACTTGAATGGCAATATTGTGACGCCCGACAAAGCAGATGCCACTTGGTTTCAGCGTTATGCGGCTGCATTCAATGGTACAATTAGTGGTGTAACAGCTCAAAATCAAACGCAGGCAAGAGCTTTTGCCGACCAAGGTAGATTAGTACCTGGCACAACGGCTTTCGACGAAGTTAGAGATCGTTTAATTCATACTGTTGGATTATCTGGCGCAGGAATCAAAAGTAACTGTAGCTTAAAACACATAGAAGGACTTTATGATTTTAGCTCCGTGGTAAAAGTTTTCAATTTGCAAGTTGGAGGAAATTACAGAAAATACTATCTCGACACAGAAGGTACTTTATTTGATGACAAAGGCAAAAATCTCACAAACGATGAATTTGGTTTATTTACACAAGCTTCAAAAAGTCTTTTCCAAGATAAGTTAAAAGTAACATTATCAGGAAGATATGACAAAAACCAAAACTTTGATGGTCAATTTACGCCAAGAGCATCAGCGGTATTTTCCCCAACTGAAAGACATAATTTTAGAGCTTCGTATCAAACTGGTTTCAGAAACCCAACTATTAGCGACCAATATATTAAGCTTGACGTAGGTCCAATTTTGATTTTGGGAGGTGCTCCTATCAACTCGCAAGGAATGAATGTTTACGAAAATTCTTACACAGCCGCTTCTGTAGGAGCGTTTGGTAGTGGATTTGGTGCTGATATGCAAAAAGGCGTTCCTTTCCCTACAGCTTTAGCCAACAATAAGGACAAACTGGTAAAATCAAATGTGCCATATATCAAACCAGAACGTGTTCAAAGTATTGAAGTAGGCTATAAAGGATTATTGACTTCAAAATTACTTTTTGACATTAACTACTATTACAGTCAATATAAAGATTTCATCATCAACTCTGTAGTAATTAGACCAAATAGCCCAGTAACATTACCAGACGGAAGTGTAAATCCAGCAGCTGCCGCAGATATTTTGAATGGAAATATCAAAGCGTTTCAATTATACACTAACGCCGCAGATAAAGTATCTATTCAAGGAGTTACAGCAGGCTTGACATGGGCTTTACCTAAAAACTACCAATTGCATGGCAATACAACATGGATAGATTTTAATATAATGGATGCTAATCCAAACAATATTCCTGCTTTCAATACGCCAACTTGGAAGAGCAATGTAACTTTTTCTAATCCAAAACTTACTGACAAATTAGGTTTTAGTGTGGCATGGCACTGGCAAACTGCATTCGATTGGTACGGAACATTTACAGAATTGAGACCTGGAAGAATAGGCGCTTACAATTTATTAGATGCACAGGTAAGCTATACTGTTCCTTCACTTAAAACTAAAATCAAACTGGGTGCTGCCAACTTGACGAATCAATATGTAGTTCAAGCGTATGGCTCGCCAGCAGTTGGAGGAATGTATTATATAAGCCTCAATTTTGATGAGTTTTTAAGATAATAAGTGCTAAAACAACCTTACAATTTTATGCAATCAACTATTCACACAACCAAGGTTAAGTTGGCATTTACACTTTGTATGCTGAGTTATTTATTAGGAGGCTGTATTTCTACCATGATGTCGTCCTATTTGCCTGTTGCGTTGCCAGATTTACTTAATAGATTACTCAACGAGCAAAAGCTCTCAGAATATGGCGCTTATATCAATGCAATATTTCTATACGGTTGGATGTGCGGTGGCTTAAGCATGGGTTTTGCCAGCGATAAAATCGGTCGAATTCCTAGCTTGAGTATTGTAACAGCACTTTGTGGTTTGGGAACCGTATTTATTGTTTTTGTTAAAGATTGGTACGTTCTTCTTGCCTTACGTTTTATCTCAGGTGTTGGTGTTGGGGGTATTTTATTATTGACTACGGTCTATATCTCTGAAATCTGGCCAGAAAAGAACCGACCTATTATTTTGGGCATTTTGGCAGTTTCGTTTCCTTTGGGAATCGTACTCTCAGGCGGAATCACCCTTCTATTTCCTTATTGGCATCAGGCTTTTTGGATTGGTCTTATCCCGATTGGTATCGCTATTTTGATGTTTGTTTTTTTGCCAGAATCACCAGAATGGCAAAAGTCGCAAGGAAAAGCCAAGAATGCAACTCCAATAGAATCCATCGATTACCATAAAAACCTTTGGACTGGGATACTTATTTTCGGTGCTGTACTTATTGGACTTTGGGGGATTTTCTCTTGGTTACCTACATGGGTACAAGGTTTATTGAGCAATGGTCAAAAAGGTCAACAAGAAAGAGGTATTGTCATGATGCTTCTGGGAATTGGCGGAATTATCGGTGGTACACTTTCTGGTTTTCTGATAAAGTCATTTGGATTTAAGAGAACGCTACTCGCTACTTTCTTAGGATGTAGTAGCGTGTGTATGTTATTGTTTTTGACGAATCATACTTTCAGTATCCTAGTCTATGTCGAAACGGCTCTATTATCTCTCTTTTTTGGTATCAGTCAAGGAGCGCTTTCGAGTTTTATCCCTGCGCTTTTCCCTTCGCAAGTCAGAGGATTTGCAACAGGGTTATGCTTTAATATTGGAAGGTTTTTTACCGCTACGGCCGTGTTTTTTGTAGGAAGTTTGGTGTCGGTTTTAGGAGGCTTAGGGCAATCTCTCATGACATTTTCCCTAGCATTTGTATTGGCATTTATCATGCTTTTGCGTACCAAAAACTTGGTACGTGATTCGAAAATATTGTAATGGACTGGATGTGAACCTAGAGCGAGTCTATCATCCGTTATAGACTCGCTTCTTTTCAAAATCATTTAACTCAAAAAACATGGCATATATCAACATACCTTCTGAAGAGCAATTACCGGGCATAAGAGGTCTCATGGCATTTAGTCCAGAAACAGCTAAGCCTCTCAATGCTTTAGCAGAAATTTTACTCAGAAATCCCAATAATACGCTTTCTCAAGGTGAGCGAGAGCTAATTGCAACTTACGTTTCCTACCTAAATAACTGTACATTTTGTCAAATGGTACATGGCTCAGCGGCACAATGCTACCTTGAAGACGATGGCAGTTTGATTAATCAGGTAAAAAAAGATATGCTTAATGCTTCTATTTCCGATAAAATGAAATCTCTTTTGACGATTGCTGGAGCTATTCAAAAAGGTGGAAAAAACGTAACGAAAGAACACATAAACTCAGCCAAAGCATTAGGGGCAACTGATAAAGAAATTCATGATACCGTACTCATTGCAGCAGCCTTCTGCCTATTTAATCGATATGTGGACGGTTTAGGAACATGGGCTCCACAAGAGGCAAGCGCCTATCTTGACAGAGGACCAAGAATTCGAGATGAAGGATACGCCAACTTTGATCCTATGTCTTATATTCAAAAAAGTTAAGAGATAACCATTGATTCAACTTCTAGATAGCTGACTTCAAATTGATTAAGGCGTTTTTATCTATTGAGATTGATAGTTAGTAAATTAAAAACACTAAGTAAGTTAGTAGGCAAAATAAAGTTTAAGATTGGGCTTTGGGCTTTCAGGTAACGGCTTTCGGCGGTGGGCTTTGGAAAAAGTATGGCTGTGGTTATTAAAAAACATTTTAACACTCTTTGCCTTGTGCCTGTTGCCTAGTGCCTAAACACATAACTTAAATCTTATTCTGCACGATTACTTACATCATTATTTTTTACCGAAAACCCTACTTCACCATATATATTTCAGACCATTATGAGACTATCACTTATCATTGGATTCCTCATTTTATTTCTCAGCGAAATACTAAAGGTTTACTTTATCATGCCATTCCCGGGGAGTCAACAGGCTGATACCATTGACCTTACCTATTTTATTCATCAATACATAGGATATTTTCGCACTATTGGATTACTCATTTTGATTTATCCTTTATGGAAAAGCTTTAGTAATGGTTCAAAACTAACAAAGTTCATTTTGGGTAGCTTTACCTTACTTTGGCTAGGAGTAATATATATGTTTAATTTTCAGCTCACAGCAGATCACATGTTTTACCAGCCTAAAAATAAGACCTTTACTAATGGAAAAGATAGTAAAATTGCTAAGGATAAATTGGTGATAGGAGTTGTGCATAATGGACACGCAAAGGCCTATCCTATCCAACTCATTGGCTATCATCACCAAGTTATTGATACAGTTGGGGGTACGCCTATGATGATTACTTATTGTACAGTATGTCGCACAGGTAGGGTGTATTTACCCTTTGTCAATGGGAAATACGAACAGTTTAGATTGGTGGGAATGGATCATTTTAATGCTATGTTCGAAGACCAAACAACGGGTTCGTGGTGGCAACAAGCTACAGGAGAAGCAATTACGGGAAAACTTAAAGGACTTACTCTACCAAGCGTTCGCTCAGAACAAATGAGCCTTTCGGCATGGTTACAACTACATCCAAACTCCCTAATTATGCAACCTGACCCAGAGTTTAAGGAGGAATATGCAGGTTTGCAAAATTATGATACTGGCAAGGGAAAAAGTAATCTAACCACTAGAGACTCTCTCTCGTGGAAGCCAAAATCTTGGGTAATTGGTATTCTTTTGGGAAAAACAGCCAAGGCTTATGATTGGAATCAATTAGTAAAACAACAAATAATCTATGATACTGTAGAAAAATCAAATATTATAGTGGTTTTGGAAAATGATAAAAAAAGCTTCCATTCATTCAGAAGTGAAAGTCCTTTTGGTACACTACAGTTAGTTTTGAAAAAGAATCAATTGGTAGACAGTCAATCAGATGCTGTTTGGGATATGGATGGAAAATGTATTGCGGGTAAATACCAAGGTTCTTCACTACCTAAAATTGAGGCCTATCAAGAATTTTGGCATTCATGGCAAACATTCCAGCCCAATACGCTGATTATGGAGTAGACATCAGAGTTCTTTTGTAATCTATAAACTGAGTCATTCCAAATTTCGTGAATGGTGATTATGTTTCATTTTTATTTTACCCGTAAATAAAAAATAATCCCCCAACTACTAATTCACGAAATTTGGAATGACTTATATTTTCCTATTTCTTTTGATACACTCTCACGTAATCAACCAACATCGACACAGGGAAAATAGCATCGTCGATACCCATTTTACCTCCCCAGTTTCCGCCAATGGCAAGATTTAGAATAATATATTCAGGCGAATCAAAAGGCCATTCAGCCTCCGTTTTATGCTCATTTGCAAATGAATGATACACTTTATTATCTAATAAAAAATCGATTCTATCCTTAGTCCATTCAATCGAATATACATGAAATTCACTGAATGGATTTGGTAAATCAATAGCCTTACCACGTTGTGTGCCAATCACATGATTATATGCCTTTGTATGTACAGTACCATGCAATTTGCCTGGGTCATAGCCTACATGCTCCATAATATCAATTTCACCACAATCAGGCCATTTGGTATTTTGAATCTTTTCGCCTAGCATCCAAATGGCAGGCCACGTTCCTTTACCTGCTGGTAATTTAGCTCTGACATCTACACGACCGTAAGTAAAATTAAACTTATTAGAAGTTGTCAGTCGTGCAGAAGTGTAGTTCTTATTTTCATGATTCTCCTTTTTGGCAATAATATGCAAATAGCCATCTTTTACAACAGCATTGTTTATTTCTTTATTGGTATAAAACTGACTTTCGTTGTTTCCCCAGCCATTGGCATTGCCATGGGTGTCAAAATTCCATTTGGTCGTATCTGGTAAACCTTTGTAATTAAACTCATCTGACCAAATAAGGTCTTTTTTTGAATATTTGGTTTGGCTAAAAGAAGAAAACGATGCCAGTCCAACGAAAGTAAATAATAAGTACTTTTTCATAGAATACATAGTAAAATTGAAGGGTTTAAAAACGGTAAGCTATATAAAATGTATCAAAAAAGAAAGTTTGACTCTCGTGAATATACAACTGACACACATCAACATGAGTCATCACTAAATTCGTGAGGACTCATGTTTAAATAATTAAAAGGAAATAGTTTTATTTCAACAATTTGATTCTAATGTCCTTAAAATATGCCACGCTTTTAGGGTCATGTCCTTGTAGTGCGATAGTGCCTGAGCTAAGTCTTTTCTTTCCACGATCTTCGGGTAGAGTTTCTGGCTCTGTATAATCTACAGCAAGTTTATCATTGATTTTGATAATTACTCTTTTATCCTTCACAATAATATGGTATTCATACCACTCTTCATCTTTAGCCAAGTTTTCTTTTACATCATTTACTCCATACAAACTACCCGTTTTGCGCCAGTCGGTATGTGTTTGATTTACCTGTACTTCATAGCCCTTTTCAGGCCATCCAGAAGCCTGATAACCTGTATGGATAAAAATCCCTGAATTAGAACCAGGTAAAGTTTTTGCTTTAATTTTTAACTCAAAGTTTTTAAAATCATGATTGCCAACAAGTCCCTCGTAAAACAGGTGTGTACGTTCACCAGCCACTTTTATTGTACCATCCTCGATAGAGAAAGTTTTAGGATTTTCTTCATTGACACGCCAGCCAGCAAAAGATTTTCCATCAAAAAGTGATACCCAACCTTTTTCTTTTTTCTGTGCAAAAGCCACTTGCACGGACATCAACAAGCAAATAATAAATGATAGTTTTTTCATGTGTATAGTTTTTATAGTCCTTTTGGGATAAGTTGTTTTTTACAACGCTAAAGTACAAATACTATTTGGGTATCTCCACCAAAAATTGTCGTGTGGGGAAACATTTAGTATTCGTTACTTTCAATCAAATGTGATAATTAACCTAACATAAAATCCAGATATAGTTTTGCTCGTTATTTGCTGGGTACTTTAATTTTGTCTCCTCTTTTATTCCTACACTAATATTAATACGACGACTCTCATCCATTTCGATTATTCCATTTCCATTCATTTCTATTTCAAATGCGGTATTATCTTCAAAAGCAAAATGTTCTTTTTGAATAACCTGTCTTCCTTTACTGATATTTTGCATTTGTAATTCAATCGTTGGCGATGTTGAAATCACCTCTATTTGAAAGCCATTTAATTGAAAATTATCTCCTACGCTAACCCATTTAAGTAACCTTTTGACTAATTTATCCATAGTACTATATGGGTTTCGAGTGTAAAAAGGTGATTCGACAGAGTATTGAGTTCTTATCCATTCGCTATTTGTAATTGCATTTCTAACGTATGGATTAATTTCAGAGAATAAATCAGTATTTTTAGCATAATTGGCTAAGGGTGTATTTCTTCTGATATATCCTACTAAACACTCCTCGTCTATACACTGGTTATTGGTATTACAATTCAGTACTTTTCCTTTTTCTGTTTTACAATGTACTTTAGAGAATACATCACTAATTTGCTCAAAATGCAATAAAAACCATATTTCAATAGAACGACTTGAAAAAGCTATATGTAAATTTGGAGTTTCTCTAGCCATTTCTGCAGCTCGTTGGTGTCCTGAATGACCATCTAAATCGTAGACAGCCCAGCCCTCTGAATAGCCTTCTTGAAGAGCTTTTTGTACTGTGCGAACATACCTTACAGGTTGCTCATTGTTTTCATTCTCTAAAATGACATCTATTCCGTCGTTTTCTACTATATCCAAGAATTTTCGTTTAGGACGTTTGGTTTTGTGTGTGTTTTCTTGCTGGGTTGGTATAATAGTTTCAATCGGAGGTTTAGGAGATATTTCGATATAATCCCAGCACCCTGTATCAATAGCTTGCTTTTTTAAATGGAATAAATAATTTGGTGCAGTGTGTGAATCTTCGCACACAATAACCAACGTTTGGTGAAAAGAACGGGGTTTAGCTATTCGTGTCATATCAATTATAGAGATAATAACGATTCTTGAATATTAGGCAAAGCTCCAAATTTTCCAGCCATATACCATTTATCAAAGGGAATATCTTCTCTTACTCCTTCAAAATCTTGGGCAGAATATAGTTCTGACTCACCAAATTTATTCTTTTGTGTAAACCAAATCTGGTCTGAACGAAACATATCTTTATCCATCAAAAGTGGCTCATGTGTAGAAAAAATAATTTGAGCATTTCCTTTATTTATATTTGTATTATGAAATAATTGTATGAAAAAACGAGAAATTTTAGGGTGTAAGCTATTATCTAATTCATCAAAAACGATTAATCCCCCTTTTTCAAACTTTTTCAAAATTAGACCCCCTATAGCAAAAATAGCATTTGTACCAAGTGAGATATTATTTCGAAAGTCAAAATTTTCATGACCAATAACTTCCCCGTTTTCATATACTTTATGCTCCCCCATAATTCGTAAACGGTTGTCCTCAATAATTTTATCTTTTATTGTATCAGGCAAAGGGAGCTTTTTGATTGAGTCGATCTCCTTAATAGACATCTCGCCAGCAAAAATATTTTCAATTTGCGTATCTCCTACTTTTATTAGAGAAACTAATTTTTCCGTAAATGCTTCATTTTCTGATTTTGTTATTTCTTTACCTATTATATCCACTAAACGATAAACTTGATTTTCATCTAATACATTTCCCATACTTAAATTACTAAAAAAACGATACACAGGATTAAGTAATTCATGAGGTTCTGAGCCAAATTTTGAGAGAATTAACTGATTTTTCAAAAACTTGTCTGGAATACCTTTTTTCTTTAAATCATCACCTCTTTTTATTTCATGATAATCTCCCTCTAATCGCTTTCTTTTAAATAAATTGGCAGGTTGACTATTAGGATAATAATCAAGGCTTTCTGCTATGATTTCTGTATCATTATATTCAATTGAGTAATGATATTTTATGTAGTGAACATCTCCCTTTAACAAAAAGGTAATATCAAATTTTGTTGGTTTGTTTCTTGAGTTGTTATCTAAAAGGAAAGGTTCATAACAATCAATGGTTCTATCTAATTTGAAAGTGTCTGAGCTTGTAACTAAAAATTTAAAAGCATGAAATGCTTTTAAAAAATTACTTTTCCCAGAGGCATTTGCACCAAAAATAACACCTGATTTTAAGAGACGTACAGATGAGTTTTTGGGTAATAACACTTCAACCACATTATTGGGTTTACTTTTTGTAGTTTCTGCTACAAATGAGAAAACTTGTTGAGTTTTAAATGATCTAAAGTTTTCTATTTTGAATTCTAAAACCATATTAAATTATCTTTAATTTTGTGTTTTTTTTACAAATATAAATATTATTCCCTCTTTTATATTTCATCTAAATCTAATTTTTACAATTATTATTATAAATTTAGTTCTAGGATAACCTAATGATTCCACTACTAGAAGATTCTATTTTTCTACAAACAAAATCTTTTGGTAGTGAAATCGGAACCTAGTATTCAACCACAAAAAATCAGCATTAAGTTTTTATTCTTACTGAGGAATCGACATTAGACTTTTTTTCCTTTTAAAAAATGTAATAACTTTTATTTATTCATCTGAAAAAATGTATTTTTACACAAAAAATCAATTGAAAAAATGTTAAGAAGCCTTTATAAAGATTTAGTTCATTGGAAAAATTCACCCAATCGTAAACCGCTTATTTTGCAAGGAGCAAGACAAGTAGGAAAAACTTGGTTGATGAAGGACTTTGGAAAACAGGAGTTTGAACATACGGTTTATCTAAACTTTGAGAGTAGCGAAAGGCTAAAGAACTTATTTTTAGTCGATTTTGACATACAACGCATTATTACCACGATTGAAATTGAAGTAGGCTACAAAATTCAGGCAGACAAATGTTTACTCATTTTCGATGAAATTCAAGAAGCTGAAAAAGGTCTTACGGCCTTGAAGTACTTCTATGAGCAAGCTCCAGAATATTATATCATTGCTGCTGGTTCGCTTTTGGGCGTTTCTTTACAAAAAAGTACCTCTTTTCCTGTTGGGAAAGTAGATTTTTTGCAAATGTATCCGATGAGCTTTGCAGAGTTTTTAGAAAATACTGGTCAGCAACTACTTTTAGCCCAACTTGAAGCCGAAAATTGGGCAGTAATAGATACTTTTCATGATAAATTAGTCGATTTACTACGACGTTATTATTTCATAGGTGGTATGCCCGAAGCAGTTGTTAATTATATCCAATTTCAAGATTTATATCAAGTACGAGAGATTCAAAATAAAATTCTGTTGGGTTATGAAAATGACTTTGCCAAGTACGCTCCCATCGAAACAGTGCCAAGAATTCGATTGGTTTGGAGTCATTTGATTAGTCAATTGGCAAAAGAGAATCGGAAATTTATTTACGGGCAAATCAAGAAGGGTTCAAGAGCAAAAGACTTTGAAACGGCAATCAGATGGCTTACCGATGCAGGCTTAGTGTTAAAAGTTAATATTGTTGAAAAACCCAATATCCCGCTAAGTGCTTATGCAGACATTGATATTTTCAAGTTGTTTTGTTTGGACGTGGGTTTGCTCAATGCCATGGCAGGCATTTCGCCCAAAATATTGTTAGAGAAAAACAGTATTCTGACAGAATTTAAAGGTGCCCTAACCGAGCAGTTTGTGGCACAGCAATTAAAAATCAAACATGAAATCTATTACTGGTCTGCTCCAAATGCCACTGCCGAAATAGATTTTATGATTCAAAAAGAACAAACAATTATTCCGATAGAAGTAAAAGCCGAAGAAAACCTGAAATCGAAAAGTCTGAAAGTGTTTGTCGACAAATTCCAAACACAGCAGAATCTTCGGTTTTCAATGAACAATCATCGAGTGCAAGACTGGATGACGAATATGCCTTTGTATTCGGTGAATAATTTGTAAGTAATTGTCTATCAAGCATTAGGCAAAAATATTTACCTTTGTTGGATTTATCTTACAAACCCAATTTTGCCTTCAATTCGGCAATTTCAGCTTCTAAGTTTTTGATATGTTCATATTGTGGTTTCAAAACTTCCTCTATTTCTTCAACCGTAAATCGAGGGGTAATATGTTGTGGGCAATTCCAATCGAAAGCTTCTATATTGAACACCATCATTCTTTCTGGTTTGAACTTATAGTCTTCCAAATCAAGCTTTTGTAATAGTTCAGGATTATCATTCAGCTCAACAATTTCAGCTTTGGCGTACAACTTCAAGCGTTTTTTATTGGGGTAATCAACCATAAATAGCGACACCTTGTTATTAGTCAACAGATTACCTACAGAAATATATTGCATGTTACCTTTAAAATCTATAAACCCTAATCGATTTTCGTCCAACACTTTCAAAAACCCCTTAGGTCCACCACGATGCTGAATATATGGAAACCCATTTTCTCCTGTAGTTGCCATATAGAAACTATCTCTTTGAGCAATAAAACTTTGCTCATACTTACCCAAACCTGTATAAGTAGTCTGCTTTTCCATTCTGGAATACATCGCACGACTACCATGTTGTTCTTGTAGTTTTTTAGCTGCTGAGCTAAAGCCTATTTCTGCAAAATTTTTCGCCATGATTTCTATAATATTATCCCTAAGAATATTTCACCTTAATTCTTAGCATATTCATTTTCTAGTTTTTATCAGGAGCTTCCGTTTCATACTGTGCCAAAACTTTATCCCATTGTGTATCGCCACATTCATCTGGAATTACTACCTCTTGCTCATCGTTAAGTTGCACTTGTTTGGGTTGTGTTGCCAATAAGGTTGCCAAATCCAATTTTACGGGTACTGATTTCTTAGTTTCCATTGTCGTATTCTGGTTTATGAAATAAATGAAATTCATTCTATTTTTTTCTCTTGAAAATCTACAAAACAAAGATAGTAATAAATTTCACAAATTATACAGACTTGTCTGTCTATTTTTGAAATTTATTTTTCATGTTTACCACAGCTCAAATTTTCAAAACTATCAAATATTAATTGCGCCATAATCGTCCGTTTTCTGGTACAAGATTTTTACAAAGATTTTAAGATTCTTTAAAAGAGTTTTATTGTACCAATTTGTTATATCTTTTTCAAAATACCAATTATTTTAATTTTACTTGTTTAAGGTACAAAATGGCTTATTCTGCTGCACTTGTAGTTACTAGTTAAAATAATTTGGGAAAAATCATCAATATATAATCTATAATATCTATAGATTATATATATTTGTTAAAAAATAATTAAAACATTATGAGAGCTCTTATCTTTTCATTGGCTACTAGGTTCATTGGTTTACTTCCGCCATTGGTTATTGCTTTAGTGACTTTAGTTAGTAATCCTAATCTTCACAAGAAAAAGCAACAGAGTATCATAAATAGTCACAAAGCATATTTATCAAAAATTAAATAGCATAGCTGTTCGCTACGAATTTATAGTTTATGTCTAAAAACAAGTTGTATCAGGGTTTTACCCTAACAGTACTTTTCAGTGTATTGCAGTCGATGCAAATTTTGGCGCAAGATTTTGACTTTAATGCTAATCTTCAAAATGCGTATGCCGAAATTACGAAGTTACGATTAACTCATGCCAGGCAGTTAAGTAGCAAAGAGTCTCCGAATAATGGATATAAAGTTTGGGTTGACTGCCTAGCGGATGCCGTCAATGTGTATGCTAATGAAAGCGAAACTGAGTACGAAAAGTTGGTCGACAAAGTAGACGATGCACTCGATGTAATTGAAGACCTCGATACCAAGGCTCCTCAACAACGTCAACTACGAGCCGAAATCAAATTTTACTTGGCTTTGGTTCAAATGAAATTAGGTCACGAAACAAAAGCTGGTATGACTGTTATGAGTGCTTATAAATTGTTAGAGGAAAATAAAAAGCTATTCCCAAATTATAGCGCCAATAACAAGATACTTGGGGTCATTCATGTGCTTATTGGCTCGGTACCAGAAAATTATCGCTGGATTACCAAAATGTTGGGCTTGAAAGGTAATATCGATCAGGGGATTCATGAGTTAGAAATAGCATCTCAGGATAAACTTATAGGTTTTGAAGCTAAGTTTTTCAAACTTTTTATTCAAAGTTATATTCTTCCTATTAATGATAAAGTACGCACAGAAGTCAATGATTTTGTGCAAAAAAATACTGATAGTGAGCTGGCTTTATTTTTGGGCGTAGCCATTTCTGAAAAGGATAACAAAAGTGACCAAGCTTGGAAGATTTTACAAAAAGTACCAAATGGTTCAGGGTATTTCCCTCTACCAATTTTTGACTTTTATATGGCCGAAATTTATCTTCAAAAAGGGAATTATGACAAAGCTGAAAGCTATTACCAAGCTTATTTAAGGAAATTTAAAGGACATAGTTTTATTAAAGACAGTTTTTATAAGTTATTCATTTCCAATTATTTGAATGATGAAAATCAACAAGCAATAGCTTTTCTTCAAAACATCAACCAATACGGTAAAAAGTTGTCGGAGTCTGACAAAGCGGCTCAAAAGTTTTATGATAATTATCATAAAACGAAGCAATTACCCAATAAAGACTTGCTTCAAGCCCGTTTGGCGATTGATGGAGGATATTATAAAGAAGCACTGGAAAATACCAAAGAAATTAACGAAAATGCTCTTAGTAGCAATTTGGACAAAGCTGATTTTAACTTTCGAAAAGGAAAAATTTACCAAAATATAGGAGATACAGACCAAGCCATTTCCTCTTTCGAACGCAGTGTTACTTTGGCACAAAATCTTGATACTCACTTTGGCGCAAGCTCTTCTTTGCAATTGGGATATATATATCAAAAGAAAAAAGATACTAAAAAAGCCATCTTATGGTTCGAAAAAGCACTTTCTTACAAAAAACATGAATACAAAAACTCTATAGATAATAAAGCTCAAGCAGCAATTACCGATATTAATAACTAGTACCAGTGATTATCAACAACACTTAAAACCTTAAAATATATACACAACATGGAAATTTATTGTGATAACGCCGCCACCACCGCTCTAGACCCTGAAGTTCTTAACGCTATGATTCCTTATCTTACTAATCAGTATGGTAATCCTTCTTCAAGCCATGCCTTGGGGCAAAAAGCAAGAGAAGCTGTTGAGGAGTCTCGCCATACGGTAGCAAGCTTGTTAAATGCTTCTCCAAGTGATATTTTTTTTACTTCTGGCGCTACCGAAGCCAATAATATTGCGCTCTCGGGGGCTATCCGTACCTACGATATTACACATACGATTACATCTCGGCTCGAACATAAGGCTGTTTTGCAAACACTTGGACAATTTAGCCAAGAAGGCGAATTGGATGTAAGCTTTGTCAATACCGACAGCAAAGGCAATATTGATTTTGATTATATTGAGAATTTACTCAAGTTTAATGCACAGTCCATTGTCAGCTTGATGCACGTCAATAATGAGATTGGAAATTTGACAGACTTAAAAGCGCTAAGTGCATTAGTAAAGTATTATGACGGTATTTTCCATAGCGATACTACTCAGAGCATTGGCAAATATCGTATTGATTTACAAGAACTTGACATAGATTATTTAGTAGGTTCATCGCATAAATTTCATGGTCCTAAAGGTGTAGGTTTTATTTATATCAACAAATATAAAAAGGTACGCCCCTTGATTTATGGTGGCGCACAAGAGCGTGGCACTCGTGGGGGAACCGAAAATGTCGCAGGGATTGTAGGTTTGGCAAAGGCACTAGAAATTTCGTATCGTGATTTGGAGAAAAATCACAATCATATCTCCTATCTCAAATCCTATTTTATTGAACTTTTGACCAATGGTCCCATCAAAAATATTAGATTCAATGGTGAAAGTGCCTCAGATAGCAAGAGTATCTATTCTATCGTAAATGTGGCATTTCCTCATTTAAAAAGAAGTGGCTCGTTGTTAGACAAATTAACCCAACTCGAAATTTACGTATCAGGTGGAAGTGCCTGCTCTAACCTTACACAGTCTGGCTCACATGTATTGAAAAACTTAAAAGTGCATTTAGACAGAGATAACGTCAGATTTTCATTTAGCAAACATAACACACCCAAAGAAATTCGTGAAGTTGTAAAGGTGATTCATAACATTTATGAAGAAGATGAAGGCGTAGCTAAGACAAAATTGTTGGGTGTAGCCTGAAATAAGGCATCAGGGTAAAGGCAAAGAGGCAATAGTAAATAAAAAACTATTGCCTCTTTGCCTTTACCCTACCCCTCACCCAAAAAATCAATGCTCCCCAACTCTCTTTTCACCAGCTAAAATAGCTACCTCTAATTTATTTTCTTTAGTAGGTAGTGGACAAGTAGCAAATGGCGTGAAGGCGCAAGGAGGGTTATAGGATTTATTAAAATCAATGTAAGTATATCCTTCGGCATCGGGGCCATCTACTTCTAAGAATCTTCCTGCACCGTAAGTGTCATGCTTATTACTCAAATCTCCAAATACCAAACTTAGGTGTTTAGTATCTCCAGTTGGCTCAAGCGTATATTCTTTACCGTTTACAGAAAAAACTAATTTTCCAGGAGAATCCTGCTCATACGCTCGTCCTGTAATATCAATAATTTTGAGTTTGCGTCCTTCCGTCGGTACAAATTTGGCCTTTACTCTCCAAGCAGCATCAATAGGAAACGTAGGTATTCCTGTAAAGCTTTTCAGAAAAGGACTTTCCAAATCTCTCAAGCGAATGGCATATTTATCACCTCTTTGTATTATAAACCAACGAAGTGACTGATGAGCCAACACGATAGGTTTACCTTGATAAGGAAATACCTCTGCATTGTTTACCTCCTGATTATCAAGGGTAACCTTTACTCCTTTGGCGGCCACAAAAGAAATTTTTCCTTCTTTCAAGACCACCTTTCCTACAAAATCTGCACTATGTTCTTTGGGGAAGTTAATAGCATTTTTATCACTTCCTCCAATGGTATTCTCCCCTTCTTTCAACCAAAAAAGACCAGCTAAATTTAGCCAGCCATCTTCTCTCTTAAGATTTTCTATACGCTTTTGTTGCCATTGCTTTACCTCGGCTTCATAATTATTGTCATTTGTTTCAACAAATGAACTCAAAAACCCTAAGCTCAATAGGGTACTTGCGGCTAAAAGTATTTTTTTCATAAATAGATTTTTTAATGGAGATAAAGTGGGCTGTGATTCTTGCCTATCAAGTTAGTCCCTTACAAATGTTTTCTGGCTATTGAGGATTCCTAATTTCAGAAATACATCCTGATTTTTACTTTATTTATGAAATCAGAAATTCCAAATCTGCAATAGCCATAAATCATTCATTCACAGCCCACTAAATCTCATTATAAATTTATTGAAGTAATAATTTATTTGTGATAATTTCTACGTTTGGTAATGGAAAAATATAATTACTTTGAGAAGGTAACACCTCTGGGGCTGTCAAAACGCTACTAGCTTTGGCTGGCAATGGCAACAAATTACGAAGTATATCATTTGAACGGAATCCTTCTCCAATAAGCTCGATGCGACGCTCTTTCAAAATTGTACTTAGCAAAGCAGTGCGACTTGATACGGTACCTTCGGCAAAAGCATAAGTAGCGTCTGAGCGATTGCGTACTGCTTTCAACAATTCGGTAGCTTTGGTAATATCTCCTACACGAGCCTCAGCTTCGGCATAGTTTAACAATACTTCGGCATAACGAATAATAGGCAAGTAGTCCAGAAATGGAGAAGGTTTACTGTACTTGGTGATAAAAGATAAACCAGAAGAAGTACGAGCAAAAGTTCTACGCAAATCGCTAGAGCGCCAGTCGGTATTACCCCAAATGCCGTTGGGATTTAAGTTGTACTCAGCATTGGCATTGAAGACATAAGGAAACGATGATTGACCAGTCACGTTGTCCAGTTCTGTCATTGGTACCGACAGTATAGATTCAGTTGAAGTGTAATTCGTTGTGAAGATTTCGACAATGTTTTGCAATTTGTGCGCCACACCTGTACTTGCCGAATAAGGTGCATTAGTTGAAACAATTTTCTTGGCTTCCTCAATCACCTTAGCATAGTTGCCAGCGTTGAGATACACACGAGTTTTGAGGGCAATCGCTGTATTGCGATGTGCACGTGTGGTATTCAACAAACTAGTTGAATAGTTTAGAGGTAAATCTGCCTCAGCTTCATCTAAATCCTTGATAATCTGAGCATAGACTTCTGCTACAGAGCTACGTTTGAGGTCATTATTAGCAGTATTAGTTTCAGCCTTCAAACGCAATGGCAAACCAGGCGAAGCACCTTGATTTTCGTTGTATGGACGAGCATACAAAGTAACCAATGAATAATAACTCAAAGCTCTCAAGAACTTCGCCTCGGCAATATATTGTTTAGTTAAGGTAGAATTTACGACGTTTGGATGATCGGCTAACCCTTGAATGACAATATTAGCATTATTGATAGCCGTATAACCTGCCGCCCAAAAACCCGCAACGAAGTTAGACCCTGCATTAAGTGTCTGATTCCAAGCTTCATAAGCGGTAAAGGTATTGCTCGTACGATTGATAAACTCCTCGCCACGAGCTTCGGTATAGATATAATAGTTTCCGCCATAAAAGTTGACACTCTTAATCGCTTTATAAATACCATTTACAAGTCCTAGAACTCTATCGGGTGTATCAAAAGCATTTGCTCCACTGATAGCTGTTGCAGGAGTTGGATTCAAATATTTTTGGTCGTCGCAGGCGCTGGTGCTTACTAATAGGGTTCCTAAACCAAGGGCAAGTCCCCATTTTGATATATGATTATTTTTCAAAATTTTCATCTTTTCTCTATTTCTTAAAATCCAACATTGATACCGAAAGTAAATGTACGTGCCTGACCTACAGAGTTTTTCTCTACCCCAGGTGTCGTGTTTGAGTTGCCATTTACTGATGATTCTGGGTCTGTTCCTTTATAGCCTGTGATAAGGAAAAGGTTTGAGCCTTGTGCAAACAATCGTACCGAAGCAATCCCTGTTTTGCCAAACCATGTACTTGGTACACGATAACCTAATGAGAGGTTTTGTAGACGTAAAAAATCTGCTTTTTGAACATTTCCAGAAATTGGGAAAGAAGAACCGCTCGACGTTTGGTCATTGTACACCAATCGTGGCACATCGGTAATATCCCCAGGTTTTTGCCAGCGAGTCAAGATTTCTGTAGAGTTGTTGTACGCACGTTGGTCTAGCAAGGTGGCGCGTGTACCATTCTGAATATAATTACCCCCTGAAAACGAAAGATTGAAGCCTAGGTCAAAGTTTCCGTATTTGAAATTATTAGACCAGCCACCATACCATGTCGGTAAGGTATTTCCGAGCAAATAATAGTCGGCACCTGTAATAGCTGGCGCTTTTTCACCATTCAAATACGTCCATTGACTTTCATCTGCGGTAACCACCTGACTGTATTGCACTTGTTCTCCTTTAGCATTAATAAATATTCTTCGACCATTGGCAGGATTTACTCCCGCAGTTTTTGCACCATATAAACTACCCACCGAATAGCCCACTCTGGTTACGTTGGTGGTTTCGTAAGATACGTGCGTAGTGCCAACAATATCGGTATTACCTTCTGCCAAAGCCGTTACTTTGTTTTGGATAGTTGTCAAGTTTAAAGAAGTATTCCATGAAAAATTACCTTTTTGCAAAACAGTCGCATTGATTCCCAATTCCACACCACGGTTGTACATCGAACCAACGTTTCCTAAAATAGCATTACCAGGGATACCTTTCGAAACTGCCTGTGGTGCGCTCAAAATCAAGCCATTAACGTCATTATTGAAATACGTTAGCTCTACTTGAATACGGTTGTTCCACAAACCGAAGTCTGCACCAATATTGGTTTGGTTACTAGTTTCCCAACCTAAATTCGGATTACCTGCTTGTGACAGCGACCAAGTTGGCACACTTCCATATAATGAACCACTATACAACTCCAACGAACTAAAAGCGTCACTCAAGTTACCATTACCTACACGTCCCCAGCTTGCACGAATCTTGATATTTGATAGTACAGAAGCGAGACTTGTATTTTTGTAAAAATCTTCTTCAGACAAAGCCCATCCACCAGACACACCGCCAAAGTTTCCATATTTTTTACCTGCACCCAAGGCAGAGTTTCCATCACGACGGAAATTGAAAGTCAGGAAATACTTTTTGTTATAATCATAACTCAAACGAGAGAAGAATGACAAGAATGTTTTTTCACTAATATCATTTCCTGTAGCCGAAATAGCACCCCAGTTTCCTTGGTAATTTTCAAAATAAGGATCCGCACTTTGCGTACGTGACGCTCCCCAAGAATTATAGGTTAATTTTTGAATATCGTAACCAGCCAAAGCCGACAAGCTATGCTTATCAAACAAAATCGTTGAATAATTAAGGGTATTTGTCCAGTTCCAATTATCTCGAATAGCTGTCACATTGGCAGCATTTCCTTTGCTCGAATACCCATTTCCTTGGATTGGGCTATCATAGCTATAAGTATCTGTACGTAAACGGTCTACTGCATACGTTGTTGTGAAATCTAAGTTCTTGTATAACTTCGCCACTGCTGAAATATTAGCAATCACACGGTCGTTGGTAGATGTATAATTATTCTCATTCAACAAGGCTACTGGATTTCCCCAGTTACTTACCACTTGGTTGTTGCCCATTCCAATGGTATTAGGACTAGAAGGGTTGATATTGTATGAGCCGTCGGCATTGAAGGCAGGAACGTTTGGAGGTAAAGCAACTGCCAAACGAGCAGCCCCTACCAAGAAAAAGCTAGAGTTTGCCAACGATCCAGCATAAGGCGATTGGTTGAAACTAGTATTATAAGAAATACCACCCTTGAGCTTTAACCAAGAATTTACTTCTTGGTCTATATTAAAACGAAGCGCCTTACGCTTAAATTCGTTGGTTACCAAAAAGCCTTTTTGGTCTGTAAAATTGGCAGAGAAATAGTAAGTAGTACCATTATTTCCACCCGACACACTCAAATTATGGCTTTGAGAAGTACCTCTTTGATAGATATAGTCATACCAACGAGTGTCAATCGCACGATTGTTGGCATCATAATTTGGGAAGAATAAAGCCGATGCTACAGAGCTATTGTTCTGATTTCCTCCCAATATTTTTGCATTTAATACTGCTTCATTTTTGATGGCGATATATTGCTCAGCATTTAATACTTCGGGTAAACGTACTACGTCAGAAAAGCCTGTCCACACCTCATAGTTGATTTTGGCTTTGCCAGATTTGCCTCTTTTGGTAGTAATCAACAATACCCCTGCGGCAGCTCTAGAGCCATAAATAGAGGTAGAGGCTGCATCTTTCAATACGTCAATCGACTCAATATCAGCAGGATTAATATCACCAAGTGGGTTATTTGGCACGGCGGTTGAAGTAGAGACATTGCCCGTATTGATCGGTATTCCATCGACTACTACCAAGGGATACGAACTCAAAGAAATAGAGTTGACTCCACGAATACGAATGACTGGAGGGTTATTCAAAACGCCATTGGGCTGAGCGATATTTACCCCAGCAGCACGACCTTGCAACGCTTGATCAAAGCTTTGTACGGGTTGCTCTTTAATGACTTCGCCACCGACACGTACCGCAGAACCCGTAAACTCTGCTTTGGTTTGTGTTCCATAACCAATTACTCGTACTTCGGTAAGTTCTTTATTTTCTTCTGTTAATTCTATAGATAAAGTAGAGTTATTGGTTATTTTTTTTTCTATAATACCGAACCCAATAAAAGAGAAAACCAAGGTTTGGTCTTTTTTGGCATTGATTTTAAAACGCCCATTAGCATCTGTTACAGCACCTATGGTAGTGCCTTTGATACTTACCGAAACACCTGGCAAAGCCTGTCCAGACGAGCGCTCTTTTACAATACCGCTAATTGGCTCAGTCTGCGCCCAGACTTGCCATGTAATACTTAAAAAGAATAACAATAATAAAAGTTTATTTCGCATAATGGTCTTTGTTGATTTGTAAACAATGTAATTCAAAAAATTAGAGCATAGTTATCCTGTTTACAGTCTTTGCGCACCAGTCTGTAAGCATATTTATTTGATATAATTAATGATTTTGTTCTTTGGAGAAATTAATTAATCTATAAAAACTATAGATTTTATATGCAAATATGATATATGAATTATTCACACCCAAATCTTTTCTTAAAAATGTTTAAGAATTCCTGAATATTGAAGGTATTATTCAAAAATAAATTCAAATATTACAACTAGAGTGTTAATGCAGAATTGTGGTTGGTGAATTGTGAATGTGAGTTATTGTCATCGTTCAGCCTTTGTTGGAGATATCTCCAACAAAGGCTGAACGATGTTTTTCATATCTTATATTTCCAAATAATTATATTTTTTCTTAAACTATTTATAAAATTTTGACTTTCCTCAAAGTCCTTAAATTTCACATAACTGCCATCACATTCCCTAACTTCACACAAAACACAATTGTCAGGAAAATTCTCTACAACGAGAATATCACGAGATTTATATTTTTCCAAATACATCACACACCTACTACAATCTCCATAATCACCTTTTTGCATTTTCTCAGTAAACTCCTTTAACCAAGGAAGGTTTGTTACAGGGTTTATAACCCCGCACACAGTATCGTTGACAATATCTTGCTTTGAACAAGCAAATGA
Source organism: Flectobacillus longus (assembly GCF_030056705.1). Classification (GTDB taxonomy): domain Bacteria; phylum Bacteroidota; class Bacteroidia; order Cytophagales; family Spirosomataceae; genus Flectobacillus; species Flectobacillus longus. The sequence continues at coordinate 35,800 of NZ_JASHIC010000009.1, forward strand.
TATCAATATCAATAGAGTGAACACTAATAATCTTCTAATTTTCATAGCTATGTTTGGTTATGATTTAATAGGTGAACCTTCAAATTTTCCTCAATTATTGTTGATAAAGAAACATTTAGAAACTTTGCCTTCTCTAAAAAGAAGTTCATTTTTTGTTTTCTATAATTTCTCTTTCAAATGGTGCATAGTTAATATTATGAAGCAATGTAGCTAAGAGTAAAAGTATTGTTGAACAACCAAATAGTCAATAAATATCTAGATTATCTTTTTCTCAGAAAGTATCAATAATGTATTTTTCGGCCATCGTTGGAGTTAGCCATAAACCGAGTATTAAGGGCATAAGTTAGCTGACTTGTAGCTGTCGCAGGTTTGGTGGAGATAGCTCCAACAAAGGCTGTAATACTAATATTTCAAACCTCTGAAGGTGCATATACAGGCATTTCGATGATAGAAACCTTAGACTTTTGTAGCAGTTTTCTTGGGTCAAAACTATCTTTCACGGGTTTATAAAAGCCCATTGGAGGCAAACAAACACAATTAATTGTATAAATTTCCAGAAAATTCTTCATGGCTTGTACGGTATTTCCATGAAATATTTCTACGTGAATTTTAGCCAATGTAGTCGCATTGGTCTGTCTAAGTTTATAAATAGCAGCTTTGAAATCATTAGTAAATACTTCGTCGAGGAAGGGCTTAGGCTTATACAAAATCATTTCTGTCATAGAATACTCCATCTCACGTGCCAACAGCAAAACTATTTCTACTGGATTTTCATCAAAAACCGATAGTGCCCACTCAATCGTTTGTAGAGTAGCTCCTGTAAAATCGACAGGAATAAGAAGCTTGATGTTATTTTGCATAATTTTTCAAGATTGTTTATACAAACTTCATCAAACTGTATTAGTGCTAGCTAAGAGTTATATTAGAAACAGATTAAAGAAACCGACGTGAATGTGGATTTCAGATTTTTGATTAGTAGGCATTCGGAGGTCAGCTTTGGGCATTCGGCAAAAGACACATTTTTTTGCTAACCGCTGAATGCCCAGAGCTGAATGCTTACATAATCAAACACCTATCGCCTTATTAGCTAAAATATGTGGAAAACGAACGGTAAAAGTAGTACCAACCCCAACTTGAGAAGTAACCTCTAAGTATCCATTGTGCATTTTGATAACATTTCTTGAAAGTGGTAAGCCTATACCGTACCCCTCAAAAAGTTGGGTATTAGAGGCTCGAAAGAATGGATTAAAAATCTGCGAAATTTCTTCATCAGGAATCCCAATGCCTTGGTCTTTTATTACCAAAATCACCTCCAAATCTGTGGCTTTAATAAAAATAGTCACGGGCTTATTGTGAGAATATTTGCAGGCATTTCCGATAATATTGGAAAATGCCACCAATAATAATTGTCTATTACCCATGATTTTCAACCTTTTAGGATCTTCGGGTACTTCGCTTAAATCGACAATGATATAATTTTTGGGAGACAGTCTATCGAAAGTTTCTTTTACGTCCCAAAGTAATTGATCAGTACGAACGATTTCACGATTGGGTTTATCGCCCTGATAACCACTTTGTGCCAAAAACAACAACGATTTGGTTATATGATCTAATCGTTCGGCCTGTGTCAAAATATTATGAATAGCTTCTTGATAGACTTCACTGGTGCGTTCTTTTCGTAGAGCCAAATCAGCCTCTCCAATAATAACCGTTAGGGGAGTTCCTAGTTCATGCGAAGCGTTGCTAATAAAGTTTTTCTGTATTTCAAAAGCCGTTTCCAATCGGTCGAGTAACTGGTTAAAAGTACTTGCCAACTCTCCTATCTCATGGTTATTGGTAGGTTCGTCTAGTCTCAAATGGATATTATCTGTACTTATTTGGCGTACCTTATCGGTGATTTCTTTTACAGGATCAAATATATGTGTCGAAAAATAAATCGAAACATAGAGCGTCAATAATGTTCCCAAACCAATCGCAATCAATAAAACATTTCGCAAATATGCCAAATGGTGTGCCGTAAAATAGTTTTCGGCCGAAACCACTACAACAGAAGTTTTTGTCCCTTGTGAATATCGTAATCCCGAATACACCAAGTCACCATCACGATGTGTAGCTTTTCCACTCATAATGATTTGCTTCAAAAAATTTTCGGGCAAATGATATTTTGTACTATAATAGTCGAGAGCTTGGGTAGAGGTAATCTGAATCACCATTTCCTTTTCTTTATGGAGTTTCTCAAAAAACTGCTCTCGAATCATTTTATAGGCCTCCGACTTATTGGTATCTTTTTCTAAATAGTATTTGCTAGCAATAATGGCACGAGTTTGTACTCGCTTATCAAAATCTACATGCGAATATTTGTTAAAAGAATAATATACCGCCGTTCCCAATAACAATATGGTAAGCAAGCAACTAGTAAAAAAGATGCTCGCCATTTTGGTACGTGTTTTCATGGCTTGATTTTTAGAACATACCCCATTCCTACGACTGTATGAATCAGCTTGTTTGTTGACTGAGCATCAATTTTCTTTCTTAGGTAATTAATATAAACATCAACTAGATTTGTACCCAAATCGAAATTAATATCCCATGCACTTTCTAATAAATCTAATCGAGAAAGCACTTTTCCTCGGTTTCGAATCAAAGCCAACAACAAACGATATTCTGTGGCGGTTAGCGTAATATTTTCATTGTTACGGGTAACCACTTTTGAGTCGTCGTTAATGATCAAATCATCGATTTGATAAATATGTTGAGATACTTGCGAATCATCCGAACCGCTTTGTTCGTTGCGACGAATCAGGGCATTGATACGCGCATGAAGTTCTATAAACTTAAAGGGTTTTACCAAATAATCATCTGCTCCCGAATTGAGCCCTATCACAACATTTTCGGTTGTTCCCAAAGCCGTTAGGAATAGAATTGGCGTTTTTACATTATTTTGACGAATCGCTTTACATACTTCTAAGCCATTTTTGTCAGGCAACATAATATCCAGAATAATCAAATCGTACTGAAACGATGATGCCATCTGAAGTCCCACTTCACCTGTAAGCGAAACCGAAACCTCATATCCTTCTTCTGTAAGCCCTTTTTTAATAAATGTAACAACGCTGATTTCGTCTTCAATCAGCAAAATACGTTTCATAATTTTTGTTTTTGTATGTGGTTTTTGGTTTTACATGATTCTAGCTTTAATGAGGTAAAACATTCACCGATGGCTCGCCAAGATAGCATCATAAAATCTCCAAAGCACAAAGATAAGTTTATGCCAATGCAAAGCAAATAGTCTTCAGCTATGCTTGTTTTTGATGATCTAAACTGTAAGAGCTAATTACTAGTTCAAGACTTTGTCACTGACTAGTATTTTTTTGAAAAATTCCCCACCCTTTTTATAAGCTATTCCAGCGAGGTATAAAGTACAGGTCTGTAACTCGCACCATTAGCAAGTTTGTTGTACCGCAAGAAATTAGAATTCATAGGTATTTGTAGATAAAACCAATGTCGCTAAGTACTTTTACAAAATAATTATGATACAATAACCGTCAAACATTTGGTTCGTCCTGAATACAATGAACACTATTAGAAATATATTTAATATACTTACATCAACGAGAGCTGCTGGTGCGTATCTATTACTTTTTGCTATTGCCATTGGTGTAGGTACTTTTATTGAAAATGATTTCGGAACAAGTTCTGCCCAAGAACTTATCTATAGAAGTCTATGGTTTGAAATTTTACTATTCTTATTTTCGGCTTCTATTCTTGCCAATATCCAACGCTACAGGCTAATTCAACTCAAAAAATGGGGATCACTTACTTTTCATTTGGCCATTATTGTGATTTTGATTGGTGCAGGTATTACTCGTTATTTCGGTACAGAAGGCATGATGCATATTCGTGAAGGACAAACATCGAATACTTATTTGTCTGCCGAAACTTTCTTGGTTTTAAAGATTCAACAAAATGACAAATCATATTCTTTTGACGAGCCTGTTTTCTTCTCTTCTTTAGGAGATAACTCATTCGATAATTCCTACCAAATCGGGAATAATTTGGTAGAAGTGAATCTTGATAAATTTATTCCGAATCCTGTTCAAAAGGCCATAGATAGCCCCAATGGTAAAGCTATGATAAAAGTAGTTGTGGCTGGCGCAGGTGGTCGTGAAGAATACTTTGTGAAACAAGGTGAGCAAATGCAAATCAATGGCGTTGATTTCAATTTCACCAATCAGGTTTTACCAAATGCCTTTAATGTTTTCTTAGAAGCAGATACATTATCTTTTTCTGTTAATCAAACAGTAAGTCAAACTGTTATGGCAACCCAAAAGCAAGATACCCTACAAGCTGGCGGGAAATATCCTTTGCGTTTGCGCTCCTTGTATAGTGTGGGCGGAAGCAATTTTGTGATTGGAGATTTTGTCTCAAAAGGTATTGTTTCTATTGAATCTTCTTCGAAAAAAATCAAAAACGAAAGCATGGTTGGGCTAAATATGACCGTCAAAGTCAACGGACAGGCCCAAAGAGTGATGGTTACTGGTCGTAAAGGAGAAGCTGGTGAGCCACAGATTTTGACATTTGGAAACACCAATGTGTCAATTAGTTACGGCTCAAAGCAGGAAGTACTTCCATTTTCTTTATTGTGTAAAGATTTTGAGCTAGAAAAATACCCTGGCACCGAAAACCCTTCTTCGTATGCTAGTGAAGTAAAGCTTATCGACCAAGCCAATCATGTAACTCAAGATGTTCGTATTTATATGAATCATATTTTGGATTATGACGGTTATCGTTTTTTCCAATCTTCGTATGATAATGACGAACTTGGAACCTATTTGAGCGTCAATCACGATTATTGGGGTACTATATTCTCTTATTTGGGATATTTTTTATTGACAATTGGAATGATAATAACCTTCTTTGCCAAGAATAGCCGTTTTACACAGCTGATAAAAAAACTTCAAGAGTACCAAAAATCGATAGCGATATTTTTACTGATTTCTCTGGGTTCAGTCGGGGCGATTTATGCGGATGTCACTTCGCCAATTCCTGCAAATCATGCTGCAGAATTTGGAAAATTATTTGTCCAAGATTTCAACGGGCGTATCAAACCAATGAATACACATAGTGGAGAAATCTTAAGAAAAGTTGCTAAAAAAACTACTATCGGCGATTTGAGCTCTGATCAAGTACTGTTATCGATGCTTCTTTTTCCTGCACAATGGGAAAAAGAAGCGCTCATTCAAGTACCAGACCATCCAGAAATCAAGAAAATTTTGAAAACAGATGCTAGTACCATCAGTTATGTGTCATGTTTTTCGAGTGATGGAAAATACCTTTTGGAAGAAGCCGTGCGAAGCGCACAAGCAATGAGGCCAAAAGACCAAGGTACTTTTGAGAAAGGAATCATCAAACTTGATGAGCGAGTAAATATCATGAACATGATTTTTTCTGGCACATTGATTCGTATTTTTCCACAAAAACACGATAGCACTAATACATGGTTATCACTCCCTGATATTATGCATATCGGACAAAATTCACCCAATAAAGTTACTGAAGCTCAACGACTATTGACTGCCTATTTTCAAGCGCTCAATGAAGGTATCAATCGTAATGACTTTGGACAGGCTACAGGAATTGTATTAAAAATAAAGGAGTTTCAAAAAGTCAATGGCGGCGATTTGATACCTTCTGAAACCAAGCTCGAATCTGAATTATTTTTGAATAAGTTAGATGTGTTTAATAGACTTAGAAATTTTTATGGCATACTAAGCTTATTATTAACAGTTACTTTTTTATTTGTTACGGTAAAAAAAGTCAAAATACAGTCTAAAATCACGACTGCTTCTTTTTGGATTGTATTCACTGGGTTATTTTTTCATACATTGGGACTTGGATTACGTTGGTATATCTCAGGGCGAGCGCCATGGAGTAACGGTTACGAATCCATGATTTATATTGGCTGGACTACTACACTAGCGGGAATTTTATTTTCAAGAAAATCATTAGGAGGATTGGCTGCCACAACGACTCTAGCTGCAACTATCTTGCTAGTAGCAAGCATGAGCTGGCTCGACCCCGAAATTACGCCATTGGTACCTGTACTCAAATCCTATTGGTTGACCATCCACGTGTCGCTCGAAGCAGGAAGTTATGGATTCTTGTTATTGGGTGCTGTTATAGGCATGCTCAACTTAGTATTAATGATTTTTGCTAACTCAGATAACAAAGAAAATATTCTCAAAACCATCAAAGAATTGACCATTATCAGCGAAATCATCTTACTGAGTGGATTAGCCATGATTAGCATAGGAACTTATTTGGGAGGTGTATGGGCCAACGAATCGTGGGGACGCTATTGGGGTTGGGATGCCAAAGAAACTTGGGCACTCGTAACCATTCTGGTGTACTCATTTATTTTACACATGCGCTTTATTCCAAAACTGCAAGGTTTATATGCCTTCAATTTTGCGGCATTGTTTGGCTTTGGGACAGTAATTATGACGTATTTAGGTGTTAACTACTATTTGTCAGGTTTGCATTCTTATGCAGCTGGCGACCCTGTCCCTATCCCTCCATCAGTCTATTACACGGTAATAGTGCTGACCTTACTAAGTATTTTTTCTTACTTAAAATATCAAAAGTTATTTCGTAAATAGGTGGGCAAAATAAGATTAATTTTATACACAGCTAAATGCCTAAAACAGAATAACTGAGGTACAATTTGGCGGTAACTTTTTGATTAAGAGTGCCTTCTAATAACGAATATACTAATAACGTCTTCTTACGTAGGAAGTAATAGTTTGAATACGCCCAAACTCCAGAAGTAAATCATGCTGACATACTTCTGGAGCTTGGCGTATAAGACATAAATCATTTTTGTAATATGAAATTTTCTTCAATTAGCCCCTTCTCAAATATTTCTGATTAAAAGAATACAATAAGGAAATATTCCAGACAAAGCTTTTACTGCTTGAAATATTGGCAGTGATACTTTTATTGAGAACCGACGAAACAGAAAATGGACAATTTTGCTTGGTTAAAGTAAGAGTAGCATTGGAGAAAAAGCCATCTTCATTGTCAAGCATCAGATAAAATAGTTGTGGTGGTGCTACTTTCAGAAAAACATCTTTCGTGATTTTGATTTGAGAAATACTGCCATTTACCGTGACAAAATGGGTAGTTTTGGTTGCATCTTCCTCCAAACCTCGGGAGTACAAATAATACATGCCCAGCGAAAAGTTTTTACTAATCATGATAGAAGGCGCTACTTCTGTCGCCAAATAGCGACAAACTTGCTGGATATCTCTTGTTTCATTGTTAATACTCACAGGAATTGTGCGAAAATTGATAGCGGGGTGTGCCCCAACATGAAGTCTAAATTTACCTTCTGTCAAAACTTTGTATCGCCACCAAAATACAAAACTCCAAGGCTTTCCGTCTAATGCAAAACGAATAAGCGGGTCAAAACTCAATTTGTTTTTCCCAATCGACAACTCAAATAGCAAGGCAGGTTTTCCCAAAGTAAACGAAGGAATCAACGACATGCCATTATTAGTAACTACAATATTGCCAGAAAAAAACTTTGAGGTTTTACTTGCGTACTGTCTTGAACTTGCGGAAAAGATACATGTGATAACAGAAGAAATAGTAAGGGCATAATACACCCTTGCGAAAGTTTACTCTTAATATTCATACAGTTTATATAATAGTAATTTGGATAATAACACTACAAAGTTGCCTCATTTTTAAGGTTTTATAAAATTTATTTCAAATAAAAAGCTACGAAAATCAAACACTTTCGTAGCTTTTTATTTAGACATTTATGAGAATTTCACTCTTAATCAAACTTTGTTTTTGCTAAATATGCCTTCTGGCTTATTTCCATAATTAGCTCATCAAGCTCGTGAGCAGAGGTAATGATATGCTCGAAAAACATATTTTTTTCTATTTCTGGCATTTTTTTATTGTGCTCAAACATCTGAATAATCCCCATGATTCGTGCCAATGGAGCTCTTACCAAATGAGACTGAATCCATGCTATTTCGCTTAAATTTCTATTCTGTAACTCGATAGACTCGATATACTTGATTTTTTCGGTAATATCGTTGGCCAAAACAACACGAGCTTTTCTTCCTTTATATACAATCGGGTTGGCCCGAATCTCAACAATAATAATTTCTCCATTTTTCTTTTGATGACGAAACACTCCTATAGCAAAATAAGGATTTACTGCACGTGTCTCTTTAACTTCCTCTAACAGCATAGAGATTTCTTCAGCAGGGCGAATATCTGAAATTTTCATGGATAAAAATTCAGACCGATTATACCCATAATGTTTAATAGCTGCTAAATTAACATCCATAAAATCAAGCGTTTCCAAATCAAATACCCACATAGGTTGGGGACTAAAATCGAATAGCTCATTGTATCGTTGTTCTGAATCTAATAATTCTTGCCGTTTTTTACGGCGCTCAATACAATACATAATACTTTTATACAAAGTAGTTGGACGCAAGTCATCCTTAATCAAATAGTCATCGACGCCCAATGAGATTGATTTTATACTAAATGCCAAGTCAGAATTTCCAGATAATATAATAACAGGAGAATCTTTACTAATTCCTAAAACGGCATCTAGCAAAGCTTGTCCACTTTTATCAGGCAGATACATATCTAGCAAAACCATATCAAATTTTGTTTCAGGGTTTTGCAAAAGTGTTTGGGCGTGCTTAAAAGTTTGACAATGCGAGATTTGTGGTTCACGCATCATGTCGTGGAGATAATCCTTGATAAGGATAAAATCTCCCATATTGTCTTCTATTATTAGTATTTTGTATGGATGGGGATCTCTATGCATGGTAATTTGGCGGTAATTGAACTAGGGATAACCAAAAACTCTCAATTTGATTTACTATTATCTGAAATGACTTTACATCTACGGGCTTAGTAATGTAGCAATTAGCATGGTTTTCGTAAGCCATAGTAATGTCTTTTGGCGTCGAAGAAGTCGTAAACATTACTACGGGAATATGTTTGATATTTTCGGTATTTTTAATGAATTGTAGTACTTCATGTCCATTTTTTTTGGGAATATTTACATCTAATAGTACAAAATCTGGTAGAACTTCATGTGCATATTTTCCTTTTTTTGTTAAAAAATCCATAGCATCTTTTCCATTCCGAACAATACTCAATTTATCGACGAGTGATGAATGTTCGAAGGCTTCTTTAGTAAGAAGAATGTCTCCTTCATTATCCTCGACTAATAAGATATGTCCTTTTTTCATAGTGTTGTGTGTGGGTTATTTTTTTATCGAAAAGTAAAATGTGCTTCCTTGATGCTCTAAGGATTCTACCCATACTTTTCCGCCTAACATTTCAATGATTTTTTTAACTATAGCTAACCCGATACCTGTGCCTGGGTATTCTTCACGGGTATGTAGGCGTTGGAATATAACAAAAATGGTTTGAAAATATTCTTCTTCAATACCAATGCCATTGTCCTTCACCGAGAAAATCCAATGAGTAAGCGTTTCGTTTACTCCTATTTCTATTACAGGATTTATATCTGGCCTACGGTATTTGAGCGCATTGCTAATCAAATTCTGAAAGACTTGTTCTATGCGTAACTTACTCGAAAAAATAACAGGCATTGGCCCATATAAAATTTTGGCTTCATTATGTATAATCTCGTGATGGAGTACACTCAAAGTATGATTGAGAACTTCATTGACATCGACCAACTGCTTCTTTTCTTCGATTCGACCAACCCTAGAAAAATCCAATAGATCTAAAATAATCTGTCGCATACGCTTTGCGCCATCTATGGCATACCAGATATATTGCTTTCCACGCTCGTCGAGGATTGCCTCATATTTATATTCAATTTGAGAAAGGAAATTGGTAATCATTCGAAGTGGCTCTTGCAAATCGTGCGAAGCCACATAGGCAAATTGTTCTAATTCGGTATTGGATACTTCTAACTGTTTGATGTATTCTTCTAGCTCAAGATTTAATTTTTTTAATTCTAGTTCTTGCAGTTTTTGAATCGTAATGTCACGTCCAATCCCCAAAACACCAATGATTTCATCTTTCTCATTTTTGACAGGTACTTTGGTTGACTCTAGCCACAAATCTGGTTTTCCTGCTGTTTGGTGCAGTTGACCATAATTAAACAATGATTCGCCTGTTTGAAGAATATGCAAATCATGGTCGTATCCGATTTTACCTAGTTCGTTACCAAACAATTCCAAATCTGTTTTCCCCAAAACATCTTGTTCACTCTTAGCACCCAAAAACAAATAGTCTACTCTATTGCTAATCACTTTACGAGCTTTTGTATCTTTAAAATAAACAGTCTCAGGCAAATTATCTATCAAAGTGCGCAACAAATTTCTTTCTTCCTTAATGCGTTGATGTGCTATTTTTTGTTCAGTAATATCACGGGCATATACGCTCATAATGTCTTCGGTAGGGAAGCTTCGAATTTCTACCCATCTGTTAATAGGTGCGTAGAAAGATTCAAAGGTCACAGGTGTCATATTTTTGCGAGAATATTCCAGATTACTAAAAATCTCAGTTTCAATACTTTCAGCAAATACCTCCCATATCACTTTTCCTACGATTTGCTCTTTCGAAATACCCGTGAGTTTGGTAGCCTGTGCATTCCAATAAGTCACAACCCATTCTTGGTTGAGCATGATAAAGGTATCTCCTGTGGTTTCGAGAATTTCATTTTTCTGAATAATCACCTCCTGAAGAGCTAATTCATTGATTTTTGAATGATTTATATCTTGAATACTTCCATAAAGACGCTCGCATTTACCGTTGATAAAGTTGGTTTCGCCAATAATTCTAGCCCAACGCTCGGTGCCATTTGGTAATATTATAATAAATTCTCCATCCCATGGCTGTCCAGTTTGTATGGCTCTGTCAATATAGAAAAAGGCGCGTTCTCGATGTTCTCCTTCTTGATAAACTTCAACGAGTTTGTTGAGTGTGGTGAGTTTAAAGTCATCTTGTGAATAGCCAAACACATCATGAATCGTATCTGATACAAATATATTTTGAGATTGTAAATTAATCTCCCAACTTACTATTTTCGACATCAAACTAGTCTTTCGTAATAATTGTTGAAGCTTTCGTTCCTCGGTAATATCACGACCAATCGCTAGTAAATGTTTTCCATCCATGCGCATGGTCGAGCGCCAAGCAATATTCAAAATATCTCCTGATTTGGTCAGGTAGCGATTTTCAAAAGAATACACTTTCGAGAAATCCTTTTCTGATTTGAAAGCCTTGAGCGTGGGCGTTTGGTCTTCCTGATAGATAAATTCATGGAATTTTTTGCTCAATAGCTCTTGCTCTGTATAACCTAACAATTCGCAAAATGCAGGATTAACTCTCTTGAAAAACCCATCCAAGCCCAATACACAAATCATATCTGGGGCAAAGTCAAATATTTGTTTTAATTCTTCTTCTACCTGCTTTCGCTCTATTTCATTAATCAGTAGCTCTCCTAATTTTTTGAACCAATCTAACTCTACTTCTGAAACTAGGTTTTTTGGCATTCCTAGGATTAGCACTCCCCAAAGTCCTTTGGGGGTTTGCATCACAATGCCTATGACTTTTTTATCAGGTAGCTCAAAGGTTTCCCAAATTTCTTCCTTTGAAGTAAATGCTTTCATCGCAAAATCTGCACCCGCTTTGGCATCGGGGAATATATAGTTCTGTTGACTCCCAAAACGTATCATATCATGAGTAAAACTATTGAGCCATATCTCAACATTTTTCACGCCTAATTCATGGGTAATCAAAAGACTGAGTTCAGAAAGAATAAAGTTTAGCGTTTGAGGTTGCCTGAATAACGTTCGAACCTTCTCCTTAAAAGATTTTCTTAGTTCTTCATTTTTATAAATGGTAATATCACGCCCAAGCGATAACCATTGGAGTAGCCTTCCTGATTTGTCATAAATAGGTGATACTGAAATATTTAGCCAAAATTTTTCCCCAGATTTTTTATAATGTAAAAGTGAAAGCTGTACAGGCTGACAGTTCCTTAATGAAGTACGCAAACGATTGATTTCTTCCAAATCTGTCTCTAATCCGATAAACACCATAGGGGTATTTCCCAAAACTTCGCTCAAAGTATATCCTGAAAGGTCACAAAACGCCTTATTAACAAATAGAATTTTAGGGTCGGGTCCACCTTCCTTGAAGGTTTCCATGATAAGAATAGTATCAGTGGTATGCGCTACCACCGTCTCAAAAAGCTCAGGAAGATAAATACTGCTTTTATCGGCAATAGTAATGATATGCAATATGTATTCAGCATGGTTTTCTTCGAAATAACTATTTTGAATTTCGACCTCTGTATTATTTAAGCTGATATATACCGTATTTGTAGCTTTAGTAGATGCTACCGTTTTTAGTGAACTCAATGATTCATCAAAATACACTTCGTTCTGAGCAAAAAGAAGGTGTAAATTCTCAAAAGACTGCTGATAAATTTGCTTCTCGGTTAATCCTCCTGTGTAGTTCAAATAAGCTATGTTGAGCTCAGTAACCACAAAGTTATTTTGCTCAACTTTGAAAAGCAGATAGGGTTTTGAAATATGCTTTACAATATCCAACATACCATGTCGATTTTAGAACAAATAATTTTCTTCTACCTTAATTCTATAAGGCAAGTATAATTTCTTTGAATACACTCAGGCAAATATTTCTTTTAAAGCAAAATAGAATATATTACCTATTATAAAAATGATTTTCGACAGAAAATTTATTAAAGTTTAATTATAAAAAGTAATAACATGGTAAAGACACAGGATATATAGACTAAACTAGTACTTTTTTTGATTTTTGAAAGCATAACATTGGCTTCGCATAATTAGCTGTTATTGGTTAGCTATCAATATGCTTTATTTATGTTTTTGTTTTTGAGTCTTCATAAAATTTAGCAACTCTGATAATATCATACAATCTCTTGTAAAAATATAGAATTTTTTAAAGGAGTATTAGAACTAATTTTGATTCTTCTACTATGTCTATGTATCAAATTAGTTTACGAAATAGGCATCGAGAGGATTTTTAGTCCTGAATCTAATCGTATTTTCATGAAATATCTTAATTTTTCTCAGCTAATATTGGCTTTTGTACCATTTGTTTCTTTAGCTCAACTAGTTGATAAAACGCCCGCTCCTGTACCTGTAGTACCTACTGTCTACCAGACCCAACCTTACGAAGACCCTCTTGTAAGTGGTATCAATCGAGAACCCTCTCGGGCTACTGCTTACTCTTACACTACAGTCAACGACGCTATACAAAAACCTCGTGAACAGAGCGGACGATATATGTCGCTCAATGGCGACTGGGATTTTGCCTTTGCTCTCAAACCTGGGGACGAACCTCAAGACTTTTACCAACAAAAAGTACAGGGTTGGAAAAAAATACCAGTACCTTCTTCTTGGGAAATGCAGGGCTACGATAAACCAATCTATAAGAGTGCTGTATATCCTTTTCGTCCTGTAAATCCTCCTTATGTACCCAAAGACTATAATGGTGTTGGATGTTATCAGCGAAGTTTTACGGTTCCAGCTTCTTGGAAAGGACAAACTATCAATCTACATTTTGGAGGCGTGAGTTCGGCTTATAAAGTTTGGCTCAATGGTAAATTTGTAGGCTATGCTGAAGACTCTTTTCTTTCTTCTGAATTTAATATTACTCCATATCTTAATGAGGGTGAGAACATTATCTCAGTTTGGGTGATTCGTTGGAGCGACGGTTCATTTTTAGAAGACCAAGATCAATGGCGTATGAGTGGGATTCACCGTGAGGTATTCTTACACGCCGAACCAAGCCTTCGTGTTGCCGATTTCTTTTATCAAACCAAACTTGGAAAAGACAACCAAGAAGCGCTTTTTAGCTTACGTCCTCGAATTGATAACTTTACAGGAAAGCCTATTTCGAAAAAGACGCTCATCAAGGCTCAACTTTATGATAAAAAGAATACTCCTGTATGGGCTGCCCCCCTTTCTTGTACCGTCGAAAGTATTGTCAATGAGGTATATCCTCGTTTGGACAATGCCAAATTTGGGATTTTGGAAAGTAAAGTAAACCAACCTCATTTATGGAGTGACGAAGATCCCTACCTCTATACTTTAGTGATGTCTTTGGAGGATAGTACAGGTTCGACTTTGGAAGCAAAAAGCTGTAAAGTAGGTTTTCGCTCAATTGATTTTTCTTCTAAAAATAGCAAATTATTAATCAATGGTCGTGAGACATATCTATATGGTGTAAACCGTCCAGACCATCATCCTACAAAAGGAAAAGCTCTATCAAGAGAAGACCTATTAGCTGATGTTCAAACTATTAAGAAATTTAATTTCAACTGTATTCGTGCTAGTCACTATCCAAGCGACCCATATCTGTATGAACTTTGTGACGAATACGGCATTTTTGTAATTGACGAAGCCAATCTAGAGACTCATGGTTTGGGCGGTAAACTCAGCAACGATCCCGTCTGGACAGCCGCATATCTAGAGCGAAGTAATCGTATGGCTATGCGAGATAAAAACCACCCTTCTATTATTTTTTGGAGCTTAGGAAACGAAGCTGGTCGTGGTCCAAATCATGCCGCTATGGCTGCTTGGTTGCATGATTTTGATATTACTCGTCCAGTTCATTATGAACCTGCCATGGGTAGTCCAAAACTAGAGGGCTATATGGATCCTAAAGATACACGTTATCTCAAGCCAAACGACCACTCGCACCGTACCCAAAACCCACTCGACCAATATTATGTAGACATGGTCAGTCGAATGTACCCTGGTATTTATACGCCAGCGCTTTTGGCAAATCAGCCTAATGGCGATACACGACCAATTTTCTTTTGTGAGTATGCACATGCGATGGGAAATAGCGCAGGTAATTTACAGGAGTTTTGGGATGTATTCCGCACAACACCTCGTGTAATTGGAGGCTGTATTTGGGAGTTTAAAGACCAAGGATTAGTAAAAACGGATTCTTTAGGTAAACCTTACTATGCTTATGGTGGAGATTTTGGAGAAAAATATTTCGATAATTTTACGATAAAAGGTGTAGTAAATGCCGATGGAAGCCCTAAATCTGCCATGTTTGAGGCGAAAAGAGTTTTTCAAGGTATTGAAGTAACTTGGCGTAATGTTGAGGAAAAACAAATTTTAATTCACAATCGTCACGCTAGTCGTAATGCTTCTTATTATGATATGCAATTACAAGTTTTTGAAGATGGACATTTAGTAAAAACGGTGGCTATGCCCAAACTAAATTTAGAAGCAGGTAGTTCTTCTCAAATGAATATTGCTTCGTATTTGCCATCCTTAAAACCTGAGGCAGAATATCATATTCAAATTTCGTTTTTGTTGCCAGAAACCTTGCCTTGGGCTACTAAGGGTTATGTAGTCGCTAGTAATCAACTAGAAATCAAGACTACTACAAAAAATATTGCTTCGAGCAACTCAAAAGCCAATCTCAAAATAGAAGAGAATACCCAACAAATAATCGTTTCAGATAAAAGCTATAAAATCAGTTTCTCAAAAGAATCAGGCGCTTTGAGTTCATATTTGTTAAATGGGGAAGAGCAAATTTTCGCCCCACTCCTCCCCCATTTCTCTCGTCCATTGACCGACAATGACCGTCGTGGTTGGAAACCTCAGCGTAAAATGAAAGAATGGTATAACGTCCAATTGAAGGTAAAAGACCTAAAAACTGAAAAGTCGGATAAAGGCGTTTTGGTCACTACAAACTACAGTCTTGTAGACGATAGTGTGAGTGTTGATATCCAATATCTCATAAACCCTCAAGGTATTATAAAAGTAACATATCACTTTACTCCTCGTTACAAATTACCAAATCTACCAAAAGTTGGAATGCAGATGGGGGTTCGTCGTGAGTTTGAGCAAATTACTTGGTTTGGTCGTGGCCCTATGGAAAACTATACCGATAAACGTCAAGGGATGGATGTGGGTATCTATTCTCAACCTATTCAGGAGTTCATGGAAAATTATGTCGTGCCACAAGAAAATGGCAATCGTACCGATGTGCGATGGATGTTTTTGGGCAATAAGCAACAAACAGGTATGTTGGTAGTAGCCGATAGCTTACTCAGCATGAGCGCTTGGCCTTATACCGAAACCAATATTCAGAACGCCAAACATACTTACAAACTGCAAGATGCAGGCTATCTTACGCTTAATATCGACCTTGTGCAAATGGGTGTAGGAGGTAACGATTCGTGGAGCGAGGTTGCTGCTCCACTTGAACAGCATCAAATTCCAGCCAAAAATTATAGCTATTCATTCTATCTAAAACCCATGAGCTTGGGTAAAGAAAGTATTACGAATGTAAAAAAGAAGATAGTTTTTTAGGGTAATTGTTGTAGGCATTAGGCAAAAGGTCTTTTTAATTTCATAAAAACACCTTTATTTCTATAGGCATTCGGCAGAAGCATATCTTTGATTATTAAAGAATATTTCAAAACTAATTGCCTAATGCCTGACAACTTAAATCCTGTAGCGACCAAGCATTTGTTTAAAACTTTCGGCACGAACAAAATGCTGTTTCTTTTTATTGACTTGTATGACCTCCAAAAAGCCCAAATCGACTAAAGCTTTTAAATCTGTACGAGCAGTAAAATCAGAAACACTGAATCTACTTTCAATCTCTTTGATTGTCATAATTCGGTCGGCATCATCATAAACCAATTTTAGAATTTGTGCCATACGGTCGTTTACCGAAGGTATTTTCATAAACTTAGCTGCTTGGAAAACCTCTTTTTGTTTTCTGTTTATATATTCTTTCAAAGCAGCATAGGCTTTTTCCATTGTTTTGAAATGATAGGTGATAAAATAGCTCAAATCATTTTCGTCTATTTCAGTATATAAATAGGCTTTTTCATACTGCGCTTTTGAATCTTTAATAATTCTAGAAATAGAGAGGTATTCTGTTAGCCAATAACCCTTTTTAAGCATATACCAATAAAACAAAGCACGAGCCGTTCGACCATTGCCATCGCTAAAAGGGTGTATCCAACCCACCATAAAATGAATAATACAACCTTTAATAATTGGATGAATAAAATCTTCACCATCGTTATTAAAAAAATCGCACAAAGCTTGTATTAGTACTTCTAATTCGGCGTGAGGCGGGGGCGTATGCACAACTTCACTGGCAAAATGATTTACCACATGAATTTCGTCATTTTCACGAAATTGCCCCTCTTCTAGTCTATCTTCGAGCGTTTTATTTGCCACAAGCTGATGAATAGCAAGCATTTTGGCTGGCGTAAGTTCCTCATTTTTTGCCTGAACAATATGTTTCATTGTAATGAAATTGTTCATAATCATTTGCTCTGATTTATTCTGAGGGCGCCTTTCTTGTTGAATCATCTCTTTAGCACGCTTGCGCGTTGTACTTGCACCTTCCATTTGGCTACTCGATATAGCTTCCTCCATGATTGAACTAATCACAAATTTGGTTTTGTCGGTCTCTGCAATACCGATATTACTCCCCAAATTGCCTCCCAAATGCATATCAAATTGATGTAGCGTTCTTTGCATGTAATCTGTAATCACATACTTAAAACGATACTTTCCAAATTGGACTGTCGTACTTCTGAGGTTTCTATGCAATTTTACCGCTACCCATAATGCCTGAGGACTATGATATCTGTCACGATATTTAATTTTATCCCAATACAGATAATCGTCTTGAATTTTTCGTAAAGTTCCATCCTGCCAATATGCTTCCATCAAAGCAATGGTTTCAGGATTGGTTCGATATGTAGGAGGCGATTCAATCATTTTTCATTAATAGAAAAAATACTATTGTAGCATTCTTATGCAGCTTCTCTTTTTTTCTATAAACAAAAATACTAAAAATTGCGAGATTATCAGATAATCTCGCAATTTTTAGTATCAAATAATACTGATGCTAGTTTTACCTTAACAATCCTATCTCATACCACGAAAAAACTCGAAAATTTGGTCGGCTCGTCAGCGGTGAAAATGACCAAGGTATCGAGCTCATAATTAGTAAAAGTGCGATGCCAAACCAAAAGAACATAACACTATATTTTTTGTAATCGTCTTCTTGCTTTTTGACTTTCGACGAACCTATCGTTAGTATAATTACAGCCGAAATCATGACTGTAATGTGTTCCATTCCAAAAAAGCGAATCTGTCGCTCATGCACTGCCTTTCCAAAATCATTCCAGAAATAACTAACAATCGGGCTTATAGCATACAAAACTATGCCGATTGTTAGTTGAATATGTGCTGAGATTACAGTTAATAGCCGAAGTTGATCATCTTTTCTTGAAAAAACCAGTTTGTCTTTTTTTCCAATATACGTACGAAAAACACTAGTTATTAAAGTTACTAGCACAACCCACCTCCAAAACGAATGAAAAACCAAAAGAAAGGAATAAAGCATAATGTGAGCATTTATAAATATTAATAAAGTACAAAATTCGAAGAAAAATATTGAACATAACTAATAAGAATCAGGGTTTCTTCCCAGATATATCAGTATATCTATTTGCTAGATTAAAAAAGCTGGATTATCTTTGTCCAGAAAATTTAGACCAAAATTTTGAAGAAACAATACAACATAGCGGCTTTGCTTCTTGCTATTCTCCTGTTTATCAGGATGATGGCAGTACCATTGGTGTATGTTGATTACAATCTTCGTAAAGACTACATTATCAAAAATCTTTGTGAGAATCGTTTTAGACCCGACTTGCACTGTGATGGTAAATGTTATTTGGCTAAACGTGTGGCAGCTGCTGACCAAAAAGAGACTTCAGAAAAAGGAATGGCTTTTGCCAGAATTCTCCTTGAAATTCCATGTATTGTACCTACAATTAATCATAATTTAGTACTCACAAATGACATTATTGAGATAAAAAAGAAACACCCTTTTCCTATCTACAGCAATAATTACACTTCTATCTATTTCAATTTTCTTCTCAAACCACCGACCGTGGCTTAATTCCTCATTTTCTTGGATTTTCGGTAGTACTGCATGGCAATTGTCTATGTTGTGATTAACCTCTTGGGTTAGTTCAAAATATATGTTTTTGTTTTCAAAAAACATATCAGTCGGCTATTGATCTTTCCAAATAAGAATCAGGTAAGATAAAATCCTACCTGATTCAACTTTCCATTTTCATACTAAGACATCTCGTTGCATTTGCTGAAAAACCAGCAAATAGGTACGAGTATGCCTTTAGTACTTTTTTCCAATTTTAAAGTTAAAACATTATTATGTATTTTTTACGTATCCTGTCGGTTATGCTATTCAGCACAATCGCATTCATCACTAATGCCCAAATCACAGGGAAAGTTTTTGACAGCGTTACTCATGAACCTTTAATCGGTGCTAATATTGAAGCAAATGGTGCTGGCACAGTTACTAATCAACAAGGTCAGTTTAGCTTAAAAAGTAGTCCAGCTAGTGTAACTGTATCTTTTGTTGGTTATAAAAAAACAACGATTTCCACAGCTAATCAAAAGACTATATCAGTTTCGCTAGAACAAGAAATCCATGATTTACAACAAGTTATAGTTACTGCAAACCGTGAGGCAAGTTTACGAACCGAAGCCCCTATTGCCATTAGCAAATTAACACCAAAGCAAATAGAGGAAGCAAAACCTACGGCGATTTATGAAGTGGTGAACAAAACTCCTGGGGTTTTAATGGTAAACTTAGGCAACGAACAACACTCTATGTCGATACGCCAACCTATGACCACCAACGCCTATTATTTGTATATGGAGGATGGTGTTCCGATTCGTCCAATGGGTGTCTTTAATCATAACTCATTATTGGAAATGAACCAATTTACGGTAAGTTCTATCGAGGTCGTAAAAGGTCCAGTATCTTCTATCTATGGCCCAGAGGCTGTTGGTGGAGCTGTAAATTTTATTTCTCAAAAACCTACAGCAGTACCAACTGCACGTGCTGGCGTTCAGTTTGACCAATGGGGATTCCGACGCGTACAATACGGTGCTGGTGCAACAATTGGCAAGTTGGGTGTGTACATAGGAGGATTGGTATCAGACCAAACTAACTCTTGGATGACGAGCTCTGATTATACCAAAAATGCACAATACGCTCGTTTAGAGTACCAAATCAATCCTACTTCACGCTTGATTTATACCCTTTCGTATGCCAAATATAACTCACAAACCAGTGGCAGTGTCGACAGTGTAGCATTCTATAATCGGCAATATGTTAGTACGACAGATTTTACTTATCGTAAAGCGTACTCACTACGCACTAGATTGACTTTTGAAAAAGATTGGGCAAAAGGTTCTCAAACGTACATAACCGTTTTTGGGAGAGATAATGAACACGGTCAAAATCCAAGCTATGGTATTCGCTGGACTTCAGGAGCTACTACCGCAAGAGGCGAAATCAACTCTAGCAATTTTAGAAGTTTAGGCTTGATTACGCAACATACTCAGAAATTTGATTTTCTTAATTCAAAACTAATCGCAGGCGCAAGTATCGACTATTCACCTAATGATTACTGGTCATATCAAATCGACTTGGCGGCCAAATTGAGAACCGATGGAAAATCAGTTGAAAAATATACAATTACTAAAGAACGTCCAGATATCAAAATTGCTGATTATAACGCAAAAATCTATAATACAGCAGCTTATCTACAATACGATTTTGAGCCAATTCAAAAATTGCATGTATCGGCAGGTTTGCGTTATGACAATATGTCTTTTGACTATGTGAACAATTTGGATGTTGATAAAACTACTGGATTGGGTATCGGAGGTGGCAAAACCTATACCAATGTGACGCCTAAATTAGGATTGACCTACGATCTTGGCAACAGCAAAGGTGTCTATTTCAACTACTCGCAAGGCTTTGCTCCTTCTGGCTTGACTGCTATTTTCCGCAAAAGACCAACTCCTGCTGCAAACGGCGATTTGTTTTACTACAACCTTATTCCTGCAACATTCACCAACACTGAAGTCGGAGGTTGGGCTTCGTTGTTCAAAAACAAAGTATATATCGACGCATCGATTTACCAAATGGATGGTCGTAACGAATTGTTGAGTATTCGTCAACCTGATAATTCAACTGACTATCAGGCAGCAGGCAAAACTGAGCATAAAGGCATAGAATTGGGTATCACCTACCGCCCTAGCAAAGAATTGTCGATTAGAGGTGGTGGGACTTACTCGGTGCACCGCTTTATCGAATTTACGTTGAGCCAAAAAGCTACAGATGTCATCAAAGATGTAAACGGAATGGATATGCCTTCGGCACCCCGTTGGATGTGGAATACCGAGGTTAGCTACTATCCTACATGGCTTAAGGGCTTAAGAACAGCTTTAGAATGGCAACATGTTGGACAATGGTATCAAAACCAAATCAATACCGTGACTTACGGTGGATATGATTTAGTCAACTTCCGTGTTGGTTACCGTTGGAAAGGCTTTGAGGTATTCACCAACATCATGAATGCCACTGATGCACTTTATGCCACCAATGCTACAAGAGGTAATGCTTCTACCGACCGTACCACCTTCACTCCTGCTGCGCCACGCACTTTTGTGATGGGAATTCAATACAGTTTTATCGGAAAATAATTCATAAAGTGTTTGGTTACAGCAGATAAACTTGTAACCAAACATTTTCTCAATCTAAGAAAAAATGTCGCAATCAATAACTACAGATTTTGAGGATAAAAACTCAAAAAGTCAAAAGACTGGATTCAAAAAATGGATTCAACGCAATATGTATCGTTGGCATCGTATTATTGGAATCATAGCGCTTGTTCCAACCATATTTTGGACAGCTTCAGGCGTAATGCATCCGTTTATGTCTCATTGGTTCAAAACCAAAATTGCTAATGAATTTTACAAAGCTGAAACTACTAAACAAGACGAGGTAAAACTAACCGCTGGACAAGCTCTCACACAAAATCAAATTACTTCTTTCAAAAATATTCGTTTTGCTAAGTTTGGCAAACAAAGCTATTATCAAGTCAAGGACACAAAAGGTAACTTATTATATTTTAACACGTTAGATGGAAAACCTTTACCAAAAGGTGATGTATTATTTGCTGAGCAAATCGCTCGTTTTATGTTGGATGATTCTACAAGCAAAATTACCAACATAGAAAAACTTACAGAGTTTACAGAAGAGTATCCTTATGTAAACCGAATTTTGCCTGCTTATAAAGTATCCTTTGACAGACCAGATAAAATGGATCTTTACGTAGAAACAGAGCAAAGTCGCTTTATCGTTTTCAACGATACTAAAAGGAAAATTTTCATTAAAATCTTTGATATTTTCCATAATTGGGATTTTCTGAATGCTATTAGTAACAATACCATTAGAATCATTGTAATGATGATTTTTTTAACAATTATTATTGCCTCGGCGGTGGGTGGACTGGTGATTTATGGCTTTATGTGGGGGAAATTCAAACCTGCGAAAAAAGACAATCAAGTAAGCATATTTAGAAAATATCACCGGTCTATCGGACTCTGGACTAGTTTTGTCACTTTTACTTTCGCCTTTTCAGGAATTTATCATGCAACTAGGAAATTTACGCCTGATGAAAGACTAAAATATATTAGCGAACCAGTCATTCAAACTCAAGCGATAGCCCAAGATTCATTGGTGAATCTAAAAGGCGTTAGTAGTATATCTTTGGTAAAAATGAATGAACAAATTTATTGGCAACTCATCAAAAAGAACTGGGAGACCAAAGAAACGAGCTTTGAATATCTCACAGTCAATGAGCATAAACCATTGAAGGATGGTTTTAAAGTCTATGCAGAATATCTCGCTAATCAATTTTCAAATCGTGAGGTAAAAGGTGGTGAAGAATGCTGTGAAATGATGGATAACAAATCGTCTATGTCATTGAGTGACGCAGATTTAAAGGAAGTTAAAATCATCACTAAATTTGCGGGAGAATACGGCTTTGTCAATAAAAGATTACCTGTCATAAAATTAGCTTACAACACGCCAGAGCACACCACTTATTATATTGAGCCTGCCACCAATCGATTGGCAGCCAAAGTGACCGATGCTGACCGCCGTGAAGGATTTTCATTTGCTTTCTTACACAAATACAATGGTTTAGAAAGTTTCGGAAAAGATATCAGAGATGGCGTTATGACTTTAGCAGCCTTTGGAGTACTGGTGGTAAGTATTTTTGGTCTTGCCATTTTTATTAAAACTAAATAATTTTCATTTATCGGCTATCAGATAATTGATAACCGAATTTTAGGAACATCATCAATCATGCGTATTTATCGAAATATTTATAGTGTTCACAAATGGTTTGGCCTAGTAACAGGAATTTTCTTATTATTCTTAGGCGTAAGTGGCTCACTATTAGTCTTCAAAGACGAACTAGAACACTTTCTAGACCATGAATCTACGAAGGTAATTCCTACAGGTAAACCCCTTTCTTTAGATACGCTCTATCAGGTAATTGTCAAAGAATATCCTCGATTAGATGGGGCATCATGGATAAATCCTGTGGCTTCGCCAGATGAATCCTATAAGTTTCGTTTATACCTTAACGATGCCAAATTGATGACGTATGATTTGGGAGGCTTGAATATCAATCAATACACAGGAAAAGTCATCCGAACAGGACGAAGCGACACCTTTGTAACAGGGTTAATGGATTGGTTATTTCAATTCCATTTTTCTTTCCATTTAGGAATGCCTGGAGCAGCGCTAACAGCCATTATGGGGATTTGTATGCTTATTTCGATTATTACGGGTTTGATTGTCTATCGAAAATTTATTTGGAAAGTACTTACTTTCAAAGTGCAGATAAAAACCAAAAACTGGCGTACTATTTCCTCAGACTTACACCGAATTGTCGGCGTTTGGGCCTTGCTTTTCAATATAGTCGTGTTTTTCACGGGCTTTTGGATGAATTTATTTGCTTTTGAAACTGAAAAATGGAAAGTAGAAAAGGAATTAGCTCCTGAAAATACCCTTGTAAAAGTTTCAATCGACAAGATGTATCATGAAGCCCGACTAAAAATGCCCGATTTAGTCCCTAATTATGTGTATTTCCCAACACAACCAGAAAAGAAATTTAATGTTAGAGGAAATATCGCAGGGCAAAATGCCTTATTTGCAGGTGGTAATTTTGTAAAATTCGATGCACAAACAGGCAAATTCAGTAGTATGGGACGGTTTGAAGAAATGGAATTTTGGGACAAAATCGAAGCGCTGTTTTATCCACTCCATGTAGGAAACTACGGAGGTATTTTACTCAAAATACTTTATGTTATTCTGGGACTCAGCCCTGCCCTATTGTCAATTACTGGCTTTTTGCTGTGGTGGAGAAAGGTGAAAATGTGATGATTACCCGTAGAGGCACAATACATTGCGTCTCTACGGGTGAAATACATTCCAAAATAATCACTCATCCAGTCAATCACAACTCACTAAATCTTAATTGTCAAAGACAGTTGCATATTACGACCGTCCGAAGGCCAAATACCTGGTCCGGGATAGAATAATGGTCTTTTGGTAAAATAATGCTCATTTGTAATATTATTGATATTCATTTTCAACTGAATCATGTCGCTGAGTCTCCAAGCTGCATTCAAATCCAGAATACCATAGGAAGGAACCAAGCCAATAGCACCACTTGCATTTGGGGTACGTGTATTGAGCGCGTCGGCATAAGTTTCGGATGTGTAGCTATACAAAAGTGTAGAGCTAATCGCACCGATGTTGACAGTAAGCCCATTGCGTGTAATTACCGCAGGAACACTCTCAATCTTATTACCTACCACCGAGATATTCGCATTACCCGTTTTGACTTCCCCAGAAACATATTTTCCATCCATCAGTGAGGTCGAAGTAAAGATTGATAGAGAAGATTTTTTACTCAAATTCCAATCTCCTTGAATAAAAATCTCTAAACCTTTCGTTTCAGAATTTCCGATATTGGTACGGTAAGTAATAAATGTACCTGTCTCATCTGTAATTCCTAAAGTTCCAAAACGATTATCATATCTCAACAAAAAGCCTGTAACATCCCATCTCAAAAAGCCTTTGCGCCCTCTGTAGCCTAGTTCGAGGTTATATCCTTTGGCATCCTTGATATTTTGGTCGACTTTCTCATAAATAGAACTTGGTACTAAGTCTTTAAAAATCATTGGTCTATACATTTGCGAGAATCCTCCATATACTTCACCTAACAAACTTGGCTTGTAGCTAAAGCTTGCTCCCAACAAAGGGTATTGGTGCTTGATGGATACAGGAATTTTATTTTCTGGATAATAAGTAATTGTACCACTCATACGACTCTCTCCCATCTCTACCCGTGCTCCCGCATTGACTTTCAGATTTTTCAGAACATAAAAACTATTTTCTGCATAAATAGCCACGTTATTGGTAGCAAAATGTAGGTCTCTTCCCCAAACAGGGTCTACTAAGGTCAAATCATAATCATCGCTAGTTGTACCTTTACCCAGTTGCGTACGATGCAAATCGTTATTCATTACCTGAACACCACTTGCCAAATTGTTTTCCATTTGACCTATTTTGTAATGACTCAAGACACGCAACTCATTGGTAAAACTATTAAAACGGTCAATATCTACCTGACGATTAGCGTATTGTAGAGTCGCACGGTTTAGTGTATCCTGAATAGTCGCTAGTTTATCAAACATCACGCTATTTCTAGTTCCAATAACTGCCGAAGAAGTAAACTCTAGAGTGGTATTAGCACTCAAACGGTAAGTTGCTCTAAACGACGGAACATTAATTGTAGGGCTAAAATAGTTGCGACTACGTGTTGCCTGAGTCGGATCAGTTGCAAACATTGCATCCGTTAATGGCCCTGGAATACGGTATAAATAGCTGGAACGTGCCCATTCCAAACGAAAATTCCATTTTTCGTTTGGTGCAAACTGCACCACAGCCCCCTGAGCATTCATGTTGGTGTGTTCATAATCACGGTATCCGTCTCTAGATTTCTGAAGAAAATAAGTATAGTATTTCCATTTTTTAAGTGTTCCTCCCAACGATACATAATTGCTCAGAAGATTATAAGAGCCTGCTGTCGAAATAGCCTCTAATTCAACAGCTTTATGGTCACTAGCTTGCTTACTAACATAGTTGAGCATCCCGCCAAA
Organism: Flectobacillus longus; assembly: GCF_030056705.1. Classification (GTDB taxonomy): domain Bacteria; phylum Bacteroidota; class Bacteroidia; order Cytophagales; family Spirosomataceae; genus Flectobacillus; species Flectobacillus longus. Next base: position 61,995 of record NZ_JASHIC010000009.1, read on the forward strand.
CTGCGCTCCATATTGCAAAGCACCCGTTCCACGAACCAATTCAATACGTTCTACGCTTTCCATGGGCACACTATAATGGCTTGCAGGATAGGCATACATATCCGAATTGGTAATAACGCCATCTTTACGAATATTGAACTCCCACCCTCGGTGTGGGTCGAGTCCGCGCGTCGAAATATTGACCTGATTACCAGTTCCATCCATGTCGTACACAAATACACCTGGGACTTTGGCAAAAATCTGACGACCTGTTTTGTCGGTAATACTGGCGTTCAATTGTGATACTTTCAGCACTTCGTTTTTCTTACCTTCCATGATATACGTACCCGTAATTCCAGAAAGACGACCTATGTCCTCGTGAAGACTTTTTCCTTCTACTGTAATAGTTTGTAACTCTTTAGATTTAGTAGAATCAGTCGTTTGAGCATTTGATTTTATAGCCCAACATGATATAAATAATGTAGTTGTAAAATATTTTAAATTCATTTCTTCTCTTCAAAAATGTAATAGTTTACTTATTGGATAAAAGCATAACTCTCGGCTCAATTTATGAGTCGAAAATCAAATAAAATTCCATATTAATTATTTTGTATTTAATAAACATTAAAAATGAATTTGCTAAAACTTTTATCAAAATAGGCTATTTGGCTTAACTCTTCCTCTTACTTTTTGTCTTGAAACAAAAAGTAACAAAAAATTCAAGAATTTATAAACTCGCTTCGCTCAAACAGTATAAATTCATTGCTTACGCCAGTAGTTTTACGAAAGCTTAAACATCTTCATTATTGCAAAACCATTCCATAGAATTTAAAAACAAAATTATTTATAAATCACTATGAATGATATTTTAATATTAAAAATACAAATTAATTATAAATATAACTAAAAACACGGAGGTTTGAAGAGTTTCAAATAATAGGAAAAATGATACAAAGTAGAATAAAAAAAGATCTTTTTTGTATTAATAAAAGAATGACTTTCAGAAAAAGAAACGGCAGAATAGGTAATATTCGGTAAATATTCCACTACTAAGTTTTTACAGAGTTCTAATGCTTTTTGGATTGGACCAGAAGTTGGTGTTTGTCCATTTTCTAATTTTACTTCTTGCGCTATTTGTTTGATTTTTTGAGTAGCTTTTTCATTCAATTGTAATACTGTAATCAAACTATCATTTCTATAGATTTTTTCCACTACACTATAAAACTTTCCATCGTGCTCTACCAAGGCTCTTCCTTCTACCCTATTATGAAAGTCAAAAGTATAAGGCAAAATCATTGGCATACCAACTTCTATTCGTTCAGAAACAACATCTTCTTGTTCAATTTGTGGAGCTTCATGAACCATCAACAAAGCAATACTTTTACTAAAAATAGAATTTAGTAATAATATTAATAGAAATATGCTTGTGAGTGCTCTCAATATTTTGATTGAAATTTTAACAAAAATAACATTTTAAACAATCTTCGCCAATGATTCAAATCATTAACTTTTCTATTTTCATTCCATATTCGTTATATTTGTACAAATATAACGAATATGGAATGAAAAAGCTTAAATGGTTCGTACTTACGGGTTCGACACTTACAATACTGATGGCTTTTGTCTCGACAGAGCTCATTCCGAGAGGCAAATATCTATTAGAATATCCCAAAAACTTTGGAAATAGATTTTCTATTCCAAGCGATAACCCAATGCAAAAAGAAGTGGTTTACTTAGGACGAATGCTGTTCTATGAGCCACTTTTATCCGCCAATAACCAAATTTCATGTGCCAGTTGTCATCAACAAACCTTAGCTTTTACTGATGGAAAAACTCTGAGCGTTGGCGTCAGTGGAAAAACCACCAAACGCAATAGTATGTCTCTCGCCAATTTGCTTTGGGTTCGACAATTATTTTGGGATGGTAGAGCATCAAGCTTGGAAGAACAAGCCATGGGACCACTTACGCATCCTGATGAAATGGCTCAAAGTCTAGCTATTTCATGCCAAAAACTTGCAAATACACCATTATATCCAGCACTATTTTTAGAGGTTTTTCATACTAAAAAAATTACTCCCGAACTCATTACAAAATCTATTGCTCAATTTGAAAGAACTCTTATTTCAGCCAATGCCAAATATGACCAATATTTGGCAGGGATAATATCACTTAACCATCAAGAATCCAATGGATTAAAACTATTTTCAAGCTTACCTCAACCTGAAAATGGCGTTCGTGGCGCTGGTTGTGTCCAGTGCCACGGTGGCGCCAAAACTTATATCGAATTATTCCATAATAATGGACTTCTCATTGATGAAAGAGATTTGGGGCGTTTTGAAATTACACAAAACACCATTGATAAGGCAAGGTTCAGAGTACCAACTTTGAGGAATATAGCCCTCACAGCACCCTATATGCACGATGGCAGATTTAAAACACTGGAAAATGTGCTCGATCATTATAACGAACATATCGAGAATGTGCCAAATTTAAGTCCTTTTTTGAAAAATAATTCGAACGAAAAGAATGGGAAAAGTCTTGTGTTAACCGTTCAGGAGAAACAGGACATTATTGCTTTTTTACATACACTCACCGATTCAAGCTTTATTCAAAATCCCGCTTTTACGAATCCTCATAAAACACCAAATCCATGAAAAAATCATTATTTATCCTATTCTCAGTACTGCTCTCCTACTCTATTTCTGCCCAAAAGTTAAGAATCTTCGGAGAAGTACAACAAGAAATCAGCCTCGATGCACAAGCGTTGAGTAAATATCCTTCTGCTATTTTTGAAGTAAAAGACAAAGACCAAAGCAAAACTTATAGCGCCGTGGGTGTTTATGAGCTATTCAAAGTCGCTGGCGTTACATTGGGAAATCAATTACGAGGCGAGAGTCTATCAAAATACGTTATTGCAAAAGCTTCTGATGGCTATGAAGTGGTTTTTGCCTTAACCGAGTTTGACCCTGAGTTCACAGATTCACCTATTTTAATTGCACCCAACGAAGGGACTTTTAGATTGATTGTCCCAAAAGAAAAACGCCGAGCCAGATGGATTCGAGAATTGGCTTCACTAGAGATAAAATTTGCTAAGTAAATGAAGTTATTGGATTACACTCATAATCAGATGGATACTATCAAAAGGCACTACTAATTTAGTCTTTCATACTGCTTATACAGTTCTCTACTCTTTTTACTCAAAAAGAAATCGGTACCACAAACGGTACCGAATCTACAAAATCAATCATTAGTTTATAAATTTCTCCAAGGCTACTCGCCAAGCTTGTAATTCTGGTTTGCCAGGTTTTCTTTTTCCAAAAATCAAGGCAATTTGTTGGAAATTTTCATCAAATAATTCCAAACTTGTAACTATGCCATCGTTGGTTGGTTTCTTCACGAGCCAAGCTTCAGCAATATGATCTTCACGCAAATGTAGATTGAATTGTGGATCCAGTACGTTGAACCATGGCCCCATAGATACCAACTTTTGCACCAACCCTGTATGAATTTGAATACAGCCTTTGCTCGACACAAAAATCATAATATCTGTATTTGTACTTGATACTTCTTCTAGCACCTGTTTTACTTGCTCTACCGAAACTTTTTGCGCATATCCTTCTGGCGCATAAGCCAAAGCTTGCTGACGATTTACCCCAAATTTTTGTAATAAAGGAAAAAACTGGTGGGTATCTTCCAATTTTAACCAAGCTTCCTGAAACGCCTCAACATCCAAATCAGGATTAGCTGGCGGAGCTATAAATTCAATTTCAGGAATCACCTCCAACAATTCTGATTGTTCGGTATCCCGAAAAGTAGAAACAATGTCTTGGTAGGCCGCTACATTGCTACTTTCTTGCAAAAAGATTTTATGAACAGCATTTCCATTTTCATCAAAAAACTGAAGGCTTTTATTTTGAGCCTCAACAGCAAAACCGAACTTCCAATGGCTCATAAACAAACGTAGATCGATATCTGCGCCTAGTACCAACCCCACATGGTTGTTGAATGAGACCTTTTCATATTTTCCTTTGCGTTCGTGCACACAGCTTTCGTTACGCGTCAGCGCCATAACATATCCCAACGAAGGAATTTGTTTCATCAATTCCCTAAAATCCCCACTAAGTCGTACTACACCTTCACCAATTGAGGTGGCTAGTAGTTCTGCCTCAGAAACACCCAATTGCTTAGCGGCGTCTCTTATTCTAACTTTAGGATTTTCGTTTTGAAAATTTTGATATATCTCTTTGAGAGAAAGGGTTACACTTGACATATCCTTGCTGTTTTATGATAAATATTTTCTTGAAATGGAATAATAAAAGGATAATCCAATTGGCTATCCTGAAATAATTTTACTTGAATCCCGAAGGTTTCATGTATAGCATCGGGTTGTAAAACCTTTTGTGTGACGCCGTAATCCACGATTTTTCCTTTTTTGAGTAATAGTACCGAATCGGCAAATTGCATTGCCAAGTTCAAATCATGAAGAATCGCTACTACACAAAATCCTTTATGCGTTAACTCTTTTACCGTTGTCAATAATTGTTGTTGATGAAATAAATCCAAACCAGTTACAGGCTCGTCTAAAAACAGGTATTTGGGTTGCTCTGACCTGTAATTTTTATCAAAAAGCGATTCGTAGTCGAGCAACTGCGCCATGACTTTTGCCAAATACACACGTTGTTGCTCGCCTCCCGATAATGTATGTACAGTACGATTGGCAAGATGGGCGATACCTGTTTGGTTTAAACAATATTCCACAATAGCTCGATCTTGGGCGTTGGGTCGAGAAGTAAAATGCGGGTACCGACCCATCATTACCAAATCATCCACTTTGAATTCAAATGCTAGGGTATTTTGTTGTGCTAATACCGCTCTTATCTGGGCTAGTTCATCCGAGCGATAAGTATTAAGATTACGATATGCCAATCTAACTTTACCTTCTTGATAAGGCAGTTCTTTACTCAATACTTTCAGTAAAGTTGATTTTCCAGCGCCATTAGCACCCATGATTGCCAAGAGTTTTCCACCAGAAAAGTTAAAACTCACCTGACTCAAGAGTTGTCGTTTGTTAATGCTATAATTGATATTTTGAACTTCAATCATGTTATAAAGGGTTTGGGCAATCAGGTATCGGCTTTCGGCAGTGGGCTTTTGGAAAAAGCATGTCTTTGGTTATTAAAACATTCTAACACTCTTTACCTTGTGCCTGTTGCCTAAACAATCTAATTCTGCATGAATACTTATTCCTATGACATACGTTGTAGATATTCTGCTGATTACAAGCGTATTCCAATAACTTATATACTATTAACTAATAACTCAATTTCTCCTATCGACGATTTTTGATAAGTATCGCAATAAAACTTGGCGTTCCAACAATGGCGGTGACAATGCCAATAGGCAACTCGGCAGGAGCAACAATCGTCCTTGAAATCAAATCAGCTAAAGTCAATAAAATGGCGCCCATCAACGCCGATGCTGGCAAAACAATTCGATGGTCGGAGCCTACCAACATACGTGTGATGTGTGGAATAACCAAACCCACAAACCCGATTGTACCACAAAGCGCCACAGAAATACCAACACCCAATGTTGTCAATAAAATCAATTGAATTTTCAAACGTTTGGCATTGATTCCTAAATGTTGTGCTTGACCTTCACCTAAAGCAAAGGCATTAAGCGATTTCCCCAATCTTGGAATGGCAACCAAAGGCAAAAAACACCCTATTGCGCCCACTTGAAGTGTTTCCCAAGTAGCACCACCCAAACTTCCTAGTCCCCAAAACTGAATACTTCGTAACTGAGCATCGTTTGCCAAATAAGTCAACAAGCCTGTAATAGCTCCACAAAGTGCATTGATGGCGATTCCTGCTAAAAGCATATTGGAAACAGAGGCTTTGCCTTCGACTTTGGATAGTTGATACACTCCAAAAGCCGTTAAACAAGCGCCTATAAATGACATAATAGACATCCCAAACAGACCGAGCATTTGCCATTCGCTCAACCAATGAAGTTCTAACACAATCATTGATACCGCAAATAGCGAAGCCCCCGACGAAATACCAATCAGACCCGGGTCAGCTAATGGATTCCGAAAAAGACCTTGAATGGAAGCTCCTGTCATGCCCAATACCGCCCCTATCAAAATCCCCATCAATACCCTAGGCAAGCGAATTACAGTAAGGATTACACTGGCTTGGTCGTCGACAGCACCACTAACAAGTCCTAACTTTTGACCTAAAATATAACAAACATCACGGAATGAAATTGCTACTGCACCCAAGCCTGCTGCCCACAAACTTACAGTGATTAGTACCAATGTAAGACCAAGAAGAATGAGTCCATTTTTGGTAAAAGAGCTAGTTTTGCTTGTCAATAGCGTGTCTACAAACCGCGCTTCAGCAGAATTATTCATAGATTTAAAGGTTAATTTTTTTATTCAGTTCCAAAACTGCCAAGCCTACTCTCGGGCCAAAACCCGTTAGCATTGCTCCGTCCATGGTGATAAATTGCTTTTTCTTTCCTGCATTAGTTTGTGCGACCCCAGGGATTTTTAATAATCCTGCTGTGCCATCAATGCTTTCTAAACCCGAATCAAATAATAGGATATAATCTGGATTAGCGGCTACTAGGGCTTCGGGAGTAAGTGGTTTGAAATTCTCAAAATCATTGACAGCATTTTGGGCGCCTGCCAATTCTATCAAACTTTTCACAGAAGTACCATTACCTGCCACCGACAACGCTCCCATACCTCGTGCATAAATAAACAAAACTTTGGGCGGAGATTTAAGTTTTTTGACTTGTTTCAGCGCCACATCAATTTGCTGTTTTAATCGTTGTGCTTCTGCTTTTTTTCCAAAATATGACGCCACTTCATCTATGAGTTTCTTTGTACCTTCTACGGTATAGATTTGGGTAAACATCTGAACTTTTACTCCTGCCGATTTGAATTGAGATTCTACTTCTGGTTTCAGGAAAGAACTTCCTTTTTCATCCTTTGTCCCAATTACAATGGTAGGCTGCAATGCCAAAGTTGCTTCAGCACCTATACCACGGTTGTGTCCTACCTTTGGGAGTTTCTCGATTGAGGCAGGATAATTGGAGGTTACATCTGTGCCAACAATCTGATTTTGTAAACCTAAACCAACCAATATCTCCGTAACAGCGCCACTGATAGAGACGATTCTTGGTGTTTTTGTTTGTGCGAAAAGAGAAATATTGCAAAGCAATAAATACCCTAAAATGAGTTTTTTCATAGCCTTTTCTAAGTGAAAGTTCTTTTACACTTGGTATTTTTTCTTCTTTAAACTACTGTGCTTTTTTTACCAATTTATAGGCAATATTTGGATAGCCTCTTTCACCACCATCAGCAGAAGTAAAGTTCAAGAATTTCAATTTATAGACATTCCCTGTGGCATCTTTTACTACATAGAATCTATCCGTTTTTACACCAACTGTTCCCGTAGTGGCTCTCCAATTGGCACCAATTATCGAACGGTTATTGCTAAACGTTACTGTACTAATATTACTTTCGGCAAAGGCATCATAGCTTACAGTACTAGTCAACACCTCTGCGGCTTGCACACCAGCCAAATGGTTAATAAAGACTTGATCGGAGAAATAATAAGGAATATCTGCTGTTGCTGATAGTGCTGTTTTGTACAAAGCTCCTGTCCATTGAATATCCCATTTTTCTTTGGCTGGCTCTACCGAAACAGGACTTGTGCTATCGAAAGAGGTGTACACAAACTGCAAAGAAGCATCTTTAGCAATCGTCATAGTTTGATAGCTTGTTTCGTTCAGTTTGGCATATTGTAAAGTATATCCTCCTGATGTATTTCTCAATACACGTAGTTTGATCAAGTCTTTCTTGGCAATAGCCCCACCAGTTCCTCTATTCAAAATATAAACTTTATTGTCTGCATCGGTTGCCGAAACCGATGCTATCACCGTTTTAGAAATATCTCCTGTCACATCATCTACCAAGGCAAAATGAGCTGTTTCATAACCGAGTGTCAAGTTTTTACCTACTGTATCGGCAGAGGAAACTTGATTTATATCTGTCTTAGTTGTTGCAATAGCTGTCGCAGCAGTCAGGTTATTAATTTTTACGGAAAAAGTATTTCCTGTATAAAAACCCAAATCCCAAGCAGTACGAGCCACAGCTGTCTGGCTATTGTTACTAAAGTCTACCCAAACAGAATTGACTGCCGATGAACCTCCAGTTCCACCATTGAGTTTGAGTGTTGAGCCATCAGACACAATTGCTGTAAATTTCACGGTCAATTCTGCATTAGTTCCAACCAAAATAGAATTGGTCGTTGAAGCAATTTTTACAGCGAGTGACTCCGAGCCACTCAGAAAAATACCTGCTTTTTTGGTCAGTTTAAAAGATGTCTCGCTACTTCCCGCTGGGATTTGTAAAGTAATTTGGTTATTACTTGCGGCAGGTTCTGTTGTAAACTCAGTTCCATAAGTAAGCCCTGTTGCCGCCAATTGTAAAGTAACCGAAGTCGCAGATTCTACGGCTCTCGAAAGCTTTACTTTGATCACTGATTCTGTTGTAGCGGCATCAATTCCTTGTTGTGTTGCTTCAAATTGTGCTAGGTTATCGGGTAGAGCAATCTCTGTGTCTTTGCATGACGATACCACCAAAGCACCACCTAAAAGTAATGCTCCTAATAATTGAGAAAAATACTTCATTGTTTTTGTTTAATTTATGAGAATGAGTTACAAAATTTTATTGATGAATCTGATAAGTAATACCTGCAAAATAAGAGCGTCCATAGCTCATTGGCACGGGTCCGCTCGTACTATGCGCCGAGCCTGAGGTAGTACCTGTATTATTTAAGCGTGTAACATTTGCTAGATTCTTGACTCCAGCGTTAAGCTGAAAGCCATGCTTTAGTTTTTGGGTTATGGTAAAATCTGCCCAGTGAAAACTTCCTATCTCGGTCAACTTTGCAGTAGCATTCCCTTGTGCATCAGTGCTGGCTTGATAGGCAGGTTGCTTGCCTGTAAACTTATAAAACAAACCCAAAGTAGTTCCCGAACCTAGAGTATAGCTCACATTGGTATTTACTTCTGGCGACCATAAAAAACTTTCCATAGCTGTATTCGCCAAACTCTCGTCACTCAACAGTTGATTGTATCTGCCAATGTATGAAAGCCCCAAGCTGGCACGTAATTTTTGAGTTGCTAACGTTTGTTCAATCGTAAAACCAGTTGTTTTAAATCTATCGATATTTATCGTTTGCGAAACACTTGGATTCGTTGGATCGGTACCATAGCTTATCAAATTTCTGAAATCATTATAAAATCCTGTCAAAGTTGATTTATGTTGAAACTTCCCAATATTGCCTATTCGAGTCAGTGAGGCATTGAAGCTGTCTGAGTTTTCTGCTTTCAAATTAGGATTACCTTTGATTGAATGACTTGCGTCAAAGAAATTAAAGTATAGTTCTCTCAATGCAGGAGCTCTAAATCCTTGTGCATACGCCATACGCCAATCCCAATGTTGACTCAATTTTATCTTCACATTCAACGCAGGTATTAATGGGGGAGCAGCATATACCGAATTTTTGATTAGTCTAAAACCAGGGCGAATCAACACAACTGAGTCAAGATTAATTTCTGGCGCCACAAAAAGTGCATAGTCATTGATACTGGGCGACCCCTCAATTCTGGCTCCGCTAGCTCGGTCTGCATTGATTTCAAAACCAGCTTGTAAATTCAACAACTTCGACCATCGATAATACGCCGTAGCACGCATCATAGCATTATTAAATTTTGAAATATCTTGTTCTCCAGCACCAAGCGAAAGCGTTCTTTTACCCGTATTCAAATCCAAAATTGAGGTTTGTGTTTTGCGCTGATAGTCGGTATAGGCTGCTAAGAAATTTACAGTCAGTTTTTCATTTGCTTGCCAATTACCTTGAAATTGGTGCATTAGTCGCGTCGTCAAAAAGCGCTGGTCTCGTACTTGATTCGTGTTGATGTTGACTGTCCCAAGATTGACAATATCTTCATCAAGGCCATCTAATCGATAATAGAATTCTACATTTTTAAAACGATAACCCAACTTGGCATTCGCTAGGGTTTGTGTTTTAGGCAACCATTCTTTATTTCTTCCTGTTGAATTGCCTTGCCAGCCACCAAAACTTTGATTGGTCAAACCTGCAGAAAAGGAGAGAGCCTTGTGTTGCCACGTTCCAGTAATACTTTGAAGATGTATGCCATCCCAAACATCGCCTACATTTTTACTAAAACCGTATTCATTTGCCACCGTTTCTTCTTGAACTTTAGCTGACAGACTCCAATGATTGGCATTTCCTTTTTTCGTAATAATATTGATTACCCCTGCCAAGGCGTCTGTTCCATAGTTGACCGACATAGGACCTTCCACTATCTCAATTCTTTCGATACTGTTAATATCTATCTGATTCAAGCTTTCTCGTGTATCTCCTCGGTCAAGCATCGGAACTCCGTCTAATAATATCTTGACATTTCTACCCGACATACCCATCAACTGAATATCCGTTGTACCTAGAGCCATATCATTCGAAAACCTGAAACCTATTTCATTATTCAAAACTCCCATTACATTGGTGGCCGCCCGCTGTTCTATTCTTGCTCTATCGATAACTCTTACTTGATAAACAGAATTACGGAGCGTTTGACCCTGTGGTTGTCCCGTTACAACTACTTCGTCAAGGTTCTTTACCGAAGGTTTTAATAACACTTGGATTTTCGTAGGTTTCTTCCAATCGAGTGCATTCTCGACAGTTTCATATCCAACTGAGCTAATTTTAATGCGTTCCGTTTGCTTTTGAGTAACTTTTAAACTAAAACTTCCGTCCGATTTACTCACAGTCCCTTTACCAGATTTTAGCATTAGGATAGTAGCACCTTCTATTGGGAATCCCTCCGTATTGGTAATTTTTCCCTCTACTATTATTTCTTGGGCAAATACTTGCCAGCTTGCTGCCAAACACAGCAACAATAACACAACACACTTATATCTCATGGATTTGACGCTAGTTCAAATAAGTAATATTCTTAAACACTTTCATTATTTTTATTTAGACTCAATATAAATAACTGCACAAAGGTATGTAAAAAAGAATTGAATTGTCAAGTATTATTTAGAATCATTTTAAATAATTTTTCAAGTACCCTTATTCATTAGTTAAATGTCCGTTCTATCTATTGGTCATTTTGACCATTAGATAGAAATGTTTTATTGACAGATTTCTGCAATTCACCCGAAAGGAGAGATGCATATCAATTGGTCAAAATGACCATTATATAGAAATAGTTTTTGACAGATTTCTACAATTCACACAAAAGAAGAGAAGCTTATCTAATGGTCATTTTGACCATTAGATAGAAATGTTTTATTGACCGATTTCCGCAATTCACACAAAAGAAAAGAAGCTCATCTAATGGTCAAAATGACCAATAGATAGAAATGTTGTTTTGGCAGATTGCAACAATTCATACAAAAGAAGAGAAGCTCATCTAATGGTCAAAATGACCAATAGATAGAAATGTTGTTTTGGCAGATTGCAACAATTCATACAAAAGAAGAGAAGCTCATCTAATGGTCAAAATGACCATTAGATAGAAATGTTTTATTGACAAGTTTCTACAATTCGCACAAAAGAAAAGAAGCTCATCTAATGGTCAAAATGACCATTAGATAGAAATAGTTTTTGACAGATTTCTGCAATTCACCCGAAAGGAGAGATGCATATCAATTGGTCAAAATGACCATTAGATAGAAATGTTTTATTGACAGATTTCTACAATTCACCCAAAAGAAAAGAAGCTTATCTAATGGTCAAAATGACCAATAGATAAGCAAAAATTTTCTTCATTATTTTGCATAAAAAATCATGCAAAATAATTATATTTGTATATAATTACATGCAAAAGAAATGATACAAGACCAACTGCTTAGATTTATCAGAAGGCGTAATGCCTTATCGATTGCTACGCTTGAACGTGAAGCAAATTTACCTAAAGATACTATAGCAAAAGCACTTAAAGGTGAAAGAAAACTAAGTGATAAACACGTAGAATCTTTATTGCCAGTTTTGACAGCTTATGGCTACTCTCCAGAGTTATTCGAGAAAGCCAGAGTTGTATCCGTTATCAATCACAAAGGTGGAGTAGGCAAAACTACAACTACTGGTTATTTGGGTGAAGCTATCGCCAAAAAAGGCTTTAAGGTATTACTTATCGACCTTGACCCACAAGGCAATTTGAGTCAGATTTTTGACGTTGATATTCAAGACGAAAAACAGGTGTACACTAGCTTGGTAAAGCTTCAAGACCTACCTAGTTATCAGGTGGCAGATAACCTTTACATTTGTCCATCAGATATTGAGTTGTCCAAGGCAGAAACCGAATTAATCAATAAAGTAGGAGGAGAGCAACGTCTTAAAATTCTCATTTCGAGACTGAGTGAAAACTACGATTTCATTTTGATTGACTGCCCTCCGTCATTGAATATCCTTACGATGAGTGCCATGCAGGCATCTAATAGTTGCTTGATTACCTTGCTTCCAGAAATGTCAGCCTTGAAAGGATTGAATACTCTTTTGGAACGTGTTTCGGAAGCTCGACAAATCTTTAACCCTTCTTTGCAGGTGGATGGAATTGTTTTTACAATGGTTCGTAACAATACCGTTCACAATGGAATCAAAGATTTAGTTCGTGAAGAATTTAATCATGTTCGTATTTTTAGTAATGAAATTCGACACTTGATTGCTTTTCAAAAAGCCCAAATTGAGCAAATTCCTATCAGGATGTACGACAAAGATTCGGAAGCTGCAAAATGTTATGATACCTTCTGTGCCGAATATTTAACCCTATTCTAATTATGGCAAAAGATTTTAAAAGCACCTTGAAATCTAAAGCAAGGGAAGCTATTACCAACTCTTTTAGTTATGTCGAAAAAATCAAAACCAATATCACGATTCTCGATGAACTTAGAGACTTTATTCCACCTCTATTACCTCAGGAATATGAACAATTACGTTCAAACCTGCTAAAGGATGGTTGTAAAGATCCTCTTTTAGTATGGGAAACAACCAAAGAAATCATTGGGACAGGGTCGGCAGAAGAGGCAGCTTATGTATTAGTAGATGGGCACAACCGTTACAATATTTGTAGCGAGCTAGGGATTAATTTCAATGTTCAGCTGGTGCCTTTCGACTCTATTAAAGAAGCCAAAGAATATATGATTGACCTTCAATTGGGTCGTCGTAATTTGAATCCTCAACAAGCATCTTATCTTCGAGGACTTCGTTATCAAACCGAAAAAATTAATGTCGGTTTGAACTTCAAAAAGGAGCTATCAAATGGTCAAAATGACCAATTGATAGCTGATAGTTCTCAAGAGAGTTCTACAGCCAAGAAGCTTGCGGAAGAATATAATGTTTCGGAAAAAACCATTCGTCGTGATGCTGAGTTTGCTGCTGGTCTCGAAAAATTCAGTACTCAATTAAGAAATGAAGTTCTTTCTGGAAAAGCAAAAATCGAAAAGGCTAAGGTTCAAAAACTATCTAAGCAAGTAGTCGAACAACCAATTGAAGATCTTTCTCAATTTGAAGCAATTGTATCTCAAACGCAAATATTAAATTCTGAGACAACAATAGAAGAGCCAGCCATTGAGATTTTATATGAAGATGTTTTGGAAAAAATAAGAATCGCTTTCGCCTCTAGAAGCAAGATAGATTTGGACGAAGCTCAAAAATCTTTCAATAATTTTAAGAAAGTATTCTAAAAATGAAGGTCTATCAAATGGTCATTTTGACCATTTGATAGACCTTCAAACTTTAAAAAAAGGTATTTGCGTTAAGTCCGTTTGCTAACGCTTTTGCTTGAAACTCTTCTCTTATTTTAGCAAATTTTGATGGATATAATTTCTCTACTTTCTCGAACATATATCCTTGAAAAATTCCCCCTTTATCAAAGTTCACCAAAAACTCTTGCACATTATCCAACTCTGGATACAACTGATAATTAGCTTGAGCAAGCTCAGCCAAGATATTCGGATTTTCAGTTACATTATCATTTTTAAGCTGTAACATCAATTGCGCAATCAAAGCTTGCTCATCCTGAACCAAGGTTTGTACGAGCCCCAATCGCTCTTGAAAATAATCTTTTTGTAAGTCAACTTTCAATCTCTCCAATTCACTTTGTAATTGATTCGCTTTTTGAATCTCGATAGGAGAGGGAACTTTAGTTTTGACTTTTATCTCTTTTGTCACTACTTCATTTCCCCAATCAGCGTCTTTGATACGATTAAAGATATAGCCTCCGACACTTTTTATTTTTTCTCCCTTGTCTATTTTTTCAATCACATAGTCAATCGAACGCTTTACTTGCTCTTCAGAATAACTATCTAGCCACTTTTTGAGGGTATTTTTAGCAATTCTGAAGCGCCTGACGTTTTCGTATAGCTGGTCTAACGTACTGATGCGTTCTTCTGATTGAATGAGAGTGGACTCAATTACTTCGCTAGGAGTGATTTCTTCAATAAAATCCTGAGTTCTTGAAGCTACCACAATACTGCCATTCGTTGATTTGATGACTTGTCTTGTGAGCTTTTTCGAAATTTGTTCCAGTTGCTTCGGGGCTTTCTTTTCTTCTAAATGAAATATAACAGCATCCACAGCACGACCAACTTTTTCTTCTTCTAATTGCGTTACAACCAAGTCAGTATATTTCTCAAAATCATTGACCGTCTTCTGCAAAATCTTCTGTTTGAAATTTCCGTACATCGGATATTCATTATCTTGAATCGCCAAAATTTCTCGCAAACGTGCAACCGAATATCGTGCCTTACGATTTCCCAAATTAAATTGGTGCTTTAATATCAAGTACATCTTTACCGATGTCGGACTTTGCACATTCGCAATATTTCGAATATCGATGGTTAGGTACTCTCTCTGAAGTTCTAACAAATAGGGTTTCAGTTTTGGATTAAACTTTAGACGAATACGATTTTTTTCACTTTTTTTGACAGGCTCACTCGTCTCGTCTATTAAGTGAATAGTCGTTTTGTATATCTCGCCGTCTTCCTTTTTTTCATAGATTACAAAGCGTTTATTAAAAAGACGCTCTGCCGCATCACGAATAGCCTCGTAGTATCGACCATCATCACTCAAAGAATATAATTTGATAATGTCTTGCGTACGAATTTCGTATTCTGCAAAATCATCATCGTCGGGCAATACCATCGTGAGCATGGCCATAAATACACGAAACTCATGGATGTCCATTTTAGAGGTAGCTTCCACAAGCCCTGCTTTACCACCTTGCATTCGGATGATATATCGGTCTTGATAATCTTGCTTTTTACGTAAAGCTATTGTTCGTTTCTTTGTCATTAATCAGTTCAGAGTTTAATCAACAACACATTGATATTTCAGTATCTTCTTAGAGAATTTCAGAAAGCGCTTATTATCATGAGTAATAATCACTTTCTATAACAAATATACAAAGAATTAACTATAACTATAACTCCGTCGAGTTATAGTTATAGTTAATCGTGAAAATGGTTATAGTTGTCCGTGAAAATGGTTATAGTTATCCGTGATTATAGTTATAGTTAATCGTGAAAATGGTTATAGTTGTCGTGATTTTGGTTATAGTTACCTCTACAATAAACTGTAAATCAAATAGTTACAGAGCCTTTAAACATAAAAAAGAATAAAAAAGAATAAAAACAACAAAAGAAGATGTTGCTGTTTTTTTAAAGTTTTTGTTTATTTTTTTAATCGACTCTAAAAAAAATAGTCCTTCTTTGATTTCTTAAATGAATAAAAAAATAGTGTGAACATGAAAGGTAGCTGGCATGATTTAGTTAAATAAAAAAACCGTTCCGTGAAAATGGTTATATTAAATCGTGATTTTGGTTATGTATAAAAAGTGCTTATATTTTACAAAAACGAAGATTTTAGGTCAAATTCCGTGAAATTGGTTATGGTAAAATGACTAAAAAAAGCCTCATTTTTCGGATTATTCCAGAAAAATGAGGCTATAATATGAATGATTAATGGTGGATTTGGGACTGTTGATTGCGGAAATATTGAAAAACACCTACTTTTTTATAAAGTTGATGATACTTCCGCAATCCAACAGCCGATATCCTAAAGGGATGATGCTTCAATACATTGGTAGAGTATCTACTATTTGTATTGAATTTTCTGGATAGGAGAGAAAATCATATCCTCGACACCAGCAATCTTTAAGCCCACACGTGCGTACACATAATTTTGATCTGGATTAATGGTTGGAACGTTAACAGACATTTTGATACCTGTTAGATTAGTTACGTTAGCACCAGATAGGTTTGTGGCTGCGATATTTGTGCTACCAGCCACGAACTGCGTCTTGTTGATATAAAGACTCACACGCTCAATACTTTTGGCGTTAGCGTCCGTTATAACCTTGCTGAGATCGAAGGTAGTTGAGACTACTCCAGCTTCATTGGCAAATTTGGCATTACGGATCAAATAATAGGGCGTTACTTCTATGTCGATATTTTGATTATCCTTCAAATCAACATACAAAGTATCGGATGAACTACCTTGTTGTGCTTTGGTCATGAACGGTCCTTGACCTTTAGGAATAATCAATTTGTATTTTCCTGCAAACAATAAAGAAGAAAACGTACCTTCTTGCGAAACGGTTACATCGATAGGCGCTAATTTTCCCCAACCAGGCTCCCAAAGCTGCATACCTACTTGGCTGTATTCGAGATTTAAAGGTTCGCCTCCATACACGATGCGACCTTTGAGTGTAATTGATGGTGCTACATAGTTATCCTTTGAACAGGCAACCAAAAGTAGTCCGGCAAGCACAACGAAGTATTTTAAAATTTTCATATTGAATTAAATTGAATGTCTATTGATTTGGGTTTCTCACAATTTTAGGGTTGTTACTGATGATATCGTCACCAATTCTTGAATAGTAATTACCCATCAAGAAACGGTCAGCACCAGTTACACGTGTCAATTTGACCACCTTGAAAATCCATTTGTCATGGTTAGCTGTGTTTGGCGCATAGATACGATACGGCCAAAGTGAGTACGGCTGAGTATTACGTTTGGTCGCTTTATCAAGTTCTGCGTTTAATTCAGTAGGGGAGATGCTATTCCCGTCTTGAATTAGGTGAGCAATTCTCCAACGTTTCATATCGTAAAGCGTATGACCTTCAAATGCTAACTCTACACGACGCTCGTGAGCAATACGGTCGAAGCTAATATCGTTGGCTGTAAGCGCTTTGGTTAGACCAGCACGAGCACGAAGTGAGTTCATGTATTGAGCAGACAAGTCTTTTTGACCTAACTCGAATGCTGCTTCTGCTGCATTGAGTAATACTTCTCCAAAACGATAGCGAACAAACCAAACTTCAGATTGAACCCCACGCTGACCAGAACCAACAGCAGGATCAAGATATTTTCTTAGATAAAATCCAGTTTGTGCAGTAAATTCAAAGCCGTCGATTGGTCCGTCAAAGCCTACAACTTGTTCTGCTAGCGTTTTACCCGGTAATACCTTTTGTGCACCACGGTCTGTACCACTGATAATAGAACCATCTGCCAACTGATAGCCAGCCCAAATATCTACAGCTCTACCTTTAAATTTACTTCCAGGAAGAATAACAGTACCAGCCAAACGAGCATCACGGCCAGCAAAAATGTCGCTAATACCTGAATAATACACAGGAGTACCGTCGCTGTTGGTTGTTGGAAGTGGCGCATAAGTATTGTCCAACTTTTCAAATGCTTGAACAAAGTTCAAAGAAGGGTTAATGCGTCCGCCTTCTTCTTCCTCAGCTCCATAACGTGGTTGGTTGACAACAGTAAAATTGTGAGTTTTACCAGATTGTAGTTTAAAATCTTCTACAAAGATCACCTCAGGGTTATTTGCTTTATCATAGAAAATAGAAGCAAAGTTTTCAGACAAATCAGGTTTTTTGTTGTACAAGCTATAAGCCCCTGCTTTTCCAGAAATTAAGTCTTGAGCATAACCTAGGGCTTTATTGTAGTAACCAGTTGCCAAACTACTTGGAATCCCAACTTCACCGCCTGAGAGCGTCACAACAGGTGTATTTGTTCCATAGCGAGCAATAGATGCTGCATAAAGGGCAGCACGAGAAGCCATGGCTAATACGGCACCTTTGGTTGCTCTTGATTTTTCCGAAGTACTTGATGGAAGTTTATCTTTGATGTCATCGGATTCTTTCAAGATAAAATCATACACCTCGGATTCTTTAGCACGAGGATTACGCAGATATGTAGGGTCGCCACTAAAGTCATAAGTAAGAGGTTCAAGAATTAACGGCACCCCCCCCATTCTTTTAACCAATTCAAAGTAATAGGAAGCTCTTAAAAATCTTGCTTCTGCCAAGAATCGTTCTTTGGAAGCAGCGTCGAGGGCTGTTGCATTATTACATTTTTGGATAAAGAGATTTAAGTCACGGATGTAACCATAATCCCAAGCTCCCCAAGCACCATAGTCCCAGCCTGTGTTTTGGAAGTTTCCATACTGTCCTGCTTCTGACCAAAATGCTTCGTTGAAGTCAGAGATAGCTGTCCAGTTTTTTACAGTACCAAGATCAACGTATCTGTTATATAAATCGCCTAAAACCGACAGCGCTTGGTCTGGACTAGACCATACTTGTTGTTCTGTTAAAATATTGGTTGGTTTTCTGTCAAGGAAGGCATCATCATTACACGACCAACAAATTCCAAGACTTGCCAAAAGAATACTATATATCGTTTTTTTCATTTTCGGATTCAAAATTAATTAGATAGAAAGGTTAAGACCGATGTTAACAAACTTACTTTGAGGATATTGCAAACCATTGTCGTCAGCAATTTCTGGGTCAACACCATATTCTTTCAGGTTGTCGAAAGAGAACATATTGTATGCGTTGATATACACGCGTGCTCTCTGAACCTTGACTTTATCTAGGATTGATTTTGGTAACTGGTAGCCTAATTCGAGAGTACGAGCACGTAAGTAAGTTACGTTTTGCAACCAGAAAGTAGAGTTACGGTTGTAGTTGCTATGTCCACCGTTGTTGTATCTGAGTGCAGGGAAACGACCCGGAATCCATTCGCTATTGATATTAAAAGGATCAGTGCGATGCCATCTGTCTGTCAAAAGGGAGTTTAAAGCACCATCATTTTGGTATGCCCATCTTTGTTCCCAGTTTTGGTTCCAAGAGTACATGCTACCACCAGAGAAGTCAGCTGTTAGAGAGAAGCCTTTCCAACCTACTGATACGTTAAAGCCAAAGTTTATCGTTGGCTGACCTGTAGTCGTGTAACCAATCGGACGAACATCGTATTGGTCGATTTTACCATCACCGTTGATGTCTTTGTAAATCAAATCACCAGGAAGTAGCGTACGGTTTCCTTGACCATCGATGTTTACAGGATAAGCATTGATTTCCTCCATAGTTTTGAACTGACCAGTGGTTTCGTAGCCCCAGAAAATACCTGTATAACGATTCTCGATTGAGTTACGGTAGTTATCCCAAGAGTTGTTGAAGATTGGTTTGTACGTTTCAACCGTTTTGCTTCGAGCGTAAGAAAGGTTTCCTCCGATACTGTAGCTAAAATCTCCTTTTTTGTTATTGTATTGAAGGGCAATTTCACCACCTGATTGGGCGTCGCTATTTACGTTTTCGTCTGGAAGGCTATAGCCTAATTCGCTTGGTACTAAGATGTCATATTTACGACCTCTCAAGCCAGTTCTTAAACGATGGAAATAATCTACGCTACCTGTCAATTTTGTGCCTAGCAAAGAGAAGTCTGCACCGATGTCGGTAACCTTACTTTTAAACCAAGAAATGTTTGTGATTGGTTGACCCTTGTCACGGCTAGTAACTACTGGCGTACCACTCAAAATAACAGTTCCTGCATTGTAGTTATAACCAGTTAAGTAGTCATAAGCACCAATACCAATGTTATCATCACCCAATACCCCGTAAGAAGCTCTGAATTTTAAATCATCCAAAATGCTTTTTGAACCTAGAATATTTTTCATAAAAGGCTCATCTGTAATTCTCCAACCAATTGAAGCAGAAGGGAATACGCCTACACGCTTATCTGGTGTAAATTTCCATGAGGCATCGCGACGAGCAGAAACTTCAACATAATATTTGTTAGCAAAGTTGTAGTTGAAACGACCGATATAACCAATTCTAGCTTCCTCGTTGTCTGTATCGTTGTAGGTATCCATTGTTGTGAAATACACTAGTGGCAACACGTTTGTTTTTGGCACCGAGTGAACCCACTGGTCTTGGTATCTTTGCTCCTGACGTTCTGTTACAAATACTCCTCCTACGTTATGTTTTCCGAAAGTATTATTATAACTTAATTGACCTTGATAGATATTACGCATTACTTTGCGAGTACCTCTTTCACGCCAAGGGTTGGTACTACCACCAGTTACTTTATAGCTATTGTCTGTTGGGTTATAGGTATACGCTTGATACGTATATTCATGTCCATTCATAACACGGTCAGCAATGTAGTAAGAATACATACCTCTGGCTGTCAAACCTTTCACGCCCGGAATTTGGTATTCTCCTGTAAAATTGGCTTGCATTACACGCCAGTCTTCACGCCAGTAACCTCCTAATTTTTTGTTGTTATAAGCCCAGTTTGTTTCGTTGTGCTTAATATCGTTCAAATACTCTGGATTGTCATTTGCATAAGGGCGTTCGAAAGGACGGTTTCTCAAAATAGCAAATCTTGGTAACCAGTAATCATCTGCTCCAGGGATACCCGGTTGGTCACGTGTTTCGATACGACCGTTGATTTGTACACCCACTTTCAAACGATTTGAGATTTGAGCATCTACATTACTTTGGATATTGCTTCTTTGGAAAGTAAACTCACGACCTAATACCGAACTTTGAGCTAAACGTGTAGCAGATAAGTAATAAGTAATTTTGTCTGAACCACCCGTTGCACTGATATTCAATGAATTAAGAGGAGCATTTCCTTGAATGATAAAGTCTTTCCAGTTGAAAGTTTGATAACCATATTCTGTTCCAACCTTATATTTTTCAAGCTCTGTCTTTGTCATAGCTGTTGTAAAAAATTGGTTTACATCAGCATCTACTTTTCCCAACCACCACTGATAAGAGTCATTTACTACACTTGGGAATCGTGACCAGTTTTGCCATCCTGTATAGGTATCTACATTAATGGTATTTTTAGAACCAGCTTTTCCTCTTTTGGTAGTTACAACAACAACCCCGTTAGCAGCACGAACCCCATAGATAGCCGCGGAAGCATCTTTCAACACAGAGATACTTTCGATGTCGTTAGGAGCAATGTTGTTAAACTGACCAGCATCTTGTTGAATACCATCGATTACGTAAAGGGGATCACCCATATTACGAATTTGGATGTTGGCACTTGCACCAGGACGACCATCAGCCATACGGAAAGTTACCCCTGGGATTTTACCTGCCAAACCCGCACTTACCGTTGACCCTCCGTGTACTTTTTCAATATCTTTTGAAGTTACAACTGAGATAGCACCTGTCAAAGATTCTTTCTTTTGAGTACCGTAACCTACAACTACAACTTCATCGAGACTTTTTACATCTGCTAAAAGTTTTACCTCGAGAAACGTACGATTGTTGATAGCTACTTCTTGACTAACGAAGCCAATAGAAGAAAAAATCAAGGTCACATTTTGATTACTTACGTTGATAGTAAACTCCCCTGAAGCATTGGTACTTGCTCCTTTGTTGGGTGTTCCTTTCACAAGAATGTTTACTCCAGCGATTGGCTCGCCTTTTTCATCAACAACCTTACCTTTTACCGTCTGATCGGCGATAAGGCTACTGACATTACTTGAATTACTGTTTAAAAATCCCGCAGTTGTTGTTGCTGTAACATCCTTGACGCCAATCAAGTTGAGCAGCAAACAGGCCACAGGGATTTGTACCACAGATTTTTTCATCCATGGTGATAGTAATAGTCTAGATTGATTCATAAATTTGAAAGATTTGTTCGTATTGTTTTAGTTTTCGAGCAATAAAAATCCACAACTGACGCCAATCAGTTGAGTATGAACAAACGACCAGTCAGGGATGGGACAAGCATCCTTGACTTTTTTTTGAGATTGAAATACACGTTATCTTATCATAGTTTTTTCATGTAGTAAAGAGAAATTCTTGCTTAGATTAGGGGAGCTATTGGTACAATAGTGAACTTCTCTCGACTTAGTAGGTTTATACTCTATAACCTCAGAGTTTAAGGATTGCTTAGTACTAGTGCTGGATTATGAGTTATAAATCGAGAGTGTAATTTTTTAATTATCACTATTTTACATTCAAAATCAAACAACTATCATTCTGCACGACTACTCTTATTCATTTAAAGGTATTTTTCTTTTAGTAATGTACACTATCTTTTCTTGGCATATTCGGAAGGACGAATGCCAAATTGCTTTAAAAAGCTTCTTCCAAACTGTGCTTGCGAATTAAAGCCAGTCATACTGGCTATGGTTTGTATTTTATAATCACTTTGAACTAATAACTCTGCTGCTTTTTTGAGTCTTGTTACAATAATCAATTCGTTGGGAGAAAGATTGGCTACTGATTTAATTTTTCGGTAAAGTGTTGGGCGACTCATATTCATGGTTTCGGCCAGTAAATCTACATCCAGTTGATTATTGTCTAAATTTTGGAAAATAATTTCTGTAATCTTTTCTAAAAACGCTTCATCGGATTTGCTATGCGCCATATTTTTGAGATGCACCAGCGGCGAATTAGCAAAATAATCTTTAACCTTAGTTCTGTTAATCAATAAGTTAGAAATTTGCATGAGCAAATAATCTAAAGAAAATGGCTTTTCGATATAAGCATCTGCACCAAGTTCAAGACCTACAATTTTTGCCTGAAGAGTATTTTTAGCCGTCAACAGAATCACAGGAATGTGTGAGTATTGTTGGTTACTTTTCAGATATTTACAAAGTTCAAATCCATCCATTATAGGCATCATTACATCGGACAATACCAACTGAACAGACTCAGATTCAATGAGTTCTAATGCTACCTGCCCGTTGTTGGCACGTAAGATATGGTAATTTTCTTCAAGCTTTTCGCCAATAAATTGCGCAATTTCGTAATTATCTTCTACCAAAAGTATAGTTGGTCGTTCGTCTTGTGAAATTTTTTGAGGAATATTATTAGAACTTACTGAAACTACCTCTTTTCGAATATCAAATTCATAGGCATGATGAATGGGTAATTCTAGGAGAAAAATATTCATATTCTTTGAATCTATCACCTTCAATACTCCATCATGAAGCTCTGCCAACGAGCGGGCAAGTGCTAATCCTATACCTGTTCCTCGTTGATTTTTTACATTATTCATTCGATAAAATGGCTCAAAAATTCGCTGGCGATAATCTTCTGGAATTAACAAGCCATCGTTTTGAACTTCAATCGAAAAGTGAGTTTCGTCTATTGAATATAATTTGATAATCGCCTTATGTTCAGCGTATTTTACTGCATTATCAATAAGGTTACTGATGATTTTTTGAAATGCCTCACGGTCGACAGACGCCCAAAAATCTTCATTGGGTAGTTGTAGCTCAAAGCTTATTTGCTTGAATGTTGCCATTGGATAAAACTCCTCAAAGCGTTCTTGTAAAAACTGGCTGATATTCATTTTTACAAAATTCAAACTAAAACCGTTGGCTTCTGTTTTACGAAAATCCAAGAGTTGATTCGTTAACTCCAGCAATCTATCCGTGTTTTTCTCAATCACCTGCAAGCCTGACGACAACGCATTATTCTCAGTATTTTTTTTTATCAAATCCTCCAGTGGCGCCTTAATAAGCGTCAGTGGTGTACGGATTTCATGAGTAACATTGGTGAAAAACTCAATTTTGGCGGCATAAATTTCCTTTTCTTTTTCAATTTCAAGCATATCAATTTTACGCTGATTTTGCTGATTGATATACTCATGGTACATTTGAATACCAAAGTAAATAGCCAACAAAATTACAATACTGTAAAGTATATACGCAATTCCGCTTGCCCAAAAAGGAGGACTAACCTCAATTTCTAGCACGGCCATCTCTTCACTCCAGATGCCACTCCCATTCGAAGCTTTCACCTTAAACGTATAGGAGCCAGGGGCAAGTTTGGTAAAATATACCTTTCTGTTAGTTTTTAATAAATTCCAGCCTTTGTCTAAGCCTTCGAGCATATACATGTACTCGGTGGTTTGGGGTGAGGTATAGCTTAGGGCGGCAAAGTCTAAACTAAAAGTGGATTGTGTATGGTCTAAAGTTATGCTTTTGGTAAACGAAATTGAGCGTTCGAGTGGAGAGTTTTCATTCCCAATCTTTAACTCTTGATTGTCTACTTGAATACCCGTCAGGTATACTGGGGGTACAAAAGCATTTTGCATAAAAGTATCAGGTGTAAAACTATTTAGACCCTTTACACTTCCAAAGTACATTCGTCCTTCATCGTCTTTGAAGGCGGAGCTATAGTTAAACTGGTCGCTCAAAATTCCATTTGATTTGGTATAAGTTGCTAGTTTGTTGCGTTCAAAATCATACGCACAAAGGCCTTTTGAAGTACTTATCCAAAGTTTATGATGTTGGTCTTCTAATATTTTGTAAAAAACATCGCTCGGAAAACCGTCTTTTGTTCCAAATCTTCTGAATTTTCCTGTTTTTCTATCCAGTAAATTCAATCCATTTTCGGTTGTAACCCATATACGGTTGGCATGGTCGATAAAAATGCCATTGATAGCGTTACAACTGATAGAGGTAGTGTCGTTTTCGCTTGAACGAAAATTGACTGCTCGATTATGTTTAAAATCTATACAGCGTAATCCTTCACGAGTTGTACCTGTCCAAATGTTTCCTTCTTTATCTTCTGTAACTGTAATAAAATGCCCGTAGGTAGTTCGATCACAAAGGGGCGTAAAGTCTTGTGTTTTTTCGTGAAAACGAAACAGCCCGTTAGATGTGGCTACCAAAATCATATTAGATTTTGTTCGATAGAGTGTTTCTACAAAATTACTTTTCAAGCTTCTTGGCCCATTTCCTGCCACAAAGTGCTTCACTACTTTTCCAGAAGGAATATCAAGAATATCTAGTCCAGACTCAAATGCGCCGACCCATAGCTTATCACCAACAGTCATTAGCCCATGAATATTAGAGTGGGAAAGACTATTGGGTTTTCCGTCAGGCTTAAAATGGGTAAACTGACGAGTTTTGAGGTTGAGTTTATTCAAGCCATTGTCTTCAGTTCCAATCCACAGATTTCCAAATTTGTCTTCACAAATTTCTCTTACGGCATTTCCTGTAATACTATTATTGGCTCCTTGGTTAAAATATTTATCAAATGCTACGTGTTGAGTAGGCAAATAGTTGATACCTCCAAAGTATGTTCCAATCCAAATTCCACCTTCACGATCTTTCGAAAGTGTGTACAGCGCATTGTCTGAGATGGAGTAAGGATTACTATATTCATGTTTTAGATTGATATATTTTCTAGCTTGTAAATAATAAATATACAGTCCTGACTCTGTGGCAATCCAATATTCATCTTCGGTACGATGCATAAAATCTCGCACATAGATGGCTGTTTTATTGGAATTGTAAGTCAATATATCTTCATAAGTTTTTGTCTTGGTATTAAATAATTTTACCCCTTGACTTGAAGTACCAATCAAAATCGCATTTTGCTTGGTATCATAAATTTTGTCTATCCAATGAGAAATAGCAGGAGCAGATTTCTCAAACATATTGTACTTTTTCAACGATTTGCTGAGCGTATTATATTCCCACAAATTACCGTCTGTGGTAGCTAACCAAATCTGTTGTTTATTGAGGATAAAAGAAGTAATATCTATTCGTTCTTTTCCTGTATCTAATCTTTCTGTCTTATGTGTTTTGGGGTTATAAATCTGTAAGGTGTAATCTTTGATGAACCAAACATTGCCTTCGTCATCTGTTTTGATAGTGCGAATAAAATGCTCTTTAGTATCTGGCAATAAACTAAATTGTTCTGTAATGGTATTGTACTGATAAATTCCTGCGTAAGTGCCTACCCAAATGGTTTGTTGGTCTCCCTCACAAATTGAAAACACAGTATTGTTTCCTAAGCTTTTGGGATTGTTTTCTATTTTTCTAAAAACCTTAAAAGAGTACCCGTCAAAACGGTTGAGCCCGTCTTTAGTCCCAAACCATAAGAAGCCTTTACTGTCTTGCATGCTACACATTACTGAGTTGTAAGAAAGATTATCTTCTACTTCATAATGACGAAAACTGAAAGACTGAGCCATTAATTGTTGGCACCATAAAACAAATAATACTATTGTAAGATTAAGTTTCAATTTACTAGGTTTTTTTGTTGGGTAAAGATAAATTTAATTCCTAGATGCAGAAAATTGTAAATATAGTAAATTTAGGTGTAGAGGCTATATTGAGAAGATTTGAATAAAAAATGAACAAAAATGAACAATTTAAAATCCCAAATTTATAGTTCTTTCTGTTCAGAAACTGTGGCTATTAGTCAGCAGAACAAATAGCCACAGAGTCTCGATTTTATTTATTGAGTTTTCCCTTTAGCATTTTGATAAAATATCCTCCTACTACTGAGCGAGCTTGGAAGCCCACTTGCTTCGCATTTGTAGTTTCATGCCAGTCAGACAATGGAACTCTAGAAGTAGTTTCATTAGCATATTGCCAAATTGGGTTAATCAATGCCTCAAAATCTTGCTGTGATTCGGTCATTGTTGCTGTCCATATAATCCAATCTGATTTGGTGTAGGTTTTTCTTGAATCTAGTGGCAAGCCATATTTTTCTTGTTTGTTCAAGTAATACTTAATTTCTTTTTGCATTACTGATTTTGGAAATACATTTAAGCCCAAAAGCTCGTCCCAAACCAAGTTGTATTTTTGAGACCAAGTACCTTTTTTGTCGAAAGTCAAGGCGTAGTGGTCGCCATCTTCGGCCATCGTTTGCCATTTGCTCGCCATTTCTTTTGCGATAGCTTGATATTTAGAAGCAGTAGCTTTGTCGCCAATCATTTCTGCCATTTTTGCATAAGATGCAATGCCCATAATAGCTTTAGCTGACAAGTTGATGTTACGTGCCAAGTGACCAGCAAAGTCGTCAGTACACAATTGGTTGGCTGGATCAAAACCGTATTCTTCCAGGTATTTTACCCAAGTAGATAGCGTTGACCAGTGTTTTTTAGCATAATCGCCGTTGCCATCTTTCAAACATGCTGCTGCCGACAAAATAATCATGTTTCCACATTCTTCCACTGGCATATCTTCTCCATAAGTTTGACCATTAGCCAATGGATAAGTACCTACATCGTGTGCTGCGAATGGTTTTGCCCATTTTCCAGATTCAGAATATTCGAAAATAAATTCTAGTAAACCCTTCATCAATGTGTTGTTGTACAACAAGAACATCGGTGCTGAAGGATAAGTTACATCAACTGTACCAATAGAGCCATTTGAGAAGTTTTCTTTCGAGAAAAACAACAAGGTACCATCTCCACGGTCAACGGTTTTGTGCGCTGCAATAGCCTGACGATAAGCTAGTTCACATAAGTCTGCATATTTTTTTCCACCAGCTTTTTGTGCATCTTGGTACAATTGTTGATCAAAAGCCGCAGTTTTACTCATCAATCTTGTATAATCTTTTTCGGCTTCATCCAACATTTTTTCTGCTGTCATCGAAGCATCTCTACGCCACCATGCACGCAAGTTTTTTCCAAAATATTGTACTGCATAAATGTCATCATAAGCCAAAATCAAGTGATTAGATTTTGAAGTTTGACCAACAGTACCAAAATCAAATGTACTTTTCAAGACTCTTTCTTGAGGAGTACCTGTGGTAAAAGTAGCATTTTTTGCTGCTACATACGCATATCCCCAGTCGATACGGAGGTCATCGCCACGTTTTCCTAAGATTTTTTGCTCAACTGAACCTGCCGACATCAATTTCAATCCACCAGCGGTATTTGGTAATACTTTTGTTGCTACTTCCTGAGAAGTCATATTTACGGCTAAGTCTGCCGAAACATCCATTTTCACTTTTACTTTGTGAGAACGACCGTCTTTAGAGCTTGTTTCGAAAGTGATATATGAAGCAGGGCGAGCCAAAACCTCTAATTCGTCCATCAATAGGGGAGAGGTAAAAGTAGCTTTTACCTGAACGCCATTAGCATCAAATGTATAAATAGTGTTAGTAGCCTTTACCTGAACACTTGTTTGAGTTGCCGCTGTTACTGGTGTTGCTGGAGGTAATTCCTCCTGAATACCTACATCGACAAAGCCACCCCCAATTGGATTGATACAGTGTACAGCAATAATATTTTTGCCAGGTTTAATAGCTTTTTGTGCTGCTGGAGAAAGTTTATATTGCTCATATCCAGCAATATAACAAGGACCACATTCATAAGCTAAAACGCCATTGATGAAGATTTGAACATCGTCGTCATTACTTACTTGTAGTCTTAATTTCTCAGCATTGAATTTTGCAGGAAGTTCTACAGCACGACGATACCAGATTGTTTTTGTTTTCCAATCGGTATTTGGACGCATGGGATTGCTACCTGCACCGTCACCAAAAGGAGCTGTACCTGTTTTCCAAGAATTGTCGTCGAATGATTCTTTTTCCCAACCAGCAGCAGGCGTATCCAACGTGTATTTTGCTTGATATACTTTTTCTGCGGCTGTAGTAGCGTAAGTTTTGTAATTGATTTTAGGCATTCCTAAAAATTGAAAAGCTTTGCCATCAACTTCGACAATACCTTGAAGAGAGTGATTTTTGCCAGTCCAGTGTCTTGTTACCGACTCATTAGCTTTGTCTGTAACAGACCAAATACTAAAATAAGGGTCATTTGCAATGAGTGGAACAGCAGGTGGACGCAACTGTTGAGCTTGCGTTGAAATGCTGAAAAGGCTCAGAAGTGCAACAATTGATTTTTTCATGTGATAAAATTGATTCATGATATAGAGAATTGGGTGAGAAAGAAATCTCATGTTTGGGATAAAACACTTGATTTCTTTCAAACTCTCTACTATTATTTGATTAAAGGAAATGCTACAACTCTTAATTTACTACAACCATACGGAATAAGTGTGATGGTTTGTTCTTTGTTATCGACGGCACCTTGATAGAATCCGTCGCGGGTGGTAACGGGAATGCGGGCAACACCGTCGTTATTGATGATCCAAGCTGGAATTTGTTTGGCCGAAAGTTTGATTTCTATCGGAGCATTTTGAGCATTCCAAACATAACCTTGCGGCATTCCTTTGGTAGTTACTTGTAAAAATTTGCTTGGTTTTTCAGCTACTGAAGTAGGAATACCGAAGTTCCAAGCACTTTTTGGGAGAATTTCATAAAAAGTACCTTCTTCTTTGATTTCCTTTTTATTCCATTCTTCTTCGATTTTTAAGGCATAAACTAGTGGTCCTTTCTCGACAACTCTTGAATTATGTGCCCATACGCTTGTACGAACTTCACTAGGAAAATGTAAGGTTATTTTATCTCCGTTCTGCCATTGACGTTGAATTTTTACAATTTCGCCAGCTTTTCCTTTTTTGAATTCCTTTCCGTTGATACTAATGGTAGCTTCTTGACACCATTCGGGGATGCGGAACTCCCAAGGAAAAGTGACGGTTTTGGCGGATTGCAATTCAAAATTAATTTGATCTTCAAAGGGATAGTTAGTGCTTTCGTTTATTGTAACCTC
Source organism: Flectobacillus longus (assembly GCF_030056705.1). Classification (GTDB taxonomy): domain Bacteria; phylum Bacteroidota; class Bacteroidia; order Cytophagales; family Spirosomataceae; genus Flectobacillus; species Flectobacillus longus. Next base: position 91,769 of record NZ_JASHIC010000009.1, read on the forward strand.
TACGCCATTCCCCACTTTAGCTTTTATACTTGATGGTCCATAAAGTAAGCTCGCCAGACCATTTTCTGGCGTTGCATACCAAAGATGACTTACAAATTTTGTCCAGCCTTGGTGCATATTTGAAGTACAACAAGTGTATCCAGCATAAGGACCAAATACATTGTTCATGCCACGGTAAAATGGTAATGAGAAATCATAAGTACCACGTCTAACTTCCACCTGATTGGCTGTCTGGAAATACTGACGAGAGATATAGTCATCTGTTGTTTGCGTAGGTAAAGCATTGTAAGTCATGCGTTCAAGTGCTTGTGCATACATTGGGTCACCTGTGATACCTAGGACATTTTCAAGCGAAAACATAGTTTCGACAATAGCACAAAGCTCTACACCTTGAGAAGGTTCGTTTCCATGCAAATCTTCATCTCCTGAAAACATTCCGTGAGGTAAACCATGCAAAGTCATGATGTCTTTCCAACCTTGGCTCATCGCTTTGAGATAATAGTCGGTTTTTTGACTTTGATAATAAATAGCGGGTAATTTGATACCCATTCCCACATTTACAGCATGACGATCCATCCAACTTTCACCCGTTTGATTGGCTGAAGCCTGCATAACCCAGTTTCTTTCTGCCATGTATTGTGTCCATGGAGTGGTTTGTTGGTAGAGTATATCAGCAAGTTCTAGTAAAGATTTATCCCCAGTTTGATTGTAGAGCCAATAAGCAGACATGATATTGTCACCCCCACGAGCACGAGCCCAATCTGTCCATTTGTTGAGCGGACAAGCCTTGATGGATTGTAATTGATAGTGAAAATATTTGGTCATGAACGGAATGACACGAGCATCTTTGGTTGCAGTATAGTATTGTTGCAACACCTTAAGCATTACCATTCTTGGCCACCAGTCAGCACCTTGTTCGCAAGAGCTTATGGATTTCCCTTCTCTTTCTTCGTTGGTCAACGGTCCAAAGAAACCATTGGGTCTTTGTGTGGAAAGTGTCCAATCTATATATTTTTGAACCTTTTGAGTGAGGTTTTTATCTTCGAGCAAATAGGCTAATGGTACAGCGCCATCCAACCAATAGGGGGTTTCTTCCCAAGCATCACCTTTGCCACCTAACCATCCATTGTCGTTTTGGACTTTAGGGAAATATTCGTTCAGATGCCCTGTTGCCCCTTTTTTCATGACTTCGAGTTGTTGACGAAGCCAACCTTGTGGCTTTACAGCTCCTAAAGGTAATTCGATATATTTGAGAGGAGCTAAAGGCGCTTTATTTCCTTGATACTGTGCTTTTTGAGCCAAACCTGACCAAGCGCATAAAATGATTAAAGTTAGAAGTAAACGGTTTTTCATCATATTCATAGTTAATAGTTATCTAGGGATTGTTTCTGTATCAGTAAATATATTGGATGCAAAATGTTTATCATCAAGGTTTTATAAAACTTGATTTATACTTTCTGAAATTTTACACTTCTGAACTACAAATCATTGGTAGAGAGTAATGTTAGAAAACAGATTGGTAGATAACTTTAAAATAACCCCGAGGGCATAACACCCCCGAGGCGTTCTCATAGAAAATTGGAATTCTTTTCGATTTGATAGCGTATTGACCTACATTCTCAAATCTTGAAATGGGCAAATATCCTACTTTGCAGGTAAGGCTATTTGTTCCTGTGTACTTACTGGTTTTCCAAAGTTGGGAGTACCATCGGAGTTCCAAGTAAACCTTTGAGCTCTTGGTGAGCGATGGTTTCCACAACCTTGATTGGGTTCTGGGTTAGCGTGATAAAGTATCCAGTCTTCTTTGCCATTAGCAGATTTGAAGAATGAATTATGTCCTGGGGCATATACCTTATTTTCAGATGATTGTTTGAAAACAGGTTGTGCTGACTTTTTCCATGAGTTAGGATTCAATAAATCAGCATTTGCATCAGCGGTAAGCATACCCAAGGCATAAAAGTCTGTCCAACAGCCACTTGCTGAATAGATAATAAATACTTTTTTGTCGTGAGCCAAATACTGAGGGCCTTCGTTTACATTTACGTGAGGTGGATTGGTTGCATCATTCAAATCTCCGTGCTTTTCCCAATCGTAATCAGATCCTGATATTTTAACTCGTTCACCGTCGATAGTCCATGGATTTTTCATTTTAGCGATATAAATGTTCTGTTGCACATTTACATCACCTTCCCAACCCGACCATATCATATAGAGCTGATTATTATGGGTAAAAACATCACCATCAATTGCCCATTTGTCATTTTTGTCAGCCACTTTTCCTTTAAATATCCACTCACCTTCCATAGGGTCAGCAGAGGCATTTTCTAATACATACATTCTATGGTTATCATTTTTGCCATCATCCGCAGCAAAATACATATACCATTTTCCTTGAATAAAATGAATTTCTGGCGCCCAGATTTCTTTAGAATACATCGTTCCGACTGGTGGTGTCCAGATAGTTTTCTTGGGTGCTGTTGCTAGTTCTGCTATGTTTTTCGTTTTCCACAAAACCAAACGGTTGCCCGTCGTATGGATGTAATAGTAATACCCATCTTTATAAAAACTGTAAGGATCAGCTCCGGAGGGTAACAAGGGGTTCGAGAATGTTTCTTGATTTTGCGCCGAAACATCCATTTGCCCACAAGAACAAAGTCCTAAAGCAAGGATTATAGTTAATAATTTTTTCACCTTATATTATTTAGTGTTTGATTATCAGTTGTTTAAGATAGGTTAGTTAGGGTTTGTTCCGAGCATTTATATGCTCGGAACAATTATTTAAGGTTCTATTTTTTCTGTGTCATAGATTTGATAAAGTCTACTTCATCTTGTTTGTATGGAGTTCCATCTTCTCTGAAAATATCGTGAAACCATACAGGAGGCTCAGCGTTGTATTGTTTAGTCCAACTATCCCAAGGATAAATCGTTTGAGATTTTCCTGAAACAAAGCCCCAGTTGAACATGGCTACCTTGTATTTTTTAGCTATTGGCAATGAACCTTGGAATGTACTTCCGTTGGGACGAGCCATATATTCGGTGCACAACATCGGTTTTCCATAGCGACTTAATTCTTTAATTCTACTTTCAAAGATGCTTGGGTTATCATAGTTGTGAAACGAAATCACATCCGATTCTTCTAATTGTACCTTTTCGATAGGTTTTAATTTTGTATCCTGAGACCAATCTCCAGCCCAAACACCAGAAGTAAGTGGTTGGGTAGGTTTGGCCGCACGCGCCCAAGTAAAAACTTTAGGGAGCAATTTCGTGATAATATCTACTTTATTTTTGATTTCTAATCTTTCATACGAAGGGCCAGTCATATTATCTGGTTCATTCCATACGTCCCAACCCAAAATTCTTTTATCCTTTGCATAATGACTTACGACTGCTCTAACGTATTTCTCTAAACGTACATATTGACTTTCGTCTTGCAAGGCTTTTTGTCCTGGACTTTGTACCCAACCAGAGTTGTGAACATAAGGCTTTGGTTCATGTTGTTTGCCCGCTTGTGGAAATGGATCCCAGCATGAATCAAAAATCACAATCAAAGGACGAATTTTATGCTTTTGGGCGATATTCAAAAATGTGTCAATGCGTTTGTAAAATCCTAATGAATCTGTTTCATAAGCCAAATCATGTAAAAATACACGCATCGTATTCATACCTAGCGACTGAGCATATCCTAACTCCTTATCAATATTCTCTGTATCAAAAGTATCCGCTTGCCACATTTCAAGTTGGTTGATAGCTGATTTTGGAAGGTAGTTTGCACCAACGAGCCAACCTTGTTTTTTATACCATTCATTTGCCTGCTCTTTTGTCCATACCTTGCGCACTTGGGCAGTTGAGTTGTTGGATATAGCACACATCATTAAAGCTGCCAATGAAATGCCTTTGTACCAACCTCCTTTGAACTTCATCATGTTTTCTTCTAATACGTTTAAATAAATTAATTTGGGAATAACGTCACAAATAACTCTTGTTTTGAAATTTTATTGAACTTATTTGATAAATTATTGAAACAAAGTAAGTGAATTCTCTTTGATGTTTCTATTCAAATATTATTCAAAACGTATCAAATTTGCGCTTTTTATTCAAATCATCAATTAGATGAACAATTAGCAAAGCCTATTTTGGCTCATTTTTAGTCAAAACTGTTCTATAGTGTTATGAAATTGTTCATTTTTATGAGATAAATGAGTATTTAGTCTTAGATGGTTTCGAACTGCTTTATTGGTGTAAACTTTAGGATTTCTATCTTTGGAATTGGATTAAAAGGATATATTAGATTGGTGTTTTTTCTAATAAAATAGACGTCATTTCCAATTTAGTGATTTGCAATTGAGTGGATGAGTGATTATTTTAAATATTGTATTCTTGCTGTAGAGACGCAATACTTTGCGTCTTAAGCCGAGTTAGTGTCTTGGACTAGAAAGTATTCCAATTGGATATATCTTTAGACGCAAAGTGTAGCGTCTTGACACCTAAAATTCAAATAATAATTACTCATCCACTCAATCACAAATCACTAAATATCAAGATATCTATTTCAAATCCCAAGCTTCTACAATGTCTGCTCGTCGTGATTCGGGTATGACGATAAGCTTTTCGAGCTTGCCATTTTTCCATTCTACTTCTACGCTCGTCTGGTAGGGTGCTTGAAGTTTGAAATGCACATCCCATTCTTTGGACCATGCTGGGAGTAGATATATCTTTTGATCTGTGGTTTGTAATAACATTTCTTGTAGTCCAATCATTCCTGAGCCTCCCCAGTTATGATCGGGTGTCCAGTCGTAGCCAGGTCCCCAAAAAGTGGGGAATCGGCGGGGAGCATTTTGTAGTTTAAGCGCTAATAACTTTTGGGCTTCTTCTCTTAGCCCAAGGCGTGCCGCAAAAATGACATCTTGTTTCCAACCGATATGGCTTCTAAACTTGATTACATCTGTATCATATAAATAGGTATTGCGTGCAGTGTCCAAGCCCGACTTTCTGACCCCATAGCGATTCCAAGGAAAAACAGGGTAAAGTTGTGGACTTTCTACATTATTGATACGCTCCCAAGTTTTGGCAGGCGCTATGGTTACATGGTTTTCAAATTGTCTGAAACTCATGGGAGGAATTTTCAGGAGCATTTCTTCCCAAGGCTTTTTTTGTTCAGCCAATAGGGAAGGGGAGGAGAGGAGTTGCTCCAACACCGTTTTTAATCCTGCAATGGTCGAACTTGGATTATACGCCATTTTGTAAGTTTCAGCTCCAGACCCTGGGTAAATCACTAACTGTTTGTTACCGTCCAAAGCTTTACTACCTCGTTTTTTTGCCAAATATTGATAATGTTCGTCAAAGAATCGAAGACAACTTTCTATTAATGGAATATATTCGGAAATGTTTTTTGCCGAGAATCGTTCCATTTCTAAAATCATGGAACAAAACTCCAATGCCGTATCCCATTCGTATTCGAGCCAAGCATTGTATTCCATGCCTTTGTCATAGCCAGCGGGGCGTTTCCAGCCATATTCTGCGGGATTGGGCAAACCAAAATTTTCAATTTGTTCTGTAAAACTAGCTCCTTGATGTCCCCAATAATATTTAGTTCGTAGTTCAGCATTGAGAAGAATTCTTTTATAAAAATCAAATTGAGGTTTCATCGCTTCAAAGTCGCCAGTTTTTAATAATCCCCAATAGACTAAACGCTGATTTTGAGCAGTATGCGTACCACCACCCCAGTTTCTAAAATCTGGGGTAAATTTCATGGTTGTATCAGTATAATAGGGGTCAACGGTGAACAGGCCACCATTGAATTTTGTAGGATATTGTCCAAAATTATTACAAGCTAATTGGTATCTAAAAACCTGATAGTTGCGTGAGAGCTCCCAGCTTTTATTATTTTTTTGGTCGGGAGTAATATGAATAAAGCTTTTGTTCCAAAACTCTTTCCACCAATTTTGTGTAGCTTTTTGAGCCACTAGCATATTCTTTTCTCCCTCTGTTTGTGTATGTAATAAGTGTTTTTCCCAATCCGTGACACTATTTGTAGTTTCAGTGTTCAAACTGATCATGAATTGTTGCTGGCGAGATGATTTTATGGTTTTGATTTTCCAAGCTTTAAAATCTGTATCACGATATTTGCCTTGCTCAGTACCGTCTTGTTGCCAGTTATTTCCTGAAACGATACCACCAAAAACTAAATTTTTGATAGGATTGTAAAACTGTTTTTTCAGACTATCTAACCCTTGTTGTTTCATAGCTACGTCAAAAGCTGAGATTTCATCACCATTATCATGATAAAATAGGATTCCTTTAGGGGCAAAGCGAATGCTATCTTTACGAGTAACAACCTGATGTGGTGGTGCCCATTTATAGGAATTAGCATTATTTTCTTTGCCTTTGCTCGTCAAACGGTCTTGATAGCGCCAGTTTTCATATTGTGCTTTTGCCGAAATGGATTGATTGCTATTGACTTCTACATAAATATTGGGATGAAAAACATCAACCCAAATTTTTACCTGTGTTTTGATTTTGCCATTGCTTCCTTCTATGATGACATCACCCGATGGTAATCGAAGTATTTGTGTAAAAGTCTTAGGGTTTTCAAATACATTTGGAGATATGGTTAAACGCATTCTTCCGAGTTTTAGGACTGCATTATTGTGATCAAATGTACCGCTACGAGCAATATAAAAATAAATATCCCCTTTTTCGACCCAGACATTCAAACCAATATCTCCACCCCCACAAGGCATAGATTCACCTGCATGCTGACTTGGACTATTCCAAACTACATTGTATTGGTCGATATTTGAAGAGGTATTTTGTGCCAAAATATCAGTGAAACATAAATACCACAAGCCAATAATGAATAGTAATTTTTTCATTTTCCTTAATTTTATCAGGTTGTTATAGAGGAAAAACCTTTTGAAAAATCAGTACGATATTATCATAGCTTTCTAAAAATAAGTCTATTTTGATAGCATTTTTTAGGAAGCTTATGCCAAGATACAATATTGGCTCTTTGTAAGAAAATATTGACTAAATGAAAGGCAATATGGTATAAAACTTGGAGAAAATGGTACAAAAAAACACTTTGACAGCCTAGTACCTTTGTTGACTGATGATAAGATTTTATATATTCCAAAAATATACATCTTCTAAACTATGTTGAATATCCTACAAAAAGGCTTACTAATTGGATGTTTGGGTTTGATTTCTCAAACGCTTTTTTCACAGACCAAAGGGCTGACTAATACCCAAAATAGTAAGTATGCCAAACTCCAAAGTGTTGACATTGGGTCGGTATCTTGGACTAAAGGTTTTTGGGCAGATAGATTTGAGGTTTGCAAAAATACAATGGTACCCACACTCTGGAATCGCTATAACGATACCATAAGTTGTCATGCCTTTCACAATTTTGAGGTAGCGGCAGGTCTGGCTAAAGGGCGTTTCAGAGGACCTTCTTTTCATGATGGAGATTTTTACAAAACTTTAGAAGCAGTGGCAGCGATGTATGCCTCTACCAAAGATCCACAATTGGAGGGATGGCTCGACCATGCGATTGAGGTAATTGGTAAAGCGCAAAAGCCCGATGGCTATATTTATACCAAATCGATTATCGAACAAAAAGCTAGTGGAAAAGCGCAAATGTTTGATGATAAGCTAAGTTTTGAGGCTTATAATTTTGGACACTTGATGACGGCGGCTTGTATTCATTACCGTGTCACTAGAAAAATAAGCTTATTGAATATTGCCAAAAAAGCGACAGATTTTTTGATTGGTTTTTACAATACTGCTTCTCCTGAACAGGCTCGCAATGCGATTTGTCCATCTCACTACATGGGTATCATCGAAATGTATCGAACTACCAAGGAGCCTCGTTATTTGGCATTAGCCGAAAAACTGATTACAATTCGTGGTGAATCAGAAGGTACTGACGATAATTCTGACCGTGTTCCTTTTCGCAAAATGACGAAAGTAATTGGACATGCGGTGCGTGCCAACTATTTGTTCGCAGGGGTGGCAGATGTGTATGCCGAAACGGGGGATGCCACTTTGTTAACGCCTCTCAATGCCCTTTGGGACGATGTTATCAATCATAAAATGTATGTGACAGGTGCTTGTGGTGCTTTATATGATGGCGTTTCTCCTGATGGTACAGCCTATAAACCTGATACTGTACAAAAAGTGCATCAAGCTTACGGGCGTTCTTATCAGCTACCAAATCATACCGCTCACAACGAAACTTGTGCCAATATTGGAAATTTACTCTGGAATTGGCGTATGCTTCAACTTACGGGCGAGGCTAAATATGCCGATATTATGGAGCTGGCTTTGTACAATAGTATTTTGTCTGGGGTTAATTTGGAAGGAAATAAGTTCTTCTATACCAATCCGTTAAGTGCCTCGACAGACTACCCTTATTTGATGCGTTGGCATGGTGGTCGTTCGCCCTATATCAGTAAATCAAACTGTTGCCCGCCCAATGTGGTGCGTACTGTAGCTGAGGTCAACAATTATGTGTATAGTTTGGCAAAAGATGGGTTGTATGTCAACCTTTATGGTGGGAATGCACTTCAAACTACGCTGGAAAATGGACAAAAATTGTGGATTGAACAACAAACCAATTATCCTTGGGAAGGCAATATTATTTTAGATTTGAAAGAAATTCCTACTCAGAATTACACAATTTATTTACGGATTCCAAGCTGGACAACGGGGGCTGAAATTTTTGTTAATGGTAAAAAACTAGATCGAACTATTACGATTGGTGAATATGTTGGAATTAAACAAAATTGGAAAAAAGGCGATAAACTAACATTGCGTTTGGCTATGCCTACCCAGTTGCTAGAGTCCAATCCACTTGTTGAAGAGACTCGAAATCAGGTAGCTGTAAAGCGTGGCCCAATTGTATATTGTTTAGAATCAGCAGATTTGCCTTCAAGCCAAAAACTGTCTTCTATCCTAATTCCGACCACAACTCGATGGATTCCTAAAAAACAAAAAATTGTAAATACCGAAGTTACAGCATTAGAAGGCTCCGTGAAATTGGTTATAGATAATCAATGGAAAAATTCGTTGTACCGTCCTGTTTCAACCAATACCCAAACAACCAAAGTTTCGTTGATACCATACTTCGCCTGGGCTAACCGTGGCGACACCGAAATGAGTGTGTGGTTGCCAGTGAGTAGATAGAAATAGCTTTAAGCTGTCAGCCGTAGGCTGTAGGCGATAAAAACAAAATATTTTGCTTAGCGCTTATTGCCTAAAGCATACAGCATTACGAAGTATTACCCATGGAAAGAATTTTTGCAACATATTATATCGAAACGCCATTTGCCCCTGAAAAAGCAGCAATGGTATTAGCAGGAGAACAATCTTCTGGAACCTTTGTCGCAGTTCCTGGCGAGACAGAAGAGTTGAAAGCTCGTTTTGCAGCGAGAGTAGAAAAGGTAACTTTTCTCGAAACCGTAAATACCCCAGCAATCCCAGGTGCCGAAAGTCCGACAGGACAATATCATCGTGCGCTGGTTGAGGTGTCTTGGTCAATCGAGAATTTTGGATATAACTTACCTGTCATGATTTCGACTTTACAGGGAAACTTGTATGAAATTAGACAGTTTACAGGCTTGAAATTGCTATCTCTTGAAGTGCCAGACTCTTTTGCAGAACATTTCGAAGGACCAGCTTTTGGCATAGAGGGATGTCGTAAATTAACCCAAGTCTATGACCGTCCTTTGATTGGTACGATTATTAAACCAAGTGTAGGATTGAGTCCAGAGGATACCGCCGCAACCGTAAAAGTACTGGCAGAAGCAGGTATTGATTTTGTAAAGGATGATGAATTGATGGGCTCAACAGCCAATTCTCCATTCGAGAAAAGAGTCGATGCCATTATGGATGTGATTAATCGCCATGCTGATAAAACAGGCAAGAAAGTCATGTATGCTTTTAATATCAGTGGTGATATAGACGATATGCTTCGTCGATATGAAAAAATCGTAACATCGGGTGGTACTTGCGCTATGGTGAGTATCAATAGTGTAGGTATTTCTGGTACCAAAAAAATCTGTGACCAGCGTGTTTTAGCTATCCATGCACACCGCAATGGTTGGGGAATGATGACACGTCATCCTTTGTTAGGCATCGAATTTACAGCCTATCAAAAACTATGGCGTTTGGCTGGGGTTGACCAATTGCACGTAAATGGTATTCAAAATAAATTTTGGGAATCAGATGATTCGGTCGTGACTTCAATAGAACAGTGTTTAAAACCGATGTTGGGTGGTTATAAGGTATTGCCCGTAGTATCGTCGGGACAATGGGGCGGACAAGCACCTGAAACGTATCGTCGTACCCAAACCCTCGATTTGCTGTATATGGCAGGTGGCGGTATTATGGCACATCCTATGGGCGCGAGTGCTGGCGTAACGGCCTTGCAACAAGCTTGGAAAGCGGCAGTTGATGGTTTGTCTGTAGAGGATGCCGCTAAAATATATCCAGAGTTTGCAAAATCTGTTGAGAAATTTGGTAAATCGTAGAGACGTTGCATGCAACGTCTTCATATAGATGTCTGATGGCATCTTTTTAGATTTAAAACATTTGCGTTAGTCGTTGCATGCAACGTCTCTACCAAAAATATTTTGTTTATGTACAAAAAGAATTTCATACATTTTTTGGGAATAGCTTTATTGAGCCTATTTTCTCAAAAAACCATTTGCCAAGATACCGTAAGATATGTTGGCAAAACTTTGGTGAATGTCGATTATCATCACGGGCAATTACCTTTGGCAGTTGGTGTTCATAATTACCAAACGTTTAGAGCCAACCGTGAACACCCCGAATGGGCAGGCGGGAGTTCATGGACCTATAACCATGCCCCAATGTTGGCGTATTGGAATAATACCTTTTTCTTGGAGTTTTTGAGCGACCCTGTGGGCGAGCATATTCCTCCTGGACAAACGTTTTTACAAACTTCTTCTAATGGAAAGGACTGGACAAACCCTGTAGTTTTGTTTCCTCCCCATAAAATTCCTGATGGCTGGACGAAGGAAGGATATAAAGGTGTAGCCAAAGATTTATATGCCGTGATGCATCAACGTATGGGTTTTTATGTATCTAAGAAAAACCGTTTACTGGCTTTGGCGTACTACGGAATTGCCCTTGATGCCAAAGATGACCCGAACGACGGAAAAGGAATAGGTCGTGTGGTGCGCGAAATATATAAAGATGGAAGCTTTGGTCCGATTCATTTTATTCGCCCCAATCGCACTTGGGATTTGAAACAATCACCTTATACGATGTTTACGCAAAGTAAAGATAAAGGTTTTATTGAGGCTTGTAACGAATTATTGGCAACTCCGTTGATGATGCAACAATGGGTAGAAGAAGCAGATAGAGATGACGAATTAATTCCTTTGAAGAAAGAAGTAAAAGCTTTTAGTTTTTATCATTTACCAAATAAAAATGTCGTAGGGCTGTGGAAACATGCTTTGACTTCCATCAGTAAAGACGAAGGTAAAACTTGGGAATATAGTCCTTTGCGTGCGCCAGGGTTTGTTAATAGTAATGCGAAAATTTGGGGTCAAAAATTACCTAATGGACAATATGCTACTGTTTATAATCCATCGGAGTTTCGTTGGCCTTTGGGTATTTCTGTTTCTGATAATGGCTTGGATTACAAGAATTTATTGTTAGTGACGGGAGAAATTTCAACTATGCGCTATGGTGGGAATTATAAATCTTATGGTCCGCAATATGTTCGAGGTATTATTGAGGGGAACGGAACACCGCCTGATGGAAACATGTGGTTGACCTACAGCATGAACAAAGAAGATATTTGGGTGAGTAAAGTGCCTGTTCCTGTGGCTAGTGAAGTGTATGGAAGTATCAATGAGACATTTGATAAAATGCCAGAAGGCAAAGAGCTAGAGTTATGGAATATTTATAGTCCTCTTTGGGCAAAGGTAGGTATTGAAAAAGCCCCTGATGGTACCAAAGCTCTGACTTTACATGATAAAGATACTTTCGACTTTGCCAAAGCGGAACGTGTTATTCCTGAAGCAACTAAGACTACTATTACTTTCACGGTTATTCCTGCTCAAAACAATAAAGGTCTACTACATATTGAATTTCAAGATGAAAAAGGAACGCCTGCCGCTCGTTTGATTTTTGATTCAGATAGTACGTTAAAAGCAAAAGTTGGTTATCGTAACTCAGGTGTTCAGGCGTATGAGGCTGGAAAGTCGTATGAGATTCGTGTTGAATTGGATAGATATAAACGTATGTATGACATTTATATCAACGGTCAAAAAAAGGGAACTCGTCTACAATTTGCGCCTGTGGCATCTTTCCGTCGTGTGGTTTTCTGTACGGGAGAGGTACGCCGTTTTCCTAATGCTGACACGCCAACTGACCAATATTTTGACGTGCCTAAAGCAGGAGAGCAAGCACCTGAATCGATTTTTTATATCAAGAACTTTATTGTTAAATAATAAAGGATAGCCTTTAAACCAATGAAACGAATAGGAATATTTCTAATATTAATTACTTTATTATCAAGTTCTTGTAAAAAAGAAGTCTATATTTTTACTTCTTTTCATGAACCTGCTAATGAAGGTTTGCGAATGCTTTACAGCGAGGATGCTTATCATTGGAAAGACCTCAACAAGGTTTTACTGGCTCCCACAATCGGAAAGCAAAAAGTCATGCGTGACCCGTCTATCGCGCAAGGTCCCGACGGTACTTTTCACTTGGTTTGGACCAGTAGCTGGAAAGGCGATTTGGGCTTTGGATACGCATCATCTAAAGATTTGATTCATTGGTCTGAACAACAATTTATTCCAGTCATGGCAAATGAGCCAAGTACAGTCAACGTTTGGGCTCCTGAGATTTTGTATGATAAAGCAACCAAACAATTTGTGATTATTTGGGCTTCCTGCATTCCCAAACGTTTTGAGAAAGGGATAGAAGATGAGGAAAACAATCATCGAATGTATGTAACAACCACAAAGGATTTCAAGACATTATCGCCAAGTAGATTATTTTTAGATCCTCAATTTAGTGTTATTGATGCAGTAATTGTTCCTCGCAAAAAGGATGATTATGTATTGGTATTAAAAGACAATACTCGTCCAAATCGTAACATTAAAGTAGCTTTCGGAAAAAGTGCTACGGGCGAATTCAGTAATGTTTCGGAACCATTTACCAAGAAATTTACAGAAGGACCTTCGGTGGTTAGGGTAGGAGAGGAGTACCTCATTTACTTTGATTCGTACCAAAGTAAAACCTATGAAGCTATGCGTACAAAAGACTTTAAAACATTTGAGGATGTTTCGAAAATTGTATCTGTTCCGCAAGGTCATAAACACGGAACCATTCTGAAGGTGTCAAAAAAAGTCTTAAAAAACCTTTTATCACAACCCTAGTAAAACATATATAAGTAAATGATTTACAGAATGATATGATTTGGAAAGTGCAAAGCCTGATGACGTTTGATGAATATCATTTCTTAAACTTATAGATTTTTAACTCACACAATAACCTTATTACTCAATGAAAAAATTAGCCCTAGTTCATACATCGGCGACTTTAATTCCTGTATTTCAGGAGCTATGTCAAGCTTTTTTGCCTGGCGTACAAGTGTTCAATATTGTAGATGACTTTTTAGTAAAAAATATCATTGCTTCAGGTTCGCTTACCCCTACTATTGCCAAACAAGTGGTGGGTTACGTGGAGTCTGCGCAAATGGGCGGCGCTGATCAAGTATTAGTAACTTGTTCATCGATTGGTCCAGCGGTAGAGCTTTCAGAGCATTTGGTAGATATACCAGTGTTGCGAGTTGACCAGCCGATGGCCGACAAGGCAGTCGCCATGGGCACTCGTATTGGTGTGATTGCGACCTTGTCCTCAACGCTTGAACCGACAGCGGATTTGATTTCTCGTCGTGCTGAGGTGGCGAGTAAAAAAATTCAATTAGAGGCAGTTTTGTGTGAAGGTGCTTTCGATGCCCTAATGCGTGGCGATGCTGCGACCCATGACCAGAAAGTGACGGAGGTACTCAAACAATTAGCCTCAAAAGTAGATGTTATTGTATTGGCGCAAGCTTCCATGGCACGTGTAGTTGCTAATTTGAATCCAAGTGAAAAGAAAGTCCCAATTCTTTCAAGTCCTCAAATTGCGATTGAATATTTGGCTTCTCAACAAGCTTTATCCTAACTCACCACTATGAAAGTTGTCTTTAAAACCTGTTTGATTCTTTCTTTTCTATTGCTAATATCGGGTGTATTTCTTTGGTTTTTAGGAAATAATGAAATGTTATCTCCTTTGGCTATTGCTAGTATTGTGTGTTTTGCTTTAGGAATCAAAGAAGTAGAATCTCTTAAAAACTATCAATATACGGCTTGGATTATGACGGCTGTTTTGTCAGGAATGCTCTATCCTGAAGCTTTTAAGTCTTGGGGAGGGGTAAACTTACGTGACAAAACTCTCATATTGATTATCATCCAATTTGTGATGTTTGGCATGGGGACACATATCAAGGTAAAAGATTTTGCAGGAATTGGTTCAACAGGAAAAGGCGTATTAGTGGGTTTATTTTGCCATTTTTCAGTAATGCCTTTGATGGGTTTTTTGTTGACAAGAATTTTTCATTTTGACCCAGAAATTGCCGCTGGCATCATTTTGATTGGCTCGTGCTCTTCTGGTTTGGCATCGAATGTAATGGTTTATTTGGCAAAAGGAAACCTCGTTTTATCGGTTGTAGTAACTGCTATGGCAACATTGGCAGCGCCATTTTTGACGCCATTACTCATGAAGTTGTTAGCAGGAACACTAATACAGGTCGCTTTTGTAGGCATGATGATGGAAATTATCAAGATAGTTTTGATTCCAATCGGTGCAGCACTTTTATATGATTTTTTGAAAAATTCGGATGAATCGGTTCTAAAAAAAGCTCGAATATTAGCGCTGATTTCACTGATAATCATCTTCGGCATTGTATTTCTCCTAAAACAAAATACCATACAAGGTGCTCCTAGAGAATTTTTAGGGATATTTGGCTTTATCCTTGGTGCACTTGTAATGGGTGTTGTGTACCATCTGTTAACCACTTTCGAACCTTGCTTAGATACGTGGATGCCCTATATTTCAATGATGGGAATTATTTATTTTACTACCGTTACCACTGCTGCTGGTCGAGATAACTTGTTGAAAGTAGGTGGTTTACTTTTTGTTGTTTCGGTGATTCACAATGCTAGTGGATATTTTTTTGGGTATTGGTTGGCTCGCCTTTTTGGCATGAGCAAAACCGATGCTCGCACGATTGCTTTTGAAGTTGGATTGCAAAATGGAGGCATGGCTTCTGGACTTGCAGGTACAATGGGTAAGCTCGGAACCGTTGGTTTGCCAGCAGCGGTATTTAGTCCTTGGATGAATATTTCTGGCTCTATTCTCGCAAATTTCTGGAGAAAACGGGCAGTTGATAAATAAATTTAATAAATAAGAGTATGAAAACGAGTTTATTAGCCTTACTATTTGTGGTAGTTTGTTATGCTTCATTTGGGCAAAAATCTATTTCTTCTCAAGAAATGAAAGCTATTTATGAAGAAGTCAAAACACCGTATAAATATGGTTTGGTGCTTGTTCCCGAAGATACAGAGCATAAAATGGACTGTCCGACCGTATTTCGAAAGGGAAAAAAATGGTATATGTCCTACTTGATTTATAACGGACGAGGCTATGAGACTTGGTTGGCAGAAAGTAAAGATTTGTTGAATTGGACTCCTAAAGAAAGATTGATGTCTTTTTCGGATACCACTAAAACAAAGATTTGGGATGCGAATCAAAAAGCGGGTTATATGGCGCTTCAGGATATGACTTGGGGAGGGAGCTATGCGCTAAAGCCGTATAAAGGAAAATATTGGATGTCCTATTTTGGAGGGAATGCTGCTGGATATGAAGCTGGCGATTTGTCGATTAGTATGGCATACACAAGCGATGACCCAAGTAAGGCACATGAATGGCAAAGGTTAGAAAAACCCGTTTTGACCGCAACAGATAAGGATACTCGTTGGTGGGAAAATCGAAAGTTATTCAAAAGCACAGTTATTCAAGACCCACAAAAGCACTTAGGACATGAGTTTGTGATGTATTACAATGCTAATGGAGACTCGGCAGTCAATAACAAAAAGACACGTTGGTATGAACGCATTGGTATGGCAGTTTCTGACGATATGATTTCATGGAAGCGAATACAAGAAGAGCCTTTAGTGTATCATTCGCAAGGAATTACAGGCGATCCACAAATTCAGAAGATAGGAGATAACTACGTGATGTTCTATTTTGGGGCATTTTGGAAAGATAGAAAAGGTGCTTTCAACCGCTTTGCTGTGTCCAATGATTTATTGCATTGGACGGATTGGGAAGGTGAAAATCTAGTTCAGTCATCTGAAGCGTACGATGAATTATATGCACATAAATCTTTTGTATTAAAGTATAAAGGTGTGGTATATCACTTTTATTGTGGAGTAAACAAAAGAGACCAAAGAGGTATTGCTGTTGCGACGTCTAAAGATTTTGGAAAAAGTAAAGTAAAATTCGTTGAGCTTAAAAAGCCATAAATTAGTTTCTTAAGGTTGAATATGTAAGGCATATAAGGATTCTTGTATGCCTTTTTGTTTTGCGCTTTGTATTTAACATAAGGTAATTTATATAACTTATATATACCAGCCTTGTCATTGCTTCTCTTTTTGAATTATTATATCTTTGGCGCGATTCACACACGAATTTTGAAGATTTCTAAAAATTAAAACTATGATTCAACGGAAGAAAAAGTCTTGGTTCTATATGCTGTTTATATGGCATGGTTCGGTTTTACCTCAATTAATACCCCGATTGAGCTTATTGCTGGTTTTTTCAATGATCATAGTCTATTTTAATGGTACGCTATATCATTATAAAGTCCCTTTAAACCCTGCTCCATTTACCTTGTTTGGATTAGCTATTGCCTTGTTTTTAGGTTTTAGAAATAACGCCAGCTATGATAGATTTTGGGAAGGTCGAAAGCTCTGGGGTGCATTGGTTATCGACTCGCGTTCACTCTTGAGACAAGCGATGAGTTTAACAACTTACGATAGTAAAAGCCCACAGATTAAAGAATTTACGAATCTTTTAATTGCTTTTTCGTATGCCTTAAAACATCAACTTCGACATACTGATGCAGATATTGATTTACAAAAAAGACTATCTTCAGAGGTTTTTGAAAGAAGTAAAAGTATCGGCTTCAAACCCACTTTACTGCAATACGAGTTAGCAAACTGGGTTAAAAAAGCTAAATTAGAAGGCAAGATAGATTCAATAGGACAAATGGCAATGGATGCAAATTTGAATCAATTGTCTGCCATAGTTGGTGGTTGCGAAAGAATTCATTCAACTCCAATACCTTATACTTATGGGGTGCTTTTGCATAGAACAGTCTATTTGTATTGTTTCTTTTTACCATTTGGTTTGGTGGATAGCTTGGGTTGGCTTACTCCTATTATCACTGTTTTTATTGCCTATACTTTCGTCGCTTTTGAAACCATTGCCGACGAGTTAGAAGAACCATTTGGGACAGAGCCGAACGATTTACCACTCAATGCGATGTGTTTGACAATTGAGACAACTTTGTCTGAAATGATTGGAGAACCTGTTCCTGCGCAACCTCAATTAGATGGATATATTTTGGATTAAAAATTAATGAAGGGTTTGTTATGTATTGCTATTTCTGAACAGGACGATATTTTACAAAAAAAAGCTGTCCTCAAACGAGAACAGCTTTTAATAATTTCAGACGATTATGCTAAAGTAATTATATTGTTAGTGGTTGTGTGACATTATATTTTACTCCAATGGATTAAACGCTCCGTTTGTCCAACCATCATTTTGTTTCAATAATGGGTTATTATCAATGGCTGACGTTGGAATAGCGAAGAAATAATATTTTGGTAAATAGTTAATGGCTGTACGGCTCATCAAAGCATTTGGTGTTAATGTAATGGTGAAATAGTTGGTATAAACGTCTTCTAATTTCATACCATCACGAGAAGTTGCAAAGTCAGCAGGAACACCTGTAGTTTTTAAGTTGATTTGCACTTTTGTACCTTTTGAACCATTTAACGTTGATTCCAACAATCTCCAACGACGCAAATCCCAGAAACGTTTTCCTTCAAAAGCAAATTCAACTTGTCTTTCATCCAAAATCGCTTTGAACATTTCGGCGCGAGACATATTGGCTTTCAAACCATATAGGTTGTCTGAACCAGCTTCGATACCTGCACGCTTGCGCACGTTGATGAGTTGCGTATAAGCTTCATCCAATTTACCAACACCAGCAGCAGATTCTGCGTAGTTTAACATTACCTCTGCAAAGCGAATTTCTTGCCAGTCAGTTCCCGAATAAATCGTATTTGATTGATCAAGAGTTGAACCCGCTACATCAGAGGTTTGTAGTGCTTTTTTGCAATAAAAACCTGTAAAGCTAAAGTTTACACCACCATTTTCAACACTTTTACCAGCGGCATAGTATGTCCAAAGTCTGTTGTTTGGTACGTTGCTCATTGGCCAAGTACAACCGTTATAAGCGATAGTTTTCTCAAAACGAGGATCACGATCTTTGAAGAACAATAAGTCAGAATAAGCATATTTTGAATCACCAGGTTTTTTACCATCTTTCATTGGATAAGCTTTTATCATATCCCAAGATGGAAGGTTTGAGCCGCCACCCGATACAGTTGAGTATTTAGGACGGTTTGACGCTTCCCAACCACTGTTTCTTCTTTGTTGATCACCCACAGAAGTGTTATATCCAGTTACAAAAACAGCTTCAGTATTACCAGATTCTGTGAACCAAATTTTTGCATAATCTGCAATCAGTTTAGAGCCATTGGCAGTCAAGGCATCATACGCTGCTTTGTTGGCATCATAAGCTGTTTGCCATTTAGTATTCAGATCTGTTGGATTAAATTGCGGAGATGCAGCATATAATAACAAACGACCTTTCAAAGCCAAAGCACCCCCTTTTGTAATGCGCCCCCAGTTTGCCGCTGGACTTGCCCAAGTAGCAGGAAGGTATTTTGCCGCAGAATCTAAGTCAGCAGAGATTTGTTTCACACATTGTGAAGTGGTATTTCTTGGTAAAAATGTAGCTTCACGATTTTCGATACCAACGGCATTTTGTGGAGTTAATACCAACGGTACACCGCCATAAAGTTTTACTAATTCAAAATAACGCCATGCTCTGAAGAAATAAGCTTGTGCCAAAAGGCGATTTTTTGCACCAGCATCCATTTTCGGATTTTGTTGCAAATCCGAAATGAATGAGTTGATAGTACGGATTTTACCGTAGTTGTTAGTGGCATTCAACGCTGTACCAAAATCTGTTACATCGTTTTCTGCAATGGCACCTTCAAGATACTTGTTTTGAGAAGACCCTTGGTTATAGGATTCCTCTGTATAAGTACTACTTCCCAAACCACTGATGGATGTGTAACCACCCCAATCAGGAAGGTTTTGGTTGTAGATATAGTTCAAAGAAAGATTGGCTAAAACCGAGTCTCCTGACACTAAATCTGGGTCTGCCGCTCCTAAGTCTGTTTTATCAAGTACACTTTCACAACTAGCTAATGCGAACATTGAGCAAAGTGCCGTCCATAAAATATATTTCTTTTTCATTATTCTTAGTTTTTTTGAAATGGTCAACCGCAGTTGACCTGTCCAACGTCTGAAACGATTACAAATTCAAGTTAATACCAGCAGAGAATGTACGAAGTGTAGGATACACATCAAATGCTCCAGAGTATTGCTTGTAGCTGTATGGGTTATAAAGGTTAAGTGGGTTTGTTGCTGTCACGTAAATTCTAGCGCCGTTGATATTCAATTTTTCTGTGATAGATTGAGGAATATCATACGAAATGTTCAATGTACGAACCGACATATTAAACGAACTTACAAACCAGAAATCAGAATCGTATCCATTTTGTGCACGATATGCTGGTGCAGGATACATAGCATTTGGGTTATCGACTGTCCAGTGGTCAACTAAGTTAACAGGCAAGTTAGTTTTTGCATTTACTTGTGCTGAAGTACCCCAGCTTCGTGCGCCTGACTCTAAGAAATCTTGTCCACCAAACGAGCCACCTAAAGCAAACGAGAAAGATAAGTTTTTGTATTTCGTAGAGAAATTAAAACCGAATCCGTAGTGGTTATCTTTCTTATTTGTCAAATATTGTAAATCGTTATCATCGATTTTGCCATCTGGTGCTGCATAAGTATAATTGCCATTGGCATCAGGAGTCGTATTTTTTGCACCTCTGATATCATCGTAGTACAACATACCTACCGCTGGTTTAGTACCATAAATAGTATAGTTTGGATATTTTGCCAACAAAGCATCTACGTCAGCTTGTGTGCGTAATATACCCATACTTTTCAAACCTAAAGCACCCATATCTGTTGATCTTCCTGAAGGGTCTCTGAACGTGCCAGTTAAACCTTTATCGAAGTCAACTTTTACTTGTTTGTTGTCGCTCCATGACATAAAGCCACGTACTTTGTATGACCAATCTTGATTGATTTTATTAGTCCAACCTAATGAAATCTCTGTACCAAAACCGTCTACTGTAGCAAAGTTTTCAGATGGCAACGCCGCACCTACAGTCAAAGGAACTGATGAAGTGAGTGATGTTAACATATTATAACGATGATCGTAGAATCCATCAATCGTCAAGTTCAAGCGGTTTCTCAAGAATGAAGCATCGATACCACCATTCAATTTAGTATCATCATCCCATGATATATCTCTGTTTGGCATAGCATTTTTCAAACGTAAGATACCTGCACGGTCAAGGTTTCCACCAAATACTGGGCCATTACCTGTTTGAATTAAGTTGTAGCTTTTTAACCAGTTATAGGCTCTGGTGTTGTCCATACCTGTCAGACCACCCGATACTCTTACCTTCAATTGGTCTACCCAATGTACATTGTTTTTGAAGAATGGTTCTTCAGAAACAACCCAACCCAATGACAATGATGGGAATGTCCCCCAGCGATTTTCAGGTGCAAAGTTGGTAGAAGCATCACGACGAACTGTAAATTCAACTAGGTATTTGTTGGCATAAGCATAGTTCAAACGACCTACATACGACAATCGACCAGTTTCTGATTCAGACTCTGCAATAGTACCAACACCAGCCCCCGATGCCGTACCACCCAAAGCGTATCCAGCGTTGTCAAGAGCACCATCAACTAAGTTGTCAAGATAAGAAGTAATACCATCAGAATATGTTTCTGACTGCTCTACCAATGCTAATGCCGAAATGCTATGTTTTCCGAATGTACGGTCAAAAGTAAGATACCCGTTTAACTGATAAACATCTGAGTAGTTAGGAGAATAATAAATACGGTTACTATTGCTTACTGTAACAGGTGTTGGAAGAACGTTACCACCTACAATATGCTTGTTTGTGCCCAACATACTGAAGTTGTACAAGTTGTACTTTGTACCAAATTCTTTACCCCAGTTGTTTTCTAAGTTACGGTTGTAAGTTACTTTCGCTTTCAAACCTTTCAAGAATGGCGCTTCATATTCTAAATATACGTTTAAGTTCATACCCGTATTTTTAGATAATAAGTAATTGTTTGATTTCTGGGCTTCAAAGAAGTGGAAGTTTTCAGATGTACTTCCACTTCCACTCAAGTTTACTGGATAACCATTATAATAAGCTGGTTTGAAAGGTGCGGCATACAACAAAGATTTGTAATCTTTTTCGTTGTCAGTACCACCTTGTTTCAACAAGTAACGGTCTTTCGTTGATAAGTCACCTGATAAACCTAAACCTGCTTTCACATTTTTCGAAACTTTTACATCAGCACTAGCACGGAATGTCCAACGGTCAAAGTTAATTTTGTCGAAATTACCATTTTGTTGGTTGTAAGTGATACCAGCAAAATAAGTTGCTTTCTCATTACCACCACTTACATTGAGTGTATGTCTTGTCACATAAGATGCTTTCCAAGCTTGCTCTAACCAAGATTGACTATTGGCTTTGTAATAGTCCAATTCATCTTGTGAATACAATACCGATTTGTCGGCTGTATTCATGTTATAATCATTGATGTAAGTTGCTAATTGATAGCCATTCATCATGCTTGGTAATTGAGCATCCGAACGACCCACTGAAGTGCTATAAGAAATTTTTGGAGTACCACTTTTACCACGTTTTGTCGTAACGACAATAACCCCATACGCTCCTCTAGCACCGTAAATAGCTGCTGCGGCATCTTTCAACACAGAGATATTCTCAACCTCTGATTGGTCTAGTGTATTAAAGTCATCTTCCGAACGAATTACATTGTCAATTACATACAAAGGACGAATCGTACCGCCATCTTTTGACAATAAAGTAGGGTTACGAATAGTGATGGAAGCGGGGTCTCCAGGACGAGCAAAACCACCTGAAACACCAACTCCTGGTTGTTGAGCTGTCAAAGCTGCTGACAAGCTACCTACAGGAAGGTCTTCAATGGCCTTCATATCAATTTGGGCAACTGCACCAGTCAAGTGAATTTTCTTTTGCTGACCATAACCAACAAATACTACTTCTTCCAACGAAGATGTTTCACTATCTAAAACAATGTTGATAATCTTACGATCAGCAACGGTCACTTCTGTAGTTTTATAACCAATCGAGCTAATAATTAGCGTTTCTTTGCCAGTTGGGGCATTAAGTGTAAATGTACCGTCAGCTTTAGTGGTTGTACCAGTTTTGCTGTTTTTGATACGAATTGTTACACCTGCCAATGGTGCGCCTTCACTGTCCTTTACAGAACCTGTCACTGTGTGGTCTGCATTACTAGTTTTAATGGCAGAACCCAATGCAGGATTTGAAGCTTGAGCTGCCTCCAAAAAAGGAGCTCCCGCAATGAACTGGGCTGCTAATAGCAAAGTACAGGTAAGTTTAGTGCCTTTACGTTTGCCAAATTGTGGTTGTAAATGAAATGTCATATTTTTCCTTACATTAAATTGAGTACTAAATAGTGTTTGTACGTTTTCGACTTGCGTTCGAGTTACTTTGAGTTTTCCTAATTATTATTGTCCAGAGGTTTTGCTTGCTTCTTTTTTTGCTGACTCAGCAGCTTTAATTCTTTTCTCCCACTCTTGCCCTGCTTTCTTCATATCTACTCCTTGAGCTGAAAGATAATTATTGATTTTCCCTTTGTATTTTCCAAACCAAGCGTGCTTTTTTTCTGATGATTCGGCATCCATAGCGTGCTCTCTTGCTTCTGTTAAATAATCCAAAATTTGTTTCTTCTGGTCTTTTGTCAAATCAGGAAGCATTTCTTGATAAGCTTTGTAAGTGTTAGGTAATACATTGTACGTCATACCATCCTTTACTGCTTCAACTTGAGTGTCTGATAATTCCTTCGAAAGCGATTTGATATACTTTTCATGTAAGGTATTTTGATCTGTTTCAGCTTTTTGTTCTACTTTTTGAATTTCTGAAGTAAGCTGTTCCTTGCTTAAAGAAGAATTGCTTTTGAGTGCTAAGATGCTATTCTTTTTTTGCTCGTGGATGTCGTTGAGATTACGATACTGATTGGTAATTAAGTCTCTTACCTTGAGTGCTTTCTTTTCTTTTTTCACTTCAAGCTTCTGTACAATCTTATCAGCTCTTTCTGTAATTGCTTTGATATATACGGCTTCTTTTGCGGAAGTATCTTGTACATTTTGCGCATTTCCAAACAATACAAATCCTAGTAGCAAAGAGGTAATCGAGAAAAATTGGAATTGGAACATTATAAGGTACGTTTATCTATTATGTTGGTTTTAATAAATATATTTAACACTTGTAGAGAGCCTGTATAATTATGATTTATTAGCAAAGCTTTTTGATAAAATAGTGCTATTTGTAATTTTTTTTGGCTATCTATTATAGTCTTTTATCATAATATCATGGAATTGTATTCTATATTCTCAAAACCTGATTTCTGTATGATAGAATAAGTGTTAATTTGACACATTGTTTTACTGGTATTGCTAATTATTTTGTGGTTAAGTGTCTGATTATTAGAGATTTATTTTATTATGGCAAGATAAGGTATGACAACTTTATACTTTTTTTATATTACATTAGTTATATAATTTGGTAATATTCTTTTATACAAGTAAAATTGTGTTGTTTCTACGATTCAAATTTCACTATATATAGTCCTATTTTTATGCATTTTTTTACCAACTTAGTGTAGGATATTGTCATATAATAAATTGGAATCATCATATTTGAATATATTGTACAAAATTTTTGATAGTAGAACGTTTTTTAGAGAAAGTAGAAATAAAAGAATAGTCCTATTTTTTTGATAATATTGAGTTATGAAACCACTTTTCCAGAAAGTTCCTGTTAAGCTAGAAAGCTCCTTTAGTGTCCGACATGACGTTCGACCTAACTTTGGAGGCATCTGGCATTATCATCCTGAGCTAGAGTTGCACTATATTATCAGAGGCGAAGGGGTTCGTTTTATTGGTGATAATATCAGCAACTTTTCGCATGGTGAGATTGTGTTGGTGGGCGAAAACTTACCTCATACTTGGCGTTGTAAAGAGGAGTATTTTTATCCTGATAATGACCTCGATGTAGAGGCTGTGGTTATACAATTTTTGCCTGATTGTCTTGGAAAATATTTGCTTGGATTACCTGAGGCATATTTGCTCCCAAAATTGTATGATAAGGCCAAAAGCGGTATGGTCATTATTGGCGAAACCCGCGAACGCCTGACTGAGCTGATGGTAAAAATTGCACAAGCCAAAAACTTAGAGCGTATCTCTTTGCTCATTTCTATTCTGCATCTTTTGGCAGAAAGTGATGAGTTTGAGACCATTGCGGGCGGACAAGCTTTTTACCAGTCAAACGAGTCGGATACATTGCGATTGAATAAGGTGTGTAATTATACTTTGATGAATTACAAAAAGGATATTACCCTCGAAGAAATAGCAGCAATTAGCAACCTGAGCGTCACATCTTTTTGTAGATACTTTAAGCTCATGACCAAGAAGACCTATTATGATTTCTTGATTGAAATCCGTATTTCACACGCTTGTAGGGCTTTGGTTGAGGATAAACTACCTACAGAGGTGATTTGCTTTGATTGTGGATTCAATAATGT
The DNA here is from genome assembly GCF_030056705.1 of Flectobacillus longus. GTDB lineage: Bacteria > Bacteroidota > Bacteroidia > Cytophagales > Spirosomataceae > Flectobacillus > Flectobacillus longus. Next base: position 116,957 of record NZ_JASHIC010000009.1, read on the forward strand.
GTCGAACTTCTATAGACATTTCAAAAAGGTAATGGGTATTACCCCGCTGGAGTATAAGCGAAAATATCATAAGAAATAGCAGTTGGCTTTCGGTAACGAAAGAATATTTAGGAGCAAAAAAAATCCCCCGCTAGTAAAACTATTGCGGGGGATTCCATCCCAAATTAATTAACAAACTATCTCCTGTAAAGGTATAGTATCTTGTAAGCCCTTGTATGCCAGATACAAAGCCTCAATATCGTTTGCGACTGAGGGGCTTATTTTCCCTACGTTACGTCGTGTAAATGTCGAAATCTGAAAATTTCTTTTTTGTAAAAATAACTTAGAAACAGTTGGATAAACATGGTGCATGACATCCATTTGTTTCACTAAAAAGTCTTGTACTTTTTGGATTTCTACTGAAAGCTCATCTTTATGATAATTGTCACATAACCAGACTATTAGCTCTGGAAAATAATTGCCTTGAATACAAGACAAACCGGCACTTCCTACTTTTAAGGAATCCACAGCATGAACCATGTAAGCATCATAAAGTCCAAAATTTTGTCCTTCTGTGGATTTGATTTTAGCTTTTATTTGCTCTATATCTAAGCAGGTATCTTTATGATAAATGACTCTTCCTGTGCGACTTAACCTCGATAATATATCAGCCGAAACGAGTCGCTTATAGGGTACAGGGCATTCGTAAAGTCCTAGGGGAATGTTTTCAGTTAAGTCTAATAAAGCCATCATTCTGTCTTCAAAAACTTCGTCAGATTCCTGATTTTCAGCAATGGCATTAGCCAGAATAATGACGGCATCAGCGCCAGTATCATGTACTTTTTTGACAAAATCAGCTTGTTCTTGTAAGCTATTGCCAAAACTTCCTGTGGCTACAACAGGTAGTCCTGATGCACTTTTTATGGTTTGCTTGATTACTTGAAGGCGTTCATTTTCAGTAAGTTCAAACATTTCACTTGATAAACAATTGGCAAATAATCCACTTGCACCTGCTTCTACGTACAACTCTGTCAGTCGACCAAGACCTTCGAAATCTATCTCGCCATTTTCATGGAATGGCGTTAACATTACTGGAATAAATCCTTTTTTGGTAGTAATCATAACTGTAGAGGAATTGAAAGAGCTAGAATTTACGAGCTATTTTTTCTTGAAAATTTACTCACGAGTGTTCCAAAAATAAAGATGGTAATCGTACCAAGTACGATACTCATATTCTTGTGCAAATGACTTTTTAATCCATCATATTCGGCTGGTAAAATATCAGAGAATGTAACCCAACAAATAACCACCAACCCTATTAATGTAGCAATAATGGCTGCCTGATTGTTCGCTTTTTTACTAAATAATCCTAATAAAAATAGTCCTAACATACCTGCGGCAAATAGCCCTGATAGTTGCCACCATATATCCAAAATACTTTTGACACCAATCATAGCCATACCCGAGGCAAGTCCTAAAAAGCCAAAAATAACCGTTGACGTATGTAATATACGTAAGCTACTTTTGTCGCTTATGTCTTTGACAAAATATCGTTGGTAAATGTCTATCGAAAACACTGTGGCTGAGGCGTTCATACCAGAACTAATGGTGCTCATAGCCGCAGACAATAATGCTGAGATAATGAGTCCCATCAATCCAACGGGGATTTTGTGAACCATAAAATGTGGCATTACCTTATCGCCATAATCTTCTACTTTGAGTTGTGCCGCCTGAGCTAGTAATTCAGAAGAACTCAGATTGGGAAATTTAGCTTTGACAACTTCCAATTTGAGTTGATTCAATAATTCAGGATGAACCTCATAGTAGGCGTACAAACTTGAACCAATAATGAAAAAAAGCAAGGATGCTGGAATATACATCCAAACGCACATCCAGAGGGATTTTCGAGCTTCACTTTCCGAGGTGGTAGTATGATAACGCTGAATATAGTTTTGGTCCATGCCAAAATTGTTCAGATTTATTAAAAATCCATAAAATAAAACCACCCAGAAAGTAGAGCTAGTAAAATCCCAGCTTAATGAGCCTAAACTAAATTTATTTTTTGTTGTGCCGATTTCGATTACTTGTTGTGTCCCTTCGGGCATATCCTTTATGATTAAGTACAGAATCAATAAGGCGCCAAAAGTTTTGATAAATGCCTGCGCTACTTCTGTCCAAATCACAGCCTCGATACCTCCCAACACGGTATATATAATAATGCAAATACCCATCACCCACATAATCGTTTCCATCGAATAGCCTGTGAGGGCTTGCAAACTGAGTGCTATTCCGAAAAAGATAGAACCCATTCGGGCTAGTTGTGTTAGCAAAAAGCACACTACAGCATACGTTCTTGCCCATGCTCCAAACCTTTTTTCGAGATTGGTATAGGCTGAAATTTCGCCTGTTCCTCGATAAAATGGTATAAAATATTTAGATGCTACCCAAGCAGCTAATGGCATCGATAAACTAAAAACAAATGCATTCCAATTACTTGAATACGCTTTGCCTGGAACACCTAAAAAAGTGTTGCTACTCAAAAAAGTAGCGTAAATAGATGCTCCTATTGCCCAGCCAGGGATACTACCCGATGCCTTGGTAAATTGTTCTGCGTTTTGGTTTTTTTTTGAAAAATGGTATCCTACTGCTATCATTCCTAATAAATAGATGATAATCAGAGAGATATCCACAAGCGGTAAGCTTTGGTGGTTCATAGTGTATTGAGATTATTTTCATAAAGTTAAAAGGTCTCACTATGTCACTAATGCTCCACGCTTCTTTTTCTCAAACTTCCCTTGGAGGCTGATACAAAATTATAGTACTTTATCTAGTAAAATTTATAGTATTTTTATATTAAATTATACGATATTAGCATATATCTTACTGGATATCCAAGGCATCCAAATGAAGTTCTGTTGCGTCATCCAATTCTAGAACAATATGATATTTCCCTGCATTAATCATTGTTCCTGTTGTGGTACTTACATAATTCCATTTACCTGCTTTGGTTGGTGCTAGGGTAACCCTTTCATTACTTTTGATAATGGTGCCATCAATCAGACTAATGCTTAGTTTGCCATAAACTGGTTCAGAGGTAGGATTATGATATTTGATGGTTAAAGAATAGGTATCAGCAACACCAGTAGAAATAGTCCATTGAATCGAATTTTGACCTTTTTTGACAATACTCATGCGTTCTTTGCCTAAGAAAGCCTTTTTTTGAATCCCCTCTCCTATTCCTTTTGCATCGACAGCCTTGTAGGTTGTCGTAGTTTTTAGGTCAAATGGTGGTTGCAAAGTACTTGCTGGCAAGGCAAAAATGAGTGCTTCTGCATCAATAGCGTTAAAATTTAATTCCACTTCTGTTTTTGCTTGAACTCTTTTCTTAAAAACTCGATATACTTTTTGGGTGCTTTGAATATAACTTTGGGTATTTTCAAATGCCTCTAAAGTCTTTGGTAATGCCTTTGTAGAATCTATTCCGACATAAATATCTCCTATCTCATTCAGAGCAAGTTTGTACAATTTTTCACTTTTTTCAGAAAATAGGTATTCTGCCCCGTATAAAACTGGTGGTAAGCCCACATAACTTTCTTGTGAATCTTTAAAAAGTGGTTTGCCAGTATCTAGCCAAGTTTTGATAGTTTTTGATGATGAAATCAAAGTATTTGAACTTGCAGAAAAGGTACTTTTCTTCTCAGTACTAGCAATGGCAATGGCCGAAATAATGGCTTGTCCTGAGGCGATTTGTGGGAAAGAAATGTTTAGCTTTCCGCCTTTTACTTGAAATGGAATTGATTTTTTCAACACTGCCTCATGACCCACTTCTTTCCATATATCCAAATTTTTGAGAACAGTTTTACCGTTAAATGCCACGTCGAACAAACGCCAACCCGAATAGTCATAACCACCACCTGTGCCATGCCAAGGCTCGATAAAATATAATTCCACTTCATAATGACCGTCTGGTAGGGCAAATTGATAGGAAAGTTTATCTCGCCCATATCTAAAACTCTGGAATAATTCATCGTCTGTGGTATTGTTGATTGGGTCAAAGGTTCTCCTTTGACTCGCATAAGCTTTGGGAATACCCTCAAAATCATTCGCCCAAGAAATGTACCCCCATAAGTTTTGATTGGTTTTGGCTTGGTCTGCTAGCCACATAGATTTGTTTTTGTCTGTATAGGAATCGCCACCACAATTGACACGGTAGAAATAGTGTTTTTGTGGGTTATGGGTAATAATGCTTTTTGTTAGACTCTTTTGAGCAGACCAATCAGGAGCCATTGGTAAATGATGTAATTGAATTAAATCTTCTGCCACTTTTTTTCCATTTACGTAGCCTTTGGCAATTAGCATATTGTATTGAATCGCAACTTTGTTCCAAGTAAATACGCTTTCTTCCCCTCTTTTTTGTTTTCCAAGTGAAACATTTAGGTCATTAAACAATTCGACTTCGTCACAATTTGAATACACTTTTATCCCTGATTTTATGCCCGTTTGAGTCCAACGGTCAGGCCAAGTGTGAGAGACAATATAGACCATTGGTTGGGTTTTAGCTGGAGCGTAAGTGGCTCTGAATAGATAGAATATATCGGCTGGCTCTTCCCATGGGGTTAATAAGCCTTTATAATTGACAGGTCCGATTCTGTCTAATTCGCGCAATGCTTCTCCACTTTGAACACGCCCAGGGTTATCGTGAGAGGTCAATAGCCAGAAGAAATGTCCTACGGAATTTTGTTTGGCAGCTTCGGCCAAGCGAAGTTTTAGTTGTATTAATTCTCCGATGGCTTCTTCGCTAAATGTTCCTGCTACTGGTTTTTCTTGGTGTAAGTCTACCGTTCTCCATGCGCCATATTCTCCAACAAGAACCTGTCTTTCAAGATCTTCTGCATATTTTGTGGGATCTCCACCATAAGTTCCTGTCCAGTTTTGAGGCACATCCCAATCGGTGCCTTTGCCTCCATTGCAGGTTGTTACCAATCGTTGGGAAGAAGCTGTTGGGTCAAGTTCACGAATAATTTGGGTACATTCTTTGGCAAAATCCTCAGGCAAAGTACTTTCATTTTCGAGTCCCCAAAGAATAATGGAAGGACTGTTTCTGCGTTCTTTTACCCAATCTTTTAATAGCGTCTTGAAATTTTGTCGAAACGCTGGCGAATCATACCAAATATGTGCTGCCATTTGTGGCCACCATAAAATCCCATCTTTATCCCAATAGTCTTGATAACGCAAATTATGAGGCTGATGTGCATCTCTAAAAGCATTGAATCCAGCGGCTTTTACCATGTCAACTCTAGTCTTAATTTGCTCCGCACTAAAGGCATGGCTATTGCCCAAAAGATGCTCGTATTCTGCTATGCCATTGATAAAGAATGGTTTATTATTTACTAATAATTGCTTTTGTCCGTTTGGCTTTTTTAACCATTTGATAACTCGGATACCATAAGAGGTCTGTTGGATGTCTAATAGTTTTCCATTTTCATAAATTTTCGTCACCATTTGATACAAATAGGGCTGTTCTGGCGACCAAAGTTTAGGATTGGTAACACTTGGCAATGAAATGGGAATGGTCTCTGTTGTTTTGGCTGCAAGAGAATGAATATTGTTGCTGCTGACAATCAGTTGATTATCTTGATTTCGTAGTTCATGAACAATTTTAATAGAAGATTTTTTAGTACTGAGATTTTGTATTTCTACTGAGCCATAGAGTTGAGCTTTTTGTGTTGTGATTGTTGTGTCATTCCAAATATGAATGCCGAAGGGAGCTATTCGAATAGGTTCTGTAATCAATAAATGCACAGGACGAAAAATCCCCATCGGCTGTGAGCCTTCAGAAAAACCTCGTTCGGTACTGCATCCACCACAGACCCAAGGTAAATCTTGAATTTCGGCAGGATGATCGGCGCGTACTGCCAGAATATTTTCTTGATTATTGAGTAAAATATAGTTCGAGGCATCTAGTTGGAAGGTAGTACGCCCACCCGCATGTGTGCCTAGTAACTTTCCATTGAGCCAAATAGTTGCATAAGAGCCAACACCTTCAAAATAAAGAAAATAGCGCTTGTTTTTATGAGAAGAATTGACGGTGAAACTTTTACGATACCATGCGTATCCATGTTTGTTGCCATGTGTCAAACGGCGATAACCATCGTATTGATCCCAGTTATGAGGTACTTGTACAGATGTCCAAGATTGAGTTGAAAACGTGTTTTTCTCAAATCCATCATACGTATGAATATTGGATTCATGAATGGTGGTTAGCCAGTTGTCATTGAGGGAAATATCTTGTCTTTGTGCTTTTGCAGAAAATAAGAATCCTAGAAAGAATATCAAGATTGTACAATACCTTCTTCTGGTGAACATAGGTAAATATCGGTAAAATGAATTTTATCAGAATTATTGTACAAAAATAGGTAGGTAAAAGCGATGTTTTCGGTAAGATTTTTTCAAAGTATTGTACAAAATTAACACGAGATACTTTTATGAAAATATCTCGTGTTAACAGTGGAGCTATTTAAATTTTTCAAAAAACATATTTCATTGATTGATTCTTCGTCTTACTTTTTGTCTTGAAACAAAAAGTAACAAAAAATTCAAGAATTTATAAACTCGCTACGCTCAAACAATATAAATTCATTGCTTACGCAAGCAAGTTTATGAAAGTTTAGACCGCTTCAGTAACTTCTTGAAGTATTTACTAGAAAAGTTTAAAATTCGATGAGGTAGGGCTTATTAGACTGTAGCTTGAGGGTATGTACAACCTGATTAATTCTTATTTTGCAGGTGGTAGTCTCCTTACTTGTAAGGCTCAATTCTTTGATTTTACCATTTTTCCAAGCATAACTCAAGATATATCCTCCCCTAGCCTGTATGCCTTTTACTTTCCCCTCTGACCAGTCTTTGGGTAAGGCAGGTAATAACTCAATAATATCTGTTTGGCTTTGGATAAGCATTTCGGCAATACCTGCTGCACCACCAAAATTGCCATCTATTTGGAATGGCGGATGGGCGTCAAATAGGTTTAAGTATGAACCGCCAGCACTTGTGGCAGGTCTGAGTAACATTTTGACTAATTGTAAAGCGTGCTCGCCCTCATGAAATCTTGCCCAGAAATTAATTTTCCAAGCCAAACTCCAACCTGTACCTTCGTCACCACGATAAATAAGTGATTGTCGAGCGGCTTTCATCATCGTTGAATCGATGTCCCAACCAATATCATGTCCTGGGTGTACGCCCCAAAGATGTGAAACATGGCGGTGATTATTTTTTGGATCGTCCAAATCTTGTAGCCATTCCTGCAATTGCCCATGCTTACCAATTTGATTGGGGGCTATTTGTTTGTATTGTCGACTCAGTGTATCAGCAAAGGCTTTGTCTATCCCTAAAATTTGCGAGGCTTTAATCGTATTTTTATATAACTCTCTGATAATCTGATGATCCATGCTCGGTCCAGCTACCAATCCACCTTGTTCTGGTGAATTAGAAGGCGTACTGATAAGCCAACCTGTTTTAGGATCTTTTACCAAAAAGTCTACAAAAAATTCTGAAGCCGATTTCATGATAGGATAAGCCGTTTTTCTTAAAAACTCTTTATCCTGCGTGTACTGATAATGTTCCCACAAATGCTGACTCAACCATCCTGCACCACTCACCCAAATACCGTGGTTTGAGGCATTGATAGGGGCTGTTCCTCGCCATAAATCTGTATTGTGATGAACCACCCACCCACGGGCATTGTAGTAATTTTTTGCCGTAATTTTACCAGCTTTATACAAATCTGTAATCATTTGTATAAGAGGCTGTTGAGTAGGAATAAGATTCAAAACACCTGCAGGCCAATAGTTCATTTCGGCATTGATATTGGTAGTGTATTTGCTTCCCCAAGGTGGAGCCAACAAATCATTCCAAATACCTTGTAAGTTAGAAGGTTGTGTTCCTGCACGTGAAGCTGAAATCAATAAATAGCGTCCGTATTGTACATATAATGCTGCGAAAGATGGGTCATTGTCTTTGCCAAAATTCGCTAAACGAACATCCGTAGGTAAATGACTTTTGGCATCCTGACCTAACTCGATGGTAAAACGTTTGTAATATTTTTGATACTCTGCTTGATGTGCCTTTCGAATTTGCTCGTAAGATATTCCTTTTAGTTTGCTAAAAACTTCCTCGCAACGTTTTTGAGGGTTTCCTGAAATATTTTGATAATTGATAAAATTGGTGGCAGCGGTCAAACAAAAAACGACTTCATCTGCTCCTTTAATGACGATTTTGCCTGCTTGCTCCTCTACAGAGCCATTTTTTTGCTGGATCTGTAAATAGGCTTTTCCAAATAAGGCGCCATTTCGAACCTTGACCGACAACTCCCAAGTATTGTTACCGAGAGATTTAAAACTATAGTTTTTATGTGGGCTAGTCAAAAAACTCTCTAAGTTGATTTGATGAGCTTTGTTGGCAGAAAGCCTCACCGCTAGTACCTGATGAGGTTGACTTACCAGATACTCTCTTTTGAAAACTACATTGTCAACAGAATATTCAGTTTGTGATTCGGCAGTCGCTAAATTAAGAGAGCGACGGTAGTTTTGATATTCTTTTCCATGCAGAAGATTGATATACAAATCACCAAATGGTTGGTAATCTGCTTGATATTTGCCTACTGCTGGCGCTTCATCGCTTTGAATAAAGTATTTCCATTGACCATTCAAAGAGATTTTTTTATCCTCTTGATCCACAGGATATATACCAATATGGCGAGAAGTATCTTTGTAGCCTGCTATACCTCCTTTATCGGAAAAGTTCAATACTTGGATAGCTATCAAGTTTTTTCCTACGTGTAAAGTATTGGCAGGAATTTGATATTTACGCCCTTCAGTATGCTGTGAACTACCAATCAACTTTCCGTTGATATAGGTATAATCATAATCTCGGATACGATTCAAATCCAATACGAGCGTTTGATTTTCCCAACCTGCTGGAATATCAATCGTTGTTCTAAACCAAACAGCTCCATCGAGCCCCTCATAGCCGACCGCTTCCCAACCTTCATAGGATGGCACAGTCATCGTTTTCCATGAAGAGTCATCAAAGTTTATTTGTGAAGGATTTCCAGATATTCCTTTCAAAGCCAACATCTCTGCAATCCAAGTTTCTCGCTTGCCTTCATTGCTTTTGAGCCCCATGAACTGCTTTTCGGCTAAAGCCTCTGCTTCTTTTTGTTTTCCTTCTTGTAATAACTGACGAATTTGCCCCAAATATTGATAGGCATCTTTTCGATTATACTCACGAGGTTCTCCAGTCCAAAGTGTTTCTTCATTGAATTGAATATGCTCTTGTGATGGATTTGCAAAAACCATTGCTCCAATACGCCCATTTCCCATTGGTAAAGCATCTGTCCATTTCTGAGCAGGCTTATCGTACCATAATTGATAATTTTGAGCACTAAGAATATGGGCAAAAAATAAACCCAAAAGCAAAAAAGGGAGTTTTTTCATAAGCTTTAAGTTTAGAAAATTGATTATGGTATTATTTTTTCTTTCTATCCTCAAACCAACCTTTGAGCAATAAATTTCTATCACAATTAGGTGCTGGAAAAAATAGACTTGCTACATATCCTACTACTATCACAATCAGGTGACTATAAACGCCCAACATGAGTTTATGGTGTGGGAAATTGTATGCTCCCAAATCTAATAGTAATGATTTTTGGTCACCTAATCCAATTTGAGTAGATGTCAAAAAAGCGTAGGCAGTAAAGAGAATACAGACAAAAATACCAATATTTACTCCTTGTGTATTGGCACGGCTGCTGAGTAAGCCTAACAAGAAAATACCAACAATTCCTCCTGAAAATATCGCATAAAGTGTGAATACAATTCCAAGCACGCCTTCGCTACCAGTGCTCAGATATAGAGCGCCAATAAGAAGGGTAATGACACCTGAAAGAACGACAATCCATTTACTGGCTTTCAAATAACTTTCATCGCTTTGGTTGGGACGCAATACTTTATAATAATCTTCTACGCCCACGGCAGCCAATGAATTTAGGTCGGCACTTAAGCTACAAATCGCCGCTGATATTAGGGCAGAAAGAATAAAACCTACCACGCCAGTTGGTAATTGAGTCATCATGAAATAAGGAAATACAGCGTCGGCTTGTACCTTTTCAGGAAGTGGATTTTGTTGGTAAAATACAAAAAGTAGCGTTCCAATAAACATAAACATCATCCAAACAGGTACGGTTAAGAAAATACCCATAAGTGAGGCTCTGATAGCTTGACGGTCTGTTTTGGCGGTTAGATATCGCTGAACAACAGTTTGGTCTGTTCCATATTTTTGAATAGCATAAAAACTTCCATTGATTACCATCACGATAAAAGTCAATTTGCTTAAATCTAGTTCATAAGGTCCAAAGCCTGTGTGACCTTTGCTAGAGGCAATTTGCCATGCTTCCGAAAAACCACCTTTGATAGAATATAATAAAACGACTAGACAGGTAATACCACTTGCCAAAAGCATAAAACCTTGGAATACGTCGAGCCAAATAACGGCCTCTATACCACCTTTGAGATTGACCAAAATGATAATTCCGCCAATCACTAGCATGATTAGTAAAGGAGATTGTCCAGTAAGATTGCCCAATGCAATTGCCATCAGGAACAATACCGTTCCCATACCCGAAAATTGACGAAGGATAAATGAAGAGGAGCTATAATAACGAGCAAAGCGTCCGAAGCGTTTCTCGAAATACTCATAGGTACTGAGTCCAATGACTTTTCTGAAAATAGGCACGATAAACCATATTGTTCCTAGTAAAACAATGGGAACCATCAAGCCTTGTACCAATAAAATCCAGTTGGAAGAATAACCTTCACCAGGGTATCCCAAAAAAGTTACACTACTGATAAGAGTAGCCAACAAGGACATACCAATGGCCCAAGAAGGTACTTTACCTTTCGCAAGAAAATAGTTTTGAGTTGTTTTTTGTTTGTTGGCGAAAATAAAACCGAAGTATAACGTCAATCCTAAAAAAAACAAAATAATGCCATAATCAATGGCATGTAATGTATGGTTCATGGGTTGGTGATAAAGATTTTCTACAGTTGAGCATACGTCACGGCTGGTGGCCATGCGTAACTTCCTGGTTTGAGTGTTAAATAGGTACTCGGACGTTCGAGGCTTTGCATACGAATGACTCCTTGAGCAAATTCTTCGGTGGGAAGAAAGTTCTGTAATGGAATCTCTGCTAAAATTGCGGCTGACGTAGCACCTCCTTCGATGAGTATTTCTGCTAAATGTACTTGATTCAATACTTTTTTGACAACTTTAGCCATTAATTTAGCTAGTTCAGCAGGAGATATTTTGGTCGTATCCAACTGTTTTTGAATAGCCATAACAACTACCTGATGTTGACTAAAGCATTGTACGATTTCGCTCGCCCAACGGTTTAATGATTGATTAAGTTCTTTTAAATCAACAGGTTGTCTGGTTGTCTCCTTGGGTAAATAGCAAACGCCACCTTGTTGATTGGCATACTTTTGTATTTTTTCAACGCTATCACTAAAAGTTGTTCCACTCACATAAAGACATTTCTGAGCAGTATTGTTCTTTGAAAAGACCTTCGAAATAGATTTATACCCTAAATTTGATAGAATTGAGGCGAAAAACTCAGCTCCGCCGACCAACAGGTCAATTTGTGCAAATTGTGCTGCCCATTGCTGTAAATCTTCTTTTTGAGTAACCTCAGCAATAATTGTACCTCGTAATGGTAACAAAGGTTGCGCTAATATTTGTATGTTATCAGTTGGCTTGGCACGAAGCATATTCATTACTTCACTATCCTGAATCGGGAACTCTGGGTCATGCGCAAACGCCGTTTCATGTGCTAATTTATCACCTATATAATATTTTCCATCCTGTATTCTCCGCCCCATGGATGGATTGGTAGGAATAATTAAGCAATTTTTTTGACCAAGAGAATGTTGAATAGTCTTAATTTCTGCCAAAACATGACCACGAAGCACTGAATCTATTTTTTTATAAATCAAACTAGGCTTAAACTGTTGACTGGTTTGAATTAAATACTCAACCTTGGCAATTGCCTGATTTTCAGTTAGCGAACGAGTATCTGCTGAAATGACTAACAAATCCTCTGTTGCTTCTTGAATAATTTCTGTACAAACTCTTACTTTGAGCCCATATCTCAACCCAATCCCAGCTATTTCGGCTGCACCAGTGAGGTCGTCAGCAATGACAAGAATCATAGTTAGAAAATTAGGACTGTACGAAGGATTTCCAACTATTTCAGATCTGGGATTTTTGATTTCGGAAATAAAGTAAAATACCTTTATTTTTTACAAAAAATAGAAGCTTATGCTTCTTAAACCCAACATCGTTCTTACAATCTTTCGTACAATACTATTAGAAAATGAATAAAAGTGATAGAGTGACAGAGGAAAAACTTTGTGCCTTTGTCCCTTATGTTTTACTTATTCTTACTCAATTGAATAGCACTTTCAATAGCTAATGCCATAGCGTCAGGACTAGCAATGCCTTTTCCTGCAATTTCAAAAGCTGTTCCGTGGTCAACAGATGTACGAATAATGGGTAAACCTAGTGTGATATTTACGCCTTTTACACTATCCATTTGACCTTTTTCGGCATTCCATCTAAAACCAGTTAGTTTGAAAGGAATATGTCCTTGGTCGTGATACATTGCTACTACCCCACCATAATAACCTGTAGCTGCTTTGGCAAATAAAGTATCTGGCGGAACAGGACCTTCTACTTCATAGCCCAAACGCAAAGCTTCTTCTACTGCTGGCGCAATGTCTTCAGCTTCTTCGGTACCAAACAAACCAGAATCGCCAGCGTGAGGATTTAGACCTGCAATACCGATACGCATATTGGTTTCGCCCAAACGTTTCATACCTGTATGTAGCAATTCTGTTACTTGTAGAATGCGTTCTTTTTTCACCAAATCACAAGCTTGACGCAACGATACGTGCGTGGATACGTGGATTACTTTTAGTTTATCTTCAACCAAAAGCATGGCATATTTTTTTGTATTGGTGTAATGCGCATAAATTTCGGTATGTCCCGCAAAATGATGACCAGCCTCGTTGATAGACTTTTTGTTGATAGGACCAGTAACAGTCGCATTGATTTCATTGGCTAAGGCTAATTCAATAACCGTTTTTACGGCTTGAAAAGAAGCTTCACCACACATAGCCGAAATTTCGCCAAAACGCAAGGTATCCATATCCACATTGTTTAGGTCATAGACATCAATTTGTCCAAACTGAAACTGCGCATCTTTTATCGATTTAATAGGGTTAATCGAGGCTTTGAGACCTAATAATTGAATGATATGGCTAAAAACCTTGGCGCTACCCACCAATAGTGGGCGACAAGTTTGATAAATATTTTGATCTAATAAGGCTTTTATGGCGATTTCGGGGCCAATACTGGCTGGATCCCCCATGGTGATTCCGATAATTGGTAATGATGACATAAGTACTAATGCAGAATTTTTAATGTTGAATTATGAATGAGTGAATGGTGAATTAAAGGTTTTATAATCAATTATTTATATGATAGTTTAATCAAATTCTATTTTTCAAAATAACATGAGTTAATGAGTCAATATGTTTGATTATTCATGGATAAGTGATTTATTATCAATCTATTAAGACTTTAATTTTGCCTGCAATAGGCTCAAAGCTTTATGAAGTAAGCTAAAAGTTGAAAAGTGTTATACATAAAAAAATGTAAACTTTTTTGCCTAAAGTATGTATCTATTCTGACAATGCTAAACTTTCGAGTGCTTGTGCGTAAGCTTCTTGCAATCTTAATAAATCTTCCTGTGATGAACCTTGTAGTGGTGGCATCACAATTGGCTGACACAGTTGATGTGTTGACATTAATACTTTTAAAGCCCAAAGAGATTCGCCAAGTGTACGACTTTTTTGATACAAACTTCCATACAAATCAGAAAGCTCTTGCATACGAAGGGCTTTGTTAGTATCATTTTGAATAACAGCCTCTTGCATTTCGTGATAAATGCTTGGAATAAAATTTCCTGTACTTGGAATAATGCCATCACTCCCTAATAACATGGCTTCAGCCGATTTGGCTGCCCATCCCATAAAATGACTAAAGTCTTCTCTGTGACGCCATAAGTTAAGTGATTCATGAAGGCGTTCGATATTTCTTTCAGAGTCTTTTAAGCCAATAATATTGCTATGATAGCTCAATTCATCGATAATTTTTAGAGGAACAGAACTATGCGTGGTGGCAGGAATATTATAAATAATCAATGGCAAAGGAATGGCATCTGCCAATTGTTCAAAATAGCGCTTTATCTGACTCTCGGTCAGCGCATAATAAGAGGGCAAAGTTGCAGCTACAACATCTACGCCCGCCTGCTCGCTAATTTTGGTTAGCTTGATAGATTCTTCAAGGCAATTAGAGGCAATACCAGCATACAAGATTGTACCCTTTTGTTTATTTTTTCCGGCTTGTCTCACATAATCTGCCTTTAATTCAAAGGGTAAAGATGCCGACTCTCCAGTGGTTCCAAGAATAAAGGGTAAAACATGATTACGATAGAAATTATCGAACATACTTTCGACGGCACCATGATCCAACTGAAAATTTTCAGTTAGAGGCGTTACCGCTGGTACCACTATTCCGCTATATTTTTTTTGAATACTCATGGGGTAGTTTATATCGTGTTCATCGAGAACAGTTGATTTAAGGATTTATGATTGGGAGATTTTCAAGCTATTGCAGATTTGGGATTTTTGATTTCGGAAATACAATACCTTTATTTTTTACAAAAAATAGTAGATTACACTTCCGAAATCCAACTTCCGATATCCGAAATGGATAGGTATTATATTCCTTCGTACAGTCCTAATTAGGAGTTTAAAAGGCGGCTTCAAAAATTTGAATAGCGTCAGTCTCTTCTATTGGTCTTGGATTATTCTTTAATAACCGTTGAATTTTTAGGGCATCTTTCGCCATTTGCGGAATTTCTTCACGAGATACTCCTACTTCACGTAAGGTAGCAGGAATCCCACAAGCCTTGATAAGTTCTCGCACTTTGGCTACGCCCGATTTCGCCATTTCGAGGGTGTCAGTAATAGGCTCACAGCCAAGAGCTTCTGCCACTTTAGCATATCTTTCGGGAGCTGCCACAAGGTTATATTCCATTACAAAGGGTAGCAAAAGGGCATTTGACAAACCATGCGGTAAGTGATATAAACTTCCCAATGGATAAGACAGTGCATGTACTCCAGCCGTGTTGACAGGACCTAAACAAAAACCTCCTAGCAAACTTCCCATGGCAACCTGTACACGTGCGTGCTCATTATTACCATTTTGTACAGCTTCGACAATATGTGCTCCAATCAACTTCATCCCTTCATAAGCATACATATCGATAAACAAATTGGCAAATTTGTTGGTATAGGCTTCCAAACAATGCGTAAGAGCGTCAAGCCCTGTGGCTGCTGTGATACCTGCTGGTACACTTACAGTTAACAAAGGGTCAGCATATACCGCATCAGGAACTAGATAAGGGCTAATAATGCCTTTTTTCTGGTTATCGAGACTATCTACTAAAATAGCATTGGGTGAAACCTCACTTCCTGTTCCCGCTGTGGCTGGCGCACAAATGAGCTTTTTGGCTCTTTGTTTTAACAATCCAATACCAACATATTCTCTTAATTCTTGGGGATTGTCAAGCTGAGCAGCTACTAATTTGGCAATATCTAGCACACTTCCACCGCCAATACCAAGTACTACGTCGGGGTTGAATGGCTCTACTTTTTTCATTAATGTAAAAAAGTCTTCGAAAGTAGGTTCTTGAACAATACTAGTATCAATCTGTATTTCGATTTGTCGAGTTTTTATATCTGCTAAAAGCGGTTCTAAGGCTTTTAGAATAGGTTCTATTGTTACTAATAAAACTTTTTGGGCATTGTATCCACTCAATTCATCGGCAATTTGGTTGATCACACCGCTACCAAACACCAATTTATTCGGGAAGTAAATACTTACATTTTGAAGCGTATTCATATTAATTAAGGTATTTCTGAGGATTAGTCTTTTGTGATTTCGCCTCCTTGCGGAGCAGTATAACCTTTTACAATAGGCCATTTTCCATCAGTAATTTTGACAACTTTAAGTTTTTTTGGGTTTATAACAGCATGTTTAATTTTTTGTCTACGCCAAGTATAAATCACATGCAACAATCCATCTTTGGTTTGAATAATAGATGGATAGGAATATTGACTAATAGGAGAATCTTCGATAATCAAGGCGGCTGACCAATTGATTCCATCTTTTGAAACCGATAAATTCAGGGGTGTTCTTGGTCCTTTCGCCAAATCTCCAGGAGGCAATACGTGATTATAAATCAAATAATGTTTTCCATTTGAGGCTGTTACGGCATCTGTACCTGAATTGTTATTGGGCAAATTACTTTTTGCTAAAGGAGTCCAAGTTTCTCCATTGTCATACGACCAAGAGGTCAAAATGGCTCTATTTCTGCTTCGCGCTAAAATTTGCAATTTGCCTTTTCCATGATCTAAAATGCTTGGTTGGATTCCTTGCGTATCCTTATCTCCTTGGATAGGTCCGACTTGTCTCCACGTTTTTCCACCATCTTTGGTCACCTCAAAATGCAAACGCCAGCCCAGTGTGCCTTCGGTACTGCTTGGGCAAAATAGATTTCCATTAGATAACAAAACAGGTTTGTTTTTCACGGGTCCGATATATCCTTCTGGTAAAGCTCTTGCCTCTGACCAGGTTTTGCCACCATCGGCAGAGGTTTTTAGCCAACCTTTCCATTTTGCAGGACTTGGGCCTATTTTGTAGAAAAGTAAAAGTTCGCCATTAGGAATTTGGTACAAAACTGGATTCCAGCAAGCATAGCGCAGAGTGTCGTTGACGATGCCATTGGCAACGTTTTGTGGCGCTTGCCATTTGCCATTCTCTTGGCGGCTTACCCAAATACACACATCTGGATTGCGTTCTTTGGTACCTCCAAACCACGCTGAAACTAAACCTGTGGGTGTTTCAGCAATTGTAGAGGCATGACTTTCGGGAAAAGGTGGATTTTCTACCACAAATTCATCCAACAGAAGCCCTTTTTTCCAAGCTTGTGCTTCAGATGTCAGGGGCAATGCTAGTGTGCATGAGATAAATCCTATGAGTAATTTTTTCATAAATGCTTTTTTACTAGGGAACAGTTAAGTATGAGTGCTGAATTGTGAGTGATGAGTTTTGAGTGTAATTTTTTGATTACTAATATTTTATCTCATTAATTTATTCAACTTAATTTTGCGCAAAGTGAAAAATTGAGTCTTTGCTCTTGTACCCTATTCCTATATTTAAAATGCGAATGAGTAAGAACCCGAACCAATTTCTAGTATCGAATATTCTCTGCTCAATCCCATAATTTTGATTTCTTTATACTGAGAAATATTTTTGCCTCCTTCTGTAATGTTTTGATAATCAGAAGTTGGTAGGTAAATAATAGCTTTGCTATTGGCTGGTACGCTCACTTGCCAAGTAGTAGTGTTGCCTTCTTTTTTCCAATGGGATTCAATAGTTCCTCGAATAGACTGATAACTAGCTTGTACTTGATTCAATCCTTTTGGAAAATCTGATTTTAATTCAATGTATTTGTATGCGGTTTCTCTGGAGTTAATTCCTGCCAAATGTTGGTAATACCAAATCAACAAATCGCCTAGCAACATCACATGGTTGGCCGAGTTCATTTCGGGGTTGGCGGTATTGCCATTCCATAATTCCCAAATTGTAGTGGCGCCATTTTCGACCATATAACCCCAACTCGGATAATCTTTTTGTGTCGCAATCGTATAAGCTAAATCCCCTTGACCAATGCTACTCAAGCCTCTCATGAGCCACTGGGTACCAATTACGCCCGTGCTGATGTGACTTTTATTTTTCTGAATAATCGTTTGTGTCAATTGCTCAGCCACTTTATTGCGTTCTTCCGTTGGGATAATGCCATAGACCAAGGGCAATAAATTGGCGGTTACGGTGCCATTTCCATAATTTGAAGATTTTAGAAAAGCTTGGTTAAAAGCATTTTTATAGTCACTTTCTTTTTTTGAAAAACCTTCCAAATCTTTGGTATTGTCGGTGATTTGAGCAAATTTTTGCATTAACTGCAGCACCCGAATGTAAGTTGCTGTAGCTAGCAATTTACCATCAGTCAATCGGCTCTCATCCTTCGCATGAATCAACTCTTTTGACTCAGGTGGTACGCACCAATCTCCGTATTTATCTTTGGTAATTAATCCGTTTTCGGTGTATTTTTCGGCCATGTACATGACCCATTTTTTCATAGAAGGATAATGCTTTTTGATGGGTTCTGCGTCCCCGAACTGCTGGTAAAGCATATCTGCAATCGTGATATAGGTACTAGGCCAAGTAACATTGTCGCCATAGTATCTCCAAAAACTTGGGGCTACGTCTGGGATGCTTCCATCTGCTTTTTGGCTTTGCTCAATATCGTCTAACCATTTTGTGTAAAGTGTTTGATTATCAAATAAATAACTTTCTCCGTAAGCTCCTGTAGTGCGGTCTCCTAACCATGGTTGACGCTCATTTCGTTGTGGGCAATCTACAGGCATACCCTTGTAATTGCTACGAATTCCCCAATAAGCGTTGGTAAATATCTGATTGAGTGTAGTATTTGAGCTCTGGAATTTGCCCGCATCACTCATCTCATCATATACTACTCTTCCTTCAAATTGCTCAAGCTTTGGTTCGGTAGTGAAACCTGTGATTTCTACATATCTAAAACCATGATAGACAAAACGAGGCTCCCATGTTTCTATGCCTTCTCCTTTGAGCGTGTAGATGTCGGTTACTTTGGCATCACGAAGGTTTCGCACATATAAACTTCCGTCTGGTTGTAGACTTTCGGCAAAACGAAGGGTAACTTTTTGACCTTTTTTCCCCTGAACACTTAGTCGTAACCAGCCAGCCATATTTTGACCCATATCTAAAATATAGGTTTGAGCATTGAGCTTTTTAAGCGAAACGGGTTTGATGGTCTGCATAACCTTCATGTTTGCAGTCATTTGCGCTTCATAATCTCCACCTGGTTCTTGTACCAATTGAGCCTTCAGCCAAGATGTGTCTGCATAACCCGATTGACTCCAATTTCCTAATTCTTTGGTCGCATCGTATTCTTCTCCGTCATATTCATTGTTGCAACGAATAGATCCATCGGCTGTCACCTTCCAAGTGTCATCGCTGACAATGGTCTCGTGGCTTCCATCTTCGTAAACCAATTCGAGATTGAAAAGCATTTTAGGATAACCAAAAGTCTTGATTTTGTAAGGTTTATAATCTTGTCGCATCGTGTAGTAACGACCATTCCCCAGAATTGACCCTACAGCATTGGCTCCTTGCTGCAATAGAGTTGTTACGTCGAAGGTATTGTATTTGACGCCTTTGTTATAATCAGTAGGAACAGGTGCTAATACCTGATTACCAACTTTTTGACCATTGAGATATAACTCATACAGACCCAAACCGATGATATAGGCCGTGGCACTTTTGAGTTTTTTCTTTACGGTAAAATCTTTTCTAAAATAGCGAGCAGATAAGCGTGAAAACTGACCTTCGTTATCCCATGGGAATGAACGATCTAAACCAATCCAGCGTCCTTTCCAATCTACATAATTGAGCAAACCAATACTAAAAGAAGCTGTTTCTGACCAATCTGACTCACCTTTATTTGTCCAAATTTTTACCTTCCAAAAACACTTGCTACGACTTTTAAGCGCTTTTCCTGTATAGCGTACCTGAATGGTCTCGTCTGAATTGATTTTTCCAGAATCCCATAAATCACCTTGGTTTTGTGCCAATAATTCCTTGCTAGAAGCCACCAAAATTTGATAAGCCGTTTGATTTACAGCTCTTAGTTTACTGCTGACTTGCCAGCTCAAACGTGGTTGTACTACGTCGATGCCTTCAGGATTTTGTAAAAATTCACAACGAGCTTTTTCTACAGAAATAGCTTTTTCATCTTTTCTAAAACTAGAAAAAAGCAATCCCAACAAAGCCAGTAGTAAGCAATAGTGTTTCATGGTTTTACTATTTTGTCAAACGGAGGTAATAATGCAGAATTGCGAATCATGAATGTAAATTTCTGATAATTAAAAACTTATATTCATGATTCTATACTAAGATTTACATGTCAAATTCTGCTAAAAGATCAGCAACTTTTACAGGCTGACCAGTCGACAAAGAACGATCCATTGCTTGTAATAAAGCCACAGTTCCAATTCCTTCTCTTACATCTGGATAAGCAGTTTGTCCGCTTTCTAGGCAATCAACAAAGTATTCAAGATAATTTTGATATTCGCCAGCGTGGTGACTTTTACCTTCAAATCTGAAATAATGTTTTAGTTTATGTTCCCAAGTCTGTACTATTTCTTCGCCTGTATTGGTTGTCACAGCGTATCTCAAATCCATGTAATCAGCTTGACTACAACCCTCTGTTCCTCGCAGGATACAACTCATTTCGCTATCGCGCACTACTGGTTGCACAGGACCTGTATAACAGCCACTTACACGAGCAATACGACCATCGGTCGCTTTGAAGATAAAGTGCATAGTATCAGGGTTTTTGAGTCCACCCTTCAAGCCATTAGCGCTCAACATACCGTAACCCATTACCTCTTCGATATTAGGCAGATACCAACGAATAAAGTCTACAGGGTGACTCAATCCGCCATATAACCATTTGAATGCAGATTCCAATGACCAGCCTTTTTCTAAAAACCAACGGTGGTCGGCATGATAATAGCCTTCGATCGTAATAAGATCGCCAATCAGCCCATTTTCGTAATCCGCTCTTTGTTTTTTCATAGGTTCGAAAAAACGAGAACTTTGACCAACAAATACCTTTTTCCCTGTTTTCTCAGACAACCCGATGAGCTCTTTGGCATCAGCCAAATTGTCGATAAATGGTTTTGTACATACCACATGTTTGCCGTGTAAGAGTGCTTGCTTTACATGCGTTGCATGCCATTTGTCAGGGGTATAAATGGCGATAATATCGATACTTTCGTCGTCGAGTAGTTCTTGAAAATTGGTAGTATAAGCATGAAAATCAAATTCTTTGGCGCGCTGCTGACATAGCTCTAAACGCAAATCACAGATTTTTACTAATTCTAATTTTGAGCTGGCTAATGCAGCAGACATGGTGCTTCGTCCTTCTCCTAGTCCTAAAATGCCGATTCTTAACATGACCTTGACTTTCTATTTTTATAACTTTATTCGTTAACAGTATATCTTAAAATTCGAATGATTTGAAAAACTCCCAGGTATCACCCTTCGGAGCATCCTCCAAACCTTCTTGATAATCTTTCATGGCATTATTCCAGTCGTTTACTCGTGGATTGTTGAGTGTGGTGCGTGGATTCAGTTTTTCGAAATCCGCCTCTGCTGGGATGCTAATCACAAGCATGAGCTGTCGCCCATTTCTAAACAATAAGAGTTGTTGAAAATCTGCATTGCAAAAGCCTTTTGATACTTCTGGCCATTTTTCAAATTGAGTAGCGTGAGCGTCTAAATACGCTTTTTGTTTGTTGGAATCAGCAACCAAATTGGCAGTTAACAAAATATGTTTCCAAGCGCCTTCCTTTTTCTTTTCGCCACATTTTTCACGATTAAATTCATAGAATAAATCATGATAAGTTTTAATTTTTACATCAGGAAAAGCATTTTTAAGGCGATCTTGCAGTAAATACACATCCTGTACCTTATCGAAAATAACTGTGTGATTTTGCCACTGATAGACCGATGAAGTACTGATTTTGCTTTTACCTAAAATGACTTTTAGTTTTTCTTTGTCAAGCGTTTTTCCTTGGGCTGTCACCAACTCGACTATTACTGGTTTTTCAATATTGATGGCGTAACGAGCGTCATACGGATTGGCGAAACGTAAAAGAGATTGGTATTGTGGCGCTAAACCAGCTTTTTGATAAATACTATCTGCTACGCTAGGACCGTTGTTGTCCCACGTATTAGCAGGTCCATTCGCATTTTGTAGGTATTTGGTAGAAGTAGTCCAGTTATCACGAATAGTCATAAACGAGGATCCTTCGTCGGTATAGAGGTAAAACCAGTGACTAGGAATGTGCGCATACGGCGCACGATAAATGCTATCAATGACATTTTCAATGATTTGGGTATTGGGTTGTGCCGAGAGCGTATAGATACCTGCGACATCATACATATTTTTGCCGTAAAGACGAATTTTATTAGCCTTTACAAGATTGTTTTTCAAAACAGTTATATGACGTGTCCAGCCCCAACCAACGCTGATACCAGAATAATGTATATTTGAAATGTCATTGTGCGTAATTTGAATATCATATGCAAAGCCCACGCCTATGCCCACACTTCCCCAATCTTCGTTGGTAGCATCGGAAATAAGGTTATTTGAAATTTGGATATGGTGACTGACTTCACGAAGGTCTGTAGGGTTGTAAGGTAAATGTATTTCGGTTGCTTCATCAGAAAAATTACCAACCAAAATACCGTTTCCTCCAATGTCTTTGAAAACATTTCCAGTCACCGAACTTTGATGGACACCTTTGTACAAATCCAAGCCAGTAGAGGCTGTATGAGTAAATAGACAGTCTTTAATATGAATATTTTGACTATGGTTGATACTAACCGCTGCCGTCGGACGAATAATCCAAGCCTGATTTTCGAGCGTTTGCTTTTCTGGAGTACCTGCAATTTTCAGTTTGTAGGCGTCCGTCATAGGCATACCCGTTTGGTGTGCCACATGCCCATTCGTAGCAGGTCGCCAATAAGCGGTATGCTCAAAGTTAATGTTTTGAATATGAAAATGTTGTACAGGTTTTTCGGGGGTTCCTTCTATGCGAACTAAGTTTTCTAAATGAGAAGTAATTGCTTCTGTTTGAAGCATGTTCTCGTTTGAGAAAGGGAAATAGTAGACTTTCTGCGCAAAAGGATCACAATAATATTCACCTGCTTCGTCCAAAAACTGTAAAGCATTACACAGATAGAAAGCAGAATTCCCCGTCTCTTTTGAAATCCAAGGTGCTGGCCAAGGGTGTTCAGATTGAATACGACTTTCGGGTTGGAAGAAAGTAAGTTTGGCGCTATCTCCTTGCACTTCTATCTTTTTTACCCGCAATTGTGCAACTTCCCACCACTGATGAATAAAAAACTCAAGTCCTTTGGCTTGTTCCAAATGCGCTTCTTTGGGAGCAGGAATCCAACAAGTTTGTTCTTTTTTGTTCCAAGAAAGAATACGTTGCATCTCAATGCCAGCAGTATTTTTGGCACGAGTCGCCTTTTTTCCGTTGACCCACAGCTGACGAATTCCCAATGAAATACCTTCGGGCAAATCGGCAACCCAAATTTTGCCTTTAGCTTTTTGTGGTAAAAACGGAAGGTTTTCTTTTAATAATTTCCAGTTAACAATGGCTTTGCCACCGCTAATAGAAACTTGTGCATGAGGGGCTGCTTCTAGAATGGTAGGGTTATTTGATATACCTGAATCTTCGGGTCTAATATGGATAGGTTCTTCTAAAAAATATCTGCCAGAGCTAAGATAAATATGTACAGATTTTGAAGGGTCTGTTTGTTGTAATCTTCTCAGCTCACGTACCTTTCTTACTGCCATAGAAGGGCTAGCAAGTGGTTGTTCTTTGGTACCAGTGTTACTGTCCGAACCAGTGGGAGATACCCATACTTCGGATATTTGTCCAAAACAATTTGAACAAAGTACAATAAAAGTACAACAAAAGACCAAAAATATCTTACCAGTGCTATTTTTCATTGGCAATTAGTACGCTGAGGTAATTGAAAAAATGAGAATGATTTAATCACAAAGATAGCCTACAGTGTAGGGTCTTATTTGTATCATTTTCTCAATGTATTATACAATTTTGCCGTAGATATAGGTGCTTTTAATTACTTATTTGAAATGTTTGGTCAACTTTGTACAAAAGGTTTGTAATGTAGTTTTGGGAGTTTTTCTTATTGGGATTCTAGGTGTATTTATCCTAAAAATGAAGGGCAACTTATAAAATTGTAGAGACCCCATTGAATAGAGTCTCTACATGACAAAGATTACTTGGTTTCGATATCAAAGATTTTTTTACCGTTTTCTCCCAAATAGTGAAAAAGGATTTTCTCATAAACTTTGTATCCGTCATCTACATTGGTAAAAATGACTAGACCTTGTTGGGTTTTAGGCAAAATAAACATGATGGTTTGGCAACCTTTATCGGCTCCTCCATGTGAAATAGCATATTCTCCATTTTCTAATTCATAGATTTCTAAACCTAAGCCAAAATGTTTCCCCTTTTTGGTAACAACTTGATTTTTAATCATATCCTCAAAAACAGCCTTGCTTAAGCCCTCTCCTTTCATGATACTCACCATAAATTTGCTATAGTCTTCAATTGTTGTGAGTAGATTGTCGGCTGCACTGGCAGTGGTATATTTTTCTATAGGATATGCTTCTCCCTCTTTGTTGTAGCCGATAGCATATCTTGAAATATCTATTTTGTTGGTCCAAACCAACTGGGTTTGGGTCATTTGCAAAGGGGTAAAAATGAGTTCTTGTGCTAGTTGATCCAAACTTTTATGAAATTTGTGTTCCAAAGCTTTTTTCAGATATTCAAATCCTTCACCCGAATAGTGATATTTGGTACCTGGGGTAAAATCAAAATGAAGTTTATTATCAGGATTAATAAAACGCCAGTTTTTGAACCCACTTTGATGACTCAGTAGATGTCTTGTGGTCAAAATTTTGCTATTTGGGTCTTTTGCAACGTCAGGGTCTGTCCAGTATTTGTAAATGGGTTCGTCCAAATTCCATTTTCCTTGACTTACTAGTTTGAGCGTAACCATTGCAGTGACAGGTTTGGTCAAAGAAGCTACATTGAAAATAGTATTATATGGTGCAGAAATTCCTTTTTTTAGCTCTCCATACACCTTAATATCCTGAATTTTTCCACCGTTTATCACTCCTATTCCCAGCGTTGGCACTTTATTTTCTTTAAGCCAACTTTCGATAGCAGGAATGTCATCAAACATCGATACGGTTTTGAAAGGAATATCTTGTTGCTGATGGTCAAAACTAAGTCCACGAGCTAATTTCCATGCGCCATTTTCGAGTAACCATACATGAGTAAACTTAGCGGTACTGGCAAATCGTTCTGCTTTGCCAGCGATTTTTTCATAAAACTTATGCACGCCATGTTGAATAGCGCCATACAGAACCTTGTTTTTGTACAATGGGTAAACCTCTGTACTTTCTTCCACCAAAGCTCGACGAGATTGATAGGTATCTGGAGTTTTACATAATCCTTTTTTGATATTTTGTAAAAACTGTGGTTTATACGAAATGCTATCGACGTCATGGAAAAACTCAAACTTTTCACTCAACAAACGCTCAAATTGTGAAATATCACAAGTATTAAAGCCTACATTAAACAATAGACTGTCTTGTTTCATAATGCTTTTAAATAGCTCAGAATTTTTAGGCACTTGAGCGATTGAAACATTACTTACAAGAATGAATAGGTAAAAAAGGTATTTTTTCATTTCTAAAGAGGGATTAATAAATGATTGAGGCAGGCAAGTTGTTGGATTTTTGACCAGCAATAACAAATAAAATGATGACTGGTGAGATGAGTGGATAACAGCTATTTGGCGAATGTTCAAAAATTGTACAAAGCATTCCTATCTTATACTTCATTTTGCAATACAATGCTATATCCTGATTTTAGTGTGTTTTTTCTCTTCAACAAACGTTCTTTTCACATTACTTTGAATTTTGATATTATTTTTAGATATTTTTGAATGTTTCAAATTTGACGATAACCTAATGAAGAAAATTATAGTAATCGGTAGCTCAAATACCGATATGGTCATTAAAGCAGAAAAGCTTTCAGCACCTGGCGAAACTGTTATTGGAGGAGAATTTTTGATGAATGCTGGTGGCAAGGGAGCCAACCAAGCCGTTGCAGTAGCCCGATTAGGTTGTCACACAGTATTTATCTGTAAAATTGGGAATGATATTTTTGGTCAGCAGGCTCTTCAACAATTTAAGACGGAAGGTATCATTACAGATTTTGTGCTGGTTGATACAGAAAACCCATCAGGTATTGCGCTAATAAATGTAGATGCCAAAGGCGAAAACTGCATTACTGTTGCTCCAGGTGCCAATGCCCATTTATCAATTAATGATATTGAAAGAGCTTCAAGTATTTTTGAAAAAAATGATATTCTACTAATTCAATTAGAAACGCCTATCGAAACCGTTGAGTACGCTATTCAAAAGGCCTATGAGTATGGACTAAAAGTGATATTGAATCCAGCTCCTGCGGCTCGACTTTCACCATCTATTTTTCCTTGTATTCATACCATTACTCCCAACGAAACCGAAGCAGAAATTCTTACGGGGGTGAAAGTCACTGATTTTGAAAGTGCCCAAAAAGCTGGTCAGATATTTACAACATTGGGTGTTCAAAACACTATTATTACTTTAGGTTCAAAAGGAGCATATTTAAAATCGTCAGATTTTGAAGGAATTATTGAATCTCCTCAAGTCACTGCTGTTGATACAACAGCCGCAGGCGATTGCTTTAGTGGAGCTTTATCTGTAGCAATTTTCGAAAATAAATCCCTTCCCGAAGCTGTAAAATTTGCTTGTAGAGCTGCCTCTATTGCTGTAACTCGTATGGGTGCGCAGGCTTCTATGCCATTGAGAGATGAATTGTAAGGTGCTGTAATAGAGTATTTTACTGATAATTAATCTAGTGTTTCACTTTTGCTTTATTATTCAACTAATAGCTTGATGTATTTTATTAATAAATCTATTTTCTATGAAACTAAAACTTACGATTGTGTTGACCTTCATGACGTTGATGTTGTTTGGACAAACGCGCCAAAAAGTCATTTTTGATTGTGATTTGGGCGATGACATTGACGATGCCTTTGCTTTAGCTATGCTTCTAACCAATCAAGATAAATTGGATATTTTGGGTATTACCACTTGCTATGGGCGTACTAATGACCGTGCAAAAGTTGCCCTCAAAATGTTGTATGAAACTGGACAAGATAAAATTCCTGTAGCTCTGGGACGTAATACTTCCAACACAGATGCTCGTGCTAATTGGTATGCTGAACAATTTTATTGGGCGAAGGATTTTAATAAATCAAAACCAATCCAACAATCAGCAACGGATTTTATCATTGAAAATCTTAGAAAATACCCCAATGAAGTTATCATCATTTCGGTTGGTCCAGTGACTAATATGGCAGATGTAATAGACAAAGATCCCCAAGCACTGAAATTAGCAAAGAAGGTCTATGCGATGTTTGGGTCATTTTATATTGGCTATAATACTCACCCAAGTATCGATGCCGAATGGAATGTTAAAGTGGATATTCCAGCTTCCAAGAAGTTTGTCAATTCGGGTGCTAATATTGTTTATGCGGGCTTAGATGTAACTGCGATGGTAAAACTCGATAAAGTCAAACGAGATATATTATTGATGCGACAGTCAGTTTTGACCAATGCCTTGTCGGGTTTGTATGTGCTATGGGGTAACGAAACGCCTACACTTTTTGACCCAGTTGCTATTGGTATGATTCTGTACCCTGAACTTTTCAAGACTAAAAAAAATAATATTTCGGTAGATGATAAAGGTTTTACAAGAGTCAATGAAAATCAAGTTCCCAATGCCGAAGTGGGTGTTTCGATTGATTCCAATGAATTTGTTAATCGAATTATGAAAAGCTATCTTTTTCAAAATTTAGAACGTTAGGTCATACATAAATTTAGTACTCAATTTACCCTTCATAAATCCTCTTATAGTCGACTATTTAATACTATGAAAAAAACATTTCTATTGATTTTGTTTTTGACCAATACCCTATTGGCACAACAAAAAAACCTCATCATGAGCAAAACACAGCTCAAAGATAAAATAAAAGGCGGCTGGGCAGGTCAAACTATCGGGGTAACCTTTGGAGGACCCGTTGAGTTTAAATACAACGGCACCATCATTAATGAATATCAGCCTATACAGTGGTATGACGGGTATTTAAAGAATGTCATGTTAAACAATCCAGGTCTGTACGATGATTTATATATGGACTTGACTTTTGTGGATGTTTTTGAAAAAGAAGGACTTGATGCTCCAGTTGAGTCACATGCCAAGGCTTATGCCAATGCGGGCTATGCGCTTTGGCATGCTAATCAGGCAGGAAGATATAATATTTTGCATGGCATAATGCCTCCTGCTTCTGGATATTGGGTAAATAATCCTCATGCCGACTGTATTGATTACCAGATAGAATGTGATTTTGCGGGACTTATGTCGCCAGCAATGCCGAATACTGCCTCAAAAATATCAGATAAAATAGGACACATCATGAACTATGGTGATGGCTATTTTGGTGGCGTATATTTGGGTGCTTGTTATACTTTAGCTTTTACTTCTAAAGACATTAAATATATTGTTTCGGAAGCCCTCAAGACTATACCCAAAGAAAGTAATTATTATAAATGTATCGCAGATGTAATCAAATGGCATCAAATGTATCCAAGTGATTGGAAGAAAACATGGTATTTGCTCCAAGACAAATGGACACAGGATATTGGCTGTCCTGATGGGGTGTTTGTACCATTCAATATCGATGCAACTATCAACTCGGCGTATGTGGTTTTAGGGTTGCTTTATGGCAATGGGGATTTTACCAAAACTATGGAAATTACGACCCGATGTGGTCAGGATGCAGATTGTAATCCTTCATCAGCGGGAGGAATATTAGGAACTGTATTGGGCTATGACAAAATTCCAGCTTATTGGAAAATGGGTTTAAAAGAAGCAGAAGATATTGATTTTAAATATACGACAATTTCTTTGGCAGATGTGTATGAAATAGGCACTAAACATGCTCTGCTAAATATCGAGCGTAACGGAGGAAAAGTTTTGGAAGATAAAGTAATTATTGCAGTACAGACTCCTGTTCCTGTCAAAATGGAGAAAAGTTTTGATGGGACTTATCCGATTGATAAACAGTTTGTTTACAAAAATTTGAAAGATGAATATACCTTTGAGTTTGAGGGAACAGGATTCGTTGTAAAAGGAGAAACCGCCAAATGGATGTCGGAAAGTACTTTTAATTTTCAGGTAGAATTATACTTAGATGGTAATAAAATAGAAACTGTGGCATTGCCAACAAGTTTTAAAGAACGCCGTCACGAATTGTTTTGGAAATATTTGCTACCAAAAGGAAAGCATACTGTCAAACTAAAAATGCTTAATCCATCGGAAGAGCATGAATGCCGTATCAACGAAGTTTTGATTTATAGTGATAGTCCAAACAATGATTCCAATCAGACTATCTATCGATTTGGACAGAGAAAACCAACCGCAAAAAAGTAATAACCACAACCTAATCAAATTATGTTTATCATCGAAAACTATACCACTGCGGTGGTTTTTTGTATCGTAACTATGTTATGTTGGGGCTCATGGGCCAATACCCAAAAGTTAGCTTCGTCCAATTGGCGTTTTGAGCTTTTTTATTGGGATTATGTCATCGGAATACTCATTACGTCGTTGTTATTTGCTTTTACCTTGGGAAGTATAGGCGAAGGGGGAAGAAGTTTTTTAGTAGATATAAACCAAGCAGATTCCATCAATATTTACTCAGCGGTTATTGGGGGGATTGTCTTCAACTTAGCAAATATTTTATTGGGGGCTGCCATTTCCATTGCAGGTATGTCAGTTGCCTTTCCTGTAGGAATTGGTTTGGCTTTGGTGGTGGGTGTGATTGTTAATTATATAGATGCTCCTATTGGCAATTCAACTTTTATTTTTGCTGGAGTAGCTCTTATTGTAATTGCTATTTTGCTCAATGCCAATGCTTATCGCAAAATGCTTGCAGGGAACACAGCTTCTGTGTCGAGCAAAGGGCTTGCTCTTTCGGTAATCAGTGGTTTGTTGATGGGACTATTTTATAAATATGTTGCCAACTCTATGTTTCCCGACTTTACGAATCCTATAGATGGCAAATTGAGCCCTTATACAGCCGTTGTTTTTTTTGCTGTAGGTATATTTTTAAGCAATTTTATTTTCAATACATTTTTAATGAAAAAACCTTTTGTAGGAGCACCTGTAAATTATTCCGATTACTTCAAAGGAACAAGTCAAAGCCATCTTATGGGTATAGTTGGCGGGAGTATTTGGTGCATCGGAATGTCATTCAATATTATTGCATCCGGTACAGCTGGCCCTGCTATTTCGTATGGTTTAGGACAAGGTGCAACCATTGTAGCAGCGATTTGGGGTATCTATATCTGGAAAGAGTTTAAGGATGCACCTCAAAGTACAAACACAATACTTAATATCATGCTGTTGTGCTATATGCTTGGTTTAGGACTGTTAATCTTAGCAAAATAAAAAGGTACTAAAGTTTAAACTACAATACTGAAAACCTATCAGGTGCTGTATTTTATTTAGCACCTGATAGGTTTTATCGTTCAAGTTATTTTTTTTGAGAATTATAAATAAAAATTTCTACTCTTCTATTTTGGCTTCTAGATAGCTCATCGTTATTATTAGTAATGGGGTTTTTGCTACCCATAGCTGTACATTTAATCCGTTTGTCTGTAATGCCTTCAGCATAAAAAGCATTTTTAATAAACATTGCTCTTATCTCAGATAGATACATATTGGTATGATAATCGCCTACATTATCTGTATAAGCGTATATATCAATAAATAGGTGATTTTGAGATTTGGCTTGTGCAATAATTTGTTTTAAAAGAATTTGTGATTCAGGCTTTAAGCGAAAATCACCGAGCTCAAAATATAAAATAGTTTTTTTATTTTCGTCAACTATTGAATTAATGACTTGAGGTGAAATTTCAGCATCAAATGTATGGATACTCTCTGTTGCCTGAAAAACATGATTAACGGTGTCATTGATACTTCTAACAATTTGTAGTTTATACCATTCATTTTTTTCAAGCGTTTCGTAATAAAGATTGTCGTTCACACTTAATTTATGGATTGCAGAAGTATTATTAGAGGTATTTTTTGAAATAAATACGCCTGTTTGTGTGTCACGATTTTTGACTAATACATTTAAAAATGCTAATTCTTTTGCCAAATAAATGGTATCCTTAAAACTGCGATTATTTAGGTGATCAATAATGAGGTTGCCCAGAAAGGTTTGAAAGCTTGGGGCTGAAATCTCTACTGCATAAATATCATTATTCGTAAATTTAAGATTAAAACTAGGTTTGGTTATATGTGTTTGATAGTTTTCTATTTTGGTAGAATGGGTAGATACAAACTTAAATATGGCTCCAATAGGCTCATTAGTGAGGCCATTGACAGCCACAAACTCAATTTCAGCATATCTGCCTAATTCCTTTTCTAGATTCTTTTGGGTTTTGCCTGACTTTGTAGTTGATTGTGAAAAAACTTTATTGGTTTGGTGTTCGGTTAGCTTAAGCAGGGGAATTTTACAAAAAAACTCAGGCTCTGTCAATATATTTAATGCCAAGTCTATGATGATTGAATTATAACCTTGAGCCTCTATTTTTAACTTTATAGGCTTATTTTTGAGTAACAATTCAAATTTTCCATCAGCATCAGTTGATATGGCACTGCTCCAAACCAGAGAAGAGTTGACGGCAAAACTCCAATAGATATTAGATTTAATTCCTCGATTGTTAGATATATCAATAGATACCCCCCTAATATGAATATTTTGGGGGGTATTTTGTGCCCAACTGGTGTTGCTCAACAAATAAAATAAGCAGATAAAAATTAAACGAAACTTTGAACTAATTAAACTCATTTATTGTGCAAGACTACTTTGAAACTTTTTTGAGAAGAGCTTTGTATTCTTTTGAACTCCTAAAATTGCTATCAATAATATTAATTAAACGGTCTTTTTTAATAAAAGAATTATCTATAGCATTAGCTACAAGAAGCTTTTCGAGTACTTTCAAAGCTTCATCTATTTTCTGAGTTTGGATATAATAGCATGCTAAAAGATAATTAACTTCAGAATTGTTAGGGTTATTCTTCAGAACCTGTTCAATAATACTTAAGGCTTTACTGCTTTGTCCGTCAAATAGATAGCTAGTTGCCAAATCACGAAAAAGGCTTTCTCCTTCTTGATCTGATTTATTCTCCAAGGCTTTTACAAAAGCTTCGGATGCTTGAGTGTGTTGGTCTAATTTGAATAGACTATAAGCTTTCATTTTATAGCCATCGTAGTAATTCTTCTTGAGAGTATCCAAATTAATTGATTCTTGAAATGCGCTTGCCGCTGGGGCATAGTTACCCATGTAAAAAAGGGCAATACCACGAGCCATCTCTTTTTTATAGTTATTAGGACCAAGTGTGATTGTCTGGTTTAAATCACTTAGGGCTGACTCTTGTTTATTGAGTTCATTATAAGTTAAACCTCTATAATAATATGCTTCTGACAAGTTAGGGTTTAACTTAATAGCTAAACTGAGCTCGTTATTAGCTTCTGCAATATACTTTTCTTCAATCATCGAAATACCTGCGTACATGTGAGAATTAGCAAAGAACTCTTTAGAGAAGCTTTTTTCAATAGTAGGTTTGGCAATTTTAATTTTTTGGAAAAGTGTAATTGCAGATTTAAAATTCTTCAACTGCATCAATGTTCTTGCTTCATAAAAAATGGCATCATAGTAATTTGAGACTATTTCATTGGCTTTATGAAAATCTTCAAGACTTTCGTTATAACGTCCAAGTCTATATTTGGCTAATCCTCTTTTGTAAAAAGCATCGTCGTAATTTTCGTTATGCTTGATTGCTGTTGTATAATTTTCAATTGCTTCGATAAATTTGTTATTTTCCTGATAGCATTCACCGATTTTAAACCAAGACCTATAGTTAGAGGGTAATATCAGAATACTATTAGTGAAATTTGTTAATGCCAAAGCAATATCTTTACCATCGAGGGCTTTATTACCACTTGCGAAGAACTCTTCGGAACGTTGGCGAATAATATCAACAAAGCTTTCTGCAACTTGCATGTTTTGTGCTTGCGAAAAGTCCTGTCCTGCCTCTTTATATTTTTTTAGATTATAATAAGCATCACCTCTGTAGTAATAAGCAAGTACCATTTTAGCATCCAAAGCAATTACTTCTGAATAATCAGCAATCGCTTTTTGCCAAGTGCCGTTTTGAGTATTCAGGGAAGCTCTTTCATAGTAATACTTTGGATTCTTTTTATCTAATATCACGGCTTTATCATAATCTTCAAAGGCGCCCTGTATATTATTGGTTCGTATTTTTAGCGATGCCCTAATAGCATAAACAGAAGCACTGTCTTGCTCTATATTCAAGAAGCTAGTGTAATCTGCAATGGCCTTTGGAATATTGCTTTGAGATACATAAAACTCGGCTCTGGTTATAAATGCAGCTGTATTTTGAAAGTCAAGATTAATGGCCTCATTCAAATCTTCTAAGATATACTTAGGAGAGTCTCCTAGCTGGATAGAACACTTGGCACGTCCCAGAAAATAATCTGGATTAGAGCGGTCTTTCTTTAGATATGAGTCGTATTTCTTTTTTAACTCTTTAAAATTACCAGCCAGAAACATCTCGTCTGCTTCTGTTTTTATACTTAATTCTTTATTCAGATTTCTGACAGCATCTTGATACAAATAAGCAGAGTCGGGCATGATTCGAAATGCTGCTTGATATTGCTGAATAGATTTTTCGTATATTCTTCTGCGTTCGAGAGATTTGGCTTCGTTAATTAGTCTTGTATAGTTTTGTTCTTTTTGTTTTTGTAATTGTCGTTCAGCTTCTTGTTTTTTTAGCTCTTGTTCTTTTTGGATTTCTCTTTTTGTTAGAGAAACTTGTTTCTTGATATAAAAAGTTTTGCCATATTCATCTTTTTCTTTCTTGAGAGCTTCGGAGTAAGCCTGAAGTGCAATCTCATATTCTTTTGTTTTGAAAGCATCGTCGGCATCAGCTAGCAACTGGGTAAATTCATTGAGTTCTTTTTTCTGAGATTCTTCTGCTTGGTTAGTTTCGGGTTCAATGTTTGTGTTGCTAACAGAAGGGTCATTATTTTCCTTGAGTACGATATCATTTTTACCATTTTCGTCGGCAGCATCTCCAAAAGCAACTCTTGTTACATTGGCTACCCATTTTTTACCGCTACGTTCGACACGTAGTTCGGCAACGCGAAGGGTTTTCTTGTAGGCTAACTTTATTGTCTTGTGAGAGTTTTTGAACTGGCTTTCAAAATATACTTTTATATACATTAACCCTGCTGCTTGTTTGACATTCGAAACACTCAATACATTGATATCAATCGAGCTTTCTATGGTTTTGGTATAGAGAATATCTAACGTGTTCAGATATTTTTCAACAGACATATCATGAATATTGTTACCATTAAAATAGTTAGGGTTAATGTCGTCTTCTAAGATTGTTTGGTTGTTATAGAAGACTTGAATAGTACTACTTGAATAGCTATCCTTAATAGTTGCAAGTTTTTCTGCATCACCAATTGACTCATCTGTGATAAAGTTTAATAAATCTTTCAAACCATTTTGTACTTTTCGCTTAGCGGCAAGTTTGATTTCTTCGCTTTCTTTTTGGGTTATGGTTTGGGCATTTATAGCTGTTGAATAAATCAAGGTAACTACAAGTAATAATGAAATACGGTATATTTTTCTCATGTGTCTTTAACTTCTTAAAATGGAAGAATCTGTCTTAAATTGAATCAGTTATTTGTCTTCTACAATTCCGATATTACCGAGAAATACTTCCCATTGGTGATTTTCGACGGCATCAATTGTTTTTTTGTAGGTTGTAATCATTACCTTAACATCTTTTTTTACAATGTCGCTATAGGAAACTTTTCCATTTTTGGTATATCCCGAAAAACGTTGCTGTCCAGTAATTATACCATAATAATTGCCATCGGATTCTTGTTTTAAGTTGCCAATATATTGTATATCAGACCATTCTATCCTTACACTATTATACTTTGAAAGCTTTAGTTTTTTTAAGTATTCTTCTATTTTACGAGTAGCAACGGTAGTTGTTCCATCAGCTTTACGAAATGAAACCTGAATAGTCGCATTTGGTGTAAATAGTTTTACGGCTTGTTCTATTACCTTATCTTTTTCTTCGGAGGATAATTCTTTGTTGGCAATAAGATTAAGAAAATTACTAAAGCCATCTACTTTTAAGGTAGCTTTTTTACTATAAGATTGCATTTCGCTTTCAGATAGTTTTATTACCTGCTGTGGAGTGCTTGGTATAATGTTACTGTTTCCATCATCAGATTTTTCTTGAATCTTTTTTTTTAGGAGTGATAACGTAACATCGCTTGGAGTTGTCAAAAGCTTATGATTTCCGTTTACATATAATATCATTAGTAAATTCTTCTTATTTTCTGTCTGACTGTCGCCAGATTTAATGGTTTTGAAGTTTACTATTTCATCTGATTCATAGCTTATGTTGCATCTGATAACTTCGATGGGTTGTTTATAAACCAGCAAATCATATTTACTTGATATTCTTTTGCCATTGAGATATTCGTTTATAGCTAGTTCTCTATCTTCTGATTCAAGCTCCTCTGGTAAAATAATACGCCCTCGATTATTGATGATTAAAGCGATTTCATTAATATTTTTGCTCAATACTTTTGTGGAACCTTCAATGGTATATTCTATATTTTTTTGATTAAACTCTGTAATCTCTACATTTAGTACTTCATTATCCTTGGTGTACAAGTAGTCTTGCGCAACAAGGTGTATTGGCCTGATTGCCAATAATATCAGGATTAGTAAAAAAGAAATATTTTTATAATTTTTCATGCGTTATCTTAATTTAATTAATGGCCTCCAAGCTTAAACTATCAATCATAGTTTTGCTTTACAATAATTGATTTTCTTTTGTATTGTACTATTGTTGTTTAACGATTGTGCTATCAAGTACCAGCTTAATGCTGTTTGGAATTCGTCAACCCCAGCAAGTTTATCACCGTTTTGTATAGCCATAGCGATAATTTCTTTACACTTTGAATTGAGGATTATCTCGCTTCCGAGTGCTAGGCTTACTTTTTTGAAGGCACTAATGGCCAATTCTTTTTTGTCTTGTTGTAGCGCTTGTTCCCCTTGCTTCAAATAGTACTCATATCCTTTTGCATTATTGCCAACTTTTTTGTCTATGTCATCGGGCTGATAATTGCCGTTATTGAGTAGGCCTTCATAAAGTAAAGACGTGTCTATTTTAGAATAAATGTAGGCGTGTCCATGTGGGTTTCCATTTCTTATTAGGCCAGAATATAGATATTTTTCACTCACAGGATAATACTCATAGTATCCATCAATATGTTTTACAGAACTAGAGATTTTGTGGGTAGGAGATTTCTTTGGTTTGGCTACTTTTGTTATTTTGTTTTTAGCATTTTCGTTTTTTATGACGGGCAATACTTGTCCAACAGAAGACAAACTCAGTAGGATTGAAATTTGGAAAAATAGTAAAAGATGTGTCATATTATTTTCTGAAAATTAGTCGACTAGATTGTTAATGAACAATGAATCCAAAAGAGATTTTTGTTGTGTAAAATCATATTTTGCTTCTGAAACATTATTGATAAAATCAAATTTGATAGGTGTTCCTGTATGAAGATTGTACACCTTTATTCCGACGGTTCCATCTATTTTGTTTTCAAGGACAATTTCAATACTTACTTCTCTTCCCAATGTTGCGTGTTCAATAGAAACAACCCCCAAGTACTGAGTGTATTCTTTAGAGTCGAGATACTGACATAGTTCGAATTCTGTTCGTCTTGATTTAGGGTCTAATTGACATATTTTTTTACCAGTTACTGGCAAAGGAGTATTTTTATGTATAACCAGTTCTGGTTCTTTTGAATCTTTGGTTTTTATAGCAATATTATAAGAACTTACATTTTTGAGATTAAAGCTCGACTTTATAGATTCTTGTCCATTGGCAAAGCTATTGGCATAAATCGCAGCACCTTTTGATACACTAGTCAAAGGCTGATGATAGATGATTTTTTGAAAGGAAGGTTTGATTTGCTTTTGCCAATATTCGTACAATAACTTACTATTACTAGCACCGCCAATAAGGATAAGTTGATTAATATCAGATATACCAAGTCCTAGTTTTTTGAGCGTGTCGCGAACACAACTTTCAGTTTTTTTGATTATTTCGAGCGCAAACATATTGTACTCCTTTATGTCGAAATACACTCTGAAAAATCTGTTATCGAAATAAAACCATTTTTCTAAACCTTGATTGGTTTGATTAATCAGAATTTTACATTCTTCAGCTAATGTTTTAAGAAGATTGTTGTTGTAAAATGAATCTTTGATAGCTACCCCAAATGTGTTAAAATACACTTGCTTGATTTTGTTGACAATTATTTGGTCAAACTCCTCTCCACCAATATCATTGATACCGCCTTTGGCTACCACGTGTATTTGTTCATCATTTTTGGTCAATACAGACAAATCGAAGGTGCCTCCCCCTAGGTCATAAATGAGAATTAATTCCTGATTGACAGCTTTATTTTCGCCTATGTAATATAATGCTGCTGCAATGGGTTCATCGAGCAAAGATGTTAATTGAATGTTGGCTAGCTTTGCAGCTTCTATGACTGAGCGACGTTGTAAATCATTGTAATGAGATGGTACTGTGACTACAATTTTATCTATATCTTCATTGATAAAAAGTTTAGCATCATAGATTACCTTTTTGAGCATAATAGCAGCTAGGGTTTCACTAAATATTGGTAACTGCTGTTGTGTGTGCCCCAAAGGAACATAAGAGCCAAAGTGTCTTTTAAAAAAGGTATATAAATATTTATCAGGATAAGCCTGATAAATATTTTTTGCTAAACTCCCTACAATCACTTTATCGTTGTCTATAATAATAGCACTTGGAGTAGTTTCTGCATTTTTGTCAAGGTTGTCAGGTATAATAATTGGCGTTTTATCTTTAGTGAGAGTTGCTACCAACGTATTACTTGAGCCTAAATCTATTCCCAAATTCATATCAATATTCTATCTTTTTGTTCTGTAATACTTTTTTGTAGCCCTTCGCAGGTTCTTTCAGCTAATTGTAAGTTTTTTAGTTTATTATCAATCATCGACTGGCTATTACTGAGCTGTTGCTTTTTGTAATTGGTCTGTTCTTGAGCATTTTTGGTAGCATTCTTTAAGATTGTATCTACTTCAAAAGTGATATTTTGAGTAAGTTCACGGATATAATTAGAGATATTATTGACCCAGTCTTTGTAACTATCATTGTAAATTCTCTTGGCTTCGGATTGAACGTGCTCTTTCAGTTTTTGGGTTTCTCGTTCTCGTTCTTCAATTCTTTTGCGAGGAATTCTTACTTTGAGGTCAACAACACCATACCAGATTAATATACCCGAAAGGATTGAGGTTACTAAAAGGATTGCTAGCTTTGTTTTTTTGGCAAAAAACGCAAGGTATTCGTACACGTTGTTGACTTCGGCTAAGGTTTTGGGTACTTGTTCGCCATCAGAAAAGAAATCAACTCCTTGAATAAGTAAATTAAGAGGCATCAAAAGCCCAACAATCACCATAATGATACCTGTATAATCCCTCAATGCGATTAAATATTCATTACGTCCTTCTTTGGTTATTTCACCTCTAAAGTTTTTTTGCATATAATTGTTGCCCTGAACCAATAATGTTGAATTAAGGTCGGGGAGTACAAACTTATCTATCGTCATTTTGGGAAGCTTAAATCTACCCAAAAGCTGATTTAGCTCATCAAATGTTGATTGTGTAATGGTATTGAGAAGACTTAAATCTTTAGAGAATTCTTTCAAAAGTTCACCTTCATTGAAGGCAAAAAATCTTTGTGAAACCTCATTATTTAGTCCTAATTCAATTTTTTCGTATTTGTCTGCTACATCTATTTGATTTAGGTCGGTGTATTTTAGGGTGTTACAGAAGAAAGAGATACGTTCACTAAAATATCCGTAATTAGGCTTGCTATATTCTTCGTACTTTGTTTTGATTCCCTTCTCTACTTCTTGAAGATTTTTTAAGGTGGTATATCTAACAATATTATTTATATCACTGAAACTGCTCGAATCTGTTTTTCTTAAAAAATGAGAATCTTGCACTAAGAGACTCTTTTGGCTTAGTAGTATTTTATTTTCAGTTTTTACAATCTGGCTAATGTAGTCTACTACAGGTTTGAGTGTACTAAGTTTGGAGAGTTGTAAAAGTTTATCTACATCAATATTTTTTACAAAATTGTTAATGCCATCTTCTGATTGTAGTAAAATACTTTGAGTTTGGACACGTTTTTTGGTACAAAACTCATTGATAGAAGTTGTTGTGTGGTTGTTGGAATCGCTAGAGACTAGATATATTTTTTTGTAGTTGCTATATCTACTTTCTAAAATCTGAATGATATTTTCTTCTGGTAAATCTTCGCAGAAAACAAAAGCAATCGTAGCAACAAGCGATGGATATGAAATAGGAAAAACCTCGAAGGTATTGTAAGATAATACCATATTAAGAGCTTCTAATTGACTCAATAAATATTGCTTAAGGGGATTTGTATTTTCTGTAGCAATAATATCAATTGGAAGAAAACGTTGATTTTCTATATTTTCAAAATCTCGTTTGATTAGCTCAAAAAAGCCATACTGATTTGTGTATCCAATATCTTTTTGGATAGAGTTTATTTTTTCAAAAATGGGGTCTAAATTATTTATCATAAAATGTTGATTACCACTGTTCGCATATAATCCGAATGACTTACTTCGTTGACTACATCGGCTATGTTTCTTTGTGTATTGATTTTGAAAACGAATTTTGTATTACCAAACTGGATTGTATCGCCTTCCTTTAGTAAGTATTTACCTTTTAAGCGTTTTTCACTACCATTAACGAACACGCCATTTTTTGAGGATTTTACACCCATTTCTCCGATATCATATAGAATATAATTATCTTGTATGATTTCGATTATAGCATGTTGCCTGCTTACAAACATATCTTTTTCAATACCAACATTGAGAGTACAACCTTCTATTAACCTACCGATTGTATTGATTCCTTCTGTAAGTGCAAAAGAAATGGTTGAACTGTTTTCGGTATGGCGTATCAGCCAAGCTGGTTCGTATTTTAAAGTTGGTGCTGTTGAGATAGTAAAATCAGGAGAAGAGTTTTCTTGAGAGTTGATATCTAACTGTATTGCGGGTTTTTCAAGTTTTTGTCGAGAATTGTCAATAAATACTTGGAATTCTTTCAGTTTGTCGATATTTTTCTCATAAACCTTCTTTAAAAGATTAGTAGGAGCATTACTAACCAAGCTTTTGAAATAGCTTTCTTTTTCTAGAATAGCTTTCAAAAGTTCATCGTCTGTTGTATTTGGAGCGAGGCTCAAAAAATCAATGATTTCATTTCGAGTCATCGTATGTTTTGGCTATAGTTATATGTTATTTGATATATGTTAGTAA
This sequence comes from Flectobacillus longus, assembly GCF_030056705.1. GTDB lineage: Bacteria > Bacteroidota > Bacteroidia > Cytophagales > Spirosomataceae > Flectobacillus > Flectobacillus longus. The sequence continues at coordinate 157,550 of NZ_JASHIC010000009.1, forward strand.
AATCTCAGATAGACTTAGTCTAATTGGGTTGTCTTAAAAGTTGTCCCATCTTGATGCTTTATAAATTCGGCACTCACGAGCTCTATGTGCATCGTCTTGAGCTTCATTCACGGCTTCTTCGGCTTCATTTAAAAGCTCCTGTGCGCTACTAATGAGAGAATTGGCTTGTTCTACATCGCTAAAAGTGCGTTCACGGGCATCTGAAGAACGTTTATGAAACTGTTCTACCTCATCTCTATAACGTTCGGCATTAAGCATTTGAACAGAAGAGTCGTTGGCAAATCCATTAGCTTCTTCGGCATCTATTAGCGCATTTTGTTTGGCTAACTCAGTTTCTTTTGCCGAATTTTGTGCCTTATTTTTAAAAGCTTCGGTTTCAGTGGCATCGGCTTCGGCATTTTCTTTGGCTCGTTCTGCTTGTGAGCGATCGTCTAATGCAGCAAGTTTTGCGTGTTCTGCCAATGTAGCAGAGGTTTGACTAGCGCTTCTGATTTGACTTGTCTCTCGGGCGTCGCCAATAGTATTTTGTTTGAGATCTTCTGTTTCTTTGGCAAGTGACTGAGCTTTATTTTTATTGTTTTCAACATCTTGTTTATCTGCATTAGCATCGTTTTTCAGTTGTTCTGTTTCTGTAGCAAATGCTTTTGCTTGATTTTTTGCTTGTTCAGCCTCTTTGACATCATTCTGAGCTTCTACTTTTATTTTCTCAGTTTCTTGAGCGATTGCTTTTGTCTTATTTTTTTCTTGCTCAATTTGTCCAATATCACTCAAGCTATCAGTTTTGATTTGCTTTATTTCAGCTGCATCAGCTTTAGCATTATTTTTTATAGTTTCAGTCTCTTGGGCATCATCTTTAGCCTGATTTTTGGCAACATCGGCTTCATTTGCATCATTTTTAGCATCACTTTTTGCTTGTTCAGCTTCTTGCGCATCTACTTTTGCATCATTTTTGGCTTGTTCAGCTTCGTTTGCATCATTTTTAGCCTGATTTTTGGCAATATCAGCTTCATTTGCATCATTTTTTGCATCGTTTTTCGCTTGCTCAGCTTCTTGTGCGTCTACTTTTGCTTGATTTTTAGCCTGCTCAGCCTCTTGTGCATCATTTTTTGTGTCATTTTTCGCCTGTTCAGCTTCATTTGCATCATTTTTTGCATCATTTTTGGCTTGTTCAGCTTCTTGTGAACTTACTTTTGCTTGGGTTTTAAATACTTCTGTCTCAGAAGCACTTTCTTTTGCTTGAACTTTTGCTTGTTCTATTTCAGTAATATCATTTTTTGCATCATTTTTGATTTGTTCAATTTCTTGTGCATCATTAAGCGAATTACTTTTAGCTTTATCGGCTTCTTGCGCATCTGCTTTTGCTGTGTTTTTGGCTAATTCAGCTTCTTGCGCATCTGCTTTTGCTGTATTTTTGGCTAATTCAGCTTCTTGAAAGTCAGCTAGAGCCATATTTTTTGACTCCTCGCTTTCTATTTTACTAGTGTTAGCCTGATTTTTAGCATTTTCAGTTTCTAAAGCGTCATTTTTTGCCAAATTTTTGATTTGCTCTGTTTCTTGTGCATTGGCAAGTATAGTAGCTTTGGTCTGTTCTATTTCTTGGGCGTCAGCTCTAACATCTCCTTTAAGCTGCTGAGCTTCTTGGCTATCAGCTATAATTGCATTTTTTGACTGTTCTGTCTCATGGCTATTTTCGATAGCTATACCTTTAGCTTGTTTTGCCTCTAGTGCATCAGCTATAGCCGAATTTTTTAGTGTATCAGCTTCTAGGGCATCGTTTTGAGTATTACTTTTCTGGGTTTCGGTTTCGATAGAGCTAGATTTTGAGAAATTTTTAAGCTCTTCAGTTTCTATCAAATCCGCTATGGCTTGACTTTTTAGCGTTTCGGCTTCTTGACGAGCGGCAATACTTACTTGCTTGGCTATTTCGATTTGTTGAGCATCTGCCACAGATTCTTGTTTTACCATTTCTGTGTTTTGAGAAAAATCTTTGGCTACTATGCTATATTGTTTAAGTTGTCCCAACAATAAATTGATATCATTAGGCTTAAACGTGGTCATTTGTTTTGATAAAGTATTTTCAATATCAACAAGTTGCTGATATGTCTCTTTGGCTTCAGATAATATGCTAGCTATATCCATTGTGCAATTGTATAGGTAGATGATAAATTATTAGTTACAAGCAATATTGGCACATTGGTGTGCACTATCCCTATATTGAGCAGCCGTGTGAGACATATCTTTAATAGAATCTTCGAGTTGCTTAACTGTATTTAGGTGTTCTTTTACAAAACCTTCGTCTGACTCTATAGTTGTTAATATACTGTATGCACTGTTTTTATGCATCAAAGTAGCGTCTGAATAGCTTAGCGCTTGTTGTGCATAAGACCTTGCTTGTTCTTTTGCTGTTTCGGCCTCTGTGGCATCCTGTTGTGCTTGAACTTTTATATTTTCGGTTTCGGTGGCATCAGCTTCAGCTTGTTTTTTGGCGGTTTCAGCTGCACTTGCATCAGATTGTGCGTCTTGTCTTGCTCTGTCAGCAGTTTTGGCATCATCTTCTGCTGCCTGACGTGCCGAATCGGCTAGATTTGCATCTTCTTTAGCTTGATTTTTAGCTTGTTCCGCTTCTTGTGCATCATTTTTAGCATCATTTTTAGCCTGTTCGGTTTCTTGTGCATCAGCCTTAACTTGATTCTTTATTTGCTCAATTTCGACTGTATCAGCTTTAGCTTCATTTTTAAAGCTTTCAGCTTCTTGTGCATCAGCTTTAGTGTCATTTTTGAACTGTTCTATAACATTTGCATCATTTTTAGCATCATTTTTTGCCTGTTCCGCTTCTTGCGCATCTGCTTTTGCCTCGTTTTTAGCTCGCTCTATTTCGTTAGCATCAGCTTTAGCTTCATTCTTGGCTTGCTCAGTTTCTTGTTCGTCTGCTTTAGCTTGATTTTTAGCTTGCTCAGCTTCCTGTGCGTCAGCTTTAGCTTCATTTTTGGCTTGTTCGGCTTCTTGTGCATCCGCTTTAGCGTCATTTTTAGCTTGTTCAGCCTCATTTGCATCATTTTTTGCGTCATTTTTGGCTTGTTCAGCTTCCTGCGCATCATTTTTTGCATCATTTTTCGCCTGTTCAGCTTCCTGTGCATCATTTTTTGCATCATTTTTAGCCTGTTCAGCTTCCTGCGCATCATTTTTTGCGTCATTTTTGGCTTGTTCAGCTTCTTGCGCATCATTTTTTGCGTCATTCTTAGCTTGTTCAGCTTCTTGCGCATCATTTTTTGCGTCAATTTTGGCTTGTTCGGCTTCCTGCGCATCATTTTTTGCGTCATTTTTGGCTTGTTCAGCTTCCTGCGCATCATTTTTTGCGTCTCCTTTAAATGATTCTATTTCCTGCGCATCATTTTTTGCATCATTTTTTGACTTTTCAGTTTCTTGTGCATCATTTTTTGCATCATTCTTAGCTTTTTCAGTTTCTTGTGCATCATTTTTTGCGTCATTTTTGGCTTGTTCAGCCTCTTGTGCATCAGTTTTAGCCTGATTTTTGGCTTGTTCAGCCTCTTGCGCATCGGCTTTAGCTTGATTTTTAGCCTGTTCGGCCTCTAGTGCGTCATTTTTTGCGTCATTTTTCGCCTGTTCAGCTTCTTGTGCATCAGCTTTTGCGTCATTTTTCGCTTGTTCAGCTTCTTGTGCATCGGCTTTTGCGCCATTTTTTATTTGCTCAGTTTCTTGTGCATCTGCCTTAATCTGATTTTTTAATTGTTCAGCTTCTTGAGCATCGGCTTTAGCTTGATTTTTGGCTTGTTCAGCTTCTTGTGCATCCGTTTTAGCTTGATTTTTAGCCTGTTCAGCTTCTTGCGCATCTGTCTTAGCCTGATTTTTGGCTTGTTCAGCTTCCTGTGCATCAGCTTTTGCGTCATTTTTCGCCTGTTCAGCTTCTTGCGCATCAGTTTTAGCTTGACTTTTGGCTTGTTCTACTTCCATAGCATCCGCCTTTATATCATTCTTTAATTGCTCTACTTGTTGTGAATCAGCAATTGCTTCTTGCTTGATTTGCTCAACAAATTGACCATCATTTTTGGCATCTAGGGCTGCTTGACGAGCAATATCTGAACTGTTTTTTGCTTCAATTAAATAGTTATTTAATGTGTTTTCATGAATAGAAATGTTTTCGAGTGCTTGATTTTGCTGGGTCAATAATGCATTGATTCTATCACGAACACTTATAGATTGAGTAAGAATGAGTTGTAGCTCTTCAAACATCTGATTTTCTGTCATGGTCATAGCTTTTGAATTGGTAAATAGAGAGATCGAAAAGAGATTGAATTATTAATTATCTAAACTTTGTATGGCAGATTTAGCTGCGTTTGAAGCATCGGGGTTATCATTTTTTTGAATCACTTTATAAAACCAATCAAGAGCTTTTTGTTTGTTTTTTTTGATTCCAGCACCATTCAAATAAGCTAAACCAAGAGAATACATAGCTACAGAGTTTCCTTTGTTTGCCGCATCTTGATAATATGATACAGCTTTGGAATAATTTTGAGCTACACCCAAGCCCATAAAATAGAGGTTTCCTAACATGGTCATAGCACGATCGTCTGTCGGAATTTTTTCAAAAATATTTTTGGCTTTTGTAAAATCCTGTTTCACAAATCTCCCTGAGTAATATAGCTGACCTAACAAATAGGCATTTTGATTATTATTATTCTCTAAAGATTGTTGCATATAAGGAAGTGCCTTAGAGGTATCTCTTTTAGAAAGATAGATTTGTTCAAAGAACTGATTGTCTGAAATACTATTTCTCTGTTTTGAAGACTGTGTTGGGTCATTTAATAGTTGTAGTGCTTCATCAAATTGTTTCTGGTTGAGTAAATCCTGAATTTTTTCGTAAAAACCACCAGACATTGTTGTAAAATAAATGATAGCGCCAGTGAGCAATATGCCTAAAACACTAATGGATAGTATATTAATAGATTTTTTAGGTCTTGTTGTAACTAACGAACTTGCTTGGGTTGTATCAGGTATAATTTTATTAGATGGTACATCAGAAGTATCAGAAATCGCTACTTGGGTTTCGTAATTATTTTGCTGAACAGGTCTAGTTACAACATCTTGCTTTGAGGCTTCATTCTTATTTGATTGTGCCTCAAACCTAACATTTTCCTGATTACTTATTACTTGTGTTGTATTTGATGTGCTTGATATTGGGAGTGTTAACGTATTTTGATTGTTGGTATCCTTTAATACCAAGGTTTCATTTTGAGTAGTACTTGAAGCACTATCATTATAATTGATAAATTGTGTTTCAAAAGCATCCACATTAGGGTTACTAACATAAGTTGCGTCAAATAAAGGTATGAGTTCTTCAGCATCTTGCACACGCAATTTGGCGTCTGCTACTAAACACTTCTTTATCACTGATTTGAAAGGCTCCTCTATTGAGTCTATTTTTTGTGGTAATTCGGCCGACAAAATAGAATTCATAATTTGTTCGGCAGTTGTATTACCACTTCGCTGACCAAATGGAGGCTCGGCTGCTAACAATTCGTATAACATAATACCAAAGCTCCAAAGGTCTACATTGGTTGAAATTTTGCCATTGATTCCGTATTTATGAGGGCTAAATTGTTCGGGAGCCATGTATTCGATTGTACCAATAGTCATAGAAGCACTATTGGTATTGGCTTCTATATTTCGGCTAATCCCAAAATCAGATATTTTTGCAATAAATTTATCTGCATCCTTGACCAATAAGATATTTTGTGGCTTAAGGTCGCGGTGAATAATTCCTTTTTTATGGAGAAATCCCAGTCCTTCGAGGACTTGTTTGAATAGATCGATTATTAGAGGTGACTCTGGGTTTTTCTGTACAAAAGTTTTTAGGTCGCCAGCATTAGCTAGCTCCATTATCCCAATTTGTAATTCTTCTCGTTCTCCAAAAGCATTGACGTTTTCGAGCAATGCAACATCATAATATCTTATTAAATTGGGGTGTTCGTATTTAATTACTTTTTTGATTTCTTCTAGTACAGTATAATATCCATTTTCTGATTTATTGAATACTTTTATGGCCACAGTTCGGTCTAAGAGGGTGTCTTTTGCCACATATACTCTGGCAAATCCGCCTCTTCCAATTAAATCTTCTTTCAGATTATAGATATATCTACTCTTAAAATCCATATTATAAGTTGTTGTATTTTAGCTATTAGTGGTTTATTCTTATTTTTTACTTGAATCAGCATTCTTGCTATTTATAATTGGCAACTGTGCTGGAGTCTTATATTTTTGTGTTGTATCCGAAAGCCAAATCTTTCTAGAAGAATCTTTATGGTGTTGCCAAAATATACTAATGCCACAAAATAGACTGAATCCAAGCACAAGCAGTAATTTTAGAGATTTCGATTTACTATTATTATCAAATGCCAGCAAGTACATAGAATAATTATCTCGAGTTTTGTTGGCACAATGCTGTTCTATCAAATCTGATTTGTCGGTGTGCGTATCTGAAGCTATGTTAGGTAAGAAATCAATACTTAGTTGTTCAAATATGCCATCTGTTGCTAACATAAGATAGTCCCCAGGAGCTATATCTTTGATTACATGAAAGTCTATATCTTTCTGATTTGTATTTTTATTAATACACCGTGTTATTAAATTACGCTGTGGATGATTTAGGGCCTCTTCAGGCGAAATTTCATTGATATTAATCAGATGTTGTATAAAGCTATGGTCAAGGCTTTTCCACTTAATATGCTTTTTATTAAAGTGTATTATTTTACTATCACCACACCATGCCAATAGTATTCCATCGTTGTTGATGCTAGCTAGAGTGAGGGTCGTACTCATATTGCTAGCTTCAGGATTAGTGGTTATGTAATCTTGTATTTTTACAACTGCAACCTCCAAAATTGCCAATATATCTTCTTGAGATACTTGATTCATCGACGAGAGCATCTCACCAAAAGTTTCGGCTACAAGCTTACTGGCTTCTTCTCCTTTTGCTTCACCTCCTACTCCATCACATACAATAAATATTCGATTCGAAGTTTTATGAGTTACATCAGAAGGAAATATATAATCTTCTATTTTATTTCGTTTTCCCTGTTTAAGGAGGCTATAAATTCTTGATATCTTAATTATATCAGTCATAAATTATATTTCTTCATTTTTAGTGATTTATTTTGATACTATAATCTATTGATTTTACTACCTCAAGGTTGTGTCGAAACTGAAATTTAGCTTTAAAGACAGGTAGTAAAAGTATCAGGGATACGCCAGAAAAGCACTTTTTTTTATTATACGGTAAATAAAAAAAAGTGCTTTTTTAGTAATTTATATCTTGATAATCAGGTATTTATATAGTATATTAACCTAAAAAATATTTATTTTTCGGTAATTTAGAGAAAGACTTCTTTTTTGATTGTTTAGCAGAGATTTGAGGATGAAAATTATAGGGAATAGCTTGTAAAAATATTTACTTACGTGTGGCTTGCAACCTGTTTGCTGGAGATATCTTTGATAAACATGAGTCGTCCTGAATTTTGGTATATTTTAAAAAAAGGCGTTCGAAAAACTAATTTCGAACGCCTTATGATATTAATATGCTAAATACGTCTCTTTATACGAAAAGTATTGCATCTCTATGAGTGAGATTCATCTTAAAAATAATCACTCTATTCACTCAATCCCTAAATTCGGGATGACTCATGTTTAGTTTGTATCGTTTTTATTTTCCTGTGTCAAATTGTACACTGCTTTGTACGAAGTATTGGTAGTTTTTTCATCAAACAAGATATATCGTTTGTCTTGGTCTTTTAGTTCGATGTCTCCATTGAGGGCAAATTTGATTCTAGTAAACTTAAATCCCGTATTTATTTTGAATTGTGCTGTATAAATGGAGTCCTTAATCACCTCTTTCATGGCAAAATCACTATCCCAATTCAGTGGAGAATCATTACCTCGAACTCCTATTGTACTCACAGGTGTTTTGTGTGGCAAAGTCACTTGTACGGTTACCGTTTGGATTTTTGTTGATTGAACTCCAGACATCAACAAAACCAATACGATTGGTAGAAAACTAAGTATTCCGATTCGAAAGTTTTGTTTTTGAAAAATTAAATAATCTACACTGAACCGTCCGCTTCCTATTATGAGATGGAACATACTCACCCATAAAATTCCCAGTGCAGGCATCATCGACCAAAGGCCATTGTCCCATTGTTGACATAGAGCAGCTACTAGCATTGTGCATGCCATCAAAAATGAAAATAGCCTAGTCTGAAAACCAAGTATAAAGGCTATTCCGCCGATACCCTCACTAAATGCTCCCATGTAGGCAAGAAAAACAGAGAATGTTTTGAAGATGCCTCCATACGCAGATACATCGCTCGGAAACCAAAATACTACTTCGAATAAGCCAAGATTAATCTCGGAAGGGCTCCAAGGTAGTCCAAATTTGGAGGCACCAAAGTCGGAGCTGAGCCAATAACCGCAGATGATTCTTGGAATACTAATAAATACATCTTGCCACCAGCGAGGCATTAGAATTGGGCGAAAAAGGAGGTCGAATAACTTTTGCATAAAATGTTTTTTAGTCAAAAGTAGACCCTGTATGAGGCTATAATCGCTTCAAATTATGATTTGAAACCTATTTTATTAGGATAAATGGTGTTGAATATACTCGATAGGGGTGTAATTGGTAACTTTTTTGAAAGCACGATTAAACGTCGCCTTGCTATTAAAGCCACTATCAAATGCGATACTCAATAATGTTTGTTTTTTATGAAGCCCCATCTCTATTGCGCTTATGACAATATTGATACGATACTGATTAATTAAATCATTGAAGTTTTGACCAAAGCCCTTATTAATTACCTTACTCAAAACTGAAGCATTAGTATTAAGTTGTTTGGAAAGCTCAACTAAGGTTAGTTCAGGATTAAGAAAAACCTTTTGATGTTCTAAAGCTTGAAGTAGAGATTGTTTGATAACAAGAAGTTCATCACTTAATTCTTGTGTTGTGGTATTTTCCGTAATTGGGATGGAGATATATTCTGTTTCGATGGTATCTGGCAAGGCCCAATAGGTTTCTTTTGTCGACAAAAGATTGGTACGAAACAATAACTTACTTTCAACAGCATTGCTATAGCTCAATATAGCAATATAATAACAGCAAATAGCATAACATAAAAAGTACCACCAGGTGTTGACATAGTTCATATCCCAAATGAGTCCTACTACAGCTAAGATTCCTCTAGTCAATAATAACATAATGCAAGCAAAAAAGAATCTTGGTAACCAAGGATACAAATAAGCTGTGGTATTACTCAAAACTTCATTGATGCTTTTAAGATACAATTGGTGGTATCTGAATCCGATTAGTAAATAAATAGACATGCTCACAAATCCTAAAAGCTGGTACCAAGTATCAAAATCTGGATCTTGTCCATTGGCAAGAAAACCATAGTCATGAAGAATCATTTTATCATAAATAAACACAGCTAAACAGTAAAATAAATATAAAATAGCTGGAATACCATGAAGCAACATTTTGATATTTAGCTTCATAGCTGGATTTAATAGGCTCTGAGTATAGAAAAACAAAACTGGACCTAGCAGAAATAAATGTTGGAAAGGAACATAAAAAAGAAAATCTCTATAGGGTTGAGTATCGTACCATCCTGCAAACCCCACCATCCAAGGTGTAATATATAATGTGCTTAATAACAAAAAAAGACCCATCCAAAAACTGGACAGTTGTTGATTTTTAATAAATTTTATTAAAAACAAAAAACTATAAACCAACAAATGGATAAAAAAAACGAGTAACAGCGAGCTATAAAAGCTAAATGAAAATAACATTGTTCAGTTATTGTTGAGATAGAACCTGCCTATACTTTTAAAGAATCTCATTTGTGACAAGTACTCATTTACTAAAGATGGGTTACAAAATTTGATTTAAGTTTTGTTTCTACTGATAGAAATCTTGAAATATCATTGAGTATGACTTCTATGCAGTAGAAACAACATTTTACTTTCCTCTCAGCCTGTTATCAAAAGCGAGCTTTTGGGTTGATACAACTCTAATTTTGGAAGCCTCTGGATGATTAGGATTAATCAAGTAATTGTATTCGGGAGGTACAATACTACTTGGTACTTTGAGAACGGCTGCACTATTACTTCTGACAAAATCGTCGCCTATGTACTGGGTTTCTAACAATGGAGGTTTTGCGTCCCATTGTTCAGGCAAATCTTCATTGGCTAATTCTAAAATGGTTATGTCGTCAGGAATTTCTATTTCTACATAATACCGATCATTGGGTAAATCTTCACTCAAATCGAGGTGAACGGCTACTTCGAGCATTGCCAATGCACGAGTGGCAGCGGTATAAACCAAATAGGTATTTTGACTATTCCAACGAAAACCTTTACTAAGCGCTGCTCCAATCCCCTGTAGCGTGGTGGACAGATACTTTTCTCGTTCGATTCTATAAACTTTCATTAAGCTAAATTTCCGTATTCAAGTCGGTTGAGGCAATTCATCACTTCTTGAATACCTGTGGTAGAGTCTAGTAAACTTTCGGGGGTAACACCACCAAGCGCAATATTATTCTTTTTGAGCCAACGTTGAAATTTGTCTTCTTCCTGATTAAATACATCAATACCATAATCAAGCAGTTCGATAGATAGCAAGACAATTTCACTATCACGACCCGTCAAAAGCGCTTGTTCTCTTTTTTTCTTATTATAGGTGGTTTGAGGCATATCAATCAACTGCAAAATATCTTTGACAGAGGTATTGATGCGCTGACTCAATACTTCGATTGACTCATAAGGAATTCCTTCACGGAGAATGTTTAAGCGTTCCATGCTTGAACTCCATGTGTAGGTATGCGTGGGGGTTACCAATGTTGACCCAAGGGTGACTTTCTTCTGTTCACGAGCACGTTTGATGCTGAGTTTTGGGTCAAAACGTCCTGTTTTTATGCTTGACTTTTCCATATCTATAACATATTTGTTACTAATATACAACAATTATGCTATAATAAAAAGTTTCTTTATGCCTAAAAATAAGAGAATTATCTTTATTCCGTAGAGACGTAGCAGTGCTACGTCTAGCAATTAGGTTTATACCTTGACAATCATTTGTAGACGTGACATGTTACGTTTCTACGAGAAGGATTGGAATCCTTGGAAAAAATAGGTGCTGGATAGGAATCCAGCACCAGCGAGAAATAAAATTTATTGGAGATTAAATAGAAGGGTTTTCAGAAATAATTTATACATTTCTTCACAAAATGATTTTTAACACTTATTTAAAATGAAAACACTACTATCTGCCCTAGAGCTCACACTTGGTTTGTCCCTCATTCAGTTGTTTGTCACCCTGTTTCCCTATCTTTTCCTGCGCAAGAAGCAATTAAACATTATTCGTAAGTTGCTATTTTTTACTTTTCGAGATTATTTATTTGCAACAATTTATCTATTTGTATTCACCTATTTTGCAAAACTATTTGAATGGTTTGAGGGAGATTGGACTATTCAAAATGCACCTCTATTTTTCATTGGCTTACTTATTATTAATGGGTACTTTTTTATAGTTCATCCATTTGTTCTTAAATACGATAAGCGTAGGCTAACATTTAGTCCCGAATATTCAGCAACGTTATCTGAGAATCTCCAGAAAAAAGTCTCGGTATATATCACCAATAATGATACTATCAATGCTTTTGCTACAGGCTTTTTGCCACAAAATAGAGTGATAGTCATAGGACGAGGTTTGATGGAAAAGCTAACACAAGAAGAACGAGAAGCAATCTTGTATCATGAGGTGGGGCATCATAAACACTACGATTTGATAAAGTTTTATTTTGTGGTGGTTTTACAATGTATTCTTTTGGGATGTTTCAGACAACCTTTCTTCGATTTGGTGCATCAATTTTACCCTTCATTCAATGATGGCAATCTGATCTTTTGGTACGGATGTTTGATAGGTTTGTTTTATATAATTATATTCTCCAAAATAAGTCATTATGCAGAATATCAGGCTGATCAATATGGAGCACAGCATACTTCAAATCAGGCGATGGGAAATGCTCTTTTAAAACTCTCTGAACTCACAGAACATATTGTAGACCAAGGGAGTATGACGCATCCCAGTATCGAAAAGCGATTGGCTAATATTCAGTTTCAAGTCCTGCCAGCACCAGCGTCGTAGAGACGTAGCAGTGCTACGTCTAGCAATTAGGTTTTTATTTTGATAATCAATGGGAGACGTAAGATGTTACGTCTCTACAGCAAGGATTGGAATCCTTGGAAAAAATAGGTGCTGGATAGGAATCTAGCACCAGTCAACATCGTAGAGACGTAGCACTGCTACGTCTACCTATCAGGGTTCTATTTTGATAATCATTTGAAGACGTAAGATGTTACGTCTCTACGGCAAGGATTGGAATCCTTGGAAAAAATAGGTGCTGGATAGGAATCCAGCACCAGCTAGCGAATTTTTACTGATTAAATCCTACAGGAACTTCTGGGCTTGTTTGGATGGGCGTTTTAACGTTTTTGAAATTGTTATCTCCCATCAAATAATTAGCTGACTTTTCTCCTGAAACTTTTAAATACATATCATACGGCACTAAAGGTATATTTCCTTGGATAGAAACTTGTTGTAAGTTGCTGAAATCCAAGATAGGAACTCCTGTATGAGGCGTATTCGTCAAAACCTGTTTGATGCTGATTTGCTGACTATTTTCGGCTTTAATGACCGCTCCTCTTTCGGTATTGACACGCACATTGTCAAACTGGATATTTTTGGAGTTTTTAATGACAAAACCTAATTGAGTATCAAAATTTAGGTCTTGAAAACTGATGTATTCTATAGGTAGTTCTTCAAGTCCATTTAGATAACCAGCTTGATTTCCTTGGGCGGTAATATTGCTAAAATGAATATTGCGGAAAATAGGTGTGCGTTCAGAAATGGGCTCAATCGTCGTTTTAGCGTATTGCATATCTAGTACAATAGCCTGTTCCTTAATATTTTTCATCACGATATTGTCCACACGAATATCCTCGACCACGCCCCCACGACCGCGTGCTGTTTTGATACGAATACCTCTGTCGGTACCATCAAAAATACAGTTAGAAATCACAATTTTTTTCACACCACCAGACATTTCACTGCCAATTACAACACCTCCATGTCCCGACAGCATCGTGCAGTTAGTAATGGTATAATTTTCGGCAGGGATATTTCTTTTTCGTCCCGAACGGTCTTTTCCAGATTTGATGGTAATGCAGTCATCTCCAACGCTAATATGACAATTGGAAATATGTACATTGCTACAAGATTCGGGGTTGATTCCGTCTGTATTGGGAGAATGCGGGTTTTCGACGGTAACACCATGAATGGTTACATTGTCACAAAACTCAGGGTTGACTGTCCAGAAAGGAGAATTTCGTATCGTGATACCTTCAATTTGGACATTTTTGCAAAACATGGGTTGTATAAAAGGAGGACGCAAAAAACCTTTTTCTATCCAACCTGGAAGGTCTGGCGCCAATACATCTTTATTGAGTCGTTTGAACTCTTCTTGCCATTTAGAAGTGGGGATATTTTTGACATGCACTTCTGAGTAAGCCCACCATTTTTTGCCATGACCATCTATCAATCCTCTACCCTTGATGGCAATGTTCTCAGCTTTGTAAGCGTAAAAGAGTGGTGAAAAATTAACGACATCTGTCCCTTCCCATCGAGAAGGAACCATTGGGAGATAGGCGTCAAAATCATCGGTAAAATGCAATTCAGCACCAGCATCAATGAAGATGGTAATATTACTTTTGAGTTCGATAGGACCAGTTTTATATTTTCCTGCAGGAAAATAGATGGTTCCTCCCCCTTGCTTGACCGCAGTGGCAATCGCTTTTTTGATGCCTTCTGTAGCAAGTTTAGAACTATCATTTTTGACCCCAAATTTCAATACATTCAAATATACCTGCGCTTGTGCGCTGATACCTAGCGCCAATACGAGAAGGGTAAGACCGATATTTTTTCTCATGTTTTTCAAAAATAAGTTATTTGTTAATAGTATATCCGTTATAAGATTGCACTCATAATCAGATGGATACTATCAAAAAAAACTACAGAAATATTGTTAATAGAACCTTTTCTATTATTCGTAGATATAATATTTGCTAAAACTCCAATGCCTTGCATTTCTACGGATAAAAAGGACTAATACAATTCGAAAAGGTAATTTCCTGAGCCTACTGAAATCAGATATTTATTGCCCTGCTTTTCGGCGGGAATGATTTTACCATTTTGTTTAATGGTTTTTCCTAAATGTTGATCTATTAAAATCTTGGCATTTGTATTGACAGGAACGCTTACGTTTAGGGTAAAGCGTTTGCTTGTTTTTTTCCAAAGGGTACTTATTTTTCCGTAAGGAGATTCATAACTTCCCTCAGCTTGTGTAAGGTTTCCTACCACTTCTGGTGCGATGATGATTTCCTTAAAAGCTACATTTCTTTCACTTTGACGGATTCCTGCTAAACTGCTATACAACCACTCCATTAAATGCCCAAGCATAAAATGGTTGTGAGAATTACCCTCTGCTTGCCATGATTCGGTAAGGGCGGTAGCGCCTTTTTTGAGCTGATAGCCATAACCCGGCACATCTGAGCGGTTGTTCATCGCAAAAATGATGTCAGAGCATCCTTCTGATTCTAATACTCTTAGAACATATCGATAGCCAATATCCCCTGCTGTTAGGGCATAGTTACGTGTTTGAATATCATCAATCAAATGTTGTAAAACAGCTTTACGATTTTCTGGCTCAACCAAATTCATGAACAGTGCCATGGCATTTGCGGTTTGACTACCCGAAGCATACTGTTTGGTTTCAGGATTAAAGAAAGCCTGATTAAAAGCTTTTTTGACTTCTTCTGCTATATCAGCATATTCCTGTGCGTCGTCGCCATGCCCTAAAATTTTGGCAATTTTCTCAGCGATTTGCAAATCATAATAGTAAATCGCTGTACCTGTTACACCCATAGGAGTCAGTTGTGATACGCCAGGAGGTTTTGGCCCTAAATCATACCAATCGCCCAAACCTTGCGAAAGAATATGGTTTTGAGCTTTGCTGGCGAGGTATTTCAAATAGCGCTGCATCATGGGATAGGCTTCGTCCAGTACGCGGGTGTCGCCATACCAGAGATACATATAGTAAGGAACAATAATGCTGCTACTGCCCCATTCTGGCGAGTCGCGGAACATGTCGCCCCCCCATTCAAATTTGACATATTCAGGAGCAATCTCGGGAATCAAACCGTTAGGAAGTTGCGAGAGCTGCATATCTTTAACCGCCTTTTTGAACATTGGAGCCACATCGTAACGATAGCGAACCGAAGATCCCATCAAGTGTACTTGTTCTAGCCAACCTAATTTTTCACGGTGTGGACAATCGGTGAACACCGAAGTCATATTGCTTTTAATAGCCCAATCTATAAGTTGATGTGTCTGGTTAAAAAGTGTATCCGAGCTGGCAAACTGCCCAATCGTTGAGGCAGAATTACGAATATGCAATCCTTTTATACTGATTAACTGTGTTTTAGTATTAGCCTCGGGCTTGGCTCCTTTTACTTGTAAATATCGAAAACCATAATAGCTAAAGCGTGGTTGCCATGTTTCTATGCCTTCTCCTTTGAGTACATAACTAAAAATATAGGGATTTCCAGAAGCCTTTTGGTTGACAGTACCATCGGTATTGAGTAACTCTGAAGGTCGAACCCATACCGTATCGCCTTTATTACCTTTTACTTTTAATTCGATAATACCAGAAGCATTTTGTCCCAAATCAAATACCCAATCGCCTGAGGCAACTTGCTTCTGTTGAATAGGCTGAAAAGACTCCATGATTTTAACAGGTTCTATCAGCTGAGGACTCAAACGAGTATGACCTTCCACCACGATGGCATTTCGCCATAAACTCTCATCGAAGGTGGGCATATCCCAGCCTTTTTGTTCCAGATTAGCATTGTAGTCTTCACCTCCATAAATACTTGAAAAAGTTATAGGGCTTGGGGCAGTTTTCCACGAATTATCACTGTAAAGGTTTTGCTCAGAACCATCTTGGAATTCCACTTTTAGTCGACAAATCATTTTGGGTAAACCAAACATACCTTTGAGTTTGCGATAGCGTCCTTTTACAGGAGGTATATAGTAAAAGCCGTTTCCAAGCATAACCCCAAAGGTATTTTTACCTTCTTCCAAGGATTTTGTTATGTCAAAACCTACATAAAGTGCTTGTTTATCGTATTTTGTCCATCCTGCATCCAGAAAATTATCGCCGACTTTTTTACCATTTAAGCTCAACTCAAAATGTCCTAAGCCTGAGATAAAGACAGTAGCACGTTTCACTTTTTTCTTTACCGAAAAATCTTTACGAAACATCGGTAAAATATTGTTCTTGAAAACCTTATCTTTTTGTCCATCGGTTGGTAAAATATTCACCAAACTATCAGCCAAGCGTTCGTAAGCAATCCATTGGGCATTGCGCCAATCCCCAGCAGAGAAAAGCCCCATTTGCCAAGTAGCCACTTCACTCCAAGCCGACGAGCGCCCCTGATTATCCCAGATTTTAACTTTCCAGTAATAAACTTGAGTGGCTTCCAGCGTTTTACCATCAAATTCTACTTGGATAGACTGGTCAGAGGTAATTTTGCCAGAATCCCAAATATTGGCTTTGTTAGGTTGTAGCAACTCGGGTGAATCTGCTACTAAAATTTGATAGGAAGTTTGCTTAACATTATATCCCCCCGACTGAATTTTCCAACTCAATCGTGGTTTGCGAATATCTATACCAATAGGGTTTTTTAGATATTCACAACGCAAGTCATAAAGCGACAAATTTTGTGCATTACCAAGAAAGCTCATACACAGAATTTGCAGAAAACATAAAATAACGTGAGTTAATGGAGGAAAGTTTCGTAAATGGAATTTCATTGTTTGACATGTTTAGGGTTCAGGCAAAAAGGCACTAGGCACCAGTGTTGATAATCATGTTATTTTCGTTAAAAACTGATGCCTGTTGCCTTTTTGCCTAATCCCTCTATAAACTTACTGCTGATACTTCACCTCGATGGTTTGTCCTTTTGGAATACTTAGCTCATACCATTGATTGCCAATAGATTGAATCGTTCCTTGTATACAAGTTGGAGTGGTTTGACTTTTAAACTTAAGTTTTCCAACACCATCATTGGTACCAGTTATTTTGATAGATTCTTTGCTACAATACAATTTGACATCACCTTTTGGGGTTGGGACGCTTCCTTCCATCCAAGCCAAACCACCAAGCTCAGGAGTAATCTCATATTGCTCATAAGCTGGACTTGTTGGTTTTACCCCTAAATAGTATTTTCCTAATAAATAAATAGGACTTGCTCCCCAAGCATGACAAAGACTTTTCCCGAACGGACGACCGTACATGGCATAATGTTCAGCTCCTGATTTTGTTGGATTATATTCTTCCCAGAAAGAGGTCGCTCCAAGTTTGAGCATACCGCCCCAATAGGATTTCATTTCGTCTAAAACGAATTTTTGTTCACCTAAAGCACACAACGCTTCCAATTCATAAAAACGCATATATGGCGTAGTGATTTTTTGAATTTTATCATTTAACAAAACATGATTTTTGATTCCTTGTTTTTTGGCATCATCCAAATAATTGAAGAAAATCGCAAACATATTGCTGTATCTGGTTACGTTATCGGTCTGTTTTCCATCTACTTGACTATGTACAAAAGCATGCTTGCTGTCATTCCAATAAGTTGAGAAAAATTTAGATTTCAATTCTTCTCCAATTTGCTTGTATCGAGTAGCCCCTTTGGTATCATTGGCGATATTAGCACATAAGGTCATAGTTTCGAGACTACGAGTAAGCAATAGTTGTTCAAAGCTTACAGCTCCTTTTTTACTCAAACCTTCTGCCCAGTCGATAAATACCCAGTCACCCGAAAGCCCTTCCATCATACCATCTTTGTTGCGACGACTCAAGCAATACTCCATGAGCGTTTGCATACGAGGATAAAATTGTTGGATAAAAGTCTTATCTCCCGTATATAAATAATAATCGTAAATTCCTAAAAACCAATAGAATGTATAATCCATAATGGTATTGATATGACTAGTTACAGGATCTTTGCCACGCAAAGCCAAGAGCGTGCGAGTAACAGCAGGCGAATCAAAGAAGGAATAGTAGTTCATCAAATAACTTTGGTAGGCATCGCCCGACCAAATCCAACGGTCACGTTTGATACCATCTATGAAAAACTCGCGGGTATTGAGCTGAAATGTGTATTTTGCCACATCATAGATCTGATTGATTTGCTCGTCTGAACAACGGAAATTACCGCGCTCTTTCTCAGGCATATACTCATATAACATAGATACCTCTTTGAAGGATACAGCAGGAGATTTTTTGATAAAAATATATCGAAAAGCCTTGGTCAATTCCATTGTCGAATCTTTGGCAATCGACTGATTGATGGTGAGTTGATCAAGTGTTTCGCAGTGTTCGGTATCCATGGCTTCTTCTTTTGATTCACCATAAAAAATCTCAACTTTTCCTTTCCCTTTCAACCCTTTGAGTTGAACAAAACCAAATGTTTCTTTTCCAAAATCTATCATTGTACCCTCTTTTAGTGTTTCCACTTTTACAGGTTTTTGTACTTTGGTTGCCAAGCTAAATTTGGAAGGTGCTTGTGCTGGCGTATTAAAATTCCAAGAACCAGCATTGAGCCATGTTGTACCCGATTGGTCAGAAGCTTTTCCTGTTTCGTCAATCCACTCTTTATCTTCAAAAGTCACCAACCAAGAGCTGTCAGAAACGACATTTTTTCCTTGGATGAAAATAGCAGGAACACGGTCTTGGCAAAATACCTTCAGACTTAACTTATGTTTTCCTGCGGGCATCGTAATTTTTTTTGGATAACCAGTAATGGCTTTTCCATCAATCTTAACATTGTATTGTCCTTCTACAAAAATCGAGACTTCTTCTGGGGCATTGAGCGTGAATGATTTATGAAAATCAATCAAGTTATAATGACTGTCCAATTTCCAGAAGGGGGGTAAAAATACGTCACGTTCGGTACGGCGATTTTGCATTTTGTTACCCAGCCAAATTTCGAAATCTCCTGGATACCAAATCCAAGTAGCTTGTTGCGCAAGACTTAGCCCTGCACTAAACAACCAAAGTCCCAAAATGAGCTGGGACTGTAAAAGGCTTTTGTAGAAAAAACGTTTCATGTATGTATTGAGGTTTGGGGCGAAAATTCTCGCTTTTGAAATGGTTGTTTTAACTAAAAAACAGATATAAAGAAACCATCACAACCACTAAGGCTGTCCAAAGGGTGATTACTCTGGTACTTGGTTTAAATTCATGACTAGATGCCTCTTTTTCAGAAAGATAGATAACTGGATTTTTGTCAGTAATAGAAATAATCACTGCGACAAATGCCAAAAAGGCAAAAATGAAAAAGGATAACAAGAGATAATGCGGCCAAAAACTGTATTTGTCGGGCGTAAATACCCACAAGTACAATACGCCAACTCCGAGACTGAAGGCAGAGCCAAAAGATAGAATGGCGTTTACGGCCTTTTGTGTCATGGCTTTCCAGAAAACAGTTAATAAGAAAACTACAGAAAGTGGTGGTGCAATAAAACCCAAGACTGACTGAAAGACATCAAACAAATTAAGCCCTTTGATAGAATCTATAGCCAATGCCATCAATACCGCAAATACGCAACCTGCCAGTACTGTCATGCGACCGACTTTGATAATTTGTTCGTTACTAGCACTTGGATTGATTTTTTTGACATAGACATCCATCGTAAAAACAGTACTCAGGGAATTGAGTGACGAACCAATCGTTCCGACTAATACTGCAATTAAAACAACAATGACCAAACCATTTAATCCAGCAGGAAATAAGTTGGTTACCATCGTCATGTATGCCATAGATGGGTCAGTAAGGTTAGGGAAAAGAATATGACAAATGACACCTGTCAAGATAAATAGCGGTAGAGATAGGATTTTTAACCAAGCGATAAAGTTTACTCCTAATTGACCTTGTTCAAGGGTTCTCGCTCCTAAAACCGATTGTACCATAGCTTGATCAGTACAGAAAAATGCAATAGCTGATACAGGATAACCCAACAAAATAGCAGGCCAAGGGTATTTGGTATCGTTGGCAGGATGAATCAAAGTCCAGAAATCTGCTGGCACTTGATGATACATCGTCGATATGCCACCCACTTTTTGTAAGCCCAAAATCGTTAGAGTAGTAGATACCGCAATTAATAAAATCATTTGAAAAACATTCACCTTTGCAATAGCTTTGAGTCCGCCCATATAGGCAAATAGTCCTGCAAAAAGCACCAAGACAATTACCGCAGGAGCCATTGGAATGCCTAAGATTTGTCTTACCAAAAAACCACCTGAAAAAAGACCTAGCGATAACCAAGAAATCAAAATCTTAATGAGCGCATACCATGCTAAGATATTTTGGGTAGAATCGCCGTAACGCTTACCCATAAACTCTGGCATGGTGGATACTTTTGAGGCGATGTATTTGGGCGCAAAAACAATGGCTAATAAAAACAAGAATACAAAGGCATACCACTCGAAGTTAACCGCCACAATTCCTGTGCTATAGCCAATACTAGCAAATGCCAAAAGCATCGAAGGTCCCACATTTGTTCCCCACATATTAAAACCGATACTGTACCAATCCAGTGATTTATTGGCTAGAAATAGTGTTTCGTCAGTATTTTTTTTGCGACTTGCACGATAGCCTATCACTAAAAGGAGTACCAAATAAACGGCAACAATGGCATAGTCAAGCCAAGTGAGTTTTTCTGCTAGAGGTGAAAGCATAGTTAGGGTTGAGGATTTTGTAATAAATACGGGAAACAAGTTATTTTTGGCTGCTTTAGGCTTCAAGCTTTATGCCGTAGGCTAAAAGTGCAATCCGAGTCGAATGGGACACTGACCGAGGATGTATTTTGCCTAATGCCTATTGCTTAAAGCCTACATCTTCTCAATCCGTGTCGAGTGTCTCACTCGACAACTTGCGTTAGCACAGCGGTACTTTACTATCATTATGATATTTCAAGACTTTATATGCGAGTTTTTGCTGTCGCTAGTTGGTCAGTGAGACACTGACCACGGATGCAAATTTCTCAATCCGTGTCGAGTGTCTCACTCGACAACTTTCGTTAGCACAGCGGACTTTACTATCATTATGATATTTTAAGACTTTATATGCGAGTTTTTGCTGTCGCTAGTTGGTCAGTGAGACACTGACCACGGATGCAAATTTCTCAATCCGTGTCGAGTGTCGCACTCGACAACTTTCGTTAGCACAGCGGACTTTACTATCATTATGATATTTCAAGACTTTATATGCGAGTTTTTGCTGTCGCTAGTTGGTCAGTGCGACACTGACCACAGATGCAAATTTCTCAATCCGTGTCGAGTGTCTCACTCGACAACTTTCGTTAGCACAGCGGACTTTACTATCATTATGATATTTCAAGACTTTATATGCGAGTTTTTGCTGTCGCTAGTTGGTCAGTGAGACACTGACCACGGATGCAAATTTCTCAATCCGTGTCGAGTGTCTCACTCGACAACTTTCGTTAGCACAGCGGACTTTACTATCATTATGATATTTTAAGACTTTATATGCGAGTTTTTGCTGTCGCTAGTTGGTCAGTGAGACACTGACCACGGATGCAAAGCCTACAGCTTCTAGATACTAAATCTTACTTTTTTGAGTTTTTTGGACTTGCCAATGAGTTTGCCGTCAGCAAAAATTTGTAGACCTTTGCCTTTGTTGTATTTTTTACCAGTTTCGTCCCAAAGGATTGTAATGAGTTTTCCATGATAAGAAATATTTTCTAGACAAAACCAAGCCCATTGTTTGCTCGAAATCAAAGGACTGATTTCTAATACTTGGTCTTCACGAGGTTTGAGTCCCACTAAATCGCTGATAATCAGGTCGGCATAGGCAGAGTGATTATAGAACTTACTTCTTGGATTGTCGCCTTTGAGCCATTCTCCATTTTTCTCATCCTGATACTCGCCTAAGTAAAGCTTCCCATTCATTTGATGCGAAAAGGCATATTTTTTTAGTTCATCGTAGAAAACCTGAGGGGTCATATCGCCTTTATGCTTGTAATTATTGAGCAAATTGGACAGCGCCTTCAACGTTTGTGTAGTAGCATAAGGCCAAAGTGGACCATCCCATTCGCAACCATGTCCTGAACCATGTGTACGGAACAAGTGGTGGCGACGCTCGGCAGTGGTAATACCCCATTTTGCTTTAAAGCCTAAAGTGTCGGTAAGTTGACTCCATTGTTTGGCATAGTTTGCCTTATCTTCTGGCAAATTAAAATACCAAGGAATAAAGCCAATAGCCTCACGAGCGTCTGAGAAAGCTTTTGTTTTTTCTAATTTTACCTTAAAAAAAGAGGCCTTACTATCCCAAAGGGTATCTTCAACGGCTTTTCTAAGGAAATTAGCTTTATCTGTAAAAACCTTTTGTGTGTTTGCATCGCCCAGTAATTCTGCCATTCTGGCTAAAGATTTAGCATTGGCATACATATAGCTATTGATGGTTGGACGAATATTTTTATCTTTTCTGCCCCCACTAATAGACTCTTCCATGGCATCTTTTACGTCAAACTGGTAGAACATTCCGTTTGGTAATTGGCGTTCTTCTTCCCATTTTTTATAATCTGCTACGAGTGTCTGAAGGTTTTTTTCTAAAAAAGATTTATCCAAATTGACTAAATAACGTTGATACACAGCGTCATCAATCCAGCTACTAAAGGCGTGAAAACGTTGTACATTGTGTTTGGGATCGACATAAAGCCAAAAGCGAATATAATCGTCTGTGTACTGTTGATTGCGGAGCCAACGAGTTTCATAAATATGATGTCCCAAAGCACTACTGATGGCATTGTGCTTACCAGCGTGATTTACTTTGGTGATGAATTCAGTAAAAATAAAGCCATCAGCCGTTTGCTTGAGGTGCTTTCGCAATACCCACCAACGATAATAGTATATCTCCTGAATCAAAGAGTCGGGGCAATCTAATAAAGGAATATTCTGCGCTAACCAATTATATGATTGTGCATTCGGAATAAAATTAATAACAGCTTCTTCCTTATCAAGCGCATTGTAGCGCTCAACTGCCGACGCTAAGGTTTTGGTCCCAACAAAATCGGTCTTCTGAGCCACACTCCCATACCCCAGAAGAATACAGCCCCAAAGGCTTAATATTTTTTTAATGTACATGATTTCATTTAGTGAGTTATAAATGAGTGATTTAGTGATTTTTATAAAATAATCAGTCCAACCTTTATAAGGTTGATATCTCTTCCAATCTAACATAATCACTCATGCACTCAATCGCACAATCACTCAATCGTTTTCTTACTCCACTGTCCAGTCAATATTTTTTTGATTACCTGCAAAACCTGCGTCGAAGATTTTTATCTCTTGTGAGCCATCAACGAAGCCTAATACTAAACACGTTCCTTTGGCAAGGCTCAGCGTATGTGTTCCTGCCTCGAATGAAAAAGTATGGATATTCACAGGAGGCCAGTCGCCTAGCAACAGGGCATTGGTAATCTTACTTTCTGCTTGTCCGAAGTTATTGGCGCTGGCATCAATTTCAAGTTGTGGTTTTGGTAGAAAATTACTTTTCTTCGCATCATAAATCCCTATCTTCTCATTGAAATAGCCCACTAATACTTTCACAGGTTTGTCCGTTTTAAAAGTTATTTGAGTGCCCTTAGTAATCTGTGTTTTCTTAGATAAAACAATACCAGAAAGGTTTTTTAGTTCAGGTGCTATGCCTTGAATCACAATGCTGGTATCGTTAAAAACTTTTTGATTGCTCGCTAAAGGATAGGTTGTTAAACTGCCATCTTCAAGTTGTACCTGAGCAGGTTTGAGATATTGAATAGCTTTTACGCCCTTACCTGAACTTTGCTTCAACGAATCAATAACAGTATGTAATCTCGTTACTTCTTTTTGAAAAACGGGTAGCATTTCTTTCCAATGAATGAAAGTCGCGTCGACACCACGCATCGGGATTTTGCGCTGTTTGGTTTGCATACTGTTAGCATACAAATAGGTGTCTTTTGTCAATTCAACCAGTTTGCTATAGTGCTCAACGCTACGTTCTAAGTGTGGTAATGCCTTTTCCAAATCACTAATTTGATTTGAATATTTGTAACGTACTAGGTCCAGAGCGGCATATACCTTTTCAGAGAAGAACTGCGCCATTGCATTGTAGCAATGAACATCATTTTGTAAACGCTTAAATTCAGCCGTATTTTTAGTGACATTTTGTGCTATTTTGTCAATGGATTCCTGCGCTTTTCTCCCATGAACTACTACTTCATCGGCTACCTGCACAGGCGTTTCTCCGATGTGTTTTTGTCCTTTCCATGCCTTTTCGGCATATTCAATAATCATCTCACCTTCAGGTGCTTCTGATTCATATAGCATCGTGAACAGCCCATAACGATAAGGATTAATCAATTGAGTCATCAACATCCCCAAGGTCAAAGTCTGACGGTTACCGTCGGTGATACCGTATCTACGCAAAAGCTTAGGTGCAATTTCTCCCGTTTCGTTGTAGGCATCTAAGATTCCTTGTGCTTGATTTGACGCTAGTCCATATTCTTTTCCAAGATAGGATTTCCAAAACTGCTGTTCTTCTGTAGCAGGGCGGTTTGCACGCCAAGCATATCTTGCCCATGTTTTGTACCACATGGCATCTCGGTCGATTTGCAAAAGTCTTTCAGACGTTTTATCTGCGGTATATGGCCAATCCCAGTATGAAGCTTGAGGGTATAAATGCAGTCCATTAGCGCCATAAACGCTGTGCATGGCTTGTACACACTTCTGGATAAAGTCAGGCGAACTGTATCTAAATGGTTCGAGATTTGACAAAAGATGCACATTTTCGATATGTACCGTGCCAATTTGGCTTAATTTGCGATGTAATTCTGCCCATGAACCCCTTGGTGTATAAGTCGTTAAAGCCTCTCCATTGTATTTTGCCATCGTGTACAAATTTTTGTACAAGGGTAAAGCCTCTTTCATGACTCTTGGAGCATCTGTATCATGCGCACGAAGCACAATGGGAGGTTCAGTTGTTTTACCCAAAGCTTTTAGACCATCTTGTACCCCTGGAATAATGGTTTTGGTAAACCAATCAACGTCATCCTGTCCTGCTCCTTCCATGGCTTCGCCCAAGGTGATTAATAAACCAACATTAGGATATTTTTCTACAAATGCCGCAATAGACTTACGTGTATAATCTGCGATGACTGGAATAATTGGGCGATTACGGTCTTGTGTTTTGATTTTATGATGTTCGGCAAAAGGTTTGGAAACAATGATGTTATAAAACATCTGAATTACCCAAATACCTCTTTTATCCGCTTCTTCAGTCAAGAAACGGTACATTTCTTCGTTTTTCTTAAAAGTGGCATCGTCAACCTCTACGGCATAAGGGTATTCTTTTACCCGAACCAAGGATGCAAAAGGGTGTCCGTTCCAGATGTAGAGTGAGTTATAACGGTTTTCGACCATCATATCTAAGTATCTAATCCAGAGTTTTTTATCGTAAAACCAAGGGAAATCTTTTTCTGTATAAGGATATTCATATACCTCTCTGTCAGGCAAAAGTGTGGGTTTTTGCATACCTACACAAGTACCACGAAGTACCATTTCGGGTTGGTCTTGATAGACCAGCGACTGCGGGATAGTCTTTTGCTGTTTGATTCTTTCTGCTAATTCCAAACAACCATATAAGACACCCGACTCATCAAAACCAATGACCTGCAAAGGAGTTTGAGCAGATTTAAATAGACGAAAACTTTCCTTTTTGGATAAGGTATTGCTATTGTTTAACCCTTGTTGAGTGCCAATCCAAATAGTTGAGGTCGTAGATTTTGAGGTTGTAGAAACCTTATATCCAACAGATTCTAAAGCAAGTTTGAGTTTACTAACACCGTAAGCAATACGAGGTTGTGATGGTTGGGAAACTTGTAAATAGATCGTCTTTACTCCATCCTCATTGCTCGTGGTACTAGCAAAAGAATGAGATATGTTTAAGAAGAGGTAACAAAGTATGAGTGAAATTTTGTACATAACTTATAGTCCTGAATCTGAGAGCTTATGATTAATCCGAAAGGTATTTTGATATAATATTGGCTTGCTGCTCAATAAATCTTGTATTTTTTTCGGAATAAATCAGATTTAACACATACAAAGGTATATGCTTAGGAGGGTCAGACTATCTACCATTTTCTCTGAAAATTATAGGATATTTGCATAGGGAGGGTTCTTGCTAAATTAGCAAAAGGATACGGGCTATCCTTTATTTAGTGATTGAGCAATTGAGTGATTTAGTGATTATTTTCAAAATGATTTTTACCCAAAAAACCGAAATATCCTGACTGAAATTTCGTGAGAAGCAGAATATTGTCAAAAAAAATAATCACTCATCCACTCAATCACAAATCACTAAATTATGAATGACTCATCTCATTTTATTGAAATACCTTTTTCAAATAAGCCGTATTGGCGCTATAATTTCCTTTGACATCTTTAGGCTTGCTGGCATCTCTCGAACGTTCGATGATTAGCCAGCCTGACCATTTCATTTTGTCTAAAGTCTTTTTTACCTTAAGCATATCTATTTCAGGATCTTTCTCTAGCCAAACACCATCTTTATTGGTGGCATGAATCATACAGATACGGTTTTTTCCTAGAATTTTTAATTCTTTATATAAATCACGACCTTCTTTGAGAGGGTTAGAAAAGTTAAAATAAATCTGAATGGCTGGAGAACCGATTTCTTTGAGTAAAGCCACTTCCTCTTTGGCACTTAATGCTGTTTCGATGCCTATTACCACGCCTGCTTCTTCTGCCATTTTTCCAGCAACTTTTAATCTGCTAACAACCGAATCACGAATAGATGGGTCTTTCTTTAAGTCGCATTGCACACCAAGCGGTAAAAAAGCCACTTTTACATTCATGGCTTTCATGGTTTTTATACAATCTCGAATAGATTGTTGATACTCTTCTCGACCACAAAAGGATTGAGCATAATAGCCTGTCATTGCCAAGGAACATATTTCAAGGTTTAATTCTTTGGCCTTATTCATAAAAACCTGACGAATAGAATCGTTGGCAAGTTGATTCTCAAAAGTGGGTCTTTTCCCTAAACCTCCCATATCCAATTCAAGTCCGTCGGCGCCAATTTGTTGTGTGAGCGTAATGGCTCCCAATTTTTGTCGTTTCAACAACATGAGGTCAATCAAACCTACTTTGTAACGAGTCGTTTGTGCCAGTCCTTGACTAGCTATCATTAACAAAATCAATAAAAAACGCATTTCTTTGAGGGGTTAGTAGTCAGGCACAAGGCAAGAGTAAATAAAAAACTCTTGCCTTGTGCCTCTTTGCCTGTGCCACTATTTCGAAAACATCTTCTCGATTATTTCAAAATCTTTGATGGCATTGGAAGGTAGCTTTTCGCCTTTTTCACCAAAAACATATAAGGCTGGAAAAGGCTCAATCGTTATACCTGTTTCTACGATATTACCTGTTACATCCTGAATCTTTTGAAGATCTAAGCCTAATTCTTTTGCCATAAAGCCATACATTGCTTTACGTTTGTTAGCTCCATAATCATGTCCTTCGCTTGGAAAGTGGGCATTCTGAACTTTATTAGAAGCATGGTATAAATCATAAATTCGTTGGACAAAAGGAAATTCAGTCTGTGGGACAAACTGTGTCCAATCTTTTCCATCCGATATAATCATTTGTGCTCTTGGAGCAGCCATGGAGGCTATTTCTACGTTGTTACTACCTTCTCCGCACAAATGTACACCCATGCCACTTTCGCAAGGACACCCCCCACTGTGATACGAGGACATCATGGCTACGGGAACACTTACTTTGATACGGTCGTCGATAGCAGTTAACAACATCGTTTGGCTACCCCCGCCAGAAGCGCCCGTAATGCCTACACGCGTAGGATCGGCATCTTTGAGGGTTAGTAACCAATCCAGAATACGCATTCCATTAAGCATTTGAATTGTTTGAGCATGGCTACGACGGTGGTCTTCAGATTTGAACTGTAAGGTAGATTCGCCCCAAGCAAAAAGGTCGTAACTAAAAGCCATAGCGCCCATTTTGGCTAAAGCTGCACATCTATACTGGCAATCGGCACGATAACGACCATCCCCAAAATGCCCGTCAGGATTCAGAATAACGGGAATTTTACCTTTTGATTTTAAAGGACGATACAAAGAGCCACTTACATAAACCCCTGGCAAAGTTTCGATAGCCACATTTTCAACTGTGTAGCCATCCATGATTCGTTTGGAAGTTATAATAGCTTGAGACTGAGGTTTGGCTGGCGCTTTTGCTATTTCGAGTGCTTGCCAAATGCAGTTTTTCAAATTGGTTTTACGTAATTCCCAAGAAGTAATATCAGGCGAAAGCGTAGACAGATAATTTAATTGCTGTTTGCCTTCTTCTGGAGTTTTGAGGTGATATTGAAAAGCCTGTAACTTGTATTTCCCCTCTCCCTCTTTGGTAAAAGTAATATCCTGCGAGTCCATGATATGATGGAGCGTTGTTTCCAAATCAGGTCTAAAACGCCATTCGGCATAGGTAACCTGTTTATTAGCCACCAAGGCTTCAGGATAGCGAATTTTCACTTTAAAACGAGTTTCAATCGTCGATATAACCTCTTTCAAAGGTTTTTTAAACGCCTGATCTGCCGTCTGTGCTTGTGTAAAAAAGCAAGAAGTTAGTAAAGTGATAGTGATGAGGAAATTTTTCATAAGTTTTTAGGGTTGAGGGTACAGGGGATAGGCAAGGAGTAAAAAAAATTAAACTCTTTGCCTATTGCCTAACCCCTATCCCCTATTTTAAAAAATCAAAATACAAAACCATTTCAACAGCTCTTTTAGGCTCTTTTTCGTAGTCATAAAAGACGTGTTTCATACTCATAGGACCCGTATTGTCAGCTCGGTTAGTTTTAGAACCAATAGCCGAAATACCTTGCATAAAGGAAATATCGCCACTTGGGAAATTAATCACATAGTTTTGATATGAATCAGTTTTGAAGGCTGGGCTAAACAACCTGAAAAATACATCTTCCGTTTCTGTGACTACGGTAAAAGGCTGACCTTTGGTTATAAACTTACACCAATACATATTGGCATGGTATCCTTTGAACTCTGGATAAACAAAAGGTATTTCACCTGTTTCGGTAGTATTATAATCTTTCTTCCAAATACCAAATTGATTTCCTTTCAAACGGTTTTTCCATACTCGGTATGGACCATTTCCTAAATATTCAACACCTTTAATTTCAGATTCAGGAAAAGAAAAATTAAGTCCAAAATAATTCGTCAAATAAGCTGCTGGGAAATATTTAACTTTCAATTTTACCCAACCCGATGGATAAATGATCCATTGCAGTGTGTTGAATGCCTCTTTTTTGTCGTAAGTAGATTCAATCACTACATTTTCACCTTCAAAACGAGTAGTAATATTTTTAAAATTGGTACTTCCTTCTTGTACTATTGGGCCGTTGTTGAATGGAATAACTCCTTTTTCCGTTTGTACTGATTTTAGCAAACCTGATTTTTTAGAAAAACTAATCGTCAGACCATTCGCCTTGACTACATACAACGAATCTTGTTCTTGAAGCGTAGGCTTGGTACTGCCTGAAGTTTTCACCATTGCCTTTGCCATTGTTTTTGGCAAGGTAATTTTAAAACTCCAAGTAAAAATTTCTTTCCCATAAGCATCAAAAGCGCTCAGATATAAAACGTCATATTCTTGCCAATTTTGTGGTAGTTGCTCGCATACTACTGATCCCTTTTCCAAGGGTTTCAGATTGGGAGAAAGGGCTTTACCTGAAAGTTCGGGCAACTGATGTAGCCCTAAAGATTTGAGTTTCCAAGTAAAACGGCACTGATTAGTATTGGTAAAATGATAGCGGTTTTCGATAGTAAATTTTCCATCAAAATCAGAAGTAATTTCTTTTGCCTCAAACTTGATTGGACTCCACACTTCTTTGATGGTAAAATAGCTTCCTTCTTTTTCACGATAAGGACCTACGATGCCGTCAGCAGCACGATTACCATCAGTATCTAGGATGCCATTTTTATCGGTTCTAACTATACCTTGGTCAACAAAATCCCAAAGGAAGCCACCTGCGCAAAGTGGTGTTGCCCATATATGCTCCCAGTAATCTTCCAGACCAGCTCCATGCCCGCCATCATACATTCCATGCAAAAACTCGGTTGGCATAACAATGCTATGTCCGTGGTCATAATTACCGATACCGTAGTTATAATCGCGATAATGCTGTGTGTCAAATCCTGCAAAATCTTCCCATGCGTGTATTACAGGACGTTTTTGTAAATCTTTTTGAGGAAAAATTGGGTCTAATTCATAATTGTGACCACCTTCATTTCCGTTAATCCAAAAAATTATGGAAGGATGATTTTCATCGTGTTCTATTAATTCTTCAAGACGTTTGGTACCTGTAGGCGTATCATAGTTGCCATGCCAGCCCGCCAATTCATCCATTACAAACAAACCTAAGGAGTCACAGGTATCCAAAAAATGGTCATCGGGAGGATAATGCGACATACGAACGGCGTTCATATTCATGTCTTTCATTAATTGTACGTCGAGTAAGCTCACAGCCTTTGAGGTAGTACGCCCAGAAGTTGGCCAAAACGAGTGACGATTTACCCCTTTGAACTTTATTTTAGTCCCATTGACATATACTCCATCACGCAATTTTACTTCGACGGTACGGAAACCAATTTTCTTTTCAACTACATGAATCGCTTTCCCATTTTGTAATAAACTTACAATCAATTTGTAGCGATTAGGTGTTTCGGATGTCCAAAGTTGAACGTTTTGATAAAGCTTTTCAAGGGTCAGTTCAGACTGACTAGCTTTGAGATTTGCTTGAATAGGAGTGCCAACTTTTTGACCATTTAAGGTATGTAATTGTGCTGATAAAGTAAGATTTGTATTACTTGAAGTAGTACGAATCACTGCTTTTAGATTTCCATTAGCTTTGGCATCAATAGAAACACGAGTAATATGCTGAGTAGGCAAAACCTCTATATAAACTGGACGGAAAATTCCACCAAAAATCCAAAAATCTCCTTTACGCTCAGCTTCATTCACCGACTGATTTGCCGAGTGTTTACTTACGGTTACTTCCAAGAGATTTTCAGCGCCATAGTTGAGTAATTGTGCAATTGGATATTTGAAAGCATAATAGGCTCCTTGATGAATTTCACCAGCAGACTTTCCATTGAGTTTTACTTCAGCATCGGTCATAACCCCTTCAAAAACAAGGTTTAATGCTTTACCTTGCCATGACTTGGGAGCTTGAAAACGGTATTTGTAAAGTCCTTTTTCCTTACCTCTTGAGCTATCTTTGGCGAAGCCATAGTTATATTTGCCAAATCCCTGCAATTCCCAATTGGATGGAACAGGAATACTTGTCCATTTGCCAGCATTACGGCCTTCGGTACAGAAAAAATCCCAAAGAACCGTTTGGTCATGCCCTTTTCCAGAAAGATAAACTCTTTGGGTTTCTTGCGCATAGAGAGCCTTAAAACTCAGTACTAAGAAGAAAAAAAGTACAATTCTTTTGTTCATGATTGTTTTTGATGAGGGATAAGGGACAAAGGCACATAGAAAAATGAGATAACGTTTCAAATTTTTGCTCCCTTTATGCCCTATACCTGTTCATTGATATTACTTTTTACTGGTAAACGGTCGTGCAGGGAGTCCTTCTTTGTTGAAAAAATTAGGTTCTGCATCCTCTTGCCATGCAAATCTGACTGTTTTGGGTTCTGGGACTTTTTCGGAAAATACTTCCACTTGGGTGCCTACAATAATGGCTTTTGCCTCGTAAAATTTTCCGTCAGCACCTGCTAGACTAAAATAGTTGAGGTCTTTTCCATCTTTACTCATCAAACCCCCACCCATAGATTCAAAGGATAAAATAGCTTTATCATTTTTGATTTTCATTTTTTTGAAAATGGGTCCAGAGGCAACTAAATCTTTTTTCCCGTAATCATGCTTCAAAGCCAAAAGTGCCAAACGTTTCCCGATTTCCCATTTGTACCAAGGATGAATATTGGTCAAAGTGTCTGCCAAATCGGTCGTAGTTACAAAGTCAGTGTACTTTACTCTTTGAGTTACATTGGCTTGTGCTTGCCAAAAAGTAGGAAGGGTTTCCTTTTCCAAAACTACCTTACCTGTACTTTTTGAGTAGAGATAAGGGACTAAATGCACATAGTAAAAAGGCATTTTATCGTCTTTCCAAGCTTTTCTCCAACTACTAATCAGCGTTTCCATCTTGTTGGTATATTGTACCGAATCTTTCAAAAAACAATTACTTTCGCCCTGATACCACAAAAAGCCTTTCATAACAAAAGATTCTAAAGGACGAATCATAGGGTTATAAAATTTAGCAGGCTCACCTTCTACCTTTTGTCCTTTGAAATAAGGAGAACCAGCAAAAGCCTCTTCCGAAATCCAAGGTTCTATTCTACTGCCTGGGATAGCCGACGAAATCATACCGATGGGCACGCCTGTCTGCTGGTGAACTTCTTTAGCAAAAAAGTAAGCAACAGCCGAAAAAGAACGCAAGGCAGAGTCTTGTGCGATACTCCACCCTTTGTGCTGTGGATCAGGTTTTACTAATTCTTTTCTGTTGACTAAAAAAATACGAATGAGTGGATTTTTGGCAACCTCCAACTCATCAACAGGATTGGGATCTGGGAGATTAGGACGTTTTACCTTGCTGTTTTTTCGCATGGTATATTCCATATTCGATTGACCAGAGCAAAGCCATACTTCTCCTACTAAGATATTTTTAAGAGTAATAACTTCCTTTCCTTCAATTTTTAACTCTTGAGGAATGCTTGAGGCTGGTAGTGCCTTGAGCCATACTTGCCAATTTCCTTCAGAATCTGCTGTTGTTTTGACGGATTGTCCTGAAAATTGCACATTAATTTGCTCTCCAACAGAGGCTTTTCCCCAAATATGAATAGGTTTTTTTTGTTGAAAAACCATATTATGCCCCAAAATTCGAGGCAAGACAATTTGTGCTTTTACCGAAAAAATCGAGCAAAAACTAAGTATTAACAGAATATATGATTTGATTTTTTTCATAAAAACTTCAATAGTTTTAAGCTAAATCCCCTCTAACTAATCCAAAATAGTTTGCTGCGCCCACTTGACCTCCTTTTACATTGACTTCCAAACCATTGATGACCTCGTTGGTAGAATATACCCGACAAAGTGGCGCACCTTTTACCACTGGTGCAATCATTTCTAATGCTTCTATCTCAAGTGCACGTGCTGCATAACTCGACGTATCGCCTCCTGCAATCAACAAACGGGTAAGATGCGTTGATTCTATGACTTTTTTAGCAATCAATCCCAAGGCAGTTCCCAGCTTTTCGGATGACAGAGGAATACTTTCTTGTGAGCCTCCTTGGGTATGAATCATAACAGATTTTCCTTTTTCTATATAGCTAATAGCTTGATTAATATAGGATTGTAAGATATTATCAGATAACTCCTCCTGTGCAATTAGTGGCGCATCAATGATAATTTCGACAAAATCATGTTGCTTTGCCCAATCAATTTGAGCGCTTGTTACAGGCGAGCAGCTTCCTGAAATCACCAACAAAGCATCTACTTTTGCGAGTGGTTGCCAAGTATTTTTAGGTGAAAAAACACCTTGCTGGTTCCAATAGGAACCCAATGCCATTTCGATACCTGATGAACCAATTGAAAATAAGATGTGAGACTGTTCTTGCGCTTTTTCCTCTAAAAATTCACCAATTGTTAGTAAATGATTTTCATTGATGGCATCGATAAACAACGCCTTTTTGCCTGCTGAGACTTGCTCAGTATGTGCTTTTGCTAAGTTATTAGCTTCTACTTGTAAAATATCGAGTAAGCCAATTTCTACAGAAGTTTGTCTACCCAAATGCAAACGTAAATCAGCTTCGGCGGCGGGTGTTACGGGATGCTTGCTCATAGATGGATGGCGATCGAGACGATAGATTTGTCCCTCGCTACCGATTCCCATACGAGCAAAGAGATTTCCAAAAACAGCGTATCGACCCAAAGATGGCGCTGCAACCAAAATAGGTGTCCATTGATTTTTGAATTGAGCCAAACCCAGCTCAAGCACCAAGCCGATGTTTCCTATTGCTGGAGAAGAATCGAACGTTGAACAAACTTTATAATGCACCTGCTTAAGAGGTAGTTGAGCAAGCGCCTCAAAAGCAGGTGCTAACTCCTTTTGCATAGCCTCTACACCCAAAGCACGAGTCCGCCCTGCAATACCAATGGCTTGTAATTGAGGATATTGCTGTAGTTTTTCAACTGAGGGAACCTCAAAAAATAAAATGGTATTTAGTCCAGCTCTTGACAAAAACTCCAAGGCATCGGTTGAACCCGTAAAATCATCGCCATAATAGGCAATAGATAACTGTGGTATTTGCATACTTATTTACTTTCTAATACTAATACCCAATCATTTCCATCTTTAGGCTCAAGTGGAGCATCAAACGTTTTAATTCCTGAGTTTTCTATCTCTCCAATTGCTTGATAGTTACCAGTACGAGGGTCAAACCATTGAGCTTTTACTGTTTTCCCTGCAATTTTACCCATATTCACTTTGAAAGTACGTCCTGTGTAAGTGTACAAAAACGCATAGTTTTTGCCACGAGTAGCTACTACATACTCATATTTTTGACCATTATCTACTACCAAACTTTGATCTGGTATTCTTTCAAAGAATGGCTTAGATAGTAACAGCGCCTTCAAGTGTTTCATCTGAAAAGAACCAGGTTTTGCCATTCCCTCATACCAATATTCTTGAGGGCCGAATGAAGTATCATTGTATTTGGGACGGTGCATTTGCATGACCGAATTTTGTCCATAAGTATAACCAAAAGCCCCTGCAAAAACAGACCAATATCCATAACGACGCACATCAGCATCTGTCCAGCGTGGTTGGTTTACATCATGCAAGCCGTAAGGGATACCTTCATAAGAAGGCTCACCATCGATAACGGGTTTCGTTGGTTTGAGTTGATAATCCGCTTGGATATAGCGCCAATTGTCTTCGCCATAATGCCATTTTTCTTTAGCTGAAGTATCCTGCGCATACGTGCGGTGACCTGATTGCACCATGTTGAAATCCAACCATGTATCCTTATGAAACCATTCTGAAGACGAAGTACGTCCACGTGGATGATAGGTAATCAAATGATTTTTATCGATGGCACGAATGGTTTTCCCGAAAACATCCCATACTTTTTTACCTGTACTTCCTTGAATATCGCCACCATTTAACCAAATGATATTAGAATATTTTTTGTAACGATTGGCTAAAAATGTTGCATAGATATTGGCACGTTCTGGCGTTACTTTTTTGTCTTTCACATTGCCTCCCCATAAAGGTACAAAGCCAATATAAATGCCCTTTTTCTCGGCGGTGCGAATCACAAAGTCGACATGATCCCAAAAGTCATAAGCCTCATTATCAGCTATATCCGAACCTTTGGTCACTTTTGGTTTTGCAATATTGCCTCC
Organism: Flectobacillus longus; assembly: GCF_030056705.1. Taxonomy (GTDB): domain Bacteria; phylum Bacteroidota; class Bacteroidia; order Cytophagales; family Spirosomataceae; genus Flectobacillus; species Flectobacillus longus. Next base: position 193,303 of record NZ_JASHIC010000009.1, read on the forward strand.
CACTAATGCCGAATCACCATATATGTTGACCACATTGAGCGTGTGTAATCCCATTGCTTGAATCACATTGAATCCCTTTTGGCGACGATCTTCCAAGTAGGTTTCTACTTCTTCGCGTGTAAGTTTTGAAAACAATAGCCATCCCGTATCGCCAAGCCAAAAGAACGGTTTCCCATCTTTGGTAGAAAGATATCTTTTGTTATCAGAGACTTTTAAAGCGGGCACTTGTGCCTTAGTGATATTTCCTGTGATGAGAAGTAAGCCTATTAGAAAGGCCGAAAATCCTTTTTTCATGGATGTCAGATTGTTTTAATTAGGTTTATGTGGCAACATTTTCGTGGACTATGAGAGTTTTTCAGGTTAAAACCTTACTTTTTCTTTATCCAAATCGCTATACTACCATTGGTGGGATTTTTTAGTTGGTAGCTTTTCCCGCCCTCTAAGATTTCAGTATTAGATAAGAAATTGCCGTCTTTAGGAGAAAGAAATTTTACTTCAAATGTTCCTTTTTCTTTACTTAAATCTGCGGTAATTTCTGTTGAACTTTCGCTGTAAATAAAATATCCTTGTCCTAGTTGACCCAAAACCCATTGCGTAGTTGCTTGGCTCGCCCACTGAATCGGTTGCATACCAATAAGTTGAGTGGAAATTTCTTGAGGAAAATCAAAACTCAGGCTAGGAATAGAGCCTCCTGCCATTAAAGCTGCCCAGCCATTTGCATCAAAACTATCGCCATTATAAACTACTGCTTTTGTAGGGTACTTCATGCGATATTCGTTCACGGCACGATATACCTGTTCAGACGAAGAACGTTTCGGGTTCAACAAACGAGCATGTTGGCGTGGAGCTAAGTTTTGTCCACCTTTAGGTTCATACGTTTGTCCGTTGAATTGATAATGCCAATAACGAATATCTATGATGTCGACCACCGCCGAACGTTTTTTGTCTGCTAATATCGCATCTTGAACGTCTTTGGTTGTGCTTAATGCCACTAAGACGTCTTTGCGTTTTTCCTTTTGCCATTCATCGATGACATCCAACCAAAATTCAACAAAATGAAGTGGACCTGTGTATTCGGCACTAATCAATTGTACGACTCCTGTGTTTCCCGTAAAATTATCTAGACATTGACGGATATAAGCACGATGTAATTTTCTGCGAACTGGATGGTTAATGTCATAAAACTGTTCTGCCATAAAAATGCGCTTATCGCCAGCATAAGGCACTGGTTCAGGGAATCCTGTTTGATTGATATTATTGGCTGGACGCCATGGAAAATCAGCATAATGAGCGCCTGCTTCTATGATATTGTGTTGAAAATAATTTTGATGAAAAAGTACCAAAGATTTCTGGTCAGCCAAATCAGCAAACTGTTTCAAGCGACTCCAATACCATTGGTTGTATTGTGTTAAATCATATTTACTCAAACCATCCCACGCAGATTCTTTTCCGCTTCGGGCGAATGGTAATTCATAGAATGGAGGCCAAACTTCGCCATCCATACGACGAATACGCTCATGGTCGTCACGACGACGCTCGTACCAAAGTCCATAATTATGATCCATCACTTTCACATGACTTTCTTGCATCCAGTCGCTTAATTCAACTAAATCGTCAGTTAGTCCTTTACCCGTTTGTCCAGGGACAAATCGAGTAATATGTGGTTTGCTAGTCGCTAATCCATGCGGTCGGGATACGCCTGACCACCAAGGAACTTCTTGTCTTTTGCCTGTTTGTAAAGATTTCCCACGTACTAACCAACCATTTTGCACTTGCAAATCAGGTGCTTTATTTGGGGTAATAATTTTAGGAATACCGATTTGCTCTATACTTTGAAGTTTTTCTCCAGTGTTTAGAGATAATCTCTGAGAGGCCTTTTCGATAAACTCCTTTAGTGTTCGGGCAGGTTCAACGGATGCTTTGGTCAATGCCATAGCTACCTCTACTTTTGGACTACTTGATGCCTCTGTTTCTGTTGGCATTAAAAAAGTTCTTGCTTGAACCTCTGCACCTAAGCGATTTTGAAGTTGTCCATAAAACAAACTTCTTGGTTTGATATGCTCGTTGGACATATCCCAATAGCCGTCTCCATCGAATTGAGCCCAAGTACCAAATGCCCAGTTTTGTGCGGTAGGTGGTTTTTGACATTCGACACGAGAGGCAGAACATTGCCAAAAAATACTATTGGCAGCCGACCAGCCAGCTCCTTGTCCATCCTGACCTAAATTTGAAAAACGTAGTGCATTACCATCCACATTGACAATATCAAATAAAACACCCGAAGCCCAAGAATCTACTGTACCGCTAAAACTATACGGAAGTTTGGATTCACACTGAACAAAAGCGTTTGGACCAGCGGCGCAATAGCCTACTGCAAAATCGTGATAGCCCTCTTCGGCATAAATTCTTTGAAAAAGCGTTTGTTGACCATTGGTAAAAAACGTATAACGTCGTTGTCCGCCGATTTCAGAAATAGGCTGGGTAGAAATACAATCTTCGACGGTCACACAGCGAGCGGAAGCTTGTACATATACGGCAGAACCTGCAAAATGTTTGAAATCAACCTGACGAACCCATGCGTCACTTACATTTTCTAATCCAATTGCCATCCAACGATGGTTTTCGTCTTTAGGATTTTTGGTATCATAAGACGACTCTAGCGAAAGGTTTTCGATACCTATTTGATTGATACGTCCATTCCATTGAAATTTAACCACTGTTCCCGCTCCATAAGTCGAATCAAGCGCTGTAGTCAAAGGAATATCTAAACAAATTCCTTTGGCTGTAATTTGAGTAATTGTTCTTTCCCAAGTAATATCTCTTTGATTGGGTTTCCAGCCAAGAGCGGTAACTCCCCCTCCAAAATGGTCAGTTTTCAAAGCTTGAATCCATTCTTTGGTAGAAGGACGTTGTATCAAAATACGCTCACCGACTTTATATTTCTCAGGAGTATTTACACTTATACAAGCTTGTCCAACAGAGACATAAGCGTCCAATACTTTCTCGGAACTCTCAATTTTTTTATCATCTTTTCCTCGAATACTAATCAACGTCTCTCTCGAAATACCTATTCCTTTCAGAATGGTTTGTCCACGACCAGCACCACGAATCACAATACCTGAGGCTTTGATAAGCAGATTTCCTTTTATTTCGAAAATACCTTTTCCTAATACGACTGCACCTCTAAAGCCTTTAGCATCTACTGGTAAACCCGCCACATAGTCGATGGCAGCCTGAATACGAGTCGTTGCATCGCCATTTGCTGCCTCTACTTTCACTTTTCCTGCTATAAATGGAATTACTTCTTCGCTTGCTTTGTAGCCACAAAAAGAAAAATCAGGAATTCTATCTCCTTTACTTTCAGGGGTATATGCCAGATTTCCTGCATCATCCAGATATACAGGAGGTTTGGGTGGAGCAACTTTTGGCTTTTGCCCTAATACTGAAAAAACACTCAGACCTAAGGAAAGAGATAAGATTATGGAGAAACGAGACATACGATAAATTGAGTGATTCGGTGATTGAGTGATTGGTGATTTTTTAAATGAAATATAATTGGGTAAATGAGTGATTTAATGATCAAAGAAAAAATCACTAAATCACTCATTGACTCAATCAGAAATATTTATGGTTTCACGTTCTTCACGATCACAACACTGTTCAAATACTCTTCGATGTTGGTATAGCCATCTTTGTTGCGGTCTTTGCTGGCGTCGTTGGCATCTTTAGGGTTCAAGCCATTTTTGATTTCCCAAGCGTCAGGCATACCGTCATTATCAGAATCTTTGTAAGGAGTACCCTTGTATTCTGGATAACCACCTACTTGACTAATATCTGTGATGATACCATTTTTGTAAGAATCAATTGGCAAACGACGGTGTTTGAATTGCGTTTCTGGCAATTTTACATTTGGCGTAATAGTAATTTTACCTGTTCTTACTTGTTCGATTACACGGGTATCTACAGCATCACGCTTTGGAAGCGTTGCACCTGCATTAGCTAATACATAATCATGAGCAGTTTTGGTTGGCAAAATTGTCAATTTTGGCATTGGCAAAGGTTTATTCCAACGAATAGAATCTGTGTATTTACCTGCATTTGGTAAATCTTCTACTTGTACCCCACCATCCCAGTTATTTTTAGTTACTCGCTCATTACCTTCCATGATGTTGCCGTCTACGTACGCACGACCAAACGTAAGGTATTTCAACTTACTTCTACCCGATTCTGGTTTTAAGATACGATGCCCGATTTGTGTATTTTTAGGTGTTTCAGGACCAGGTTTGAAATAGTTGTTGATAATATTGTACATAGCACGGTAGTCACCACCATCTATCGAACGGTGTACCCAGTTGAATACTACGTTGTTAACAAAATTGAAAATACCAAACCAGCCAATCGAAGGGTTACGTCCTGCATTATCTGCCCAAAGGTTACGCATGAAGGTACAGTTTTCACCACCAAGAGTACTACCAAAAGCATGGTTCCAAGTATCTAGTGCCTCAGAGAAAATAGAGTTTTGGATTGTGATGTTTACTGTAGGTAATTTATCTTCAATTTTACCTGTGCTATCATTATACATGTGACGGTACATCGACATATTTTCATCTAATCCCCAACTAGCTGATACGTGGTCAATCATAATGTTACCAATCGGGTTACCTCCGATAGAGTCATCACGACGACCCACATTAGTTTCGCCACGACGGAAACGCATATAACGAATCACTACATCGTGTGTATTAATCCAAACCGACTCGCCTGCTACACAAACCCCATCACCAGGAGCAGTTTGACCTGCAATCGTGATATAAGGAGCACGGATAATCAAAGGTCTTTTCAAACGAATGATACCCGAAACGTTGAAAACAATCATTCTAGCACCACCCTGCTCACAAGCCCAACGCAATGAACCAACACCGTCATCTTCAAGACTTGTCACTACATATACTTTTCCGCCACGACCACCAAATGAATAAGCACCACCACCTTCAGCACCCGGAAAGGCAGGAATATCAGCTTGTGGTAAGTCGATCGGACGTGCAGCCCAAGGAATATATGGTTTACCAGCTTTTGCTTCTTTCTGAATAATAGGCAATGCTTTTTGCCAAGCAATATCAGACAAACGTGTTGTCTCTTTCATCAACTCATCACTCTCCTTTTTAATATCGTCAGGAATCGATGGATATTGAGCCATCGATATTTCTTGTTGTAATACCACAAGACCTAGCGCAATTAGTGCGTTTAACAGCAGTTTTTTCATGTATCAGTTTTTATTATGCTTATTGTTGGTAGATTTTGGTTGTTTCATTTCAAGAAATAAGTACCTCCCAAAACCTGAGCTCTTTCTTTAGTCCTTCTCTAACTAAATAAAACCCTACTCGATGAGCCAAAATTACAAGGATTCCCTAGGGTCATGATATACAATTTTCTCAATAAATTATAGGATTTTATCTTTGTACTATTTCAAGAATGTTTATGCAGATTTAAACCTAAGTTTATACAATAATTTGAATACTTTTTACGCTATATCCAAATTTATATTGTATCATTTTGACAGCGACTACTACCCTACAGACCCTCACAGACTCATTTGATGGATTTCTAATGAAAAGTTATTTATATGAATTTTAAGAAAAAACTAGGAATAAATCGGCAATGTAATACTGTTTTGGTTCAATTTTCTTAAGTACTAGCTACATTCAAAGAATCTGCAATTCAAACTAAAAATTCATTACCTAAGATAAAAACCTATAAAAATAGCCTATTGCCTCTATTAAAGAAATAACTAACGAAAGCTCAATATTTGTCGATATATACCCAGATAAAATGGTATAAAAGTTGGGAAAAATGGTACATAAAAATGGAGATATATGCCAATACCTTTGTATTGGATAGTAATATCCTATAAGGAATCCCCATTTTAATTCAGCAAATTGACTGACATGTACAAAATTTTTTCTGTTTGCTTTTTCATAGTTAACCTCTATGCAAACTGTTTTTCTCAAAATACAGGTCGAACTGTTTTTAACTTTAACGATAACTGGAAGTTTGCACAGGCTGACTTAAAAGATGCCCAAAACACTTCTTTCGATGACCGAACGTGGAGAGTATTACAGCTACCACACGATTGGAGTATTGAAGGTCCTTTTGGGGCTAATCATCTAACGACCAACCAAGGAGGAGCATTACCCACGGGTATCGGTTGGTATCGCAAAACTTTTAATCTTCCATCGGCTACCAAAGACAAAAAAGTATATATAGAATTTGATGGCATTTACAGAAATAGCCAAGTATGGATTAATGGACATTATTTAGGTAAAAGACCTTTTGGCTATAATGCTTTTCGATATGAGTTAACGCCCTTTTTATTGACGAAGAATAATATCATTGCTGTAAAAGTAGATAATAGCGAACAGCCTAATACTCGTTGGTATTCAGGATCAGGCATTTATCGAAATGTTAGATTGGTCATCACTGGGACGGTGGCGATAGATTATCATGGTGTTTTTGTGAGTACGCCCAAGGTGACAGAAAACTTGGCAGAAGTAAAAGTACAGACGACGCTTCGTAATACAACAAATCAACAATCTGATTTGGCTATTCGTCAGAGTATTGTTGATAGTACTGGAAAAATACTGATTTCGAAACAAGAGAGCATTTCTCTATTAAAAGATTCATTACAAAATTTTACTCAAAATCTGACCTTACAGCAACCACAACTTTGGACGCTTGATAGACCTTATCTATACCAAGTAAAAACAGAAATTCTTCAAAAAAACCAAGTTATTGATACACAGCTTAGTCCCTTGGGAATACGAACTTTTAAGTTTGATCCAGCTACAGGATTTTACTTAAATGGAGTTCCTACCAAAATACTGGGCGTTTGCCAGCATCATGATTTGGGTGCTTTGGGTGCGGCTGTCAATGTGCGTGCAATGGAGCGACAACTTGAAATCCTAAAAGCGATGGGATGTAATGGCATTCGTATGTCTCATAATCCTCCAGCGTCTGAACTTTTAGATTTATGCGATAGAATGGGCTTTATTGTTATGGATGAGGCTTTTGACATGTGGAAAAAGAAGAAATCTAAAAAAGATTACGGACAATATTTTGAAGAATGGCACGCTCGTGATTTGGAAGCCATGGTTAAACGCGACCGCAATCACCCTTCGATTTTTGTATGGAGTATTGGCAACGAAATTAGAGAACAGTTTGATAGCACTGGCAGAACTTACGCAAAGGAATTAACAGGAATTGTTAAAAAATTTGATACCACCAGACCCATTACTTCAGCGCTTACCGAAAATGAACCAGATAAAAACCATATTTTCCAATCAGGAGCTTTGGATGTTCTTGGTTTTAATTATAAACATGAAGCCTATACGGAATTTCCGAAACGCTTTCCGAACCACAGCATCATCGCTACCGAAACGGCATCGGCATTAGAGACCAGAGGACAATACGATACACCAAAAGCCGCAGTTCAACTTTGGCCAAAAGATAGTAAAAGTCCATTGGTAGAAGGTAATGCCGATTGGACAGCCCCAGCCTATGACTTTGCGGCTGCCTATTGGGGCACGACTCACGAGGAGTCTTGGAAGGCAGTAAAAAATGCGCCTCACGTAGCAGGTTTATATGTGTGGACAGGATTTGACTATCTCGGCGAACCACATCCTTATAGCTACCCTGCCCGAAGTTCATACTTCGGTATTATCGATTTGGCTGGTTTTCCGAAGGACGTGTATTATATGTACCAAAGCGAGTGGACGCAAAAGCCTGTGCTTCATCTTTTGCCTCATTGGAATTGGAAGGCTGGACAAACTGTAGAAGTATGGGCGTATTACAACCAAGCAGATGAGGTTGAGTTATTTGTGAATAATAAATCTCAAGGAATCCTCAAAAAAGGCAAAGATGAGTTTCATGTTTCATGGAAAGTACCTTTTGAAGAGGGCATACTGAAAATTATTTCTAGAAAAGCGGGTAAGGAAGTTCTTAGTAAAGAAGTATTTACAGCAGGAAAAGCACAAAAAATTCGTTTGATAGCTGACCGAAAAGCTATTTCAGCAGATGGTTTGGACTTATCTTTTGTAACCGTAGAAATCACTGATGAAAAAGGAAATATCGTACCAGATGCCAATCATTTAGTACAATTTTCTGTAGAAGGAAAAGGCAATTTGGTCGGCGTAGACAATGGTTATCAAGCAAGTCTTGAGTCGTTCAAAGCTCTTTATCGCAGTGCGTACCATGGTAAATGTTTGGCTATACTTCAAGCTACTAAGGAAGTAGGCAAAATCAAATTGAAAGCCAGTGCAGAAGGTTTGGAGTCTTCTGAAATTGAGATTGTTACCAAATAAAATGCTTTAGGCAATAAGCCGTAGGCATTAGGCTTAAAGTGGGTAAAACGAATTCAATTTTGCCCACTAACTTTTAGAATATCATCAAAAAATATATGTTTAAAAGGCTTACTCTGATAGTATTAGGTTTTGTTTTTTTCAAAACTACGGCACAAAGCTCTTATCAAGTCATTCCTTCACAAAATGCCAAACCATGGGTATTTTGGTATTGGATGCAAGGTGGCGTTTCGAAAGCTGGTATAACTGCCGATCTTGAAGCGATGAAGGAGGTTGGTATTGGCGGAGCCTATCTCATGCCCATCAAAGGTCCTGCGAATCCACCTGTATATACACCTGCAGTACAACAGCTCACGCCTGAGTGGTGGGAAATGGTTCGTTTTTCGATGTCCGAAGCCAAGCGATTAGGCTTGCAAATGGGTATGCACGTTAGCGATGGATTTGCTTTGGCAGGTGGTCCTTGGATTCGTCCTGAGCAATCTATGCAAAAAGTGGTATCTGCCTCTGTGCATGTATCAGGGGGAAAAACGATTCAACAAAAATTGCCATTACCTCCTACTAAGGAAAACTATTATGAAGATATTGCTGTGTTGGCATATCCTCGTTGGGCAGAAGATACACTTTCTACATTATCTGTTAAGCCCTCAATAACAAGTAGTTTGCCCAATATTTCTGGACAGCAATTAATTAAAGTTGGCAATAAAGAGAGTTTTAAAACGGATACAAAAGCGTGGTTTCAATATGCCTTTGACAAGCCTTTCACTTGTCGCTCTATCTATATTCGAACAGGTAGTAATACTTATCAGGCACATCGTCTGACGGTAGAGGTAAGCAATGATGGTATCAATTTTAGAAAAGTTACCCAACTAGAGCCCCCTCGACATGGATGGCAAGATACCGACTCGGATGTAACACATGCGATACCCACTACCACAGCAAAGTATTTTCGTTTTGTTTATGATAAAAATGGCTCAGAACCTGGCGCAGAAGACTTGGATGCTGCCAAATGGAAACCTTCTTTGAAACTGTTGGAACTTCAACTTTTTGCCAAACCTCAAGTTCATCAATACGAAAGTAAAACAGGTGAAATTTGGAGAATGAGTAAACAAAGTTCCTCTGAACAGTTGGCTGATAATCTGTGTATTCCGAGTAATAAGATTATTGATATCAGTCGCTTTGTTGATAAGGATGGAAATCTCATGTGGAAGGCACCCAAAGGTCTTTGGACGATTGTAAGAATTGGACATACTTCTACGGGACATACCAATGCAACTGCTGGGGCGGGAAAGGGACTTGAATGTGATAAATTTAGTGAAGAAGCTGTAAAAATTCAGTTTGATAACTGGTTTGGAGAAGCTCAAAAACAAATTGGACCAGTGTTGAGCAAGGAGGTTTTACGATATTTCCACGTAGATAGTTGGGAATGCGGGAGTCAAAATTGGTCAAAGAATTTTGCTCAAGAATTCTCAAAGCGTCGAGGCTATTCTTTAATGCCTTATTTGTTGGTTTATACTGGAACTCCCGTGCAAAGTCGTCGTGTATCCGAACAAGTTTTATTTGACATTCGTCAAACGATTGTGGATTTGGTTTTGGAAAAATTTTATGGCACTTTACGCAAAATTACTGCCGAAAAAGGCTTGATTTTCACCGCAGAAAGTATTGCACCAACCATGATGAGCGACGGACTGGCACATTACAAGTTGGTAGATATTCCTATGGGTGAATTTTGGCTTAATAGTCCCACTCACGATAAGCCCAACGATATGTTGGATGCTATTTCAGCAGCTCATATTTACGGAAAAAACATCATTCAGGCAGAGGGTTTTACGACAGTTCGTATGGCTTGGAATGAACACCCTGCCATGTTGAAAACGCTACAGGATAGAAATTATGCGCTAGGAATCAACAAATTAGTGTATCATGTCTTTTCTCATAATCCATGGATTGACAAACAGCCAGGGATGACTTTAGATGGTGTTGGCTTGTATTTTCAACGAAATCAAACATGGTGGAAGCCAGCAAAAGCTTGGGTAGATTATGCCACTCGTTGTCAGGAATTATTGCAACAAGGTAAACCCGTAGCAGATATAGCCGTATTTACTGGTGATGATTTACCAAGACGCTCGGTATTACCAGATAGATTAGTGGGTACTTTGACTGGCTTATTTGGTTCGGAAAAAGTCGCTCAAGAACAAAAACGTCTTGCCAATGAAGGTCAACCTATGCGTCAGATGCCTGCGGGAGTGGGTAATTCTGCTAATATGGCCGATGCCGATCAGTGGGTCAATCCATTGCGAGGGTATGCTTACGATTCATTTAGTCCTGATGCTTTAAAAAGCGCCAAAGTAATCAATGGAAAAGTGAGTTTCTCTGATGGGAATTGCTATGCTTTATTGGTATTGCCAAGAGCGTTAAAATTGAGTCCAAATACGAATGCTACTTCAGAGGCAACTTTACAAAAAATATTGCAACTGATTCACGCAGGTGCAAATGTAGTAATCAGCGAAAGACCCGCAGTGAGTTTGAGTAAAAGTAATTCTCCCAATTTACCTTCATTAATCGAACAGATTTGGGGAGGCAACTTTCAAGAAACTAATGGTTTTCAGGTAAAAAATTTAGGAAAAGGGAAAATCATTCTTTCGCCCATAATTCCAGAAGATTTGCAAGGATTAGGTATCAAACGAGATGTAGAAGTAGTGGAATCTTCAGGAAAATATGCGACAGATATTGCTTGGACACATCGCAAAGAGGTTGATAAAGAAATCTATTTCATTGCCAATCAGCACAATACAGCACGAACGCTGACTTATCACTTGCGTATGGAAATGCCATTTGTTCAAAGCTATAATCCTGTGACAGATACTTGGAATACCTTAGAAGCAAAAAGGCAAAATGAAATTAGCACCTTGACTATTACGTTACCTGCCAATGGTTCTGTTTTTATGATTGGTAGCAAAAAATTACTGACAACAACAAAAACTGTTGGAGATCTACAAAAAATACAAAGTCTTGAAGGTTCTTGGCAGGTAAATTTTGAAAAAGAAAAAGGAGGTCCTAGTACGACTCAGCTATTTAATACGTTGACAGATTGGAGTGTAAGTAGCGATTCACTTATTAAATACTACTCAGGTACAGCCACTTATACCAAAAGCTTTGACTGGAATGAAAACAATTCCACCGCCTATTGGTTAGATTTAGGTGAGGTGACCAACATTGCTTCTGTAAAACTCAACGGAAAAAATTGTGGAGTCGCATGGACAGCACCATTTAGAGTTGATATATCGAAGGCATTGGTGAAGGGGAAAAATACTGTCGAAATTGAGGTAAGTAATACGTGGCATAACCGACTGATTGGCGATAATCGTTTACCACAAAATCAGCGTGTAACTTTTACCACGGCGCCATTCAGATTAGAGGGTAGACCTTTAGAAAAAGCTGGACTTCTAGGTCCTGTTGTTATTCTTTCAGAAAAGTAAAAGAGATTCAAATAGACAAAAAATTCATTAAATTAATTTGGGGATAGTTAGATTTAGGCGTTGCATTGCAACGCCTAAAATTTTGCTATCTAGTTGATTGGGAAATACTTTTCCAACCATATTTTAGCTAGTTCAACATCATTGTATGTCAAATTATGGCTAGTTGGCAAAGCATGATGTTCCACTTCAAACCCTTGTTCTTTTAAGATTTCCAGATAAGTAGTGGTATCCTTGGGCGGAACAGTTGGGTCGTTTTTCCCATTCGAGAAAAATACTGGGACTTGCTGTGCTTTTTCACTTAACTCAGGTGCTTGAAAAGGCAACATGGGTCTAAACAAGATAGCCCCAGCCAAGAAGTTTGGATATTTTAGGAGTGTTGCTCCTGCAATATTGGCACCATTTGAATAGCCTACAGCGATAATCTTGGCATTTTCTAAATGGTTTTCTTGCAAGACTTTTTCTATAAACACCTTCATTTCGTCAGTACGAAAAGCCAAATCTTTTTCATCAAAAACTCCCATTCTGATTCTTCTGAAAAAACGAGGCATACCTCCCTCATTCACATTTCCTCTTAAACTTAATAAATGAAAATCTTTGGTTATATCCTTTGCCAAAGGTATTAAATCTTGTTCGTCGCCACCCGTTCCGTGCAAGAGGACAAGCACGGGAGCATTAGGTTTTTTTGACAACTCAAGAATATATTTTAAGGGTTGAAAGTCCATGATAAATCGTGTTTAAATGTTAGAATAAACTATGGGCTTTTCTGCAAAACCCTTTGCTCAAAAGCCCATAGTCCAAATCCTTATGCTAATACTGGCAATGCTTTTTCGATACGTTCACGTTGAGCTTCATATCTTGAAGGCAACATCAAATGCTGTCCTAATTCTGATTCATCCTCATCGATGTCAAAACCTGGGTTATCAGTTGCTATTTCGAATAAAACACCTCCTGGTTCTCTGAAATACAAAGAGTGGAAATATTGGCGATCTATTTGCTCGGTGATATTCAAGCCTAAGGCTACAATTTTCTCACGCATTTTCATTAAATCGGTATCGTTACTTACTCTAAAAGCTACGTGGTGAATGATACCGCCAGCCACTATGCCTCTCGATTCGTTTGGTAATTCAACCAAGTCAACTTTAGAAGTCAAGCCATCTTTTGTCATGGTATAACGGGTACGATTACCTTCTTTTTTCTCAAATTCATAACCAAAAACATCTGTCAAAATAGAAGCGGTTGGTGCTATGTTGTTGAGAGTAAGCGTTACAGCATAAATGCTATTAAGCGCATATTCAGGTTTTACGCTATACACTTCTGGCAAAGTATCCTGAGGAATATCTGTTTCAATCAATTCTATTTTCAAACCATCTGGGTCAAGAAAAGCAATATATCTTTCACCAAATTTCACAGTAGGTTTGCTGTAAAAGATATTGTTGTCGTCCAATCTTTTTACCCAAAAATCTAAACTTCCTTTTGGTACAGAATAGCTTACTTCTGTCGCCATACCTGCTCCTTTAAGACCTCTTTTTACTCGATCACCCCAAGGGAAAAATGTCAATACTGAGCCTAAATCTGCGTTGGCATTGGCAAAGTAAAAATGATAAGTATGAGGGTCATCGAAGTTGACAGTCTTTTTGATAAGACGTAATCCTAATACTTCTGTATAAAAATGTAGATTGCGTTTTGCATCACCTGCGATAGCTGTTACATGGTGCATGCCTTTGATGTATGATTCCATAATGAATAAGTCGTTTAGTAATTGTTGTTGTTTGATGAGTCAAAATTACTAGCTTATTCAGGGCTGTGCATTGATGTATGATAAGTAATGAAGGAAGAGGGGAATCTTAAGAGTTTTGAGTTTGGAGTGATGAGTTTGGAGTTGTCCTTTGTCCTTGCCTAAAATAGGTTGCCCTCAAAATTTAAGTTACAAAGGCAAAGTAAATATCTACTGAAAATTCTCGTAGACGATGAATTTGAATATGTTTTCACAACAAAATTTTTATTATTATCAGTGATAAAAGCTCCGTAGGAGCGATAGTTTGGTAGAATAAATATGGAAATAAAATTTAGAGCGCCGTAGGTGCGAAAGAATAACAATTATATTGAAATCTTTCGCACCTACGGCGCTCTTTTTCGTGGCTATAGAATACCTATTACTAGTTCAATAATCCATTTTCAAATCTTCAAATTACCAAATTTTCAAATTCCCTTAGTTGCCAATACTTTTCTAACTCGACTTAGAGATTCGGGTGTGATGCCTAAATAAGAGGCAATCATGGTTTGTGGAATACGGTGAACGAGGTTAGGGTACATTTTAATAAAGTCCAGATAGCGAGTTTCGGCTTGTGCTGCTAGTAATAGATTGATGCGCTTTTGCATAAATCTGATGGAATTATGTAAAATTTTGGTTTGCCAAGGGGCAAACTCTGGAATCAAAATGGCCGCTTTATCATAGAATTTTCGAGAAATCTGTACCAAGTCTGTATCCTCTAAGGTTTCTACATAAAATAAGGAAGGTTCACAAAAGTAAAAGCTATTCTTATCGTTGACCCACCAATGTTCTGGCGCAAAAAATATTGCATGCTCTTTGCCTTGATGGTCGATGGTATAAGCACGAATCAAGCCATTACAGACAAAAAATGTAGAATCATCAATGGTATCTTGCTCGATGAGAATCGTATTTTTCTTAACGTGTTTGATAGTCAATTCTGAAGAAAGCTGGTCGAATTGTTCGTCGGTAATGGGAATATACTTTTGTAAGTATTCTTTAAATATATTTTTCATAAAAGTTTTGGATCAATATGGCTTGAAGAGATAAGTTAAGTAATACACAAAAGTACATCTTAAAGATTTTTGAAATAAAAAAAGGCGGATAAATCCGCCTAAAAACGCATAAAAGAATTTTGTAGCTAAGAATTACCGCACCAGAATTCCTATTTCAGAAAGCCATTTTTCACAAATCTCTGTCCATATTTCTGTCGAACCAGGGTTATTTCTTAGTGCAATAGCGTGCGCTCCTTGTGGAAAAATATGTAATGCGCTACTTACTTTGTTTTCTAAAAGAGACTGATACAGCATCAAGCTATTATGTGCATCAACGGCGTTGTCATTAAAAGCACAAACGATAAAAGCAGGACAAGTTTTTGGCGTTACCTGATGCTGAATTGAGTATTGTTTTACTAATTCCTGCGAGGGATTTTCGCCTAAAAGGTTTTTTCTACTGCCTTTATGAGCATATTTATCCAAATCCACAACGGGTGAAACCAAAATCATAAAGTCGGGATGTGCTGAAAATTTGTCGAGCGAATCGCCAACTGAAGCAATATCTTTTGTACTTACTCCTGCCAAACTAGCCAAATGTCCTCCTGCCGACGAGCCCTGAATACCTACTTTATCGGGTTTGATTCCCCATTTGCTAGCGTTACTACGAATATATTTGAGGGCTCGCTGGGCATCTTGCAAAGGTCCAATCTCTCGGTTGATTAAATCGGGACTATTAGGTAAGCGGTAATTGAGCACAAAAGCTGAAATACCCAAGGTATTAAACCATTTTGCCAACTGAAATCCTGAGATAACATAAGCCAAACGCTCATATCCACCTCCGGGACAAATCACAACAGCAGCGCCTTTATTTTCTTGATTTGACGGAAAAAAAGCATACATCCCTGGAGTACCAACACGATATACCCGTTCATTAGCGATGCTGTCTTTGATACTTAAGCCTTTGGAATTGGGCATTTTACCTTTTTCCCATAAAGGAATAAACTCTTGAGCTAATAACGTTTGGCTTGATGCCAAACAGAGAAATGAATACAGTAAAGCCTTTGAGATTTTCATCAGAATAAAAATTAGAAATGTTAAAGTACTTTTTTCAAGAAATCAGCCATATAAAGTGCCGTTTCGTCGGCCCAAGGATGAAATAACCAAAATGGATGTACCTTCACATTGAACTGATGAACTTCTTGGTAAATACCCCACTCTTTATATTGACCAATTAGTTCATCTTGTCCTGCATGAAAACGAGAATAGCCACTATTCAAGAACAACATCGGAACAGACTTTTCAGTAATCCAGTACGCAGGTGATGCTTCTTTCCAGATTAAAGGTTTTTCTGCAAATACACCTCCCAACCAAGCTGCGTCTGGAGAATCACTTTTGCGCTCAAGATTGAGGGACGATGGCGCCAAAAAATTAATTACACCATCAATATCTACGATTGCCTGAAGCTTGCTTGATATCCCCAAATGATTTCCCATTGTGCCTTCAAATCGAGGTACACCACCCGTTAATCCTACCAGTGATGCCAAATGTCCACCAGCCGAACAACCTGAAATCGCCATTTTGGTAGTGTCAATATCAAATTCTTGCGCATGAGCTTTTACCCAACGAATAGCGGCTTTGATATTGTGGACAGCAGCAGGGTAAGGTGCTTCGAGCGATAATTGGTATTCAACAGGAATGGTCACAAATCCTTTATTGGCAATTAATTGTGCCAAAGGAACTTGCATAGATTTTTCTCCAGAACGCCATCCCCCACCATGAATCATCAATAACGCAGGGTATTTTCCTTTCTTTTTGGGTCTAAAAATATCCAGATGTAAATCTCTTGGACCAAAAGGAGTTTGTGGTAAATGCGCATAAATCAAGTCCCTTGCCTCAGTCACATTTGCTGGTGTTTGGTCGGGCACAGGAATTGCATAGGGGTAATCTCTCTTGATTTGGCTATGCACTTTCTTGACATTATAAGTAGTATCTCTTGGAATTGGCTTGTATTGTGCTATTGACATTTTACCAGAAAATGCCAATATAAATGCAAGTAATGATTTGATTTTCATTGCATTATGTTTTATAGTCAATTCAAACTAACTTCTTTTCTCAAACTCAATAGCTAATAGAATAAATGGACCAACAGCTTTAGGATCATTATCTCTTTTGGCTTCTTTACAGTAATATTCATAAGTTCCATCGCGATACGGATTGCCTCCTAAACCAGCTCCTGCACAAGTCTCAGCAAGGGTGATTCCTCCATCGGGTTGTTCTTTAATAAAATGTTTCAGAATACCTTGGTAGCCTTTTTGGGCTGTGGTTAAATACTTTTTGTCAATTGCCCCCAAACGTATTCCTTTCATAAGAGTATAGACAAACATCGTCGAAGCCGATGCTTCTACGTAATTGCCCTCCTTTGCTCCTACGTCCATCACCTGATACCAAAGTCCAGTTGAAGTGTCTTGATATTTTTGTAAAGTCTTAGCTACTTGATGAGTTATGGCTAAAATAGCTTTATACTGAGGGTGGTTTTTTGGGAAAAATTCTAATGTATCTACCAAGGTCATGGCATACCATCCCATACCACGCCCCCATGTATGAGCAGATTTTCCTGTTTCTTTATCAGCCCATTTTTCTTGTTTACTTTCATCCCAACCATGGCTATACAAACCAGTGACTTGATTCTTATTGTGTTGATCAATCAGTAGAATTTGCTTGGCAACATCATCAAAAAGCGTAGGTTCTTGAAAAACTTTGGCATATTGAGCCAGAAAAGGGGTTGCCATATAAAGTCCATCAAGCCACATTTGATGTGGATAGTGTTTTTTGTGCCAAAAACCTCCTTCAGTGGTTCGAGGATGCGAACGCATTTGATCTCGCAAAGTATCTAATGCTTTTTTATACTTCGCTTCCTTTGTTTTTTCATAAATGGCAAATAAGATTTTTCCTGAGTTTACAGCATCGATATTGTACTTTTCTTTATCATAAGTGGTAATCGTGCCATCAGCCAAAATCAAATCATCAGCATATTTTTTGACATATTCATAGTACTTGATGTCGCCATTGTATTCCCAAAGTTCTTGTAGTGAAAGACAAACTAATCCTTGACAATAGCCCCAAAAAGGCTTTTTGGCAAAGTCTAGCATCCAAGCCTCAGGGTTTCGTTTTATATCTGAATCGGCCATACGAACCGACCAAGCTGTTTTTGATTTATCTTGTGCCAAGGCTGGGTACAATACCGATGTACCAGAATACGCCAAGGCCATCTGTAAAAGTGTTCTTCGTTGCATAGGAAATATAGGGTTGAGGCAAGGAGGGATGAGGCATCAGTTTTTAACTAATGCCTTATCCCTGATAACTAGTGCCTATTTCTCAATTCTAAACCAATCTACATCGGCGTAACCTGAGTCGTTGATTTGTGTGTTTCTTGTACAGAATAAGCCGATTTTAGCGCCAATCCAATGTCCAACGACTGCTTGAAATGGTTCTCCTATATTTTTAAAAGTTTGTCCATCAAGACTATAGCTAAATTGACAATGGGCTTTATCTAAAACCTTAACTCTTAAATAAACTGGCGTATTAGCAGGGATAGGATTCTCTGTTATAGTTTCAACTTCGGGCTTACCTTCAGATGCCTTTTGAGATTCTCCATAAATTAAAAAGATCCCCTCTTTACCTTTACTTTTCAGTCCAATATGTGCGTAACTTTTTCCTAAAATAATTAATCCTACCTTCTCATTTTCAAGCTTTTGATTAGGTGTAAAGGTTAACTTAGTTGTAGCCGTAAATTTCTCAGTTGGAAATTTTTGTAGTAAAATATTAGGTACTTCCCAGTTGTTTTTAGCATTATCAGGGACTTTTTGGGAGTACAATCGCAGGCTTCCTTTGTTGGTCAAACTATGCCAAATTCCTTTCGGATTTGCCTGCCATTGCCACTGTAAACCAAGAGTATTGCCCTCAAACTCATCCGATTCGGCAGGTGTAATAATTGGATACGTTTTACCTACATTCGGTTTACGATAAGTCATCACTGGTTCGCCGATGCCATCACCATCGGGGTCATTGCCAATGACTGGCCAATCTTTTACCCACTTCATGGGTTGCAAATGTACCACACGACCATATACGTCTTTGTCTTGAAAATGTAAAAACCAATCTTCTCCCGTTGGTGTATCTACCCACGCTCCTTGGTGAGGACCATTGACAGGGCTATTTCCTTGATTCATGACCACTTTTCTTTCGTAAGGACCATATACACTTTTGGAACGAAGCACCAATTGCCAGCCAGTAGAAACGCCTCCAGCAGGGGCAAAAATGTAGTAATAACCGTTACGCTTATAAAACTTTGGTCCTTCAACAGTCGGGTCAGTTTCATGACCGTCAAATACAATTTTACCTTCGTCAACAACTTTGGTACCTTCGGCATTCATCTTCTTGATAGTCAAGACGCTTTTAATTCCTGCACGACTACCAGCCCAACCATGAGCCAAATAAACTTGTCCGTCAGTATCCCAAAGAGGACAAGGGTCTATTAAGCCTTTGCCTTCTTCCACCAAAATAGGCTCAGACCAAGGGCCAGTAGGATTTTTAGCTTTGGTCAAATAAATACCAAAATCAGGGTCAGGATAATAAATCCAAAACTCCCCAGCATGATAGCGAATCGCAGGAGCCCAAACGCCATTGCCATGTTGAGTTTTTGAAAAATGTTCAAAAGGAGGTTGACGCTTTAGCGCATGACCAATGATAGTCCAGTTGACCAAGTCTTTTGAATGTAGAATAGGTAAACCAGGAACTGCATCGAAACTGGATGCTATCATATAAAAATCATTACCCACACGACAAGCATCTGGATCAGAATAGTCGGCATCGAGGACAGGGTTTTTGTACTGTCCATTACCTAAATCTGAAACCCAAACTTTAGAAATTGTTGGGCTATTTTGTGCCAATGTACCTAATGAAAACCCTAATGCACAGAGAGTTAATAATTTGCCAAATGATTTCATAAATGTCTAATTATGAGGAAAATGTAAAGGGGTAAGAGTTATGAATTAGTGGCTTTATAACAGAGTTCAACTGTAATCACACAGTAGCCAAACACCCCAAACTCACCACTTCAAAATCATCACTTACCTCAGTTCCACCAGTTTGTAATTTGTTCTTTTGTACCAAAAATCTTTTCCAATGTATAATTTCGTAGTTCTTTTTTACTCAACTGACGACTCCAAGTAGCTCTTTTGGTAGGGTTTGCACCTTCGCCCGTAGATTGATATTCGGCATATAATACTGTTTTTTCATTTGCTGGATTCCCCCAATTATTCCAACCAATAGGCAAAATATGACTACCCATTTCAGTACGAATAAAAACTGTTTTACAAGCTGGTCGCCACGGACGACCTAAAAATACTTTTTTGGCAGTGGAGTCAGCTGTGAGTTTACAGTCAAAAAATACAAATCCATAAGGCTGATAATCAGGTGTCGCTGCTGCCGTGATGTAAGAATCTGAAAGGCTTTTTAGGATACATGACTGAAAAACAACGATAGCTTTGCCAAACAAATAATCGGTAGTTCCTTCAATTTGACAATTGACATAATACTGGCGAGTGCCCTCTCTGGCAGCATAAAGCGTGTCTTGATTTCCCAAGAGAGTGCAATTTTTACAAACAAATCTATCTCCTTCCACATGCAACGCTACTGCCTGCCCTACTCTTCCAGCACTGTTAACTATCGTGAGGTTTTCAAGAATAATGTCAGGCGCATCAACCAAAAGTGTGTACGAATTATAGGTGCTAAACTGCGTTTTGCCTACAGCATCTTTTTGCCCGTTGGAATAGGTTTTACCAGAATAGTCACCATTGGTAATTACCACCCCTTCGCGACTTTCACCGATAAGATGTAGGTTGGGTTTATTGGCTGGAATGGTCACTTTTTCGTGATAAGTACCATTTTTAATAAACAGGATCACTCGTTGTTGCGAATGATCTCGAAAAGCCATAATCGCCTCTTGGATACTTTTGAAGTCACCCGAGCCGTCTAAGGCAACCGTAAATTTAGTCGGATAAGTCGTAGTTTTTTGAGCTATCGCCACCGATAAACTCAAAAAAAACAATAACATTGAAATAAGACTTTTTTTCATTTTTTAGGAAAATATTAAATACATAATTCCATCTCAACTAGCTGGAAATGATATTTTATTCTTTGAATAGGCTATAAATAACCCACAAATAATCATCTGATTAAGTAGAATTTTGAGGAATACAAATTGACCTAATGCGTACCTCTATTTTTTTGGAGAAATAGAAAATGCTATGGAAGAATTACAAGTTTTTTTGTAATTATAAATAGGTTTACAATTCGAAATTCAGATATAAGTTTGGTGCACACAAATAATGTTTTTGATTTTTTTACGCAATCGTTGCCGGCAACGTTGCCATGAAATGTTTTGTATTGAGTTTTTGAATATAAAATTATAGTTTATACAAGGAGGTGATTATCGCAATCATCTCCTTTTTTATTTTAACTATTCTCAAATTCATCTCTTCTTTGTCACCTAGCCGACAAATAGCTTCTGGGCTTTTGTTCAACTTTGTATCATAAACAAACAGAGAGAACAAATGAAAAACATATTATGTATAGCTTTGCTACTATTTTCATTCGTAGTTAACGCACAGAATACCAGACAAAAACATTTTTTACTTGAAAAAAATACAGCCATCAGCGGCTATGATCCTGTTAGCTATTTTTCAAATAAGCCTTTAAAAGGAAAAGCAAATTTGACCTACAATTATGAAGGCATTAATTACCGATTTGCTAATCCTAATAATTTGGAAAACTTCAAAAAAACTCCTGAAAAATATGAACCTGCTTACGGAGGATGGTGCGCTTATGCGATGGGAGCTAAAGGCGAAAAAGTTGAAGTAGACCCAGAAAACTATCGTATTTATGAAGGAAAATTATTCTTGTTCTACAAGAATTTTTTCTCAAATACTTTAGACGATTGGAAAAAAGAGGAAGTAAAGTTGAAAAAACAGGCAGACACAAATTGGAACAAAATTTTTAAGTAATCTTTATGAAAACTTTGAATCTCTTGGCTAGGATAATTCCTGC
Organism: Flectobacillus longus; assembly: GCF_030056705.1. Classification (GTDB taxonomy): domain Bacteria; phylum Bacteroidota; class Bacteroidia; order Cytophagales; family Spirosomataceae; genus Flectobacillus; species Flectobacillus longus. The sequence continues at coordinate 215,003 of NZ_JASHIC010000009.1, forward strand.
TATTATCATGCTCCAGACCTTATTCTTTAAGTTTTCGGCGGCTCCCGAAAGTGTATATATCTTTAGTAGTGTTGGATTAGAACCATGGGGGCGTATTGCTACTGGAGTATTAGAACTGTTTGCCTCACTCTTATTATTGTTTAATCGGCAAGCTATTTGGGGTGCCATCTTAGGTATTGGACTTATGATTGGTGCTATTTTTACGCATCTGTTTATATTGGGTATTGAAGTGATGGACGACGGTGGACAGCTATTTTTTATGGCTCTTGCTACCCTTATTGGTTGTGCTTATACTCTCTATCAAAGACGTGATGCTCTCAAAGTATTTATTTATACAATACTTTAGCAATTTTGTATATTTGGGAATCATCAATCCCCAAAATACCTATGAATTTAGACACAAAATATTGGTATTTAAGAGACCACAGACTTTTTAGCGTGCTTTCTTCTTCTGAATTAAAATCAATTTGCATGATTACCAACTTCAAAACTGCAAAGAAGGGCGAAATCATCCTATTCTCGCATGACGAAGCTGTAAGGGTATATTTCTTGAAAAAAGGAACACTAAAAATCGTTGAGGTTGACGACAAGGGAAATGAAATTGTCAAGGACATTATTCAGAAAGGCGACATATTTGGTGAGTTTACACTAACCGAATCCGATAGCGACGAATATGCAGTAGCGGTATCAGACAATGTGATTTGCTGTAGTTTTAAGATGGATGATTTTGAAAAGCTCCTTGAGCAAAATCCTCAATTAGGGCTATCTTATACAAAATGGATAGGTTTTAGATTTAAAAGGTTACAAAATAGATATACCAATTTGATGTTCAAGGATGTTCGTACTCGATTTATGAGTTTTATGAACGAATGGGCGTCCAAAGAAGGTACACAACAAAATGAGGATATTGTTCTTCATAATTATCTTACACATCAAGATATTGCTAGTTTAATTTGTAGTACACGTCAGACTGTTACGCAATTATTTAATGAGTTTAAGGATAAAGGTGTTTTGGATTATTCGAGAAACGAGATTATTCTAAAAAAAATAGATTTGCCTCATAAAAGCGTAAATACAAAGTAAATGAATGATTAAGTCATCGACTTTAAATTAGCCTATTACGATTCATAAAGTTAACCTTAGATTTTTCAATATCAGTTATGATAAAACAGATAATCCTCTGGCTATGTGTTGGAGGTGGGTTGATTTCGTGTACCCAAGACATTGCTCCTATAACAAATAATCCAATTGTAGTACCAAAAACACTTGATAGTATTGGCACAAAAAGCTACACTTCGGACAAGAAGTTAATTGCCATGGGTAGCTTTCAAAATGCTGTTCATCAAACTACTGGTATTGCTAAAATTTATGCTGACTCAGCCCAGAAGAGTTATGCCTTAGTACTCGAAAATTTTAGAACCGACGCTGGTCCCGACCTAAGAATTTATTTAGCGGAAGATCGGGCGGTGACCAATTTTATTCAAATTTCCGATAAAGTTCAACATGGAAATGTCGTATATGACATTCCGAATGATACAGATTTTAGGAAAAGAAACCATGTTTTAATATGGTGCAAAAGCTTTTCGGTACTTTTTGGCGTTGCTGAACTCAAATAAAATAACTTATGAAAAAAATATTCACACTGTTATTGACCTTATACACAATAACAACCTTTGGACAATATGCCAAAACAGAGGAAAATATTGACTTATCGATTGCCTTTGGTCAGTCATTTGCACCTTCACTTTCCTATCAAAAACTCTATGGCTTAGGACAAAGTAAAAGATTTAAAATTGGATGGGGCTTGCGAGCCAATGGTTTTTTTAGTGGAGAAAAAAATTACAGAACAGCACCTGCTCGTTTAACCTCGGGACAGTCTAGCATTTTTGCCTTATTCTCCGACGACCTCGTTAGTAATATAGATACGCTTCAATTATCAAAGTCCTCTTTGGGTTCGTTGAATGCTAAAATTGTACTACAATACAGTTTTAAACGATTCGATGTAGGTTTTAACATTGATGCGATTGGGATAAGTTTTGGTGGGAAGCAAACGGGTAAGTTTCTTTCGTCAGAATCATCATCTCTGAACAATAGCATACAATCAGCTAGTCCAAGCGTATTCAATCTGCTTTTGATTAGCGATAGCGACTTAGGAAGTTTAAACTCAGAGCTATATGCTTCGTATCACTTGGACTCAAAATGGAGTTTGAGAACAGGATTAAGTTTTCAGTTTTTAGAATACAAAACAGACCGTTTACTAACCTTTGAAAATGATCGCTTTAGACACAAAACCTTGCAACCATTTTTGGCAATATCTTACCAAATTGGTCATAAAAAATAAGTTGTATTATAAAAGTATTTTTACAGGAATACTGCTGATTTTTAGCCACTTGACTCTTTCTCAAAACTGGAAAGTTGCTTCTAATTATATCACTTTTAAAATCAAACATGCTTTTGGCTCTACAGCCGAAGGAAATATTGGGGGCTTTAGTGGTTCGATATATTTTGACACCAATCAATTAACCAAAACTAGTATGAATGCTAGTCTCGAAGCCCGAACCATAGATACAGGTTTGGGCTTACGAGACAAAACACTCAAAGGGGTTAAGTATTTTGAGGTAGAAAAATTTCCAAAAATATTAATTACCAGTACCAAAATCGAGCATGGAACTAAAGAAAATGAGTACATAGGAAGTTTTGATTTGACAATTAAAAGCACGACAAAGAGTATCAAAATTCCATTTAGTTTTATTAAAATCACAAACTCAGGGCAATTTAAAGCCAGTTTTCAAATCAACAGACTCGATTTTGACATCGGCGAATCAAGTGCTTTGCTCGGCGATACAGTTACAATTTTTGTTACCCTAAATACAGTAGCATTATGAGAAGCAAAGACATTTCACTACAGATTATCAAACAATTAGAAGACGTATTGTCGTGCTTAAATGTAACACAGTACACTAAGCCTTTAGCTGTTTTTAATGGAAGTAGTTTGGGACAACATGTACGTCATACCGTTGAGTTTTTTCAATGTTTAATCGAAGGGCTAGAAAGCGGGATTGTTGACTATGATGCTCGCAAAAGAGACATGCAAATTGAAAACGACTTAGCCTATACGCTCACCTGTTTGAACAATATCTCGGCACAAATTTTCGAAATATCTGATGCTCAAAAATTAATGTTGATAGCGACTTATTACGATGAAATCATTCCAGAAATGGTCATTTCCAATGTCCAGCGTGAGTTGGTTTATTTGATAGAGCATTCTATCCATCATTTTGCGTTAGTGCGCATTGGAATTCAAGAAAATTTCCCTGGGGTTTCATTGCCTTACAGCTTTGGCGTAGCATATTCTACCATTAAATATCGAGAAAGTGTTTCGGCATAAGTATTTTTTTACATTCATATTCTGCTTTATTACTCATGTGCGTACTGACTTATATTCCGACTGAAAATCAAGGATTTATATTGACATCAAATAGAGACGAGGCTGTCTCAAGAGTTTTGGCTGTACCACCAAAAAAATATCAGCTTGGAGGGCAATATGTATTTTTCCCGAAAGATCCACAAGGAGACGGAACTTGGATTGGAAGTTGTGGAAACTTTACACTTTGTTTGCTGAATGGGGGCGTTGAAAAACATATCCCCCAACCTCCTTATCGACAAAGTCGTGGCAAAGTCATTATAGATTTTTTTGAATATTATTCAGTTCAATTTTTTCTTCAAACCTATTATTTCAATGAAATTGAACCCTTTACTTTAGTAATTATCGAAAGTCAAAAAGAACGAATTTTGCATGAAATCAGATGGACTGGCGAGCAGATTTTGTATCAAGAAAAAGAAGCAGATATAGCACATATATGGTCGTCAGTTACCCTTTATTCGCCAGAAATAATTCAGCAACGAGAGAATTGGTTTAAAGATTTTTTACAAGAAATACCCAATAAAGAATCTTTATTAGACTTTCATCATTTTGGTGGAAAAGGTCATGCAAAAAGCAATCTTAAAGTCAATTTTGAAAATCTATTAAAAACTGTCTCTATAACGCAATATACCATTACCAAAAATGAATTTACGATTCATTATGAAGATTTGATTCAAGAAAAAACTTATGATTATAGGGTTTTTATGGAACATGAAGAAAAATTTTGGTGGAGATAACTATCTCCACCAAAGCTTAGGCAGCAGTATTAAATAGACGGTTTTTTACTTCAGGAAATCTTACCGCTGTTGCAATCCAAATCAAAACCTCAATAGCTACAGGAATAGCAACAGGCTGATTACTCACAAAGTGAACAGCAATGGCTCCGCTCATATAAGTCATGGCTAGTAATGCGCCCACAACGCCTGTTCTTGGAATAAACCAGAGAACAACAATAACTAACTCTAACATTCCAAGAAAGGTAAGATGCGCTTGTCCTCCCAAAGTTTTGGCCATTTCGGCAGTTCCTTCGCCACCAAATAGTTTGAATAATCCACTTCCAGTAAAAACAAATGCTACCAAAATCGTAAGTGCCCAAGTAATAATTTTATTCATCGTCGAATTCATAATTTTGTTTATTTTTTTACAAAATTAAAACCATATACTATACTTTTGTTATTAGTTACAAAATAGATAGTAGTATCAAAAACAATAGTAAATGATGGAAGAAATTCGTACCGCCAAATCTTGTAAACAAGCAAGACTAGCCATTCAAGATACCTTAGATGTTGTTGGAGGAAAATGGAAGTTAGTATTAATTTCAGTCTTGAGGCACGGTCCTCGAAAGTTTAATGAGCTCTCTCGGGAAATACATATTAGTCCTAGAATTTTATCGAAAGAGTTACAAGAACTAGAAAGTCATGGATTGGTATCCAGAACAGTGTGTAATACCAAACCTGTTACAGTAGAATATGCTTTGACCGAATATAGCGAATCGCTTTCAGAAGTAGTCATGTCCATGCACCAATGGGGTGTTAAACACCGTCAGCGTGTCATGGAGTTGTTGTAAATCCTAAATTTAGTGATGAACTGTATTAAAAATCAAACTTTCAGGCAAATATTATTTTGTGAGCGCAATTTTATTTGCCTGAAAATCATTCTGAAACACAGTATTGTTTTTGACGATAGCGAAAGCTTGTC
>NZ_JASHIC010000010.1 GCF_030056705.1 Flectobacillus longus
GCAAAAAGAAATACCATTAATAAAATGGAAGAAAAAAACCTCGAAAGTAAGTCCTTCCGAGGCTAATATTAATCAAATTTTATAATCTAATCCTTGTCAACTTTTTTCAGGACTAGACAATGACATGTTTACATTGAGCCTTTTTGCAACTTAATCATAGTATTGACGTTATAAAACTTTCAAATAAAGGTCTTAGATATATATGCGAAGGTTAATCGTTGTTTTTCTGGTTTTGATAAATTTTCAAAGTAAAGCAAATGACTTTGACTGGAATCCAGTATTACAAAAAGCTTATACTTCACTTTGGAAAATGCGATTGCAAGAATGTCGAACCTTATTAGCTTTGCAAAAAAATACCTCTGGAATAAAGCTATATCTTCAAAGCTACACCGATTTAATAGAGTTGATGGTTACGGAAGATAAAGCCGATTTTGAGCAGTTTCTAGATGCTCAAGCTACACGGATAAGTTTATTGGAAGATTTTCCTGATACTTCTCCCGAAAAACAATGGATTATAGCCGAAATGTACCTTCATTTGGCTACTGCAAAGCTCAAGTTTGGTCATGAGGTAAAAGGGGCTTGGAATTTGATAAAGGCCTCTAAATTGCTTGAGAATAACTACAAGAAGTATCCCAATTTTATTCCACAACAAAAATCGCTTGGACTAATTCACATCATGGTGGGGTCGATACCACAGAACTTTTTGTGGATAGCCAAATTTTTAGGACTTAAGGGGTCTATGAAAAATGGTTTACAGGAATTGAGAAACGTAAGCAAAAATGAACCTCGCTATGCCACCGAAGCCAATATAATGTATTATTTGGCTTATGCCTATATTCTAGGTTTTACCCCCGTGATTTTGCAGGATTATGAGCAATTTTTAGTTAAAAATGAAGATAGTCTTTTAATTCAATTTTTAGGTGTAACCACCTATATGAAAGAAGGAAATAGCAATCAAGCTAATGTATTGCTCAAAAAATGTGATGCCTTGAATGCTCAAACAGGTTATTGGGCATTTCCATTTTTGCAGTACCTACATGGTGAAATAGAGATTCAGAAAGGGAATTATACCTTAGCAAGTCGACACTATCAAGTTTTTTTACAACAGTACAAAGGCTTTAACTTTATCAAGGATACCTATTACAAATTGTTTTTATGTTTATGGCTTAATAATGAAGATACAAAAGCGATTGCCTACTTAGAAAAAGTAAAAACACAAGGCTCAACCATTGTGGAGTCTGACCAGTCTGCGTTACGTTTTGCTGAAAAGGTTAGGATTTCTACCAAAAGCAATGCTTCAAAAGCCTTAATGAAAGCTAGATTAGCCTTTGATGGAGGTTATTATCAAAAAGCAAAAGAAGGAATTTTAGACTTGAAAGAAAGTTATTTTTTTGATAATGCCGAAAAAGCAGAATATAATTACCGCAAAGGACGAATTCACCAGAAACTACATGAAATACCCTTGGCAGAAGAGCATTTTGAAAGAGCTATTGTACTTAGTCAGGACACCTCGATAAGTTATGGGGCATTAGCATGTTTGCAGCTTGGATATATCTGTCAAGAGGATGGACAAAAGATAAAAGCCCAATATTACTTCGAAAAAGTACTGACTTATGCAAAACATGAATACAAGAACTCTGCTGACAACAAAGCCAAAGCTGCCCTTAATACTTTGAATTAGTACTGTGTGAAGGATTAAAAAAACATTCATTTCGGATATTGGATGTTAGTGGAGTACTATACTCTAAAGTTTACACATAAAAGTATGTTACTTCATTTTCGAAATCAAAAATCTCAAATTTACGGGCGTTTGAAAATCCTTTGTACAGTCCTAACTACACATACCGAATAATAAAAATACTCTACTAAAACAAAGGAAATCCTTGAATAATTTACTTGTAACTAATACATTTTGGTGCAATTAAAAAAAGGATATCTTATGACGAATCTCACATTCAAAATTCAAGCAGAAGAGCAAGATTTTCAACATCTTCAAGCTGAATCTGCTAACTATGAAATCAGAAAATCTTTTGTCATACAACTGAATCAGCGTGGAGAAACTAAGACACAAGAATTTATTCTTGACAGAGGAGAATTGATTGAGTTTCACTACGAAGATGGCACGAATTGGATATGTGATGAGGATACTTTAGAAGAATTATTTCCAGATTATTACACCAATCAACAAAAAGGATTTTTTGAAATTCCATTAGAAATTACCGAAGAAGGTATATCTAATAGGGGTATTTTTAAGAAAATTTTGCTAAAGATTGTTAATATTTTGGCTAAGAAAGTGATTGAAGTAGGGATTAAAGAACTTGCTGAAAGGTTTGATGAATCTCAGGTAGGTGGAAAAAGTGGTCTTTTTTTATTACAAAATAACTTCGAACTTCTCGATCTTCCGAAAAATTTTGATTTGTCAAAACCCTATTTGTTATTTATACATGGAACAGCTTCCAACACCATTGGCTCATTTGGTAAATTAAGGTTCAATAATATAGATACCCCAGAATGGAAATTTTTACAAAATTTATATCCTAACCAGATTCTAGCCTTCCAGCATGAAACTCTCTCAAAGAGTCCTTTATTGAATGCTTTGGAGTTAGTAAAACAATTACCCAACGGAATAGTCCTTGACTTAGTGACAAGCTCAAGGGGTGGGCTTATTGGTGATATCATTAGCCTTTATTCGGCTACCAATATTGGAGTATCAGGTTTTAATCTTACTCAAAAGCAATTATTAGAAAAAGAAAAAAGAAAAAATGATTTAGAGAGTATAGACAAACTAGACAAGCTTTTTTCAACTAAAAAAATAACAATTAACCGTTTTGTAAGAGTAGGATGTCCAGCCGCTGGTACATCTTTAGCATCAAAGAGATTAAGTACTTTTTTTAACATATTGACTAATGTTATTGGTTTTACAATTGGCAATAATACTAATCCTATTTTTGTGATTCTGAAATCATTGTTGACAGAAATTATAAATACAAAGAACGAACCTGACGTCTTACCGGGTATTGAAGCTCAAAGGCTTGAATCTCCTTTTATCAAAGCTTTAAACTGTCCTACAGTAACAGGGACCTCTGACAAATTATTTGTTATTTCTTCAAATGCTGTTCCTAAGTTTAATTTAAGAGGTGTATTAATAGTTGTTTCAAGAGCAGTCTTTAAAGGGAAGAATGATTTAGTAGTTGATACCGAATCTATGTATCAAGGAGCTAGAAGAAGCCAAAAAATTCATTATCATTTTGAACAAGAGACAGATATTTATCATCTTGATTATTTTCACAATGCTGATACAAGAGCTAAGCTTCAATCAGCTCTTGAGCCTATCATCAACCTAAGTATCTTCAAAGAATTTTCGCAAGACGAAATTCCTAATACAGATAGAAATGTAGCATTACGTTTATTTGGAGCGCCCGGTGGCGGAATACACAACGATACTGTATCTTATAAACGTCCAGTATTGATTCTCATTCCTGGTATAATGGGGTCTGTTTTAAGTGAAAATAATAGTGTTATTTGGCTAGATTTCTTTAAAATCGTGGGAGGTCAATTGAATAGATTAGCTATAGAAAATAAGGATATTCGTGCGACAGCTATTATTGAATCTAGCTATGGTAAATTCTTGGATGCTTTCTCTAAAAACTACGATGTGATTACTTTTGGGTTTGATTGGCGAAAGTCTTTACAAGAAAGTGCTAATCTTTTTAATACTAGAATAAACGAACTACTAAAAAGTAATTTAAAAATTCAGATTGTAGCTCATTCTATGGGAGGGTTATTGTTTCGCGACTTTATTCTAAATCATCCAGAAACGTGGCAGCGCTTAAATTCCTCTCATAATTTTCGAATTATTTATCTAGGTACTCCATTCAAAGGTTCTTATAGAATTCCAGCAGTCCTAACAGGAAAAGATGATATTATAAAATCGCTTAGTTTGGTAGATTTAATTAATTCAAAAGCTGAACTAATTAGTACTTTTTTAAAGTTTGAGGGAATTCATAATCTTTTACCACTGACTACAAATGAAGGAAATGATTTTGCTCGAAAAGAAACATGGCTAAAATTGCAAAATGCCGCTAATGAAGGAAGTGAGCTATCAATTATATCAGATCTAGATTTAAAGAAATTTAGGGCTTACCGGACAAAAGTACTATCCACAATTGATAGTATAGACTATTCAAACATGGTATACATTGCAGGGAAAGGAGATAAGACAGCTGATAGCTATGAAATTATTGAATTTAGTAATCAGAAAAAAGAACTGAGATTTGGCTATACTTCGAATGGAGATGAAAGTGTAACATGGGAAAGCGGTATACCTCAAAAAATAAAGAATAACAATGCTGTATATTATGTAGATGTAACACATGGCTCATTAGCGAATACCTCTGGATTATTTGATGGAATAAATGATATTTTACGAACAGGAAAGACAAATAAATTTTCAAAAACTAATATTGAAGTATCTAAAGATCGAAGTATAAAAACTTCAATTCAACCAGAAATGACCTTTTTTGATAAGAGCCAAGTCGGTATCGAAAGGGCAATTCTTGGGTTAACGAAAAGTCCACAATATATTAATACACTTACTTCAATAAATGTTTCAGTTAGTAAGGGTGATTTGATATATTCCTCATATCCAATTATGGTAGGTCACTTTAAGGGGGATGGCATTTTGAGTGCAGAGTCTGTCATTGATAATTATTTAGAGAATATCCTTACCGAAAAAAGACAATTTGGGTTATATCCTGAGGAAATAGGTCAAAGTGAAGTTTTTATTTCAGGTAATACAAATATAAGCTTCAAAGGAGCAATTATTATTGGGCTGGGTGAAGTAGGAGAATTTACTTCTTCACAGCTAAAGGAAACCGTTGAACAAGCCATTACTAACTATTTATTTAAAATATATTTCAATAAAAACTCGAAGAAGAACAAAGAAATAGGAGTTTCAACATTGATAATAGGAAGTGGCTATGGAGGTTTACCATTAGAAACCTCTATTTGCTCTATAATTGAAGGGGTAAATCGAGCTAACGAAAAATTTAGAGTTGTAAAAAAAGAGGATGCTCCTACGATAAAATATTTAGAATTTATTGAAAGAATGGAAGATAAGGCATTGAGCTGTTTCCAGATACTTACTAAAATTGAAAAAATCAACTCAGAAAGGCTTCCCATTACTATAAAAGAGAGAAAAATAAAATCATTAGTAGGAGGCATTCAGAAAAGACTGACTTTTGAAAGTGCTACCAATGATTGGTGGAACATAATTACAGTTACTAACGAAATAAAGAATGGTAAAGAAGGCATGGCGTTTTCACTTTCAACGCATGGTGCAAAAGAGGATAAACGTTCAGTATTTGTAAATTCATCGATAATAAATGATTTACTCAAAACTATTTCTATAAAAAATCAATTCGATAAAAAGATCTCAAAGGCAATTTTTGAACAACTAATTCCGAATGAGTTTAAAGATTACTTGATGAATAATATCGATTTGATATGGATGTTAGATGAAAAAACTGCGGAATATCCATGGGAGCTACTTCAGTCAAGTTTAGACGAAAACTCTACTCCTCTTTCAGTTAGCTCTGGGATGATACGAAAATTGATAACAAGAAATGCTAGTTTTAAAAATACTGTTATTTCTGAGAATATAGCTCTTGTTGTAGGGGATCCAATATTAGATAATCAAAAATACAGACAGTTAGATGGCGCCAAAGATGAGGCAATATTTGTGACTAAAAAATTTGAAGCAAACTCTATTAAAACAGTTTCTTTGATTAGAGATGAGGCAAGTACAATATTAGTAAACTTATCAATAGGAGGTTATAAATATCTTCATTTAGCGGGTCACGGTCAATTTAGTGAAGACTCAAGTCTTAAAACTGGGATGGTGATAGGAAATAGTATTTTAACTGTAGACCAAATTAATCAAATTAGACCTGTTCCCGAATTTACATTTATTAATTGTTGTGAACTAGGAGAAATAAATAGTGTTTCAGAACAAAAGGCATTTGACGCATTTAGATTAGCGGCTAATATTGGAACGCAATTAATATTAAATGGAGTAAAAGCTGTGGTCGTTGCAGGCTGGTCTGTTGGGGATCAACCTGCGTTAACTTTTTCACAAGAGTTCTATAATTTTATGTTTGAAGGATATACGTTGGGAGAAGCTACTAGAAAAGCTCGTGAAAAACTCTTTGATGCCTATGGGTATGAGAATAATACGTGGGGAGCTTATCAGTGTTATGGTGATCAATTCTATAAATTTAATAATGAGAAGCCCTCAGTTAACATTGAGTATGACTATGCAACACCTGAACAAGCAGAATATGATTTATATAATTTTTTAGGTGATTTAGAAAGGGGAACGACTTTTAAAAATATTGATGTTGCTAATAAAGCATTTGAAAATATACAAACAAAGATTAACTTTTCTAGTGTTCGATCACCACAATGTACAGAACTTGAAGCAAAGATTTATTTTGAATTAGGTGATTATAAAAACTCAATATTAAAATACGAAGAGTTGATCAAGAATGAATCATCAACTTTCACAGTAAAATCATTGGAGGAATATTGTAACATAAGATCAAAATATTGCGTAGAACTTTTAGAGACTTCATTGGATAACATCAATGTAACCAATCAGTTGGATAGTGTAATTAATGATTTAAAACAACTACTTTCCATTTCTGAGACCTACGAAAGATTTAATTTGTTGGGTAGTGCCTTTAAGAGAAAGGGGCTAATAAGTAAAGAAATTGAAGCCAAAAAAGAATGTTATAAAACAGCACTTGGATATTATACAAAAGCAAGTAGGAGTGAAAGTGTCTATTCTTTATCAAACATATACAACCTAACTTATTTTCTGGAGGCTGACAGTATACCAGTAAATATCCATTTTATTCTTGGCTCACTACTTTCAAATTTAGATACAAGGAATTTAAGCTATTGGGATTTGGTAAGCAGATTTAATTTACTGTTGACTAAATATATTATTTGTAAAGATGTTGATTTTTCAGAGGTAAAAAACGAATATGTCGCGTTGAGAAGATATGCTGGGACAATTGGTAAAAAGAAAGCAGAAAAAGAAAATATAGACATAATTATGGATTTGCTTAAATCTTTTAGCCCAGGTGATATAGCCATTCAAACACTAAATCAATTAATACAATAAACTATAGAAAACATGAAAAAGATATTTATTGCGGGTGGCTATACTAGAGAAAATGGAGATTCATATACAGAACAAAAGGAGTTTGCATTTTTGCTAGGTCGTGAAATAATGCTTCAAAATCATATTCTTTTAAATGCTTGTAAAACTGAATTTGATAGTGAAGTTTGTAAAGGTGCAGCAGATGCATGTACAAATCAACGAGAAATGCAAAGTAGAATTATCAGTTATGTGCTAAAAGGCGAAAAACCAATTCATAATTACGGGGATGTAAAACAATCTCTATTGTCTAATTGGGATTTAGACGGGGATGATATAGATATACCTGAACCCATAAAATATGCCGATGTTATAATACTTGTTGGAGGGTTTGTAGGTACTAAAAGAGCTGCAAACTGGGCAAGGTTAAAAAATAAGCCCATATTACCAATAACGAGATTTAATGGAGAGTCTGAAAAAATTTATCATACAGAGCTCGAAAATTTTGATAAAAAATATTCCACAAGGATCAAGCAGGAGGACTATGAAGATTTGAATCAAATAAATTCATCTTCAGAAGACTTTAGTTCAAGAGTTGTTTCAATTGCGGAGGAAATCTCAACTCCAAGTTTCGCCTTTACAATTATGCCTTTTAAAGATACGCCTGAGTTGACAGATGTCTTTGATACGTTCCAAGAAGCTTGCCGACAATATAGATATAACTGCATCAGGATGGATGAAGTAATTAATACACAAAATATTTTTCCTGAAATGATGAACCATATTGAAAAATGTGCATTTGCCTTAATTGATATTACAGAGTCAAGCCACAATGTTTACTTTGAACTTGGTTATGCGTATGGTTTAAAAAAAGATTTTATAATTACCGCGAAGAGAGGCACTACTCTACCATTTGATATTCAGGATTTGCAAATTGTATTTTGGCAAAGCCAAGTAGAACTTAGATCAAGTCTGCTTAAAAGAATATCAATAATTGCAAGTGAACAAGGAAGGATTTAACGAATCTAAATGAAGAAGAAACTTATACACTTTGTGGGAATGTGACATTCCCAAATTCAAGATTTTATTATTGGAAAGTTATTGCATGTAATAATACATGAATTCATTGCTCAAAATAGTTCTTCTATTAGAGTATAGTCAGCTGTAGAAAAATTGGAAAAACATAATAATCACTCATTTGCTTTACAAACACAAACTCAATAAAAAAAGGATATGTCTGTAAAATTCATATCCTTTTTTATAAATAAAGTAATGCTTATTTCAACATATTGAACAAAGCTGTTAGCTTATCTTTTAAATCTTTTCTATCTACGATAAAATCCAAGAAGCCGTGTTCTAACACAAACTCAGCACTCTGGAAACCTTTTGGAAGGTCTTTACCGATAGTTTCGCGAATAACACGAGGACCAGCAAAACCAATTAAAGCACCTGGCTCAGAGATATTGAAGTCGCCCAACATTGCGTACGAAGCGGTAACACCACCAGTAGTAGGGTCTGTCAACAACGATACGTAAGGGATTTTCGCTTCAGCAAGTAGCGCTAATTTGGCTGATGTTTTAGCCATTTGCATTAATGAGAAACCAGCCTCCATCATACGAGCTCCACCTGATTTTGAAATCATCAAGAATGGAATTTTGTGCTTTAGAGCATAGTCAATCCCACGAGCAATTTTTTCGCCTACTACCGAGCCCATTGAACCTCCAATAAATGAAAAGTCCATGGCAGCAACTACCACCTCAACGTCATTCATTTTGCCATGTGCAGTACGAACAGCATCTTTCAAGCCAGTTTTCTTTTCTGTAGCTTTGATACGATCAGGATAGCGTTTGGTGTCTTCGAATTTGAGAGGGTCGCCCGACGACATGAAGGCATCTAGTTCTGTATAACGTGATTGGTCGAAAAGTAGCTCGAAGTAATCTTGTGAACCGATTTTTTCGTGGTAGTTACACGACGAACAAGTCCAAGCAAATAGGCGATGTTCGCGCGTATGCATTACTTTTTTACAAGAAGGACACTGATACCATAGACCATCTGGTGCTTCTCTTTTAGCTTCGGTTGGGGTCAAAATCCCCTTATCTTTTCTGGTAAACCAAGACATATTTCTTTTTCAATTAAAGATTTTACGTGTTTTTTAGGAAAAGAAACACTAGGTAAAATACTCGTTGTGAGTGATAATGAATCGCAAAGATAAAACTTAAGCGATCGAGAATTAACAAAAACTTGAATTTTATCTAAGCTTTTTCGTTTTAGGAGTGGATTTTAAGTCCAGAAATTTACAGATAAAGTGTTGATTTTGATAACATTTTCCGTAATTTATTGGTCATAAAACTAAATAAACTAATATGAAAAAAATTAGTGCACTTCTGTTTATGCTTGGGATAGCAAATGTCGGTATTAGTCAGATATATCTTGAGCGTAAAGATGGTAGAATTATTTTTGATGGTCAAGCTGTAGAGGCAGAAGGTACTGTATTTGTGCCACAGGAATTTACAAAAGGATATGTTATTCAAAACGGTAAAAAACTTGATATTGCAAAAGTAAGATTAAATACCTACGATAACCGTTTGGAGTATCAAGAAGGCGATTTAGTAAAGTTATTTACGTTGCCTGTAACCGAGTATGGATTTGATGGTGAAGACGGAGGAGTACGACTCTTTAAGCGAGGTTTTCCAAAGGTGGATCGTCAGAATGAAGATACTTATTATGAGGTGCTGTATGATGGCAAATACAAGTTGCTAAAATACTACAAAGCTCATAAATTGGATGTTACGAGCTATAATTCGGCAACTAAGATGGTTAAATTTGAAATTGGAGAAACACTCTATATACTTAGACCAGACAATAGCGTCCATAAAATAAAGAAAGATAAAAAGTCTGTACTAGAAGCATTAGGAAAAGAAGAGGAGGCTGTGAAAAGTTGGTGGTTAAAAGAAAAACCTAATCCAAAAGACGAAGCAGGTATTGCTGCCATAGTAGGCTATGTAGATTCTCTTTAAGTTATCATGTTGTATTTATTTTGAGCTATGATATTTTATTGACAAACTACTTTAGTGGAAATATTATATCAGGTTAAGTCCATTCTGTACTCTTTAGTGAAATTTGTGGGGACTTAAGTACATCCCCACAAACTTAGAGCTTAATGGTAAGTAATTAACTTTTTGACAAGAACTTTGTCGCCGACTACCATACGAAGGATGTATGTCCCTGAGGCTTGTTTACTCAAATCTATAACCTGAGAAAACTGAGTACCAATACCTTCATACTGATTATTGGCAATTTCTTTGCCCGTTATATCTATTATGTCTAATTTGACTTGATTAGCAGGTTTTTCGAAGGTGGCTTTAAGTAAAAACTGTCCATTAGTACTTGGATTTGGGCTAATATTAACGAGTTGTGTTTCGTCAAATTCAGATCCAAGCACTATCACTTTGGGCGCGTTAGGGTTTGGTCCTTGTATATTAAGGTTGTCGACTGCCCATCCCCATCCATTAGCACCTACGTCTGCTAATAATCTAAAGCGAATCAACACTTGATCACCAGCCTTAAAATCACCAGATTTTAACATATCTATTTCACGAGCTTTGAACATTGCCTGTGAGCCATTGGTAAGTGAATTACCTTTCGAATCAACTGAGGCATTCCATGCTGCCTTCCATGTTGAATTAGTATTAGAGTCCCATCCATCTTGAAACCATTTCCAAGTAATACCTCCGTCTTTAGAGCCTTCTACAATTACATAGTCAAAGAAGTTTCGATTTGGAACACCGCCAGTTGCAAAGCTCACCCCGTTATCACCAGGCTCAACTAATACAATCTCATCAAAATAAATTTTTGCCGTGTCAGATCTTAATATAATAGGTTTTTGAAGATTGAATGTAAAATTAGAGTATTTATCTGCTGGATCTGTTTCTGTAAAAGCAAATTCTGTTCCGTCTTTATATGGGTGATCCGAGTGCATGGCCTTACTTGTGAATCCTGTAGGCTGTGCAACACCAAAGCCTTTGGTATAAAAATCGTCCATAGGAATATTATCAAAGTTAGTAATATAAGAATTAACAGGAGTCAGAATTTTTTGAACCCTAAATTCATAGTAACCATTACTTGGGGAGTATGCTGTATTTTTTGCTTTACTTTTATCT
This sequence comes from Flectobacillus longus, assembly GCF_030056705.1. Lineage (GTDB taxonomy): Bacteria > Bacteroidota > Bacteroidia > Cytophagales > Spirosomataceae > Flectobacillus > Flectobacillus longus. The sequence goes on from NZ_JASHIC010000010.1 coordinate 11,323, forward strand.
TTTACAACAATTCGATACTGAATATTTTCACCTCCCTTCAACAAGCCACTTGCAAACGTAAATTTTCCTGAAAAAGCATAGGCCATTGCACCAGAAGCCAACTCGGCTTGATTGGTGCGTTTGAGAGCAAAAGCAGATTGAGCTTTTCCATCAATTAAATACTCAACGTAGGCTGTGTCGATATCAATGTTGTCGTACGCTAGTAATTCAGGTAGAGAAACCTCCAGTTCGCTTGAACGGATTAATGATAGATTATGTGTATAATCTAAGACTGGTTTGGTCGTATCTGCACCAATTTTAAACTTATAATAAGTAATATTCTCTAGTGTACCCGGAGCTTGTGCAGGAGTGGAAAATGTTTTTTTCTTAGAATCGACTGCTGAAAAGTAATAGCTAATATTTCTATCAGAAGTACTCGCAGGTAGCACATAGGTATATTCATTAGAATTGCCAATTCGACTCATCGATACCTGAATGGGTTTGTCTTTGGTGATGTCGCCCAAGGTATAGAATAGTTTTACAGAAGTTGAATCAAATCCCAAATCGCCATAAACTTTTGTATTAAATGAAATAGCTTTTGTGTTGTCTTCTGAATCTTTGATTTTTTTGTGAATAATACTGCTTCCTACCCATCCCATGTCGTTGAATAGAGCCAACGTAATGGGACCGGGGTTATGTGTGACTTCTCCGTTGGCAATTTGAGGCGTCATGAGGGCATTGATGGTTCCTCGTCTGTAGGAAGACTCATCTAAATGACTATAACTCGAACTTTCCTGATAAGTAGATGGAGCATAAACTTTAGCACGTAGACTATCATTGTTGGCAAGAATAGCAGGCGAGTTCAAATACAGATTTCCACCCGTTAATTGTGTTTTAAGCTCTACAGAAGGGTTCTTAAAAACGTTGGTGTTGAGGAGGCGTTGCCCCGCAGTACTTTCTGCAAAAATATCGTATATCATAGGAATTCCTCCATCTGTTATTACCCCTAGAGTTGCGTCAGATGTAGCTTGACGTAGCGTGCCGTAAAATCCAAGTCCATGACCAATTTCATGAAGAACAACCGATACCAAATCAGCACGATTGGTAGGTGTGTTTCCATCTATGCCATAATACCAAGTAAAGTCACTATTAAAGCGAGCAAAAATATCAGGATTGTCGCTATTGAGATTGGTATGTGCTATTTTTTCTGCCAATGCAATCGGATACCATGTTAATGGGTACTGTGCCCCAGCATAATCTCTATAAACACTTGCTGAATAGGCAGACCCTAATACACTAGAGCCCAGACTTTCCCAACTGGCGGTTATGCGAATAGGTACATCAGAAATAATAATGGATTGCCATATATCTACCGCTCTTTGAAAAGCGGCCTTAGCATTTTCTGGAAAATTGATATAAGTGACAATAAATTGCGATTTATCGGCTTCGGTACGAGTATGTTTATTGAATTTTTGCAAAAAAAGCTCTGGAGGAGCTACATAGGAGTGTACATAAGGAGAACTGAAGTCTGGTGCAGGACAAACTATTTCTCTAGTCTTACCTATTCTAAAATCGAGTTTTTGTTGAGACAAACCACCGTTGATCGTCAATAACCATAGCGCAAGCAGTAAAATTTTTTTCATAAGTATGTTTCGAAATACGAGTAAAGGTTATTCATATAATTAGGGATATTATGGCAAAGAATTACATTTGATTACACTTAATCGTCATTGTAAGCATTTAATTCGATTAGCTTTATCAATAATAAGATAAATATCATGTATAGGTTTACATAAGAGTATAGGTGAATCATAGTCTTGTAGAATACCTCGTAAGTGTTTTTGTTAAGAAGTGCTTTTTATGAAAGATGTACTTGTATATCTAAATTTAGGTATTTTTAAAGATAAATCAAGATTTCGAAAATGAAATATTAGTTGATTATAGTTATAAAAAAAGCAGCCAGCCAATTCAATAATCTAAACATTACTGAATTGACTGGCTGCAAAAATACTGATTATGAAAATTACAAATTGATTCTAAAACCTAATCTTTTATAGTTCTCATTAGGCTTGATATCACTACCATTTCCTTCTAAAACAAGTACAAGTAATACATTTGTACCTGTAGCTGATGGCGCTCTCAAAATGTTAAATTTACAATCGCCAAAGCTTGAATTAGCTGCAAGTGTAACTACACCACCTTCTAAGCTGTAATGTACGCCTTCAACGGCAGTTGATTCTTTTGTATCTACCGAAAACTTGATAGATTCTTGATTAGGTCTTTGACGTCCTACAAGATTGATACGACGAGTTTGAAGACCAGCTCCATTAGCAACACTGATAATTGGATAAGTTTTTCCAAGTGATGTTGCTGGAGATGTAACGACAGCATCCTGAAACTCTACTAGATAAGTTGAGTCAAAAACGGATTGGCTATCTTTGAAGCATGACGACATAAACAAAGTAGTCATCAGCGCTAATACAATACCAAATATTTTTTTCATGATAATTCGTTGAAATATAAGTTCTTGAAATGAATTAGACATAATCGTCAAACTAGTATCCTGCGTTCTGCTTCAAGTTGGCATTTGCCTGAATTTCACGTACAGGAATATTAGCTAGAATACGGAAATCGCTAAATGTTATACTTTGAACAGGTGCTGCCTTAACAATGTCAGAACCTAAACGTTTTAAATCAAAGAAACGATGACCTTCAAAGGCTAATTCTAAACGGCGTTGCTTTAATATTTCATTTATCAAGCTAGCTCCTGTCAAATCAGTAACAGTTGGTAACCCTGCGCGATTTCTAATAACATTTAAGTCTGCTAGAGCTCCAGCTACGTTTCCTGATTTGGCGAGAGCTTCGGCACGATTGAGGTACATCTCAGAAACGCGAATTACAGGAATATTATCAAGGTTGACTTGACCACTTCTTCCCAAGAATTTAGTACATTCGATTTCAGCGGTACCACGTCCTGCAGTTCCTAATTCATACATTTGACGTCTTACATCTGGAATTGTTGCTCCTGAGGCATCTTTTTCAGAATCGAATAAATCTAACAACGCTCTTGTTGGAACTAAGTCTCCAAAGCCACCAGTAGTTGTACGATTGCCCGGTGCAACCAATGTAGTATAGGTGGTTTGTAAAGAAGTGTTTACACCAATATTTTCGTTGGTTTGATATTGAATCTCGAAAATAGATTCAGGTTGGTTTGCTGAACGCCATGAAGCCACATAGTTGGCTGTTGTCTGAAAACGGCCAATACTACCAGTAGCCATTGCATCAGTAGCATATTTAGCAGAGTTAGTCCAGTCACCACGATATAATGCTACTCTTGAAAACAAAGCTTGAGTAGCAGTTTTATTTGCAAAAGCTGCAGTCGCTGTTCTACCAGAGCTAGTAAACTTAGCGATAGCTCCTGTCAAATCAGAGTATATAAAGTCATAAACTTCATTGATAGAAGCACGTCCTTCTAGCTTAATTTGAGTAGCATCAATTACACCTGATTTTATGATAGGTACACCGCCTTTGCTTACCTGTGTTAATTCAACAGATGGTTCGTAAGCATAAGCTCGCATCAGCTCAAAATACAACAAACCTCTGATAAACAATGCTTGAGCCTCAACAAAGTCTTTGTTAGCCTGTGACATTTTATCTATTTTAGGTAGCGCATCTAATACTAAATTAGCCTGATTAATAGCAAAATATGAAGTTTGCCAGTGAGCAAAATGAGCACCTACCTGATTTTGATATTCAGCATTTAAACGTCCTGATTTGTTAGTTGCTCTACCGTTGTCTGCAAGGGCTTCAGGTATTGCAATTAAATCTCGACCGTATAAGAAAGTAGATTGTAATCTATCATAAATACCGTTTACGGCAGCATTAATAGCATCTTCGGTAGTAAGAGCGGTCACAGAATCAATTGATGCTCTTGGTTGGACATCAAGCAGGTCTGAACATGATGCTAATGTTAGGCCTATTCCAATGGTTGCTATTTTTAAAAAGTATATTCCTTTCATCTTCTTATCAAATTAAATCTTATTTGAAGTATTTAAAATTATAGACCAAGTTGTACTCCAAAAGTGATAGTACGTGGTTGTGGAATAGTACCGTTATTTCCACTACCCAAATTGATAAATTCTGAGTCAAAACCAGTCCACTTAGTCCATGTATACAAGTTGTATGCTTGTACATATAATCTTGCTCTTTCAATTTTGATTTGCTTCAATAATGAACTTGGAACATTGTAGCCGAATGTTACAGTTTTCAAACGAATGAATGAAGCATCTTCATAAAAGCGAGAGCCTGCTGTTATGCCAGAGCCCAATGTCTCTGCGTTTCCGTTGTATGGTCTTGGTACCGACGTAATTTGACCTGGGGCTGTCCATCTGTTCTCATAAATAGAACGCAATGTGTTAAATGCACGACCACCGTTTTCGGCCATAAATGCAGATTGGTTATTGAATACTGTTCTACCAAATTCGTAGTTGAAAAATACTTCTAAATCAAAACCTTTGTATGAAAACGAGTTGGTTAAACCTCCATAGTATTTTGGAATTTGACTACCAATAATTCTAGAATAAGAATTAACATCACCCGCTAAACGATAAATAATATTACCATTATTATCATACCACATCGCACGCCCAGTAGCTGGGTTTACACCTGCATATTGTGCTGTGTAAATAGAGTTTACAGGATAACCAATTTTGATCCATCCATCAACCGCACGACCAGGAAGTGTTGTCAATGTATCGTATAGCTTAGTAACTTTGTTGTCGATATATGTAAAGTTGAATGAAGTAGTCCATTTAAAACCTTTGTTATCTGCTGATTTATCTACTGCAACAAGTTTTACATCCAATTCCAAGCCTTTGTTTTGTAGTTCACCAACATTCTCAGAGATAGTACTATAACCACTCAACCATGAAACAGGACGATCTAAAATAAGGTCTTTACTTGTTCTAATGAAATATTCAACAGAACCTTGTAAACGGTTATTAAACAAACCATAGTCTAATGCCAAGTTAGTGGTTACGTTTTGTTCCCAACGTAGATTAGGGTTGCTTAACTGCGTTGGAGCAATACCACTCACACCATTGTAGTTAAATCCACCACCAAATAATCCTCTTGAATCGAAGTTACCGATTTGGTCAGCTCCTAATGATCCATAACTAGCACGTAATTTTAATTGGTTTACAATTGAACTTGTTTTTAAGAAGTCTTCTTGTGCTGCATCCCATCCTACAGAAACTCCAGGGAAGAAACCCCAAAGGTTGTTAGAGCCAAATCTAGAAGAACCATCATAACGTGCGGTCAATCCTAGTAAATATTTTCCTGAATAGTCGTAATTAACACGTCCGAATACACCAGATTTTTTGTAACCTGACCAAGAAGCGAAAGTTGTAATAGGGTTTGCCGCAGCACCTGCTACAATAAATTGTGGAGTTGGAATACCCTCTGCCGTTTGCTGCACATTCGAAGACTGGTCATCTCTGTACTCAGCACCAACCAATGCACTAATGTTATGAACATTGTCAATTTGAGTACTGTAGTTCAAAACAGCATTGAATAATATGTTGATGTTTTCAGTATTTTGATCTTGAATTCTACCTTTCACATTAAAAGCATCAGCTGTACGAGGGTCTTGGAAATTATAACCTTTAATAAAGCGATAATCAATACTTGCCGAAGGACGGAACGATAACTTGCTATTGATTTTGTAGTTGATAGAGGTTGAAGCAATAGCTTGATTTACACGTGAATAAATTTTATTTAGCTCACTTACTTGCAATACGTTTTGGTTCAAAATACCAGCAAGACCACCATCAGCAGGTGTTCCATAATAAGTACCATCTTCTTTATAAAATGGATTTACAGGAATAATCAATGGAGCAGAGAATGTTGGAGAACCTAAGAAACTACCACCACCAGGGCCACCAAATTGACCTCTCTGAACAAATGAACTCAAGTTGATTGAGTTATCAATTGTAATACGGTTGTTAAGTTTGCTACTGATTTTGGCGTTTAAGTTACCACCCTTATAGTCTACGTTACGAACGTTTGCATCTGTTGAGTTATAAGTACCCGACAAATAGAAAGTACTTTTGTCACTACCACCACTTAAGCTAATGCTGTAGTTGTTAGTTCTACCAGATACATAAGACTCTTTTTGCCAATCGTAAGTAGGCAATGCTGCAATTTGATCAGCAGTCAAATTTGGATCTAAACGAATACTTGATAGCGTACTTCTCAAAGCAGCTCCAGCCTCAGTACCTTGATTAGTTATAGCTTCTGCACGAACTTTAATCCACTCTTGTGTATTTAATACATTCAAGTATTTGGTCGGTTCTACATAACCTGTATAATAATCAAAATTTACTTTTGTTTTTCCTGCTTTCCCTTTTTTAGTTGTTATCAAAACTACACCGTTCGCCGCCGCAGCACCATAAATAGCAGCCGAAGCAGCATCTTTCAATACCTCAATAGATTCGATATCATTTGGGTTTAGATAGTTCAATGGGTTACTGCTTGTAAATGCAGCCGAACCAGCATTAGAGTTGATTTGAACTCCATCAACTACATACAATGGGTCTGTACCTCCTTTGATTGTACCAACCCCACGAACACGAATTTGAGCTGCACCACCTGGTGTACCATTGGCTCCTAATACCTGAACACCTGCGGCACGGCCTTGAAGTGCTTTGTCAAAACTGTTAGTTGGCATTGTAGCAATTTCAGAACCTTTTACCGAGGCTTGAGACCCAGTTAGAGTTTTACGAGATTGAGTACCATAACCTACAACAACTGCTTCAGCAAGTTCTTGTGAAGTTGACGTTAATTGAACATCAACTGTCGAACGATTGCCAACAGAAACCTGACGAGCTTCGAAACCAACAAAGGTGAAAACCAATGTTGCATTGCCAGAAACTGCAATTTTGTATGTACCATTCGAGCTTGTTGTGGTACCTCGGCTAGTTCCTTTTACAGAAACGTTAACACCTGGAAGTGGTGAACCATCGTCTGATGATGTCACTTTTCCTGATACAGTTTTATCCTGTGCAAAAAGTTGTACACACATAAACACTGTAAGAAGAATACTGAGTAGAGATTTTCTCATCACCTGTTTACTTAGTTTGTTAGAATAGTTAAAGAATGGTTAAAAAATAATAAATAAAGTCTTTGTGTAAAAACTGTAGTTAGAACCAATATTAATTCATGCACAAGACCAAAGAGCCTTATTTTGATGCAGAAACTAGAAAAATATATTTTGTTGAAACATAGAATTCTCAGACGAAAGCAGCTAAGTGCTTCGACAAGTACTAAAATCTGGATTTTTTTGGCCGAAATATCATAGCACTTAAAGGAATCTAGTGCTAGCCAATGGAATTACTGCTTATTGCAGATTTTGAATAATTATAGTTTTAAAAATGGACTAATTGAAATGATTACAGACTATGTTTTAATTTGTTGATATGTGTTTGTAAATAATTACAGCATATTTTAAAGAAATTTTAGTTTGAATGTGTTAAAAAGCAAATGTACATACAGAAAATTGTTATAACAAAATTTTATGTGCCAAAACCGTAATATGTAGCAGTAAAATTTTCTCATAATGAGATATGATGTATAAAAAAATATTCATAATCGACAAAATTGCCATAATTTCAATAACTGCTCATATCTGACTATTTATACGAAGAGCTTTTAAAGAATTTTTTTCAAAATGTAGATAAGAACCCAAATATAAATCTCATATACACTTCTCAGTCTAAGAGAAATAGCTTTCTGTATTACAATCTTGCGTATTAGAAAATTTATAGCTTAAAGTAATAATATTGAATATGTTATTGCAAAATATACTTATAATATTTTGGATACTTTTGAAAATGGAGCGAGTGCAGAATACATACAATGTATCATATTACTGTATTAACTATGGGCAGACGTTAAATTCTTGTAGCTGTTACGATTTTACTACTTATTGTTATAACTAATACTTTCAAAAAAAGTTTTGAAATATATTATAATTTAAGGTTTCAATCTTCTTTCATAATAAGCTACTTTTTGTCTGTTTTAATCGCTTCTATGTTAAAAGTACAACTAAAGTTTGGTATTGAAATATGGGAAAAGAGAGTAGATTTTACTTCGTATGACTAAGTTTTTTAGTGACTGCAAAACGTAATTAAAATCAACTCCATTTTACGTTATTTATGAGAAATAAGTAATACAAACTATTCAAAACTTGGAATACTTACTCTAATCAAGTAAATTCATGAAAGTAGAATAGTGTATTTTGTGATTAAATCAATCAATTCATAACTATTATTCTCACTTTAGTAAAGTGTCATCACACAAACCTTAACACATTCCATGAAAAAAATAGTACTTTCTGGTGCTTTGCTTCTAGGCGCCTTTATGTCATTTGCTCAAACAGTAGCGCTCAAAGCTAAAGTAGCACAAAAAGCACAATCTCTTGAGTCTAAAGTTGTAACGTGGCGTCGTGACTTCCACCAAAATCCTGAATTAAGTAACCGTGAATTTAAGACCTCCGAAAAAGTTGCGGCTCATCTTCGTTCGCTGGGTATTGAGGTACAAACGGGTGTAGCCAAAACGGGCGTTGTTGGAATTTTGAAAGGAGGAAAGCCGGGTCCTGTAATTGCATTACGTGCCGATATGGACGCCCTTCCTGTAAAAGAAAGAGTAGACATCCCTTTTGCTTCCAAAGCAATGGGTGAATATAACGGACAATCTGTAAGCGTGATGCACGCATGTGGACATGATTCGCACGTGGCGATATTGATGGGTACTGCCGAAATTTTGGCTAGTATGAAAAGTGAATTGAAAGGTACCGTAAAGTTCATTTTCCAACCTGCTGAAGAGGGTGCTCCTGAAGGTGAAGAAGGCGGGGCTGGTTTGATGGTCAAAGAAGGTGTTCTCGAAAATCCAAAAGTAGATGCAATTTTCGGTTTACATATCAGTGCACAGGCTCCTGTTGGAACGATTCGCTACCGTCCTAAAGGTACAATGGCCGCTTCTGACTGGTTCAAAATTAAATTGAAAGGCAAACAAGCACATGGTGCTACTCCTTGGCAAGGTATCGATCCTATTGTAACTGCCTCGCAAATCGTGATGGGCTTGCAAACGATTGTTAGCCGTAATGCTCCTCTTACTGAGTCAGCAGCCGTGGTTACTGTTGGACAAATCAATGCTGGTGTAAGAAGTAATATTATTCCAGAGGAACTTAATATGAATGGTACGATTCGTACATTAGATACACAGGTGCAGGATATGATTCATGCTCGAATGAAGCAAGTAGCCACAAACATTGCTGAAAGTGCTGGAGCTATTGCTGAAGTAAGCATTACAAAAATGTGCCCTGTCACTTACAATGACCCTTCTTTGACAGAAAAGATGGTTCCAACGCTGGAAGCAGTTGCTGGAAAAGAAAATGTGTTCTTGACATCGGCGGCTACTGGTGCAGAAGACTTTGCTTTTTACCAAGAAAAAGTGCCGGGATTGTTCTTTTTCCTTGGAGGTGCGCCAAAAGGTAAGAAAGAATCTGAAACAGCCTCGCATCATACGCCTGATTTCTATATCGACGAAGGTGGTTTTGTATTAGGTATGAAAGCCATGACCAACTTAACGCTCGATTATATGGAAATGAATGCTGGAAAAGTGGTTAATGCAACAGGAAAGTAAACCAGTAAATTTAGATAACTGATTAATAAAAAGGGGATAATGACATCATTATCCCCTTTTTGTAATTTATGATTTTTTTAATCGTAAAGTTCTGTAAACCAGATTTGGGAAGAAGCGTTTGAGATATACGCCCATAACTTCATACCATCCACCGATATATACTTCCGATTTTTTGGCAATAATCGCTTCTACAATTTGGCGTGCACATTCATCCGGAAGCATCCCTTTTGCCTGATTGGAGTCCATTTGGTTATGTTTACTACCGTCCCCAGAAAGCGCATTAAACGAAATCTGTGTTTTGATATAGCCCGGGCAAATAACAGTTACATTTATATTATCAGGAAAAACCTCTGCTCTTAAGGAGTCAAAAAAGGCAATTACAGCATGTTTGGTGGCTCCATAACCACCACGTAATGGAGTTCCAATTTTGCCTGCCACACTGCTGATTGCTACAAAATGCCCTGACTGTCTTTGGGTAAAATGTGGTAAAATTGCTTGTGTTAAAGCTACTATACTAAAAAAGTTAATCTCCATTAAATCTCGATATACCTGAAAAACGGTATCTTTTACCATCGACCGCTGCGATATACCTGCGTTTTGAACAACAATGTCTATTTGCCCAAAATATGCAATAACCTCCTGAACTTTCTGGGGCATTGTATCTATAGCCAGCATATCCATAGGTAGTATCAAAAGGTCTTTGGAGGATAATCTCGTCAGAGAAGCGACTCGTTCCAACTCTTCTTTTCGACGAGCCGACAAGACTAATTTGACTGGAAATTTCGCTAATTCCAGTGCTAGCGCTTCTCCAATACCCGAAGAGGCTCCTGTAATCCAAATGACTTTTTGGTCGAGATACATAAGTTTTATAATGATCGTAATAAACGTATTTTTGAATTGCTTTTTTTGCTATCAGGTGATGCTAATGGGGGCTGCTTTTCATTTCAAAATTAATGTTTTTTGACAAATTATTTAGCCAAGAACCTGATAGCCTATCTGTTACACTAAACTTAGAATAAAGGCATAATCTCTAGCAACTTCCTTAAATCTTTGGAAGCGTCCTGATGCGCCACCGTGCCCTGTCGACATATCGCAGTGCATAAGCAAGATGTTATTATCAGTTTTTAGCTCACGAAGTTTAGCAACCCATTTTACTGGCTCCCAATACTGAACCTGCGAGTCGTGCAAACCTGTTGTAACCAACATATTCGGATATTCTTGGGCTACGACATTGTCATAAGGTGAGTAAGATTTCATATAGTCATAATACTCTTTTTCTTTGGGATTTCCCCATTCTTCCCACTCTCCTGTGGTAAGTGGAATAGTTTCATCCAACATGGTTGTAACAACATCGACAAAAGGAACAGCGGCCAAGATACCTTTGTATAGGTCTGGACGATAGTTGATAATAGCGCCCATCAATAAGCCACCTGCCGAGCCACCGTTGGCAAAAAGCTTATCTTTTGACGTCCATTTTTCTTGAATTAAATACTCTGAAACATCAATAAAATCAAAGAAAGTATTTTTCTTTTGAAGCATTTTCCCATTTTCATACCAAGGACGTCCCATTTCTTGTCCCCCACGAATATGTGCAATTGCAAAAGCAAAACCTCTGTCTAACAAACTCAAACGTGCAGCCGAGAAATACGGGTCAATAGAATAGCCATACGAGCCATACGCATACTGCAACAAAGGTTGCGAACCATCTTTTTTGAATCCTTTTTTGTACACAATTGAAATTGGTACTCGTACTCCATCACGTGCAGTCGCAAAAAGCCTTTCGGTCTGATAATCTTCTTTATTGAATACACCAAGGACTTCCTGCTCTTTCATAAGCGTCTTTTCCTGTGTATCCATATTATAGTCAAAAACCGAACTTGGAGTGGTCAATGAAGTATAGTGAAAGCGAAGTAAATCAGTATCAAAGTTGGGATTGTATCCAACACCTGCATCGTAGGCAGGTTCGCCAAAATTCAAATAATGTTCTTTTTGTGTACGTTGGTTAATTACCCTCAAATGAATTAGCGCACTGCTACGTTCTGTTAATACCAAATGATGACGAAAAACATCTATGCCCTCCAAATAAGTATCTTCACGGTGTGCGATTACTTCTTTCCAATTTTCAATATCATACGACTCATTTTCAGAGGCTTCCATTAGTTTGAAGTTAGTTGCATTACCCTCATTTGTACGGATATAGAATTTGTCTTCAAAATGTTCTATCGAATATTGTAACCCATGCTGACGAGGGTAAAACGCTTTAAATTCACCTTCGGGGTTAGATGCCTCTAACAAGCGATATTCTGTAGAAACGCCGTTATGGTCAGAAACCGAAACAATATATTTTTTAGATTTCATACGCCCCAATCCCATATAAAATTGCGGGTCTTCCTCTGTATATACCAAAACATCCTCTGAGGCTGATGTTCCTAATTTATGGCGATAAACTTTTGAAGCCAATAAAGTTTGAGGGTCACGTTGTAGATAAAAAATGGTTTGATTGTCGGCTGCCCAAGCATAAGCTCCACCTTCTGTATTCTCAATAGTTTCTGGGTACAGCTCGCCAGTTTGAAGGTTTTTGAAATAAAGCGTATAGTTACGACGGCTGATAGTGTCAATACTATACGCTAATATTTGATTATTGTCCGAAATATCATAGCCACCAATCGAGAAATAGTCATTTCCTTCTGCAAGAGCATTACCGTCTAAAAGGATTTCTTCTTCCGCTTCCATCGAGTGTTTTTTTCGACAATACAGAGGATATTCTCCGCCTTCGATATAACGAGAGTAATAGTAGTAATCTCCATCACGGTAAGGAACGGATTCGTCCTGCTCTTTTATTCGCCCTTTCATTTCTTCGAAAAGTTCTTCTTGAAAAGCTTTTGTCGGAGACATAACCTTTTCTGTATAAGCATTTTCTGCTTCAAGGTAGGCAATTACTTCTGGGTTTTCACGGTCATTTAGCCAATAATAATTATCAACACGAGTATCCTCGTGGATGGTCATAGGATAAGGTTTGATAGGAGCCTTTGGCGCTGGAATACCTTGAATGTTCATAGAATTTATGGAATTGTCAGACTGAGTAAAAACAATACAGTTTTTGATAAATAAAAAAACAAATGTAACCTCAATATAGGTCACGAGCTAAACGCATTATTCAAAGATAAAGTTTTCTTAGATAAATATTGAACAAGATATATGCAAGTTCAAAGTAGCCAATATTTAGAGGGAAGGTTCTAAAGAGAAATTAAGGCTCAGAAAAATCTTCTTTACTGCTAAGTCTCTGTGCTAAAGAGGTGCAAATCAATCGAGAAGAAAAATAGAAAGAATAGGCTTTTACATGAAAATTTTCCTTGTAATTATTTGTATATCGTCATGATATTCAGTAATTTTGCATTCCCATTTTCGACTGGATGCCCGTTCAGAAAGGAAATAAGGCAAAATCATTGAAAATCAGGTGTATTCCGTCATCTGTAAAAGATGATTCATAACATTAAAACTTAGAACAAAAGTGGATACTTTAAGTTACAAAACCATCTCAGCTAACAAAGCTACCGTAGAGAAGGGATGGGTAATCGTAGATGCAGAAAACCAAATCGTAGGTCGTTTAACTTCTGAGATTGCTAAAATCTTACGTGGTAAACACAAGCCAAGCTACACTCCGAATGTTGACTGTGGTGATAACGTTATCGTAATTAATGCTGATAAAATCCGTTTTACTGGCAAGAAATTAACTGATAAAGTTTACACTCGTCACACTGGTTATCCAGGTGGTCAGCGTTTTGCTACTCCAAGAGAAGTGTTGAGCAAAAACCCTAGAGGCGTAGTTGAAGCAGCAGTAAAAGGTATGCTTCCAAAAAACCGTTTAGGTCGTCGTTTGTTCACAAACTTGCACGTTTATGCAGGTACTGAACACCCACACGTAGCTCAACAACCAAAAGAAATTAAATTCTAATAATCGTTATTAGTTGTAGTTGGGAGCGCCACTACGACCGATAACTTCTCTATAAAACAATGGCAGAAGTAACTAATACATTAGGAAGAAGAAAAACGGCTGTTGCGCGTCTTTACATGACTCCAGGTAAGGGCGAAATCATCATCAACGGTCGTGAAATTAAAGAATATTTTCCATCAGAAATTTTACAAATCATCGTTAATCAACCTTTCGCTTTAACAAAAACTGAAGGTACTTATGATGTTAAAGTAAACGTTGATGGCGGTGGTATCAAAGGACAAGCAGAAGCAATCCGTTTGGCTATTTCTAGAGCATTGCAGGAAATTGATAGCGAATTGCGTCCTCCATTGAAAAAAGAAGGCTTCTTGACTCGTGACCCTCGTATGGTAGAACGTAAGAAACCAGGTCGTCGTAAAGCACGTCGTAGATTCCAGTTCTCGAAACGTTAATATTTTACGGCATTCGGCTACGAATATCAGCCCAGCAATGGGCTGCTTGTTATTCCTATGCCAAATGCTTATTGCTGTCAGGCTTGCAGTGACCGATGCCACAGCGATTATTTACTCATATTTTTTCATCATTTAGTGTTGAATCTAATTCAACAATATACAAATGGCACAATTAGAATACAAAAACTTATTGGATGCTGGTGTTCACTTCGGACACTTAACACGTAAGTGGGATCCAAGAATGGCTCCATACATCTTTATGGAGAAAAATGGCATTCACATCATCGATTTGAACAAGACTTTGGCTTGTTTGGACGAAGCATGTACTGCTATCAAAAGTATCGTTCGTTCTGGACGTAAAGTAATGTTCGTTGCTACAAAGAAACAAGCTCAAGAGATTGTTTCTGAAGAAGCACGTCGTTTGAAAATGCCTTTCGTTACTGACCGTTGGTTGGGTGGTATGTTGACAAACTTTGCAACTGTTCGTAAATCTATCAAGAAGATGGGACAGATTGAAAAGATGTTGAAAGACGAAGAAACAGTTAAGGCATTAGCTAAGCGTGAGCGTTTGATGATGACTCGTGACAGAGAGAAAATGGATAGAGTATTAGGTGGTATCACTGATTTGACTCGTCTTCCTGCTGCTTTGTTTATCGTTGACGTTAAGCGTGAGCACATTGCTGTTGCTGAAGCAAAACGTTTGGGTATCCCAGTTTTTGCTATGTGCGATACTAACTCAAACCCTGATTTAGTGGATTTCCCAGTTCCAGCAAATGATGATGCTTACAAATCAATCGCCTTGATTACCTTGGCTATTGGTAAAGCAATCGAAGAAGGTTTGATGGAGCGTAAGCAAGATAAAGACGATGCTCGTATCGCTGAAGAAGAAGAGGCAAAGAAAGCCGCAGAGGAAGAAGAAGCAGCACGCGAAGCAGCGAAATTAGCAGCTAAATACGAAAAAGAAGAAGAAGCTTAATAGCAGATGGGGCTATTAGCCTATAGACTTTCTTTCGTAAATTGACATTAATGTACTTAAGTTATTAAGTGTCAATGAAATAATTATTACCATTTGAATAGCCCATAGTTTTCTGTGGGCTATTCTGTTAGTTTTGGGAGGCTATTAAGAAATAAGTAATTGTTGCGAAAAGGCTATTACCAAAGGTATTAATACTTTCAAAGCTTAGAAGTTTAATAGAAATTTTAATCTTAAAATATACAAAACGATGGCTATTACAGCAGCAGACGTTAATAAACTAAGACAAATGACAGGTGCGGGCATGATGGATTGCAAAAAAGCCCTAACTGAAGCTAATGGCGATTTTGAAGCCGCTATCGATATTCTTCGTAAAGCTGGACAAAAAGTTGCAGCTAAACGTGCTGACAACGCTACTAATGAAGGAGTTGTATTGATTTCTATCAGCGAAGATGGTTCAAATGGTAAATTGCTTGCCTTAGCTTGCGAAACAGAACCTGTATCTAAGGTAGCAGATTTCAATAACTTGGCTTCTGCTTTGTTAGAAGCAGCGGTATCAAATAATGCTGCTACTAAAGAAGACGTATTAGCTGCTACATTGTCTGACGGACGTACTGCAGAAGAAAATATTATCGAATTGACGGGTAAAATTGGTGAGAAAATTACTATCGCAGGTTACGAAAATGTAACTGCAGAGAAAGTAGTTTCTTACATTCACTCGAACAACAAAATCGGTGTATTGGTAGCATTTGCTAATACTTCTGGTGCTGATGTTCAAGAAGTAGGTAAAGATATCGCTATGCAAATCACTGCAATGAAACCAGTTGCTTTGGACAAAGACGGTGTTGATGCTGTTACTATCGAACGTGAAATTGAAGTTGGTAGAGAGCAAGCTCGTGCTGAAGGTAAGCCAGAAGCTATGTTAGATAAAATTGCAACAGGTAGATTAGAGAAATTCTATAAAGAATCTACTTTGTTGAACCAACAGTTTGTTAAAGATTCTTCAATCAATATCAAACAATTGTTGGAGCAAACTCAAAAAGGTTTGACAATCACAGAATTCAAACGTATTGCTTTAGCTTAATCGCTTGAAGACCATATTTTTACTAAGAGCCTCTCAAAAAGAGGCTCTTATTTTTTATAATTAAAAATAAATTTATTAGTATAAATTTTATAGCTTTTATTTACTTTTTTCCTTACTTATCAATTATTTTATTCGATTAATTATATTATTAGATATAATTGTAGCATATTTGGTATTTTTAACGTCAATAGCTTTATAATCAGTAAATTATGAGTTGCTTAGTGATTAAATAACGGGTACATTAAATTATTTTTATACAAATACAAGTAGGAATACAACGACGCTTAATAAGATTCAGGAGATACTACCCTGTTTATATAAAGTTTTTTGTTAACTTGCCATCTTTATTTTATGTAGGCAAACAATAATAATTGACTAATAACCACTATCTTTTTCAGTAAAACTATATGAAACCCGCCTGAGCTAAATCAAAGTCTGCTAATGAAAGCTAATCTTAAAAAAGAAACTGATGAAAAGCTTGTAAAGCTTTTTATCGAAACTCAGAAAAATATCTATTTTGAACATTTATATGATAGATATTCTGATAAGGTATATCGCAAATGCCTCTCATTTGTGAAAGATGAAGCACGCGCCGAAGATTTCGCACATGATATCTTTCTTAAATTGGTAATGAACATATCATCGTATAAAGAAACTGCTAAGTTTTCTACATGGTTATATTCCATTACATACAATTATTGTATTGACCAGACTCGTTTGGCTAAACGTTATTCTGAAACCTTAATGGATGAAAACTTCGATATCGAAGACTATGACGAAGGAGCAGAAATGGCTGAAATGGAGGCTACTAAGCTTCGTGAGGCCTTGTCTCAGATGCAACCAGAAGAAAAATCTATACTGATGATGAAATATCAGGATGATTTGTCTATTAAGGAAATATCATCTACCCTAGACATATCTGAAAGTGCAGTGAAAATGCGCTTGCTTCGAGCCAAAGAAAAAATCAGAAAGGTTTATCTCGAATCCACTCTTATTTGGGGAATAATTATTGCTAAGGCACTTAGCTTGTTATTTGGAAATGACTAAATTTGGTTCCAAATACGCTAATTACTTAAATATATATGGCTGAAAATCCCTTTAAAGATTTAGAATCCTCAGAAAAGGCTCCAGAAAGTCTCAAGCGAGCTCTTGTATCAGAAATAGATACAATTCGCAACACTTCTATAATTATAGATTTGTATGTTGGTAATTTCATCAACACCATAACAGCTTCGTTGAATACTCGAAGTGATGATTCATCCATTACAACTAAAGATGAACAATAGCTCTTTACTTTCATAATTATAATCGCTTTTATTGACCATGCCAAATATCCAAGACATTTTAATTGATACATTTCGTAAATTATTAGAGCAGTTAACAGGCTTTGTGCCTAAGTTATTAGGAGCCTCTATCTTGTTGATTGTGGGTTCAATAATGTCAAAACTGGTAAGTAGAATATTAAAAACAGCCCTTGAAAAATCAGGGTTTGACCGTTTAGGAGACAAACTAAATAAAATTGACGTTATAGCTAGATTTGGAGAGCTGAAACTAAGTTTGATTGTTTCTAAAGTATTACAATACTTTATCATGTTGGTATTTATTACGGCCTCTACTGAAACGTTAGGCATGCAAGTACTGACAGATATGGTTGCATCTTTAGTTAACTTAATACCCAAATTGATAGCTTCGGCTATTTTGTTGTTTGCAGGATTAATGATTGCAGATACACTTAAAAATACAGTAATAAATTTATGCAATTCATTTAAAATTGATTCTGCGAAGCTTCTAGGCAATATTGTTTTTTTCTTCTTTTTTGTAATTGCGTTGATTGCCTCCCTTAAACAGGCTGGAATAGAGACTAGCCTATTGGAGTCAAGCTTCAATTTAATTATTGGAGGAGTGGTTTTAGCATTTGCGATTGGATACGGCTTTGCTTCGCGTGACGTTTTAATGAATATTCTGTCTAACTTTTATAGCAAAAATAAATTTAAAGAAGGACAAGTCATTGAAGTAAATGGTGTAAAAGGCACCATTGTTTCATTTGACACTACCTCCTTAACATTACAAACTGGCGAAACACAGACAATTTTACCTTTAAACGTTTTACAGAAGGAAAAGATTGAAATTTTTACACATGACTCATAGGTAGAATCAGACCTGTAAAGCCAGATTTGTGTTGAGAAGGAGAGTGGAAATTCTACAATCAATACATATTAGAGCCATGCTAAAAAAAATTTTATTAACACTCTCAATTTTAAGTGTAGGTTGTGCAACAATTGCACAAGAGGCAAAAAAGGATACTTCTTACTGGAAAAAAAAGACTGCTTTTGGTGCCAACTTTAACCAAGCTAGTTTTAATGATGCTTGGAGTTCTGTTCAAGGTGCGAAAGGATCTGTCGGATTCAACGTGTTTTTTAATGCAAAAGGTGAATATAATAGAGGAAAAGTCAACTGGGTAAATGATTTACAAATGCAGTATGGCTTACAGGATAATGGTAGTGGATTAAGAAAAACAATCGATAGAATATTTTTTGATACAAAGTTGGGTAGTAAAATTTCACCTCAATGGTTGTTTATTGCTAACCTCAACTTTCAAACGCAATTTTCAAAAGGATATAATTATGGTGCAGGAGTAGAGGTTGCTAATCCTGATGGAACAACCTCAAAGGCAGATTTGCTAGTGTCTAATTTATTCTCACCAGCTTATATTACCGAGTCGATAGGTCTTGAATGGAAGCCCTCAAAAGTATTTAATATGTCTTTTGCACCAGGCGCTCTCCGCCAAACTATTGTTGCAGATAATAACATTGCATTTACAAAAACTGGAGAAAGATATGGCGTACCAGATGGTAAAACTATTAAAAATGATGTAGCCTTAATGCAAATTGTTGCAACGTTAGATAAAGATGTCGCTAAGAATATTAATCTTAAAGCTCGTTATGCTTTGTTTATTAAATATAATGACTTAGCCGCAATGGATAATCGTTTGGATGCCAAGTTTACAGCGAAAGTGAATAAATATATTAGTACAACTTTTGATATTATTGCTATGTACTATCAAGATCAGAGTGCTAAGTTACAAGTAGCTCAAAATTTAGGCATAGGCCTTTTATATACATTTCCATGATACCTAAACTAAACAACCGATGTTAAAAGAATTTAAAAACTTTATCTCGCAAGGCAATGTGCTCGATTTGGCAATTGGGGTTGTAATTGGTGGAGCATTTAGTAAGATTACGACATCTCTCGTTGAAGATATTTTGATGCCAGTTGTCGGCTTGTTTTTAGGAGGGATTGATTTTTCTACTTGGAAAGTCATACTTAAGGCAGCTAATCCTGCCGAAAATCAAGTAGAGGTAGCAATGAAATTTGGTAATTTTGTTCAAATTTCGGTCAATTTCCTGATTGTGGCATGGGTTATTTTCTTGGTAATCAAAGCTGCTAGTAAAGTAGGAATGACAGACAAGAAATTTGAATAGATATTAGAATATTTTGCTTTTTAATAAAAGTCTGATGCTTGAGGTGTCAGACTTTTGTTTTTTATTTTTTAAAGCATATTTGGTAAAGCGCTTTTTGATTATTTTGCAATGTCAAAAAAGACTTTCACTCAGCAAAATTGAAATAATGAGAAATAAGTATTTTTTGATGAGGCTTAAAATGATAAATTAAAGTAAAATACAAAAAGAATTAAAGCTTTATCCCAAAAATAAAACTGTTATGAAAATTGTAATCTTAGGAGGTGGTGAAAGTGGCGTAGGTGCAGCTTTGTTGGCAAAAAGCAAAGGATATGAAGTTTTTTTATCTGATAAATCAGCTTTGTCTGACAAGTACAAAGAAATTTTAGAGAAAAATGATATTCCGTACGAAGAGGGGCAACACAATGAAGAGTTTATTTTGGATGCAGATGAAATTATCAAAAGCCCCGGAATTCCTGATAAAGTGGAATTAATTAAAAAACTGAAATCTTTACGTAAACCAATTATCTCTGAAATAGAGTTTGCATCGAGATATACGAAAGCCAAAATTATTGCGATTACAGGAAGTAATGGTAAAACTACGACGACTCTTTTGGTTTATCATATTCTCAAATCGGCAGGCTTAAAGGTTGGCTTGGCCGGAAATGTCGGAGAGAGCTTTGCTAAACAAGTTATTGAAGACACTTTTGATTATTTCGTGCTGGAACTTTCTAGTTTCCAGCTTGATAACTGCTATGATTTTAAGGCTGATATTGCAATTTTATTAAATATTACGCCTGATCACCTTGACCGTTATGAGTATAATTTTCAAAATTATGTGAATTCAAAGTTCAGAATTTTACAAAATATGACTCCTACGGATCATTTTATCTATTTTCAAGAAAGTGAAGCCTTGGCTAAAGAACTGATGGAGAAAACGTATCATGTGAACCACCTGCCAGTGTCGATTCAAGAAGAAGTTGAGCAGGGGGCTTTTGTTCAAAATGGTATTATTGAAGCTAAAGTTCATGAGCAGATATTCCAAGTAGAAATAGACCAATTACCGATTAAAGGAACTCATAATAGCATCAATGCAAGTTGTGCAGTATTGGCATCTCAAGCCATTGGCTTAAGCAACGAACAAATTACTAAGGGATTACTTTCTTTTCAAAGCGTAGAACATCGTTTAGAACCAGTAGGAATCATCAATGGGGTTTCATTTGTGAATGACTCAAAAGCCACAAACGTTGACTCTGTATTTTATGCACTGGGGAGTTTCAATGAACCCATAGTGTTGATTATGGGAGGGGTAGACAAAGGAAATGACTATAGCCAAATAGATGAATTAGTCGCAAGTAAAGTTAAAGCTCTTGTATGTATGGGAACAGATAATCATAAATTGTTTGATTATTTTGGCAAAAAAGTACCTTTAATTTTTGATACAAAATCAATGAAAGAAGCTGTAATAACAGGTGCAAATTTGGCTGTTGAAGGCGATGTCGTTCTATTATCACCAGCTTGTGCTAGTTTTGATTTATTTAAAAATTATGAGGACAGAGGACGCCAGTTTAAGCAAGCTGTCAAAGAATTATCAGACGTAAAATAATCCTTCTTTATCTTAATACCCATAGAATTCTATCAACTATGATAACTAATTGGCTAAAAAAAAACCTTGAAGGAGATTATCAGATTTGGACAATTGTGGCATTTTTATCGATGTGTAGCATCATTGTAGTATTTAGTGCTACAGGAAAATTAGCCATATTATCTGGTCAAGGCACTTTTTCATTTTTAGTGAAACACACCGCTATTGTGGTGGCAAGCTTAGGCGCAATGTGGTATTTTCATACATTTGATTATCACAAGTTTGCTACAGTCTCAAACTTTGGAGTAATTCTTTCTATTCTTTTATTGCTTTATACCTACAAGTATGGTGTTTCTATCAACGATGCCCGTCGCTGGGTACGTGTGCCGCTGATAGGGATGACTTTCATGCCATCTGATTTGGCAAAACTGTCATTGATTACCAATTTGGCAGGAATGTTGGCTAAGCGCCAACATGTTGAGTATACTTTTTTGGAGTTGGTACCTATGATTGCCAAAATCCTGATCGTCTGTACTTGTATTGCATTGACTAATGTGTCTACATCGGCGCTATTGTTTTCTACTTGCTTTATGTTAATGTTTTTTGGAAGAGTACCCTTTCAATATTTAATGTATACCATCATGGGACTTTTTATGATGGGTACAATTTTGGTAATGACAGGTACAGGTAGCCGTATCGAAACCGCTCGTAATCGTATTGTTAATTATGTAGACGGTATTAAAGGCAAGAAAAAACCTGGTGCTGACAAAGATAGTGACTATCAAATAGAAAGAAGTTTCTTTGCAATTGCCAATGGTGGTATAACAGGTAAAGGCCCTGGCAAAAGCCAACAAAGATATTTCTTATCTCAGGCCGATTCAGACTTTGTCTATTCCATCATTATTGAAGAGTGGGGAATGCTCGGAGGTGTTTTTGTGTTGGGACTTTATTTGTGGTTTTTGTATCGAGGTATGAAAGCAGTCGATAGTTCTGGACGAGCCTTTGGTGGGCTACTATCGGCAGGGCTTACTTTTAGTCTAGTTATACAAGCGATGGTTAATATGTCGGTAGCTACAGGCTTAGGTCCTGTAACTGGACAACCGTTGCCATTGCTTAGTTGGGGAGGAAGTTCTCTTGTTTTTACGGGTATCACAGTTGGTATCATTATATCAGTGAGTAGAGATAAAGTGAAAGATGCAGCACTCTAATAAGAGATTTATAAGGAATCATTATCTTTAAGGTTTAATTGAAAAATAATACAACTTGTGAAAGCCATAAAAGTAATTATTTCGGGCGGTGGTACAGGAGGTCATATTTATCCTGCCATAGCGATTGCTAACGCCCTCAAAGAACTTAATCCTAGTGTTGAAGTACTTTTTGTAGGTGCAGAAGGAAAAATGGAGATGGAAAAGGTTCCCAAAGCTGGGTATCCAATTATTGGGTTGCCAATTGCAGGTATTAATCGATCTAATATGATGGCAAACCTTGGTTTTCCAGTCAAATTAATTTCGAGCTTGTTGCAAGCCAGAAAAATTCTAAAGGACTTCCAACCAGATGTTGCAGTAGGAGTGGGGGGCTATGCGTCTGGCCCATTATTACTGACAGCTTCACTTGCTAATGTTCCTATTTTGATTCAAGAACAAAATTCCTATGCAGGTATTACAAATAAATTCTTAGCAAAAAATGCCAAGAAAATATGTGTAGCATATCCAAAAATGGAACAATTTTTTCCAGCATCTAAAATTCAGATGACAGGAAATCCAGTAAGGAAAGACATACTCAATGTGGCCTCAAAGCGCCAGCAAGCTTTTGAGCATTTTGGATTACAACCCGATAAACCAACGGTATTAGTGATTGGTGGTAGCCAAGGCGCCAAAACTATCAACGAAAGTATTGATGGGGGCTTGACTAGCCTCGTAAATGCAGGTTGTCAAGTTGTATGGCAAACAGGTAAGCTATATATTGAAAGAGCCAAAACTGCTGCCGAAGTCTTTGTTGGTAAAGTATATGTTTCTGATTTTATTTACGAAATGGATTTGGCTTATGCTATGGCGGATATCGTTGTCTCTCGTGCGGGGGCATTGTCTGTTTCTGAGCTTTGTTTGGCTGGAAAACCATCTATTTTAGTGCCTCTGCCAACTGCTGCTGAAGATCATCAAACAAAAAATGCGATGAGTTTAGTAGAAAATAATGCAGCTATACTTGTTAAAGATGTACAAGCTCGCGAAGAACTCGTAAAGGTCGCTTTGGATTTATTGCATGATAAAGAAAAACAGGCTAATCTCATCGATAATATTCTAAACCTAGGTAAACCTAATGCGGCTATCGAGATTGCTCAACAAGTTCTTAGCTTGGTAAAATAGAGAAGACTCATTTTATTTACTTTCGACTAAACTATGATAAATATAGCATTGGTGGGCTTTGGCCTTTCTGGACGTTATTTGCAAGCACCATACATTACAGCAAACGCTAATTATCACCTCAAAACTATTGTAACATCCAATGCCTTGGCAAAGGAGTTATACCCTGAAGCGCAGATTGTATCTTCAATTGAAGATGTTTTGGGAGATTCGTCTATCGATTTGGTGAGTATTGCAAGTCCAAACGCAACACATTATGAATATGCTAAAAAAGCTTTATTAGCTAATAAGCATGTTCTGGTAGAAAAGCCTCTTGCCAGTACTAGTCAAGAAGCTGAGGAGTTGATACTATTAGTAAAACAGCAAAATAAAGTACTTTCTGTGTTCCAAAATCGTAGATTTGATTCTGATTTTTTGACAGTACAAAAAATTTTGAAAGCCAAATTATTAGGTGATATTGTGAGCTATGAAGTAAGATATGACCGTTATAAACCCGTACTTAATCCTAAAAAATGGAAAGAAACACCATCGTCAGGAAGCGGTATTATTTATGACTTAGGACCACATATCCTTGACCAAGCTTTGGTATTGTTCGGAGTACCACAAAAAGTATGGGGACAAACCTATACTCAGCGCGAAGGCTCATTGATTGACGATGCTTTTGATATTTATTTATCTTATGACAATATGACGGTAAAGCTGTCATCAAGTTTATTAGTAAGAGAGGAAAGTCCACGTTATAGAATTAATGGTACAAAAGGCTCGTTTGTCAAATACGGAATAGACCATCAAGAAGACCATTTAAAGGCAGGTATAATGCCTCAAATGACAGGGTTTGGCGTTGAACCAATCGAAAATCAAGGAGCAATATATTCGAATATTGGTGATGTTATTATCAAAGGAAAAGTAGAAACGGAAGTTGGAAATTGGGGATTACTTTTTCAAAATCTATATGAAGCTATTGCTGAAGGAAAAGATTTATTGATTAAGCCAGAGTTGATACTAGAACAAATTAAGATCATTGAAGCCGTAAAACAACTATAAATCATGGCTGTAGAAATAGAAAGAAAGTTTTTGGTAAAGCATGAATTATGGCATGAATTGGATAAACCAATACCAAACTTCTTAAAACAAGGGTATCTTTCTACCGACCCTGAAAAAACATTAAGAGTTAGAGCTACCGATGATAAAGGCTTTATTACTATCAAGGGAAAAACTCAGGGAATGCGTCGCTTGGAGTTTGAATATGAGATACCCAAGGATGAAGCATTAGCTTTGTTAGATAATTTTACGGAGCAAAATATTGAAAAATATAGATACTTGATTACTTATAAAGAAAAAACTTGGGAGATAGATGTATTTCAAGGAGCCAACGAAGGCTTGATCGTTGCTGAGATAGAATTAAGTTCAGAAACCGAAGCGTTTGATATACCCATTTGGGCATATATGGAAGTTACAGACGACCCTCGTTATTACAATTCAAGGCTAAGCATAAAACCTTATTCGTCATGGCAATAATGCAAAAGTATAACTATTGAGGAACAGCTGTCGGCTATGGATATTTGGCAAAAATGTTTCCAATATTTCCTCAAATACACAGTTAAACTTTTAGCTTACAGAGCAGGTAAAATTAAATTTGCCACTTATTTAATTAACATTAATCCAAAACTGTATCGTGAATTTACAACAACTCAAATATGTATATTTTTTAGGAATAGGAGGAATCGGAATGTCGGCTATTGCTCGCTGGTTTATTGCAAATGGCTACCAGTTAGCAGGTTATGACAAAACACCCACTCCACTTACACAAGCTTTGGAAAAAGAAGGTGCCATAGTTCATTTTGAAGATAACATCAATCTTATTCCAAGTGAATATCTAGCAGATACTTCCCAAACGCTTGTCGTTTATACACCTGCTATACCAAAAAACCATACCGAGTTAAATTATTTTCAGGAAAAGGGCTTTACCTTGATGAAACGTTCGCAGGTGTTGGGACTTCTCACGCAGAATATGTTTACGATTGCAGTAGCGGGCACACATGGAAAAACTACAACTTCGTCGATGATAGCACATATTCTCAAAAATGCTAATCGTGATATTACGGCATTTTTGGGAGGTATTACGCAAAACTATGGTACCAATTTTTTGATTAGTAGCGCGCCAAATCCCTTAGCATGTGTTATTGAAGCTGATGAATTTGACCGTTCGTTTTTGACCTTGCATCCAGATGTAGCTATTGTAACTTCGACAGATGCCGATCACTTAGATATTTATGGAGATCACAATCATGTATTGGAGTCTTTTAGAATGTTTGTTGGACAAATAAAAGAAGGTGGTCAATTGTTTCAGCGCAAAGGTTTGGAATTGGAAAACTATACTAATCAATCAGCAGAGTTTTCGCTCAATGAAGGGCAGTATCATGTTGAAAACCTTCGTATCGAGAATGCAGAAATGGTTTTTGATATAGCCTATCCAGATGGAGAAATCAAAGACTGTAAACTACTTACGCCAGGTTTTCATAATGTAGAAAATGCTTTAGCAGCTACAGCAGCGTGCCTAACTGTAGGATTAAGTGCTGCTGAAATTCGTGATGGAATCAATACATTTAAAGGAGTAAAGCGTAGATTTGAATACCATTTACGTCAAGACAATATAGTGTTTATTGATGACTATGCGCATCATCCAACAGAAATTGAGGCCTTCCTGCGTTCAGTAAAAGCATTATATCCTACACGCAAACTAACGGCAGTATTTCAACCACATTTGTTTACTAGAACAAGAGATTTTCAAGAAGGGTTTGCCGAAAGCCTAAGTCTAGCCGACGAGCTTTTATTGTTAGATATTTATCCTGCTAGGGAGTTACCAATAGAAGGGGTTACTTCACAAATTATTTTTGATAAGATTACTATCAACAATAAGCAAATGGTATCTAAGGAGAGCTTATTAGATGTACTCAAAACGAAAGATTTAGACTTACTTGTAACTATTGGAGCTGGCGATATTGATACACTTTTAATTCCTATTAAGAATATGTTAACCATTCACTAAAAAAAGAGATATATCCTATAAAAAAATATTTTGCTTGATTTATTTTAATCACGAATTTATTGCACTTACATGATAAATTCGTTGATTAAAATGGGTTTTTTAGGGTTATTAAAAATTTTAATAAAATCCCTTTAAGTAAAACATAAGAAAAAAATACTAATTTCGTATAAATCTTGTAGCCTTAACAGATTGGCTAAAAAATAGGAACAAAGTGTAAACTCTAACCCCATATTGATTTGCCACTAAAAGTACAACTAAAGAGAACTATAGTGCTTATCGTATCAGTGGTAGCGGTGATAGTTGCCATTTTTGGTGCTAATCTAATTCATAGCAAACAAAAATGTAAAGAGATTAAGGTTGTAATAGAGAGTGAAAATAAAAATCTACTTGTAAAAGAGTATGATGTTCAAAATGTAGTCACTGGAATACCTAGCGAAAACCCTCAAGGTAAGCCCTTTAGTCGAATCAACTTAAAGGCTATTGAACGAAAAGTTTTAGCGAATCCTTTGATAAAATCTTGTCAGGCGCATCAAGGTTTGAGTGGACAAATGACTATTACAGTACAAGAACACACTCCTATTGCAAGAATCTTGTCGAGCAAAAGCCCCAACCATACGCAGTATGATAGCTACTTGGTAGAGGATGGTTCAATGATTGGACTATCGCCTCATCACACCGAGCGAGTCTTGTTGATTTCGGGAGCTTACTTTATGGGCAAAAAATCACTAAGTGATACCCAGAGTAAATCTATTATTGAGTTGATAAAGTTTATTCGTGATGATGAATTTTGGAAGTCTCAAATTACCCAACTCATCGTTGAAAAAGATGGCGGGGTAACCTTGATACCTGAATTTGGAAATCACTTTATTGAGCTAGGGTTAGCGATAGATTTAGAAGCAAAGTTTAAAAAAATAAAAATTTTATATAAAGAGATACTACCAGTAAAAGGATGGGATTTATATAAAAAAATTAGTGTTAAATATAAGAATCAGATTGTTTGTGAATAAGGTTTTCAGTTGTTAATCAATAGTGTTGTAGGGTGAAGCGTATTATGTAGTTTTTGCTATTACATTTATATCGGGGTTTATTGACTGAAGGATCACTAAAACTTCTAAATCGCATGAGTGAGATAATTGTTGGATTGGACATAGGTAGCAAGCAAGTAAGCGTTGTAGCTGGTAGACTCGATAACATGGGTAAGTTAGAGATACTAGGCTTGGGCAAAGGAGATACTACTGGTCAAGTTTCGAAGGGTGTTGTTTTGAATGTCAACAAAACAATAGATGCCGTTCGCAATGCGATTATGCAAGTTGAGCAACAAGCCAATATCGATATCCGTGGTGTTATTGCTAGTGTAGCAGGTCCAAATATAGTTGGAATCAAGCACAAAGCCATGATTACTCGTAACACCTCTGGTGAGGAAGTTACAGTAACAGATGTGGACCAAGTGGCTAGCGATGCCGAGCGTACCTTTATTTCTCAAGGTAACTCAATTGTACATACTTTACCACAAGAATATGTGGTAGACTCTAGTACAGGTATTCAGGAGCCTGTAGGTATTAGCGGTTTAAAGCTTCAAGGAGATTTTCTAATGATTACTTCTCCAACCTTGGCTTTGGATAAAACTAAGCGTTGTATTGAGCGTGCAAAAGAAAAAATGGAAATCGAAGGAGGTTTAGTATTTTCTCCTTTGGCGGCTTCATTAGCAGTACTTTCTGAGCAAGAAAAGAAAAGTGGAGTAGCACTCGTCGATATCGGAAGTGGTACTACCGAAATAGCGATTTTCTACAAAAATATTGTTCGTTATATTTCTGTATTACCCTATGCAGGCGATATTATTACGGCTGATGTTGAGCAGGGCTGTAATGTTTCTAATGAACATGCAGAAGTTATGAAAGTACGATTTGGTAATGCTTTGGCTTCCCAAGTACCTTTTGAAGAAACTATTTCAATTCCAGGTATCAATGGTCGTAAACCTAAGGTTGTTTCGGTCAAAAATTTATCTATTATTATTGAAGAACGCCTAAAAGAAATAGCAGCACTTGTAGTAGCCGAGATTAGCCGTTCAGGATTTGGAAACCGTTTGTCATGCGGAATCGTTCTTACAGGAGGCTCAGTACAAATGCCAAATATCTGTGAGTTGTTTGAAAAAGTAACTGGACGTGATGTTCGACTAGGTTATCCTAACGAGAATCTTGGTCGTACGATATCGGAAGAGGTAAAAAATCCATCCTTTGCTACGGCTGTAGGGCTTGTTTGGAACGGGCTTCGTTCGATTGACGAACGTGAAGATAGCTATAAAGTGTTACGCAAAACAGAACCTAAAATTGTACCACCAGCAGCTGTGCCTCCTAATATTCAGAGAAAACGTGAACCAGAAAAGGAAAGAGAGCAAAAATCCGTAAAAAAACAAGGCTCATGGTTAGATGGTCTCAAAAAATTTGGGAAAGGTCTTCTAGGTGATGATTTGGGTGAAGACGATAAGTATTAGTCAGGTTGATTTTTGATATTTTATAAAATCCTTACAAATAAAATTTCTAAAACCTTCACATCTGATGGCCAACATCGTATGTCGAAATATTATTCCAATTAAGATCTCAAGGACTTAATTGGAATATACGACCCTACATAAATGGCAATCCAGCTGACAATAAGCCCGATTAGGGAAGCAGGAAATTCCGTTTTCCACACAAAATTGCAAATAAACCAGGAACCAAATCCTAGTATCATTGAAGCAATACATCCTATTGTGTTGGCTTTTTTCCAATATAACCCTACTGTCAAAGGCACAAAAAGTGAAACAAGGCTAAATGCTGAGGATTCGCCAACTAGCTCAAAGATATTTTGTCTTGAGGTTGCCATCCATATACTCGCTATAGTCACCACAACTATAGAGCATCGAATCACAAAGAGCAATTGGCGATCTGTTAGTGTAGGATAGAGTGGTTTAATAATATTTTCTCCTATCACAGAGGCAGGTGCCAGTATTGCGCCACTGGTGGTGCTTAAAACCGCAGAAATCAACGCTCCAAAAAACAAGATTTGTACAAATGTATTGGTGTGCTCCATGACCATATTAGGTATAATCATGCGGGCATCATGCTGCAAAAGTTCAGGATGAAGGTATTTTGCCATTAAGGCAATAAATAAAGGGAGCATAGCTACTGATAAATATAGAATCCCAGCCGTTACCGATGAACGTACAGCCGTTTTTGCATTTTTGGAGGCCATCACTCTTTGAAAAATATCTTGTTGTGGAATAGAGCCTAATCCTACAGTAACCCAAGCAGTTAGATACGAAGCAGATTCTAGTAGTGTAAACCGCTTGGGAATTACCCTAAAAAAATCTTGTGGCGTAGAAGCTATCACAGGCTTAAGTCCACCAGTTTTGTCAAGCATAATTGCTGTTAGGATGATTAGTCCAATGATTAATAAAATATTGTGGAAAAAATCAGTTACCGACACCGACCACATTCCGCCCATTAGCGTATAAATCATAACTAAGATGGCACTAATTAATATTCCCGTATATAAGGGCCATCCGACTACCACCTCCAAAACCGTTCCCATTGCAATAAGCTGGGCAGCAATCCAACCAAAATAAGAAGGAACCATCAAAAATGCCGATACATATTCGGCAGCAACTCCATATCGTAATTTGAAATAATCACAAAAAGTAAGAATGTTCAGATTATAGAAAATTTTTGCGTAGAACAAACCTACCAAAATCAGGCATAATGCTGCCCCAAAAGGCTCTTCAATAACTCCCAAAATACCTTTTTCAATAAACTCTGCGGGAGCTCCCATCATAGTTTCAGAACCAAACCATGTAGCAAAAGTAACCATCGACGAAAGGCCAAAAGATAAACCACGTCCTGCAAGTACAAAATCTTCGGTACTCGATATTTTACTTGAAGCCCACCAGCCTACCAAAAGATTAACCGATAAATATCCAAGGATAAAGAAAAGGAGCATGTGTCGGAATTGAGGTAAATGAAAAATATGTAATCAAAAAGCCTTAAAAAACAGAAGCTGTCGGTAAGACAGCTTCTGTGATTAATGTTGCATCTGAAGTGTTACTCAACAATAGATTAGTATTGCTCAGTAGTTGCGAAGAAAAATGCACCTTCAATAGCTGCATTTTCGTCTGAATCAGAACCATGAATGGCGTTTGCACTCAAAGACTTTGCGAAGATTTTACGAATAGTACCTTCGTCAGCTTTAGCTGGGTCAGTAGCACCAATAAGCGTTCTGAAATCAAGAACAGCATTTTCTTTTTCAAGAATCATTGGTACGATAGGGCCAGAAGACATGTATTCGCAAAGATCAGCGTAGAACGGTCTCTCAGCGTGTACTTCATAGAATTTGCCCGCCTGAGCTGGAGTCAACAATGTTTTTTTCATTGCAATAACCTTGAAGCCTGCTTCCTCAATCATTTTGATAATTGCACCTGAGTTGCCATCTGCTACAGCATCTGGCTTAATCATTGTAAAGGTTCTGTTAGTAGCCATAAAATGGGTATTATATGATTTTTGTTTAATACAAAATTATATCTGATTATATCAAGTTCCAAGGATATTCTATTTACCATTCAAAGAAATAACTATACGGTTTTGCATGCTTGATATACTCTTTGCTTGATTTTCAAATGATTACCTAACTAATATAGCAATTTTAAGGCTAAATCACTCGAATATTTCAAAAATCTCCAAGTGATAAATCATAAACTGTAAACTATTCTCTAACTTTGTGGGCTAATTAACTTAAAATAAAACTCTTTTAGGAGAAATCACTAATAGAATGCAAAACTTCGAAGCCTTTCGTGAGATAATCGCTACCCCACAAAGGATTGTGATTACCACTCACTACAAGCCAGATGCCGACGCTTTAGGTTCGTCGCTCGGCTTGGCAGGTTATCTCAAGAAAAAAGGTCATCAAGTACAGGTAATCACTCCATCTGATTATCCTAGGTTCTTGAATTGGATGCAGGGAAATGATGAGGTTCTTAACTTTGAAGACTCAAAAGCTCAAAAGCAAGCCATAAAATATATAAACGAGGCAGACTTAATCTTTTGCCTTGACTTTTCTGCATTAGGTCGCATTGAAGCAATGGCCGAATATGTAGCAAAAGCAAAAGCTACTAAGGTGATGATAGACCATCACATCAATCCTGAAAGCTTTGCTACTTTTGTATATCACGACACCAAAGCTTCTGCAACAGCACAGTTGATTTATCAATTGATTGTATTATTGGGAGATAAAAGTCTCATCGATATTCCAATCGGTGAAAGTTTGTATGCAGGTATCATGACTGATACAGGTTCATTTAGACACCCAAGTACAACTCCAGAAGTACATCGTATTGCGGCTGATATTATGGAATTGGGAGTAAATACCAATCTAGTGCATCGTCGTATTTATGATAGTACCTCGGTAGAACGCTTGAAGTTTTTAGGATTTGTATTGTCCGAAAAAATGGTGGTATTGCCCAAATATCGCGTAGTATATTTTGTGCTAACAGCAGAGGAGCTTAAACGATATAATTCACAAACAGGTGATACTGAGGGTATTGTTAATTATGGATTACAGGTAGAAGGCATTGTGATGTCGGTAATTATCGTAGATCGCCCAGAAGCCGTAAAAATGTCGTTCCGTTCTGTTGAGCAATTTGCAGTAAATGGCTTGGCATCTAAATATTTTAATGGCGGAGGTCATAAAAATGCCGCAGGAGGAAAAACAACAGGATTAGGTGTTGAAGGCACGGTGGCTAAATTACTCTCAATTTTACCAGAGTATCAAGAGGAATTATTAAAAGTAGAATAGAATTAAAATCAATTTTTTACAATAATCAGAAAAATGCTTAAAAAACTTACCATGGTTATGGCTGCTGCTAGCTTAGTAGTTGCATGTAACAAAAATCGTGTAGAGGTAATCGAAAATGTGAAGATCCAAATTCACAATCATGACGACAAGGCGAAGAAATTAAAAGATGGCGATATCATCACTTTTACTGCCAAAATCTATAATAGCGCAGATTCATTGTTACAAGAGTCAACTGAAGCAAACCCAGCACGTGCTATGGTTCAGCCAGCAGGTGCATCAGGCTTTAAAGGTAGCTTCGAAGATGGTTTGAGATTACTTGCTCAGGGTGACAGTGCAACAATTTATGTACCAGTAGATTCATTGTCAAAAGGTGCACAACAATTGCCTCCATTTATCAAAAAAGGAACAGATTTGAAATATTCTGTTAAAATCTTGAAAGTACAAACTCGTGCTGATTTTGATAAGGAAATGGCTGCTAATGCTCAAAAAGAGAAGCAAGCTGCTGAAGCACGCAAGACAGAACTTCCAAAATTGATTCAAGATTATATCGCGAAATCAGGAAAAACATTCAAAACTACTGCTTCAGGCTTATACTATTCAATCACAACTGAAGGTACTGGCGCTAGTCCTAAAAAAGGAGACGTTTGTAAGTGTATGTATGTTGGTAAATTCTTGGATGGTAAAGTATTTGACCAAAGCAAACAACCAATTGATATGCCAATCGGACAAATGATTCCAGGATTTAACGAAGCATTGACATTGATGAAAAAAGGTGGAAAAGCAACATTCGTGATCCCTCCAGCAATTGGTTATGGCGAGCAAGGACAAGGCCCAATCCCAGGCAACTCTGCTTTGGTATTCGAGGTTGAAGTAATTGATTTCACAGCGTCAAAATAATATCAAGGTTGTAAGTAATTACGCGATAAAAGTGTAGGCGGTATTCTCGGATACATCTTACACTTTTGTCTGTTTTTGGAAATCCCTTCATTCTAAAGTGCAAAACTGCTAATTTTAACAGTTTTTAACAGCCAAGTAGCACTATTCCACAAATGCTTGTCGTTATTTTACACTATGAAAGACTGTCTATTCCAGTAAAGTGAATACTTTATGTTTAGGAGTTTTCAGTTAAAGATATTCCAAGCTAATTTTTAATCTAACAATCTGTAATTATCATCAAAGATGAAAAACATCAAAAGTTTATATGTGTTGGGGCTGTTTGCGATTGTAGTGCTATTGAGTTCATGCTTATCGACAATCGTCTTAGAAAATGACGAAATCGTAAAACAGAACGAAACCAAAATTCAGACATATTTAAGTTCACAGTCACTATCATTTACCAAAGCAACAAACGGTATTTACTATGCTGTTACGGCCGGTGATACGAGTGGGCGCAAATCCTTATCGACAGGAGATACTGTAAGAGTTCAATATGTTATATCGAGATTGGATGGATTTAAATTGGATAGCTCAACACAGACAAAACCATTTGTATTTATGTACGGTGGTAGTACCAGTATCTTTATGAAAATTTTACCTCTAATTCGTGAAAGCCAGAAAGCTACTTTTATTATACCATCAACACAGGCTTTAGGTTCACAAACCTTCCCTAATTTGCCCGCCAACTCTCCAATCAAAGTTGATGTCAGTTGGTTTAAAGCATATAGTGAAAATGCTGATATTGATAGATACGTACTTACCAATAAGCTGACGCTTACTGGTAATTATAGTAACGGCTTAAGATATATTCGTACACAAGAAGGGACTGGGGATTATATGGCTTCTGGAAAAATTGCAAAAGTAAAATATACTGGAAAATTTTTGAATGGAAAGATTTTTGATTCAAATGTGAATACTTCAGACTCTCTTAAAATAACGATTGGAGCTAGTAGCGGTTTTGTGACAGGATTTCAACGAGGAGTAGAGTTAATGAAAGTTGGAGAGAAAGCAACACTTATTTTCCCTTCTTCCATAGGTTACGGCACCACAGGAAAGGGAACAATTCCAGGGGAATCACCATTGATTTTTGATGTACAAGTAATTGCTGTAAGCGATAATTAATAGTAAATATTATTTAAAGAGTTAGAAATTAGAGTAAGTAATCCTTTCAAAGAGATAAAGTTATAAAGAATGGTGATTTGAATACAACCATTTTGCTAGCTTTGGTGTCTTTGGGATAAGATGCTCTAACATCTAACTCTTTATTTTTTGATAGCAGATGTATGCAAAGGCATAACATTTTGCAATTTTAAACCCCAATTATTGTATTTATTATGAAAAAACTTTTCTGGTTATTAACGATTGGCTACGCATTTTTGCTGACTTCTTGTATGAGTAATGGCGATCCAGACCCAGCTTCAACAGAGAAACTCAAACAAAATGAAGCAGCAGTAAAGAAATATATCACTGACAATAATCTTACTGTACAACAACACGTTTCGGGATTTTATTTTCAAATCAATAATTCAAACCCATCGGGTCGTGTTCCTGTGGTAGGTGACTTGTCGTCGATTAACTTTGTAATTAAAAATCTTGCAGGTACCATTGTTGATAGCTCAAGAGTTAATCAGAAAATTGCGTATGACTATATTTTTGGAGCCTACAACAGTGTATTCAATTATCCATTGAGTATCATGCGTGTAGGAGATAAAGGTAAATTTATTTTTCCTCAACTTCAAAGCAATGGCGATCCAGTGATTATTGAGATTGAATTATTGAATACCCTTACCGAAAATGAGAATATTGACAAGTATATCGCAATAAAATATCCTCAATTGTCATTTACCAAAACCTCTACTGATTTGCGTATTGCGATTACGACCCCTAACCCTACGGGAGTATCACTCACAGCAGGTAAAACAGTTACGTTGAAATATACAGGGAAGTTACTTTTTGAAATGAGAAAAGTGGATGCTAGCAACAAACTTTATTATGATGCACAATTTGATGCAGGCACTTTTGATTTAACCCTTGGTGCAAATGGAGCTATCAAAGGATTTGAAGAGGGTGTTTCAAGAATGAAAGTTGGCGAAAAAGCAATTCTTGTATTCCCGTCAAATATTGGATACTCAAGTAGTGGTAGTGTCAACCAAAGTACGGGTGTATATGTGATACCTCCTTATGCTTCATTACAATTTGAAGTAGAGGTAGTGTCAGTAAAATAAAGACAGTCAGGGTAGTACTCAACTGTTTTCTTTGTAGTTTTACAGAAAATACCAAAGCCTTCTTCTTAACAGAGGAAGGCTTTGATATGAAAGGTGTAGCCCGAAACTAAAATTTGAATGATTATTATGAAAAAGTTATGTTTTGCAACGAACAATGCTCATAAGTTGCAAGAAATTCAAGCCATGCTTGGCGCACAGTTTGAACTCGTCTCTCTTGAAGCTACAGGATGTAAAGAAGAATTACCTGAAACAGGTAATACCCTTGAAGCCAATTCTTTACAAAAAGCCCAATACCTTTTTGATAATTACGGCAATATCAACTGTTTTGCAGACGATACAGGTTTGGAAGTTGAAGCGCTCAATGGCGAGCCAGGGGTATATTCTGCCCGCTATGCAGGAGCTCATCGTAGCAATGCCGATAATATAGCATTGCTTTTTACCAATTTGAAGGATAAGGCAAGCCGTAAAGCAAGATTTAGGACAGTTATTACTTTGATACTAGACGGAATAATTCACCAATTTGATGGTATCGTAGAAGGACAAATAATTGATGAATTAAGAGGCGAAGGCGGTTTTGGTTATGACCCTGTATTTGTGCCAGATGGCTATGAACAAACATTTGCTGAGATGACTATGGAACAAAAGGCCAGTATGTCTCACCGAGGTCGAGCATTTCAAAAATTAGTCCAATTTCTGAAAGAAATTTAGAGAATAGTGAAAACTTCTTTTTGATTAGAGATAGAAAATAACCTCAATTTTTATTTAACTGAGTTGCATCCAAAAAGATATTCTACGCTCTTAGGCAACCTGTTATAACTTTTTCTTCGTACATATTCAATGTACAGCATATAAAAGGAATAAAGATTTGTGATAAAAGACTATAGACTTATCTTCAGTAAGTTAGAGGGAAAAGTGTCTTTTGATTGTCATACTAATAAATTGTATTTTTAAGTTTCTTTTTCCAAATTTGAATCAAAAATCTCTTTAAATTAATGGCTAGATTAGCCAACTATTAAGTTTTCCGTTTATAAATATCTAATCACAGATTTAAAACATTATCGCCATTTAGGTATTATCCGAGAAATGTTGGAATCAAAATCACTTGTCTTATACATGTGCACTAAAAACCTCTTTTTATTCACAAAAATTTTAACCATTATTATCTTAGCAACCCTAACTACAAAAGCACAGTATGTCATAAAAGGTAGAGTTACAGATGCAAAAAATGGTGATCCGCTACCTTTTGCCACAGTCGGTATCAAAGGTAAAAATATAGGTGCTCAAACCAATTTTGAGGGTATTTTTACGATTCGTGCAAAAGAGCTCGGCGACTCTTTGTATGTAAGTTCGGTAGGATACAAAACACGAACTAAGGCCATCGATAAAAAGTCAGTAAATCAATCCGTAGACTTTCAGCTAGTAGGCGAAGCCAAATCGTTAGATGAGGTATATGTTTATTCTGGAGAAAATCCTGCCTTTAAAATTCTTCGTAAACTTCGTGAAAATAGTGAAAAAAATGACCGTAAGCATTTGAGTGCCTATGAGTATGATTCCTATTCGAAAATGGAACTTGATGTAGATAATATTTCGGAAAAGTTCAAGAAGAAAAAGGTAATGAAGCAAATCCAAGGCGCTATTGATAAATTTGAAAAGATGGCAGGCGAAGATGGAAAGGCTGTTATCCCAACTTTTATATCAGAAACGGTTTCTAAATTTTATTATCGTGAAAGCCCTTCTCGCAAAAAAGAGATGGTATTGAAAAATAATGTAAAAGGAGTTGGGGTCAAAGAAGGAGGATTTGTGTCGCAATTGGTAGGAGGAAATCTTTTTGCCAACTACAACTTTTATAATAACTACGTTGCATTTTTAGGAAAAGATATTATTTCGCCAATTGGCGAAAACTGGAAAGGTACATACAAATGGTACTTGTCAGATACTACCGATATAGATGGGCACATTTGCTATGGAATGGAGTTTGACCCTAAAAATGATAAAGATTTGGTGTTTATCGGAAAAGCTTATATCGATACCACTACTTATGCTTTGGTTCAGATAGATGCAACAGTTGGTAAGGACGCAAATATCAATTTTATTGATAAGATTAAAATTTCACAGGAGTTAACTCAAACCACTGAAGGAGCATGGTTACCTGCCAAAACACGCTTTTTGATTGATATTGCTGAAATTTCAAAGAGTTCAGCAGGTATGCTCTTGAAAATGTATATTTCTAACAAAGACTTTGTGATTAATCAACCAAAGCCTCTTGCGTTTTATGATAT
Source organism: Flectobacillus longus (assembly GCF_030056705.1). Lineage (GTDB taxonomy): Bacteria > Bacteroidota > Bacteroidia > Cytophagales > Spirosomataceae > Flectobacillus > Flectobacillus longus. Next base: position 49,180 of record NZ_JASHIC010000010.1, read on the forward strand.
TCCAGTCGAAGTAGCAGAAGATTCGAAAGAAACGGATCCTAAGTTTTGGGAACAAGCTCGTCATGAGCCTTTTAGTGCACAAGATGTTCTAGCATCAAAATTAATAGATACAGTGCGTAATGTGCCAATTGTAAGGACGTATGTCGAAATTGCTGAAATTATTGCTAGTGGATATAAACGTTTCAATGGGATTGAGATAGGCCCATATTTGTATTCTGTAGCTTTTAATCGTATTGAAGGCATGCGTCTAAGAATGGGTTTTAGAACTAATGCTGCATTTAGTAAACATTGGGTGTTTAGAGGATTTGCAGGGATTGGAACACGCGATGTGAAGATGAAATATGGAGGAGAGGTAAATTATATACTATCAAGAAGACATTGGACTGTAGCGGGCGTAAGGCATACTTATGACTTAGAGCGCATTGGCTTAACTCCAGACCTTATTGGCGACAATAAAATCTTCTATGCTTTTACTCGTTGGGGGCTTTATTCTGGAGCATTCTATCGTCGAGAAAACGAAGCTTTTATTAAGACAGAGCCTGTCAAAGGCATTACATTGTCTGCGTCTTTAATTCAGAGAAACTTTGATCCATTGTTTGCATTTAAGTATCGCACAGATCCCGAAATGGGAAAGTTGTCTCCATCGAGAGACTATTATGACGATACTTTTTTGACATTAGAGGCTCGTTTTGCCAAAAATGAAACTTATATCATGGACGGTAATGAACGTATTACCCTCGACACCAAGAGAGTTCCTGTTGTTACATTAAGCTATCAGCGAGGTCTGAAAGGGGTTTTGAATGGTGATTTTGATTATCATAAATTTACAGCAAAGGTATTCCAAACATTTAGATTGGGGACTCTAGGTCGCTCGTCTTATTTGTTACAAGCAGGATATACGCCATCAAGTTTGCCTGCTCCTTTGTTGTATCCACACTTAGGAAATCAAACACTATTTTTTAATAGAGCGGCATTCAATACAATGCATTACTTTGAATTTGTGAGTGATAAGTTTGTCTCTGTGCAATATAACCACAACTTTGAAGGATTGCTGTTTAATAGAATTCCTGCTATTCGTCAATTAAAATGGCGTCTTTTGGCAACGGCAAATATACTATATGGTAGCCAAAAGCAAGGAAATCAACAATTAATGGATGATGCCATGCCTATATTTAATCCTCGACATCCCTCAAATATGCTTGAGTCAAGATTTAATTTCTCTAGCTTAGATCCTAGTATTCCATTCGTAGAGGTGGGTTATGGTATTGATAACATCTTCAAAATATTCAGACTTCAGGCATTTCATCGCTTAACTTATTTGGATCATTTGTCTCCATCAGGTAGATTACCAGATAAATTTACGATAAAAGGCTCTGTACATTTTTCATTCTAAGTTATCTTCTCCTATTGAACGTTGTGTTTGATAGGAGTTTTTTTTGTTAGATACCTTGTTCTATTATACTTTACCAGACATCGAAAATGTCTTTAGGTAATATAGTTTTTTTGCGATAAGGTATTTACTTTGTACAAAAAGTTTGTTTCAATATAGTAAACCATAGAAAAGAAATGAACCTTTAGGGATATACGTATTGAGCAATGCGTATAATTAGATATTTTCCATTATTTAATATCATGTAAAATTATCAAGATTCCCCTCGGGTTCATTTTCTGCGGCCTATCGCCATTTATGTGCCTCCTAAAGCCAAAGAAATTAGCTGAAAATTTTGATGATTGACTGTCAAAAGTATCTTTTGACCAAATGATAACTTGCGATTTGATTTTTAAACTATTGTAGATTTATAATTTTATGTTTCGCATTTGGGCGGTTTTGCGAATATCTACAAATTAAGGATTATTATAATGATCAATGGGTGGTTATTAGAAATTTGATATAATCGACCCAGTATTGTTAGCGTCAAAATTGGAAATGATTGATCCCGTGTTGTAGTTAAGGCTACCTTGGTTTTTATTGAATTTTGCAACAGTAGATTTAGAAACAGAAAGTTTATTGTTAGTTGAGAGAGATTTCATGGCAAAATATTTTTAAGAATGTGAATGTTGTGTTAGTATAAATCCAATGGGCGGTTATTAGAAATTTGATATAATCGACCCAGTATTGTTAGCGTCAAAATTGGAAATAATTGATCCTGTGTTGTAGTTAAGGCTACCTTGGTTTTTGTTGAATTTTGCAACAGTAGATTTAGAAACAGAAAGCTTGTTGTTAGTTGAGAGAGATTTCATGGCAAAATATTTTTAAGAATGTGAATGTTGTGTTAGTATAAATCCAAAGGGCTTGATTAGAAATTTGATATAATCGATCCAGTATTGTTAGCGTCAAAATTGGAAATAATTGATCCCGTGTTGTAGTTAAGGCTACCTTGGTTTTTGTTGAATTTTGCAACAGTAGATTTAGAAACAGAAAGCTTGTTGTTAGTTGAGAGAGATTTCATGGCAAAATATTTTTAAGAATGTGAATGTTGTGTTAGTATAAATCCAAAGGGCTTGATTAGAAATTTGATATAATCGACCCAGTATTGTTAGCGTCAAAATTGGAAATAATTGATCCTGTGTTGTAGTTAAGGCTACCTTGGTTTTTATTGAATTTTGCAACAGTAGATTTAGAAACAGAAAGCTTGTTGTTAGTTGAGAGAGATTTCATGGCAAAATATTTTTAAGAATGTGAATGTTGTGTTAGTATAAATCCAATGGGCGGTTATTAGAAATTTGATATAATCGACCCAGTATTGTTAGCGTCAAAATTGGAAATAATTGATCCTGTGTTGTAGTTAAGGCTACCTTGGTTTTTATTGAATTTTGCAACAGTAGATTTAGAAACAGAAAGCTTGTTGTTAGTTGAGAGAGATTTCATGGCAAAATATTTTTAAGAATGTGAATGTTGTGTTAGTATAAATCCAATGGGCGGTTATTAGAAATTTGATATAATCGACCCAGTATTGTTAGCGTCAAAATTGGAAATAATTGATCCTGTGTTGTAGTTAAGGCTACCTTGATTTTTGTTGAATTTTGCAACAGTAGATTTAGAAACAGAAAGCTTGTTGTTAGTTGAGAGAGATTTCATGGCAAAATATTTTTAAGAATGTGAATGTTGTGTTAGTATAAATCCAAAGGGCTTGATTAGAAATTTGATATAATCGACCCAGTATTGTTAGCGTCAAAATTGGAAATAATTGATCCTGTGTTGTAGTTAAGGCTACCTTGGTTTTTGTTGAATTTTGCAACAGTAGATTTAGAAACAGAAAGCTTGTTGTTAGTTGAAATGTTTTTCATGGCAAAAATCTTTTATTTGATGAGTTATGTGTCTAGTAATTAGCTTCTTGCGAAGTGGTGATACAAAGTTGTTCAAAAGATTTTGGCCTATTTATTTTATCGGATTAATCCGTTTATTATCAATCCGAATAGGAAGATTGTCTATTTTAATTTTTTTAATTATCCTAAAAATTCTATGTTGAATCGAACAGCAGATACGGAGAAAGGGACTTCATTGGCTTCGAGAGAGGTAAGTACGCATGTAATAATTTGGGTTTTGTACACAATTTACTTTAGCTTACTGTTACATTTCTTTTATGGGGAGCCTATTACACTGAAGTTTATCCTGTCATCTATAGTGTATAGAATAGGTGATGCCATGCTGTTTTATGGTCTTGCACTAGGTGTTTTACCTAGATTCTTTTCAAAATCGAAAATTTTTCAGTTAATTCTATCATTCTTAGTATTGCTAGGGTTGTATCTGGGTTGGAGGGTAAGTATTGAGTATATACTCATACCAGGATTGTTTGGAGGAGTAAGCTCTAAATTGACGCAGCTTATTTCGTTGACGATCTTTAACGCTAATACTTATGTAATGTTTAGTGTTGGGTATTTCTTTGCTTTGAAGTCGATTAAACAGCAGAAAGAAATTGCTCATCAAGAAATTGCAATTGCGGAAAAAGATGCAGAAATTGCAAGACAAGACGCCGAATTAGCAATTTTAGCAAAAGAAAAAACGCTCGCCGAAATGGCCTTTTTACGTGCGCAAATAAATCCTCACTTTTTGTACAATACCCTAAATATGCTGTACAGCAAAGTACGTGGTGCATCCAAAGAAGCAGGAAATATTATCCTAACATTTGCCGAAATGATGCGCTATGCTACTAGTACTCGGATGCAGCAAGATACCGTCGACCTAGAAGGGGAATTGGATTTTGTCAAACAATATCTCGAACTACAAAGGCAACGTTTTAATAATAATATCTTTATTGATTATGAAGAACAAGGTGACTTCAGCTATTTTAGAATCATGCCAATGGTGCTGATTACCATTGTTGAAAATAGCTTTAAGCACGGTGAACTTCATGACCCAGAGAGCCCTCTTCAAATTCGTGCGATTCTCGAAGATGATGTGTTGACGTTCTCGACTTGGAACTTGAAAAGAAAAGATGATAACCCTATTACTGATAAAGGTCAAACAGGTATTGGTATCGACAACATCAAAAAACGTCTTAAGGTTGTTCATGGCGATGCCCAAGAATTGAGTATAATTGACGATAGGGATGATTATGCTGTTTTTTTTACCTTAAACTTTAACTATAACCCGAACGGAATATGATTAATTGTGTCGCAGTAGATGATGAGCAATCTGCCTTGGATATCGTGGTAGATTATATCAACGATACCCCATTTCTAAACTTAGTTGCGGCCACCACAAATCCCATGGAAGCGGTGGGTGTTTTACAAACTAAAGAAGTTGATTTGGTATTTGCAGATATTCAAATGCCTCGTATGAATGGCATGAACCTCGTGAGTCTTTTTGATGGTCGTATGAAATTTATTATGACTACAGGCTATCAAGAATATGCACTCAAAAGCTTTGAATATGGTGTCTTAGATTATTTAGTAAAACCGTTTTCATACCAAAGATTTTTGAAGGCGGTCAATAAAATGCCTTTTCACATGACCTTGGTTGAAGAGCCTAAGCCTGCAGCTGTTCCTGAGCCACAGCCAGCCAAAAAAGAGGAGTTTATTTTTGTGAAGGTAGATGTGAAAGGAAAATTTCATAAGGTGCTATTCAAGGATGTTGTGTATATGGAAGCTCAAAAAAATTATGCTTCTATTTATATGAAAGATGAACGTATTTCTACTAATCTAACATTGTCAGATTTAGAAAAACGTTTACCTTCAGACAGATTCATGCGTGTACATCGCTCATACATTATTTCGATGGAGAAAATTACAGGTATCGAGGGCGACGAAGTGCTACTCGACAAGGTAGTACGTATTCCGATTGGTGATACTTATTCAGAAGAATTTACAAAGGTTATCGAAGGAAGTATTTTCTTTAAAGATAAAGATAGCGCTACCTTAATTGATAAGAGGTTGACAAATTAAGGTTTGCTAAACATATAGGTTGTTAAAATTCTTTTTGAAGAATCACCAAATCAGGTACTTACTTTTTATTAGAAAACCTCATAAAACAAATCTAAAGGCATTTCTTAGTTTCAATATTCAAGGTCTAAAAAAAGCTGTTTTGTAGTAATACAAACAGCTTTTTTTATATAAGTACTACTTAATTTGTATTTATTTTGAACCCGTTGTATTATTCTAAGAACTTTTATTGCTTAATAGGTTTTGCATAAAGTTTCATTTATTTTTGTTTAGAGAGCAATTTATTATGCAACAAAAGTGCTAAAATTTGAAATCGGATAGGTAAGTAGTAACGAATAGGTTATAAGCTTAGAAATTCCAGTTGAACAGAAGTTATTCGGTGATTTTATGGTAAAAATTAGAGATAAATCTTTACTCAAAATGCACAAATGAAAATCTTCTTGTTTCGAGAACCCAGATGTTAGACATTGCTTTTATTACAACATTCCGATTTTTACTTAATAATCTACTAGCAAAAAATGTTAACCCTACTCGTTGTTGTTTGTACAGTACTTGCCTATTTGTTAGGTTCCATCCCAACGGCTATTTGGTATGGCGAAGCTTATTTTGGAATCGATGTGCGTAAGCACGGGAGTGGTAATGCTGGAGCTACCAATACTTTTAGAGTATTAGGCAAAAGAGCAGGAACTGTCGTATTGTTGATTGATGCCATCAAGGGGTGGATTTCTACCTCGTTAGCATTGATGCTTTATTATGGTCATGTAGTCGAATGGAACGAATGCCAAACATTAAAGCTTGTTTTTGGCTTTGCAGCGGTAATAGGTCATATTTTTCCTGTGTTTTCAAACTTTAAAGGAGGAAAAGGCGTAGCAACGCTCTTGGGTATGGTAATGTCTGTACATCCTGAGGCAGCTTTGGTTTGTATGGTGATTTTCTTTGTCGTGTTTATGTCTTTCCATTATGTATCACTAGGTGCTATTATTGCATCCCTTGCATTTCCGATATTGTTGCTATTGCGTACATTTGGTAAAGAAAATGAATTGGTTATTGTCTTTGGATTTATGCTTTTTGGGATGATTGTAATTACACATCGTAAAAATATTGTACGCTTAATGAGAGGACAAGAAAGTCGTATTTATCTTCGTAAAAAGAAAGAGTAATATTTTAACTGGCAATATAATTCTGATGTGGGTGTTTCATTATGATGATGACATCGGTTGATACCAAACTCGTAATGATAACTCCATAATAACTTACTATATTTGTACCTCCAATTACTTAGTAATTGGAGGTATTTTTTTGAAATCAATCATCAACGTCTATGCAAGGCTATATTGAGCAGAATAAGGAGAAGTTTTTGAATGAACTTCTTGATTTATTGAGAATTCCATCGGTGAGTGCCGATTCACAATTTAAGGATGATGTACGCAAAGCAGCAGAATTTGTAGCTGAAAAAATTCAGATTGCAGGAGCTGATTTAGTAGAGATATGCGAAACGGCAGGTCATCCAATCGTTTTTGGACAAAAAATCATTGATGAGTCACTTCCGACAATATTGGTGTATGGTCATTACGACGTACAGCCAGCTGATCCTTATGAACTCTGGAATTCTCCTCCATTTGAGCCAGTAGTAAAAGATGGAAAGATATACGCTCGTGGTGCTTGCGATGATAAAGGACAGTTTTATATGCACATCAAGGCTTTTGAAGCTATGATGGCAACAAGCGCCTTGCCATGCAATGTGAAATTTATGATTGAAGGTGAGGAAGAAATTGGTTCAGATAACCTTGGTATCTTTGTGGCTGCAAATAAGGATAGATTAAAGGCCGATGTAATCTTAATTTCGGATACTGCTATTATTGCAAACGATACGCCATCTATCGATGTTGGCTTACGAGGATTGAGCTACTTGGAAGTTGAAGTAACAGGACCTAATCGTGATTTACACTCAGGTGTATATGGAGGTGCAGTCGCAAATCCTATCAATGTGCTGAGTAAAATGATTGCCTCGTTACATGACGAAAATAATCATATTACTATTCCAACGTTCTATGATGATGTGGTAGACTTGACAACCGAGGAACGTGAAGCAATGGCTCAAACGCCATTCAATTTGGATGCTTATAAAGAAGATTTAGCCATTAATGAAGTATATGGCGAAGCAGGCTATTCGACTATAGAACGTGCTTCAATTCGTCCAACACTTGATGTAAATGGTATTTGGGGTGGTTATATTGGAGAAGGAGCCAAGACGGTTTTACCTTCTAAAGCATACGCTAAAATTTCGATGCGCTTGGTTCCTAACCAGCAATCTGATAAGATTACAGCGTTATTTACCAAACATTTTGAGTCTATTGCTCCTGCTGGAGTTCAGGTGAAAGTTCGTCCTCATCACGGAGGCGAACCTTATGTGACACCAACTAACTCGATTGAGTATTTGGCCGCAGAAAAAGCAATGGAGGAAGCATTTGGTAAAAAAACAGTTCCAACAAGAGGAGGTGGTAGTATTCCAATTGTAGCATTATTCGAAAAAGAACTACAAGTCAAAACGGTATTAATGGGCTTTGGATTAGACTCTGATGCGATTCACTCGCCCAATGAGCATTACGGATTATTTAACTTTTATAAAGGTATTGAAACAATCCCTTTGTTCTTTAAATATTACACAGAGATGGCTCAGTAATTGACTTCAAAAAGCTTTATTTTTTGCTGTAAGTACCAGCATATAGGCAATTAGCTAGCTTTTAGAAAATAGAATACACATTTTGCTTATGGTGTAATAGTGCAATTTGAATCTGCACTATTACACAATTCAGTATTTTTAGTTCCTACTTTGTACAACAATATCGTTCGATTCGATACTATGGCGGTTTAGGAGTGGGAATCTATTTCAAACCCTTCTAGAAGAAACAGACCCAATATTTTGTTTTGTAAAACTATGTCACAAGAAATCAACTTAGAAACACTCACAACCGAGGCAAGCTCAAAATATAATAACCTCGACGAAATGTCTATTACGACTATTTTGGAAGGTATTAACAATGAGGACAAAACAGTACCACACGCTGTTGAAAAGGCCATTCCACAAATTGAAGCGCTAGTCAGCCAAATCGTCCCAAGAATGAAGCAAGGCGGTCGCCTGTTTTATATCGGAGCAGGTACTAGCGGTAGATTAGGTATCGTAGATGCCTCAGAATGCCCTCCAACATTTGGGGTTCCATTTGACTTAGTTATTGGTATAATTGCTGGTGGTGATACTGCTATCCGCAAGGCTGTTGAGTACGCCGAAGATGATGAAGAACAAGCTTGGAAAGATCTTGAGCAGTACGATATCAACGAGCTAGATACTGTAGTAGGAATTGCGGCTTCTGGACGTACACCTTATGTTATCGGAGGTTTGAGAACTGCTCGTAATAATGGTGTTTTGACGGGTTCTGTTTCTTGTAACATAGGAAGCGAAATTTCAAAAGAGGCAGAGTTTCCTATTGAAGTAGTCGTAGGCCCAGAATTTGTAACAGGTAGTACACGCATGAAATCAGGAACAGCTCAAAAACTGATTCTTAATATGATTTCGACCTCGGTAATGATACAGTTAGGACGTATTCGTGGCAACAAAATGGTGGATATGCAGCTTAGTAATCACAAGTTAGTAGCAAGAGCTGAAAACATGATTATCAGAGAACTAGGAATAGATAAAACTCTCGCCGAAACTCTCTTACAAGAACATGGAAGTGTTCGTAAGGCTATAGATGCTTATCGCTCTTCTTTACGTTAACAAACCATTAACACAGAGCTTAGTACTTTTAGCTTAATATTGTCGTTGAAAGAGTATAGAAAAAATTTGAGAAGTACAATTATAAGATTTTCAAAATTGACAAGGCGTTTAATACAGTTATCTCTTTTGAAAACTAATTCTTAGGATTCTCTAGCTTTTAAAATTAAATTTTACCGAAAAATCAAGAAACACATAGGTAATGATAAATAAATCATCTTTTTGTCTTTATTTTGTATTTCGAGAAGATTGGTGAAATAATATTTGGTAATAGGCTTGCTATCTTAAATTTTATTTTACTTTATTATTCAATTCCTTAAGAAACCCTTTGAATTACAAATGAAAAAAGTTGTTTTGAGCTCTCTAATACTTGCTGCATTTGCGATCAATGCAAAAGCAGAAGATTTCCCTGAAGACATCAAACCATTGATGACTAAATATACTTGTACTGCTTGTCACAAAGTAGATACTCGTTTGGTGGGTCCAGCTTACACAGATGTTGCTAAGAAAAAATATACTAACGAGAAAATCGTTGAATTGATTGCTAATCCAAAGCCATCTAACTGGCCAGGTTATCCTCCAATGGCTGCTATGAAAAACGTACCAAAAGACGATGCTATCAAAATCGCTACTTGGATTAACTCGTTAAGAAAGAAGAAATAAGAATGATACAGTTTCGAAAAACCTTGGTAATGTTGCAGTTATCAAGGTTTTTTGCTTTTAGTACTTCAAATTAATTTAAAGTACAACTAATGGTCTTTTTTTTGTGTTATGATACAAATCACTTTATGTAGATTTACTAGTGGTTCAATGGTTTATATCTAATCGCTACGACTATGCACAAATATCAGGTAATTTTTCAGTTTGAACTAGATGAAGAGTTACTCTCTAAAGTACCTCAACATCGTAACTTTATAGGAGAGTTGATTCAGAAAGGAATCATAGACTCGTATGCGATTTCGGCAGAATCTACTCAGGGCTGGATTGTCATGAATGCTAATAGTAAAAAAGAAGTATTACAAACATTAGAAAAATCACCTATATACCACAAATGGCGTGTAGAGGTGGAGCAGCTTGTGATTTATGACTCACAACTGTATCGTTTTCCTAAACTTGTTATGAACTAGTAGGTAATAAAAGCAAAGGAGTGATAGGGTAAACCTATCACTCCTTTGCTTTTATTACCTATTCAATAGTGCCTATTGAGCAGCAGTTTCTGCTTTTACTTCAAATGCTTCTGGTAGATTTTTCAAAAGAGTATTGAACCAGTTAATGATTTTCTTTACATCAGAAGGATAAACTCTCTCACGATCAAAGTCTGGAGCAACCTCACCCAATATAGCATAAAGCTCTTCGTCTGAAGCATTTTTAGTATTTAATTCAACACCCTCACTATATTTTTCTTTAAGAGCAAAGAAAATATCAGCCAAAGGAACTGAACTATCTTGATGATCAGACATATATACTGAAATATCTTTCAAAACTGATACGCGTGCATTAGCTCCTACCACAGAACGTTCTTTTTTTCCATCAAGGCTTTCTACGATAACGCCAGTACGAGTAGGTTTTAAAATTCTGTATAATCCGCTTTTACCTGAAATATTAGCTACTTCTTTTAGTAATTCCATATGATATCTTAATAATTTGTTTTTACAAAATTAGTTATTTAAGGCTTTGACAAGTGTACTTGATAGGAGTATTTCGTCAAAAAGACATAAAATTATTCTCAATTAGGGTTTAAAACCTTGATTTAGCTCATCAATATATGATAGAATCTCCTCACGACCAGTCCCATTAACGGATGAAGTCACAAAATATTGCGGCATTTCTTCCCATGTTTCTAGCATTATTTGTTCATATATGGCAAGATTTTTATTCACCGCAGTATTTGAAAGTTTGTCGGCTTTTGTGAAAATGATGCAGAATGGGAGTCCATTTTCTCCAAGTTTTTGCATAAACTCAACGTCTACTTTCTGTGGTTCATGTCTTACATCGATAAGGACAAATGTACATACAAGGTTGGTTCTGAGTGTAAGATATTCATTAATCATTTTTTCGAATTTCTCACGCTCAACTTTGCTTACCTTGGCATAGCCATATCCTGGCAAATCGACCAAATACCAGTCTTCATTAATGAAAAAATGATTGATAAGTTGCGTTTTTCCTGGTGTTTGAGATGTTTTAGCAAGGTTCTTTTTTTTCACGATGCTATTGATAAGTGATGACTTTCCTACGTTGGATCTTCCTATAAAGGCATATTCAGGCTTATCAGGCTTAGGACATTGCTGATAAGTGGAATTACTCATTAAAAAAGACGCTTGATTGATTTTCATGACGTTAAAATTTATGGTGAAAAGCGATAAGCCCTCCTTTTTTTAAATTATGGATTTACTAAGTCTAGTATTTTGTAAGAAATAGTAATATATTAGCACAAATAATACCCTCTCAGGGTGTCTTTGTGTCAAATAAGTTTGTTAGTTTTAACAAACATCCGCAAATTTACACAATTTTAATTATCCGCTCTCTTACTCTACTATATAAGAGTTAATTGTAAAATATTGTGACAGATGGGATTTGGTTACGTCTATATGACGTAATTGTAGGTGACGTGGTTTATAAATGTCACTTTTTTTTTATTGTAACGACTCGTAAATTTGTTATTAAATCCTTAACACCTGATAAATTTTTCTAACCATGAAGAAAAATTACTATTCGCTATTGTTTACAATAGCAACCCTAAGTACGGTCTCGACGACAGTCGACGCTCAAAATGACCTACCGCCTAACGCTGTTAATGGCAAGTGTTATGCGAAATGTTTGAAGCCAGCTCAGTTTACCACTAAGTCTCAGCAATTTGTCTCTAAAGAAGCAGGCAAAACGTTGTCTGTTGTTCCTGCAGTGTTGGGTACAGAGACAAAATCAATTGTTGTTAAAGAAGCTGCAAAACGTTTAGACGTAGTTCCTGCTGCTTACAAAACAGTATCGGAACAAGTATTGGTAAAAGAGGCAGGCAAAACTGTAACTGTAATTCCTGCGGTTTACAAAACAGAAACAGAAACTATCTTGGTAAAAGAAGCTTCTAAAAAGCTTGAAGTTGTACCTGCACAGTACAAAACAGTAACAGAACAAGTATTTGTAGGTGGATGTCCAACTGGCTCATATATGGCTGGTTCATGGGACAATCAACGAAGAGCTTTTGTTCGCCCGGATGGTTCTGAATTAGCAGGATCTCCATGTAAAAAATTAGAAGTAGTGCCGGCAGTATTGAAAACTGAAACAGAGCAATATGTAGCTAAGCCTGCTTCAAAAAGCTATACTGTAATTCCAGCAGTGTACAAAACTGAAACAGAAAAGTATGTACTAAAACCTGCATATTCTCGTTTGGAGGTTATTCCAGCAGAGTTTAAAACTGTAACAGAAACAATCTTAGTAAAAGAAGCATCCAAAGTATTGACAGTGATTCCTGGGACTTTCAAAAAAGTAGCAGAAAGACGTTTAACAAAAGAAGCTTCTAAAACTTTGACACCAAATGTTTTTACTTATAAGACTGTAACTGAGCAAGTATTGGTAAAAGAAGCTGCCAAAAAATTAGAAGTTGTTCCTGCTCAATATAAAACTGTAACTGAGCAAGTATTAGTAAAAGAAGCTACTACAGCTTTGGTAACAACTCCTCCTGTGTACGAAACTGTTACTGAAAAAGTAAAAATTCGTGATGAATATACAAAATACGAAAAAGGTAAAGCTGACCCATCATGTTTGTCTGCAAACCCTGATGACTGCCGTATCTTGTGTCTAGTAACTGTTCCTGCTGAGTACAAAACTATTACGAAACAAGTATTGAAAACTCCAGCGGGTACTAAAGAAGTCGTAACTCCTGCACAGTACACTACTATTACTCGTCAAATTTTGGCTTCACCAGCTACAGTAAAGGAAACAGTGATTCCTGCTGAATACAAAACTTTCTCGAAGCAAGTATTAGTAGCTCCTGCTGACTTAGCTTCGGCTAAAGATGTTGTTGCTGAATACGAAACTTATACTAAGGAAGTTGTAGACCAACCTGCTAGAGTTGTTGAAAAGGAAATTCCTGCTGAATACAAAACTATCAGCAAAATAGTTATTGCAAAATCAGCATCAACTCGTGAAACAGCTATTCCAGCTGAATATGCTTCGGTAACTAAACAAGTTTTGGTAAAAGACGCTGAAGTAAAAGAACAAGTAATTCCAGCAGTATATGCAACTCGTACAAAACAAGTAGTAGGTACTCCTGCAAAATCTGTTGAAATCGATGTTCCTACACCTTGTGTAGCTCCTGGTACAACTCCAAATGCTGCTGTGGCAAGCATCAAGCTTCCAAATGGACAAAGTTGTTATCAAGTATTGACAAAACAAATTGTAGCAGCTCCTGCATCTACTCGCGAAGTTGTAATTCCAGCAGTGTATGCTACGCGTCAAAAGCAAGTATTGGTGTCTCCAGCTACAACAAAGGTTGTTGAAACTCCTGCTCAATACGAAACTCGTGTTCGTCAGTTGTTGGCTGCTCAAGCTACAACAAAAGAAACTGAAATTCCTGCTGAGTCAAAAACTTATACTAGCACAGTCGTTAAGTCTGCTGCAAAAACTACTGAGAAAACTATTCCTGCTGAATATGGTTCTTTTGTAACTACAACAAAAGTTGCTGATAACATGTATGCTGATTGGGTAGAGGTAATTTGTGGTAACAAATTGACGGTAGAAAAAATTATCCAAATTCAACGTGCATTGAAAGTAAAAGGATATGATCCAGGACCTATCGATGATGTAATTGGACCAAGAACTCGTGCAGCCTTGACTCAATTCCAAAAAGATAACAATCTTCCATTGGGTAATATTAATATCGAAACATTGAAAGCTTTAGGCTTGAACGATAACTAATAGGATTAGATAAGGATTTTAATAGCAGAGCTCCGTAGCAACACTACGGAGCTTTTTGCGTTATAAAAGGCAGTGCTTTGGGTACAAAGATTTCTGGAAATTTGTAATTTGATGAATAATACCATTTTCTCTTGACATCCACTTTCATGAAACTGTTAACTTCTATACTAAGCTTACTGTTGTTCCTGAACCATTCGCTAAAAGCTCAGGACAAGATAATGCCTGTTGATAATATCCTAGATGCAACATTTTTTCAAGGTACCTATCAAGAAGTATTACTAGAAGCTAAAAAGTTGCGCAAACCGATTTTACTTACTTTTTCAGCAAGTTGGTGTCAGCCTTGTCAAAAGCTTGAAGCAGAAAGCTTCTCAGCGCCAGAGGTAGCCTCATTGTTAAGTTTAAGGTATGTTTCGAAAATTGTAGATGTGGAACAATTTGTAGGCATGGATGTGGCTGATGTATATAAAGTTTCAGAATATCCTATTACAATTATTTTGGATGAAAAAGGTCGTGAACTTGAAAGACTCAAAGGTTTTTTCCCCCCAGATTATTTGATAAAAACCCTTCTTAAATACAAAAAGACCTCTTCAAAATAGGAATCTTTGGGTTTATCTTCTTTTTCAAAATCCCATACCAAAATATTGCCGTATATTTGCGGTAATATTATACGAGCTAGCCTACTATGACATACATACCAAGGCACTCGAATTGCTTAATCAATGGAAAACTTACAGAACGATTTAATATTGAGGGCTGCACGTGGGCAGCAAGTAGAGCGTGTGCCTGTTTGGATGATGCGTCAAGCGGGTAGAATTTTAGCTGAATATCGTGCCGTTCGCGAAAAGGCAGGGAGTTTTATTCAATTAGCTACAACGCCAGAATTGGCTGCTGAAGTAACTATCCAGCCCGTGGATATTTTAGGGGTAGATGCTGCTATTATTTTCTCTGATATATTGGTTGTTCCCGAAGCTATGGGTTTACCTTATGTGATGGAAGAAAAAGTAGGTCCTATTTTCCCTACTACCATTCATTCGATGGCCGATGTAGAAAAACTACGTGTTGCTAATCCCGAAGAGGAACTGAAGTACGTATTGGATGCCATCAAAATTGTAAAATCAGAGTTAAATGGTCGTGTACCTTTAATTGGTTTTGCTGGAGCTCCATTTACGCTACTTTGCTACATGATTGAAGGGAAAGGCTCAAAGACTTTTTCTAAAGCAAAAAAAGCATTGTACTCTGAGCCTGAATTATCACATGCTCTTTTGCAGAAAATTACTGACACAACTATTGCTTACCTAAAAGCTCAAATTGCCGCAGGTGCTAATTTGGTTCAGATTTTTGACTCTTGGGCAGGTATCCTTTCTCCTGAACAATATCGTATTTATTCATTACCATATATTGCTCAAATTTGCGATGCAATTACAGAAGTGCCTGTAACAGTATTTGCTAAAGGTGCATTCTTTGCTCGTGAGGATATGGGTAAGTTAAATTGTGATGTTGTAGGTCTTGACTGGAATATGGATATTGCTGAATCAAGAAAATTGGTAGGAAATTCAAAAACATTACAAGGTAATCTTGATCCATGCGTATTGTATAGCTCATTTGACGAAATTAAAAAGCATACTCGTTCAATGATTCAGCAATTTGGAACACAGAAATACATAGCAAACTTAGGACATGGCGTATATCCAGATACTAATCCAGATAAAGTAAAATGCTTTATCGATACCGTAAAGGAATACCAAGCTTAGAGGAAAGTTTCGGATATCGAATGTTGGATTTCGGAAGTATAACCTCACTTTTTGGGGGAGTTTTTTTTACACTTCTGCAATCAGAAATTCCCAATCCCCAATTGTTTGATAGACATTATCAAAAAGGCTCAGTACAAATCGTACTGAGCCTTTTGAATTTCTACAAAGCTATAATGAGATGATTATAAACTGCTTTTATTGCTTACTTCGCACTGTAGTTTGGAGCTTCCTTCGAGATAGTAATATCGTGTGGATGGCTTTCTTTCACACCAGCTGCTGTGATTTTCACGAAGCGTGCTTTTTGCATTTCAGTGATATTTTTAGCACCACAGTATCCCATACCTGCTTTCAAACCACCTACCATTTGATAAATGATTTCAGATACAGAACCTTTGAATGGCACGCGACCCACGATACCTTCTGGAACTAATTTCTTAATATCATCTTCAGCATCTTGGAAATAACGGTCTTTCGAACCATCTTCCATTGCTTCAAGAGAACCCATACCACGGTAAGTCTTGAACTTACGTCCTTCGAAGATAATTACTTCACCTGGAGCTTCGTCAGTACCAGCCAACATTGATCCAATCATTACTGTACTAGCACCACCAGCGATTGCTTTTGCAATATCACCAGAGAAACGGATACCACCATCAGCAATAATAGGAACACCTAAGTCAGCTACTGCTTTAGCTGCCTCGTATACGGCTGTAAGCTGTGGCATACCCACACCAGCAATAATACGAGTTGTACAGATACTACCAGGACCAACACCTACTTTAACAGCATCGGCACCTGCTTCAGCTAGAGCTCTTGCACCTTCACCAGTAGCCACGTTACCTACGATGACATCAAGGTTTGGAAATTGAGCTTTAACACGCTTTAAAGCTTCAATTACACCTTTAGAGTGCCCGTGAGCTGTATCGATACTAATTACGTCAACACCGACTGCTACAAGCGCTTGAACACGCTCCAACAAATCTGGTGTAACACCAACCGCAGCACCTACGCGCAAACGACCCAATGTGTCTTTTGATGCGTAAGGATTGTTTTTGCGCTTGATAATATCTTTATAAGTTACCAAACCAATCAACTTGTAGTTTTCGTCAATGATTGGTAATTTTTCAATTTTAAATTCTTGTAAAATGCTTTCTGCATCGTCCAAAGAGATTCCTTTTTTAGCTGTAATCAAACCATCTTTAGTCATGATTTCATTAACAGTTTTAGTCAAATCTTTTTGGAAACGTAAATCACGGTTTGTCAAGATACCGATTAATTTACCTTCTGAATCGATAACTGGAATACCACCAATTTTGAATTCACGCATGATACGGTGAGCATCACCAAGTGTTTGACCGTCAGTAAGCGTTACAGGATCGATAATCATACCTGATTCCGAACGTTTTACTTTTCTTACTTGCGCAGCTTGCTGTGCAATGGTCATATTTTTGTGGATAATACCAATACCTCCTTCTTGAGCCATCGCAATAGCCAAATCAGCTTCGGTAACTGTATCCATAGCAGCCGAAATCATTGGAGTATTAAGCGTGATGTTGCGAGTAAGTTTGGTCTGAGTGCTAGTTTCTCTCGGAAGAATTTCTGAGTAAGCAGGAAGAAGCAATACGTCGTCGTATGTTAATGCTTCGTATAAGAACTTGGATGTGTCTAACATGGCAAATAGCTTTGATTTGTTATTTGCCAGACAAATTTACGATGAGTTTTGTACTTTTAAAAGAAAAATCAAAAAATGATTATTATTTTTTTGTAAAATTCGAAGTATGTCTTCATTTTAACTTGCCATATTATCTTCAAAATCACGCTATTTCGCTTTAATGACACTTTTGTTGTCTTGGAATCTTAAAATTATAGCAATATTTTTTTTAGTACATTTTTTAGATAAGCATCACATCTATTTAATAAATTCTTAAAATCAATTCGTTAAATTTGTTATTATTTATAATCAATCTAAATAGTTTAATTTTTAATCAAGTTTAAAAATTAAACTATTGATGATTTTGATGGTCATTGATAAAAGTATAAATACCTTATTCACTGTTATTGCTGTAACGAAAGCACCCAAACGTATGCGTAAAATCCTTTTTGTATTTCTTTTTCTTTTTTCAATTGCTTCTCAAGCTCAGGTTCTTAAAAAGAAAACCACATTGCTGATGGGAGGGAGGTTTGATATAACTGTTGTAGCGAAAGATACAGCGATTGCCAAACAAAGTATCGAGGATATTATTAATGAAATTTCTAGGATAGAATATTTGATTTCAGACTGGAAAAGTACGACTCAAATTTCGGATGTAAATCGCAATGCTGGAATCAAACCTGTAAAAGTTGACCCCGAAGTATTTGAGTTGACAGAAAGAGCACTACATTTTTCGGAAATAACAAACGGGGCTTTCGATATTAGTTTTGCAGCAATGGATAGAATTTGGAAATTTGATGGTTCTATGAAACAAATGCCAACGCCAGAGGCAGTTAAAAAATCAGTAGAAAAAGTAGGTTATCAAAATATTGAGCTAGATAAAGCAAATAGTACGATTTTTTTGAAGAAAAAAGGAATGAAAATTGGCTTCGGAGCATTAGGTGAAGGTTATGCCGCCGACCGCTGTCGCGAAATGATGTTGGCAAGAGGTATTCAAGCGGGTATCGTGAATGGCTCTGGTGATATGAATACTTGGGGTGGTCAACCAGATGGCACGCCTTGGACAGTTGGGATTACCAATCCGATGAAAAAAGATACCGTTTTCGCTATAGTACCGCTTGTTAAAAGTGCCGTAGTTACTTCGGGGAGTTATCAGAAATTTGTCTTATTTAATGGAAAACGCTATTCTCACATCATCAATCCTGTAACTGGATACCCAGCCACTGGGCTTTGTAGTGTAACGGTTTTTGGGCCAAGTGCCGAAACAGCTAATGGCTTTAGTACTTCTATTATGGTTTTGGGAAAAGACAAAGGATTGAAGCTATTGAAAAAATATCCTGAATACAGTGCTATCTTGATAACTGATGAGGGAAAGGTAGTAACTACTAAAAACTTGAATATTAAAGATTTTACCTTAAAATAGGAGGGGGAAGATATTTTTCATAGGGTGCGACTGAAGTTGCACCCTATGAAAAAAAATTAATAACAATCCGAAAGAATTTGTTCATGTGCTTGGTAGTGACTCAAAGACAGAGAAAGTTCTTTCTTACAGATTTGTTCTAAGATTAGCATCACATCTTTTTGCATAGCCAACGATCCACAAATCATAATTACGCCTCCTGTTTTCAACACAGTAGCTATTTGATTGGCATCTTTTTTAATCAAGTCCCCAACATATAGCTTCTCCGTCTCACGTGATAACGCGACGGCAAGTTTATTCAATTTCTTTTGTTGACTGTACTCGTCCAACTGAGATTGATATAGGCTAAGCGAAGATTTATCTCTGAATCCTGCATACAAATGGCAAGGAACCTGCTTATTATTTTGATTAAGCATTCCTAAAAATGGTCCAATACCTGTACCATTACAAATCATGATGACTTCGGGACTATTTTTAGGGAAATGAAAATGGCTATTTTGAACAATCTTAGCTTTGAATGTATCTCCAGCTTTGAGTCGATGCAAAAAGCCTGAGCCTAGTCCATTTTCATGTAATCTTACACTTAACTGAATTTCACTTTTATCTACAACTCCAATTGAGTACAGGCGTTCACGATGGTCGTTAGCTGGATATATCGCCAGTAAATCTCCAGATTTTACTTTTGTCCATCGCTTAGTTTTGAACTTAATCAAGAAAGTATCTTCATGTTGGCTCGAAGTATTTGACACTACTTCTAAATTCCTAAAGTTGTTAGGTTGTTTCAGAGGAGCTTTACTCGAAATACTAATGCCTGTTTTAGCTGACCAAGCTTCTGCCCAAAGCGCATAATCTTCCTCCGATTTATCATTTACTGTATGAATATCTAACAATGGTTTCGCCCAAGATTTACTGCCTAGAGAGTGATGTACCTCATAAGCAAATTGACAGAAATCGGGATAAGCACGAGACCCAAAGCCCACCACAGATATTTGGATTGATGAAGGTTGAGAAATGTCAGTCGATAATAATTCTTGAAACTTGCTTGCACTATTTGGCGCATCACCCGCTCCGTAGGTAGAGGTAAATACAACCAAATGCTCGGCACTTGGGTAACTTTGATATTCGTTGAGTGTCGAGATATAGGTTTTTTCTCCAAGTTTAATCAATTGTTGATAAAAACCATTGGCGAAATCCCATGTACTACCATTTTCAGAGCCTACTAAGATAACAAAACGGCTTTCTTCTGCTGTAAATTGATTTTTAGATTTTCCAGAAAGTCTTTTAAACGTAATAGCAAAACCAGTGTATATAAAAAATAGGATATTACCAGAAGCAATAGCCAAAATGATAGCCAAGATGATGCTCGCTCTACCTGTATGCAAATCAAGGCTGAGCGTACTCATAATTTGCGTAAAAGGGTAGGCTTGTTCGGCAAGTATTTCGCCCGTAATTTGATTTACGGCGATTTCACGGTCTTTGAGTTTGATGGTAAAATAGTCTTCAGGATCTTCCGAAAAAGGGAATTCGATACTTTTGACATCTGCCAGTGAAGTATTTTTGAAAATAGGAAAATCTTCAAGTTTCTTTTGAGGTGTATCTTTGATTTTATCAAAATCAACATCTAAGGTTATTTTAGCCGCTGGAAATACTTCGAAGCGAACTAATGAAAGATAAGCCCCTGTAAGCGCAATTAAAAGAATTGGTAGTAAAGACCAACGACTCAATATGACATGGTAATATTGTGCAAAGCTATCTTTAGGAATACCTTTAAAAAAGTTACGTATTCCTTGCTGACGCTGAATAAGGAGTAAAATGCCAGAAATCGTAATCAAGAATAACAAGAATGCTGTGAGTCCTACAAAAAAACGTCCTAATTCATGTAAAAATAAAGAACGGTGTAAAGCATTAACCCATTCAAAGAAGGCACCTTTCTGCTTGGATGCTCCCAGAAATTCTCCAGTTTTAGGATGAATATATCCCTCCTGAATATCTTTTGGGAAATCAGAGCTTTTTGCTACTAAAGAATGAAAATCATCTACCTCTATCTGACTAATTGAAGGATATTGTTTTTTCCAAAATGGAATACTTTCAGCCAGAGTTACTTGACTAAGGGGTGGAGTGCTAGGTCTGTTGATTTTTTCTAAAGCTGGCTCAAACGACAGAATAATACCTGTAATAGAGGCAAGAGCTAGAAAAAGAAAAGAAGATACCGCCAACGTGAGGTGACTGTATCTCCAGATAGAGAGATGCATATTTTGAGAGTTGGTTGAATTAAATGCAAACGGAGAAATACATAAGAATTTTGAACAGTTTTTGTCTTTTTCTCGAATATGTTATTCAATAAATAAAACACTACCGCCCTTAAATTTTCCCATCAGTTGTCAACTGAATTGATCAACTGATGGGAAGAACACAAAATAAAGCCCTGTTTTTGAATTACACGCTATGCCTTTGTGCCTTTTGTCTCTTATTTTAGTTTGCAGGACTAAATCTTACATAACGGATATAACCTGTTCCTTCGCTTTTAGCCGCTAAGCCATCAGTTGTTAGTGGAACCTCCAAATCTTTTACGTAATAGGGTTTATCCTCAACGGCACTCTCAAAACGAATTTTGTAATTTGAGTTCAACTTCGCATTTTCGATTTCAAGAACAACCACACTACGGTCGCCACCTGTTACCGATGCACCTGTGATAGCGCTTAAGTTACTAGGTTTTTTCGAAAATGCTTTATGCCATTCTTTTAGGTCTTTGTACCATTTTTTGTCAGAACCTAATACATACAAAGTTTTGTCATAAGCTCCTTTGGCATCTACGATAGATACAACCATATAGGCTCCTTCGCCCATATAGTTAGTCATTTGAATCATACATTTGTATTTCGTTGTTTGTGCTTGTGCTGTGTTAGAAACACCCAACGATACGATTAATGCAATAACGGCTAGTTTTAAGAATTTAAACATTTTACTACTTTAAAAAAGTGATAGATATTTTAGATTTTGAAAGTGATTCGTTTTCTGAAGCTAAATCAAAAGCTGTTTCGTTGAAATTAGTAACGGCTTCTTTTTTGGCACCAACCGATACCAAGTATTTCATAATGGTATCGTCTTTGGCAATCATTGCAGCTTTGTGAAGCGCTGTGATACCTTCCGAGTTTTTAGCGTTCACGTCAATACCAAGAGCCTGAATGCGTTTCAAAAGACCTAAGTCATTTTTCATAACGGCTAAGTGATATAAGGTATTGCCATTTTTTTGTGGAGTAGCGGCAGTCAATCCTTTTTCTTCCAACATTTTTAACTTGGCATCAAAGTCTTCCGTTTTTGGACCGAAGCCTACACGACCTTCGCCACCGCCTTGTGGTGGACCTTGAGAACCTCCCTGACCGCCAAAACCACCTGCGCTATAAGATTGTACCAAATAGGCTAACAAGTTTTCACCATCTTTGTTTGTTACTTTTACATCAGCACCTTTTTCTATCAGATACTTAACAACTTCAGGAGAGTTTCCTTTAACGGCTAGTGAAAGAGCCGATTCTCCTTTATTATTGGTCTGATTGATATTTGATACCTTTGATACCAACAAATCCAATGTTGCTAAATCTCTGTTTGATGCAGCAGCGAAGATAAATGGTGTATTACCTTCCTCATCTGCTTGGTTTACATTAACACCTTTTGTCAAGAAATGCTCGATAATTTCTTTTTGATTGGGTCTACGAACCAAGAAATGTAAAACGTTTTCACCAGCTTTGGTAGTAGCAGTAGGTTTTACTCCTAGACTTTCTAAGTATTCAAAGAATTCCAAATTAAGTGTAGTTCCTCTTCTACCTCCTTGCGAAGCAACCACAATAGCATTGTCGTTTGGCGTGATACCTTTTTGTGCTAAAGCTTTCAAAAGGTTAACGTTTCCACTACGAGCAGCATAGCCAAAAATATTATTTCCGTTTTTGTCAACACTCTTAAGATCTAACCCTTTTGACACTAAGTAATTAGTGATTGCCAAATCTTTATCTCCAGCAACAGCGAGTAATAAAACGTTTGCACCATCTTGGTTTACGTCTTTTTTCAAATTAGCTCCAGCTTTTACACAAAGGTCGATTACTTCTGGTGTAAGTCCGTTGCCAGCAGCAAAGTTTAATGGAGTTGTTCCATGAGCATCAACCATACTTGCTTTTGAGCCCTTACCAATCAACAACTGCATGATTTCGATATTGCCCTTTGCTGTAGCCCAGTGCAAATAGATACGTCCATCATGCGTGATTTTGTTTACATCATTTCCAGGTTGTTCCAACAAATACTTGATGGTTTCGTTCGGCGCGCCAGAGTTGATGGCCATCACGACAGCGTCCATCGCCTGACGGTTGAGTTCAGATGGGTTACTACCTTTTGCTACTTCAGCTTTTACCGCCTCAGTATTGGGTTGGGTTCTCCAAAAAGATTGTTCTAATAAGGTATTTCTTTGTGCGCTTGCAGCAAAGCTAAAAAGCGCCAAAGATGCAGCAATGAAGATTCTTTTCATTTGAAATATGTATGTTTAATCGGGTTGAAGTTTTGACGACTCAAAACAAGTAAGCTTTAGGCTTATTTAGAATTAGTACAAATATAAATTAGAATCTTTGTTTAATCACAATGCTCATTCTCAAATTTAGAAAAACCATTAAATAGACGAAGAATAGAACAATGTTTACTTTGACCTGAAAAATAAGAAAAAGTAAAGTTGTCGAATGACTTTTTTTGAAAAATGATATTAATAGTTCGGTGAATAATTTCAATGTGAAAACGCTATAAAATTAGAATAATTTTCTTTGTGTAAGAGCGACCATAAATCTATTTCCTGCTAATAGGCATAATTATTCGACCGAATGCCTTATTGAATGTATAAACTCGATTTTAGATTTTGAAATAGAAAATAATAACAAACACACATAGTAGAAAACGATTTTACTCCGTAAATCAGGTTAAGCTAAAAGATTGTTTTTGATTAACTTGTATCGTGTATGCTATCAAGTAAAAACCTCGAACATCTTAATTCTGTGAAAACGTACCCTCTTTTTTTATTTTTTTTCCTCGTGCAGATATATACTTATGCACAAGTACCCCGTAAATGGTCTTTTACACAATCCAAAATGGGGTCGCCTTTCTCCATAATAACATATAGTAATGATTCGGTAAAGGTTGTGAGAAGTATATCAAGGGCTTATCTATTGGTAGATTCGCTCAACAGCGTTTATAGTGACTATGATTTGCGGAGCGAATTGAGTGTGTTGTCGCAAAAAGGCGAAAGTCTCAAGGTGTCGGATGCACTTTGGGATATTTTGGAGAAATCTCAATATGCTTTCTTGAAAAGTAATGGTGCTTTTGATATTTCGATAGGTCCGTTGGTCAAACTATGGAGAACAGCCCGAAAGCTCAAACAGCTTCCAAGCGACACTGCTATTCGAAATGCACAGCAGCGTGTAGGGTTTAAGTTTATAAAAATGAATCCTACCACTCATGAAGTGAAGTTACTTCGAAACAATATGCAACTCGATTTGGGTGGAATCGCAAAAGGATATATAGCTCAAAAAGTAGTAGATTTTTTAACGAATGAAGGTTTAGTATCGTCACTGGTTGATGCTGGTGGAGATTTAGCGATGGGACAAGCACCACCAAGTAAAAAAGCTTGGAGTGTTGGAGTAAATATCCCTTCCTCAGAAGAATTATTACCTCGATATTTGTTTCTTCAAAATGCTGCTGTTGCCACATCTGGCGATATGTATCAATACGTAGAAATAGATGGAAAGCATTATTCACACATCGTGAATCCCAAAACAGGCTTAGGACTTATACATCAACGCAATGTGACAGTGATTGCTCCAGATGGGGCTACTGCCGACTGGCTTGCAACGGCTTGTAGTGTATTACCCGTAAAAAAAGCACTAAAACTCTGTGATAGTTTTCCGAATACAGGTTTACTGATTGCAGAGAAGAAAGGTAAAATGATTCTAAAATGGCAAAATAGCTATTTTGAGAAAATGATGGAATAGGGACAAAGTATCAAAGGCACATAGGCACAAAGTGTGTATCACTGTAGAGACGCAAGCATTGCGTCTCTATTAATATAAAATTTAAAAAAATCACTCAACCACTCAATCACCAATCACTCAATAACCACAAACAAACTGTGAGGGTCTGTTGGGTAGTCTTGGAAAAAGAAAGAGTATTTTAATAAAATATATTTCTATTTAGTTTACAGTCATCTCAATTAAACTTTGCATATCAACCTCATAATTTTTCTATGAAAAAAACTCTTTTGACCTTGAGTTTATTTACCGCTGTTTTTGGTATCTCCGAAGCTCAAAACTTCCAATCTTATGAACAAACCATTCCTAATACTACTGTCAAATTTAAAATGGTAGCGATTCCAGCGGGCGAACTATCCTTAGGTAGCTCCGAAAGTGAGTTAGGACATGAGCCAGATGAATCACCGCAGGTAAAGGTAAAACTTTCAGCTTTTTGGATGGGCGCTACGGAAGTCACTTACGACGAATATCAATTGTTTTTTGAGGAAGAACGTGACCCTGAGCCAAAGCCTGACGCCATTACTCGTCCTAGTCCGCCCTATATTGATTTTACTTTGGGCATGGGAAAAGTAGGTGGTTTTCCTGCTAATTCGATGCAGCAGTATGCAGCTTTGATGTATTGCAAATGGCTTTATCATAAAACAGGTATTTTCTATCGATTACCTACAGAAACAGAATGGGAATATGCTTGTCGTGCAGGAAGTAAAACTCGTTTCTTTTTTGGAGAAAATGAAAAAGACCTTGCTCAATATGCTTGGTATGGTGCCAACGCCGAAGGACATTATCATCGAGTAGGTGAGAAAAAGCCAAATCCTTGGGGACTATATGATATGTTGGGCAACGTAGCCGAATGGACAATGGACCAATACGATGAAGGATTTTATCAAAAACTAAGTGCAGGACAAGAGAATCCTTACTCAGAAAAGTTAAAACGCTATCCGAGTACAGTACGAGGAGGCAATTATAAAGATGAAGCAAAAGAATTACGAAGTGCTAATCGCCTAAAATCAGACCCTATTTGGAATCGTCGCGACCCACAAGTACCAAAAAGTAAATGGTGGAATGCCGATGCGCCTTTTGTAGGATTCCGTATTGTACAACCTTTACAACAGCCTTCGGCAGAAGAAGTCGAAGCATTTTTCGCAAAAGTATTAAAGTAGGTTGTGAGTGAACAGGAGCACAGGCACAAAGTGCTAAGACAAGTTGCCCTTACCGAAAGACCTAAAACTATTGCGGATTTGGGATTGCTGATTTCGGAAATATGGAAAATTACCTTTACTTTCTATAAAAAAGTATCATATACTTCCGCAATCTAGCATCCGAAATCCAACATTAAAATACCTCTCATTTTCTAAAACTAATTCTAACTATGAGTCAAACTAGACGCGATTTTGTTAAAAGTACATCGCTAATTACTGGAAGTTTAATTGCTGCTCCGTTTTTGTCGGAAGCGAGTATGTTTAATAGTCTTGTCGACGATACCATCAAGGTTGCCTTGATAGGTTGCGGTGGACGTGGTACAGGTGCTGCTATTCAGGCATTGAGCACTAAGCAAAATGTGAAATTGATTGCAATGGCTGATGCCTTCCAAGACCGTTTAGACAGTTGCTACAAAGAAATTACAGGCGATGATTTCGAAAATTTGAAATCAAAAATTGATGTCCCTGCCGACAGACGTTTTGTGGGATTTGATGCCTATCTCAAAGCAATTCCTTTGGCAGATGTGGTTATCTTGACTACGCCTCCAGGTTTTCGCCCTCTACACTTTGAAGCAGCAGTGAATGCAGGTAAACACATTTTTATGGAAAAACCTGTTGCCACAGACCCTGCTGGTGTACAACGAGTACTTGCGGCTGCCGAAAAAGCAAAAGCGAAAAAATTGAATGTCGTAGTAGGTTTACAACGTCATTACCAAACTTCTTACCGTGAACTTATGAAGCGCCTTCAAGACGGCATGGTGGGAGATATTGTATCTGCTTCGGCTTGGTGGAATAATGATGGCGTGTGGGTAAATCCAAGAAAGGCTGGTCAGACCGAAATGGAATATCAAATGCGTAACTGGTATTATTTTAACTGGTTATGTGGCGACCATATCACCGAACAACATATTCACAATATTGATGTAATCAACTGGGTCAAAAACTCTTATCCTGTCAAGGCAAGAGGAACGGGTGGTCGTGAGGTACGAAAAGGAAAAGATTATGGCGAAATTTTTGACCATCATATCGTTGAGTTCGAATATGCCGATGGGACAATTCTCAATTCACAATGTCGCCATATCAAGGGGACTTGGGCAAAAGTAGATGAATTAGTAGTGGGGACAAAAGGTAAAATTATGTTTGATGCAGGACATATTACTGACTACAAAGGAAATACCTTATTCAAACACAATGGTAGCAAAGACCCTAACCCTTACCAAGTAGAGCACGACGAATTGTTTGAAGCAATCGCCAAAGGGCAATATAAGTTTGCCGATGCCGAAAACGGAGCTAAATCAACCATGACTTCTATTCTTGGAAGAATGGCTACTTATTCGGGTCAGGTAATAACTTGGGATAAAGCTATAAATTCAGGCTTAAACCTAGCACCAAAAACATTTTCTTGGGATGCTGATATGCCACTCAAACCAGATGTAAATGGTTTGTATCCAGTAGCAATTCCGGGTAAAACTAAGTTTGTGTAATATTTAGCATTGAGCTATTAGCTTTCGGGTTTTTGTCGAAAGCTAATAGCTTAAATTTTAAGGCTGATACCGTTTAGGCATCATTAAGTCTGTATTAGAAAAATAAGTGTTCTTGTGTAAATGAATTTTTTTTCTAAAATTGTGCTACAATCTAATTACAACAAACTTATGCAAAACAATCAGTATTCACCTTATTATTCACAGGAGGCTGTTCAGGCCGAACAGGCTCGTTATATGACCAAAGTATTTGGTTGGATGTCTTTGGCTTTAATTGTTACAGCAGCGGTTTCATTGGGTGTAGCGAGTACGCCTCAAATCGTTGATATTATTTTTAGTAGCAAGTTTACCTTTTATGGATTGATGATAGCTGAAGTTGGGGTAGTGTGGTGGTTATCGTCGCGAGTGGCAACTATGTCAGCTACGTCTGCTACGGTGTGGTTTTTTCTGTATTCGATTTTGAATGGATTAACACTTTCGGTCATTTTCTTTGTATTCACTGCCGATTCGATTGTATATGTATTTGGTATTGCAGCCTCAATGTTTATGGCAATGGCGGCTTATGGCTACTATACCAAAAAGGATTTGACCTCTTGGGGTAGCCTTTTGATGATGGGTGTTATCGGTTTAGTAATTGCAGGTGTTGTCAATATCTTCTTGCGTAGCGATATGTTTGGAATGATAGTTAGTTCTATTGGTGTATTGATTTTTGTAGGCTTAACAGCGTACGATACTCAAAAAATCAAAGAAATGAATATCATTGGCAACGAAGGAACAGACGAAGATCATAAAGAAGCAATCATGGGGGCATTGACTTTGTATCTCGACTTTATCAATCTTTTCTTGTATTTACTTCGTTTACTAGGAAATAGAAGAAATTAATACAAAAGCATTTTTCTTAAAACTCCTCATCTAAACTTAGGTGAGGAGTTTTATTTTTGAAGAAAAGTACAGAAGTGTAATTGACTTATTCATGAAAATATGCTCAAACACTTATTGGTTTAATCACAACTACTTATGAAGGTTTTTAGAAATATTATTTTAGGCTTATTGGCGCTAATTCTAATAGCTGTCATTGGGACTTTTACGACGGTTGATAGAACAGAATTGCACCAGACCGAATTTTATGCTCAAATGCAAAACTGGTTGGCTAATTATGCACCCGATACCGACCCACAGTATGATTCGGTATATGTAGGTTGGGCAAAAGTAAATCTAACCCCTTCACAACCATTGGCTACGGCAGGATACGGCAATCATGATGGCAAACCTTATCAGAGCGTACATGACTCTATCTATGTGCGAGCAATGGTGTTTGATAATGGTCGTAAGTTTGCGATGGTTTCTTGCGATATGCTTATTATTCCACCAGAAGTACGTTTAAGCTTGCAAGATAAACTTGGTAAAATTGGCTTTTCATGGGAGCACGTGTTTATAGGCGCTACACATACGCATAATAGCATAGGTGCATGGGGTAAAAATGCTATTGGAGAATTATTTGCAGGAAAATACCATCCTGAAGTAGTGGAGGATATCGCTAATAAAATTGTCAAGGCTATCCAATTGGCTGATGCTAACACCACTGCCGCCGAAATCGGCTATGGACAAATAGACGCCCCAGAGTTGGTGTTCAATAGATTGGTTCATGAAAAAGGTACGGTAGACCCGACTTTACGTTTATTGAAAATTCATAAAGACAATGGACAAAACGCCTTGATTTGTGTGTATTCGGCACATGCTACTACGCTCAATGCCGATAAAATGGTTTTGTCAAGAGATTACCCTGGGGTCTTGGTGGATAAGCTTGAAAAAGACCAAGCCAATTTTGCGATGTTTATGGCTGGCTCTGTTGGCAGTACAGGCCCAATAGGAGAGGAGATGAAAGATGATTACGCTCAACTCAACCGTGTGGCTGATGGTCTTTATCAAAAAATTGCTAAAGTTAGTCCACAAATTAAAACAGGGCTTGTGGATAACCTTCATGCTTCGGTGATTCCATTATCGATGCGTGACCCACAGGTACGAGTGTCGCAAGACCTACGTTTTCGTCCTTGGGTATTTCAAACATTTTTTGGAGAATATCAAGCCGAAATGAAGGTTTTCCAGTTGGGTAATACGATTTTTGTAGGTACTCCTTGTGATTTCAGTGGCGAATTGATGCCAGATGTTCTCAAAACTGCACAAAATCAGCATCTAAATCTTATTGTTACTAGTTTTGATGGAAGTTATGTAGGGTACATTACCGAAGACAGCCATTATGATTTGAATAGATACGAGACTCGTGTGATGAATTGGTACGGTCCTCAGAATGGACAATATTTTCAAGAAATTATCAACAGCATTTTAACCAAAAATGCTCCTATTGTCAAACAGCCAGATGCTTTGCAAAATCAAACGGAACAATAGGCTTCAGATTCTAATATTTTGGGAAAGAAAGGCAGATATTAATTCAATGTAAACAAAAGTTGTTGTCTAATTTAGAATCATTCTGAATTAGCGAAAATCCTGAAAAACATCTAAGTAATCATGCTTAAGCACAATAATTCCCTAGCTTTTTCAGGTAAAAAAAACACTTCATGTAAATTTTTATCAGTAAATTGCGACTTGATTTCTGAAATTGTTGCTAGGTGACCCTTTAAAAGGTGTAATAGCAAAATGAATCTAGCAACGAGCAAAACACAAGTCTCTCATTCAGAATATTTTGACTAAAAGCACCGAGAGAGAAGAGCCGTTGTAGGCAAATTTCAAAACTTAAAGACAAAGAAATGAACTATCAACCATCAGACTACCTTCCGATTATTGTCCAAATAGGGGCAGCACTTGCATTCATCGTATTGACAATGGTGGCAACTCACTGGTTAGGTCCAAAAAGACATAGCAAAGCCAAAGATGATGTTTTTGAATGTGGTATCGAGTCAGTTGGAAATGCTCGTACGCCAATTTCTGTAAAGTATTTCCTTGTTGCAATCTTGTTTGTGCTTTTCGACGTAGAGATTATCTTTATGTATCCTTGGGCTGTAAATTTCAAGACTTTGGGATGGGACGGCTTCTTGGAAATGATTGTATTCATGAGTCTTCTATTAGCAGGCTTTATTTATGTACTGAAAAAAGGAGTGCTTGACTGGGAAAAATAATTCTCAAAGCCTCTTTCTCTATAAAACCTTCTGCCTCAACAACTAGTTAGGTAGTAAGACATCAAATATTATTAATTGAATAAGACAATGAGTGATAGAATAATAAAGACAGTAGATGCCCCACAGGGACTAGAAGGTCAAGGATTCTTCGCTGGAAAACTAGATGACTTGGTTGGTTTGGCGAGAGCAAACTCCCTTTGGCCTTTACCATTTGCTACCTCATGTTGTGGTATCGAATTTATGGCAACCATGGCTTCGCACTATGACTTAGCTCGTTTTGGTGCAGAACGTCTTTCTTTCTCAGCACGTCAAGCCGACGTTTTGATGGTAATGGGTACCATTGCTAAAAAAATGGCTCCAGTTGTAAAACAAGTGTATCTTCAAATGGCCGAGCCTCGTTGGGTAATCGCTGTTGGTGCTTGTGCTTCGTCTGGTGGTGTGTTTGATACTTACTCTGTTTTACAAGGTATCGACCGCATTATTCCTGTCGATGTGTATGTGCCAGGATGCCCTCCTCGTCCAGAACAAATCCTTGATGGCTTTATGGAAATTCAGGAGCTAGCTAAATCAGAACAAAGAAGAAGAAGAGAATCCCCTGAATATAAGGCATTGTTGTCTTCTTATGGTATTGAATAGTTATAAAGCAAAAATTATAACTAAATATCCCTTTTTCATTAGTCTATCATTTCAGCGTTTACAATGACAAACGAACAAATTGCTCAAGACTTAGTAGCGAAATTCGGAGAGGATAAAATTTACGGAATCATGGAAAATTACGGTCTTTTGAACGTAACTACATCTGTAGATACTATTGTACCTCTTTTGCATTATTTATATCAACATCCCACTTTCAAGTTTCAATTTCTTACCGATTTAGCAGGTATTCACTTCCCCGATGCTGTAGGTCAGGAATTAGGTGTCATCTATCACTTACATAGTCTCGAAAATAATGTACGACTAATAATAAAATTGTACGTTCCTATTGAGTCTCCTAAAGTGCCAACTATCACAGGGCTTTATGCTACGGCCAACTGGATGGAGCGCGAGGCATTCGATTTTTATGGTCTTATTTTTGAAGGACATCCCAATCTTATTCGCATTTTGAATGTGGAAGATATGGACTATCATCCTATGCGCAAAGAGTATCCAATGGAGGATGCTACTCGTCAAGATAAGATTGATGCTTTATTTGGAAGATAATAATCGATAACTATCGGGTTGCTACTCGGTAGCTCATTCACTCAAGCGAAATATGTCAGATGTTGCTTTAGTGTCGAATCCTAACGTAGGAATCGACAAATCAGAAGAAAACAAAAAATATGTCAATGAGTTGACCACTCTCAACCTTGGTCCTACTCACCCTGCAACCCATGGTATTTTCCAGAATATCCTTACCATGGATGGGGAGACAATCATCGATTCTGAACAAACGGTAGGGTATATCCACCGTGCGTTTGAAAAAATTGCTGAGCGTCGTCCTTTTTATCAAATTACAACGCTTACCGACCGTATGAACTACTGCTCGTCTCCAATCAATAATATGGGTTGGCACATGACTGTAGAAAAGCTGTTGGGTATTGATGTGCCTAAAAGAGCACAATATATGCGTGTGATTATGATGGAGTTGGCTCGTATTGCTGACCACATTATTTGTAATTCCGTGCTAGCTGTAGATACTGGAGCCATGACTGGGTTCTTGTACGTAATGCAGTGGAGAGAGCATATATATGAAATTTACGAAGAACTATGTGGTGC
Source organism: Flectobacillus longus (assembly GCF_030056705.1). Lineage (GTDB taxonomy): Bacteria > Bacteroidota > Bacteroidia > Cytophagales > Spirosomataceae > Flectobacillus > Flectobacillus longus. The sequence goes on from NZ_JASHIC010000010.1 coordinate 81,692, forward strand.
TCGTTTGACTACCAACATGGGACGTTTTGGTGGTATGGAGCGCGACTTCTCTGCCGAAGCTATTCGTAAAATCAAACATTTCTTAAGTGAATTTCCTAAAGGTCTTAGAGAGTTTGAAAGTTTGGTTAAGCGTAACCGTATTTTCATGGATAGAACTACAGGAGTAGGTGCTATCTCTTCTGAAAGAGCTTTAAATTATGGCTTCACAGGGCCAAACCTACGTGCGACAGGTGTAGACTACGACGTACGTGTGATGAACCCTTACTCTTCTTACGAAGACTTCGAGTTTGAAATCCCAGTAGGTACAACTGGTGATACCTATGACCGCTTCTTGGTTCGTGGCGAAGAAATGTGGCAAAGTTTACGTATCATTCAGCAGGCAATGGATAACCTTCCCGAAGGACCTTATCATGCTGATGCTCCTCATTATTATTTGCCTCCAAAACAAGAAGTTTATAACAACATGGAAGCATTAATCTATCACTTTAAGATTGTGATGGGTGAAATTGACGCTCCAGTTGGCGAGGTTTATCATTCTGTAGAAGGAGGTAATGGCGAATTAGGTTTTTATTTAGTTTCTGATGGTGGGCGCACTCCTTACCGTTTGAAATTCCGTCGCCCTTGCTTCATTTATTATCAGGCTTTCCCTGAAATGATTAAAGGCTCAACACTTTCTGATGCTATCATTACGATGTCATCTATGAACGTGATTGCTGGTGAATTGGATACCTAGTCTTAATCCTTTTCTCCTAAAATTGACCCAATAGTTATAGAAGAAATATTTAGTTAGAAGCGAAAAGGGGTATTTTGTAATACTCCTTCCGAAATACTAATACCGAACATGACGAACACACAAACCGTTCAGTTTCCAGCAGATACGTTGGAGAGGGTACACAAAATCATCAAACGTTATCCAGAAGGTAAACAAAAGTCAGCACTTCTCCCCATCCTACACTTAGCGCAGGCAGAGTGGCGTTGGTTGAGTTCTGAAGTAATGGATTATGTAGCTGGCTTGTTAAATATCAAACCCATTGAGGTTTATGAAGTAGCTACATTTTATACGATGTTCCACCTCGAACCCGTAGGCGAACACGTAATTGAATACTGCCGTACAGGACCTTGTTGCCTAATGGGTGGAGGTGAAGTATACGACCATTTAAAGAAAAAATTAGGGGTCGATACGGGTGGCACTTCATCAGATGGTAAATTTACAGTAAAAGAGGTAGAATGTCTTGCTGCATGTGGTTGGGGCCCTGTATTTCAGATTCGTGAAAAATACTATATGAATCTTACTACAGAGAAGGTAGATGCTATTATCGAAGAGCTTTCAAAATAATCATAATAAACCATTTGATACTTAATTCCTCTACCTAATGATAGCTTTTTTGAAAAATACCTTTAGAAGACCTTATCACCAAATTAGACATTATGTTGCGCCTCAAGGACCAAGAGATTTTGATAGCGAAACATTACCACTAGTAGATAAGGATGTTTCATTAGAACAAGTAATTGAAAAAGTTCAAATCAAAGAAGAATTACCTTTTGATTTAAAAGAAAAGCTAGCATTCTGGAGAGAAAATGGTTACGTGGTGCTCGAAAATGTTTTGCCAACCCAATGGTTAGATAACCTTTGGAATGAAGTTGAAGACACAATCGAGAATCATGAAAAATATGATTTGACGGCTTTAGTTTACCAGTTTAATAATACCAAAGACGCCAAACTAAAAGATATTCCTAAAGAAAAGCTGAAAGATATTGGGGCTCGTATCAACGATTATCATAGTGCTTCTATTGGAGCTAAAAAAGTGATGACTCACCCTAATATTGTGGCGTTTTTAAGAGCAGTATTAGACAACGATCTTACGGCTTTTCAAAGTCTGGTATTTAAGTATAGTAGCCAACAAAGTACACATCAGGATTATCCTTGGGTTACATCGGGTGTTCCGAGCCATTTAGCTGCTGCTTGGATTCCCTTAGAAGATGTACACCCTGATTCTGGACCTTTGTTCTATTATCCTGGCTCTCATAAATTGCCGAAGTTTCATTTTGGAGTAACAGGTATTTTGTACAAACACGGTTTGTCGCTGTTTAGCCCTGATCAATTTGGTAAATATTTGGATAAAATATGTGCCAAGTTCGGAATTCAAAAGAAAGTACTTTTGATTAAAAAAGGAGATATTTTGATTTGGCACGGAGCATTAGCACATGGTGGAAGCCGTATCAATAATGCTGAAATGACACGTAAGTCGTTCGTTTGCCATTACTCAACAGTGCAAGCCCAACCTAAGCACCGTGCAGAAACCAAAGATGTGTCTCAAACAAGCTATTATAATGGGGTAGCAATATATGCAAACCCTGCAAATTTGGCACAAGAAGATATTATTTCACAAGGAAAAGATTGGATTGAATAAACTCTTCCTGCTTTTCTTGAAAATAACATTTCATGCTTTAATGTATTTTTTAATCACATGAAAATATTAACCCAACATATTGATGTACCTGGTATTGAAACTATCGACGTTTATCGTCAGCATGGTGGATATTCAGCGGTAGAAAAAGCCATCAAGACAATGGCGCCAGATGAAGTAACTGAAGAAGTGAAAAAGTCAGGTTTGCGTGGTCGTGGAGGTGCAGGTTTCCCTGTAGGAATGAAATGGTCTTTTTTGGCCAAACCAGAGGGTGTTCCTCGCTATTTGGTTTGTAATGCCGACGAATCAGAGCCTGGTACGTTCAAAGACCACTATTTGATGATGAAGTCTCCACATACCTTAATTGAAGGTATGATTGTATCTTCTTATGCTTTGGGTGCAAACACATCATACATCTATGTGCGTGGTGAGTTGATGTATGTGATTAATATCCTTGAAAAAGCTATTCAAGAAGCTTATGACAAAGGATTATTAGGTAAAAATATCTTAGGCTCAGGGTATGACCTCGACCTTTTTGTACAACCAGGTGGTGGTGCATATATCTGTGGCGAGGAAACCGCTTTGCTTGAGTCTTTGGAAGGTAAACGTGGTAATCCACGTAATAAGCCTCCTTTTCCTGCGGTAAAAGGGTTGTACCAATGCCCAACTGTAGTGAATAACGTAGAATCTATTGCGGCTACTTCATGGATTGTAAACAATGGTGGTGAAGAATATGCAAAAATTGGTGTAGGTCGTAGTGCAGGTACTAAATTGATTTCGGTATCTGGACACGTACGTAAACCAGGTGTTTATGAAATCCCATTAGGTATTACCGTAGAAGATTTTATCTATTCTGACGAATGGTGTGGTGGTATTCGTGATGGACACAAGCTCAAGGCTGTTGTAGCTGGAGGTTCGTCAGTACCAATCTTACCAGCAGAATTAATCTTGAAAACGACCAACGGTGAAAATCGTTTGATGACTTATGAATCATTGTCTGATGGCGGTTTTGCTACAGGTACAATGTTGGGGTCAGGTGGTTTTATCGTAATGGACGAAACTACTTGTATCGTACATAATACATTAACATTTGCTCGTTTTTATCATCATGAATCTTGTGGACAGTGTTCACCATGTCGTGAAGGTACAGGCTGGATGGATAAAGTAATTCATCGTATTGAGCATGGAAAAGGTCGTATGGAAGACATTGATTTGTTGGTTGATGTTGCAAAGAAAATCGAAGGAAATACTATTTGTCCATTAGGAGATGCCGCTGCATGGCCTGTGGCAGCAGCTATTCGTCACTTCCGTGACGAGTTTGAGTGGCACGTAAAACACCCAGAAGAGGCTACCAAGCCAGGTGCGGTGTTTATGCGTGAAGGCGCTAGTTGGACATTGTAAGATTTACCCATATTTTTCTATTAATAAGTCTTTTAAAATTTGATTATTTAGGGTAAAACCTTCAAATTTTCAAATCTTCAAATAAGAGAACAATGAAAGTAACTATTGATAACATCACTATTGAGGTAGAACCGGGTACCACCATTATGCAGGCTGCTCGTCAAATTGGTGCGCATGTTGCCCCTCCAGCGATGTGTTACTACGAACCACTCAAAGGTTCTGGTGGTAAATGCCGTGCTTGTTTGGTGAAAGTAACTGCGGGTTCTGAAAAAGACCCTCGTCCAATGCCAAAATTAGTACCTTCTTGTATTACTCAAGTACAGGATGGTATGATTGTAGAAAATACTACCAGTCCACAAGTACTTGAAGCTCGTAAAGGCGTAGTTGAATTCTTGTTGTTGAATCACCCTCTTGATTGTCCTGTGTGTGACCAAGCTGGAGAGTGTCACTTACAAGATTTTACTTTCGAACACGGTGTTTCAAAAACTCGTACTATCGAAGAACGCAATACTTTCGAACCTCAGGATTTGGGTCCATACATTCAATTGAATATGAACCGTTGTGTACTTTGCTATCGTTGCGTGTACACAGCAGATCAAGTTACTGAAGGACGTGTTCATGGGGTAATGCACCGTGGTGACCATGCCGAGATTAGTACTTATATCGAGAAAGCTATTGATAACGATTTTTCAGGAAACGTGATTGATGTTTGTCCAGTAGGTGCTTTGACTGATAAAACGTATCGTTTCAAAAACCGTGTATGGTTTACTAAGCCAGTAGATGCTCACTGTGATTGTGGCAAGTGCTCGGGTAAAGTAACTTTGTGGTATCGTGGCGATGAAGTAATTCGTGTAACTGCTCGTAAAAATGAGTGGGGTGAAGTACAAGACTTTATCTGTAACACTTGTCGTTTTGAACGTAAGAAAACTTCTGATTGGACTATCGAAGGCCCAATGAAAGTAGCTCGTCATTCTGTGATTTCAGCGAATAAATATGGTGCAAGCTCTATTAAACCTGCTTTCCCATTGAAACAAGCTGCTGAACAGTATAAGCAAATTGACGATAATCGTGATCGTTCATTTTTGGAACCACAAAAGCAGTTGAAATAATTTTTGTCGCTACTGTCAACAGTAGTCAATAGCACTAATATTGTATATTCATGGAACTTACATCCACAGTATTTACCGCAAAAGCCATATATGTAGGTGTTATCTTTGCTATCACCTTGGGCGTAGCAGCGTACTCTACTTATTTCGAGCGTATTTTTGCTGCCTTCTTTCAAGACCGTGTTGGTCCAGATAGAGCGGGACCATTTGGTATCTTACAGCCTCTTGCCGATGCTGTAAAGATGTTTATGAAAGAAGATTTTATTCCTGCTAATTCAAGTAAATGGCTCTTTATTCTAGGCCCATGTTTGTCAATGTTTACAGCACTTATGACTTCTGCTGTAATTCCGTTTGGCGATACTATTGACTTAGGAAATGGCGTAAAATTTGACTTGCAAGGTATCGATGTAAATATTGGTATTTTGTGGGTATTTGGTATCGTATCACTTGGCGTTTATGGTATCTTAGTAGGGGGTTGGGCTTCTAACAACAAGTACTCTTTATTGGGTGCTATCCGTGCGGCGTCTCAAAATATCTCTTACGAATTAGCAATGGGTCTTTCAATCATCTCTATCTTGATGATGACGGGTTCTTTGTCAACCAAAGCAATCGTTGAAGCACAACAAAACGGACACTGGAATATCCTTTACCAACCAGTGGGGTTTATTCTTTTCATCATTTGTGCTTTTGCAGAGTGTAATCGTACTCCATTTGACTTACCAGAATGTGAAACTGAATTGATTGGTGGTTATCATACAGAGTATTCTTCAATGAAATTAGGTTTCTATTTGTTTGCAGAATATATCAACATGTTTGTTTCAGGTGCAGTAATGGCTACTTTGTATTTTGGAGGTTATGACTATCCATTCTATGAAACTGTAGTAAATTCATTTGGCGAAAACGTTGCAAACCTCATTGGTTTCGGTGCATTAATCGGAAAAGCATTATTCTTTGTATTTGTGTTTATGTGGGTGCGTTGGACATTGCCACGTTTCCGTTATGACCAACTGATGAATTTAGGCTGGACAGGTTTGATTCCAATTGCTATGTTCAATGTAGTATGGACTGGTCTTATCATTTTGTTGCCAGCTGAATTTAACTTGTCAAGCTGGGCTTCAATTGGTGTTGCAATCGCAGGTATTCCTGTATTGATTGTAGGTTTGTTTATTTATCACTCGATTGCTGGAGGAAAGAAAAAGAAAACAGCATTGGCTCGTTAATCCCCAATAGCCTTCAATATCCCAACTTTTACTGACTTGGTATGAAATTAAGTAATAGAACGAAAGTATTAGAACAAGAAGAATTGACGCTAGCAGAGCGTATTTATTTGCCAGCGATTGCAGGTGGGATGATGACTACCCTCAAGCACTTCTTCCAAAAGCCAGTAACGATTCGTTATCCTGAGCAAAAAAGATATTTAGGCCCTGTATTTCGTGGGCACCATATCTTGAAAAGAGATCAAAATGGAGCAGAGCGTTGTACAGCTTGCGGCCTTTGTGCCGTAGCTTGTCCTGCTGAAGCAATCTCTATGGTAGCCGAAGAACGTAAAAAAGGAGAAGAGACTTTGTATCGTGAAGAAAAATACGCTAAAGTATATGAAATCAATATGCTACGTTGTATTTTCTGTGGACTTTGCGAAGAAGCTTGCCCTAAGGAAGCTATTTTCTTACGCCATGACAAAATGGTACCTGTTTTCAACGATCGTAACGAAGTGATTTTCGGTAAAGATAAACTCGTAGAGAAAATGGATGACCGTTATCTACGTGATGGTTGGAAATAAGAAACATTTATAGATTTAACAGCTGAAGGTATTTTGTACCTGTTTAAATTCGAAAAATATGCAATTTTGGTACTTTCTTACAGCCCTTACGTTAATTAGTGCGTTGATGGTTGTACTTTCCAAAAACCCAATTCACAGTGTATTGTATTTGGTGTTTACGTTCTTTTGTATTTCAGGACACTATGTATTGCTAAATGCACAGTTCTTGATGGCCGTTAATATCATCGTTTATGCGGGTGCTATTATGGTATTGTTCTTGTTTGTAATCATGATGCTCGATCTACGACGAAACTCCCCTGATTCAAAAACCAACCTAACCAAGTTGGCAGGTGCTGTTGTTGGCGGTACAGTATTAGTTATCTTTATTGCGGCAACACGCAAAATCAATTTAGGTACTGGGGCCGATAATGCCTTTTATAACTCTCAAACAGGTATGGTTGAGAACTTAGGTCAGATTTTATATCGTAACTATCTTCTTCCTTTTGAGTTAGTATCAATCTTGTTTTTTGTAGCAATGGTAGGTGCTGTAATGTTAGGTAAGAGAGAAGCAGGAGAAAGAAATTTCTAGGTGAATATTCTATATCATCAACAAAAAAGGGAGCTGAAAGCTCCCTTTTTTGTTGACTAAAAATATAAAATTTAGCACTTTGTCAAAAGCTAAAATTCAAAGTCAGGTTAAAAATCATATCCAATTGAGAATCCTGTTACGTTGGCTTTGGTAGAAGGCTGTGTTATGCCTTTTAAAGAATCTGTAGAACCTAAGTTAAGTCTTTCATACCGAATCTTTATGGTGAGCTTCTTTATCTTTGCTGCGGCCTCTATTGAAGGAGATAAGTGTTTGGACAGATTAAATTCTGTATTTGGAGCGGTAAGATTTTTTTCATCTGTCTTAAGTTTTGATATAGCTGGATAACTTACTCCTATTCTTAAAGTCAACTTTACTTTCGATTTGGTTGTATAGTTTAACTTAGCACCGAGAGTAGGAGATAGAAACTTATATTTTTCCTCAAAAACGGTTTGTTCTCCCTCTTGACCGTAAATCAATGCACGGCTCCACATTTTACCTTCTAAACCAATAAAGGGTTCTATACTAATATTAGTACTATCGCTAAGCTTAAACGGCACACCAGCATCGATATTTGCATAAAAGCCTGATAAACTAGCCTTAGGCTGATTATACAATGGATTGATATTGGCCGTGTAGGGTGGAGTAGTTTTATAATCACTAAAATTGATGCTAAAAGTATTTCCATTCGACTGAGTAGCATAGGGTTTATTAATATCCTTATAAGCACCCAAGTCAAGGTTAATATTAAGTTTGTTGGAAGGTTTTAGCTCAAACTTTATTCCTGCTTTTCCTGTCGTGTAATTTTCAATCCAGTTAAACTGTTCAATAGATACTTGAGGTGTGATAGTCAATGGCTTTGAATCATCCACGGACTGAGCAATTGTGCCTGTGCTTGCACCTCCCAGTAGTAAACTTACGAGTAAAGCCTTTTTCATGAATGTATAATTTGTTTGAATATGTAAAAAATAGGTCAATAATTGACACTCAATTAGGTACAATTTTGTACGTATACTTTATAATAACACAAAGTTGAAGAAAATATTTGATACTTTGTGTTAAAAATTCTTAAGTGTAGATACAGACATTGATTTTGGTTAGAATGAGTCTGCAAAACCACTGGAAAAGCTCTATAAAATTTGGAAACCCAAGGCATAATACTTAGCTTTACTTAGATTATCTATAAACCAAATTGTTATAATATATTGGCCATCATGGTCATTTTATTACCTTTTAATAATTTCCCTTAGGGTAAAATTCATCAAACCAAATGAGTATATTGGAGCCGTCAGACAATAATCTATTGGGGAAAAAGCCAAGTATTTACTCTGATCATCTGGCATTGTATGATCAGTATGGAGCATTAGCCTACGGGGTAATCCTTCAAATTCTTCCCAATGAACAACTAGCACAAGAGGTGCTAGTATCACTGTTTAGTTCTGTATCCTTGCAAGGGTGCAATGAAAATGTGGTGAACAAAACTATTTGTATTATACGTAATGCAAGAGCTAAGGCTGTAGAATATAAGACAAAATATGCTAGTTCTACATCGCCTCCTATTAACGAAAACCTAGTTTCGGAAGACGCCATTCCAAAACTAGTGTTTGACTTATCGTTTAGACAAGGCTTAATGCCTGAAGTGATTGCCGAAAAACTCAACATTTCAAGAGAAAGAGTATTAAAGGCTTTCAACGAGTATTTTAGACTATTTCGTTAATCCTAATTTTGAACTAAATTGAATACGCAAACATACATAGAAAGTGGTGTTCTGGAAGCATATCTGTTGGGCGTGGCTAATGAGTCCGAGCAACAGCAGGTAGAACAATATGCTTATGAATTTCCAGAAATTGCTGATGCACTAAGCCAACTGAGCGTTACAATAAATCAGCATTTTATGGTACAGGCTGTACCACCCCCTCCTGTTATTCGTGATAGATTGAAATATAAAGAAGAAACGAATGACTTAAAAAAATGGGAATTTACTGAGCAAGGGGGACATCATCAAGAAAAACCTAAAGAGGAGCCTAGTTATCTAGAGGTAGAATACAACAATACGCATATTAAAGTACATAAGTTTTGGCGCCCAGCCTTTATTGCTGTATTTGTGTTGTCCAAGATATTTTTAATTTTGGCAGTGTACTTTTATTTCAAAGCAGAATCTTTGGTAAAAGAAAATACCAAACTTCATCAAGAAATAGAAACAAAGATAAATCATTAGAAAATAGAAACACCTGCCCAGAAAATCCAGACAGGTGTCGTTCACTAACCATTTATATTTTTTCTGTTTATCTAGAGGTTAAAGCACCTGTTTTCCCAAGAACAGGTGCTTTATTTTGTCTATTTTACGCCGTCTTTTTGCCCACGAGCTACTGCTTTATCTCCTACAAGCTTACCGTATTTCAAGCCGTATTCACAGTCCATACGATAGTGAATCCCACCCATCAAACGTGACATTGATGCTTCTGAAGCCATATCATTGAATTTGCTTGCATCCGACGGGAACAAATACCCTAATACTGTAGCTGCTGCCGCAGAAAATGTTGAGTGACCTGACGAGAATGCAGGAAAGTTTGGTACGCCTGTCAAAGTCTTAATACTTGGGTCGGCTTGACTAGGACGAGGGAAGTAATAGTACGATTTGGTGTACCAGCAACTAATCGCAGCGTCCATCATGGCTGTATTCAATAGAGCAAGGTTGCGTGCTGCACGAAACTCAGATTGTTTTTCGGCTACTATATATTTTTCAGCAATCGCATTCCAGTGACCTGGAGGAGTGGAGGTTCCAGCTCCGTCTGCCCAGAAATGTACAATGGCAATATTTTCACGAGTAGCATTGGTCGTTACATATTCTTTTACTTCGGCTACTTGCTTTTTGAACTCCGCAGAATTATAAGAAAGTGGAGGGTACAAAATACTCATTTGCTGTAACTCAGGATTACTCATATTCCATGGTTTTACATTCCCAAAGAAAGGAAGCATTGGTGGGCGAGGAGCATCTTCTAAAGATTTCCAAGCTACTTCGCCTTTTTCTTCAACTCGTTTTGAAAGACTATCCCATTGTGCTTTTACACCAATGGCATTACGCATACCATCTGAGCTATAACGAGCTAAAATTTTAGTAGCAATTGCTTTTCCTAGCTTTTCTCCTGCTTCAATATCTGAGCGAGTAGACGCACCAGCCCAAAGTTTAAACCATTTTTGTTCTTCTTTCTTTTTGTATAAAAACAAAGTGTCTTCTGTCGAAGGGAAAAGACGCTTCATGAATTCATACGAAACGGCTGCCATTACTGCGTCTTCAGATGGATACGAAGGAAGAGTAGATTTGCTAACAATAACAGGAGTAATACTAGCATCTACCTGATAAGGTGCCTTTCTTTTATACTGTTGTTTGTAAGCCATAGCCGCAACCAATGCGTCATATTGTGCTACAGATACATACGCATACGAGCGTGACGCGTAAGGAGGGTTCGCAAATGGAAATATTGGATCTGCATTAGGGTTTGCCGAATTCGGAATTGGGTATTCACCTGTAGCATTTTCGGCAGGAGGAAGGTTACGTTTAGCCACCAAGCTACGCATAATCTGATTCCAGCGTAAAATTCCGCCACCAGCCCAATAACGAATAGCCAAGCGTTGCTCGTCACTGATATTTCCCATGGCTGTTTTTACCTCCTGAAGCTCTTTTTGATAGTTCGCCGAACTTACATCTTCGGGTGCTGTCAATGCTACTTCTGTGGCTGTTTGTAAAATATATGGTTTCCAAGTTCCAGCATCGGCATCAACCTTGGCCGGAACAAGTGTATCTAATTCGGTACCGTCTCTTTCTAAGCTTTTTTCACAAGCCCAAATAACTGCTAATGCTGCCGTTGCTGCAATTAGTTTTTTTATAGATAAAAATGAAGATTTCATGATTCAAGAATTATATTTTTTAAAGAGAATAAAAAAGCCATCAATGTTTTGATAAACTATTTACGCTTACACTGATTTATTAATGACCACCTTTATGCTCATCTGTCGACATATTACCCACGTGGTTTGCATCGCCTGGACGACAAATTGGACCAGTTGGGATACCGCCACCACCTTTATTTTTACGTAAGTCAATATATTGAAGAATACTGATGGAGAAAGTTGTAGACTTTCCGACGTTTCTACCTGCAACAACCTGTCCGATAGTTCCCATGATTTGTAAGTCTTTCAATTGAGGAATACGGTAGGCTGCCACCACACCGATACGGGTCAAGTCCATTTTGGCACATAATCCTGGCATATCATTTCTACGAATATCGATGTCGCCATTTACAATATTTTGCTCATAAGTAGCTTCTAATTGCCAACGATATGAATAGTGACCAAATTTAGCCCCTAAGTTTACCACATCTGGCATCATCATTTCATTGGTGAAGTATGCTTGGTCAGAAAAATACATTTCACGGTCAACACGAACATTGCTACGATGGATATATGCACCTTGTGCTGTAAGCGCCAATTCGTGAGGAAGTGTATAATACAAAATTCCACGAGCAAAGACTGTCTTGCTTTGCATACCTATTGCCAAAGGCAAATAGTCGGCAACGTAGTTGTTGGTAGGAAGAGAACCACCCACAGAGCCAATAACTGACAGATTTTTGATTTGAGCAAGTCTATATTTCAACGCTAGCGTAAGGTCTTGTACTCCACTCATACCTTTCAGAGTACCTTTAGTTGCTTCTGTTTTAACATAAGGAAGCATAAAAAGAACATTAAAGCGGTCTGAAATACCATAGTTACCCATGGCTGTAATAGTTTGAGTATTTACATTCCCCAAATTTTTATTTTCTCTGAAAAGTGTACCTTCCCAATATTTGTTCCATGAGTCATGTGTATAGCCTATTCCACCACAAAAATTATTTTTTGCCATGAAAATACCATCTGTCATATTTTGTGCAAAAAGCGATGAGCTAAATGCAAGAATGCTTGATACGAGTAATAGTCTAAATTTCATACTGTTATATATAAATTGGAATTTTGCTATCAAAATAGTTCATCATTGAGTCATAGGGTGCATCAAAAAGTGCACCCCGACCCGTCTAAATAGAGTTTAGAAGCGATGAGAAAGGGTTGCCGAAATAAAGTAATCTGCAAAAGCAGCATCGCCATGCTTACCGTATTTCAAGTCAGCTACACTCTGGATTCTGTTGCGAGTAGTAGCTATAGGTACTGTGAGAGCAAATGTATTTTTTCCTTTTGAGTAAACAATACCAGGCTCTACTGATATGATATAACCAGGACGACGGAAGCCTTCGCTCTTGCCAAAAACATCGTGTGCAGGAACACCTTCGATACGACCTCCAAAACTTACCGAAAGACCAGCTTTCGATAAGAGCGCATAACTTGCACCTACACGACCAGCAAACTGGTCTGCTACAGAATGGTACACAACAATTTCATTTGCTGCGGCTTCTTTTGTTCCTGATGTTAGTGTATTATTTACGTTGCGTGGATTGAATAGATAAAATCCATTAAAATAAAGTACAGTCTTAGGAAGTACTTGTTGATACCCTTGAATTTCAATGTTTGCACCCCATCCGCCATCTCCAAGCTGAATAGATTGATCTACAGCTTTAGTAAGTAAATATTCTTTTCCTTCTTTGTCTAGTTTGTGAAACTGGTCTTGCACATTCGAATTGCCAGTTGGTGCTTTTACACCAAGTCCTAACGCAATATTGCCTTTGGCATGTTCTAATGGATCTAATAACCAGTAAGTAGCTGTTAGTCTCATATCGCCAATACCTGTCGAATGAGTATCAAAGTATTGTGTATTAGCAGCGGTATTGCCATAATGCTCGTATTTGGATGCACGAACATTGACTGCAAATGGAATATTCAGGGCAAAACTCAAACGGCTGTTATAAGCATACGAAATACCAAGGTCAAATCCCTGCGAATCGTTGATTACTTCAGTATTGTTTAAGGCTCTTTGTGTTTGCTCTTCAGTACCTACGAAGTGTCTGTGAGAGTGAAGATTTCTAAACCCTAATGAAACTTGCCATTGTCCAGGTTGTAACATCGATGAAGAACTAGTTCCGTTACCAGTTGAGCAGCTCATGTGGCGAACAGCAACACATCCTTGTGAAAAATTTTTAAAATTTATTAGAAAAATACAAAAAAAAGTAATTGCGATTGAGGAGAAATTTTTCATATAATGCTGAATTTTAGCGTTTTGTATGGACATAGAGGCTCTGTTGGATAAAATTTACCCAAAGTAACCTATGCGATAGCTATAGCTACCGCCAACAAATCGTACAAATTAGCATTGCCGTGGAGGCGGCGATTGAGTATCTACAGAACGGGTTTCTGGAGTGAATAAATGAAAGGTGTTTTGACGTGGCTGAATCCAGTCAATAACAAATACAATGTGCTTCTTATCTGAAGACATGTATTCTTTCAAGAAGTTTTTAAGTAATTGAGAAGATGATTTTTTAGAGAAGTCCCCAGCTTTGTCAGTCACATGCTCGTTGATATGCGATGCAAGGTTAAAAAAGCGGTCACGGGCAGATTGATCTATTTTACAAACTGTATAAAGGGTATCATTGACTAATTTCTGAGAAATCATTTGATAATGAGTATCTCCTTGTCTGATAGTTCCACTTACTTTTTTGTCGGTGCTCCAATCAGTTTGATAAGGAAGAGACAATGGCATTTTGAGTAGTACATAGTCTTCTTTACCAGAAATAGGCTGAACTGTATGCGCAAACGAACTTTCGGCTCTATTGGTCTCAAACCAATAGACTACCGAATACCCCATCATGTTATACAGAAGGAGCCCAACCAGTAATATGGAAAGAATACGTTTCAACGGATAGATATTTGCACAATGATTCTAGAGCAAATTTACAGAAAAATATACCAAAAAAATCAGGGTAAAAATCGATTCTTAGGAATGTACAAGTTTTATGAGGTATTTGAAGGAAATAAAAACCGTTTTGTCTGATTATTTCTGCCATGAAAAAGCCCCAATCATCTATCATGATTAGGGCTTTTGAAAAAAAATATACAAGTTATTTCAAAAAAGCTAAGTTATTAACGTTTCGGCCTACTTTTTTACCTTCTTTCAACCCAACTTCATTATCTTGACGAGTATGAATTCCCCCATAAAAGCGTGACATGGCAGATTCGTCGGCAAATTCATAGAAGTTATTAAAACTTCTGGCTTTAAATGGCGTACCTGTCGCAGCATCATTTACTCGACCTACGTGCGAATTATCGACGAATTTAAAATTGTTTCCATACACATACGTCAATACTTCGGCAGCTGCGCCAGATTGAGTCGCGTGTCCCGACGAATAGCCAGGGAAAGGTGGTGCTGGCCAAAATGGTGTCCACGTAGGGTCTATGGATCTCCGTACCATGGTGTAGGGACGTTCGTTATTGAACAAAAATTTGCATTTCCAACAAAGAATAAAAGCATCAGCTACGGCAATTCCTGTGCGAGCAAATCCCTCAACGGCTTTTCCTAAAGTAGTTTTTGAAGTTTTGGCTGCGATGTTGGCCAAGTTGTATGAATGTCCTGGTGGCGTAAAAGTCTCAACAGGGTTATCTGCCCACCAAACGGCAATTTCTTTTTCTTCAGAAGTTAAAGATTTGTTTTTAGTATAAACTTCTAAATACTGTGCAAAATATTGAGATGCAATATTCGTAGAAAAAGCAATTGGAGCTGGAGGTATAAGCGTGGCATTTGTCGGAGCAAAAGTTCGGTTATTGCCCCAAGTTGGCTGCATAGGGATTTTCTGTCCATTCTCGGTAGCTTGCCAAGCTCCTGGAAAAATAGGCACTTTGTAATCCGAAGGAAAATTACGCTTATAGCCTTCATGTCCACCGTCGGTTTTTGACCACTCAAAAATGGCATTGGCAATGTTTTTCCCAAAAATAACAGAGCGTTCGATTTCATCGGTGTTTGAGTTACCCTTAAAAGAGGCGGTCATTGCAGTCTCAAGCGAATCAATTTTCTTTTGATTATTGGACGCCTGTGCCAAAGAACTTTCGGCATAGAGGGCTTTTAAAATAGTTGCTTGCCCAGCATTGAGTGCTAATGCCCAGTTATAGCTTTTTCCAGATTCAATAACAGGAAGTTTACTTAAATTGGAAAGCTGACCTGCCAAGGAATTATGATCTAACAAACCCGGAACAATAGATTCGTACATGGTAAGCCCTCCTAATCCGTAAGCACGTGCTGCTACAGGAGGTGTGTAACCGTTTGTGCCTTTGGTTAGAGTGAGCTGTAACTCGGCCCAATTAGAGGCTATTTCATACGTAAAGGCATCGGCTGGATTGGTCGTATTTGAAGGATTAACATCTGAGTTTTTAGAACATCCAGCAAGAAAGATCGAAAAGAGACTAAGTACAAATAGCTGTTTGAGCACAGATAATCTGTAGTTGAGTAATTTTTTTTTCATCATATTCTTTAGTAAACTACTACTAAAAGCAGTGTGATTTGGATTGGGCGGTTGATTGTATAAGCATTATAACACAAAAATAATGCCTAATAATGTGATATTTTGATGAACTAAAGAAGAACGATGGTTTGGTAAATCTATCTATCATAGACGAAACTCAAACGAAAAAATATACCGTTTTATGGAATAACTAGGGATTTCGACAAAATCTATGAGACATTCATTAATTTAGTATTGTTTTTAGTAAAAAACCTAATCCTTAAGTTGTAAGTATTTTAGAAATTTATACAAATGAGACTTGACCAAGAAACCATAGAGCGAATCAAACAAACTGCTCAAGTAGCAGATGTAATAGGCGACTATGTGTCGTTGAAGAAGAAAGGGGCGAATTTATGGGCTTGTTGTCCTTTTCATGGCGAAAAATCACCGTCTTTTTCGGTGTCTCCTGCCAAAGGTATTTATAAATGTTTTGGTTGTGGTAAAGCAGGTGACTCTGTGCGTTTTATTATGGATATCGAAGGTTTGGGTTATGGCGAAGCCCTTCGACACCTTGCTAAGAAATATAATATTGCAATTCAAGAATCACCTCTAACAGATGAGCAGTTACAAGCACAGAATGCCCGTGAAAGTTTGTATATCGTCTTGAATTTTGCCAAAAATTATTATCAAAATAACTTATTTCAACACGATGAAGGGCAGTCGATAGGGTATCCTTATTTTAAGGAAAGAGGTTTTTCTGACAAAACCATCAAAGCGTTTGAGTTGGGATATAGTCTTGATATTTGGGATGCTTTTACTAAAGATGCACTCAAAAATGGCTATAGCATTGATGTGCTGGAAAAAGCAGGCTTAACAATTCGTAAGCCAGAAGAAAACAAAATGTTTGACCGTTTTCGAAGTCGTGTTATTTTTCCTATTCACAATGTTTCTGGCAAAACTATTGCCTTTGGTGCTAGAATTCTTCGAGCTGATAAAAATCAGCCTAAATATTTGAATTCTCCCGAAACAGAGGTTTACCACAAATCCAATATTCTTTACGGAATCTATCAAGCCAAAAACGCTATCCGCTCAAAGGATGTTTGCTATTTGGTAGAAGGATATACCGATGTGATTTCGTTGTATCAAGCAGGTATTGAAAACGTAGTGGCATCGTCTGGTACATCGCTTACTTTGGAGCAAATACGTTTGATTGCAAGATTTACACAAAATATTACGGTTCTCTACGATGGTGATCCTGCGGGTATCAAGGCATCTTTGAGGGGAATGGACATGATTTTGGAAGAAGGCTTGAATGTAAAATTAGTAGTTTTTCCACAAGGAGAAGACCCCGATAGTTATGTTCAAAAGATTGGTTCTGACGCATTTGTACAATATATATCAGACCATGCGTCTGATTTTGTTACTTTTAAAGCCGAACTATTCCTGAAAGAAGCTGGTAATGATCCTTTTAAGCGTGCCGAATTGATTAAGGATATGGTAGGAAGTATTTCTAGAATTCCAGATTCGATAAAACGCTCGGTATTTTTTCAAAAAACGGCAAGCTTAATGCAAATCGATGAAGGATTATTAATTACAGAAAGCAATAAGTTAACACTTGAAAAGGTTAAGCAAAAAGAAAAAGACGCCCAAAGAGATAACAATCGCCAAAGACTCCAGAACGATTTACCTTCGGGTATAACTTTGTCAACTTCTACACAAAGCCCATCTACTTTTGATGATGGTATGATGAGCTTTTCGGAGGAGGATAGTTTTGGCTATGAAGAGTTTGGAGGAGCACCTGTTACGGTGTTGCCAACGCCTGAACCTACTCCTTTATCTTCGATAGTGTATGCCACAACTTTACATGAACAAGAGTGTATTCGTTTATTGATAAATCATGGTACACGAGAAGTGGATCCAGCGGTAGCACCAGGGATTACGCTTATGCAATATGTATTAGGCGAAATAGATGGTTTACAATTTAATACACCTATTTATCAGGAGATGTTGATGCTTTGTCGTCAAAAATTCTTAGAAGGCACAGTGGCAGATACTCAATATTTTTTATCACATCCAATCGCAGAAATACAATCCGAATCAATTAACCTAGTGGCTGAAAAACACTCAGTGTCAGAAGCATGGCTAAGTAAACACGAAATATTTGTACCAACTGAAGTGGATAAATTGGCAGATATGGCTTACACGAATATTTTGCGGTTACAAAAGGCTCATAATGAGGACTTAGAGGATTCATATATGAAAAGATTAAAAGAGTCGAAAGATTTTGAAGAACAGCTTCTGATATTGGGTAAGCTTAAGGAAATTAAAGATAGACTGATTGTAATTGCTAAAGAATTAGGAACAGTCGTTGTTCGATAAAAGAAGATATACTAATACTATTATTAAATAACCATTACCAACAATTTTAAACCGCTATCGGTCTATGAAAAAAACATTATTTCTGGTACGTCATGCACAAGCGTCGAGTTCGGTAAGCCCAGATATATTTCGTCCACTCACACCAAGTGGAATGATTGATGCTGCACGTATGAGCAGACATTTGGCCGATAAATTGGCTGGAATAGAATTACTACTTACCTCTAATTCAGAACGCACGCGTATGACCACACAAGTGTTTTGTGAGCAATTGAAGCTAGATGAAGGAATGATTCAAGAGGAAGCTTCTTTGTACGAAAGTACACCAAAATATTATCTCGATGCAGTGAATGCAATACCAGAAAATATTACAGTAGCAATGCTAGTAGGGCATAATCCAAGTATTAGTTATTTTGCCGAATATCTTACACATGAAGATATTGGATCAATGCCAACCTGTGCAGTAGTAGGAATGACTTTTGAGAATTTAACGTGGGCAGAGGTATCCAAAAAAACAGGGCACATGTTTATATATGATTCACCTGATTCGATTATTAGTATAACCTAAAACTTTGATAGAAGAGAAGGGGTTTTCTTTATATCAATTCAATTTATAAAACCGAGTGATACGATGAATAAGAATCAAAAAATCCTTCGTTGGGTATTTGTTATTTTTACAACTATTGTAGTAATTCTGGCTATTGATATGGCCCGAAATACTACAGCACCATGGAATAAAAAGAAACAGTTAGTAAGGGCTTGGGAGGGAGATTCTACCAATACTGTAGAATTATCCGATACAACAAAAACGAAATAGTTTTCCATAAAAAAGGCTAAATCTCATGAGATTTAGCCTTTTTTATTATTTACAAGTCTTATCTATGCACCAGCGATAGTTTTGAATTCTTCAACATCGATAGCTTTTTTCTCAACTTTCACTTTTTCAACAATTACAGCAGCTACTTTGTCTGCATATACTTGGTTGAACATATTCATAAAGTTGTCTTTCTTAGACTTATCTGTCAAGTAGCCATTAGCAATACGCTCAATCATTTCTTCCATTTGAGCATCGCCAGGACCGTACATACCGAATTGACCACGAACCATGTCTTTAGTCTTTTCAACTACTTCAGGATAGTCTACTTTTACTTCAAATTTATCAGCGATTTCGTTTTTGATAAAGTTCCAACGAACGTCACGTTTCACTGCTTCGAAATCTGCTTCGATTTGTTCCATTGTAAATTTACCTTCGTTTACTTTTACCAACCACTCTTTCAAGAATTCTTCAGGAAGCTCGATAGAGATATTTTCAAGAAGCGCCTTTTCAGCATCGATTCTCAACAAATAGTCAGATTCGCGAACGTAGTTAGATTCGATGATTGAAAGAATTTCTTTTCTAAATTCTTCTTCTGAAGATACTTTACCAGCACCTAGTACTTTATCGAACAATTCTTGATTCAATTCAGTCACACCTTGACGAGTAATGTCTTCGATTGTGAAAGAAACTTCACCAGTCAAAGCTGCAACATCGTCACCTTTTTTATTAGTTGCTAAACCTTTTGATTTTTCGTCAACAAATACGCTGTCGATATCAAATGTCAATGTCGCTCCTTTTTCTGCACCTACAAAAGTAGCCTTAGCTTCGTCTTTGATAGATTTTGTTGGAATTGCTGATTTTTCAGACCATTCACCTTGAGAGAAAGTACCAAAAATCATATCGCCATCTTCTACTGAATCAGCATGGATTTGCTCAGCAAATTGCTTTTTCAAGTTATCGATAGTTTCTTCAATTTCTTTTTCAGTAGCTTGAATTTCGTAAGAAGTAACAGCTGGAATAGCGTCGAAATCTACAGTGAAATCACCAGCCAAACCCAACTCATAAGAGAATGTAAATTCTTTTTGAGTATTCCAGTCGATAGACTCTTGGTCTTCAACTACTGGCATTGGATCGCCAACAATATTCAATTTGCTTTCTTTGATATATTCTTGAACAGAACTACCCAACAAGTTGTTGATTTCTTCTAGTAAAACAGATTTACCGAACATTTTTTGTACAACAGTCATTGGTACAGTTCCAGGACGGAAACCTTTGATGTTAGCACGTTTGCGGTAATCTTTAAGTGTTTTCTCAACTTGTGATTTGTAATCCTCCTCAACCAATGCTACGATAAGCTTGGCGTTTACGTTGCTACTTTTTTCGAGCGTAATGTTCATTTTCTTGAGATTTCTGATTTGCAATTAAGGATTGCGGCTTGATACTTGAAGGTGGATAATTGTTGAAATCAAAAATTTACGTTTAAGTAATGCGAGAATGAGTCATCTCTTGAATGGAGGATATAGAAATGGATAGGCGCTTTATTTGAAGGCTGTCCTAAACGTTTCTACATTTTCGTTTACTTAAATGTGTAAATCTGATATCCGCAACCCGTGTATCCACAATCAAAAAAGCCCTCAAAACCTTGTCGGTTGAGAGGGCTTTGAGATAGTACGGGCGGAGGGACTCGAACCCCCATGCCTCGCGGCGCCAGATCCTAAGTCTGGTATGTCTACCAATTCCACCACGCCCGCTTGCGTTTTGGAGTTGCAAAATTAGTGAAGAGATTCGTCATTCCAAACTTTTTACGAAAAAAAATGAAAATATTTTTTCTGTTTTTTGCTGTTCGTGTCGCAACTAATTGTTTTTCAGTTGATTGTTTTGAAATATATTTTTAAAAAAATAAATTAAAAATTTACTGCTGATTCCTTCATAAGGGTTCAATGTTCAATCTACACTACTTTGTCCACTACTTGGGCCATTGTCCATTCATGATCTCTTTACCTGAAATCTTTTTGGGGTCTAAAACCACATGTTTGACTGTTTTGCGTTTCCAAGTATAAATGATATGTACCATGCCATCGGTCGATTGAATGACGGCAGGATATGAAAATTCCCCAGGTTCAGTTTCTAATTCAGTGACCGCAGACCATTTTTTGCCATCAGAAGAAATGGCAACATTGATAGGAGAGCGAGGTCCTCCCCATTTGCCTTCATATCTAATCGTATGATTATATACCAAAAGATGTCTGCCATCTTTGAGCGTTACAGCATCCGTTCCTGAATTGGGATTAGGAAGGCTTGTTTTTTGAACTTCGCTCCAAGTCATACCATTGTCGTTTGAATAGGCTTCCAATACCGCATCGTTTTGACTACGACATAGTAGCTGAAGTTTGCCTTTAGGGTGAAACAGTACACTTGGCTGGATGGCCATAATATTTTTGCCATCGTTTAAAAATGCCGTTTTCTGCCATGTTTTTCCTAAATCTTTACTATATTCAAAGTACAATTTCCAGCCATCTAGTTCGGTACTAGTTGGACACAAAATAGTTTTGTTATTTAACCAAACGGGTTTGTTCTTGATAGGACCTAAAATTCCATCAGGAAGCTTTTCGGGTTCAGACCAAGTTCTGCCCTCATCTTTTGAACGTCTAATCATTCCCCACCAATGAACAGGGTCGGGGCCTACTTTGTAAAATAATAATAAATCACCTTGAGGTACTTGGAACAATACCGGGTTCCAACAAGGGTAGCGTACATTCGAAGATTGAATGCCATTGGCTAGTTCGATGGGCTTCGACCATATTCCGTGGCTATATCTACTGGCATAAATAGAAACATCTGGATTTTTTTCGTGTGTACCAGCAAACCACGTAACCAAGAAACCATCCTTAGTTTGTACAATACTTGAAGCATGACATTCGGGAAATTCAGTTGTTGGAAAAATGAATTCTGAATTGATAATGCCTTCAGGAGACGTTTGTGCTTGACCGTTGTAAAAAAATAGAAGTATGAAAATGCTTTTACTGAGCAATCTAAATAGAGATTTCATAGATATAATACAGTTTGTTAGAGATGTGGTATTGAAGTTACAGAATTCTTGGAGAACTCATATCGAAGAAGCCTAATAATAACTTAGCCTAACAAGTTTGAGAAATAATGAGCTATTTTGACTGTCTTTTTTGCCTAAAATTGAAATTGATAAACTTTTAAAAATATGGAAGTAAGTGCTAATTGGGTATTTATTCTAATCATCATACCCATATCTGGGATTTTAGTAGGTGCTTGGGATCTTACCAAAAAGAAAATCTACATCTGGCTTTTGGTCATGCTTTGGGGTGTTGTGGGAATTATATATTTGTTTAGTAGGCGTAGTTTTTTGCAAGAAGAAAAACTTGTGAATTTTCCTATTGAGAAAAAGCACTATTATGGCTCGTATGTCATTGCTAGAGAGTTTTTTTCGGGCGATCAAGTAGACTGGCAATACGACCACTTTAGATTTGAGATAAAAGATAATGACTCTATTTATTTTCACCAGACAAACGGAGCTACAGTCAATAAAACGTATCGTGGAAAAATTTCAACTATCAAGCTAGATACTAATGAAAATTTGGTATTACAGATGGATGCCCAAACACACCATATTCTCAAAACAAATCCTAGGTTGTATTTGAAAGACAATGAGTTGTTTTTGGTCTTTAAATCAAAGAAATATCATAATGTCTATTTCAAAAAAGGCGAATGGAAAGAGATAGAGTAGATTTATTGAGTGAGTTAGTAAATTGTGAATTAGTAGTGAGCTGGGGATTTGTCAATTTCAGAAATCCGATATCAGAAATCCGAAATTGACAAATCTTTTCTCGTACTATCAATTCTCCGTTCGAGTTATATTGTCGTTCCTCCGTCGGCTTCGTAGATACCACCTGTGCAGTAGCCAGAGGCGTCAGAAGCGAGAAATAAGGCTAAACCAGCTATTTCATTTACTGTTCCCATACGTGCAATAGGTAAGCGTTTGACGAAATGATTAAGTACTTGTTCATTTTGCCAAAGAGCCTCCGAAAACTTAGTTTTGATAAGCCCAGGGCAGATGGAGTTAACTCTAATGCCATCGCTTCCCCATTCCTTAGCAGTTACCTTCGTGAGCATATTCAATGCCGCTTTCGATACCGAATAAATACCTAAACCTGGGTCGGGTGTGAGACCTGCAATAGAACTAATATTGATGATAGAACCTCCTCCACGTTGTTTCATGATGGGATGTACTAATTTGCTGATTTCAAAAGGTGCTTTTACATTGATGTTCATAATTTTGTCGAATGCCCATTCTTCACAGCCTAATACAGGTCCATATACAGGATTGGTGGCTGCGTTGTTGACAAGAATGTCGATACCGCCCAACTCATCAACTACTTTTTGAATAAGTGCTTTACAGCTTGGGATATCGCCAGCATTGGCTGCTATGCCTATACAAAAGCCACCTTCGGCACGAATACTTTCGGCAACTTTATCTAGTTCTTCTTGTTTTCTGGAATTAATGACGACTTTGGCACCACAAGCAGCAAAATGGCGTGCAATCGCTTCTCCGATTCCTTTGCTGGCACCTGTAATAAGGGCTACTTTGTTTTCAAGACTAAAAATTTGATTGGCATTCATTTTTTCAATAGTTAAGATTGTTTTAGCGTAATTTATTATGCTTGCATAATAAATTTAAAAGGATTTTTTCAAAAACCCAAAATAGGGGCAGTTTCTATATGTTGTTTCAATTCACTTTCAAATGTCTTATCTTGCAGAAGGTTTATCCGTAATTGATTACAGACTATTTCTAAAAGTAAATTATGAAACCAGAAACTAAAAAAGATAAAACGTTACCGCCATTTGTTTCTTCTTGGAGGCAATTGTATTGGATTGTTGTCGGCAACCTCGTACTGATGATATGTTTATTCCAACTATTCAGCGAATATTTTCGATAGACTAAAATACCACTAGTAAAAGCTTGGTTATAGTTTATGAATTTTGTGTTTCTAAATCGCAAGCTTTGATTTTATAACTGATTAAATAGATGAAGAATATTGACTGGTTGGTCTTGGTAGTTACCCTTGGAGGCATTGTAGGATTTGGTATGTGGAAGGGACGTGCTTCCAGACAAAATATTGAAGGATTCTTATTGGCAGACAGACAATTGCCATGGTATCATGTTACGTTATCGGTAATGGCTACGCAAGCGAGTGCTATTACGTTTTTGTCGGCCCCTGGACAGGCATATACTGATGGTATGCGCTTTGTACAATTTTATTTTGGCTTGCCTTTGGCAATGATTGTGCTGTCGGTGACTTTTATTCCGATGTTTAAAAAACTCAATGTTTACACCGCTTATGAGTTTTTGGAAGGTCGTTTTGATTTAAAAACACGGGTACTGACTTCTTTCCTATTTTTGATTCCTAGGGCACTTTCTACGGGTGTGACTATTGCAGCTCCTTCTATTATCTTATCGACCATTCTGGGTTGGGATTTGTACTGGACCAATATCATGACGGGTTTGCTTGTAACACTTTATTGTATGTATGGTGGCTCAAAAACCATTTCATATACCCAAATGCAACAAATGTTTGTGGTATTGATAGGGATGTTTTTGGCGGGATACATGGTCGTACACCTTTTACCTTCTGAAATAGGTTTTGTAGATACGCTAAAAGTCGCAGGTAAAATGGGAAAACTCAATGCCATCGACTGGAAATTTGATTTGAATAATCGCTACAATGTTTGGTCTGGCTTGATTGGTGGTTTCTTTTTGCAGTTATCTTATTTTGGTACAGACCAATCGCAAGTAGGGCGATACCTATCTGGAGAATCTGTAGGTGAAAGCCGTATTGGTTTACTCATGAACGGTATGCTTAAAATACCGATGCAGTTTTTGATTTTATTGGTTGGAGCCTTGGTTTTTGTTTTTTATCAGTTCAATCAACCACCACTATTTTTCAATCAAACAGGTTTAGATAAAATTGCCAATACGCAAGAATACCGACAAATAGAAGCCAAACATACACAGGTTTTTCAAGAAAAAAAGGTAGCAGTAGCTCAAATGTTCGATGCCCTCAAAAGTGGCAATGAACAACAAATCGAGCAAACAAAAGTCAAGGTGACTGAGGCCGATAAGGCAAGCGGTGAATTAAGAACAGAAGTAAAAGATTTATTGAAAAAGACTAGCCCCGAAACAGATACCAACGATACCAATTACATATTCCTATCATTTGTAACAAAATACCTTCCTGTTGGGATGGTGGGGCTATTGATTGCTGTGATTTTATTGGCCTCTATGGGCTCTATGGCATCGGCATTTGGTTCGCTTACCTCTTGTACTATTATTGATATTTATAAAAGATTGCTACATCCTGAAGATACCGATCAACATTATTTGACCGTATCACGCTGGGTCACGCTTGGTTGGGGAATTTTTTGTATTATCGTGGCGCAATTTACCGCTAATATCGGAAGCTTGATAGAGGCAGTAAATATCTTAGGGTCTTGGTTTTACGGAACTATTCTTGGAGTATTTTTAGTGGCTTTT
The DNA here is from genome assembly GCF_030056705.1 of Flectobacillus longus. GTDB lineage: Bacteria > Bacteroidota > Bacteroidia > Cytophagales > Spirosomataceae > Flectobacillus > Flectobacillus longus. The sequence continues at coordinate 107,121 of NZ_JASHIC010000010.1, forward strand.
TATTTCAGAAACATCCAAGGAAACGCTGTGTTTTGGGCCGCAATTTTAGCAGAAATTATCGTGATTTATACATGGTGGATAGACCTAACGGCATTTTTATGGTTAAATCTTATCGGCTGTGTATTAGTGATTGTTTTTGCGTATTTGATTCATTTACTAACACCTAAAAAGATTATAGGTTAATGGTTATTTGTTAGATAGTTAGCTTATTGGGTAGCTACCGCTGACCATTCCCTAATTCTATAAAGATTGATATGTTTTGTAAGTATCTTTACAGCTTAATTTTGTGTTCTCTTAAAACAAACAACAAACCATTACCTCTGTCTCATGATTACCATTCAAAACCAATACCTCAAAGCAACGATTAATCCCAAAGGTGCTGAGTTAGTGAGCCTTGTACAGTTATCTAGCCATATCGATTTTATGTGGGAGGGAGATGCTGCTTATTGGGGTAAACACTCGCCTGTACTTTTTCCAATTGTTGGTTCGCTGAAGGATAATACCTATTTCTACGAAGGAAAAGCTTATCAATTGGGACGTCATGGTTTTGCAAGAGATAGCATATTTGAAATAGAAACGCAGACAGAAGATACGGTAACTTTTTTGCTAGCTTCTGATGAAAATACAAAAACGGTATATCCTTTTGACTTTGAGTTTAGATTAAAATATACTCTTCAAGAAAACCAATTGGAATTACAATACATTGTGGATAACTCTGGGGATAAGTTACTTTGGTTTTCGGTGGGCGGTCATCCAGCCTTCAAAGTTCCAATAGAAGAAGGGCTTGCGTATGAAGATTATCGATTAGTTTTTAATAAAACCGAAGACTTTGCTCGTTGGCCTTTATCGCCGGAAGGTTTGATTATGGATACGCCAGAAAGTACTGTGTTGACTACTCATGAAATTCCACTTACCAAAGAGCTATTTCAGCAAGATGCTTTGGTCTACAAAAACCTACAATCTGACTGTATCACATTAAAGTCAAATTCGGGGCAACATCAATTAGAGTTTGGGTTTAAAGGGTATCCATTTTTAGGAATTTGGGCAGCTAAAAACGCTAATTTTGTATGTATAGAACCATGGTGCGGTATTGCTGACCATGTAAGTCATAACCAAGATATTACTCAAAAAGAAGGTATTATCGCCTTAAGCCCTTCCGAAACTTTTACTCGTTTGTGGAGTGTAAAACTGATATAGGAAGATTTTATGAAAATAAAAAGGTGCAAGATTTAAGAAATAAATGTATAAAAACATTAACTTAAATCTTGTGCCTTTTTTCTTTATTTTCAGGATGTTAGAGAAAAGTCAGTTAACCTTCAACGCTATCTTTTATGAATACCAATATGAAAAAACTACTACTTCTTTTGCTTGTCTTTCAAGCACTTCTTATTAGTTGTAAAAGCGGACAAACGCCTAATTCTTCTTCTAATTCAACCGTAAATGTTACGTTTTTGCATCTCAATGATGTGTATGAAATCGCACCGCTTGAAGGAGGTAAAGTAGGAGGAATGGCTCGTGTAGCTACAGTTCGAAAGGAGTTATTAGCTCAAAATCCCAATACGATTACTTTGTTAGCTGGAGACTTCCTAAATCCTTCTTTAATAGGAACTTTTAAGCATGAAGGGAAAAGTATTAAAGGCAAACAAATGGTGGAGGTAATGGATGCCATTGGGATGGATTGGGTAGGATTGGGAAATCATGAGTTTGATGTAGACGAAGCCGAATTAGTAGAACGAATCAACCTTTCTAAATTTAATTGGTTGGCTTCAAATGCTTTTCATAATACCCCAAAGGGCGTAGAGCCTTTTACCAAAAATGGCGCTCCATTTCCTAAGACTACAATTTTGACTTTCAAAAATGCTTCAGGAACCTCTGTAAAAGTAGGTATGTTCTCGGTGGTATTGCCAGCCAATAAGAAGAACTTTGTAGTATATGACGACTTTTTTGAATCAGCTAAAAAAGCGTATCAAGAACTCAAACCTCAATGTGATTTTGTAGTGGCTATCACTCACCTCAACAAGGTAGACGATGCAAAACTAGCTGAAATATTACCAGAGGTAAAACTTTTGATAGGTGGACACGATCACGACAATATGATTCAGAAAGTAGGAGATGTTGTTATCGCAAAAGCGGATGCCAATGCAAAAACAGTTTATGTGCATCATTTTTCTTTTGATACCAAAACAAAAAAACTAAGCCTTACAAGCGAACTACGCAAAATAGACGATACCATTGTAGAAGATGCCTCTGTGGCAACTATTGTACAAAAATGGGAGCAAATTTTGGATGCAGCTATCAAGAAAATGGGGCTTGATAAAAATGATGTGGTAACTACTTTGGACACACCTCTCGATGGACGTGAAAGCAGTATTCGCAATTTTCAAACTAACCTTGGTACTGCTATTGCCAAAGCAATGTCAAAAGCATCAAGCAAACCCAACGACTGTGCGATATTTAATGGTGGTTCGGTGCGTATCGATGACCAAGTGGGCGGTAAGGTGACGCAGTTGGATATCATGCGTGTATTGCCTTTTGGTGGAAAAATCGTGGAGGCCGAAATGAAAGGTAGGTTGCTGGAACAGGTATTGAATACTGGACTGAAAAACAAAGGTAATGGTGGGTATTTGCAGTGGGATAAAATTACCTACGATGATACAAAAAACGAATGGACGATTAATGGGAAGTTGTTAGATGTCAATCGAACCTATTATGTGGTTTTACCTAAATTTTTGATAGAAGGGAAAGAAACAAATCTAGGTTTTTTAACAGATAAAAATCCTGATGTATTGAAGGTAATCGAACCCGATGCGAATGATACTAATGACGTACGCTCAGATGTGAGAAAGGTATTGATTGCGTATTTGAAGACAAAATGATTTTGTTGATTTGAAAACGTGAGAATTTGAAAATTTGGGGATTTGAAAATGCCTTTTTTAATCTTGCATCCTAGGTCAGTGTCTCACAGACCCAAAGTCTTCCGCTGTGCTGCCGCTAGTTGTCGAGTGAGACACTCGCCACGGATAGTGCATTTTCAAATCTGCATCCTAGGTCAGTGTCTCACAGACCCAAAGTCTTCCGCTGTGCTGCCGCCAGTTGTCGAGTGTGACACTCGCCACGGATAGCGAAGTCTCATCCTGCATCCTAGGTCAGTGTCTCACAGACCCAAAGTCTTCCGCTGTGCTGCCGCCAGTTGTCGAGTGAGACACTCGCCACGGATAGTGCATTTTCAAATCTGCATCCTAGGTCAGTGTCTCACAGACCCAAAGTCTTCTGCTGTGCTGCCGCTAGTTGTCGAGTGAGACACTCGCCACGGATAGTGCATTTTCAAATCTTCAAATCCCCAAATTTTCAAATTAATAAGAACCTATTTCTTCTTTTTGATAGGATTCATTACTGGAAGTTTTGCAGTCCATTCTGCCACGCCTTTTTCGATAGCATCTTTGAAGAAACCGAAGTTTGCGTCGCTTTTACCTAACTCAAGGGCTTTTTGTGCCAATGGAACAGCCTCTACGAAATTGTTCATTTTAGCTAAAATTTGCGCTTTTGTCCATACATTTCTGAACGTTTCTACAGCACCAACCGACGAGTTAGCCAATTTTAATGCTTGCTCCAACTTACCTTTTCCTAACAAAAAGCCAGCCGCATTATTCATCGTATTGGCATTGTCAGTAGCAGCTTTTGCAATAGCGGCTTCAATCATTTTGGTAGTTTCAACGCCAATTTTAGCAGAAACTTTTTTGTCAGCCCAAGAAAAATTTAAGTTGGCAGTACTATCTGTAATATCAGATAAATCAAAACTAAAAGACTCAACTTTAGCATTACCACTTGCCGAAGCTTTTACACGAAGAGCATCTTTTTCTTGGCTATAAGATTGCTCAGAAGCAGTAATATCTTTGTTGAAAATCAACGTCCATTCGCTTGGCGAAGGAATTGAGAATATAGAATATGTGCCAGCTGCTAATTTTTGACCATTGACTGTTACATCATTTGACAAAGTGATTTGTGTAGCAGCGTTTGCACCTGTACGCCATACTTTATCGTAAGGAACCAAAGCTCCAAAGATTTCACGACCACGTACATTCGGACGAGAATATTTGATAGCAATATCAGTTGTCCCAACAGTTTGAGAAACCGATGCTGCCGAACTAGGTTGTGGCAAACGCAATTGAGCCGAGGCTGCAAATGAGCCTGATACGAGTAAAGCTAAGAGGATTTTTTTCATGAGATTGGTAAAAATGATGATTAGAATGAATTGAATACAAAGCTAAAAGTCTTTCGTGGAGATAGACTATTTTTTCGCTCAAATGCTCAGAAAGCTAGCTATGTAAGGTTGATTAAGATTTTAATTCGAGACACAATATCCTTGCTATCCCAACAGAATATCCTCAACTTTGTAGGCTCAATTAAAAATCCTTATTCCATGCACAGAAAGCAACTTCTTCAACTGCTAGAGCAATACACGCCTGCCGATGCTACAGAACAACTACACTATGAGGCCATTCGGGAGTTTGTCAACCAACAACCAGACTGCTTTGAACGTACTCTACTCATAGGTCACGTAACAGGTTCGGCTTGGATTGTCGATGCCGAACGTAAACATACATTGTTGACACATCATCATAAACTGAATCAGTGGTTTCAGACTGGTGGACATTGCGATGGTGACCCAGATGTATTGGCAGTAGCCTTACGCGAAGCGGAGGAAGAAACTGGTTTGACATCTGTAAAGGCTATATCCCCTCAGATTTTTGATATTGATGTACATATTATTCCTGCCCGTAAAACCGAGCCTGAGCACTATCACTATGATGTTCGTTTTTTGATAGAAGCTGACAAAAACGAACCTTTGGTTGTGAGTTCGGAATCAAAAGATTTGGCTTGGGTAGCTATTGCTGAAGTAGCCAATCTCAACAATAGCGAATCAATTATGAGAATGGCTAGAAAGAGTTTAGTAATTTGAAAATGAGATAATTTGATGATTTGAAAATTTCAGTTTTAAATGAACATCATTTTCAAATCATCAAATCCCCAAATTTTCAAATTATAATATCAGTCCTTCTATCAAGGCATCTATATCATTCATATCGTTGTACACGTGCGGTGCGATACGAATAGCCTGTCCTCTGAAAGAAACCTGAACGTTACGAGCTTTGAGCGATGCTTGTATTCGAGCAATATCAGCTTGTGGAGGAATACGTAAACCAACCAAGTGTTTGCTACGATATGGTAGATCATCTACCCAAAAACCTTTTTCTTGTAATAATTTTAAAGGTTCTTCCAGTAATTGATGGCAATAAGACTCAATATTTTCAACCCCCCAATCAAGAATTTGCATCAATGAAGCACAAAACATGGGATTCAATATGAAGTTGCTTCTTTCGCCCACATGATAGCGATCTGCAAAGGGACGATATTCAGTCTGATAGTTGACCAAGTTTTTAAACTCTTCTGAGCCTACTCTATTAATCCAGTTACGTTCTAAAGGGCGACCTTCGTCAAAAGCAGGACCAAAATACGCTGCACCTGCCGAATAGGGTCCTAGTAGCCATTTATAACCTACGTTAATAATGGCGTCTGGTTGTATTTTTTGTATATCAAAAGGCATAGCGCCAATCGACTGTGTACCATCCAACACCAACCAAGCTCCGACTTCACGACAACGCGCCCCTAATGTTATAAGGTCAAATCGTGTACCATCAGCCCAATGTGTTGGCGACACTACTACCATACATGTATTTTGATTGACAGCGTCTAATAAACGCTCATTCCAGATTTTACCACGATTTTCTAGGGTGTCTGGAGGTAAAATATAACGAATAGCTAAGCCTTTGTCTTCAGCAATTTCTTCCCAAGCATATACATCCGAGGGGAATTCTTCATGCACCATCAGGATTTCCTGTCCCGATGCCAAACCTGCTTTGAAGGCTAAGTTTTTGGCAACGATTGCCATGCCATAAGAAGTGGATGGAATGAGAGCAATGCGTTTGGGTTCAGGACAATTAATCAGCTTTGAATATGCTTCTTGTACTGGAGCAGTAGTTTCAAAAAAGCTTTCTTGGGTAATACGTTGTGGTTGCGATTTGCGTAAAATTCCTTGGATACCAGCCTCTTCTACCGACTTCAGGTTGGGCGACATGGTAGCACAATTGATATAATGAATTCCGTCTTCGAGACTAAAAAGATGTTTTTGACAGGTTAACGACATTTAGTTTGAATTTAGAAGTGAACGTCTTTCAAAGATAGAGTTTTTTAGGGAATAGTTGTGTTGAGTGAACAGGGGCAAAGGCGCAGAGGCACAGAGTGGATAGGGATTAGGGGTTAGGCAAGGAGGGAATAGTTTTTTTATTGAGTGAACAGTAGCAAAGGCACAAAGGCACAAAGTGGGTTTAAGGGATAGGGGATGGGTAAGATAGTAAATTCCTAGTTCAGGACTTAGCCTTGGACTTACTTTTTAAACAGTTTTAAAACGGAATCAATAAATGGTTAAATGTAATATTCTTTAAACTCTCTCATTACGGGTGAATTTATTCACCCACTAAGGGGAATCATTGATTTAGAACTAGCTAGATGTCAACTTTAGAGAGACTATATCCCTAAATCCACTTTGTACCTTAGTGCCTTTGTCCCCGTTCCCTCAATAAAAACTATTACCTCCTTGCCTACCCCCTGATCCCTAAATCCACTTTGCACCTTTGTGCCTTTGCTACTGTTCACTCAATTAAAAAACTATTCCCTCCTTGCCTAAACCCTATCCCCTAACTCCACCTCTGTGCCTTTGCCCCTGTTCACTAAACAATGATAAATATTTCCCGTCAAAGAAACATTTATTATTACAAATCGTTATATTTAAAAAGTTTAATAAATTCTTGGATAGTTTAAATATGTTAATCAAATGGAGCTACCTATTTTTAATTATAACTATACAAACGAGGGCAAAGGACAAAAGAAGGACTTGGAGGTGGTAAAGGACGAAAGATGGTTAGGAAACTCCTTAGTAGGATATATGGTCGATGAACAAAATGGTGAATGGCTTGTGTCCTTAGTTTTTATTTCAAATGATAATCCTTTAAAATTTGCTATTCGACGATTGGAGCGACACCATTCTGTCGAAAAGGCAAATCAATATTCGATACTTTCTCAAAAAACAGCTAGAATGCTGCAACCTTGCTATCAAAGTTTTAGCAACTAGGCAGTGAATTGTGAATGATGAGTTGTGAGTTGTGAATAATGTTTTTTTATCGCTAAATTTCGAGTGAAAAACACCATTTATCAATAATTTACACTTACAATTCATCATTCACAATTCATCACTCACAACTCAAATAAAATCCGAAGCTACCAGACCTCGCTCTCTTACTTGTTCTTCTTTTTCGAGACGTAGTAAAATCCTTCTGAAAATTTCTTGTAAACTAATGCCTTGATGTTGGGCAATAAATGGCAAAAAGCTGTTAGAATCCAAATTTGGCATGGTATTAATATCCAAAATATAAATTTTTCCGTCCGACACACGTACATCTGTGCGTGACATTCCTCTTAATCCTAAGGCATGATGTACACGCAAAACCATTTCCTGCATGGCTTGACAAGTCTCCGCATCTAAGTCATGATATAGCACTTTTTCGGTACGACCGTATTGTTGTCCTGCAATGTAAATTTCTCGCTCATCGTCAGGGCGAATTTCAAGTGGATTCAAACAAATATAATCGCTTGCTTCTTCGTTAGGAATTACACCAACAGTAAACTCTCGACCCGAAAGATACGGTTGGATAATCATTTCATCTTTTTCCAATAATTGCTGATAAGGAATATTTTCTTTATCAAATACCAACATATTTTGGTGGAGGCTTCCAAAGCGAGGCTTGGCAATAAAACGAGTAAAGTCGGAAGTACTAACTTCACTCAAAGGAATAATAGCAGGCGTAGCAACACCCACTTTGGCACATACCTCTGGTAAGTGTAATTTATCTTTGGCCAATAACTGCGACTGATAATTGCTAGCGGTATGTTTTATTCCATTATCTTCGAGCCAGCGAACGATGTCGTGCTGTCCTTCGTCACCAAAACCATAACATACGTTGAATACAATGTCAAATTGTTTGAGAAAATTGGCAAATTCGGAGGTGAATCCTACAAAATGAGTAACATAGGGGTAATATTCTTCGGGTGTGGAGGCTAAAAAATTAGCTACAGTACGAGCAAAGATATTTTCCTTCCATGGGGTAAAGCTAGAATCCGAATAAAGGTAGATAAGCCTTTTGGTTGTCATGGGTAAAAAGGGTTTTAATTTCGACCCAAAATACTTGAACAAAATTGAGAAAAGGTTATCGGCATGTTATCTAATTATTATTCTTTTTTCCGTTGTTTATCAGTAAGTTACATATATTTTTCTTTAATGCTAAATTAATAATTTCATAACCTGAAAGATTACTTTGGCATGCATCTTTGCCCATTAATTATGTTATCAAACCAATTTATTTTGAAAGCGTTTTATCGACCATTTTGGCTTTTTTGTATTCTACTAATTGCTTGGAATTCTAGTGCTCAAACTTATATCAAAGTGAAAGGAAAGGTAGTTGATGCCAAAACCAACGAAGTAATTCCTTTTGCGAGTGTGCTAATTCAAGGCACCAATCGTGGAACACAGACCGACCTCAACGGGAATTTCTTTATTGAAACCTCCCCACAACACCCTTCTATCAAAATTTCGATTATTGGATATCAGCCCCAAACCAAAACCTTTCAAACTGCTAAGGATGTCCAACAACTTACTGTGCGTCTTCAATCGCTCAATACCAGTTTGGACGAAGTGGTCGTAAAAGGAAAAAAGGACAAATACCGTAATAAAGATAACCCTGCGGTACAACTGGTGCGTAAGGTTATTGAGCATAAATCCACGAATCGTCCTGAGGCGCTCAATTTTTATCAATACAATAAATACGAAAAGCTAGAATTCGATTTGAGTAATATTTCTGAAAAATTTAGAAACAAACGCTCTCTTCGCAAATTTGACTTTGTATTTAACCACCTCGATACGTCTAAAATCACTGGGAAGGTTACGTTGCCTATGTATCTCAAAGAGACTATCTCTGATGTGTATTATCGTAAAAATCCAGAATCTAAAAAAGAGGTTATTACTGGAGATAAAATGACTGGTCTGGGTGGCTATGTGGATAACAATGGGATAAAACTTTATTTGGAGGCATTGTATCAAGAGGTCAATTTTTATGACAATAATATCCTATTACTTGCGAAGCAATTTTTAGGACCTACTTCGCCGATTGCGCCGCAGTTTTATCGTTATGCCATTATTGATACAACCGTCTATAAAGATGTAAAATGCATTACCTTAGGATTTGCACCTCGCAATACCAATGACCAACTGTTTCAAGGGCAAATGCTTGTAGCAATGGATTCGAGTTATGCGGTACGAAAAGTAGAAATGGGTTTTTCGAAAGATATCAATGTCAATTTTGTAACAGATCTCAAAATTGTGCAGGAATTCGAGTTTGTAGGGGATAAGGGCTTAATGCTTACCAAGGACGATTTGATTATTGAATTTAACCCTTTGAAAAAAGAGAATGGCATGAGCTTGTTTGGACAAAGAAGCGTGTCCTATCATGATTATAAACTTGATTTACCGATTGAAGCAAGCCGTTTTGAGGGGTATCGTACCGAAGTCCTCAAAGACGCTACTCAACGGAAAGATGATTATTGGTCGCAAGCACGCCACCAACCGCTCAGTACCAAGGAAATGGGTATTTATACCATGGTAGATAGTGTCAAAAGAGTGCCAGCCTTTCAGCGATTTATGAATACGGCGTCCTTTTTGATGGAAGGTTATAAGCCATTAGGTGCTATAGAAATAGGTCCCGTAAATACTTTTTATAGCTTCAACCCTGTTGAGGGGCTTCGTCTACGTTTGGGAGGGCGTACTACTGCCAAATTTAGCGAACGAATGGCTTTTGAGGTATATTCGGCGTATGGTTTCCGTGATCAAAAATGGAAGTATTTTGCCTCGGCAACGTTATCACTAACCGACCATAATATTTATACCTATCCGATTCGTCATTTACGCTTGTCTTATCAAAATGACTTGAAAATCCCAGGACAAGAATTACAGTTTGTTCAAGAAGATAACTTTTTACTTTCTTTCAAAAGAGGTATCAACAACCAACGAACCTACAACCAAGTATGGACACTCGACTGGCTACGAGAATCGAAATCTGGGGTAGCGTGGAGTGCACAAATCAAGAAAACAATTCAAACACCTACAGGCTCGTTGACCTACGAAAATGGACTAGGACAAACCGTACCACAACTCGACAATACAGAATTTGGGGTAGGTTTGAGATATGCGCCCAATGAGCAGTTTTATCAAGGGAAAAACTATCGTATCCCGATTGTGAATCAATATCCCGTTATTCAATTACGCTATAATTATTCGCCAAAAGGATTTTTGGGAAGTGAATACGAATATAGTCGCGTGATGGCACAGATGTACAAGCGAGTAAATATTCCGCCATTGGGTTATACCAATTTAACGATTGAAGGAGCTAAACTTTGGGGAAAGGTACCATTTCCACTATTGCTCATTCATAGAGCCAACCAGACATATTCGTATCAGTTAGAATCCTACAACTTGATGAATTTCTTGGAGTTTGTGAGTGACCAATATGCTACCATATTTTTTGACCACCATTTCAACGGATTTTTCTTTAATAAAATCCCCTTATTGAACCGACTCAAAATTCGCGAAGTCGCCTCATTTACAGGTTTGTGGGGAAGCGTATCTGACCAGAACAAACCTTCGTCGGATAATCAGTTACTGGCGTTTCCCAAATATACTAATGGCGACCCTATTACCTATTCCTTAGACCATCGACCTTATATGGAGATGAGCGTAGGGGTAGAAAACGTATTTAAAATTCTTAGAATAGACCTCCTCAAACGATTGTCTTATCTCGACCATCCTAATGCGCCTAGTTCGCTTGCAGTTAGATTTAGAGTGAAGTTTGATTTTTAGGAAAAGTATTACAAAAATAGAGACGTCATGTTTGGCGTCTCTATTTTTGTAATGTCCCAATCCTATTTTAACATCATCCCTATCAAGAATTACTGGAAAAACGGTCTCATAAGTTCTATCTGATTGGCAATAGTTTTACTAAAATGAGTTTTGTAGAAAGGCCATGAATTATTAGGGTCGAATAGAAAACTTCTACGAATACCCATATATTCAAACGAAAAAATATATCCGCCTTGGTCGTAAGCATCGGGATTACCAAAAACACCTCTAGGTTCAAAAAGCATCCACAAAGGAATCGTAACTAGTAAATCGGTGTTAGAATTTTCATTTCGTTTCCATTTTGTTGGCAATAGGTTACTCTGTGACCCACAGTAAGTATTTGGATAGGATTTAGATAACCCTTGGGGACTTACTTCATATACAACTGCGCATGAGTCCATACATTCACAAGCATAAAAACCATACGACTGTATAGAGGGAGTAATAGTAATTGTTAAAGACAATAAGAAAAATAGACTCAAGCCTAGAAAAATCTTTGATGAACGTTTCATGATATTAATGGGAACTACAGTTGTAGTTTACTTGCTTCCAAACCTCATTGTAAGTTGGTAGTAATAGATTTTGATTTAGCGAAATTTTAGTTTTTTGAATTCTTTTTCTTTGAAAATCAATGAATCCCAATTCACTTGTCAAATGTCCTTCTTTGGGAAAATAGGAAACGTAATACGCCCCATTTTTATCATAAATATTCTGATATTCTAAGCCATCCATATTTTCGATACTCATGAGTGTTTTATGATTTCTTAAATCGTAAATGGTCTTTGAATATCAGAGGAGTAATTAGCAAAAAGATAATGCCCATCCTTTGACACTGCAAAAGCTCCTCCTTGCAATATGGTCGCCTTTTCACTAGTATCAATCAATAGAGTTTCACCATCATAGTCACCAAATTTAGAAATGATAAAGTAGTCTTTCAGGATCTATATCATAAAATCTCTTACTTATCGTTTTACGTTTTTTTCTAATATATAACCAAGTACGACATGCAAATTCATTGGTAGTATTTTTCTTGGGATGTATCATCGTTATAATAACTTCTAGCGAACCCCACTGCAAAGTATCACTCTGAGTAATATACTTACGATTAGGATAAGCCTCCTTTGAGTAGGCTAGAAACTTATTAGATTGCCCCCAACTCTTGAAGAATAACAAAGCGAAGAGTATAACAAATGCTTTTTTCATAGGCGTTTACTAACTAGATTTTATCGATAATACAATTTATAAAAAACAATATCATTCAGCCAAATCCTACTTGAATGATAATGAGAAAATATTTTGTAAAATTTTCACCTTTGTTACAATGTCTCTTGATTTATTTGTATTTACACTCCCTTTATTATCAAATTGTTAACTCAATAATTCGTAACCTATTCATAATATTTGGGTAACAATAATTCTCTACTTTTACATCACAGAAAACACTAAATATTACTAGTATTCTGGACTCACTAAGCTTATCAATAGCGAATGCATATACCAAAGAAAATACTGTTTATCACAGGGTCGATTAACCAAACCTCGCAGATGCACCAAATCGCTCAGCAATTGCCTGAGTATGATTGTTGGTTTAGTCAGATTTTTGCAGATTCGCCCTTGGTGAACTGGGTTATTGAGCATACTTCTTGGGCTGACCGCACGGTGCTAGCAGGACAGTTTCGTCGTAATTCTGAGACTTATTGTATCGAGCACGGTTTGCAGATGGACTACAAAGCCCAAAAGAACCGTTATGATTTGGTGGTTTACTGTTCGGATTTGATAATTCCTGATAGAATGCTTCAAACCAAAACTTTGTGGGTACAAGAAGGTATGGTAGATGAATGTACTGCTATTAGTAAATGGGTCAAAAAATTGCATTTGCCACCTTACTTGGCTATCGGAACTTCGCTCAATGGTACTTCTGATATTTGTGATGTCTATTGTGCCGCATCAGAAGGCTACAAAGGATATTTCTCAAAAATGGGAACCCAAGCTCACAAAATTATGGTCACAGGTATGCCTAATTTTGATAACTGTGAAAAGTTTGTGGATAACACCCTCGATATGAAAAACTATGTGTTGGTAACAACTTCGGATATTCGCGAATGTTACCGACCAGATGATAGAATCGGTTTTATCAAACGTTGTGTTGAAATCGCTAACGGGCGACCATTGGTATTCAAATTGCATCCTAACGAGATTTTTGAAAGAGCCATTGCCGAAATCAAAGAAAACACACCCGAAGGTACTTTCATCTATACCAATGGCAACGTTAACCACATGATTGCTAATTGTGATGAATTGATTACACAATATTCGACGCTTGTATATGTGGGTATAGCCTTGGGGAAAAAAGTACATTCATATTTTGATGTCGAAGAGCTAAATCGCTTAGCCCCTATTCAAAACGGAGGTACTTCAGCGCAAAATATAGCTCGTGTTTGCCGTGATTTTTTGGAATTTAATGGTAAAAAAGAAGACTTTACCAAACAGTACCAATACAGCGCGACACCCATTGTTAAACCTAGTCTTTGCGAAATCGCATGAGTCAAACGCCAGTTATCACCATCGTCGTACAAGCTCGCATGAGTTCGAGCCGATTGCCAGGTAAAGTAATGCTCCCTATCCTAGAAGAGCCCCTACTTTATCGCATGATAGAGCGTCTTCGAATGGTAAAGCGTATATCACATATCGTTATTGCAACTTCTGACCATACGCAGGACGATGTCATTGAGTATTTTTGTAAAAAATATGAAATAGATTGTTACAGAGGAAGTCTTAATGATTTACTAGACAGACATTGGCAAGTAGGACATTTAACAGAGGCAGATGTAGTTCTCAAAATACCATCAGATTGTCCACTTATCGATCCTCGTATTGTGGATAAAGTGTTGGATGTGTATTTGACTAATCCTGAGCAATATGATTATATAAGTAACTTACATCCTGCTACTTATCCCGATGGTAATGATGTAGAAATTATGAGTTTTAAAGCCCTGACCAAAGCTTGGGAGGAGGCTGTTCGCCCTTTGGAACTAGAGCATACAACGCCATATTTCTGGGAAAACCCAGAGAAATTTAAGTTGGGCAATGTACTTTGGGAAACAGGTTTAGATTATTCGATGTCACACAGATTTACCATAGATTATCATGAAGACTACCAATTTATTAAGCGGATTTTTGAAGAGTTATATCCTCTCAAGCCTGAATTCTCTTTGGAAGATATTTTAACATTATTGGCGCAAAAGCCTGAAATTATGGCACTTAATGCGCAATGGGCTGGGGTCAATTGGTATAGGAACCATTTGAATGAGCTAAAAACTATCGACGCCTCCATGACGGTGAAGGTAGAAGCGCAAAGCGTTGGCTCTTCCCCAGAAGTGCCGAATCCAAATGGAGAGGTTATTAGAAAATAGAATACTCTTTATATTGGCTTATTTGGTGTAAGCCACAAAGCATTGCATCTCTAAGAATAGATAATTCTTTAAAAATATAAATGAGTAATCAGATTGAAAAATACCATATTCTCTCAATCTCAACTTACTCAATAAACTCCCCATGAACGAAGTAAAATTAAAGAAATTGGAGCAAACAGCTTTGCGAGTTCGTGAGCATATCATCAAGCTTTCGACCGACGGAGGCTGTTTTGTGGGTGCATCGCTTTCAGCAACCGATTTGATTGTTTACCTCTACACAGAATTCCTCAATTTAAACCCAACTAACTTGGATGACCCCGACAGAGACTATTTGTTTTTGTCGAAGGGGCACGATGTGCCTGCACTTTATGGTACGTTGGTCGAAATGGGTGTTTTAGAAGCAGAGAGACTGCAAAATCACTTATCAACCAACGACCATATCTATTGGCATCCCAATACCCAAATCCCTGGTATTGAGTTTCATTCGGGTTCATTGGGCCATTTGCCAGCGGTATCCGTTGGTGTAGCAATGGACTTAAAAATTAGTGCTTCTCAAAATCGTGTGGTCTGTATCTTGGGCGATGGTGAGCTCAATGAAGGCTCAGTATGGGAGGCAGTTATGGTGGCGCATGCACACAAATTAGACAACCTTATTTTTGTAGTAGATCGCAATAATTTCCAAGCCAATATGGCTACAGAAGACCTCATTCCATTAGAGCCATTAGTAGATAAATTTGAAGCTTTTGGCTGGGAAGTATGTCGTATTGATGGTCACAATTTCTTGGATTTGGAAGAAGCATTTGCTGATTTGCCCTACAAAAAACATAAGCCAAGTGTAATTATCGCCGATACAATTCGTGGAAAAGGCTTACCAAGTATCGAGGCTCGTGCCGACCGTTGGTTTTGTAATTTTTCATCTACCGAAATCGAACAACTTTTGCAAGAGTTACATGGGCAACAAAAGGCTCAAATTGATTCAGAAACTCTTGTGGTAAGATAGAACGTAGAGACGTTGCACCGCAACATCTTATTGAGTGGTTGAGTGAATTATGAATGAGTGATTAAAATAAAAATGGGTATTTGGGAAAATGACAAAAAGTTGTGATAATCACTAACTCACTCAATATAGAAATCTATAAAAATATGTACGAAGAACTACTAAAAAATATAGCCATCGACGACGAGCGTATCGTAGTCATGACAGCCGAAAACCGTGCTTTGATTCGTAATTTGCCTTCAGTTTTAGGTAAAAGATTTATCGATACAGGAATTACCGAACAATGTATGGTAGGTGCCGCCGCAGGGCTGGCATTGCGTGGAAGAGTGCCTGTATTACACGCATTGGCTTCTTTTCTTTCGATGCGTGCGTTTGAGTTTGTGCGCACCGATGCAGGAATACCTAATTTACCAATCAAGTTGAGCGCCTTTATCCCAGGTTTTTTATCAGACGGAAATGGTCCCACACACCAAGCTGTGGAAGATGTCTCTCTGATGCGTGGGATTCCTAATATGCAAGTTTTTGCACCTGCCAATGAGCAAGATTTGGCCATTATGTTACCCGAAATCCTTGCCTCTAAACATCCAGCTTATATTCGTATTTGTCACCGTCCTACCTCTTTTCAACATCAAAAACACTTTGAAATTGGCAAAGTTGAAGTCATTGCTGAGGGTACAGATGTTACCTTGCTGACTTACGGTTTTATGCTTGAGCAAACGCTGATTGCTGCCGAAATTCTTAGAGCAGAAGGCAAGTCTGTGGGTATCGTCAATCTTCGTAGTCTCAAACCTATTGACGAGGCTTATCTTGTAGATTTAACACAAAAAACAGATTTGTTAGTAACCATTGAAGACCATTTTGTTACAGGAGGTTTGTACTCTATTGTTGCAGAAATTTTCCTAAAAAAACAGATACAAGCACCAGTTTTACCCATTGCTCTATTTGAAAAATGGTTCAAACCAGCACGCTTGCAAGAGGTGCTAGAATACGAAGGATTTACAGGAAAACAAATTGCAGAACGTATTTTGGGCTATCATACTGAATCTATTCAGCCACATATCGTAGCCTCTGAATTTGCTGAATAATCCCCACCCGTAGAGACGTTGTACGCAACGTCTTTTAGGCTGTAGGCATTAGGCAAAAGGTTGTGCTTGCCTAATACGTAAAGCCTAAAGCCGAGCACTTAATTTTAACATAAAAAACATTGCATTTCGAGAATCATAATTAATTCAATGTCATGCCCAACGGAGTAAAATTCAACGACCATTATCCTAATATTACCATCTCGGATATTTTATATGAACGTGCTTTGGCAGTTCAAAAACCTATTACCCAAACCCTAGCGAAAGGTCCAGGACAATTTACCAAAGGTATTGCTCCAAAGTATTTGGTAAAGGGAAAAGGCTCACACGTTTGGGATGTCGATGGCAACGAGTATATCGACTACAATGCTGCGATAGGTCCAGTATCTTTGGGCTATTGCTATCCAGCGGTTGATGAGGCCATCCAAAGCCAATTAGCGGATGGCATTTCATTCTCTCTGACGCACCCTTTAGAAGTAGAATTGTCAGAACTGATTCAAGATATTATTCCAAATGCTGAAGCAGTCAAAATCTCCAAAATGGGAGCAGATGTCTGTTCGGCGGCGATTCGTGTATCACGTGCTTTTACAGGTCGTGAAAAAATCTTCTGTTGTGGCTATCACGGTTGGCATGATTGGTATATCGGTATTACAAGTCGTAATGCAGGTGTGCCTGAAAGTACTCAAAATATGACTTATACTTTCGAATACAATGACATCGAAAGTATTCGTGCAGCCTTGGATGAAGATGTAGCAGCAGTGATTTTAGAGCCATTTATTTTTGAAGCGCCTAAAAATAATTTCCTTCAAGAATTAGCCGAAGCTTGTCGTGAAAATGGCACTTTGTTGATTTTTGATGAAATGTGGACAGGTTTTCGTATTGCCTTGGGTGGTGCGCAAGAATATTTTCAAGTAAAACCAGACTTAGCAGTTTATTCAAAAGCTTGTGCTAATGGAATGCCAATTGCCTTATTGACGGGTCGTGCCGATGTGATGGAGCTTTTCAATAAAGAAGTATTTAGTTATACCACTTTTGGTGGCGAAACCTTGTCATTGGCAGCTTGTATTGCAACCATTCGTGAATTACAGGAAAAAAATGTCCCAGCTTATTTAGCCGAAAAAGGAGCGATTTTACAACAAGGATATAACCAGATTGCAGAGGAGTTTGGCTTATCAGCATTTACCAAATGTATCGGCTATCCATGTCGCTCTATGGTAACATTTAGTCCCGAAGCGGGCAATGGCTTAGAGCTAAAAACACTCATGCAACAAGAAATGATTAAGCGTGGTATCCTATGGGCAGGTTTTCATAACATGTGCTACAGCCATACCGACGAAGATATTGCTTATACTTTGTCTGCTTATCGTGATGTGATGCCAATCATGAAAAAAGCCATTCTCGAAAAAGATGCGATGCCATTGATTCGCGGAGAAGTGTTGGAAGCTGTTTTTAGAAAAACCTCAAACTACAATATCAAACCTGCTTTGCAGAAAGCCTAACAATGAATCAGCTTATCTCGAATCCCTCTTTGGCTGTACCCCAATTGTTCTCATTGGCAGGTAAAACGGCTATTGTTACAGGTGCTACAGGATTGATCGGACAAAAACACTGTGAAGCACTCGCTGCCGCAGGTGCCAACGTGGTAGTAGCCGATGTTCTAGAATTACAAGCCAAAGGCCTAGCCAATCAATTAGGCGAAAAGCATATCGGTTTAAAACTCGATGTAACAAACCCTAACAGTTTAGAAAAAGCCAAAGCGACTATCCTCGAAAAATATGGCTCAATCGATGTATTAGTCAACAATGCGGCTATCAACGATATGTTCGAAAACCCATTGATGGCAAAAGAATTGTCCGCTTTTGAAAACTATCCTTTGGAGTCTTTCCGAAAATCACTTGAAGTAAATGTCCTTGGGGTCTTTTTATGCTCTCAAATATTTGGTTCAGTAATGGCTGAGGCGGGTACTGGTAGTATTATCAACATCGCTTCTACCTACGGTATGGTGGGTCCTGATCAACAAATTTACCGTGACGAAAATGGGGAACAGAGTTTTTTCAAATCTCCTTCGTATCCAACAACCAAAGGTGCTGTACTCAACTTCACTCGCTTTTTGGCAGCCTACTGGGGACACAAAGGCGTGCGTGTGAATACGCTATCGCCAGGAGGTGTTGAAAACGGTCAGAACGAATTTTTTATCAAAAACTACACAAATAAAACTCCACTCGGTCGTATGGCTCAGCCTAACGATTATCAAGGTGCATTAGTATTTCTTGCTTCTGATGCTTCGGCTTACATGACGGGCGCCAACCTAGTGGTCGATGGCGGGTGGACAAGCATTTAGAGTTTTGAATTTTGAGTGTAGAGTTTTGAAATAGCTACAATGTTCAAGTGAGCTCAACCACAAATTACTCAATGGAAAAATTACAACATATAAAATTGCTCCTTACCGACTGTGACGGCGTTTTGACCGATGCAGGAGTGTATTATGGAGAAAATGGCGAGGTATTGAAAAAATTCAATATCCGTGATGGGATGGGTGTCGAACGTTTACGCAACAGACAAATTGCAACGGGAATTATCACTGGCGAGCTTTCGCCTTCTGTACGCAAGCGTGCCGAAAAGCTCAAGATTACCGAATTGCACATGGGTATTAAGGATAAGCTGGCGGTACTCCAACAAATATTAGTGAATCGTAATATCCTGCCCGAACAAATTGCCTATATCGGTGACGATGTCAACGACCTCGAAATCATGAAGCACGTAGGATTTACGGCTTGTCCAGCCGATGCGCTCAAGCAAGTGCGTAGCCAAGTAGACTATATCTGCGAAGCCAAAGGTGGCGAAGGATGCTTCCGCGAACTAGCTGAACTTATTTTAGAAGCACAGACTCAAGAAGTGATAACTGAAATTTTATTAGAAGCGTAAAACAAGGGGTTAGGGGAGAGGCACTAGTCATCAGTATATAAATACTCCTTGCCTGATGCCTCTTTGCCTAATGCCTCAAAAACTAATAACAACGCATGAAATCAATTGAACTTAACACAGGAAAAGTAATTGGCGAAGGTGCGCCATGTTACATCATTGCAGAAATTGGTATCAATCACAATGGCTCGATTGATATTGCTAAAAAACTCATCGACGAGGCAGTCAATGCTAGAGTGGATGCGGTGAAATTCCAGAAAAGAACTCCAGAAGTATGTGTGCCTCGCGACCAATGGGAAATCATGCGTGATACACCGTGGGGACGTATGTCATATATCGACTACAAACGCAAGACTGAATTTGGCGCAGTAGAGTTTTCGATTATCGATCAGTATTGCAAAGAGCGTGGAATGGATTGGTTTGTTTCGGCTTGGGATGTAGAATCTGTAGATTTTATGGAGCAGTTCGAAACACCTTTGTACAAATTGGCTTCAGCGTCGTTGACAGACTTTGAATTGATTGAGCGTATTTTGAAAACGGGTCGCCCGTTGATGATTTCAACAGGGATGTCTACGCAAAATGAAATCGTAGAAACAGTTCGTTTTATCCTAGATTTTGACCCTGAATATCCTTTATCAATTGCTCACGCAACTTCGGCTTATCCTTGTAAGCCTGAAGAATTGAATTTGAATATGATTCATACCTTGAGCAATATGTTCCCTAATCACCCTATTGGGTATTCTGGACATGAAACTGGCTTGGCAACTACCGTAGCAGCAGTGGCAATGGGTGCAACTTTTGTAGAAAGACACTTTACGCTTGACCGTGCTATGTGGGGTTCTGACCATGCTGCGTCGGTCGAACCACAAGGTTTGGCGCGTTTAGTCAAAGATATTCGTGATGTCGAAATTGCAAGCGGCGACGGTGTCAAAAAGGTATATGATTCTGAAGTAGGTCAGATGAAAAAATTAAGAAAGCATATTTCTGCTGAGTATAATAAATAGCTATTGGCTTTCGGCTATCAGCCTTTGGGCGGAAAACCGAAAGCGCAAAGCTTATAGTCAATACCTCAAAAAAGACCTATAGATATAACTCTGTAGGTCTTTGTGCTAAAAAACGGAACCCTTTATTTTCATGACAACGGTTGAAATTACCACGCTGATTTTGGTAGTTTGGATTGTACTAATTATTACGCTCGAAAGACTTTTTCCTTATCGCAAAGGACTTCCTTTTTTCAGAGAAGGCTTTTGGGTTGATTTGGTTTGGTACACCCTAATTCAAAGCTATTTTCTCAAAATTCTTATTTTTCAATATATCATTGAGCCTATTCATCTGGCTTATCCTTGGTCTTCTTGGGTGTCGGTGAGTCATTGGCCTTTGGCATTACAGGTGTTCTTTTTTCTGGTAACCCATGATTTTTATATCTATTGGTTTCACCGATTTCAACACGCCAATGCCTTCTTTTGGCGGACACACGAGGCGCATCATTCGGGTAAAAATGTGGATTTTCTGAGTGGTTCACGCTCGCATATTGTCGAGATTATTATCAATCAAAGTGTCGAGTTTTTACCGATTATTTTGCTAGGAGCATCGCCCGAAGTATTACCGATAAAAGCCTTGTTTGATGCCATGTTTGGCATGTTTATTCATAGTAATCTTGATGTTAAACTGGGGAAATGGAAATACCTTTTCAACTCACCTGAGTTACATCTTTGGCATCATGCTAATTATAAGGAGGTATTTCATGCCAATTTCGCTACCAAATTTGCTGTATGGGATTATCTCTTTAAAACAGTATATAACCCCAACCAAAAGCCAGGGAATGCCCCTGAAAACTGGGGATTATACTATGATTTTCCCAAAGATTATTTCCTACAACATGCTTTTTCAGTTAAAAGATTTGAAGAAAAAAAGCTATTGAAATATCCGTTATTCAGAAAGTATTATTTCTTCAGAATCAATCTTTGGAACTGGTTTTTGCAGAAAATAAAAAGATAACAATAGCGAGTTAGACGTAATATGTTATGTCTCTACAACATCATAAATCTATGATAGACGTAACATGTTACGTCTCTACTGCGGTTTTTAAATTATCACTCAATCACAACCCACTCAATCACTCAATAATTCATGCAATGGATTTATTTATTAATTGCCGCAGCATTTGAAGCCGCATGGACATTTTCGTTGAAATATCTTGATTTTCAAAAAATCAAAACTATTCAATGGAATACAGCTTTCTCCATGAATACTTGGGTGCTTATTTCGCCTTTGCTGGGATATATCTTTTTTGGGATAGGGAATATTTACTTTTTTGCTTTGGCACTCAAAATGCTTCCTACAGCCGTGGCTATGGCCGTTTGGACAGCCCTTGCCTTGGTTTTTATCAAACTAGCAGATGTTTTTATTTTACATGAAAAATGGGTTTGGCAAGAAATCGGATGGATAGCCTTGATAGCGATTGGTATTGTAGGGTTGAAAACAACAGGAAAAGCCTGAAAACAAAAAACGGTAAGACAAAGCCTTACCGTTTATAAACGAGAACCACTTATTTCATAACTAGCTACCAAAAAAAATATTCTCAGTGCATGACGTAATAGATGAGGGAAACTACTGCAATTTGGAAATATGAGAACTTAGAATGAGGTAAGACCTAAAAGGACTTAATGTTAAAGACCTTGTCTAATGCCTACAGCTTATAGCCTAAAGCATACTTAATAACTTATATAAGTATTGGTAAACGAACCATCGTCATAAAGGTCGATGATGGCATAGCCTGCTTCGGTATGCTGGTACTTGCCAAACCACCATCTGCCAGATACAGCGCCATTACAACAGTAAGAAACGCCATTATAGTCTACTCGGTCGGTTAGGTGAATATGTCCTGAAACAGCTAATTTTACATTTTTATGGTCGTCAAAAAGATTCGAAATACGTTTGGCATCAGTGTGCATCCAACTGCCCGGTACTTCCCATTTGCCGTTATTGCTATTGTCGCCATCGAAAAATACGCAAGCTGCTAAAATCGGAATATGTGAAATCACCATCACGGGCTTGTCGTCGGGAGTGGCTTTTAAGGTTGACTTTAGCCAGTCGTATTGTTCATCGTCGAGGTGTGCCGTGTACCACGAGCCGTCTTTCTTACGTTGGACGCTATCGAGCATTACAAAACGCCACTGGTCGGTGTCATGCGAGTAATAGCGTTTGTGCATAGACATTTCGTCCATAGCCCATTTTTTACCGTCCTCGAAGGTTTTGAAACTATCACCTTCGCAACAGATATCGTGGTTGCCCACACAACTGATTACAGGTAAATTATTTTCACTTTTGAGTACTTCATTAAAAAGCTTCCATTGTTTGTCTGCATTGTGTGGTGTGCGTTTATGAGCATCCATCACACAGTCACCAGAGTTGATAATAAGGTCTGGTTTGACATCCAAAGACTGAATATGGTGTAAGCAACGTTCAAAGCCTTTTGCCGCTCCAATCAAAGGTTGGATATGCACATCGGTAATATGAGCTACACGAAGTACACGTTTAGGAGCGCTGGGTTTTTGAGCATTTGCCAACGAAGGAAGTGATAAACCTCCTGCGGTAAGAGCCAATTGTCGAAGTAAATCTCTTCTTTGCATAATATGCGATTGCTTGGTTAGAAATAGCTAACAAGTAGTGCTTGGCTAACACCTCTACCTCCTCAGAAGCACAGTGCAAAATTGTGATTTTAGTATAACTTGATGATTTGTAATAAGTTAAGAATTTGTAAAAAGAGGAGGCTCAATATAAATTTCTTGTCAAATTTTGGAGACTTCGTGGAAACTTAAATACAATCAAAGAAGATTTAACATAAACAATTCACAAAGTTTTTTTACTTTTGTCGCCCTTTAAAGAAATATAAAAGTGCTAGTTATCAGGAAGTTGGAGTGGGAAAGAATAAGTGCCTAGTAAAATTAAGACGATAACTTTACACTCAAAATTTACAACTCGTAATTCAGCATTAATGCTTACAGTCAAAAAATAATAAAATTATGAACCATCAACAGTTGCGTAAGGAAGATTTTGGAAATGATTTTGTGTGGGGCATCGCAATGTCTGCCTTTCAGAACGAAGGTGCGTGGAATGAAGGAAATAAAAGTGAATCTATTTGGGATAGATTTAGCCATAAAAAAAATAAAATTTTAGATAAAACAAATGCCGATGTAACCACCGACTTTTATCATCGCTACCGTGAGGATATTCGCCTGACCAAAGAATTAGGATTTGAAGCTTTTCGTTTTTCTTTTGCTTGGGCAAGAATCCTACCCAATGGCATTGGTACGGTCAATTGTGAAGGAATCGAGTTTTATCATAAAGTGATAGATACCTGTTTGGAATTTGGTTTAGAGCCTTGGCCAACGATTTATCACTGGGATTTACCTCAGATTTTGGAGGATATGGGTGGCTGGACCAACCGCCATATTGTAGATTGGTTTGTGGAATACTGTGAGGTATTGACCGAAGAATTTGGCTCAAAGGTAAAACATTGGATGGTGCTCAACGAACCAGCGGGTTTTACGGGCTTAGGCTATATGACGGGCTATCACGCACCTGGACGCATGGGAATGAGTAATTTTTTGCCAGCGGTTCACCATACAGCGCTGTGCCAAGCTGAAGGCGCTCGAATAATTCGTAGAAATGTGCCAGATGCAGTGATTGGTACTACTTTTTCGTGCTCGCATATCGAACCACATACACATCGCTATGCCGACTTGAAGGCCGCCAGAAAGGTTGATGCTTTGCTCAATCGTTTGTTTTTAGAGCCTGCCTTGGGGCTAGGATACCCTATCGAAGATTTACCATTTCTGAAAACCATGATGAAAAAGCATGTTTTTGAAGGAGATATGGAGCGATTGGCTTTTGATTTTGATTTTATCGGTATCCAAAACTATTTTAAATTGGTGATGGAAAGCGCTTGGTGGATGCCCTATATCAATGCCATGGAAGTAAAACCTCACAAGCGTGGCGTGCATCATACAACGGATTTGGGCTGGGAGGTATCGCCAGATGGAATGTATGAAATTATCAAGAAATTTGCTTCGTATCCTCAAATCAAGCAGTTGATTATTACTGAAAATGGAGCTGCATTTAAAGATACTCTTCGTCATGGCGAGATACATGACCCCGAGCGAACAGCTTTTTATCAAACATATTTACAGAGTATTTTAAAAGCAAAGCAAGAAGGTATCAATCTGGGAGGATATTTGGCGTGGACGCTAACCGATAATTTTGAATGGAGAGAAGGTTATCAACCCAAATTTGGCTTGGTATATGTAGATTTCGAAACCCAAGAAAGAATCGTAAAAAGCTCTGGAAAATGGTTTAAGGAATTTTTAACAGCCGAAAAAGAACATCAGCAAGCAGATACTTTAGTTTCGGAAAAAGTTATTTGTTAAGTGATGAATTGTGAATGGTGTATTTTAGTACTGATACATCATTCACAATTCACCCAATCACTAAATCACTCAATAGTAAGAGCTTATTTCACCGTAAACCCTCCCGTACCGATTTGATAACCTTCGGCGTATAATTCTACCTTATAGTTGCCCGCACGATAGGGGATATTGCCACTACGTTGATAAGTAATCTCTACATTTTGATTATTATTCTGAAAGAAAATAGATTTTTTAGCAGTGAAATTAGTTTCTTTTCCAAATACCGTAAAACTTCCAGAACCAGCCGCTGTGTCAAACAATACTGCTCCATCAGGGTCGAGTACACGAAGGTAGATAGCTTTTTCGTCTTGTTTGGCAATTGGGTTGGGCATTAAGCTAAACGCCACTTTGATTTTGCTCACTTTTGAGGCTCTGTAGGTACCGCCATCACGCTCTTTTCCTCTGTCTGATATGGCCAATACTTGTACTTCTTGAGCTTGTAAAGCGGAGGCTCTACTCACTTTTGCCGAAAGCTCAGAATTTTTACGAGATACATTTTCAACCGAATCACTTAAAGATTTTTTGATACCTTTTAACGAAACATTTTCGGTACTCAAGTCGGTATTTTCAGAAGTTAATGTGCGATTTTTTTCTGCCAAAACCCCATTTTCTTTACGTAGGCGATTGAGTTCGGCGTCTTTGTTGTTGAGGAGACTAATATATTCGGCTATTTTACCTTCATATTGCTGTTTAGACAACTCCCCTGCTGATTTGAGTCCAGCAACATCGGATTCCAACTGTTTTTTGGCAGCTTCTAACTCTTCTACTCGTCCACCCAAAGATTTGATTTCTGCAATTTTGGCATCCATTTGCATCCCAATCGAGTCCAAACTCATGCGTGCCGACGAAATTTCGGCTACACGCTGGTCTATCATTCGATTTTGCTCTTTACTAATACCTTTTGCTTCAAATAATAAATAACCTAAAATGGCTGATATGACTGCAAATGCACCTGTACCAGCTTTCCAGAGACTATTGTTGGACTTGTTTACATCCATAAAAGAGTTGATTAAATATGAAGACTTTCGTCAAGATGCTTTTGGAAAACGATAAGTATGTCATTTTCTCAAAACTCGAAAGCACTTTTCAAAGCCCGAAATTAAACAATTTAGCCTGATTCAAGAAATCTCTTTCTCGAAACTGTATAAACAAATATAGAATTTTGAAGATAGCCTATTATCCTGTTTCTGACGGTTTTTCAAAATACCACAGAATAGTACTAATATTTGTGATTAAATTTAGAGATTGTATGACTAACTTGATATTTCTTATAAATATTTTCTTTTAAACTCAAGATGATGTTGTCTTTGAACGTAACTTTGGCGACATTTCAACATGGCTTTAGGCTGTGAGTCATAGGCTTTAGGCAAAAATATTTCTATAATTTTATTAAGATACACTTTTAAGCTTAATCATATTTTTTCTATCGAAGTAGTACAGACTTTTTTCTAATGCCTAAAGCACATTAATGCAAATACTTAGATTAGACACAATTCAATAGCTGATTGCTAAAAGCTGATAGCCGATAGCCAAGATAAACATATTTCAAAATAATGCCCAAATACGATTTTTTAGTCATAGGCTCTGGTATTGCAGGACTTTCCTATACAGCCAAACTTGCTTCACATTTTGCTGATAAAAAGCAAGATGTCAAAATCGCAGTCATCACCAAAACGGTGGCCGAAGAAACCAATACCAAATATGCACAAGGAGGTATTGCTGCTGTTTGGAATAATGAGGATTCCTTCGAAAAGCATATTGAAGATACCATGATTGCGGGCGACTTTTTGTCTACCCCCGAGGTTGTAGAAATAGTGGTGAAAGAAGCTCCCGCTCGTTTGCAAGAGTTGATTGATTATGGGACAGAATTCGACAAAAAAGTCGATGGCTCTTATGACTTAGTCAAAGAGGGCGGTCATTCGGATCACCGTATTTTGCACCACAAAGATTCGACGGGCAATGAAATCGAACGTGCTTTATTGGCGAAGGTAAAGTCCTTTCCAAGTGTTGAGATATTTACACATTATTTTGCAGTAGACTTGATTACACAGCACCATTTGGGTGAAAAAGTAACGAAAGATACGCCCGATAAAAAATGTTATGGCGTTTATGTATTTAATACGTTTACAGGTAGACCCGAAACTTTTCTTGCTAAAACTACGCTACTAGCAACGGGCGGTATTGGTCAAATATATCAGAGTACAACGAACCCTACTATTGCGACGGGTGATGGTATTTCGATGGCTTATCGTGCCAAAGCCTTGGTAGATAACATGGAGTTTATCCAGTTTCATCCAACATCTCTCTATCAGCCTGGCAAAAAGCCTTCCTTCTTAATTTCGGAAGCGGTGCGTGGGCATGGCGGTATTTTGAAAGATAAAGATGCTCATACGTTTATGGAAAACTACGACCCACGTTTGTCGTTGGCACCACGTGATATTGTTGCAAGAGCCATAGACTCTGAAATGAAGAAGAATGGGGTCGATCATGTCTATCTGGACACTCGTCATTTGGAGGCAGAAGATTTTAAGCACCATTTTCCGATGATTTACAAATACTGTAAAGATAATTTAGGCTTGGATATTACAGGAAACGACATGATTCCTGTAGTGCCAGCACAGCATTATTTGTGCGGTGGTATTAAGGTAAATGAATATTCACAAACAACGATTAATTATCTTTTTGCCGCAGGCGAATGTTCGTGTACAGGATTGCATGGCGCAAACCGTTTGGCGTCTAATTCTTTGCTCGAAGCGATTGTTTATGCGCATCGTGCGTTTGAAAAAACGATTGAGATTTATCAAGAAAATACCATTCCTGATAATATTCCAGACTGGAACGATGACGGCACAACTCATCCAGAAGAATTGATTTTGGTGACAGAAATGACTCGTGAATTGGAATCTATTATGAGTAACTATGTCGGAATTGTAAGAACAGACCGTCGTTTGAAGCGTGCGTATGACCGTCTGGAACTGATTTATATTGAACACGAAGAATTATATCGTGAATCCAAACTATCAGTACCGATTTGTCAGTTGAGAAATATGATTAATGCGGCATACTTGGTGATTAAACATGCCATTGCTCGTAAAGAAAATAGAGGCTTACATTATAATTTAGATAATATCAGATAAGTGAGGAGTTTTGAGTGAGGAGTTTTGAAAATTATTATCCAAGGTTTTATCAAAAAAGCGGTCGAAAAATATTTTTCGACCGCTTTTTTGATGCTACTATGCTAGATATGAATTAGCTTAAGACGCAATCATTACGTCTCTACTGCGAGAATACAAATTTTTACATAATCACTCACTCGCTCAATCACTAAATCGCTAAATTCGGGATGCCTCATGTTTAGTGAACAGTTAGTAAACAATCACTCAATATCATTAGCTAAACAATTCTTTTAGTTTAAGAGCAACCATAACATTTCCTGCAAATTTTAATTTTCCTGTGATTACCGCACTCATAGGGTCAATATGACCATTGATAAGGCTTTGTAATACAGTAGTAGTTGTTCTAAAGGAACAATCTGCTGTTTGGTAGTCGTCGCTTACATGACCCTTTGTACAAATCATGATACTTCCTTCAGGCAGGTCAAAACGAACTGTGCCACCCATTTGCATTAATTTTTCTTGATGTTGTGCGATTTGATACATTAATCTTTCCATAGCCGTATTTTTTTACTTGTTTAAGTTCTTATATCAAATCTAGTAAATTGAAAAATTAAATACAAGCGAAATTTCGCTAAAATATATATTTTCGCAAATAGATGTTTCAAAACACCTCAGAAACCCTATTCAGGGCTAATAATTTCCTGTTCACCAGTATATTAGGACTTCTTGGTAACGAAACTTCCTATATATCAGTCAATATTTCATAATAAATCCAACCACATTTTGGGCATCTAAATAGTATCTTTGTGAATAAGTAACCTACATTCACAACAGACTAAATCCTATTTTCGCTCAGACAAAGCGATGTTTATCACATGCAAAAACTTTTTACAACCTTAGTGGGGCTATTATGGCTTTCTACTTTTGGCGTTATTGCTCAGCATTTTACACTAAAAGGACAAATTATCAATCAAGCTACGCAGTTGCCTATCGAAGGGGCAATTGTTCGAACTACGCCCAATGGTTATGCGATTACCAATTCTTTGGGAGAATTTTCTATCTCAAAACTGACTTCTGCTGAAGTACAGGTGCAAGTTTCGCATATTGGTTATCAGAAATACGAAGCCAAAGTAAAAACTAATCAAACCCTTAAAATTGCTTTACCAGTTGCGATGGTTCAGCTTGACGAGGTAGAGGTTCATCCCGAAAATGCGCACCAGCAACAAACAATCAGCAGTATAGATTTGCAATTACGTCCTATCAATAATTCGCAAGAAGTCTTGCGTTCGGTGCCAGGATTATTTATTGGTCAACACGCAGGAGGAGGCAAAGCAGAACAGATTTTTTTACGAGGATTTGACCTTGATCATGGCACAGATATTCGCTTGACAGTGGATGGCATGCCCGTAAATATGGTATCGCATGCACACGGACAAGGATATGCCGATTTACATTTTGTGATTCCTGAATTAATAGAAAGAGTAGATTTCAAAAAAGGACCATATTATGCCGATAAAGGTAATTTTACCACAGCAGGTTGGGTAGATTTTAGAACAAAAAATGTCTTAGACAAAAATTTTGTCAAAGTTGAAGCGGGACAATTTAATACCTATCGTGCTGTCGGTGCGTTTAATCTTTTAGGACAAAAAGCCCAAGAACGCAACGAGTCGATGTACGTAGGAGGGGAGTATAGTTATTCTGATAGTTATTTTGACTCGCCTCAGCATTTTCGTCGTGTCAATGCTGTTACTAAATACAATCGACAGTTTTCGAGTAAATCACAACTAACTTTGACTGCTTCTACCTTCTGGAGTAAATGGAATCACTCAGGACAAATTCCCGATCGTGCGGTAGATTCTGGGCAAATTTCATTTTATGGAGCCATCGATGATACTGAAGGAGGCGAAACCAGTAGAACGAATCTCAATGCGCAATTGGTAACACAATTAGGCAATGGCGTGTTGAAAAACCAATTATTTTACTCCAACTATAACTTTTTGTTATTCTCCAACTTTACCTTTTTCAAAGAAGATCCTATTAATGGAGACCAGATAAAGCAACATGAAAACCGCAATCTTTGGGGAGGAAATACCAGCTATTCGTTGGAACACAGCAATGGTGCTAGTTCGAATATTGGGATAGATTACCGAGAAGATTTTGTGAATAACCTTGAGTTATCTCGAACAGTAAATCGCACTTTCGTCAGTGATTCGTTGAAATATGGCAAAGTGATGGAACAAAACTTAGGTTTCTACTACGACTATACCATGAGACTATCTGAGCGATTTACTGCCAATGTTGGCTTGAGATATGATGTATTCTGGAATCGCTATAACAACTTTTTGAGTGATTCGAGTAAATATACTTTGAAAGCCAATGCTTCGATATTGAGTCCTAAATTCAACCTTTATTACACACCAAACAATCGCCTGCAATTGTATTTGAATACGGGTAAAGGTTTTCACTCAAACGATACACGTGTAGTGGTAGCTACCCAAGGGCGAGAAGTATTGCCAGCAGCGTATGGGTCAGATTTAGGAGTTGTTTGGAAACCGTTTTCTAAATTGTTACTCAATATGTCGGCATGGTATTTATGGCTTGATCAAGAGTTTGTATATGTGGGTGACGAAGCCGTAGTTGAACCAAGTGGCAAAACCCGTCGTATGGGATTAGACTTTTCGTTGCGTTACCAAATTACAGATTGGTTGTATGCCGATATGGATTGGAACTTGGCAAAGCCAAGAGCTTTGGGTGTAAATGAACTACAAGCGTTTTTGCCATTGGCTCCAACCCGAACCTCAACAGGAGGGCTGAATGTAAGAACACAAAATGGGTGGAGTGGTTCGTTGCGTTATAGATATATGGCCGACCGACCAGCCAACGACGATAATACCATTATTGCCAAAGGGTATTTTGTCAATGATATGCAGGTCAATTATCAATATAAGGCATACAACTTTGGCTTATCTATCCAAAACCTTGCTAATGTGCGCTGGAAAGAAACTCAGTTTGCTACCGAAAGTCAGCTGAAAAATGAAACAGAACCCGTAAATGAAATCCATTTTACCGCAGGCACACCATTTTTTGCCAAACTGTCGGTAGGTATATCATTTTAGAATAGAATCTAAAAAAATTGAAAAGGGTACGAAATAAACAATTTGTTTACATCGTACCCTTTTCTTGCAAATGTCTTTAAGCTTACTGATGAGTTTTTGCTTTCAAGAAACTAACCAATACATCTAGTCCACGGTCGAAGCTATGGTTGTTTGGAATAACAATGTCGGCCGCTTTTCTGTAAGGTTTGATAAATTTCTTGTAGGTGGGGTTTACGTGGTTTTTCCAACGATACATCACATCCATCAAATCATATCCTCTTTCTTCGGCGTCACGTTTGATACGACGATTAAGTTTGATTTTGTTGGTGGCATCAATAAATACCTTTAAATCCAATTGATTGGATACCTCTGG
This sequence comes from Flectobacillus longus, assembly GCF_030056705.1. Classification (GTDB taxonomy): domain Bacteria; phylum Bacteroidota; class Bacteroidia; order Cytophagales; family Spirosomataceae; genus Flectobacillus; species Flectobacillus longus. The sequence continues at coordinate 138,649 of NZ_JASHIC010000010.1, forward strand.
ATAGTGAAAAACAAAAATTCCTTCAACCACCACGATAGGAGCAGGTTTAAAGCATAACATTTTGGGTGTTACAGCCTTGTTGTTGAAAGTGTATTCTTCTTTGTTCACTTCCATTCCTTTTTTCAACATTTCAACATCGTGGGCAAAAGCCTCTCCATCAATTGACTCAGGAAGGTCAAAATTTTCAACACCATTTTCATCTTTCAGTTGAAGATGACGTGGGCGATAATAATTGTCTTGTGAAATCAAACAAATTTCATTTTCAGGAAAAGCCTCAAGCAATCGCTTCAGGAACAAAGTTTTGCCCGAAGCACTGCCACCAGTAATACCTACGAGATACGGTCGTTGGGGAATAGCCATTGATTGGATTAATGTTAAACAAATTTTTACTACTAGAACTCCGCCCAAAGGGCAATGGATTGTGCTTATACACATAAAGTCCCCCAACCGATAGAATAGTTTCTTAGAATGGGGGAATTATTTATAGCGCTGAATAGAGAGAAAGGTTTGATGAATTCAACACCCACTTTCAATTTAGACTATTGTATATTTCAGCAAAGTTCGGAAAGATTCATGACTTTATTTTCGTCCAGTAATAATTTTCTTATCTAAAGCTGTCCAAAGTTGGTTGCGATAGGTGTCTCCAAGAGGAATGGAAGTTTCGTTATCCAAGAAAATTTGGTTGCCTTCCACAAAATCTATTTTACCCAACGATATAATATATGAGCGGTGAACCCTCAAAAATAGGTCAGGAGAAAGAGCTTCTTCTAAGTCTTTGACATTGAGTAGTGACACAAATTTTCCACGGGTGGTATGCACCGTTACATAATTTCCTAAGCCTTCTACAAAGAGTATGTCATTGAGTTCAATTTTTTGAATTCTACTTTCAGTTTTGATAAAAACATAATCATCTGCCGTACCTGAGCGATCGCTTTCGGTATTTCTTCTTAAGATTGACTGAGTTTTATCAATTGCCCGAACAAATCGTTCGAAAGGAACGGGCTTGACCAAATAGTCGATATTGTGATATTGGTATCCTTCAAGAGCATATTCTTCATAGGCAGTAGTAATAATGAATCGGCAGCGACTGCCCGCCAATTTCATGAGTTCGATGCCCGATAGTTCAGGCATTCTTATATCCACAAAAGCTAAATCAACGGCCTGGGTTCTGATTAATTCGAGTGCTTCAACGGGACTTGTAAAGGTGGCTAGTAAGTTTAGTTGAGGCAAACGATTGACATAATTGCTTAATACATCAATGGCGGCACGTTCATCATCTATAATGATACAATTCAACATTTTAATAAAGTATTTAAAGTACTAAGTGTAGTGTCAAGCTAAAGAAATCGCCTTCGTCACTGGTGGTTAGTTTGTGCCTATTAGGGTAGGCTAGTAGTAAACGACGGCGGGTATTGCTCAAGCCAATACCTCCTGATTGTTTTTTAGCTTCAGAACACTTCTTATTATAAGTTTTAAATATTAAGTGGTTTTCTTTGACTGAAATTTCTATCAAAAGTGGATGATTAGGGTTCGATAAATCTCCAAATTTGAAGGCATTTTCTACAAAGGTTAATAAAATCAAAGGTACAATACGGCGGTATTCCAGATTACCTTTTATATCTAATTGAACACTTAACTGATTATCAAAGCGCAGTTGATTGAGCTCGACATAGTTCTGAATTTGGGCAACCTCTTTGTTAAGATGTACTTTCCCCTCTTCGTCGTCATCTTTTATCGCATAACGCATTATTTCAGATAGCAGCAGGATACCTCTCGAAAGGTTTTCAGAATATTGAACTGATTGTGCATAAAAGAAATTAAGCGTATTATAAAAAAAGTGTGGACTAATTTGTTTTTTCAGACTAGTTAACTCTGCTTGTTTGATGGCGTCATTCAAGCGTTCTTTTTCTATTTTTTCAATTTGTTGTTGTTGTGCCTGTTCAAAAAAGCTTTGAGCATACCAAAAGGCCAAGCCCCAAGTAATAATAACGGTATAAGTACTAGCGTGAAACCAAAGGTCTTTGCGCCAGTGTGAATATTGAGAAACTTCAAACCATTGTGGAATCAAGAGAAAATGAACTATTGATGTCCATACCACAACCATTCCAATGATGAGCCCCAATCGTATTACTAAGTTTCCTGCTGAGCTTGATTGGGCTTGGCGCGGTAGTACATATATAGTAACTAATATAAAAACACAAAGCTTACAAACACAATGTAATATGATTGGCACAATCGTCTTGATGCTGAAGGGTACCTCTATTAATCCATAGTACACTGCTACCTCACAAAACACGTATAACAACCATACCAAAAGATATATCCAGACAAGCCGCAATTTGTTATTCATTTTCAAATTTACCATGAACTAATGCACATATCATCAAAAAAAACATCATTTTATAAATTTCATAACCTAAGTTAAGAGACTCCTTTTATTTAGCTATGTTTTAAGAATAGCTTCATACATTATTCTGACTTGTTGACCATCTTTATAACCCCGTCCACGTAAATAATTTTTAGAATTGTGTATTAATAATGAAATTTGATTTCCAAATAATATTTGGTATGAGTACACCTCAAAAGCATTTAAAGTTTATAGTCTCTACTCCTATTTTCCCTTCAAAGGACTCACTTGTTGAGTCCTTTGTAATTTACGGCTATCGCCAATTTGGCAATTTCCTCTTCACTTCCTAGCACTTAAAGAAACTTACAAGCTATCTTTGTAGTTAAGATTAATAAACGATAGTGATAAGATACTCAAATCTTGTCTAAATGGCATTAGTTTAATTGCCACTAATTTCGAAAAACATCATGGGCGATTTAAAAATCAATAAAGAAGAAATTCTCAAGGCTTTATCGACGGTTCCTGAACCAGATTTGAAAAAAGACTTAGTTACCCTCAATATGATAAAGGACATAGAGTTGGGTGTAGGAGAAGTACGTTTTACAGTAGTACTTACAACACCTGCGTGTCCTTTGAAAGAAAAAATCAGAAAAGACTGCGAAAATGCTATCCACGAACACGTAGACCCTAATCTGAGAGTTGTAATTAATATGACCGCTGATGTAACTACTACTCGTTTTGGTAATTCTACTTTGTTGCCAGATGTAAAAAATATTATTGCAGTGGCTTCAGGTAAGGGTGGAGTTGGTAAATCTACAGTAACTGCCAATTTGGCTATGGCACTCAAATTATCTGGTGCTAAAGTAGGTATTATCGATGCCGATATCTCTGGACCTTCGATTCCTGTGATGTTTGGTGCCGAAGATTTGCAACCAATGGTTCAGCAGATAGATGGCAAAAACATGATTCAGCCTATCATGCAGTACGGCATCAAGATGATTTCAATGGGCTTTTTGGCTCCTCAAGACAATCCTGTGCCTTGGCGTGGTCCAATGGCTACACAGGCTTTGCGTCAGTTCTTTGGCGATACACACTGGGGTGAATTAGATTATTTATTGATTGATCTTCCTCCTGGTACTTCAGATATTCACTTGTCATTGGTACAACTAGTGCCAGTTACTGGTGCAGTAGTAGTAACTACTCCACAAAAAGTGGCTTTGGCCGATGCTACCAAGGGTTTGATGTTCTTCCGTCAAGCTCAAATCAATGTTCCTGTACTAGGAGTTGTTGAAAATATGGCTTATTTTACACCAGAAGAGTTACCAAACAATAAATATTATATTTTTGGTAAAGATGGTGGGAAAGAATTGGCTGCAAAATACGAAACAGAATTATTAGGGTCTATTCCTTTGGTACAGGGTATTCGTGAAGGTGGCGACGACGGTAAGCCTGTTGTTATGGGTGATTCGATTATGACACAAGCCTTTAAAGACCTTGCCGAAAACGTAGCACAACAAGTAGCTATTCGTAATGCAACGATAGACAAAACTACGCCAGTGCAGTTGAAAGTGTAGACGATGAATACATATAGCTAAATTTCCTAGCTACCTGTCGGCTTTAGTATCAAATAATTACGATATTTGTATTACTAGCAAAATCGAATAGGGCAGAAGCAAAATTCTAGCTTGAATATATTTATGGATCTTGCTAAAAGACCATACAACCAACTTGTTATAAAGCATGGAAACAACGTTTGAGAATTCTCTAGCAGAAAAAGTAGAAGCGGCCTTAAATAAGATTCGTCCTTATTTGGTAGCTGATGGTGGCAATGTGGAAGTTATCGAAATCACAAATGATTTGGTTCTTCGATTACAATTTGTGGGCGCATGCAGTTCGTGTTCAATGTCTGCCATGACTTTCAAAGCTGGTATAGAGGAAACCATCCGTCGTGAAGTTCCTGAAATTGCTCGTGTCGAAGCTGTTGTGGCTTAATTCACTTAAAGCTTTGCCCAAAATATATATATAGCCCTTGCAAATTATTTTGCAGGGGCTATTCGTTGTGTAGGAGTAATAATCAATTTCGGATTTGGGATTTCGGATTTTAAAAAACGTAAGCAATACTTCCGAAATCAAACATCCGAAATCCGCAATACTTAATCATTCACTCAATAACAACCGTATGAAAAAAATTGCTTTACTATTTGTCTTCGTAGTAGGTTTTGTACAGGCTCAGGCTCAAGTACAACGAGGAGGTATCAACTTTTTTAAAGGAACGCTCAAGAGTGCATTTACCTTGGCACAGGCTCAGAATAAACCACTTTTTGTAGAAATTTATGCAATAGGTTGTCCTCATTGTGAAAATTTTAAAAAGACTTTCGATACTAACCCTAGAGTAGGGGCTTTTTTCAATAAAAAATTTGTTAATTATCAATTAGAAGTAAACTCTCCTGAGGCAAGAGCTTTTCGTCAAAAACATAATATTTATGTACTGTCAACGCCCTTAATGAGTTTTTGGGACAAAGACGAAAAATTACTGCATATCCAGTCGGCAGGCGATGAGCAAAACAACGAAGCCTATATCATCAATATGGGCGAGCGTGCTATTAATCCACAAATGCAATCGGCTACTTGGAAAAACTATTTCAAGCAGGGTATGAACGACGATAATTTCTTGATTGAATATGCCTACACTTGTCGTTTGTTATGCGATACTACTGATAACCTAGCGGCAATGCGCACGTATGCACAAAAACAAAAACCAGAGATGCTGTCTAGCCCGACAAACTTTGTTGTTCTACAAAAAATTATCATGGATGACGAAAACCCCTTGTTTATCAACATGATGAATCATCTGGAAGAATTCAATAAAAAATTTGGAGCACAGAATGTTAAGGTGACTGCCGAAAATATCGTCATGTATAGCTTGTATTGCAGCCGAGCACAACAATATTCGCCTGAAAAATTCACTCAAATGAAAGAATATCTTCGTCGTTTGGGTATCGACGAACAATCGATTCGTGGGCGTTTTGTATGGACAGAATCGACCGTACTTTTCAAAGCAGGTAGAGACCTCGAAGCTGCCAATTTGATTGATGCTTTTTGTAAAAATATAAAGCAAATCGACAAAAAAGATGCTACTTTCATAGAAACTTTTGTCAAAACTAAAACAACAAATTCGGCTGCGCTCGAAAAACTAGATTGGATTTTTAAGAAAAAATAAACTACTAGGGGTAGAGACATCAAGTGTAGGGGTGAATTCTTTTACTCGCAGTACACATAGGCATCTCTATCCCATTTTTATTCACTCTACTACCTCAAAACCCCACTGTCTCGCCTAAATTTGCTATATTGCACGCCAAAAATAGCATTCTCTTCAACGTTTAATCCCGATTGGTTAATCGGGCATTTCAACATGAATATAGGTATCTTCTTTGGCGGGCCCGCTCGTGAACGTGAAATTAGTTTTGCTGGTGGTAAAACTGCGATGGAAAACATCGACAAATCACTTTTTACTCCTATTCCCATTTTTGTAGATGGCACAGGAAATTTCATCATTCTCAATGAGTCGTTGGTATATTCTAGCGCTATCCGTGATTTTTATCCCCCAAAATCTTATCAAGGTGATTACACGATTTACTCAGAATCACTAGGGCAATTATCTGACGAAGAACTTGATACCATGCTCCAAACAATTGGTACACGTATTTCGCCCGACAAATTTAAGTCTTACATCGACTTTGCCTTTATTGCTATGCACGGACCAGGTTGCGAAGATGGCAGTATTCAAGGTTTATTAGAGTGGTACGGTATTCCATATTCAGGGCCAAGTGTTATGGGTTCTTCGATTGGTATTGATAAAATTGCCCAAAATGATTTGATTCGTTTGGCAGTAGGTCTTAACAAAAGAACAGCTACTTTAACTCGTCAATCTTTTGAGCAAGAGGAGGCTAGTATATTGTTTGAGCAAATCAAAGCACAAGTAGGATTACCATTTGTGGTAAAAGCACCACACCAAGGCTCGTCTATTGGAGTTGCTTTTGTGAAAAAAGATGAAGTAAGTGATTTTGTAAAAGCAGTAAAACAGTGCTTTTTTATTCGTGAGGTAAGTGCTGAAGAATGGAATACAACTGATAAGAAAGAGTATGTTCAGAAAATGGCTAATCTCGATGAAGGTATCGGTTTGCCAGTGGCCTTGAACAACGAATTAATATATCACCCAGCTGAATTATTGACGAAACTTGATGCACATTTTGCACAAGCAAATGCCAAAGCTGAGTTGATTTCGAGTAATGCTGAAGATGCCGTTTTGTTTGAAAGTTTTGTAAAAGGACAAGAATTTAGCTGTGGGGTAATCCAAACACCAGATTGTGTTTCAGTAGCATTACCACCAACCGAAATTATCGCAGGAGTAGAAGTATTTGATTTTAAAGCAAAATATCAATCTTCTGCTACTCGCAAGCGTATTCCAATCGCAACGTCATTGGATAATCTTAATAAGGTACAAGCTGATGTCAAAAAAGCTTTTGACTCATTGAAATTTGGTGTTTGTACTCGTATTGATGGTTTCTTGACACCAGAAGGCGAAGTGCTATTACACGATCCAAATACCATTCCAGGAATGTCACCAACGTCGTTGATTTTTAAACAAATGGGCGAAATTGGATTGAATGTAACGGATGCTATTACTTATTTTATCCGCCAGTCGATTCGTGAGCGTATTCGTACTGGAAAGAATACCATTAAATTTCAGTTATTGTTAGAAAAATTAGATGCAGCAATTGCTACTCGTATCGAAGGGTTGGCATCTCGTAAGCAGGTAGCATTCTTGTTTGGAGGATTCGACGCCGAAGCGCAAGAAGCATCTTATGCCGAAGCCAAAAAAGTGTATGGTCGTTTGGCCGCTAGTACTGACTCACTACCTGTTCCAATTTTTGTAATAGGAAACGATGCTTTCTCAGCAAAATACTACAAACTTCCAACGAACATCATGTTCAAAGAATTTGCCGAAGATATTGTGAAGGCATTAGATGGCTCGGTACACCCATTGATTACTCAAACTCGAATCAATGCGGAGGCAATTACACTACATTTTACGGGTAAATTAGTAGGTTCTGTGGAAGAAATCGACTTGTCCACAATCTTATCAACATGTCAAGCGCAACAAAACTTTGTAGCTGGTTTAGAGATTGCGCTGTAGTATTTAGTGATTGAGTGGTTGAGTAATTATTTGAATCCGTAGAGACGTAATACTTTACGTCTTAAGCCGAGTCAGACATAGCGTAGTAGTACCAAAACATAAGTCATCCCGAATTTTGGAACAAGGATGATTCAATAATTTTTATCAAAAAAAGCGGTCGAAAAACAATTTTCGACCGCTTTTTTTGGTGCTAGATAGAACTCAGTTTTAGACGTAAAGTATTACGTCTCTACGGTTGATATACCAATTTTAACATAATTGCTCAATTTATTTTACGCTAAATACACCCTGTCCAATTTTAAATCCTTCAGCATACAATTCTACGGTATAATTTCCAGAATTATATCTTGAGTTTTCGCCACGGCTAAAAAGCATTTCAACTCTTTGGTCGTTACTGGTATATTCTATAATTTTTTTAGAAGTATAGGCTGTTTCTATGCCATTAAATTGGAAAATCCCAGAACCTAAGGCACTATCTGAAATTACAGCACCTGTTGGATCTAAAATACGAAGAATAATTTCCTTTTCATTTTGTTCGGTCAAAGGGTTAGAAGGTAGGTTGAAAATAACCAATAATTGATTCATTTTCTTAGATTTATAATTACCACCATCTTGTACTTTTCCACGAGAATTAACTGCCAATACCTGAATATTGATTGCTTTTAATTGAGCACCAATACGTACTTTTTTACTCAGCTCTTCATTTTTGGTACGTTCTTCAGTAACCGACTGGGTCAGCACTTCACGTTCGGCACGTAAGCCTGTATTTTCGCGTACTACACCTTCTTTCTCTTGTGTCAAAATTCCTTTTTCTTTCACCAAACTTTCGTTTTCAGAACGAAGCTTGCTAATCTGCTGGTCTTTTTCAGATAGTAAAGCAATATATTCTTGAATTTTTTCCTCGTAGGTGCTTTTATCAAACTTACTGGTATTCTTTAGTTCAGCTTTGTCATGATTTAAACGAGCCTTCAGGCGCTCCAGTTCTTCAACTTTACCACCAAGTTCCTTAATTTCAGCAATTTTGGCATCTAGTTGGGTCGAAATAGAATCCAAACGAGTACGTACTGTAGTCAGCTCTTCAATTTTCTGATTAATAATAGATTCCTGACTTTCAGTCTTTTGATTTGCATTAAAAAGCATATATCCTAAAACCAATATAACAACCGCTGCAAGTCCCAAAATGATTTTGAGTAGGCTATTGTTGACCGAATTAGGCGCATTTTGATTATTCATAATAATAAAGTACTAAAAATGAAAAAGATAAATTTTATCATAAATTACGGTTGCAATAATAGATAAAGTTTTGAACCGAAATAAATTTTCATTTGAAATATCAATATTTTGTGCGCATTGATGAAAATAGGATTTTATAGGTGAAAATTTGATGCAAATAAAGTGTAAGGTAGAACTACCAAAAGCGTGTAATAGATAGGTTGAGATAAAATTAGCAGAAACACTGTAAGGTTTATAACTCAGAAAGCTTTACTAATGTACATTTTTCTGAGCATATAAACATCATTTGTAGCATACCGTTAACTCGATTATTGTAAAATATACTTACTTCTTCAGTCTACTTACTTTGATGGGCATATTGCCTTTGGGTTTGAGGGTAATTTGTGGGTCAGGAAAGACCTCTTCTATTTTTTCAAAATCAAAATATTTGACCAATAGTATCAGCATAATTTGCATTTCCATAAGGGCAAAATTATTGCCAATACAAAGTCTAGGGCCACCTCCAAATGGTAAGTAGGCATAACTTGGACGTTGCTTGATTTGCTCAGGTAAAAAGTTGTCAGGATTAAATTCCTCTGGGTTTGTCCAATAAGCTTTATTTCGATGAAGTAAATACGGACTGAAAAATACTTGCTCTTTAGCAGGAATCAAATACTCACCAATACTTTGATTTTCCATTACTTGCCTGCTAATTGCCCAAGCTGGAGGGTATAGTCGTAGCACCTCACTTATTACTTGTGAAGTATATGTTAGTTGTCGGATATTCTCAAAATTGGGTAAATTTTCCCCTAATATCTCTTGCGATTCAGAGCGCATTTTTTGAACTATTTCGGGATGTTGCGACAAAAGATACATAGCCCATGACATCGCCATTGCTGTGGTTTCATGACCAGCAATAAACAAAGTGACAATCTCATCTCGCAGTTGTTTATCTGTCATTTGTTCATTAGTATCTTCGTCTTTTGCTGTGATAAGCATTTGCAATAAATCGTCAAATTGCGCTTCTGGATTAATCTTAATTGCATTTCTACGAGTACTAATAATTTCTTGAATTACGGTATTCAATCGATTCGACGAAGCTTTAAATTGTTGATTTACCTTGGTGGGTATCCACATCGGAAAGCGCACTGGCGTACGCATTTGTACACTCAAAATTTCATTAAGAGTATCAATGTCGTGAGAAATATGGGCGATTTGGTTGGTATCTATACTTACCCCAAATAGAGATTTTGTGACAATCAGTAACGTGGTTGCCATCATTTCTTTTGTCATTGCTAGAATATCAGAACCATTCTGTTGTTCGATGGTAGTTTCCCAACGTTTAATCATAGTCATTGTTTCGTCGTTCATAATATCGACTAACAAGGCCAAACGTTGCTTGTAAAAAGCAGGTTGAGCTAATTTACGTTGGCGATGCCAAAATTCGCCGTGACTTGTAAGCATTCCATTTCCCAATATTTGTCCTAAAACCCTGTAAGCACGTCCTTTGATAAAAGCCTTGCTGTGTTCTTGTAAAACATACTTGATATCCTCAGCATTGAGCAATAAGTTGACATTGAGATATACAATACGTAACTGCACTATACGCTCATTTTCATGCTGTAGTTTGAGCAAAAAATTGAGAGGATCACGGCCAAATTCTAATGCGTGCCCAAAGAAAAAAACACCCTTGACCACTGGGACTTTTTTAAGAAACATAGATTGTTTGAAAAAATGAAAGGAGTTGAGTATTGGTGCTTTATGAATGATTTTAATAATCATCCATTTCAGATATCGGATGTTGGATTGCGGAAATGTAACTTACTTTTCAGTATTTCCGAAATCAGAAATCCCAAATCTACAATAGTTTAAAATCCTATATTAACACTTACCTGACTGTAAATGATGTAATTGTGTAAAAATCACTCAATCAAAGGTATATCTGTACCATTTTTCGCCAATATCGAGCTTTGTGAGCTTCTTCATCCCAGACGTACAAATGATGGTGAATATCTTTATGGTTAAGAATTTCGCTAAAATGAATATTGTTTTCTAAAAAAGCATCTTCTTGTCCAATGGCTAGAATAATATCCATTTTACGTAAATCGGAAAGTGTTTTTTCATCTTGAAGATTCGGAATAAATTGAATAGGCGTGTTGAAATAAATATCCTCGTCGTGATAGCCACTAAACAAATCCCTAAAATATCCTGTCGCCCAAGTCAAGTCATAACGTCCACTCATACCTACAGCTTTGCAGAAATAATGAGGGTATTTCATTGCTATATTGATAGCATGATAGGCACCTAAGCTACAACCTGCCGAAATCATATCGCTAAAAGGATTCATTTGGTGCATAAAAGGGATAACCTCTTGTATAATATAGTGCTCGTATGCAATATGGCGTACAATACGTTCACGAGGAGAGATGTGCTCATTGTACAAACTTTCGGCATCGATACTATCTACACAAAAGACCTGTAAATATCCTGCGTCAATTTTATCTTGAATCGAAGCAATAACCCCCCAGTCTTCATAGTCATAAAATCTAGCAGCCCTCGTAGGAAAAAATAATACACGTGTTCCAGTATGCCCAAAAACCAGTAACTCCATGTTTTTTTGAAGATTTGGACTAAACCATTGGTGGTATGAGCGGGTCATGATAGCAGAATTTAAAAAGGGATTGATAGGTCAGAAATTTAATAGGAAAACTTTTAAACTTGTTTAATTTGAGATAAATGTTTTAATAAAATTTCTTTCAGCATGTTATGCCCTTGAGTATTGAAATGTAAACCGTCGTTTTCGTAGTATTGTGGATTAGGTCGATTGTCGTATCCCAAATAATTATCATAAATGTTGACAAAATGCCAATAGGGATTTTGACGAGCTTCAATCTCATTTTTTATAATCATATTGGTATATTTTACCTGGTCATTCAGATACCAACGGATTGGACTGGGCTTTATCGAAACATAAGAACAATGTATATTGCCATAACGCTCCTTTACTTTTTCAAAAAGCTGAAAAAGAAAAATATAAATTTCTTCAGGATGACGATTATTGCTTAAATCGTTGTCACCTGCGTATATAACTATATTATCGAGTGATTTTTGGTATTTGAATACTCGGTCAAAATACCAAGTGCAAGCGGCCAATGTAGAACCCCCAAAGCCTAAGTTTACAGGTTGGAAAGCAGCAAATTCGTGATAAAGCGATTGCCAAAGAGTAAAGGTCGAACTTCCATAAAAAGCCGTTTGAGGTTGATATTCTAAGGTTTTTTGTAATTTCTCTAATCGTTTAACTTCTTCTTCGTACCAAAACATGACTTTAGTGGATAACAGGGTTATTATAATTGGGTGTGGGCTGTTGACTTTCAGGAAGGGTACAGCATCTTTCAAATATAACCAAAAGACTTTAAACAAAAGGGTAGGCTGTGTCAATTTTACACTAACCTTGGCATAGATAAAGGAGATGATTTATCTAAAAGACCTATAAATAGTTATTTGTTTTAGATAAAATTGCCTTAAAGCACTACGAAAAATACAAAATTGATTATTTTTGCACTTTCATTCTGACGAGGTTAGTTGTAGGGTAAAACGCATATAGTAAAGCCCTAACGAGCAGCTAGCCGAAAATGTATCAAAACAATGTCATCCAAAAAAATCCAATCAGCCCTCATTTCGGTTTATTACAAAGACGGACTCGCTCCAATTGTTGAACTCCTCCACAAGAACGGGGTAAAAATTTACTCAACAGGTGGTACTCAAACTTTCATAGAAGAAATGGGTATTCCTGTAACTGCCGTAGAAGACCTTACTAGCTATCCTTCTATTTTTGGTGGTCGTGTAAAAACTTTGCACCCAAAAGTATTTGGTGGAATTTTATACCGTCGTGACAATGAAGGTGATGTGCAAACGGCAGCTCAATTCGAAATCCCTTCGATTGACTTGGTAATTGTTGACCTTTATCCATTTGAAGAAACTGTAGCAGGTGGTGCTTCTGAAGACGACATCATCGAAAAAATCGACATCGGTGGTATTTCATTGATTCGTGGTGCTGCTAAAAACTTCAATGATGTATTGATTGTTTCTTCTCGTACACAATACGCAGAGGTATTAGCATTGTTAGAAGCTAAAAATGGTGGAACTGACTTGGCAGACCGTAAGCGTTTTGCTATGTTGGCATTTGGCGTGTCATCTCATTATGATACTGCTATTCACGCATATTTTTCTGGTAACACAACAGATATTTATGATTTCAAAGCTTTACCAAACCACTCGTTGCGTTATGGCGAAAACCCTCACCAAACTGCTACTTTCTATGGTGATTTGGAAGCGCTTTTCGAGAAATTAAACGGTAAAGAACTATCTTATAACAACTTGGTTGACGTAGACGCTTGTATTACTTTGTTGGATGAGTTTATTCAAACTTCATTTGTAATCATCAAGCATACAAATGCTTGTGGTGTAGCTTCTGCCGAAACGGTAAAACAAGCGTACTTGAATGCTTTTGCTTGTGATACTATTTCAGCGTTTGGTGGCGTGTTGGCAACCAATGGCGAAGTAGATGCTGAAGCAGCTGAGGCAATGAACTCATTGTTTTTCGAAATTTTGATTGCTCCTTCTTTTACTCCAGAGGCGCTTGAGATATTGAAAACAAAGAAAAACCGTATTTTATTGAGACGCAATGAAGTGGCATTTGGTAAGAAAATGTTCAAAACTTTGTTGAACGGTGTTTTAGAGCAAGACAAAGATTTAGCTACAGAAACAGCACCTCAAATGCGTACTGTAACTGAAAAAGCTCCTACTGAAGCAGAATTGAAAGCTTTAGAATTTGCGTTGAAAGTTTGTAAGCATACAAAATCTAACACAATTGTATTGGCGAAAGACGGTCAATTAATCGCCTCAGGTGTAGGTCAAACTTCACGTGTGGATGCGTTGAAACAAGCCATCGAAAAAGCAAACGAATTTGGTTTTGATTTGACTGGTTCAGTAATGGCATCGGATGCATTCTTCCCATTCCCTGACTGTGTAGAAATTGCTCATAAAGCAGGAATTGCTGCGGTTGTACAACCTGGCGGTTCAATCAAAGATAAAGATTCTATTGCCTATTGCGATGCCAATGGCTTAGCAATGGTAATGACTGGTGTGAGACACTTCAAACACTAGAAAATACAGAACGCCTCAGTCTACTAAGATTGAGGCGTTTTATGTTATTTGATAGATACATTTTACTTTGTTTAGGCAAAATATTTTCTTTAAAACTGATATAAAAACACTTCCTTTTTCTCCAATTATTTTTGATTTTATCTTCAAAAAAATATTTCCTGAAAAATTCAAAAGTCAACCCCCTAGAAATGGCCTTTTTTTAGGCTTTTAAAGCCCTTAAAATGCCGTTATTTGTAGGTAAAGCAATACTTTTTTCGTATTTTTACGTTTTAAAGCAAAATTTCAAAGAAAGTGACTTGTAATCCTTACAGATTCTTAGCATACAAACCCACAAATTACTCTGGTTTTTAATCGTTGCCCAAGTCCACTCAAGGAAGCACATCATACTTCCTTTACTTTCTGGTACGTTTTATCATTAACAAACTGTAATTTATAAAAAGCTACGCATGCTAATTGCGCCCTAATTAAAGTAACAACTTCAAAGAAGATATGTCAGAAATTCAAGAAACAATCGACAACAAAGCAAACTATGGTGCCGACAATATCCAAGTTCTAGAGGGTTTAGAGGCAGTACGTAAACGCCCATCCATGTATATTGGTGATACGGGTATTAAGGGACTTCACCACCTAATTTGGGAAGTTGTAGATAACTCAATTGATGAGGCTTTGGCGGGTCATTGTGATACAATCAAAGTAACTATCAATGTTGACAACTCGATTACAGTAGAAGATAACGGTCGTGGTATTCCTACGGGAATGCACTCTAAAGAGAAAAAGTCTGCTTTGGAGGTTGTAATGACAGTATTACACGCAGGGGGTAAGTTCGATAAAGATACCTACAAAGTATCTGGTGGTTTGCACGGTGTGGGTGTATCTTGTGTGAACGCCTTGTCTACCGACTTGAAAGTAACAGTATATCGTGAAGGAAAAATTTTCCAACAAGAATATAAAATTGGGGTGCCTCAATACCCTGTAAAAGAAGTAGGTATTGCTGACCGTACAGGTACAACCGTACATTTCAAACCAGACGATACGATTTTTACGGTTACAGAATACAAATACGAAACTGTAGCAAACCGTTTGCGTGAGCTTTCGTTCTTGAATGCAGGTATCAAAGTATATTTGACCGACCTTCGTGACTTGGATGAAAACGGTGCGCCAAAATCAGACGAATTTTTCTCTGAAGGTGGTTTGCGTGAGTTTGTGACTTATTTGGACTCTACTCGTGAACGTTTGATTGCAGAGCCAATCTATATGGAGGGCGACAAAAATGGCGTTCCTGTACAGGTGGCTATGATGTACAACACTTCGTATTCAGAAAACGTTGTGTCGTATGTAAACAACATCAATACAATCGAAGGTGGTACTCACGTAGCGGGTTTCCGTGGTGCGTTGACTCGTACTTTGAAAAACTATGCAGATAAATCAGGTGCTTTAGATAAACTAAAAATTGATATTGCTGGTGATGACTTCCGTGAAGGTTTGACGGCCGTAATCTCAGTAAAAGTAGCTGAACCGCAATTTGAAGGTCAGACGAAAACAAAATTAGGTAATGGTGAAGTTTCGGGTGCGGTATCAGCAGCTATGTCTGATATGCTTGAAACTTGGTTGGAGGAGCACCCAAAAGAGGCTCGTCAAATCGTTGCTAAAGTTATCTTGGCGGCACAAGCTCGTCATGCAGCTCGTAAGGCTCGTGAAATGGTACAGCGCAAAACGGTATTGGGTGGTAACTCATTACCAGGTAAATTGGCTGACTGTTCGGATAGTGATCCTGCTACTTGCGAATTGTACCTTGTAGAAGGGGACTCAGCAGGTGGTACGGCAAAACAAGGTCGTAACCGTGCTTTTCAAGCAATTTTGCCTTTGCGTGGTAAAATCTTGAACGTAGAAAAAGCGCAAGAATATAAAATTTACGAAAACGACGAAATCAAGAATATGATTACGGCACTTGGCGTAAGTTTTGGTAAAGATGGCGATGAACGTGCTTTGAATATCGAAAAGTTGCGTTACCACAAAATCATTATCATGACCGATGCCGACGTCGATGGTTCTCACATTCGTACTTTGATTTTGACGTTCTTCTTCCGTTATATGAAAGATTTAGTTGACAATGGATATATCTACATTGCTCAACCTCCTTTGTATTTGGTGAAAAAAGGTCAACAATCACGTTACTGTTGGACTGAACCACAACGTGATATTGCAATTCGTGAATTGGGTGGTGACAAAGAAAGTTCAGTGGGTGTACAACGTTACAAAGGTTTGGGTGAAATGAACGCCGAACAGCTTTGGGAAACAACCATGAACCCAGATACTCGTACTTTGAAGCAGGTAACAATCGAGTCGGCAGCAGAGGCAGATCACTTGTTCTCGATGTTGATGGGGGATGAAGTAGCTCCACGTCGTGAATTTATCGAGAAAAATGCGAAATATGCAAAAGTAGATGTTTAGGCATCTTGCTATTTAGTGAGTTGTGATTGAGTGATTATTTTTTATAATTTTTACTCGTAGAGATGCAATATTTTGTGTCTAAAGCTTATAAACTATCTGCTAAAATATTCTATTAAAAAGGCGGTCGGAATTGGTTTTTCGATCGCCTTTTTAATATATACCATAGATGAATCGGCTTAAGACGCAAAATATTGCGTCTCTACTGGTGGGATACAGTTTTTTAAAAAATCACTCAATCACTCATCCACTCAATCAACAACTATCCATGCAGATAACCACGCATACCATACCACAAGATTTATTTCAGAAGGGAGATTTACCTGAATTGAATGTCTTTGATTACCATGCTGCCGAAGATCACCTTAATAGCAAAGTGACTTTGCGTCAGCATGTGATTAGTTTTTTGGTACATGGACAAAAGAAAATACATTTCTCGAACGATACCGTGGAAGTCAACAACCAATATGCTGTAGTGATGGCATCAGGCAATTGTTTGATGTCCGAGTGTTTGGGCGATAGTAATTCTTATCAGAGTGTGTTGTTATTCTTTTCGCCAGAAAACGTATCTAACTTTTTTCTGAAATACCCTCAGTTTGTTCGAGCGAAAGTGGAGGGACAAAATGCTTTTTTTGTCTTAGAGCAAGATAACTACATTCAGCATTTAGTTGCATCGTTGAGGTTATATCTGCAAAAGCCTCAGTTGCTCAATTCGGCTATATTGACCTTAAAATGGGAAGAAATTATGCTTTATTTGATAGACAAATATGGCGACGCATTTGTGGTGTTTCTTCAAGGTTTATTACATAATCAGCAAGAAGTTTCGTTTAGAAAAGTCATAGAAGATAATCTTTACACCAATCTCAATTTAGAGGAACTTGCTTTTTTGTGTAATATGAGCTTATCGACATTTAAGCGACATTTTACGAGTATTTATCATGAAAGCCCTGGTAAATGGTTGCAAGCCAAACGCCTTGAGCGTGCCAAAGAGATATTGAGTCAAGGAGAAATGAAAGCCTCGGAAATATATCAGCTGTTTGGCTATGAGAATTTATCTAATTTTAGTGCAGCGTTCAAACATCAGTTTGGTATCAGCCCAAGACAAATAGCTTGACTTGACCTTTTTTCATAAGTAATTAAGCTAAAAACAATACCAACTCCTTATCGAAATCAAGTAATTTTGTTCTGTACAAAAGGGTATGAGCTTTTGAGATCTTTTCAATAGCTCAAAATATGTTTTTTCTTATCATTTAAAACCTTATTAATATGTTACGCTCAAAATTACTACTTACTATTGCCTTAGTTCTAACAGCATTTATAGGTACGAATGCACAAACTTTTACCTTAAAAAGCAACGATATTGGTGGACAATTCACCAAGAAACAAGAGTTTAACGGTTTCGGATGTAGTGGTGAAAATGTTTCACCGCAATTATTGTGGGAAAATGCTCCAGAAGGAACAAAGAGCTTTGCCATTACGGTATATGACCCAGACGCCCCAACAGGAAGTGGATTTTGGCATTGGGTAGTTTTTGATATCCCAGCCAATGTAAAAGAATTAAAATCAGGTGCAGGTGACTTGACAAAAGGATTGGCTCCAAAAGGAGCTATCCAAAGTGTTACTTCGTATGGAGCTAAAGGTTTTGGAGGAGCTTGTCCACCAGTAGGGCATGGTTTTCACCAATATATTTTTACAATTCATGCTTTGAAAACAGATAAATTGGGCTTAGATGAAAATACGAATCCTGAAATTGTAGGGTTCTATTTGTGGCAAAATACCTTGGCGAAAGCGTCTATCGTGTCTTACTACAAAAGATAGGAAAGCTTCGAAAGCGAGAAAATCAACAGAATTATCTTGACAGTTTATCAAAAAAGGCGTTCGAAAGCTCATTTCGAACGCTTTTTTGATACTATACCTCAAAACGAATCCATCTTTAGCCGCAAAACATTGCGTCGATACGGGTGTTAATCATATAAAAATAATCGCTCAACCACCATTCACTCAATCAGGAGAGACTCATGGCTTTGATGTTTATTTGAAATAGAGCGAGGAGCAATCTTTTTTAATACAATTTTGAAATAAAGTAATCTATCAATAAGTTATAGTTTGAGAAAGGGTACAAAACTGACTTTAAAAAAATGAGTCGCAAAAGCCTTATCTATGTCAGATATACCTCTCTATCGGCGATAGAATCATATTTTTTCTACAATAGGATAAACATTTCGCTCCATAAATTTTTTAAAAGGCTTGGCATTTGTTAATTTAACGTTTTGTTAATATTACAATGAATGATAAACCTTAAATTTGTCTATTCCACCATTTATAATGTCAGAATTTAATTTTAAACAATTTCACATTCGATCAATGAATGCCTCTTCGGCTGAGGAAAGAGCTACAATAAACCAAGAATTGAAGGATTTGTACGCTTCTTTATCTCCAGAAGATCAAAAGGAGTTTAATGCACAATTACAAACCTTTTTGGTAAAAGAAATGGGTCGTTTACGTTCTGATTATGAAGCAATTAAAGGTGGTATGCAAGAATAAAATAGCAAGGTTTTCGTTAAGGTTTTATAGTATAACCTCTGAAAATTTATGCAACGACTAAGAAGAAAATATCGTAAACGCGGTGAAATAGGTTCTCTAGTCGAGAATCTTTTTTCATTTTTGGGTAATTTTATGAATACGAAACAAACACCAGAGGAAAAACGTCGTCTTGAAAAAGTCATAAATCGCTCTTATGACGTTATAGAGAAGTCGGATTATATCAGCCGAGATTTGAGTTGGTTAAAATTCGATGAAAGGGTATTAGACCAAGCACGAGATTCAAGAAGAAATGTATTTGACCGACTGAAATTTTTAGCAATCACGGCTTCAAATCTTGACGAGTTTTTTTCGATTAGAGTTGGTTCTTTGTATAACTATATCGACTTTGGTAAAGAGCGCAGCGACTATTCTGGTTTGAGAGAAATCCCATTCAAAAAAACTTTGATGGCTGCTACTCAGGCTTTTGTCCAAGAAAAACAACGCCTTTATAAAGAAGAAATCGTACCACTATGTACTGAAAACGGCTTTAGAATTATTAAGATTGGTGATTTGTATTCTGAAGAACTTGAAAAAGTAACGGATTACTTCAATCGCACGATATATCCAATGCTAACCCCAATGGTGTTTGACCAGACGCATACTTTCCCAAGTTTGCTGGCAAAGACACTGATTTTTGGGGTGGTTACTCGCATACCCTCTGGCGAAATTGATTTTATTAAAAACGAACCTCTTAAAGGTGGTGAAAATAGTAAAATCAGCTTTGTACAAATCCCACAAAACCTTAAACGTTTTTTTGTTTTTGAACGTGAAGACGAAATCGTTTTCTTCCCTATCGAAGAGATTATTCGTCACGAAATGTGGAAACTCTACAAAAATGTAGAAATCGAATCGATTGCCCTTTTCCGTATTACTCGTAATGGAGATTTTGATGTAGTTGAACACGAAGATTCGGAAACAGACTTTATCGACGAAATCAAAAAGAAAATCAAGGATCGTCGTTTGGGGCGTGTAACCCGTATCGAAATCGAACCTGATTGCTCACCATGGATGCTCGAAATGATGATGAAACGTTGGAAGCTGGAAAAAGATGGTGTTTTCTACAATGGAAACCTCATTGATTTTACGGCTTTTTGGCAAATTATCAAATATCCAGAATTTAAAGGCCGTTTAATTCAGCAACATCCAGCGGTGCCTCCACTAGGTTTATCTACAGTAAAACAGGCTGATATTTTTGAGACAGTACGCCAAGGCGATATTTTGATGCACCATCCGTACAACAATTTTGAACCTGTTTTGCAATTGCTCGAACAGGCTGCTGACGACCCACAGGTTTTGGCAATTAAGATTACGTTGTATCGTATTTCCAAAAACTCACGTATTGCCGATGCACTCCTTCATGCTGCCGAAAATGGTAAACACGTTTCTGTATTGTTTGAGGTAAAAGCTCGTTTTGATGAAGAAAACAACATTCGTGAAGCATTGCGCCTTCAAAATGCTGGCTGTTTTGTGATTTATGGTATTCCTGGTTTGAAAACACATACAAAGCTTTTGCAGGTAATTCGTTCTGAAGGTAATCAAGTAGTAAGTTATGCGCACTTGTCGTCGGGTAATTATAATGAAGATACGGCAAAACTTTATACTGATATTGGATTGTTGACAACCAATGAAGTAATTACACGTGATATTTCGGAATTTTTTAATGTAATCACGGGACATTCACAGCCTCACAGTTACAAATATTTGATTACGGCACCTCGTGAGATGCGTAACAAATTGGTGGAAATGATTCGCAATGAGGCCAAAAATGCTCAAGCAGGTTTGCCTAGCGGTATTTGTATCAAGATTAACTCTTTGCAGGATAAAATCACCATTGATGAGTTGTACAAAGCCTCTCAAGCAGGTGTACCAATACAGCTAATTGTGCGTGGCATTTGTTGTATTCGTCCTGGTCGAAAAGGTTTGTCAGACAATATCAAAGTACGCTCAATTGTAGGGGATTTCTTAGAGCACACTCGTGTATATTATTTCCACAACAATGGTAACCCGAAGGTATATGGAGGTTCTGCCGACGTAATGGTGCGAAGCTTTGACCGTCGTATTGAGTCGCTATTTGAGTTGGTAACCAACCAAGTAAGACAACAAGCTATCCATATTTTACAATGTAACTTGCGTGACAATGTTAATACTTATGAGATGCAAGAAGATGGTTCTTATAAGCACTTAGCCAATCCTGAAGATTTAGGAATAGAGCCTTTTGACATTCATAAGGTATTCTTTAATGTAAAAATAGAAGATGTCATGAAAGCTCGTTTGTTTGCTGAAACAACAGAGCCAGAACATATAGAGTTAGAAAGTATTTAATCTAATTTTTCCAGAAAAACCAGCACGACCCTCATTTCGGTGAGGGTTTTGTGTTTTTAGAAATAATGAAAAAATCTTTTGACGCATATCAGTTAAAGGCAGGTGATGTTATTGCTTCTATAGGTGCCGCCTCTGGCGTTTGGGAAATAGGCTTGGCAGGAATGCAATCTGGCTTGACATTTTATATTCAGGATATAGATGAATATAGTTGTAATGAAGAAGAAATAGCCTATACAAAAGCTTATTGGGAACGTCAGATTGGTCGAAAAATAAATGGTACATTTTATGCTGTAGTTGGAACACCACAAAAAACAAATCTACCTAAAGATACCTTCGATAAGGTATTAATCATTAACGCTTTTCATGAATTTCAATATCAAGAAGTAATATTGTTAGAAATAGCTCAAATTCTTAAATCAACAGGAAAGCTTATTATTGAAGAGGAAATAGCCTTAGAACAAGGACAAGTACACGAAGGATGTGGATTACCTCTTTTTTCAGAAACTCAACTTGTAAATCTACTAGACGCAAATCAATTTGCATTAAAGACTGTCGTTGAGAAAGAAAGATATTTAAAGGTATTCGTTTTTGAAAAAAAATAGATTTAGAGTAAAAATGTGGTATGTACTATCGTATCAAATTGGGTCTTAATGTAGACCTTCTTTGAGTAAGTCTTTGTATCCGCCCTTAAGATTATAAATTTTTTTGAATCCATACTCCTTCAAAAGTTCGGCTATTTCAGAGCTTCTTCCGCCAGTTGCGCAATACAGCAATACGGGCTTGTCTCTGTCTAGAGTTTCAATTTTTTCTAAAATATCAGGGTCAAAATAATCAATACATTTAGCTGATGTGACTTTCCCTTCTTTCCATTCTTGGGGAGTTCGCACATCAATGATTTGTATATCAGGATTACTTTTGACTATGTCCGCAAATTCATGAGGACTTACATTGAGGTTTTCCTCAACGACACAGCCTGTCAGAAATGTGGCACAACTGATGAAGTATAATACAAGTAAATGTCTCATAAATGGTTAAATAGTGATTTTGTTGCAAGTTATAGTGATTAGAGGAGTTTTGACAATATTAAATTTTAGAAAGTCATTAGAGTTTTGATATTACTGAAAAATTCGAGTGAACCTAAGCATTTTTTTTAGCCGAAGACCTTATGATAAACTTATGAGTTGTATAATTGTCTATTTTTTTCTTGTAATAGACTTTAACGGATAAACTCTCACGTAGTCTATCTCCATACGCTGAGGAAAAATACTTTCATCTATGCCTTTAAGTCCGCCCCATCCTCCGCCTATAGCAATGTTTAGCAATAAATGAAAAGGCTGGTCAAAAGGGTAGTCTTCCCATTTGTTACTCACTTTCGGAAAAGATAGAACCAATTCATTATCGATAAATGCTTCTATTTTATCGGGCGTCCAATCAATGTGGTAGGTATGAAATGCGGAGTGAAAATCGGCTAGTTTTCTATTGCCAGATGGCTGAGTACCCTTATTTTGATTAAAGTTTTTGGTATGTAATGTAGTATGTACACGTCCAGGGTCGTAACCAACATGCTCCATTATATCGATTTCGCCATTATTAGGAAGGTAGTTTTTATCATAAATGGGATTAGTTGCTAGCATCCAAATAGCAGGCCATGTACCTCTTCCTATTGGTAATTTGGCCCTAATTTTAAATCTTCCATAAAGAAAATCTCCTTTGCCTTTGGTAACCAAGCGAGCCGAAGTGTAGGCATTATCATTCAGTCTTTCTTTATGAGCTTCAATAATCAGAATTCCGTTTTCGATACGAGTATTTTTAAGGTTTTTTTCTGTATAATATTGCAGTTCATTATTGCCCCAACCATGACCACCCACATCATAATTCCACTTGGTGGAGTCGGGAAGTCCGTTCTTATTAAACTCGTCAGCCCACGAAGGTTTTGAGGCAAATTGATAAGTTGTTGTTGGCGTGTTTTGTCCCAAAGACCAAAATTGTAAGCAAATACATAGCTCAGTGAATACATGGCTTTTTTTCATAGTTTACCGATTAATGTATTGATAATAAGTATTTTATTAGAAAATCTGATAGATACCCAATTAAAGATATTTTATATTAATATTTTAATATAAAATTAGAAAAATTACATTTTGTTGACGCTATTTTGAATGATTTCTTGCATTGAAACAGTAAAATTTCTATATTTAATATAAGGAGTTGAGATAATTATAACAAACAAAAGCATACTCAATAATTCAACCTCCTATTATATCGAACTGCTAACGCATAGTATTAATGAATACTTTCTAAAGTTCGAAAAACACCTTGATGGTAAGTTTATTTACCGAGTATTTCCTTTCCCTACTTGACGAACATAGCTTGTTATTTTAGAAGTAAACTATGTGATTGTTATAGCCAAAACCAATATTCTTTCTAGAAATTACCTCTATTGTCTCTCAAAATTGAGAGGCATAAATTTATATTGTTCAATTTAAACCTAAATACTCTATCATGACTGATATTCACGATTTTTTCAAACGTACATTTCCAGATGCTTTAATTGCCAATCCAAGTGTTGCATCGTTACATCCGATGAAGCTTCGTTTAATTATCCACGGCGAACGAGAAGGAGAATGGATAGTTGATACGACAGGTGTACCAACATGCTATGCAGATTCTTCAGAATATTGTGAAAACTCGATTAATATGTCATATTCGGCATTCCAGAGTTTTATCAAAGACCCAATAGGTTTGGCATCGTCGTATGCTTCGGAGGGTCTGATAAAAGTAAATGGACGCTTGAATCTGCTTTCGCACTTTTCAAAGTTATTTAAAGTAGTAAAAAAATAGGGTATAGGCAATGTGTCACTAGTTGTGATAAATTGAATACCTTTAAAAACCAAAGAGGCTGTTCCGAAGGAACAGCCTCTTTGGTTTGATTTAAGCTTTTGCCAACAAACTATTTCTTATTAAGATTGTTAATCCAAGCAGCAATTTTCTGAATATCCTTTTTTGGAACGTGGCTCATTGGTGCCATTGGCGTAGCAAAATCTGGCCAGTTTTCTGGTTTAGGTTCTGCAATCAAAGCTTCCAACTGAGCATTGGTATATTTACGTTTTGCTACTTCCGAATACGCAGGGCCTACAGCACGCTCATTTACTTTGTGACAAGCCAAACAAGTATGTTTTGACAACAATGCCATTGCCTCTTTGTCAGAAATAATTGACGATACCGCAGCAGTTTTAGCACCAGCTTTTGGTTTAGCGCTACCTTTCATACCTTCAGTACTTGGAGCCGCTTCTTTCATCTGATTGTCTGGCGTATTGGCAGCCGCACCAGCATCTACTCTTTCACGTTGAGCTCTTGTTTTTGGAGTTACCAACGTAATGTTTGCTTTTGGGCCAGTAGGAATGCTATTCAATGTATAATAAGCGCTTCCGTGCAACAATGTCAAACCGTCTTTTGCAGATTTAATACCTTCTGGCTTGATGTCGTGGATATAACCCTCACGAAGACCGTCTACTACGATTCTTACTTTCAAACCATCTTCTGACGTTTTAGCACCACGAACAGCATTGTCTTTACGATCTACGATTGGACTACCATACACTGGGTGATATTTGTAAGTATAGCTCGACACATCGTAGTTGTTTACATCTTCAGCCGTCTTTTTGTCAACTGGTGCTGTAAATTCGATTTCAAAACCATCTGGCATAGCACGAACAGCTTTCATTTCGAAAGGTGTTTTTCCTGTGTAAACCAATCTTTCTAAACCGAAATCTTCTTTACCTACAGAACCCCAACCACGGTTTGTACCACCTACATACATACCTTTGTCTGTACCCCATGACATACGCAAAACACCCGAACGGAAGCCAGAGCGGAAGTCAAAAGAAGCACCTTGGTATTGTCCGTTTACTTTTTCAAGAAATACACGAGCAATTTTTGACATACCTTGGTCACCTACAAAAAGTTGACCAGCAAATGGACCAAATGCACCGCTAGTTTCGTCAGCAATGATTTCAGAAGTAGAAACGCCCAATACACCATGAGGCAACCATACTGCTGGTGATTTGATATTCATGTTTGGATATGTCTTATGAGCCATTTCATAAATGGTAGTCATAGGCTCATTTTTCACATATTCAGGTTTTACTTTCGGATCGTCGCGAGGATCAACTTTTGAGAAAATCATATCCGCACGCATCTTTACTGGCGATTCAGGACGGCTAGCCCATTGCAATGAAGCAGGGTGACCCAAGAAATCTCCTTTTTCTACATTGGTAATAAAACCAGAACCCATCCAGTCGCCTTGGTTATCACCATAGAAAAACTCGCCATTCAACATACCAATACCGCAAGGCGAGCGCATACCAGCTGCGTAAGGTTGCATGTTACCGTCTTCGGTAATACGCATAGTCCATCCACGCCAAGGTACGAGTGATTTACCAGCCCACCAGTCTGAGTTACCAAAACCTACGTTGCCAGTTACATAAAATGCGCCATCTGGACCGATTTTTGGACCAAATGAGTACTCATGGTAGTGACCAGAAATAGGCCAAGCATATACCGTTTCATAACGTTCAGCTTTGCCGTCGCCGTTTTTGTCAACCAATTTAGTCAACTCACCACGTTGTGCACAGTAAAGACTTCCGTCTTTGTAAGCCAAGCCCAAAATTTCGTGCAAGCCACTCGCAAATTTGCGATAAACAGGCTTGGTTGATGTTGGGTTTTCGATGATGTAAACATCACCACGACGTGTTGAAACAGCAATATCGCCATTTGGTAAAGTGACCAAACCACCTACTTCAAGAACGATACCTTCAGGAATTGGTACTTTTACGATTTTATAATAATCATTTTCAGTTGGGCCATCTTGAGCAAAAGCCCCAGCACTCATACATCCTGCCAATAGGAGTGCCTTAGATACTGAGTTGAATACAGATTTTATTTTCATTGTTTTGAAAGTCAAAATTGATGTTTTTCATGCCAAAAGGTTTTCTTTTAGCTTAAAAAAGTAGTAGATCAATGTTCTAAAAAAGCATTTATATTTATAAAAAATGCCCTATCCGACTGATAATTACCACATGATAGCGTACTGTACTTTTTCTGAAGCTGGTACAGTCAATACTTTCTGAGCACCTACCGATTCGATAGTAGCACCCGAAGCCTTGATATAGTAGCTTTTGCCGTCTACTGTGTAAGTATCTTCAGCAACTTTGCTGATTTCGTTACCCAAAGCCAAACGAACTACTTGACCCGCTGGATTTTTGATACTCAAAGTACGAGTCAAATACTTGTTGTCAGTAACACGGATTTGGTCTTCTACATCGCTACCCAACATTTTATAACGGAAAGTAGGAAGGTCGTTAGCATCTAAGTCATATCCTAATGGACGATACGCAGCCGCCTCAGCAGGAACATCAGAAGAAGTACCTTTGTCAGCACTAGCTACCAATACAGGGCTGTCTGGCAAAGTTAACAATGCTCCACGTGCACGTGAAGAACCATCGCCACGGTCATCCCACATTGGAGATGTATCCAAGAAATCACCTTTCCAGATTTGAACGATAGCTCCGTTGTCTAGATCGTAAGTATAGTGCAAGTTGCTAGGGTTACCTACATTTACCGAGTGAACCACACGCTTCAATTTTTTACCTTCTTTGAAAAGATCTGTAAACGAACGGAATACGATTGATTCTTTGGCATCTAACAAAATTGGATCAGCAGGAGGTCCAGCCAACGTAGAAGCTAAACTATGATAAGCCGTTGAGCGGAAACTTGGGCCTTGTACCCACATACCTAAGATTGGAGGCATCCAACCATCAGTTTTATATACCGTAATTTCTACTGGTACTTTGCCTGCAGGCAAATCCATTTCAGCAAAACGCTTATCTCTTGAGAAAGTCCATGCATCTGGTAATAATTCTTTACCATTTACATTTACATAATATTTACCAGCAAGTTGGAATTCGAATGAATGTTTCCCTGCTTTTGGAACATCAAGGGTAGTTGTGAAGATTTGAGCAAAATCGTTAGTTTGCTTACTTACATCCCAAGAAAGGTTATTGATTGTGCCAGTAGCATCTGGTTTTTTCGAAAGGAAATCTTTTGGCTCTTTAAATTTGCCATAGAACACTTTATAAGCGATAGGTGCCATTACAGCAGGCTTGCCGCTAAGGTCAGCCACTTTGAAATTACGGAAAGCTACAGCACCGTGGTCACCTTGAATCATAAATGGACCAAGTGGAGCTTCATCTTCAGAGATAGGTCCACCTGTAGGACCAGTCAATTCTACATTTTCATGAAGAACATAACCGTTTAACCTAATAGAAATAACCTTAGCATTCGCGATTTTTTTACCAGCAGCATCAAAACGAGGTGCTTGGAAAGAAATCTGAATATGTTGCCATAAGCCTGGTGCTAAACAAGCATTGATACGTGGTGCATGACCTTCGTAAAGATATTCTTGTGGAATAAACTTACGACGTTTGTAAATACCACCGCAATCACCATAAGCAGGTTTTTTTACACCCCAACTGTCAAGCAATTGGATTTCGTAACGTCC
Organism: Flectobacillus longus; assembly: GCF_030056705.1. Taxonomy (GTDB): domain Bacteria; phylum Bacteroidota; class Bacteroidia; order Cytophagales; family Spirosomataceae; genus Flectobacillus; species Flectobacillus longus. Next base: position 166,483 of record NZ_JASHIC010000010.1, read on the forward strand.
TTGCAAATAGAATCCAGAGTTAGAGTGAGAAGCCATCATAAAGTCAAACTCTACATCTACGTCACCGTATTCGGCAGCGGATAATAAGTTTGCACGGTTGTTGGCGTCAGGGAGGTTGACCAAAATGCCTTTACCAGCCTGAGTGGTCATTGTTTCATTTTTTGTGAGGTCGGCAGTTACGTCACCAGCGATTTGCCAGTTGGCTTTACCCGTTGGCTTCCAGAATGATAAATCATTCAAAGAAACAGTCTCTTGTGCGAAGCTTCCTAAGGGCAAACACAAAGACATGACCAAAAGTAATTTTTTCATAAAAAGAGTTTTTGATATGAATAAAAATAGAAATTGGGAATTTGCCCTTAAATTTAACATTATACTTGGTATTTGTTATCCTGAAAAGCAAGAATCGGTAATAGGTTGTCGATTTATCATAATTTCTGAAAAGCTAAATACAAGTTTTGTTAGAAATGGCATAATGTCTTTTTGTAATTTAAAACAAAAACTATGGAAAAAGTATTTATTGCTCCAAATGCTTCGGTGATGGGAGATGTTACCTTCGGGAAAGGAGTATCGGTTTGGTATGGTGCTGTGATTCGTGCAGATGTGGAAATAATCATAATCGGTGACAATACCAATATTCAAGACACTTCGGTATTACATGCCGACCCGGGCGATCCTACTATTATTGGTGACTCTGTTACGGTCGGTCATGGGGCTATTGTACATGGTGCTGTAGTTGGTGACGGCTCACTGATTGGTATGCGAGCTACCGTTTTGAATAAAGCCAAAATAGGGAAAGGCTGTATTATTGGTGCACATGCGCTTGTGACAGAGAAAATGGAAATTCCTGATTATTCCTTGGCTGTAGGGGCGCCAGCGAAGGTGATTCGTCAACTTACTCCTGAACAAGCTGAAAAGATGAAGCTTGGTGCTCAACATTATGTTGATATGGCCGAACGCCATGATCGTGGAGAGTTTCCTTTGATGTCAATTGACTAATTGAGTGAATTGGAGATTGAATGAATGGTTATTTTAAGCTACTATTGACTATTAATCAAAAAAGGCGTTCGAAAAACTAATTTCGAACGCCTTTTTGATAATATATATATGCGGTATATATTAATTGTATCCTTCTGATTATGAGTCTATTCTTGTAACTGATAATAACTTTCTTTTACAACAAAAGTCCTGCTAAAGTAGCTGACAGATAACTTGCTAATGTCCCACAAATTAGTGCCTTGAAACCTAGTTTAGCTAAATCAGCACGACGACTAGGCGCTAGCTCACTAATACCTCCAATTTGGATAGCTACCGAGCTAAAGTTTGCAAAACCACATAGGGCAAAGCTGGTAATAGCAATTGTTTTTGGCGCTAAAGTATGTTGTTGCTTAATCAAGTCAAGATATGCTACAAATTCGTTTACTACCATTTTAGTACCCATCAAGGCACCCGCAGCTTCAATATCTTTGGAAGGCACACCCATTGCCCAAGCAAAAATGGCGAACAATTTACCCAAGATAAAGTTGAAACTCAACTCTGGCAAACCAATCATAAAACCAACTTTACCTAAAATTAAATCTAATAATGCGATAAGAGCAATAAAACCAATCAACATGGCGATAACGTTCATACCCACTTTTAAACCATCACTAGCACCACCAGCAATGGCATCGACTAGGTTAACGTGAGCTTTTTCAACCTTTAATTTTACTACACCTTGCGTTTCTGATTCTTCTGTTTCGGGCATTACGATTTTTGAAATCACCAAAGCCCCAGGCGCGGCCATAATACTAGCCGCCAACAAATACTGAGCAGGAACTCCCAATGCAATATAAGTAGCCATTACACCACCTGCAATACAGGCAAAACTACCCGTCATCGAAGCCAAAAGCTCCGAATTGGTCATGCCTTTAAGGTAGGGTTTAATCATAATTTGGGCTTCTACCTGTCCTACAAACGTACTTGCTACGTTCGATACCGCCTCAGCACCACTTACACCCATCAACCATTTCATGCCTTTGGCCATTACCGCAACTACACGCTGCATCAAGCCTATATGGTATAAGATATTTACTAATACCGCCACAAAAATAATCGTTGGCACTACTTTGAAAAAGAAGATAAATCCATTTTCTGGACCGAATACTTTACCCAAAAGCTCCTGCTTTACTAATGGACTAAATACAAACTCGGCACCTTTGTCTGACATTTCTAATAGGCGCTTGATTTTTTCGCCAAGCCATTGGAAAATGTTTTGACCAAGGTCAGTTTTTAAAATAAAAATAGCTAGTGAGGCTTGTAAACCTAGTCCCACACCAACTGTACGGTAGTTGATTGCCTTTCGGTTGTTCGACATCAAATAGGCGATTCCTAGTATCAATACAACTCCGATTAGTCCTGTAAAGCGTTCCATGTTTTATGTAATTAGACCGAGATTAGTGCTTAGTTTTTTAGTTGATGAATTTTGCAAAAACAGGTAAAGATAGGAAAAAACTTCTAAACCTATACGAATATATAGGTGATAGAACGCAAATAACCGTTTTGAGCAGAAAATCCCTGAAGAAATAACGTGTTTTGTTATGATACCGTTTTTACCAATTCATCCGTTTTCGCAGATCCAATATATGTGCTACATGATGACGTCCATGCCACGAATACATGCCTGCCATTACGTTCAAGGGATTGGTATGACGGGTAGCGGGATGAAATAATTGCTTATTAAAATCAGCTTTTGTCATGTTTTCCAATAACATCCCCCATCTCAAGTGTAGCGCTTCCAATAAAGCCAATGACCATTCGATAGGGGCATTTTTGCCATCATATAACTCTGCCCAAAGTTGTTCTTCGTAGGGTCTTATCGTAGGAATACTTTCTGTTAAGGCTAATTTGAATCTTGTATAGGCATTGATATGCGAGTCGGCCACATGATGTACTGTTTGTCTGACAGTCCAACCGCCAGGGCGATATGGTGTTGCTAATTGCTCTTTGTTGAGTCCTTCAACAGCATCTGTAAGCTGTTTGGGTAACCTTTTAATGTCAAGAATCCATTCTGCTAGTATAGATTCTGTGATTTCATTGGGTTTTTCGAACTGTCCAATCGGGTATTTTAGTAATTCGATATCGTCTTTTTGCATAAAGTAAAAGTTGTTTACAACGAAGTGATAGTCTTCTAGGATAGAAGGTTTCCCTAATATATCTATTTCAGTTGTAAAATAGCTATACTAAAAGTAAAAATTAAGCAATTGGTTATTTACAGGTGCTTTGATAAAACTATAAAAGTGCAATTTATAATTTTTACCGTTGTTGAGCAGTAACTATATGGTAACTATCTTAAGTACAAATGCTTATGGCGGTATTGAAGGTGATAATACTTTTTGATTTTTGATGAAAAATACTCGACTGATGGTTTTGTATTATAAATTCTTCGAATAATTTAATTTCAAAAATTAACATATATGTCAATTCAAAGAATAAATTGAAAAACGTATAAAATTTTGAAATTATATTTTGATTTTTATAATTTTTTTGTAAAATAGTATATGCTTTTTTCGAAAACACAAAATATAATATTGATTTTGGAAAAGTATTTAAAATAAATAAACGTACCTGTTAAGTATTATTTCTTAGACCAATTATATCGTTCAAATAATCTCCAGATTGCTACAATGTATAAAATTTACCTATTAATCAAGTGGAACCCGTCCTCAATGTTACTTGCATTAATAGTTTTCAAAATAAAGTTTTTTCTATAAATCAGTACCATATCAAAATCAGTATTCACCCTTAAAAAACACGTTATGAAACATTTAGACAAATTGCCTCCAGTGGTGTTAATTATGTTATTTGTTTTGTTGACATTGGTTAGTGCTTAATAAGTAATGCCATGGTCTTCGAAACACTGCGATAATCCTTCGCTTATAACATGCAACGCCTTGTTTATGACAGATGATTGGTGTAATTATCTGGAAATCTCACATTATTTAAACCCATTTTATAAAATTTACTTGATTACAATCTTATCAGCTTTTGCCGAGCTACATAGTTAATAGACCTGTGAAGTTTTATTTTACAGGTCTTTTTATTGTTATTGAGTTTAGCTCATTTGTTGCATTGATTCTAGCCAACTGTCTTCAAGACGCATAAAACGATAAAATATAGCTATGTATCAAAATAAAGAAATTGTGTTATCGATGCCCGCCTTTATTTCCCTCTTTAGCTTTAGTATATAGACTATGTGGGTCAAAAAAATATTCAAATAGTACAATATTTGCATTTTCTTACGCCTCAAAATATCTTCTAATTATTGTTTTGATTTAATCCTATTTTTGTTAATTTTACATAAATGAAAAGATATATGCTATTTTTCTAAACCTATTTTTTGATTTTATTTAAAAATTTAGCAAAAAATAAGTTTAATTTAATGCAATTTTTGTAATTATTGATAAATTTGTATTATTGAAAAAGTGCTATATGCTGTTTCATTTTTTTCCCTTAACTATCAAATTATAATCAACAAGCTAGAGCCGTACTCCATCCTTTGTTTCACTACTAACTAAGACGTGTTATGAAAACAGTACTCAAACTCTCAGACTACCTTAAAATGTTGTTGGCAGCAATCGGTGCCTATTTTGGTGCATGGATTTTAGCCTAATGCTTGTTCATGTTGTTTGTGAGTATTCTAGAAGGGCGTCCTTCGCAATTTTCTGCTTATTCGACTTTCTAGGATACTCTCACAACAGTTGTTAAAATACTGCTTTACTTTTTCATAAATAGACTATCATTACGCAAATCACTTCAAAAACAACGTCTTACCATGTCATTCAATATCAATCGCCGTGATTGGCTCAAAAAAAGTCTTATAGCCACCGCAGGTTTGGGCGTAGCTTCAACCTATATCCAGCGTGCACAAGCAAATCCTCTTGTAAGAAGAGAATTGCAAATGAGCTTGTCACCAGATTTTCAGTTAGAAAAATCACTGATAGGAATCAACCCTCCCGTGGTTATGAAGGCTCGTTTGGGTGCTAATGAAAATCCTTGGGGGCCTTCGGCAAAAACTAAGGAGGCATTGATTGAGGCTGTTGGTGCATCAAATCGCTATGGTATGCAGAGTCGCTCGGCGTTGATTAAGTTGATTGCAGAGAAAGAAGGTGTACCAGAAAGTCATATTTTATTGGGTGCTGGTTCTTCTGAGTTGTTGACAGCATCGATGGTAGCTTATGGTTTGAAAGGAAAGATTATTTGTGGTGACCCATGCTACATTTCAGGTAATGAAGAAAAGATCCCGATGGAGAAAGTGCCATTGACCAAGGATTTTCAATATGATTTGGATGCTATTGCAGGTCGTTTAAACGGCTCACAAAGTTTGGTGTATATCACAAATCCTAATAATCCAACAGGGGCGATTTTGCCAGCTGACCAACTAACAGCATTTATCAACAAAGTTTCTGACAAAACACCAGTTTTGGTGGATGAAGCTTATATCGATTATGCCAAAAATCCTAAAACAGATTGTATGGTAGCATCAATTAATGCAGGTAAAAATGTATTGATTTTGCGTACCATGTCTAAGCTTTATGCTTTTGCTGGTTTGCGTGTGGGATATGCCATTGCCAAACCTGAAATCTTAAAAACAATTGCACCATATTGCTCTGGAGGTTTTGATATTTCGGTTCCTTCTTTTGCAGCAGCAATTGCAGCGTTAAAAGACACAGATTTTCAACAATTGACCTTAACTAATACTGCCGAGTCAAAGAAATATCTGTATGACTTCTTGACCAAGGCTGGTTATAACTACGTTCCTTCTTCAGCCAACTTTGTATTGTTCCCAATCAAAATGAAAGGACAAGACCTCATGAGCAAACTTATGGCTGAGGGCGTTATGGTAAGAAGATGGGAATTTGACCACCAACATTGGTGCCGTGTTTCGATTGGAACCATGGACGAAATGAAGGCATTTACTGAAGCTTTCTCGAAAATCGCCTCTTAGATAATTGATAAAAGTCACCGATTTGGATTGTTGAGTAACCAGTTGATTTTCTTATTTTTAATATTTTTTTCTAATAAAAAATCAAAGATTGTTTCTCAACAAAATACAAATCAAGCATTTCAATTATTAAGACACAACATTATGACGAGAAGAGATTTTATAGAAAGAACAGGTGCTGCTAGCTATTTGACATTATTAGGATTAGGAATGATTCCAGAAGCAAATTCACAACCCTTGGATTTGCAAAGAGGAAAGGCCGATAAAAAAATTATTATCCTAGGAGCTGGTTTAGCAGGCTTATGTTCGGCTTATGAGTTAACAAAATTAGGCTATCAGGTTACAGTATTAGAAGCACGCAGTCGCCCAGGTGGACGTGTTTGGACTGTAAGAGGTGGCACCACAGAAACTGAAATTGGAGGTCCTTCACAAACGGCTCAATTCGATAAGGGACTTTATTTAAACGGTGGTGCGGCACGTATTCCGCACAATCACGAAACGACGCTCCATTATTGTCGTGAATTTAATATTCCGCTCGAAATATTCATGAATATGAACGAGGGTGCTTATTACTACAGCGATAATGGAACAGGTCCTTTGGCAAACAAACGAGTAAAAATTCGTGAAATACATGCTGATGTTCGTGGTTATACAGGGGAGTTATTGGCAAAGGCAGCTGACCAAAAAGCCCTAGACCAAGATTTGACCAAGGAGGATATCGACAAACTCATTGCTTATCTGAAAGAGGAATGCGATTTGGATATTACCAAAAAATACAAAGGCTCTGAACGACACGGGTATTTGCGACAAGGCGGATATGGAGATCAAATCCCACAATTGGCAGAACCTCACTCGTTGCACGATATCATTGCTGGAGGGTTGTTTCACCCTGCATTTTCGAATGTAAGCGAATATACCTTCAATCAGCAACCAGTCATGTTACAGCCCGTTGGCGGAATGGATGCTATTCCGTATGAATTTGCAAAGCGCCTTGAAGGAAAAATACAATATCAAACCGAAGTAAAAGAAATCCGTAAAACCCAACCGGGCGTTCGGATAGTGTATAAAGACAAAACTGGACAAGAAAAGGAACTCAAAGCAGATTATTGTATTTGTACGATTCCTTTGCCAGTATTACGAAATGTACAGACAGACCTTTCATCGGATATTCGTCGTGCAGCAGATTTTACTTCTTACATGAATACAGGTAAAATTGGTTTGCAATTTAAGCGTCGATTTTGGGAAGAAGATGATAAAATATTTGGTGGTATTTCTCGTACCAACATGGATATTACCCAAATTTTTTATCCTTCCTACAACTTTATGGGTAAAAAAGGTTTGTTGAAAGGCTATTACAATTTTCATGACCGAGCACTCAAAATGGGTAATTTATCTATCGCCGAAAGAGAAAAAGCAGCTTTGGAACAAGGAGGTAAAATTCACCCGCAATATGCCACCGAATTTGAAAGTTCCTTTTCGTTGGCTTGGCAAAAAATCCCGTATTCGCAAGGAGGTTGGGCGGAGTACACAGATGCTCAACGCAAAAGATTATATCCAGCCTTGATTAAGCCTGATGACGAGATTTATATGGCAGGAGAGCACACCACTCACCTTACAGCTTGGATGGCTGGTGCATTAGAATCGGCTAAAGCGGTAGTAGACCAAATCCATCGTCGTGTCAATGCATCATAATTTTTTAATTTGTTTCTTTAATTAGTTAAAATTATTTTAAAAAATTTGAGATACTATTATTTGATAATCAATAATTTATTATATTTATAATTGTAAAATAATTTTGATTTAATAGCACTGTATTTCAAATAACTATTACATATACTTTCAGTAGTGATGAGTTATTTCTGAGGTAAATAAAATTTTCCAAACACTTGTTATTATATCAAGTGCCTCATTATTGAAGGCTAAAATTATTCAGTATGAAAAAAGTATTGTTAGTATTCGGATTAGTTTGCTCAACTCTTTTCGCCAAGGCTCAAGAAGTAGCTAAAGTGGGAATCAAAAACACTGATTATGATGCGCTTAAGAAAATTGCAGTTAAAAATCCAGACAAGGATACATATATTAAAGAGGGAGCTTACGTATTGGATAACAGTAACCCGCCATACGTCTTCAAATTCTCGGATGGAAAAGAGCGTCGTATATATTTATACAAAGTTTTAGAAACTGCCGAAATGAAGGAAATGGGCTCTTTGATGGTTTTTACAACGCCTAAAGATGGTAAAAAAATCAGCTTAGTAGTACCCAATCCAATGGCTGAAAAAGAAGTTTGGGGCAAATACATCGATGATCTAAAAGATGGGGAAAAAGCCATTAATGGGTTTTCATCTTGTGTAGCCTTTGTACTAGCAAAAGAATTTACAGGAGGTGCTTCGGGTGCAGAACATGGCGCAGAAGATAAATACGAATACTGCTTTCCAGAGACGGCTGTCGTAACAATGGCCGACGGTTCTCAAAAGTCGATAGCAGAAGTAAAAGCTGGTGAGGTTGTGATGTCTTATAACACTGTAACTAATAAAGCTGAAACAACGCTTGTAGATGAAGTAATCGAACATGATAACAAATCTTTTGCTCTTGTAAAAGTATTGTTGAGCGATGCCGAAGATCAAGCTTTTGCTTCGACACAACCACTTTTTCAATTAACAGAATTGGAAGGTACAGCCAACCATCCTGTGCTTACTACTAATGGGCATGCCAAATTAGGTAAGTTGAAAGTGGGTGAACAAGTATTGATGTACAATAGCGATATGCATACCTTTAATCGCTACAAAGTATTTTCAACTAATTCAGACTATCGTACGGTCGAAAAGGTGTATAACCTTCGTACCGCTAATGATAAATACCTCGTAAATTCTATCGTGGTATTAGAAAAATAAGTGAAATGGTTTAATGCACACCGAAGGTTTCGACCTTCAACCTAAATATTAGGCCTACCGAAAGGGACTTAATTTTTTTGAGATTGTTTTTGGATAATTTTTAAATCCTTTCTCTTTTAGGGAAAGGATTTATTTTTTTTATACAGGTCAATATCTGCCTTCTGAGTGTATTTTAGCCCAAATTACTATTAAGGACGTAAATTTTATATTATAAATAATTTAGTATTAATTCAAGAATTGTTTTTGGTATAAAAAGATAACTTAAACGTTCTTGTTTATTTTGTTTAAAAAAAAATTGTTAAAATTATATTTTATTCAAAAAATGCTATTACATTTGTGAAGCTAAGCGGTTAGCAATATCCAAAAACAATCTTTATAAGCAAGTACAACTAAGAAATTAAAAAAAGAATTGAAGACTGAAAAGTAGGAGATTCTAAAGATATTTTCAGAGCGAATTTTTAAAACGATAAAATTTTAGGGTCACCATAAGTGACAAACTATGAAAGTACCAATTTGATTAATTTACTAAACTCAAAACAACTATTTAACTTTGAAGCTCTGATAAGCCCCAGCTAACCTCTGGGGCTTTTTTATTTAGTGATTTTTTATTGAGTGAGTGTTAAAATTCTCCTTCAAGTTTTGTCAATACAAATAACGAATATACAGTTAACGATTAACCTCTTTCACGATTTGTGCTAAAACCTGCTGTTTCTCTGCCGATATATCTACTTGGCTTTCTATAGCCTCTAGTTGCTTTAAAACATTTTGTAAAAACTTTTGATGAGCTTCGGACGTAATATCAAAAGGCTTGTGAGTTAACGCTCTTTTGACTTGTTGCCATTTGGGTAAAAAAGCTTGTACGTCATCTGAAAAATAGGTTTTTACAAACTGTTCAAAAATATATTGCTCTGCTACTTCGTTCGGATGAATCATATCTGCTTTATAGAAACGATAATCTCGAAGGTCATCTATCATGATTTCGTAGGAAGGGAAATACGTGACATTGTCATAATCAGCACTGAGATAATGACAGGCCGTTCGAAGAATTGATTTCGACAATTGATTTTCGGCAAGTCCTTCTTTGGTATGTCGCACAGGCGAAACAGTAATAATGATTTTTAGAGAAGGATTTAATTCTGTTATTGCTTTGTGTAACTCTGCAAACTTTTTACAAATATCCTTCACACTCAATAAATCCTTTTCAAATAAACTTGCGGGCATTTTATGGCAATTGGCCACATAACTTGGTGTAGTTTTGAGCTGATGCACAAATGCCGTTCCGAAGGTTAAAACCAAGAAATCGTATTGCTGAATCTGAATTTTTGCTAAGTTATTATTCAGCAATTCCTTTAGAGATTCCTGCTGAGAAGCAAAAAAATGCGAGTGAAAATCATAGTGCAGCCATGTTTGTTGATGCTGTACAAACAGTCGCTCGTCGGCTTGTTGGTAGTTAGGATTCAAAAGTTTGAATATCGACATGGGGTTAAACAACGTCCCGAAAGGATTAACTTCGGTAGCAATTTTGTTTTCTTCAAGCTTTTGTCCGATAACCTGTGCAAAACATGAACCAACTGTCAATACCTTGGACTGAAGTTGTATTTGAAAGGGTGATTTTTCTATTTTTATTGGCGTTCTGAATTCCATAAGGCGATTTTGACTGAATATTTTACAACAGTAAAGTTAAACAATAGGATAAATTTTAGGCTATGATAATTTTTTAATCCTATTTGAATAAGCACAAATTAGACTTACAATACGACCCTAAAATGGAAAAGAATTCATAATTCATTAATTCCCTCAATCACAATTCACTACCTTTGTAGCAGATAAAGGTGCTTTATACTTCAAATCTACGAAGTGTTAAAGCTTAATAGGGAATTAGGTGCAATACCTAGACTGTCCCCGCAACTGTAAGTTTCAATAATGTCGAATTCAATCTTCATGGCCACTGCCCGTCGGGCGGGAAGGCTCGAAGTCGATGAAACAAGTCAGGAGACCTGCCTTTTTATCTATTCTTGGTACAATTTACGGTGGATGAGTTGTTGCTGAGCGTTCGCTTTTCTGTTCATTTTCTTGCCTTTTAATGTCAATTCATTTGAGTCTATCCTATAGGCACGAGTGTTAACTTTAGGGAAGAAAACAATCATCAAATCAATGTTTAAATCTTTATTTTTCTGTTCAGGATTACTTTGTGTGGCAAGCCTAAGTATGGCTCAAAACAATGTGACAAACCTTAATGAAGTAGTAGTTACTGCCAATAAAGTACCTCAAAAGCAACTACAAACAGGAAAAGTTTTAACCGTTATTTCCAAAGAAATTTTGGAGCGCAATGTGGGCAAGTCGCTGGGAGAGCTACTCAACCAACAAGTAGGCATGCAGGTAGTAGGTTCGCAATTAACACTTGGCGCAAATCAAGAAGTAAGTATAAGAGGCTTGAGCAACGGATATGCGCTGTTGCTGATGGATGGCATTCCATTGAACGACCCTTCTACGATTGGTAATTATTTTGACTTAAACGTTATTTCAATAGACCAAATCGAAAGAATTGAGATTTTGAAAGGAGGACAATCCACCCTTTACGGTTCGGATGCCGTAGGTGGAGTAATAAATATTATTCGTAAAAAAGCAGATAGTAAGCCATTTAGTGCACAAGCTAATCTTTCTGGTGGAAGTTATGGCACTTGGAAGGGAGCTTTGAATTTGAGCGGTACATTAAATAAAAACTCTAGCTATTCTTTGGCTTACACCAAGTTGTATTCAAAGGGTATTTCGCAAGCTGCCAATAAAAAAGATGATAATTTGAACGAAAAAGATGCTTTTAATCAAGATGCGTTTCGTGCTCAGTTTCAGCAAAAATTTGGTACAAACCTTACAACTAAAGCTTTTATAACACACGAAACTTATCGTGCAGACATTGATAACGGTGCATTTAGCGATGATAAAGACTTTGTAGCCAATAGCCGAAGCACACAAATAGGAGTAGGAGCAGAATATTTTGTGGGAGGAGGCAAATTAGTGGCTAATTACCATTATAACGACCTCAAACGTAGCTATATCAACGATTCTAATTATGTTGCTCCAGATGCGTATGACAAGTATTCAGCTAGTAATTATGGAGCCAAAACCAACTATGCAGAATTATATGGCAGTTGGAGTTTGGGTAAAAATGTAACATGGTTGATTGGTGCAGAATACCGTGCCCAGAAAATGAGTCAAACCTATTTATCTATCAGTGATTGGGGACCTTATGAGGATGCTCCATTGAGTGATGATTTGGCCAATGTAAACCAAGTGAGTGGTTACACATCATTTACCTTGAATAACTTAGGTGGTTTTGGTGCTGAAGCAGGAGGACGTTACAATCATCATTCTTTGTACGGAAATAATTTTACCTACACGCTCAATCCTTATTATTTATTGGGTAAAAACTTAAAGGTACTAGCTAACTTCTACTCAAGTTTCAAGTCACCGACTTTGTATCAATTGTATTCTCCTTACGGAAATACAGCTTTGAATCCTGAAAAATCATTCACGCAAGAAGGCGGTTTCCAGTTGTTTAGCAATAACCAACAATCCTATTTCCGAGCTGTATATTTTAATACAACCATCAACGATGTGATTATTTTCCAGTCAATCATTACTGCGCCTTATGGCAAGTATGTTAATTTTAATAAGCAAGCAAGTAAAGGTTTGGAATTGGACGCTCAAGCGCAATTAGGCAAGTTCAATATGTCGGCTACCTATACGCACCAAATTGGAGAATTGACTACTAAAGTGGCAGGAAACGACACCACTTACAAAAACTTGATTCGTCGTCCAGAAAATGCTTTTACCTTGAGCTTGGGTTATCAGGCTACTTCAAAATTATATGTAAGTTCAACTTTGAGAGGCATTGGTGCTCGTAAGGACACCTACTATGATAATGAGCAATTCAAATCTATTAACGTAGATTTGGATGCGTATCAGCTATTAGATGTTTATGGTGAATATCGCATCAATTCAAAAATCAAAGCATACGCTGATTTGAGAAATATTTTGAATACCAAATTTGTAGAAATAACAGGCTACCAAACCCGTCAATTTAACGCAAGTATTGGTTTGAGTTTGCAGTTTTAAAAACAGGCACTAGGCATTAGGCAAAAAGCAATAAGTTTTAGCCTAAAAAATTAAGGATTTGTTTAATGCTTCGATATTTTACAGCCCGTAATTTTACCACTAGTGCCTCTTGCCTGGTGCCTTTACCCTCAAAAAATGAACCTCCTTTGTTCTTGGTCTGGTGGAAAAGATTCTTGTTTTGCTTTGATGCAAATGAATCAACGACCTACCGTAATTTTTACGACACTCAACGAATGGGGCGACCGCTCACGTTCGCATGGTTTGAGCCCTGTTATTTTGGAAGCTCAAGCCAAAGCAATAGGCTGTCCGAGTGTTACGATTAGTACTTCTTGGGAAAATTATACCGAAAAGTATATCGCTCGTCTCAAGTCTCTGACTGAAGAATACCAACTAACTGATGCGGTTTTTGGCGATATAGACCTACAACCACATCGTGAATGGGAAGAGAAAGTTTGTGCCGAGGCACAGCTCAATTGCCATTTGCCACTTTGGCAACAAGACCGTAAAACATTGGTTTTTGCCATGATTTCGGCTGGTATCAAAACCATGATTGTATCTTGCAATGATACCTTGGGTGAATCGTTTTTAGGACGAATTATTGATACTCAAACGGTAGCGGATTTGGAAGCAAAAGGCGTGGATGTTTGCGGTGAAAATGGAGAGTTTCATACTGTAGTATTAGATTGTCCTTTGTTTCAATATCCGATTGATGTTATTCAAGTTGAAAAATTAGTTCATAACAATTATCATTTTTTAGAGTTAACATTGGTAGAATGTTGAAGATACACACCCATTGTCCACGTTGCCAACAACCATTTCAGTGCAAAGTTGACGATATAGCACAGTGCGATTGTCAACAAGTGACATTGACTTATGAGCAAACCCAACAATTGAGACAGTTGAGTTTAAATAAATATGGAGGACAATGTTTGTGCAACACTTGTATAAAGTCTCTAATCAAAACCCATTTTGAAGACCATGATGCAACTTAGCCCTAAAACTTTCTGCGACACTTTTTCAAGTGTAAATACCTCTATGCCCATTTTGACAGGTATGGAGTTTATGCGTCGCCCTGCAAGACTCAGCGATGCGTTACTGCATGAATATGAGTGCGTGAGCCGAATGGCGCACGTGCGAAAATGGGATTTCGATTTGTATCATTTCCGAGATTTTATTCAAGACCCTCAACATGCTGTAGTCATTACCAACGTTCAACAAACCATACAGTGGGTAAATCATGGTTTTGCTAATATGACGGGCTATCAGATACAAGAAGCTTTGGGAAAAAAGCCTAGTTTTTTACAAGGAAAAGAAACCGACCCACTTACAAGATCAGCGATTAAAGCTTGTTTATTAGAGGAAAAAAAGTTTGAAGGAAAACTGATCAACTACCGCAAAGATGGCGAACCCTATTGGTGCGATGTTCGCATAGAGCCTATTTTTAACGAGCATCAAAAACTCGTTAATTTCATTGCCTTTGAGGAAGAGATTGTTTGAAGTAAAGATATGTGATAGAGACGCCAAATTTGGCGTCTCTATTTTTTATATAGTAGCCACTTTAATTACTAAATGTCCTTTTTTGACACCATAAGGCTTGTAAGATATTCTTAAAAAGCCTCTTCCATAGTAGTCAGTTCTATAGTTTAGGGCAGTTTTTCCCGCCTTCAGGTTGATTCTATCTACAATATAATTTGGATTATCATAATCACGAATCTCGATATAGGCTGGCGCATCTAGCTCCCCTTCTATTTTTAGGGGTAAACTCACAAAGTCATGGAAAGTAGCAGAGGTGTCAACGTAAAATTGAGGCTTTTGAACGTCTTTGACCGAGATAGCTAAGTAATCGGGCTTTTTGAACAGAAGCATCCAAATACCGAAGAAAAGAGCAGCATTAAGCACAATAGGCGCGATGTTACGTTTGATTTTTTGTAGCATGTAGATTGATATTTATAGATGAAGACTATTATAAATATACACATTTGAGCGAGCTTTTACAAAGCCTCCTTTTTCAGCATCTATCTTCTAGTTTACTTTCTCTAGTGATGAACTATTAAATTAAGTAATAATACTTATTTTATTTATGAGTAATTATTACCAATTTTGTAACGAGTTAATAATTCATCTCATGCTATCGAATTGTAAACTTTAACAGAGAAAAGACCGAACGCCCCCCGAAAAACGTTCGGTCTTTTATTTTTACATCTGATTCGATACCAAAACCTACGAAAATGATAAAAGTTTCTTGTAAAAACTGAAGAATCTTCTAACTTGTAGAATATTTCGAACTATACTCGTTTGAGGTTTTTGAAGCTTAACTCAAAGGATTCATGATGTAAAAAAGCATCAAATAAGCCCCAAGCACTCCTTTTAATTCTTCATATACTTTTTCGTAAACCATTATTAACTCAACCTACAATGAAAAAAATTGTGTTTGCCTTTTGCTTTTGGCTATTAGGAATTATGTTTGCCGAAGCACAGACAATCTATGTAAATGGTCAGTCATTAAATGCCATCCGAAATGTTAATTACATTACAATCAAGGCCGAAAAAGCTTGGCTTGCCACCAAATTATCTGTTTTTCTTGATTTTGGACAGGGTAATTCTCCAAGAGAGCAAGAGGTAACAGATGTTAACCGAAAGCCTTTATTTTTTAATAGTAAAGTCGAAATATTTAATTTGATGGACCGTCAAGGATGGGAATTAGTGGATACTTATGAAGAAATAAAAGAGGGTAAAACCTTTATTTTACATATATTCAAACGTAAAATTTTACCTCGAGTAAAGTAAGCATATCTACTTAAAAGCCAGTACAAATAGCTATATAAAGAGATTAAAAAGCCTCAACTTTTAAAAGGTTGAGGCATTTTTTTTATCTTTGAAAAGATTTGCAATGTTTTATACAACATGAGCAAGTTCTTGCAGAAAACTTTGAACTAATCAAATTAATTATACCATAACACCACTAGCTTTTAGCGAGATAGAAGTTAGTTATATCCCGAAATTGAGAATTTATGAGTAAAGTAGTAATAAGTGCCGAAAAATTAAGGTTAAAAACTCGTGCCGACAATAAAGGATGGAAAAAGTGGGGGCCATATCTGTCTGACCGTCAATGGGGAACGGTACGAGAAGATTATTCTCCTAATCAAGATGCTTGGAATAATGTAACACACGATATGGCTCGTTCAAAAGCCTATCGTTGGGGCGAAGAAGGCATCGGTGGTATCTCGGATAACAAATCGTATATCTGTTTTGCACTTGCTTTGTGGAACCATAATGACCACATTTTGAAGGAAAGATTCTTTGGACTGACAGGCAACGAATCGAACCATGGCGAAGATGTAAAAGAGTTATATTACTACCTTGACTCAACACCTACGCACTCATATATGAAAATGCTGTACAAATATCCTATAGCGGCATTTCCATATTCGAAACTGGTAGACGAAAGTCGTAAACGCTCACGATTAGAGCCAGAATACGAAATTCTTGACACAGGAACTTTTGATAACGACGAGTATTTTGATGTTTTTATCGAATATGCAAAATCGGATGAACAAGATATTTTAATAAAAATAACGGCGCATAACCGTAGTAGTAAACCAGCTCCAATTACCCTATTGCCAACTATTTGGTTTAGAAATACTTGGTGTTGGGGATACGAAAACTTCAAGTATAAACCAATGTTGACTGGTGTGTCAAACAAAGTAATTGAAGTGGACAACAAAAGTGTAGGACACTATAAATTGTATTGTGAAAAGGCGGATGAATTATTATTCTGTGATAACGAAACCAACTTCCAACGCTTGCATGGTGTAGCTAATAATGTGCCTTACACCAAAGATGGTATCAACGAATATATTGTCAATAAAAACAAAGCGGCTGTAAATCCTAATAACATTGGGACAAAAGCCTCAGGACGATACACCAGAGTGGTAAAAGCAGGCGAAAGTGTGACGATTCGTTTGCGTTTGTCCGACCACTCTATTTCAGAACCATTTGGTGGTTTTGAAGACATTATGGATAAGCGTATTCGTGAAGCAAATCAGTTTTACGATGAATTGCAAAGTAGCGTACAAGACCCAGAGTTACGTTCAATTCAGCGCCAAGCTTATGCAGGGATGCTTTGGACAAAACAATGGTATTATTATAATGTCAACGAGTGGATTAAAGGCGACCCTACAATGCCGAAGCCTTCGGACAATCGGAAATTTGGTCGAAATTCAGGCTGGCGACACATGTATGCGGCCAATATCCTTTCGATGCCCGATAAATGGGAATATCCTTGGTTTGCAGCATGGGATTTGGCTTTCCACACCATTCCACTTGCTAGATTAGACCCTGACTTTGCAAAACGTCAGCTAGCCGTAGTATTGCGTGAGTATTATATGCACCCCAACGGGCAAATTCCTGCGTATGAATGGTCATTTTCGGATGTAAATCCTCCTGTGCATGCTTGGGCAACGTGGCGCGTATATGAGATAGATAAAGAAATGAATGGGGTAGGGGATGTCAAATTCCTAGAACGTGTTTTCCATAAATTATTGCTCAATTTTACGTGGTGGGTAAACCTCAAAGATGAAGGTGGAAACAATATCTTTGGAGGAGGCTTCCTTGGAATGGATAACATCGGAGTATTTGACCGCTCGGCAACTTTACCAACAGGCGGACGTCTGGAGCAAGCAGACGGTACGGGTTGGATGGCAATGTATAGCTTGAATATGCTTCGTATTGCCTGTGAGATTGCTGTTGAGCGTCCAGTATATCAAGATATGGCTTCTAAATTTTTTGAACACTTCCTGCATATTGCTGGTGCAATGCAAATGTTGGGAGGCTCAGAAATTAGCCTTTGGGATGAAGAAGACCAGTTTTATTATGATATGCTTCACATGCCAAACTCACAGAGTATGTTGCTCAAAATCCGTTCGATGGTAGGGTTAATTCCTCTTTTTGCTGTAGAAATTCTTACGCCAGAAATGTTGGAAAAACTTCCAGACTTTAAACGTCGTGTGGATTGGGTTTTGGCTAACCGACCAGATTTGGCAGGTTTGATTTCCCGCTGGTATGAGCCAGGAAAAGGAGAAAACCGTTTGTTAGCAATCCTACGTGGTCACCGTATGAAGATGATTATGAAAAAGATGTTTGATGAAAACGAATTCTTGTCAGAACATGGCGTTCGTTCATTGTCAAAATATCACCTCGAAAATCCATACCAGTTCCGTGTACACAATGAGGTATTTAGGGTAGATTATACCCCAGCCGAATCTACAGGAAGTATGTTTGGGGGTAACTCCAACTGGCGTGGACCTATCTGGATGCCAATGAATTTCTTGCTAATTGACTCCTTGTTGAAATTCCAGTCGTATTATGGAAATGATTACGAAGTAGAATATCCTACTAATTCGGGTAATATGGTAAGCATCAAACAAGCAGCATTGAGTTTGGCAGAGCGTCTAATCAAAATCTTTAGAACAGACGAAAACGGCAGACGACCAATGTATGCCAATTACGAAAAAATGCAAACTGACCCTCATTTCAAAGACTTGGTATTATTCTACGAATATTTCCATGGCGATGATGGAAAAGGTTTGGGGGCGGCTCATCAAACGGGTTGGACAGGCTTAGTCGCTGAATTGATTTTGATGGTAAACGAAGCCAATAAAGCAGAAATCAAAGAGATTTTATAAGTAATCGTGCAGAATAAGATTTAATTTATGTGTTTAGGCACTAGGCAACAGGCACAAGGCAAAGAGTGTTAAAATGTTTTTTAATAACCACAGCCATGCTTTTTTCCAAAGCCCAATCTTAAATTTTATTTTGCCTACTAACTTAAGTATTAATGCAAAATAAAATTGCATTAATACGCTTTAGGCTCTAAGCCGTAAGCATTAGGCAAAAAGTTTCTATTACTTCATGAGACATACTATTTAACTTTTTGCCTACCGCATAAAGCCTAGAGCTTAAAGCGGGTAAAATTTATTTTAATTTTACCTACTAACTTAAGTTTTTTGAAATATTTAATACTAATAAAGCCCCGTACCTATTTTCAAGTACGGGGCTTTATTGGTATTAAAAGTCTTGTGGGGGTACAGTTTTAGAAATCTGAACGTTATTTCAAGTCCTTTCCAGCAATATCTTCCCAACGATAAAAATGAAACGTTTTGTCATCGCTCATGACTACAAATAATCCTTTTTTGAAGGTTTTATTCAAAGGAATAGCCGTAATGTCTGAGCCATCACTTTGCTTGGCTTCGACTTTTACTACCTTTAATTCTGGATGTTCGTGAGGATTTTGTACAGAACCTTCTCTCGGGAAAATATGGAATTGATTGGCTCCTTGGTCAGAGACAAGAATATAGCCTTTACGAGCTGAAGTTTGATAAATCGAAATTCCTTCGTGATCTTCAGAGAAACCTTTGGTGGCAAAAAGCGCTAACTCTTGATCGCCTTTTGAAGGCTCGGCATAGTATTTTCGCACACCAATACCTTCGTCCGAATAATAGACATAGCCTAGCGCATCGTCTACAGCGATGGATTCAATTTCTTTTTTGCCGCTATAACTACCAAACTTTCGAATAAAAGTAGCTTTTACTTGTCCTTTACCATTATCCGATAATTCATATTGCCAGATATATCCACCCGTTGTAGGACCGTTTTTGCGACCTACCATAGCATAGATTTTCCCTTTAGAATTTTTGTACAAAGCTATCCCCATCAAATCACGAAACTCTGTTCCTGTTTCACCTTCAAACATCGGAATACCGCTATTGTCAATAGGCTTCATGTCGGGCAATGAATAAATACGTAATTGGTGAGTCATTCGCTCTGTAGTAACAGCAATGTCTACTTTTTTACCTCCAATTTTCAAACCATATTCAATATCGACGTTGTTGGGGCGTTTGAGTCCTCGCACTACCTTTTTTGACTGTATTTTTCCCTGTAAATCAAAAACAAATAGTGCCCCATCTTGATTTTTATCGGTACCAATAATTAAGCTTTTGCTAGGGTTTTGAGGGTTAATCCAAATGGCAGGATCGTCGGTATCATGTTTAACAGAATCAGTAATAACAACGGGTTTGATAATCGTTTGAGCACAAGTATTTTCAACAGTCGAAACAATCAAGCTCAAGGATAATAATTTAAAGAGAAGTTTCATGAAATAAGTTGGTTTTGGGAATTATAGGGGTGAGGGGTGAGGCACTAGGCATCAGTATTTAGAATAATAAAGCTTAGTTCACATAGCTAATTTTACTGATGCCTCTTGCCTATACCCTATCCCCTCATAAGCAACTACTTCCCTCCAAAAGCACCAATGTAATTAGCTGGTTCTGGGGAAGTGTATGTTTTGCCGTTGGCAGTAATACCTGTTTTGAAATTACGAGTAAATGTGGTAATACCCTTGTTAAGAGCTGCCGAGCCAGATAGTAACGAGAAATCCCATGAGCTATTGTAGTCTGCGTTCATGACATCTGTTGATAATGGGTAGTTCGCAAACTTTGGATCATTATCACCCGCTTTTGTACCACGGATTTCGTTTGTCCCTGAAGCAATCTCAGCTGTCGGCTGGAACTGGTCTACGGTAGTTTGATTATAGCCATAGTACAGGTTGTTTTGAATAACCGAACGAGTATCTTCTGGCTTTTTTACGTCACGTTTGATACCGAAGCGGCAGTTAGCCAAAAGGTTGTTGTACAAATCTGCACGCACACTAGCTTCAATCCAGATAGAACCACCTTTAATCGTTGGACGTCTCCATCCTGTATTCATCAAGGTGTTGTTGTATGCTACCACATAAGCTTGTGGTGTACGGTCACCTGCATTTGATAGCTTAAGTGCGTTGGTATTAGTGCTATAAACCAAATTATAGGCTACATCAGCAATACAACCCGATTTGATGTTGATGGCTTCGCCACCTGTTACACCTGTTGTGTAAAACTTATTATTTGAGAAAATAATATTACCACCTTCCAAATAAGTACAATCTTCGTTGAAATGGCGGAAAATACTATTTACAACCACCAATTTACCAGATACATTTGAATACCAAAGCGCTGGCACATTTTCGCCACTTAATGCCTTATAAAGACCTAATTTCACTGAAGTAGAAGCCTCAGTTGTAGTCGAACCACCGTATTCCAAAATCACATTGTCCAATACTAATTCAGCACAAGTTTTGCTAGCCAAGATACCACCCCAAAGCTTACCATAGTTGTATTTTGCAGTACGTGCCGTTTCAGGAACGGTAAATTTAATAGGACTACTAGCACTTCCAGAAGCGTATAAATTACCATTAACAATAATTTCAGGTTTTGCCGTTGTGTCCATTACTACAGTTACGCCTTCTTCGATGCTCAAGGTTTTTCCCGCAGGAACAATGATATCCCCAGTTACTTGAACGATGCTACCTTTTTTCCAAGTACCAGATACTTCGCCTGCTACTGATTGCTCTTCTGGCTTAGGATCTGAGTTGTCTTTTGTACAGCTTGTGCATAGCGATGCCAGCAACAAGACACTTGCTAAAATGCTTGAAGTTTTCATGATGTTTTGTAAAAATTAGAATTAAAGTTTGAAGCGCAAGCCCAATAAATAGCTGCGTTGATAATAGTCTTGTCGAATTAAAGTTTTGTTATTAAGAGCTGATTGTTCAGGAATTGAAGAATTTACAGGGTTGCTATTTTTGATAAAAACGCGCATTGGCGTGTTCAAAAGGTTATTAGCTTTCGCAAAAATAGTCCAATGTTTCCCTATATTCTTTTCGATGGAAGCATCCATTTGGATAAAAGCTTCTTGCCAAAGGTCATTGTTCAAAAATTGAGATACAGTATTGATACGCTCGCCAGTATACGAGGCTGCCAATTGTGCATCAATGCCTTTTTTCCCGTCTTTATAAAAAACGGATAGATTTCCTACGTGTGCAGACTGCCCGTACATCGGACGAGTTTGGTCAACGCTACGAGGCTCTAAATTTCCTTGTGCATTACGAATACGAATCATTTTTTTGGTCGTAATACTAGAGTTGGTATAGGTGTAGTTAGCTTTGAAACCAAAGTTTTGGAAGTTTTTAATCATATCTAATTCCAAACCATAGTTTTGTGCTGTTCCAAAATTGCCTGGGGTATAAAACACATCTTGTCCACGAGTTTCGTCCACTTGCAAAGTGTATTCAATAGGGTTCTGAATATTTTTGTAAAAAATACCAGCCATTAATTGGTCTGAGGCATTAGGGAAATATTCGTAACGGAAATCAATGTTGTCAGCAACAGCACGTTTTAGGTCAGGGTTCCCACGTTCTTGGTATTCTTCGTTGACAATTTTTCCTGGCACAATTTCAAAAAAACCTGGACGGTTGATAGAGCGGAAATAAGAGAAACGAAGGGTTTGATTACTTTCCAAGGCATATTTTGTATGAATACTTGGCAAAATATCCCAATAATCTTGTGTGCCCGATGGACGAAGTTCACCCAAAGGATATAGCATATCATATCCCTGCGAAGTATGCTCAGCACGTACACCCGTGATAATTTGCCACTCTTTTGAGGTCCATTTCCCCATAACATACGCTGCTCCTATTTGCTCGGAAGCTTTGTAATTGAGTGCCGAAGCTACTGTACCACGAGGGTTTTCTAACGACCAAGACAAATCGCTATATTGCTTATAATCTGTTTGATAAAGGGCAAAAGGATTAATAGGTTTAAAGATATAGTTGTTATAAAAATTATCTCGTTGCTTGGTTCTAAACAAACCACCTGCACTCCAATCAATGCCTTTGAAAAGGTAATTTACATTGGCATAAAGCGCTATATCTTGGTCGTTATTATGCTCCCAACGACGGGCGCTTTCCGTTGGATAGGTAAGTGTTTCAACAAATTTTTCTCTTTTTCCTAAAAAATTCACACTAGTATTTTCTGGTACAGCATTGGTTGCCAAGGAATACACAGCCGACCAGTTCACTGAAAGGTTTGTTGCTAACTGGTGTTTGGCTTGTAGAGTTGAATTAAAAATACTCTGGCGAGTATATCTCAAACGAGTTGAAAATCCCAAACCTGCATTTCCAGCCACAGGGTCATATCCTCCCGACGAAAAATCAGTAGTTTTTGTTTGACGAACTTGCCAGTTTTGCAAATTCATAAACGCATTGTACCACTGCAATTTAGTACGTGAATTGAGAGCAAAATCTAGTTTGGCATGTAAGCCCAAACGTTGTTGTTGCTCCGAATAATTACGTTGCGCCAAACTGGTAATACGAGACGTCGTTTCTGTATCGTAGACTGTCGAGTTGTAGAAATCGCTATTGCTACCACGGAAAGTATTTTGAAAACTTCCTGCCAAAATTACCCCCAAACGATTGTGCATATAGCGGTTGCCTACCGACAAACCAGCAATGACATTCGGCATAGGCGAAGCCGACTTTGTATCTAAAAATCCTTTCGCAAAATCCTGTATCGTAGCCGAATACGTTTTTCCATAAGCCTCATAAGGTGACTGGGTATGAATCAAGCTTTTGTTCATCGAATCAAATGAGCGATTCATAAACAACTCGCTATATCCAGTGGCTAAATTAGCTTTTAGTTCTAGTTGCGTTGGAGCTTCTTTCATCACCATATTGATTACACCTCCAACAGCATCGCCTTCTTTGTCGGGCGTAAGTGATTTGCTTACTTCTAAGCGACCTAACAGTTCGGAAGGGAATATATCTAAAGGTACATAACGATATTTATTGTCTGGACTTGGGATTTTGATACCATTGACCAAAGTATAATTATAGCGTTTGTCCATACCACGCATAATAGCATATTGTCCATCGCCATTGCTATTGCGTTCTATCGAAATTCCCGAAACACGTTGTACTAAATTTGCCACGGTTAAATCAGGCGAAATTTCGATGGCTTTTCCCGAAACGATATTCATCAACTGTAGCGCATTGCGTTCGGCTGAGCGAGCAGTAAGCTCAGAAGATTTATCGCTATGGGCGGATACCACAACTTCTTCAAGTGTTTGATTGGCATGTGGTTTGAGTTGAATTTTTCTAGTGGTGTGTTCTGGAATCTCGATATTTTCTTCAAAAGATTGGTAGCCCACATAACTTACTTTGAGAGTATGTTTTCCCTTCTTTAGTCCCTTGATTCGAAAATTCCCATCCAATCCAACAACATCATACGCACCCTGAGGTATTGCTCTTACAACGGCACCCACAAGTGGTTCGCCTGTTTGCTGGTCTGCGACAGAGCCATGAAATTGGAAGTTTTGTGTAAATCCAAGGTGTGCAATTAAGCAACACCACACTATGATAAAATATTTGCACATAATTGTCATAAAAGGTCTGTGTCTAAGTCGAGCCTAGATGAAATACCTCGTTGTTTTTGCTGTGACAAAGGTGCAATAAGTCTATTTTGATTTGCAAATTCGTGCCGTTACAAAAAGGAAACAGCGTTACAAAGAGCGTTAACAAAAAAGCAACAGCGTGAATTAAAACTTTACAATTTCCTAAAAATCAATGCTTTTTACTTTTAAAAACGTTACATTATCAAATTGTTAACGTTACGTTTCTGAATTATAAAGACTGAATAAAGGACGACAGATTCTCTCCTTGCGCTAAATTGAGTTTCTTTCGAAGGCGGTATCTCAATACCCGTAGACTGTCTTGTGATACCCCTAACAAGGAGGCAATTTCAGCGGAGTTTAGATTCATTTTGAGTAAAGCAATCAGACGAATATCGTTGGAAGTAAGCTGTTCGGTGTGAGATTTTAGTTTTTCTAAAAACCTTTGGTGTACTTGTTCGAACACATGACGGAAGTGTTCCCAGTCATGATCATGCGTGAAGCTTTGGTTGATTTCTTGCATGATTTGTTTCAGATTTTTCGAAACATTTTTTCGGTCATCTTTCAAGGTTTCTTCCAAACGCAGATATAACTTTTGTAAAAGCTGATTTTTTTGAATGACGTGCAAAGTGTGGGCACTCAATTCTTGGGTTTTTATCTCGAGTTGATTTTTAAGATGTTCTTCCTCTAACTGCTGATTACGAAGAGCGACTTGCATCAAAGCCTGCTCAGTTTCTGACACCTTTTGATTTTGTTGATTCAAGTGTAGTTCATTGGCAATTTTCATACGTTGGCGACTCATAATCACAAAGCCCAAACTCCCTAACAGAACCAATACCACTGCGACGGCAATACCCACAATTTGATTGGTTTTTGTGGCATGGTCAAGACGTTCGATTTCTGCATTTTTTTTGGCAATATCATACATCACTTGCAGTACAGCCATTTGTTGCATACTTTTTTCGGAATAAATATCCATTGTCATTTTTCGACTTAGTTCAAGATAGTAATAGGCACTATCGTTACGTCCTAAATCGTGCAAGGCTCTCGATATATCTCTGTAGGCACTGGCTTCTTGATATTTTTCTTTAAGTGACTGCGAAAGAGATAAGGCTTTTTTTGAATATTGAAGTCCCTCTTGGGTTTTTCCTGTTTTTCTTAAAACATCTCCCAAATTATTGAGCACTTCTATTTGCGACAGCTCATCTTTGGCTACTTGGTTGACAGATAGGGCTTTGTTGAAATAGAAATAGGCTGAGTCATACCGAGATAAATCTTCAAAAATACTTCCTAAGTTTTCATAAATCTTGGCAATACCACTCTGATTACCAGCTTTTTGATATTCTGAAATAGCTTTGCGCTGAAAGTCAAGCGCCAAAGGATATTTACCTTGTTTTTCATACAAATGCCCCAAACGACCATAGGTTTTGGCAATACCGCTTGGTTCTTTTTGTTTCTGAAAAATCTTTAAAGCTTCCTGATACTGTTGCAGAGCCGCATTGGGATTGCGCAAGTAATAATACAAAAGTCCCAAGTCGCAAAGGTTGTCAGCTAAGAGAAGAGGTTTTTGCTGGCTTTTCAACACCTTATTAGCTTGTAAATGAAGCTCTAAAGCTTGAGGATAATGCCCAAAATGAAAACATAGTTGTCCCATTTGTTGCAAATAAAGCCCAGCCTCAAGCATTTGTTGCTTTTCGACAGCCGAGTTATATTGGGCTTTTAACTTCAGCAGTTTGGTATCTGGATGCTGGATTTCACTATAAAAAGTATCTTTATCGAGGGTTTGAGCAGAACCATGAAGTACAATACCCAAAGCCCAAAGGACTAGCAGAAATTTGGCGTGCGATTTTATAGACAACATATCAATGAGAAATTTGAAAATCAACACAAAGTTGACCCAAGATTCCCAAAGCGTAATCGTCAGGTAATATTGTTAATGATTATTTAATGAAGAGGGGTTAGTTTTTTTTAGGTTCAAAGGCACAAAGTGAGTTTAGGGGTAACTTGTTGAGAGAGTTCATGGAATTGTATTGTTTTTATGTAAATCTGTATATGCCAATACAGGTCTATACAAGAATAGAGGCACATCTGCGCCCCTATTCTTGTATAGACTAAGTCCTAAAGTATTTCTATTTACTAATCTCCAACATAGCTTTTAAGGCTTTGAGTGCTGGTTCACGAACGTCTTCTGCTACCTGAATTTCTGGCAACTCATAGAACATAGCGTTGTAGAGTTTTTCTAAGGTATTCATTTTCATGTATGGACATTCTGAGCATGCGCAAGTGTTTTTCTCGTTGGCAGGCGCTGGAATAATCTTCTTGTTAGGAACCGACTCCTTCATTTTATGTAAAATACCAGCTTCTGTAGCTACGATAAACTCTTGGCAATCAGAATCTTTTACAAAATTCAAAAGAGCGGTAGTTGAGCCTACAAAATCAGCTTGAGAAAGAATAACCTCTTTACATTCTGGGTGAGCAATCAATAAAGCATTAGGGTTTTCCTCCTTCACTTTTTTCAATTTCTCTAAAGAAATATCGATGTGAACGATACAAGCTCCATCCCAAAGAATAAGGTCACGTCCTGTTTTCTTCGCTACATATCTTCCCAAATTGGCATCTGGTGCAAAGATGATTTGCTTATCCGCAGGAATCGATTCAACCACCTTGAGAGCATTTGACGAAGTACAAATAATATCTGTCATAGCTTTTATATCAGCCGTACAGTTGATATAACTTACTACAACAGCTTCAGGATACTGCGCCTTGAAAGCGGCAAATTCCTCTTTTGGAGCAGAATCTGCCAACGAACAACCTGCATTAAAGTCGGGGATAACGACCTTTTTGTGTGGGTTCAAAATCTTGGCTGTCTCACCCATAAAATGTACACCACAAAATACAATCATGTCGGCATCTGTTTTTTCGGCTGCTTGCGCCAAGGCAAGACTATCTCCCAAAAAGTCAGCCAAATCTTGAATTTCAGCATCTACATAGTAGTGAGCCAAGATTACAGCATTTTTTTCTTTTTTGAGTTTTAAAATTTCTTCTTTTAAGTCAGTTCCCTTAAAAGGTACCGAACGGCTCACATAGCCTACTTTATTTACTTCGTCTAGTAAGTTCATTTTTTATTAATCGGTGAATTGTTTTCTAATTTAAAATAAATCAAGTTTTAATAGGTACTAATATGAAATTGCAAGCTATGCCACGCGGAGGTGTAACATACTTTTAAGCTATTTTATAGAATTCCGAAATCAGAAATCCCCAATCCGCCATAGCTGAAAACACTTACAGCTTATAATTCAGCGTTAATGCTTAGTATGCTTTCAAACTTAAATCTAAGCTTTTGATTTGGTGAGTCAATGCTCCACTCGAAATATAATCTACGCCACATTCGGCATATTGGCGAATGGTAGTTTCGTTGATACCGCCCGAAGCTTCGGTCAAGTATTTACCATCGATTAAGCGAACTGCCTCACGAAGGTTTTCAAAACTGAAGTTATCCAACATAATTCTATTTACTTGACCAATCGCTAAAACTTGCTGTAATTCTTCAAGGTTACGAACTTCAATTTCGATTTGGAGGTTTTTCCCCGTTTTTACTAAATATTCATTAGCCTGACGAATTGCATTAGCAATACCTCCAGCATAATCTACGTGATTATCTTTGATTAAAATCATATCAAAAAGAGCATAGCGATGGTTTACAGCACCTCCAATTTTGCAAGCCCATTTTTCACAAAGTCTAAAATTTGGCGTTGTTTTACGGGTATCCAATAATTTGGCATTGGTACCTTCAATCAAATTGACCATCGAGCGTGTGTAGGTCGCAATACCCGACATACGTTGCATACAGTTAAGTACCAAGCGCTCAGCCTTTAGAATCGACTGCGAGCGACCTTCTACTGTTAATACGATTTGTCCACGGTCGATAGCTATACCGTCTTCGAGGATAGTTGTAACCTGAAGCTCAGGATCAACTTCTGCAAAAATCATTTTGGCAAGTTCGACCCCAGCCAAAATTCCTTTATCTTTTACCAATAATCTGGCACGTCCAATGGCATCATGCGGTACAGTCGAGAGCGAAGTATGGTCGCCATCACCGACGTCTTCAGTCAAAGCATTTTGAATGAAGTTTTTGATATAAGTTGGTTCTAAATAATTAAACATGCTAGATACAGATTGTTTTATGTCCCAAAAGTAAGAAAATTATTCAATTGTACTTTTGAAATTTTTTGTAGGCAATACCTCATTATTGTTATAAAAATCCCAAGAAAATTGGGTAAGTCTCTTTTTATACAGACGTAAAATTTGGTGTAAAGTTTGCGATACTTCTATAAAACTTGCTACTTTTGTGTTCAACAATGAAAAAAACATCTCACATATCGCGTTTGTTCAGCACTTTTTTCGTGTGCTTGATGCTGATGTTTACCGTTTTTGGTAAAACATTTTCGGCATCGCAGGTACACTTTTCTGGTGTGAAAAAAGCGAAAACTGAGCAGTCCAAAAAACAAAAAGGAGCTACTCCTGAATGTTCTGTAAGTGAATTATCGGTAATGCACGCTAGTCCAAGTATTAGTTTTGATGCTGTTAGTGATTTTGTTTTTTCAATTCCTAACGTTGTGATTCCTGTGGCAGTTCATGCTTTGGGTCAGCAATTGAAGGTTACTTCTCCTAATATTCTTTACGAAATTCTGTTCGAGCATTTTATTGCTACCAATGCTCCCTGATTCCTTTTTTTCTTGGTTTAAATGATTGAAAGTCTAACGATATAGGCTTTATGGGCAATTTGTTGGTCATTTGTATCATGATTTCCCAAGCTTCAGACTCAACATTTGCTCCACCCTTACCAAACCCTTTTCTAATCTTGTAATAGGCAACTGTTACACACAAGTAATTCACATTCATTTTTCAAATAACTAAAAACAAATGCGTTACAAAGGTGCCATTGTGTGGCTGACTGGTATTATTTCAGCCCTATGTTTGTTCTTCCTTTCGTTTACATGGAAGGCTAATGCGGTTCGTGAAAATGCAATTGCGTATGCAACATCGAAAGATGGCAAACTCGACCCAGCTAAAAAAACTCGTTATATCGATTCATTGTGGAAGCAACCTGTTTATTTGGGCTTCACATTGCAAGATGTAACTACTTATGCTCTTCACAAAGGTCTTGACTTGGAAGGTGGTTTCAGTGCAGTATTGGAAGTTTCTCCTGTAGAAATTCTACGTGCTTTATCTGGAAAAAGTAATGATCCTAATTTTGAGAAAGCATTAGCAAGTGCTTCAAAATTGCAAGCAACTTCGACTAAGCCTTTCAATGAAATCTTCTTCGAGGAATTTGCTAAAGTTGCTCCAAATCAACGTTTAGCTACGATTTTTGCAAACTCAGTAAACCGCGACAAATTGAATTCAGGTTCTACTGATGCTCAAGTAAAGAAAGTGGTAAACTCAGAAATTGATGGTGCTGTAGACCGTGTTTACAAAATTATCCAAGCTCGTATTGACAAATTTGGTGTAGCTAACCCTAACATCCAACGTTTGCCAGGTACAAACCGTATTCAAGTTGAATTGCCAGGTGTAGACAACCCTGAGCGTGCTCGTAAATTGTTGGCAGGTGCTGCCAAATTGGAGTTTGTTGAAGTTGCTGAAATCAACGAATGGGGACAAGGCTTGAACACATTAGGTGAATATTTAGCGGCTGAAGAAAAAGCGAAAAAAGCAACTGTTGCTACTACAACAACGGCATCTACTGATACTTCAAAAAGTAGTTTGGCAGGTCAATTGGCTGCGCCAAAAACTGCTAAAAAAGATACAGCAAAAGCAGATACAACAGCAGGTGCTGCTTTGACAAAATTATTCTTGCCTTTGGACAACCAAGGAAGAAGCTGGGGCGTAATGCGTAAAGATACTTCTCGTGTTAATGAATTGTTCCGTCGTCCAGAAGTAAAAATGATGTTCCCATCAAACTTGACTTTTGTATGGTATGCTAAAGGTATTCCTTCAACTACAGGTGACGAAATCATCCAGTTGGAAGCTATCAAGAAAAGCGAAAACCAACCAGCACCATTAGAAGGTGATGTAATTGTAGATGCTACTAATGACTACGACCAAAATCAACGTCCAGAAGTAACAATGGTAATGAACGGTACAGGGGCTCGTATCTGGAAAAACTTGACAGCGGCTAGCATTGGTAAGCGTGTGGCTATCGTACTAGACAACTACGTATATTCTGCGCCAGTAATCAACGGTGAAATTCCTAACGGTCGTTCATCTATCTCTGGTTCATTTACGATTGAAGAAGCAAAAGACTTAGCAAACGTATTGAAAGCGGGTAAATTGCCAGCTCCAACTCGTATCGTTGAAGATGCCTTCATTGGTCCATCATTGGGTCAGGAAGCTATCAACCAAGGTTATTTGTCAATGGCTGTTGGTTTGATTTTAGTGATTGTATTTATGATTGGTTATTATGGCAACCCAGGATGGATGGCTAACGCTGCCTTGTTGTTCAACGTATTCTTTATTGCGGGAGTATTAGTACAAATGCAATCTGCGTTGACTTTACCAGGTATTGCAGGGGTTGTATTGACATTGGGTATGGCTGTCGATGCCAACGTATTGATTAACGAACGTATTCGTGAAGAATTACACCGTGGTGTTGGATTGTTGGATGCCGTAAAATTAGGTTATGAAAAAGCCCTTTCTGCTATTTTAGATGGTAACGTAACTACATTCTTGATTGGGGCTATCTTGATTATCTTTGGGTCGGGTTCTGTAAAAGGCTTTGGTGTAACGCTTTGTATTGGTTTGATTACTTCAGTATTTACAGCCGTATTTGTATCACATGTATTAGTTGACTGGATGGTACAACGTAAAATTGCTGCTGGTAAAGAGAAAGAAGTAACATTCGAAACATTTATCTCGAAAGACCTATTCAAAGGAATGAATTTCGACTTTATTGGCAAACGTAAATACTCTTACTGGTTCTCATGGAGCCTAATTGCCGTAGGTATTGTAGTATTAATTGCACAAGGAGGTTTCAATTTGGGTGTTGACTTCAAAGGTGGTCGTTCTTATGTAGTAGAATTTACTAAGCCAGTTGATGCAACAAACATCAAAGAAGCGTTGAAAGATGATTTCGAAGAAAAAGGTGTTGAAGTAAAAACATTCAACGGACCAACTAAGATGAAAGTTACAACTTCTTATTTGGTTGAAGATGAATCAGCTGCTGCTAATCAAAAAGTACGTACTGCTTTAGAAAAAGGTTTACAACAATTTGCTGATGCAAAACCTACAATTGTTTCAGAGTCTAAAGTAGGTGCAACTATTGCTGATGATATCTTGACACAATCATTTGTATCAATTGCTTATGCTTTGATTGCCATATTTATCTATATATTGATTCGTTTCCGTAAATGGCAATACTCATTGGGTAGTATTATTGCCTTGATTCACGATACCTTAGTTGTATTGGGTATGGTAGGTATCGTTCGTATTTTCGGATTGGATTTGGAAATTGACCAAATTTTCATCGCTGCGGTATTGACTGTTATTGGTTACTCAATTAACGATACAGTGGTAGTATTTGACCGTATTCGTGAAGAAATCGGTGTGGATGCAGATATGTCAAACAAAGAATTGATTATCCAAACGATTAACACATCGATTAACCATACCATGAGCCGTACTGTAATGACAGCTACGACAGTATTCTTGGTAGTATCAGTATTGTTGTTCTTTGGTGGTGAAATCTTACGTGGTTTCTCATTTGCGATGTTTATCGGGGTAGTATTTGGTGCATACTCATCTATCTTCGTTGCCGCTCCAATCGTTATTGACCTTGGAACAGGAAAGAAGAAAGCTGTAGCGCCAGCTGCAAACCCTTCTAAGTAATTACTCTCAAAGACCTCATAGCCCCCAAAAGCTATGAGGTCTTTTTTTGTTTCACGACAAAATATTAACTATCTTGAAACACAGTTTATACAATTCTGTTCTGTAATTACCTTCAATCACAATAAAATAAACTAAAACCTTTTCTTTATGAGTAACAGTATTTGGCGCAAAAA
Source organism: Flectobacillus longus (assembly GCF_030056705.1). Classification (GTDB taxonomy): domain Bacteria; phylum Bacteroidota; class Bacteroidia; order Cytophagales; family Spirosomataceae; genus Flectobacillus; species Flectobacillus longus. The sequence goes on from NZ_JASHIC010000010.1 coordinate 198,843, forward strand.
GCCTATGTCAGCTTACGAGGCAGATATTAAAAACAGTGAGCTGAAGCGCGTCCTTGGTAAATGGAGTTTGACTGCTATCGGTATTGGTGCGATTATCGGTGGAGGTATCTTCGTATTAACTGGTACAGGCGCTCACTATCATGCTGGCCCGGCTTTGGCATTATCATTCGTATTAGCAGGTATCGGCTGTATTTTTGCAGCTCTTTGCTATGCTGAATTTGCCGCTCTACTTCCTGTAGAAGGCTCAGCTTATGCCTACGCTTATGGTACAATCGGTGAATTCTTTGCTTGGATTATTGGTTGGGGACTTGTGTTAGAATATGCCATGGGGGCAATGACTGTAGCCGTGAGTTGGTCCGGTTACTTCAATAAACTACTCCACTTATTCGGTATTGAAATTCCTTATTATTTAAAAAATGACCCATTTTCGGCAGCAACTTATGCCAAATCTATGGGACTTGAGCACGTAGGTTGGGGTATCAACTTGCCTGCATTTGTTGTTACTTGGTTGGTAACATATATCTTGGTAAAAGGTATCAAAGAAGCCGCAAGTGCCAATAACATTATTGTTGTCTTGAAAGTAGCTGCGATTTTATTCGTAATCATCGTAGGTGCATTTTTTGTAAACACAGCTAACTGGACTCCATTTATCCCTGCTCCTGAATTGGTAGAACACGCTGATGGTTCTATGAAAGAAGCTTATGGTTGGGGTGGTATTGCCAGTGGTGCTGCGGCTATTTTCTTTGCTTATATTGGTTTTGATGCTGTATCTACGCAAGCTGGTGAAGCAATCAACCCTAAGAAAGATATGCCTTTTGCTATTATCGCTTCATTGGTAATTTGTACGGTTCTTTATATCTTGGTTTCATTAGTATTAACGGGTATGATTAACTACAAAGATATCGTAGGTGATGCTTTGAAAGCACCAGTAGCTTACGCATTTGATAAAGTAGGTCAACCTTGGGCTGTATTTATCATCACTGCTGCTGCTACGGCAGGTTTGATTTCAGTAATGTTGGTAATGATGTTAGGTCAAACACGTGTATTCTTAGGTATGGCAAAAGATGGTTTGTTACCCAACTTCTTCCGTCAGGTTCACCCAACTTTCCGCACTCCTTGGAAAAGCACAATCTTGGTAGGTTTCTTAGTATCTGTTGTATCAGCATTTACACCAATCGGTGTATTGAGTGATATGTGTTCATTCGGTACTTTGTTTGCTTTTGCCATGGTATGTTTGGCAGTATTATTATTGCGTTACAGAGAACCTAACTTAGAGCGTGACTTCAAAGCTCCAGCCTTGAAAATCGTTGCGCCACTGGGTATCTTAACAAACCTTTTCTTGATTCTCAACTTGGATGGTTTGGCTCAAAAATTGGCATTCGGATGGTTGCTAATTGGTTTGGTTGTATATTTCTTGTACGGTAAGCCAAACAGTAATTTGAACGAAAAATAGATTTACGACATTACGTGTAAATTACACTGCAAAAGGCTCTAGCATTGATTTGTTAGAGCCTTTTGATTTTATTGAGAAGTTTAATTCACTCAAATTCAAAGCACTCAATCCCAAAAAACCTGTGGGTTTTGTTTTTTTATCCGTAATTTTGCATTTCGATTTTGACAGTCGATTATTAAATATGGCAACGTTACAAGAAGAAATACAAAAACGCCGTACATTCGGTATCATTTCCCACCCCGATGCGGGTAAAACTACGCTTACCGAAAAACTACTTTTGTTCGGGGGAGCAATCCAAACAGCGGGGGCTGTAAAATCAAATAAAATCAAAAAGGGTGCAACCTCCGATTTTATGGAAATCGAGCGTCAAAGAGGTATCTCGGTGGCTACCTCGGTAATGACTTTTGAATATAATGATGTAAAAATCAATATCCTCGATACACCAGGTCACAAAGACTTTGCCGAAGATACTTACCGTACGCTTACGGCTGTAGACTCAGTTATCTTGGTAATCGACTGTGTAAAAGGGGTTGAGGAACAAACCGAAAAATTGATGGAGGTATGTCGTATGCGTAATACGCCAGTAATCATTTTCATCAATAAAATGGACCGCGAAGGTCAGTATGCGTTTGACCTACTGGACGAGTTAGAGCAAAAACTTGGTATCAAAGTTCGTCCATTGACTTGGCCTATCAATATTGGAGCTAACTTTAAAGGGGTATATAACCTTTATGAAAAGTCTCTAAACTTGTTTAGTGCCAACAAAACCAAAATTGAAAAAGAGGTTGTTTCTGTAGATATTTGGTCTGAGGAACTAGACAAACGTGTTGGCGAACGTGATGCGAATCAGCTTCGTGAAGATGTTGAACTTATCGAAGGTGTTTATGACGATTTTGACCGTTCTACTTACTTGTCGGGCGATGTTGCTCCTGTATTCTTTGGTTCGGCAGTAAATAACTTTGGGGTACAAGAATTGCTGGATACATTTACTCAAATTGCACCATCAACTCAAAAGCGCCAAACAGATACACGCATTGTAGAGCCAGATGAGAAAAAATTCTCAGGTTTTATCTTCAAAATCCATGCTAACTTAGATCCAAAGCACCGTGATAGAATCGCATTCTTGCGTATTTGTTCGGGTGTATTTGAGCGTAATAAGTTTTATAAGCATGTGCGTTTAGACAAAAACGTGCGTTTCAATAACCCTTATAACTTTATGGCGCAAGATAAGGAAGTTATCGACGAAGGCTTCCCTGGCGACGTAGTAGGTTTGTATGATACAGGTAATTTTAAGATAGGAGATACACTCACGGAAGGTGAAAATATGTTTTACCAAGGTATTCCAAGCTTTTCTCCTGAAATCTTTAAAGAACTTATCAACCTCGATCCAATGAAAGCCAAACAATTGGAAAAAGGGATTGAGCAGTTGACAGACGAAGGGGTAGCGCAGTTGTTTACTCAAACACAATTAGGTAATCGTAAAATTGTAGGTACAGTAGGGGAACTCCAATATGAGGTAATTCAATATCGTTTGGAGCATGAATATGGCGCAAAATGTCGCTTTGATCACCGTGATATTGCCAAGGCTTGTTGGATTACAGCAGAAGACACTAAAAAATTATTAGAATTTGTTCGTTTAAAAGGACAACAAATCGCTACTGATAAAGATGGGAACTACGTATTCTTGGCTGAATCTGATTGGATTTTGCGTATGAATATCCAAAATAACCCTGATATTCAATTCCACTTTACTTCGGAATTTAAGTTGGCGGCAGAGGCATAAGAACAACATTAAATTTTCTATTTTAAGGCTCGAACTAATTTACGCAAAAGCAAAAATTAGTTTGAGCCTTTTTGTGTAAATGCAAAATAAACTATGACTGTGGATTCTTGCTAATTTGTTAATAAAATCGTATTTTAAGCTTTTAAACCCCTGAAAATCATTGATGTTAATCTTTCTTTAAAAACAATTATTTTACCGTTTATACAGAGATGATAATTCTTTGATTTTTGTTGAAAATTTATCTATATATTGCAGTGCTTTATTAATTATCGTTCAATTGCAAAGCTTTCTTAATTATGAAAAAATCTATCATTTTATCAGCAATGCTTTTTGCATCTGTATGCACTAAGTCTTTTGCTTCATCATCGTCTGAGTATTTTGTAGATGACGCTGCTATCGAAACAACTTTAAATGAAGGTGTAGAGGTAAATTACCTTACTCCTGTTTCGAATGCTGAGGTTTCTACTCAAAACAACATGTTGGCAGCTTCTACCTCTATGCCAGCTAGTTCTGTTGCAGCAAGCAAAGACCCTGTTGTAGCATTTATTTTATCAACATTTTTGGGCGGTTTGGGTATCCACCGTTTCTACATGGGTACAGCTACCTTGACTGGAGTAGGTTATATCCTTACTTTGGGTGGTTGCGGTATCGTAGCGTTTGTTGACTGGGTAGTATTGTTAATCGCTTTGGTACAAGACGAAGGTATCGGCAAATACACAGACAACCCTAAATTCTTTATGTGGGGAGGAAAATAAGAATTTGACGATTCAAAAATAATAAAAGCTGAAGGGTTCTCCTTCAGCTTTTTCTTTTAAGGCTATTTCCGATTTGCCAAAAGCCCTTTTTTGACTTGTTGATAATACTGATTTTTTAGGTCAATATTCTTCTGTTCAGCCAAATAGGCGCTCCTGCGAACTCCCCCAAAATAAAAGGCTTGAAATAGCCCTAGCCCTGTAAATATTCCTGTAAAATAATAGCCATTTATTATACTGTAAGCACCATAACCAAGCGTTCCAAGTTGTAGTACCAGCGAAACAATTCCTTGTGTAGTATTTCCAGCATAAATCATTCCTGCCCCTGGTACAAAAGTTGCCAAAGCTTCGGCTTTTTTGACACTTCTAAATTTTGGTTTCTGTGCAAAAGTAAATAGCTCTTCTGCATTAATCTGTGTATGAAAAGCTTGATTATAGCTTGGAATTAACGCTTTTGCTTCATCATAAAGAGCTAGTTGGGTAAGTGAGAGTATTTCCCAAAGCAACGTTGGCGTATGTTGTGTACTATCTTTTACGAAATATTTAAACTGCTGGATATTATTAAAGCAGTCGTCATAAAGCCCTGCCAAAAAGCTACACACTACCGTTTCGTACCGAAGTGGTATTTGTTTTTTATCTTCGAGGTTACTAAAATCAAAGCGCTGACTGGTTTGTAAGGCCATTGTAAACTTCTGTGCTGCTTTTTGACAGTAAAGTTTTTTTAGTAAAAAGGTATTTTTTAAATCTTGAATTTGCTGATTGCTAAGACTTGTATCAGGCCATTCGCTAAGCTCGAAAAATGCTTGTTCATAGCCCAACATAGCTTCGTCATATTGTTGTTGACGAAACAAACTGTCAGCTTTTGATACAATGGTATTACTATTTTGCGCTTTAATTAAAAAGGGTGCGCAAAGGAATATGCATATCAAATAAAATTTGCTCGTCGATTTTTTCATTAAATTCTTGTCTTTTGATTTTGACACTTAAAGCACTTCCCCAGATGTTTCCTATATAAAAAAGGCTAAATAAACTTCCATAAATAATAAATCGAGGACTCCCAACACCATCTTTACGCAAGCCTTCATAAGCTTGTAACCCAAGAATGGTATTTTGTAAAAAGGCAGAAATTCCTTGTCCCAATTGTCCACCTGCATAAATCTTACCCGCTCCAGGAATAATAGCAGATAATAACCCTGCCTTAAAACCTGATTTTTTTTGTTGCTTCAAAATATCGTCTCGGTAAAGCAAATAATTAGCTTGTTGCTTTTGTAAAGCATAAAGCGAAGGATCGAGGTGTCTCTGTAGAGAATCAAATCGTTGCTGATTTCGTTGTAAAAGCGCCAAACCTGCTAGCTCAAAGGTTTGTAACGAGCGATTAAGACTATCTTTTGAATCAATAGCCTTAAAGTATTTTTCGGCCTTTGTAAAATCTCTCAAATAGCTATCTGATAATCCTGCCCAAAACTGAGATTGTGAAAAATATGGACTTTCTGAAGAAACTTTTGAAAAGTAGACACTTGCCGAGTCGAGTTGTTTGAGCGAATAAAAAGCAAATCCCTTTTGGTAAGCCAATTGCAATTTGGATTGTATTGAGATAGGATATTTTTGTTCAAGTTGATTGGTAAAGGTAATAGCGTCGTGATACTGTTCTTTGCCAATCAAATGTTGTAAAAAGAGGCTATCTTTCGTGATTTGAGAAATACCCGATTGGACACCAAGGAGCAACACGCAACTAAGAATAACCCAAAATCGAATATGAAGCTTATCAGACATAGTGGAGAGGAATACGAGGTTCGCTTACTTATACATTTGAGGCGAGTCAATGACTTTACCTTGCTCATTTACTCTGAATGGATTGATAGTAGTACCACTAATGCGGTTACAGCGTGCCAATCTGTCGGCACTAAGCGCTACTCCTTTGAGCGGTCCATACATACGAATCGCCTCGCGACTAAAGCGTGAGCAAGATAGTTCGTAAAGACAGTTTGCTGAAAACTGTGGTGAAATTACTTTTTGGTAAAAGGTTAATGTACCATTCATAACAAAAGAAATAGGGTGAAATCCCTTCTTTCCAACAGATGAGGTTACTTGCGATTGTTCGGCTTGCTCTTTTTTATCTAAAAATTGTAAATCTGCTTCTAGACTTTGTGCCATAAGCGAGTTGCCAGCGAGTAATCCTAGCACTAAGACAAGTATTTTACTTAAGAGCTTTGGCATTGAGCGGAATCGAAAAGTTAAGCAATTCATGATTAACAGTCTCGTTGATTTTGATGTCTGAATAAGAGGTTTTGGTAATAACAGAATCTTTGGCAGTAAAAAAATCAATTTGTGTAACTGCCAAAGGAAATTCGATGTCTCCAAGTTTTTGAAAATTGTAATAATATACCTTTTTCATCACCTTTCCATCGCCGTCGATATATTTGGTATAAATCGGATTTCCGCCATTATGTACCAATTCTACCGAACGAATACTTTTGCTCAATTTAGCAGGCGCTATCCATGTGCTAATCATGAGGTTTTTCTCAAATTTAGTCGCTTTGTTGGTAAAGCCCATATTTCTCAAACCTAAATCAGATTTTTGGTTATTTAAGAAATAATAAAACTGTGTAGTTTCAGTACTAAAGATATAGTTTACCTGTTGAATAACAGTATTTTTAGATGGGTCATAAATACTTACCTCACCTTTTGCATTGTTGATAATATACTGATTGTTTGGTTGTGTAAAATGGCTTACCATTCTACCTCCCGCTACCTGATAGGCTATTTCTGATTTGATGGTGGCTGTTTTTCCGTTTTTGTTAGAACGAGCAACCATGAGCATACTAATTTTTTTGACGGTATTCGTAGAAAATGAAGAGGCCAATGACACAACAGATATCAAGCCCAGTACTAGATAAAGACGATTTTTTTGATTCATAGTTGAGATATAATTAAAGCCAAATTTACTTTCTTCTGGAAATATATGAAAGTAAATCTGGCTTTAAACCTTATCTTGTTTTTATTACTAAATATTACAATCCTAACGAAATACCCGCAGTCACCCAAGAACCACCCCAACCTACTTCAGCAAAGCCTGATAGATTATTACCTAATGGAAAACGAGCACCTGCACGAGGGTTGATAAAGATACCTGTACGCGTACCATACGTAACATTGCCTGTACCTGCATTGTAAGTATAATTGTTACGATCGAAGAGTAAACCTGCTCCAACAGCAACGTAAGGGTCCACAGAATTATCTCTCACATTAAGCACATCCCCTAGGTGGTATGCACCTCTAGCACCTACTCTAAATTGACCATAGCTATAATCTCCCGAATAACCTGACAGAACACCTGCATTATAGTACGTATATCCTACCATTGGACCAATCCCAATATTATCTTCAATCGCAAACTCTGCGTTTGCATAAGCTCCTAAATACAATAAACCTACGCCAGCGTTTAAAATTTTGTCACCACGTTTAAATGTTTGAGCTTGTGAAGAAAAACTAAGTAATGCTACAACAGCAAAAAGAAGGGCTGAAAATTTAAAATTTTTCATGATTTTGAAATGTTTAGAATAAAACCTAAATGAATGTTTTATGGGTTTTAATGAAAATAAAACAACATTTGAAGCCCGCAAGACTTAGTGCGAATATCGGCGATAGATAAGTTTAAAGAGTAAAAACGGTATTCGAACAAAAATCATGTCACTAACTTCTGATGCTAATTACTGAATAATTCTTGAAAAAGTGAATGATTTAATGAGTGAATGGTCAAAAAAAAGCGGTGTTATCCGCAAAGATAACACCGCTTTAGCTATTCAATGATTTATATCATTATTTCAATCCCAAATCTTCTTGAATAGCTGAAACCTTAGCTTTTAAAGCTGCAAGCGTGTCATCAAAGTCGGCAGGATTAGCTAATGGCGCATTTACCGAAACATAGAATTTGATTTTTGGTTCTGTTCCTGACGGACGTGCCGAAACTTTTGAACCATCTGCTAAAATCAACTGAATTACGTTAGATGACTCCATACCTAAGCCTTCAGGAATCGCAGTGATTTCACCTGTTTTGAGGTCTTTCGAAGTTAAGTTTTTGTAATCTAATACCGTTACTGGCTCAGAACCAGCTACAGAAGTTGGCAAGTTGGCACGAAGATTTGCCATCATTTGTTGAATTTCTTCAGCACCAGCTTTTCCTTTTTTAGTCAAAGAAATCAAGCCTTCGTAGTAGAAATTGTTTTCTTGGTACATTTCTGTCAAGAAGTCAAACAATGACTTACCATTATCTTTTGCATAAGCTGTCAATTCTGCAATCATTGCACAAGAAGCTACAGCATCTTTGTCACGAACGGCATCACCAATCAAATAGCCATAAGATTCTTCGCCACCACCAATAAATTGCTCTTTGCCTTCCAATTCACGAATTACCGCAGCGATGTATTTAAAGCCAGTTAAGGTATCATAACATTTTACACCTTTGCCAGCACACATTTTTGCAATGATTTCAGTTGTTACGATGGTTTTAGCCACAAATTCTTTACCTGTTAGTTTGCCTGCTTTTTCCCAAGCACCCAACAAATAATAGATAATTAAGCTCGCCATTTGGTTTCCATTCAACAATACCCATTCGCCATGAGGATTTTTTACAGCAGCACCTACACGATCGGCATCTGGGTCAGTAGCAATTACCAAATCAGCATCAATATCTTTAGCCAAGTTTACAGCCAAAGTCATTGCTTCTGTTTCTTCTGGGTTTGGATATACTACTGTTGGGAAGTCACCATTTGGCTCAGCTTGTGCTTCTACTACGTTTACATTTTCAAAGCCTAATAAAGCCAAAGCTTGGGGCACCAAAGTAATACCTGTACCGTGAATAGAAGAATATACAATTTTCAAATCCTTCTGACGAGCAATTACGTCTGGATTGATGCTATTATGCTGGATTGTCTTTAAGTATTCTTTATCTACTTCTTCACCGATAAAGGTAATAAGCGATTCGTTGCCGTTGAAATTGATATCATCTACCGAAGTGATGTTATTTACTTCTGTCACGATATTTTTATCGTGAGGGGCAACCACCTGTGAACCATCGTTCCAATAAGCTTTGTAACCATTGTATTCGCGAGGGTTGTGAGATGCCGTAATTACCAAACCAGCATCGCAACCCAAATGACGTATCGTAAATGATAGTTCAGGAGTAGGACGAAGTGCCGAGAAAAGATATACTTTCATCCCATTTGCCGAGAAAATATCAGCACAAATACGAGCAAAGAAAGGAGAGTTGTTACGAGAATCGTGTGCAATTGCAACTTTGATTTCTTTGCCTGGAAGACTTTGTTTGAGATAGTTTGAAAAACCCTGTGTAGCAGCTCCTACGGTGTATTTATTCATACGGTTCGAACCCACACCCATTTCTCCACGCATACCGCCAGTACCAAACTCCAACGATTTATAGAACGAATCTGAAAGTTCTGTTTCTTTGCCTTCGTCTAGCAATTGCTGGATTTTAGCCTTAGTTTCTTCATCATAGTTACCAGTTAGCCAAGTATCAATGTTTTTCTTGGTAAGAGCGTCTAAACCTGTCGACATAGTTTTATCTATTTGAGAATATTAGAAAAATGAATAATCTGGTTTAAAATTGAGGCCAATAAGATTTTCGAGGTAAAATTTCCAGTTGACATCAAAGCAAATATAAAAATTATTCTGAATAGGAGAAGCCCCATTTAATAATTTCGGTCAAAAACCGTAATATGTCTTTCTTTTGTCCAATAAAAAAACCACTAAGCAACTTAGTGGTTTTGGTTTTTGCATGAATTCTTTAAAAAATTGAAATATTTTTCGATTTTCTGATTAAATCTCAACAAGCATAGCTCCATAAGAGTAACCACCGCCAAATACCGTTACGATGATTTTATTGCCTTTTTCGAATCTACCTTTATTTTCGTCCATTGCAATCGCACAACCAGCACAACCTGTATTGCCTAAGTAATGGATATTTGAAAGCATTTTTTCGTCAGGAACACCCAATGTTCCAGCTACGTTTTTGGTGATACGATAGTTGGCTTGGTGAGGAATCACAAACGAAATATCCTCAACCGTCAATCCGTTTTTCTCCATTACTTGTTTACTTACTTTGGGCATATAAGTACAAGCATTGATAAATACATCCTTACCATAAGGCATAATCAAACCACGGTGAAGCGGCTTAAGTGTTACTCCTTCCGAAGCTTTACCTACATTGGCTGCACCACCTGTAATCAAATCTTTGATTTCCCAGTTTTGCTCTCCCGCTTTTTCTTTGGAGATAGATAATACCGCTGCGCCATCGCCCCAAAGGTGTCCAGCTTTGGTATCGTCTTCGTTGTTGTAAGCAGTGTTATGCTCCGAAACAACTACGAGAGCCTTGCTGGCTTTGTTCATAGCAAAATATCCCTGAACTATTTCGATTGCATTGAGTAATGAAGAACAAGCAGAAGAAATCGTTACTACTGGTATTTCAGAAATATTTAATGCGTGTTGTAATGCGTGGCCTAGTGTAAATATATTATCGTGTGGAGTGTAGGTAGCACCTACAATTAGGTCAACTTCAGAAATGTCGTAAGGTAAACTTTCAGTAATCTTTTTGGCTGCCTCCAATGCCATTGTATGCGTATTCTCCTCAGATGATGCTTTGCGACGCTCACGAATTCCAGTACGCTCAACAATCCATTCGTCGGTCAATCCATTGAGTTCTTGAAAATAGGCATTCGTAACAACTTGTTCGGGCAGGTAACTTGCAATTGCGTTAATGAACATTACGTGTTAGTTTAAGATATTAATTTATGAATACAGTCCAGCTTCGTTGCAAGGTTAATGCTAACTTTTGGCTTTGCTAGATAGGGGAAGGTTTACATATTGGTACAAACATCAAAGATTCTCAATCGCTGGATGCCTTATTTAATCATCTATTTTGCACTGATACTCACACATTTCCATTACCTAGTAAATATTATGTGACTAGCTGATTATCAAGGCTTATCACTAATACAATACCTTTGAACTACAGATGGTTGGGAATTTTAGTTCAATTCGTTGTTGCAAAAAGCAAAAACTATGAATTGAATTTTTATACAAAGGAAATTAATGTTTTAGCATAGTACAAGAAATTATTGGATAAATATAATTTATACTTCTTTAAATCCAATAATTTTTTGTATTATTTTGATGTTTTTTGGATAATACTTATAAATGTCAGAAAAAAAAGGTAATATCATTCCGTTTGTTACGGATTGTCATTGTACGCAATCAAAAATAGTCTCCAAAACCATGATATTTAGGTGCTTTTTAGAGAAATATCAGGATAGCTAAGGCTTTTACACAAACTCGAAGGATATTTGCAAATAGTTTCATTTTTAAAGGAAAAAAGTAACGAGACAACTCATTGAGTCTTGTCATTATTCTTTTAAAACAAAAAGAAGTAAACGTTCGTGAGGGTAACAATTTTTAGCACATTTGATACTTTTGGAGGAGCCTCTATTGCAGCTTCTCGCTTACATCAGGCGCTCGGGCGCCATGGTGTGCAGTCGTGCATGCTGGTTCAAGACCGAAAAGGAAAAGCGCCAGAGGTGTATTCTGTTGCTCATAATTGGTTACAACAAAAAATCGCCTTGGCTCGATTTGCAGCCGATCGTTATCAGTTTGCTTTTTATGAAAATTCAAAAAAGGTTCGCTTTGTTTTTTCGCAAGCTCAAATAGGAATAGATGTCACCTCCGAACCAGTTGTTAGGGATGCAGAAGTTTTTCATTTACATTGGGTAAATTTTGGTTTTCTATCTGTAAAATCTTTAACTCAATTGTCCAAACTAAATCGCCCATTCGTATGGACCTTGCATGATATGTGGGCATTCACAGGTGGATGTCATTATAGCGGTACTTGCGAAAGTTATCAACAAGTCTGTGGAAATTGTGAACACTTTTTGAAAAAGCCATCAGCTGATGACCTATCCCATCAAGTTTGGCTTCAAAAAAAGGCATTATTTGAACAAATGGATTTAACCCTTGTGGCTTGTAGTGAATGGCTGGCTGAAAAAGCCCGTCAAAGTAGTTTATTGCAAGGCAAAAAAGTCATTTCGATTCCTAATCCTGTAGATACAAAGCTTTTTTATCCGCGAAACAAGACAGAAGCTCGCCAACAGCTTAATTTGGCACAGAATAAGCAATATATCTTGTTTGCTGCCATGAAAATTAGTGATACACGCAAAGGCTTTCAATACTTTGAAAAGGCGATTCAGCATTTAATAACACAAAATCCCTCATTAAAAGATAGTGTAGAATTATTGGTGATGGGACAAGCCCAAGAAGCAGATTTTGTAAATATTCCCTGCAAAGTAAATGTTTTAGGTCGTCTCTTTGATCTTTCGAAAATAGCGACTACCTATTCCGCTGCGGATGTTTTTGTGATTCCGTCTTTGGAAGAAAATCTTCCGAACACCATCATGGAAGCTATGGCTTGTGGAACACCAGTGGTAGGGTTTGAAACAGGGGGTATTCCTGAAATGATAGAACACCTTCAAACGGGATATGTGGCAAAAGCTCCTTCTGCTGAAGATTTAGCCAATGGAATAGTGCATATTTTACAACATCCCAACTATGAGGATTTATGTAAACAGGCTCGCTCCAAAGTAGAATCCGAGTACGCAGAGGCTGTCGTAGCTAAGCGTTACGAAACACTTTATCAATCTCTTCTTTAAATACGTTTTTTGATTGTGAGAAAAATATCAATAATAACCATTACTTACAATGCTGAGGCATTTTTGGAACGAACTATCAAAAGTATTTTGGCGCAAACCCGCCAAGATTTTGAATATATTATCATTGATGGGAAGTCAAAAGATAGTACGCTTACCATAGCGGAAAAGTATCGTGCCCGAGTTGACTTGCTAGTTTCAGAGCCCGATAAAGGCTTATACGATGCCATGAATAAAGGACAACGTTTGGCAACCGGTGATTTTGTATGGTTTGTCAATGCTGGTGATGAGATAAATGACCCAACTGTCATTGAAAGAATATATCAACAGATTACGCCAGAAACTGATGTGCTATATGGTGATACCTATTTTGTGAATAATGAGGGCGAAATTCAAGGATTGCGCTCGGTGATAACTCCGCATAGGTTGCCTAAAAACCTCCAATGGCGAGATATGAATTTGGGAATGCTAGTGTGTCATCAATCATTTATTGCTAGCAAAAGAGTAGCGCCTGTGTACTGGCAAGAAAACTTGAGTGCTGATGTAGATTGGGAAATTACTTGTCTTAAAAAAGCCCAACAAGTGGTTTATTTGGATTTTGTTGTAGCAAAATATCTAACGGGTGGTATTTCGAATAAACAGCTCAAACGCTCACTAATTGACCGTTATAAAGTATTACAAAGGCATTTTGGTGTGTTTGGAGCCATTTGGGCGCATATTTTAATTCTTTTTAGAGGTATCAAACTGATTATTACCAAGGGTGGGAAGTATTGGTAGGATATACCAACATAGCTCTGGCTTCTAAAGACATTACTTCTTCTTTTTGATAAAATAACAAAGCCCTATTACGATCGGCTCGCGGACTTTCGAGAAATGCGTTGCAGGTATCTAATAGGACTTTTTTACGTCCATACTCATTGAGAAAGGCATCAATTGTTTTAAGCCAAAACCAAGTAAGTGTTTCGTGATATCCTCGTTCAAAACCCACAGGTCCACCAACAGAGCTGTTGAACAGAATAATTCGCTGGCGCACCAATAACATAGCTTGCGTAAGCGTATATTGTCGCAAATACCAAACGCCCATCGCCAAATGTGCCTCATGTGTCCAAGCCTCCGCAGGCAAACAGCAAGTGTTGAATTTTTCGATTAATGTTTCGATTTCTTGGTCGGATTGAAAAAGTTGCATACACTTATAGTTTAATTGTTGAATTGTTAATAAAAATTATATTTTATTAATTATTTTACAATAAAAATATAAAAAACTTGACAATTCTTCATTAAAAGTAAACTAATTTTCCTTAATCAAATATTTGATTTTTGTTTTCTACTCTTTCGATTTCTTCAAAATTTGCATAGAAAGGCTTTCGATAATCTATAATCCAAGAAGCATGGATATGAAAGGACGTATATTCTCTAAAACGATTATGTAGGTGTAGTAAATAAAAATAGCAGGCGAATTCATTCGCCTGCTAAATATGAGGAATCAAATTAAATTCCCAAAATTTTCTTATTCAATTCGATATCAGCACCGCCGCCTGCAAAGTCATCAAATACTTTTGACGTTGCTTGGATAATGTGTGAATCAATGAATGGGGCTCCTTCTGTTGCACCTTGAACTGGATCTTTGATAGCACATTCCCATTCCAATACAGCCCAACCATCGTAGCCATATTGTGTTAATTTAGAGAATACCGAACCAAAGTCTACCTGTCCATCGCCCAACGAACGGAAACGACCAGCACGATTTACCCATGATTGATAACCACCATATACACCTTGCTTACCTGTTGGGTTAAACTCAGCATCTTTTACGTGGAACATTTTGATACGCTCATGGTAGAAATCGATGTATTGTAAGTAGTCAAGACATTGCAACACAAAGTGAGATGGGTCATAAAGCAAGTTAGCACGTTTGTGACCTCCTACTTTTTCTAAAAACATTTCGAATGTAACGCCATCATGCAAATCTTCACCAGGGTGAATTTCGTAGCAAAGGTCAACACCAGCTTCGTCGAAAGCATTCAAGATTGGCAACCAACGGTTAGCCAATTCGGTAAAGCCTTGTTCTACCAAACCAGCAGGACGTTGTGGCCAAGGATATACTGTATGCCACATCAAAGCACCTGAGAATGTAGCGTGAGCGTTCAAACCTAGGTTTTGAGAAGCTTTTGCTGCCCATTTCAACTGCTGCACAGCCCATTCGGTACGAGCTTTTGGGTTACCTTTTACTGAATCTGGTGCAAAACCATCAAACATTACGTCGTAAGCAGGATTTACTGCCACCAACTGACCTTGTAAATGCGTTGACAATTCAGTGATTTGGACACCTTTATCAGCCAATTTACCTTTCAATTCGTCGCAATATGTTTTTGACTCCGCGGCTAATTGCAAGTCAATCGCACGAGCATCCCAAGTAGGGATTTGAACACCTTTGTAGCCCAAATCAGCTACCCACGAAGTAATAGAATCAAGTGAGTTGAACGGCTCAGCATTATCTAAAAATTGTGCTAAAAATATAGCAGGCCCTTTGATTGTTTTCATGTTGTTATTGAGTGATTGAGCGAGTTGTGAATGAGTGATTTTATCCACTAATCACAAATCATGGAATCTTTGTATCGTATTTTATCAATTACTTTTATTTTCGCTTGCCGTTTTTCTAGCTTTAGCGAGAATTTTCAAGATTTCATACCCTTCAATTATGAGACTTTTAACTTTAGATTCTTCATAAAATTTGGCATCCAAAGAATACTCTAGCCAAAAAATACTTTCATCAAGCTCTTCTATAACAATACTAAGTTTTGCATAAAATTCATTCCTACTTCTTGCCCTTCGTACAGCTCTGTAATTGGCTACTGATGAAGTAGAAGAACGAGCTAATTGCTTGGCAATGTTTTTAGCAGAAATAGTTTTTAAGAAAAGATTATCACATAAAGGCATACAGCGAAGACTAAATGCTTTGATGCGAACAAAAATCATTTCAGCAAACTCTTCTTTGGGAAGATAATGTTTGTCCATAAATTGAGGGTGTAAAACAAGATTGGTGATTTAGCTAATCACTAAATCACCAATCACTCATTCACTAAATACTATACCTTCGTCCAGCTTTGGCTTCTGTGGCTGTCTAGGATTCTTTCACAAATGAGTAGTTCTCTGTAACCATCCGCAAAGGTTGGGAAAGTTGGATTTTCTGGTTGTTTGCCAGCAGCTACAGCCGCATATACTTCTTTAAACAATTGTTTTGAAGTATCTGGGAAACCTTCGTTGTGACCACCAGGGAATGTCATAATATCTCTTGCTTCTGCATACGCCAACGATGGGTCACGCATCAACACTTGGTTGGCTGCATCACGGTTACCCAACCACAATTCGTTTGGTGCTTCTGAGTTCCAAGCAAATGTTTTGTTTGAACCAGAGATTTCCAATTTCAATTGGTTTTTGCGACCAGCAGATACCTGAGATACCGTTACAGAACCACGATTACCGTTGTCAAAACGCAACAATACGTTTGCGGTATCTTCTGTAGTGATAGTCACATCAGCATAGTCTTCTGGTTGAAGCATTTTGCCTGAATAGGTTTCTACAGGTTTTAAAGGCTTCTTACGAGTTTTATGAACTGTATTGAAATCAGCCATAACCTCAACAGTTTTCAAACCAGTGATATACTCAATGATATCCATCAAGTGTGAGCCAATATCAGCAATAGCACGAGAATCACCAGATTTGTCTGGTTCTAAGCGCCAGTTATAGTCTGTGTTGTAGAACAACCAGTCTTGTAGATATGAACCAATGATTGAGTAAATTTCTCCTAAATCACCTTTCTCTCGCATCGTTTTCATTTGGCGTACCAATGGATAGTAACGTAAGTTGAAGTGAACAGCATTTACCAAACCTGTTTCTTTAGCAAGTGCTACTAATTCTTCAGCCTCGTGAAGGTCTTTTGCCAATGGTTTTTCGCAAACAACGTGCTTACCTGCCAACAAAGCGGCCTTTGATTGAGAATAGTGCAAGAAGTTTGGCGTACAGATATGTACACAAGCGATGTCTTCCATAGCCAACAATTGGTCAAACGTACATGGGCGTTCGATACCTAATTGTGCAGCTTTAGCCGTAGCTAATTCAATATTCACTTCACAAAGTGCTACTACTTCTACATTTGGTAGTCTTCTGAGGGCCTCGATGTGAGCTGGTCCAATAAAGCCTGTACCAACGACACCTACTTTGATTTTTGACATGAGTTAATCGATTTGTTTTTTGGGGATATAATTAATTATTGTTTTGTAAAGGGTTACTCTTTGGATAGTAAATTGGAAATATCCCATAAAAGCCATTTTTTGCTTTTGATATCTCCTTCATTTTTTCTGAGCATTCTTTGAAAAAGCGCTAAGCCCAAAGGCTCATTACCATTGGCATGCACCAATACCACACTTCCATTTCTGATAGACTCGCCTTTGGCTAGCCAAGCATCGCTTCCGAGAGGTAAAAGCCCTAAAGCCAAAACTTCATCGAAAATGCTTTTGTCGGACACTAAACCTGGAAACCTGAAGTAAATAGAAGGAACAAGTCCATTTGATAACATAGCTTGCTCATTCAATAAAACTTCTGAAAGTATATTGGTACCGTGTTCCAGCAAGAAATTATTAGTAAGAGGCAATTTGGGGTCGTAACGGTGCGTATAACTGTGGTTGACCCACGTAATACGCAAATTACCTGCTTTTTCTTGTTGCTTGAGCCAATTGAGGTCATCTTGGTGTTTTTGCATCCAAATGCCTGTAATCGTAATGGTCAGAGGAACAGGTCGTTCGCTTATTTCAAAACTTTTAATCACATTTTGAAAAAAGCTTCTGGTCAATGGTTTGCTAGATGGGCATAAATCTATCGTCAAACTAAAACCTTTGAGCGTACTATCTGCCTTTGTAATTCCTGCATCTTGAAGCTCATAATCACAATGTTTTTCTATTTGCCAATCATGAATATAAGGTGTTTTTTCAAAAGCATTTATTACATTGCTCCATTCCATTGGCTGAACCTCAATATTGTTCAGAACCTGAGTTTTGAGATTTTCTGGATTAATCAATAAATATTGGGTAGTACCAGACTCTTTCCATTTTCTAATGACTAATTCATTATGATATTGGGCAAAAAATACTTCATATTGAGATATTTGCGCCAATGGATATGTAAAGAATAGTCCTAAAAACAGGCATGTTAAGAAGTATTTCATAACAATCTCAAGCGAGTTTTTTCCAAACTTTTTGCACAAAAGTAATGAAGGATTAAAGAAAAAGATGACTTTCTATGGGTTGCCCCCTTTAATAGCCTTCAAATTTACAGAATATCTCCAAGCCATCAAGCATAAATCTGTGACTTGGAGATACTACTTACTAGATTTCAAATTTTGTCCATCTTTCAGGTGAATTTGCTGATTTCACAACTGTTTGAATAAAAGCCATACCACGTAAACCATCTTCAATGCTTGGGAAGTCATAGATGTCTGGATCATAACCGTCTACTCCAGTACCTTTTCCTAAACCGCCACCAGTACCAGATTTGCTTTCTGCACCCCAACGCGCACGTAGTGCATAAGTAAAGTTACGATAAATACTGGCAAAGGTTTCGATATATCCTTCTGGGTGACCCGCTGGCTGGCGAGTATGTGCCTGAGCGTGAGGAGACAAGTTGCCCACCCCTGTACGGATAATTTTAGAACCATTTTCCTGATTAGTCATAATCAAGGTATTTGGGTCCATCTGGCGCCACTTTAAGCCACCAAACTCTCCATATACACGAATATTAAGGTCATTTTCTTCGCCATTACAAATCTGGCTATTATGCAAAATTCCTTTAGCTCCATTATCAAAATGCAAAAGAATATTAGCATCGTCGTCTAACATACGTCCCTCAACGAAGATAGTGAGATCAGCCGAAAGTTCGGTGATTTGTAAGCCAGTGATATATTCAGCTAAGTTTTCGGCATGTGTACCAATGTCGCCAACACCACCTGCCGCACCGCTACGAGCTGGGTCGGTACGCCACGAAGCCTGTTTTTGACCAGATGCCTCCACCAATTGAGATAACCAACCTTGTGGATATTCAACAATTACTTTACGGATTTGTCCAATAGCACCCGATTTTATCAATTGGCGTGCTTCTTTTACCATTGGATAAGCTGTGTAGTTATGAGTCAGTGCGAATAATAAGCCAGAGTTTTTAACGATTTCTATCAATTCTTTTGCCTCTTCCATTGTCAATGTAAGCGGCTTGTCCATTACTACATGGAAACCGTTTTCGATAGCAAATTTTGCCGCAGGAAAATGTACATGATTTGGCGTAACGATTGAAACGAAATCCATGCGATCGCCTTCAGGAAGTTCCTTTTCTTTCAGAATCATTTCCTCATACGAGTCATATACTCTGTTGGCTGGTAAATAAAGCGCTTCACCAGTAGCTTTAGATTTTTCAGGATTTGAACTAAACGCTCCGCAAACAAGTTCAATTTCGCCATCTAAGGCGGCTCCTCTGCGGTGAACTGCTCCGATGAAGGCATCCAAACTTCCTCCAATCATGCCCATTCTGATTTTTCTAGCCATTGTTTTTTCGTTAATTAGGTATCGAGCTTCTGAACGGCTCGGCTGACTAATCAAGGTCAGCTTGTTCTAAAGGCTCAATAGTTTAGGTTGAAATGATAATTGATATATATAATTAGAATAATGGATCATTAATTAAAGATGAATTATGAGTTGTGAATGATGAATGTTTTAATCCACAACTACTTTAATTTCACCTGCAATGGGCATTAAACTATACGTATTAGGCTAAAAAATCATGAATACATTTTTTGCCCAATGCCTACGGCTTACAGCCTAAAGCTGACATTGATACCAATGTAAATTTTGTAAAAATACGACTATTGTCATATTGTCACTTTATGTATCTTTTTGATACATTATTGCGCAAAATTAATATAATTTTATCAGTTGAAGGCTATATGCTTTATGCCACAGGCTAAACGAAGTCATCTTGACTTTTGCTAGACTTGCTTAAGAAATAAAAAAGGTTGCTGATATTTGTTTTGCGAACCATACCAAAGCAACCTTTTTATGTACTACGTACTCAGCAAAGATATAATAGAATCAGAAATAATTTGCCATTTACCTCTAAGAAAACGAGGTTTTAAGCC